>JABCZR010000032.1 GCA_013289585.1 Acidobacteriota bacterium | reverse complement strand
TTTCCGACGCTGCGCTGGAAGGAGCCAAGCTACGCTTGCGGCCCATTCTGATGACGTCTTTCGCTTTCATTCTGGGTTGCGTGCCGCTCTGGCGCGCAACGGGTTCCGGCGCCGTTTCGCGCCAGGTGATGGGCACCGCCGTAATCGGAGGCATGCTCGCCGCCAGCTTTATCGCGATTTTCATTATTCCAGCGCTTTTCTACATGATTGAACGGGTTAGCGGGGCAAGGGTCGAAGCTTCCAAAGCGCCAGAAGCGGGTGCCGCCGGTTTGCCTTCTCCCAGCCCCGGACATGCTGATTGATCTAATAGAAACGAAATAGGTTTTTTGCTCCCGATGAACGTAAGAACCTCCACGACCGAACCGGCGCTTCGCGACAAGCGATGCGGATTTTGCCGCTCCATGATTGCCGCAGTCCTTTTCTCAGCTCTTTTTTTCTCCGGTTGCGCCGTGGGGCCGAAATACTCTCGCCCCAACGTCAACGTCCCTACCGATTTTCGTGGTGAAGAAGGCCGAGCGCAGCAAGCTTCCTATGCGGATCAGCCCTGGTGGGAAGTTTTCAAAGACGACGAACTGAAAGCGCTCATCGACGCTGCCCTTGCGAACAACTACGATCTCGCCATCGCGGTTTCCCGTGTCGAGCAGGCGCGCCAGATGGCTGCTGTAGCCCGTTCTCAATTCCTGCCATTCGTGAATTACTCAGTCGGCGCCAGCGACGGAAAAAATGAATTCCTGGGAGCGGTGGCTCCCGGGGCAGGCACAGTAAGAGGGTCTTTCCTGGCAGCCGGAAGCGTTGCGTGGGAAGCCGACATCTGGGGCCGCATTCGCCGCCTTAATGAAAGCGCGCGAGCGCAATATCTTTCCACGGAAGAAGCGCGGCGCGGCGTCTTGCTCAGCCTGACAAGCGAAGTTGCGCAGGCCTACTTCCAGCTCCTCGGCCTGGAGCTGCAACTCCAGATTGCCAAGGAAACGACCGGATCGTTCGGCGACACACTCAAGCTTTTCAATCAGCGCTACGAGGGAGGGGTTGCCTCCAAGCTCGATACGTCCCGCGCCGAGGCTGCTCAGGCTGGCTCAGCCGCTAATATCCCGGAATTTGAACGCCAGATAGCCTTGCAGGAGAACGTAATCAGTGTTCTTCTGGGTAGCAATCCCCACCCGATTGTTCACACCGCAAAACTATTGGACGAAATTGTTCCGCCTGATATTCCCGTCGGCTTGCCTTCCGCTCTTCTGGAGAGGCGTCCAGATGTTCTCGCCGCCGAACAGCAAGTCCGCGCGGCCAACGCCCAGGTCGGCGTGGCGATCGCAAATTTCTTTCCACAGATTGGCCTCACCGCTCTTCTTGGACAGGCGAGCACGCCACTCTCTCGAATTACCGCCGGCAATGCAAATGTCTGGAGCATCGCGGGCAATTTTACCGGCCCCATCTATCAGGGAGGCGCTCTCACTGCACAGAAGCGTCAGGCAGTTGCTTTCTGGCAGCAGACAAAGCTGCAGTACGAGCAAACCGCCCTGAACGCCTTCACGGACGTTTCAAACGCTCTCATTTCTCGACAGAAGTTCGAGGCCACTCGCATCGAGCAGGCGCGATCCGTAGCTGCCTACCAGCAGGCGGTCACGGTTTCCTTACAGCGCTATTCGGCCGGGCGCGCCAGCTACTTTGAAGTGCTCGATGCTCAACTCCAGTTATACCCTGAGCAAAATGCTCTGGCGCAGACTGAGCTAAATCGGCGGCTGGTAATCGTTCAGCTCTATCTCGCTCTCGGAGGCGGCTGGAATCTCACCGACTCCGACTGGCAGAAACATACGGTTACGGCGGCTAATCCAGCAACTTCACATCCGTAAATTCGATTCCCATGCAAACTCTTCCCTCTGCTGCCAGTCCAAATCGCTTTCTGCCGGACCCGAGGTCGATGCTTGAGCGCTTCGTCCAGAGCGAGACTTCCAGTTCGGTCCTTCTCTTTGGTGCGACGGTTGTTGCCCTGGTGTGGGCAAATTCTCCTTGGAGCGCTTCCTATTTCGCTCTCTGGAAGCTTCCCGTGCAAATAGGACGCCGCCCGCTTCTCTCGATGGACCTGCATCATTGGATTGATGACGGGTTGATGGTGCTTTTTTTCCTGGTGGTGGGGCTGGAGATCAAGCGTGAGATCGTGAAAGGTGAATTGTCTTCTTTTCGTCAAGCGGCTCTTCCTATCATGGCGGCGCTCGGCGGCATGATCATCCCTGCGAGTCTCTATTTCACGTTGAATCGATCGGGCCCGGGCGCTCGCGGTTGGGGTATTCCCATGGCGACGGACATAGGGTTCGCAATGGGGGTTCTTGCCTTGCTCGGTAAGCGCATCCCTTCGAGCCTGCGCGTGTTCATGCTCGCATTGGCAATCGTCGACGATGTGGGAGCGATCCTCGTGATCGCGTTCTTCTATACGCCCAAGATTTCTCTATCGGCTCTGGCAGTGGCGGGCGGTTTGCTGGCGCTGCTCGTAGTCATTTCAGTGCGTCGGGTTCCAGTCTCCGTCTATGCGGTGGTGGGCTTTTTTTTCTGGGCTGCGGTTCTAAGTTCTGGGGTGCATGCAACGATTGCGGGAGTCATTTTGGGACTCATCGCGCCGATCAAACCAAAATTTCGTCCGGAGGAACTCCCTGAAAGCGCGGAGCCCCTGTTGAGAAACTTCCGAGCACAGATCTCAAGTCAGGAGAAATCGTCAGCGGAGGCAACACTGTCAGCTCTGGATCAACTTCTCCGTGGCACGGATTCGATTGCCGAGCGCCTGGAGAGAAGTGTGCACCCATGGGTCTGTTACCTCGTTCTTCCGTTATTCGCGTTAGCAAGCGCAGGAGTGAACTTGTCCGCCGAAAAGTTGAAATTGGCGATTTCAAGTCCCATCGCTCTGGGGATTCTTTTGGGCCTGGTTTTGGGGAAAGCGGTGGGAATTACCGCATTTTCTTTTCTGGCCGTGCAGTCGAAAATTGCCGGGATGACGGAAGGTTTGACGTGGTCAGGGATTACCGGGGTCGGCATTCTGGCGGGTGTGGGATTTACTGTCGCTCTGTTTATAAGTGGCCTCTCCTTCGGGGACGAAGCCTTGGTTGCAACGGCAAAAGTCGCGGTTCTCGGAGCGTCCTTGGCGGCGGGCTCGATTGGATACCTCTATCTTCGCTTCACGTTGAAGGATAATTCGTGATGATCTTAAATTTGGAACAGTTAACCAGCTCGCGAGATGTCCTCATTGGTCGGGCAAGCGGCCCACTATCGAGAAGCCGATCGCAAAAACGAGGACGCTGAGGACAATTACCGCGAATATAGCTGGGGCCAGATTCTCCGCTCCCGGAACTCCAAGTTGCATCGGAAGCGTGGACAGCACACCGGCGGCAAGACCGCGAGGTATGGCCGCAGTTAGGAACCAGAACTCCTTCTTCCCTAGTCCCATGCTTCTCGTCGACAGCAGTACAGCTGGGACCCGCATCACTATGAGGAACAGCACAGCGACGGCCGCCAGCACGATCTGCCTCAGGTCCGTCGGGAACATCAAGCCAATGAGAAAAAAGAAGAACGACTTGATAAGGAACGCCATCTGGTCCTGCATGACTCGTGTTGTCTCCGTTGCTGAGAATGCTAGTCCGCGGGCGCCTGGAAACAGGCGCGGCACGATAGCCGAAGCGTTGCCGATCAAGAGCGACGCGACGAGCACCGCCATGGCGCCGTTTCCCTCAAAGAAATCGCTGATGCCATATAACGCAAGCATTGACGCAAGAAATATGGTGTAGCCGTGAGGTTTGTCCCGCATCGCGGGTATTCCGGGGACAAGCAATGCAGCCGCAATCGCACCGAGGGCCACCCCGACACCGAGTTGTCTGGCCAGAGCGACGAATGGGCGAGAGATGTCTGCACTGCCGTTCACAACCAAATCGATTAGTACCATCGTCACAATGACACTGAGCGCGTCAGTTGCGGAGGACTCGACCTCCAGCAGACGCGCTACTCTGGAAGGCACCCGAGCCATGGCCATTGTCGGGATAATCACAACCGAACTGGTACCACCGACTATGGCGCCTACCATCACCCATGCCAATGGCGGCGACGAGCGCACATAACCAAGTTTTGTTGACAGCCAAAAGAACCCGCAGACCGCGATCACGGAAAAAACGAATCCCGACAAACCCAGAAAAATTCCGCGCGGCGCGGCCGCGGCCACATCGGTAAGTTGGAGACGAAACGCTCCACTCGACAGAATGACTGTAAGGGCGATCGCCCCAAAAAACGGGACGCCCGGCTTGAGAAGACCTGAAGGGATAAGACCGGATATGGGGCCAGCAAGAATGCCGGCGGCCACCAGCCAGACCACATCCGGCACGCGGGTCCGCGCAAAGATGAACTCGCCAAGTGCCCCCAGTAGGAGGATACCGGCAATCTCAATTACGACCCGGGCAACAGGATCCATTTGGGGTCTTTCGTTGGGTGGCGCGCCGCACCAGCGACAAGTCTTATAACACGATCTCTGAGGAACGTGCTCAGTCGCGTTATCGGAAACTAGCCTCGCAGACGGGCCCACGCCCACGGTTCGGATAACTCTCGAGAAATCCTCTTCGCACGACCTATCTCGAAATGAGATAGATGGTGATAATCCCTGTTACCAACGGTTATCCGAATACACGAAATGCGGTTCGGCAGATCAAATGGTTCAATCCTCTTGGAACATCCCTAGGGCCTATGGTCGGTTCTCGACCGCTTTCTTACGTTCCGCTTCCCGCTCTGCAGCCAGCTTGTAGGCTACGTAGTATTTGTAAATGTTTCGGACGTAGGTGACGGTTTCCTGCCCGATGTCCTGGGCGGCTATCAGTTCAACGTTTTCGAACCAGACATTAGGATTGAGTCCGCTTTCTGCGGCCTGCTTGCGCAGGCGGGCGACGCGGGTCGGGCCGGCATTGTAGCTGGCAAAGACGAACATCGTGCGGTCGACTGGATTCAGCTTGGGGTCGTTGAAGTAGGTATCGGCGATGTTGCGCAGCATCTTAACCCCGGCGTGGATGTTGGCGTCGGCTACACCCACGTTGGCGATGTTAATGGGTGAGGCGGCGGCATATCTGGGCATGACCTGCATGATGCCCACCGCACCCCGCGGGCTGCGCAGGTTCTGGTTCAGCATGGACTCCTGGTAGCCCTGTGCGGCCAGCATCAGGTAATCAAAATCGTATTGCGCGGCATATTTCTGAAACAGCGCAATGGTGGCGCGAAACTTTTCCATCTCTTTGCCGGACGTAGAATTTTTCACCCATTTGGTATTCTTCAAGTAGCGACGCAAGATGGTGTTTCCGAAAGACGTACCAACTCCGTGGCTGACAAGAAATTCATCCACAAGCTGTTTGAGCTGGGGATTGTTCTTGCGCATAACCAGCGCGGTTTGTCCCTCGGTGACGAGAGGTACGTCGGGATGCGTCCTTAAGTTATCGAAGACCTTTGACCACAGTTCGGCGCGGTCCTGCGTAGTGATGGTGGCGGGGATCAGGTCGGCGTTGACCATCTGGACCAGATCGTCGTCGGTGAGATTCTTGTCAGCTTCCCGAACATGTATGGGTGTCTTGCCTGTTTTCTGCAGCGAGTCGTTCAACTTCAGCAGTTCCTGGTAGGCGATCGTGAGCGGATTGACATAGATTTCCTTCCCTGCCAGGTCGTCGAGATTGGAAAACGAGCCGAACCCGG
>JABCZR010000031.1 GCA_013289585.1 Acidobacteriota bacterium | reverse complement strand
CGCTAGTAATGGCGTATCAGATCGACGCCGTGAATACGTTCCCGGGCCTTGTACACACCGCCCGTCACATCACGAAAGTGAGTTGTACTAGAAGTCGCCGCGCTAACCGCAAGGAGGCAGGCGCCCAAGGTATGACCCATGATTGGGGTGAAGTCGTAACAAGGTAGCCGTAGGAGAACCTGCGGCTGGATCACCTCCTTTCTAAAGTAGTCGTGGCTCAATCCGCTATGGTGTGCGGACTATGCCACGCAATGTAATCTGCGGTCCTCACGGACCTCACGGATTACACGTTTCGAGTTTCTCGCGCTGCCCTTCTTCGGCTCCGGCTGAAGTCACGGCAGTTTCGGGCAGATTCTGGCAGATCGTGTCGAGTCAAAGAGAAAAACAAATTTATAGTTTTGCAAAGGGCCGCTGACAATTCAGCGGCCCTTTTTATTTTCCGCGGGTTGCTCTGCGTGTGCCGGTGCCCCGCGCCCGCAGTTCGAGCATCAAAATGGTGTTCACCTCGGCTGGCCGCAATTCTTCGATCGTGTAAGTCCTGGCGATAGTTCTGCCTCCACGATGGTGTCCCAAACTGAACAGACTTGGCTTTACTCAAACTCCTAGACTCCGTCTGCACGGGATCTTCCTCTCTGCAGGCGCCTCCTGCATCCTCGAGATGAGGTCTCTTGTTGTTTGTCCGCAGAAAAAAAGGAGATCTTGTCATGCTCGGATTAATCGCGGCGGTTTTAATCGTGCTCTGGTTGCTGGGGTTTCTCGCGTTTCATGTCAGCACCGGCCTGATTCACGTCTTGCTCGTCATTGGCCTGGTTCTGCTCATTTTACATTTCGTGAGTGGTAATAGAAGAATGGCATAACTTGGCCGTTGGCCCAGATCCTCGATTGAAATGATTTTTTTGTTCGTCACTACTCTATAGGAAGGAGTGCACCATGGCGGCAAAGGCCTCACTGGCGCTAGATGCTGTTTACGACATTTTGATCATGGATTCCGACGGCCAGCACCTCGAATTGGAAAGTTTTAGGGACTTGGATGCTGCCCGGCAGCGGCTCCCAGCGCTTGCTGGCCAGTATCCCGGCACCAAAATCACCCTTTGGAATCGCCACTCCCGCTCCATCCTGGAAGAGACCGAAGGCTGTTAGCTCCAACGACCGTGCCCCTTGTTCTCAGGCCTGCATGAACGACGGCGGAGGCGCGGCGCTGGGCGGAGATTGCCTACATCCCGCGATGTGAGCGAAATGTGGACTTCCCAGTCGTCGCGGCCAGTTGTCCACCGCGTTCACCCCTCGCTCCAGCGAACTGGATTGCAAACGAAACATCCTGGGAGTAGGCTCTGACGAGCCTCACCCTTCTCATTCCCCCAGCCAATGGTTCCGTGAGGCAAGGCCCCAACTCCAGGGATGTTGAAACCACTCGCCCGGAGGAGGAGGACAATTCTCATGTCCGCGGAAAACAAAGCAATCATTCGCCGGCTCTACGGAGAAGTCTGGAATGGCCGCCGGCTGGATCTCATCAGCGAAATCATTTCCCCCAGTCACGCCCTTCATGACAACAACGCGTCCGATTCTTCGATCGGCCCCGAAGCCTATAAGACCCAGGTCATTCGATTCTTAAGCGGGTTTCCGGATCTGCGCTTCTCCATCGACGACATGGTGGCGGAAGACGAAAAGCTCGTGGTTTCCTGGAATATTGCCGGTACTCACAGGGGCGAGTTCATGGGGATTCCTGCCACCAACAAGAAAATGTCCGTCGATGGAATCACCATCAACCACATCGCGAACGGAAAGATCATAGATTCCTACATCAACTGGGACGCGCTCGGGATGCTCCAGCAACTCGGCTTAGCCCCCGCACTTGGCCAGCTCAAGGGCGCGATTGCTCGCTAAATTTTGGTCTCCGAAAACGGCATAATCTGGGACAATCTTCCACCCCAGGCATCATTTCCAGTTTGAAACGATTTGCCCGCCACCATCACTACTCTAAGGGAGGTAGTTCACCTTGGAGGCACCCGTATCTTCGATGACCCAATCTTTCTACGACATTCTGATCGAGGACGCGGACGGCAGGCATCTCTGGCTGGAGTGTCAGCAGGACCTGGAGATTGCCCGAAAGCGTCTGACGATCCTCGGCGCCCGGTATCCCGGCACCCGGCTCATCCTCTGGAATCACAAAACGCGCGCCATCCTCGCCGCAACGGAAGGCTATTAGCCCCGGCTAGAGCAGCGCCATTCACGATGCGCCAAATCCGGCCGGTCGTCGATCCATTTACCGGATCCTTTACCTTTTAAGGCCGCGAGAGCGCATCTTCTTATCATTTCGCGTCATCATACGGACGTGGCTTGCCCTGGCCCGACAATTCCTTGCCACGCGAGGTACCCGCATGAAGGTTTTTTGTCTGGCCCTGCTCGCGTTTCTTTTCGGCTCTTTCGCTTTCTCTGATCCGAGCACGAAAGCCCACGCGGTGCTTCGCGCCTCGCAAGATTCGAATCCATCCTCTGGCACTTCCAAGCTCGTCTACGTAAGTGATTTCGAGTTGGATGTTGTAGCTCGCCGCGCAAGGAGAGGAACCCAGCCAGGATCACCTGTCCCGATTGCCACGAGCGAGCCTTCAGACGGCGCGCCATCTGCGCCGCGCCCTGCTTCTGGCTCGGCGTCAGGCGATCCTTCGAGCAAGTCGCCGGGCTCTCCGGCATCTTCAAAAGCGCTCGACCCCGACTCCGACGATGGACCCAGCAACAGAGCGGCCGCACTTCTCAGTGCCATGTCGATCAACTTGGTAAAAATATTGGAAAAGGCTGGCTACACCGTTCGCCGCGTTCATGGAGGAGAAACCGTTCCGCACGCGGGGCTGCGAATCCGCGGCGTGTTCGCCGAGCCCGACGAGCAGAATCGCATCCGTCGTTTGCTCGTCGGAAGCGATTCCACAGCTCCCAAGATGTTGCTCTATGTGGGGGTCGATAATCTGGCGCGTCCCGAACAGCCGCTCTACGAGCTGGCCAAGCCGCCGAGCAATGATGCGAAACACGGGCCGGTCATCACGGTGACCTCCTATTCGCCGGTGGCTCGATTTGAGATGGATAAAACCCCCTCCGATGACGATCTCAAGAAAATTGCCACGGAAATCGTTGCGGACTTGAACGCGCTCTTAAATTCGAATCCATCGCTAGCGTCTCAATGAGTCAATGAAACGGCAGAAGGGCCTCGCTGCCCACGCAGGCGCTGACGCGGACTCCCCAGCAATAACCAGAAGAACAAATCCAAGACTGGCCTGCGCTTTGTTCGCCCGCTCAACCCTAGAATTAGGGTATGACTCGGCCTTCCAAGGGCGCTGCCGCTTTCCTGGCCCTCTTCGGGCTCCCCTTCTTTGGGGTGGGGCTTTTCTTTGCCTATACCCAGCTTGTCGGCCATGGTAACACTGCAAACGGGAGCAAGCTGTTCGGAGTGATGCTTGGCCTGTTTTTCGCCGTCATCGGCGGCGGGCTCATCTACGGAGCGATTGCCGGCTACGGTCTTCTCAAGAAGCA
The DNA here is from genome assembly GCA_013289585.1 of Acidobacteriota bacterium. Taxonomy (GTDB): domain Bacteria; phylum Acidobacteriota; class Terriglobia; order Acidiferrales; family UBA7541; genus Acidiferrum. The sequence goes on along the minus strand of JABCZR010000031.1, from coordinate 11,616 downwards.
GGCCGCCATCGAAGAGTCAAATCCACTCTCTCCCTGGCTCTGGCGGACAGATTGGGCCGGCCGCCGCGCGGAAAGCTCAAATAAGAAGAGCGAGCTCACCTACTGGGTGATCGCCATTCTTTGCAACATGATTACCCTTCCTTTTCTCTTCGGTATGGTCCCGAAGATGGCGCGCAGCAGCGACCCACGCGTATTTATCCTCCTTGGCTTCAATCTGCTTGGCGCGATTCTGATCGCCAATGCCATGCGCGCGACGATTCGTCACCGGCGTTTTGGCAATACCTATTTCGAATTCAATTCGCTGCCGTTTTCTCCCGGCGACCGCGTCGGAGGCCGCATTCATCTGAAGCTCGAAGCCCAGGCGCAGCATGGGATCGACCTGCGGCTCTCCTGCGTGCGAAGAATGATCACTGGCTCCGGCGATAGCCGCAGCACGCATGAAGCGGTTCTCTGGCAGGCCGAACAGAACGTTCCGTCGGGAGCGGTGGGGCCCGGACCGCTCGGCCGCATGATTCCTGTGGATTTTCCCATCCCTCCAGAGAGCTCCGTGACCTATCACGACAATCCGGATGATCAGGTTCTTTGGCTGCTCCATGCGCAAGCGGACGTGCCGGGTGTGAACTACTCGGACGATTTCGAGTTGCCCGTATTTCGGACTGCATCATCGGCGGAGTCGGCGCGAGACTCGCAATCTTCGGCTTTTTCCGGATCGTTCGGCTTCGGGTTCGCGTCGGTGCCAGGCGAATCGGATTCCACCGCCGCCACACAGCCGGCGCATACAAAGGTAATCGTGTCCATGCAATCGGGCGGCACGGAATTCTATTTTCGAGCCTTCCGCAATCCGGGCCGCGCGCTGTTGATGTTGGCGGCCACTGTAGTCTGGAGCGCAACGGTCTACGGATTGTTTCGCTCTCATGCTCCCGCGTTCTTTTTCATCATTTTCGGTCTCTGCGATCTGCTGCTAATCTACGGCGTCTTCCATGTCACGCTCGGAAGTTCGCGCATCACCGTGGCCAACGGTGAAATCCAATCGCGCAGAGGCATTCTCGGTCTCGGTTCCACCCGCAGAATCCCCTTTTCTGACGTTGCTTCCGTCCTGCCAGTCGTCAGCATGCAGCAGACTGGCAGCGCGGGAAGCGCGCTCTATGCCATTCGCCTGCGGACAAAGAATGACCGCAAAATCACGCTTGCCGATGAAATCGACAGCCGGCAGGAAGCTCGCTGGATCGTTTCGCAGATCGAAACGCTTGCCGGCCTGAAATCAGACACGCATGTCGAACTCGTCTTGCCGCTCGGGGTTCCCTCGCGGGCGTTGCAACCGGCATTCGGTACCGCAGCTTCCAGACCGCAACCACGCCGGTCCGCGGCCTCCTCCATCGCCGTTTTCATCGTGATGGCCATGGCCATCTTCGGATGGGTCTCCTGGCGCAGCTTTGCGGGTGCTTCGCATGCGCGCGGCTCGCGCGCGGCAGCAGCGTCGCGCCCCAATCCCGTTTCGCGCCGCGTTTTCTCCGCATCCCTGACGGACGCAGATGTCCAACGCGTTCGTGCCCTGCCCGCGCAGGATCAGGCGGAAGAACTTCTCGAACGCGCGATCGGACACGACGAACGGGCCCTCAAGCTCTTCGATCAGCAAGTCGAAAGCTGGATTGGCCACATTCGACTGACCGATCGCATGCAGCAGTTGGAACGGCGTTCCGAATATTCCAGGGACCTCCGCGTACGCTACGCCAACGCCGACATTAATCTTGCGCTGGACGGCTGGCAAAAGAACACCCGTGCAGCCGATCTGCTGATCGAACGCGCGCGCACGGACCTTCACTATCGCGCAGCCGCCGTTTGTTTTCTCGGTATGCTCGCCGGGCGCGGCGTGGATTATGACCGCATCCATGGCGTGCTTCTCGACTACGCCAGGAACGACAAAGACCCCACGGTTAGGCTGTGGGCCGTCGAAGGCATGCGCTACCTCGGCAAAGACGAAGCTCTCGATGAGTTGTTCACCGCCTTCACTGAGGATCCGTCCAACAGTGTCCGCGAACGCGCCGGTTGCAATATTTCCGATTGCGGTAACTTCATGCGCAAGCAACGCATGAGGATAGTTCCCAGGTTGATCGATCTGGCGACGAATCCCCGAACGGCTCCGCAGATGCGGAATTGGTGTTTTCTCTCCTTGCAGGAAATCACTGATGAGAATTTGCCTGCCGACGCAGTCGTCTGGAGCCGCTGGTATCGGGACCATGGCGACGAAAAAATGGCGGAGTTCGAGCGCCTCGATTGGTGGAAAGTTCGCGGCGACGAATAGCACCGCTGCAATCCCAACTCTCGCAGCAAGACGAAACCCCAAAAACGGATAGACAGCGACTTTTTGCGGGATAGAATGCTCCCGCGCCCAAAGAGGGCACGAACGATGTCTGCTCCAAAAGACGAGCCCGTTCGAATCGGAGTCGATCTTGGCGGCACCAAGATCGAATTCGTCGCGCTCGAGCGCGACGGCGCCGAACTGCACCGTCACCGTATCGCGACACCCCGTTTCGACTATCAAGGAACCGTGCGCGCCGTTGCGGATGCTGTCGAAGCAATTGAGAAGGAACTCGGACGGAGTGCCACCGTCGGTATGGGCATTCCGGGAACCATCTCCACAAAAACCGGCATGGTAAAAAATGCTAACTCAACCTGGCTGAACGGAACACCCTTCGACAAAGATTTGGGTCGCGCGCTCGCTCGTGTAGTGCGTTGTGCGAACGACGCGAACTGTCTGGCCGTGTCGGAAGCGACCGACGGAGCAGGTGCGGGGAAGCACGTCGTTTTCGCGGTCATTCTCGGGACTGGCTGCGGCGGCGGAATCGCTGTCGATGGCCGCGTCCACAGCGGTTCGAACGGTGTCGCCGGCGAGTGGGGACACAACACTCTCCCGTGGATGCGCGCGGACGAATATCCCGGCCCTGTCTGCTATTGCGGGCGAAACGGCTGCATCGAAACTTGGATATCAGGAACCGGGCTGGAAGCCGACTATCAGCGCTCGACGGGGGCCGCGCTAAAAGGTCCTGAAATTTTCGCGCGCACCGCCGCGGAGGAGCCTGCTGCACTCGCGGCACTCGATCGATTCGAGGATCGCCTCACTCGCGGGCTGGCACAAGTCATCAATCTCCTCGATCCCGACGTCATTGTCATGGGGGGCGGCGCCTCGCGAATCCCGCGCCTCTACCAGAATGTGCCCGCCCGGCTAAAGGAGTACGTCTTCGGCAAGGAAGCCGATACGCCGCTTCTTCCCGCAAAGCACGGCGATGCCAGCGGCGTCCGCGGAGCAGCGTGGCTCTGGCCGCTTACCTAGCGCAGCGCGCTTCTCTTCGACCGGAATGGGATCTACCCACCAGTTTTTCACGCTGATCACGGAGAAGTGAGGGCCACTGATGAGCACGACCGCAGGCACGCTGATTGTCACTGGTGGTGGGCGAGGCATTGGCGCCGCTACGTCGCGGCTAGGCGCAAGACAAGGCTACGCGATCGCGGTGAACTATGTGGAGAACGGGGCGGCTGCTTCCGCTGTGGTAACTGAGATCCAACGAGGAAGCGGCCGGGCGGTTGCGATTCATGCGGACGTTTCGAATGAGAAGGAAGTCGCAGCACTTTTCGAAACTGCGGAACGCACTCTAGGCCGGGTGGTTGGCCTCGTGAACAATGCCGGGATCACCGGAGGATTTTCAAGATTGGAGGACTTGGCTGCCCCGACGCTGGAGCGCGTACTGGCAGTGAATGTCACCGGAGCTGTGCTGTGCGCCCGCGAAGCGGTGCGTCGCATGTCGAATCGCCGCGGAGGCGCTGGCGGAGCGATTGTTAACATTTCATCGCGCGCCGCGCAATTGGGAAGCGCGGGAGAATGGATTCACTACGCCGTTTCGAAAGGCGCGATCGATACCCTCACCATTGGCTTGGCCAGAGAAGTGGCCGGCGAGGGCATCAGGGTCAACGCAGTGGCGCCCGGTCTGGTAGAAACTGACATTCACGCAGCCGCCGGCGAGCCGGCCCGGCCACAACGCATGGCGGCGGGAATTCCGCTCGGCCGCGCAGCCAAACCGGAGGAAATTGCAGAGGCGGTGCTGTGGCTGTTGTCGCCCGCAGCGGCTTATATCACCGGGAGCATTCTGGCGGTAAGCGGCGGAAGATAAGAGACCCGAAACCCCTGGTTCGATCTCTCGCGGAAAAACAAGAAGCCTCGCCGCTTGCTTTGCAGACGGCGAGGCTTTTGTGGAACCAGTGAAAACTGCAATCAACTCTGCCCGGCGGCTTTGGCCATCTTCGCCGTCCACTCCTCGGAGCGGCGCTGCATCTCCGCTGGAGCGACGTCTTCCACGTGTTGCGCCAGGCCCCACTGGTGCCCGAAGGGATCCATAACTTTGCCGTAGCGGTCGCCCCAAAACTGATTGTCGAGCGGCATCGTGACCTTCGACCCCATTGAAACGGCGCGGTTGTACACCGCGTCCACGTCTTCCGTGTAAAGGAAGAGTTGGATAGGCCCCATGGCGCCGGGAGCCGGCGCTTCCGCCATTCCCGGGAATTCGTCGTTCAGGAAAATGACGGAGTCTCCTATTCTCATCTCGGCATACATGATCTTCCCTCCAGGACCGGGCATGCGCATAACTTCCGTTGCCCCAAACACGGACTTGTAGAAGTCCATGGCGAGAGCGGCGTTCTTACAAGTGAGCGACGGCGAAATCGAATGATATCCCTCGGGGATAGCTCGGACAGGATTCGGCATGATGGTCTCCTAGTTGGCTTAGACGTGCGCGCACTGAATACAGGGGAGAAGACGGCAGAGTCGTACGCGTAAAAATGTAAATACTCCTGTGCAAAGCGCATGTCAACAAGCAGTTGTTCACAATACAGGCAGCTGTCCGTACGGGGAGTGGTTCTCAGGGACGCACTCCCCGAACGGCGGTGCCTTCACTGCCTGCGCAAGACGTGCGCCAGCAGCGAAACCACAAACAGAATGATGAAAAGGAAAAACAGCAACTTAGCGATTCCCGCGGCGGCTACCGCAATCCCCGTAAACCCGAACACCGCTGCGATCAGCGCCACGATGAAAAAGCCCAATGCATAACGAAGCATAGACCCTCCCTTCTGATTTGCCCTCGTCCCAGGCATCAACCTAGGAGCTCAACGCATTCCTTTTCGTGCCGGCCATTAGCAGCACCACGCCGCCAACGAGCGCGATTCCTCCGAGAAGTGGTGGAAGCGGAATCGTTTGCTTCTCTTCCTTGGTCGCTTGAATGGGTCCGATGTCCACGACTTTTTTGTGCGTTGTGTAGGTGATTCCCTGGTACGCCAGAGAAAGAACTCCCAGCACCAGCAGAGCAAGTCCGGCAAGTGTGGCGGTTTTCATGTCATCTGCTCCCTTCGGAAATTCGCAAATTTCGAACAAGAATCAACCATCGTTCCCGGAGCGGCCGCGACAACACTTAAGGCCGCTCCCAATCAGCGGGGTTCATGTGCTTTGGTGAGTTGAACGATAGCGTGAAAAGCCAATCGCCTAAGATTGGTGCGCGGCGCGCTTCAGCTCTTTCTCTTTTGGCCGCAACGAATCCGCAAATTCATCGACCTGCTTTGCGGCTTCCTCTTTGGCGATGCCGTATCGCACTTGCAGCCTTCCGATCAGCTGGTCGCGCTTCCCGGCGATCATTTCCAGATCATCATCTGTAAGGTTGCCCCACTTTTCGCGAATTTGTCCCTTCATCTGTTTCCATTTTCCTTCGACCAGATCCCAGTTCATGTGCTCCCCCTGTTTTTAGCTGCGACGATTTTTGTCCGATGCGATTCGGAACAGCTTCGCCTCATCGCGCGTTTGAAGCCGTGCGAGGCTCACTCCGCTGTGAGCCCCGCTGATTTTCATTTTTAGACACGCCGGAAGAGGAGCAACATCGCGGCCAGCATAGGAAGTATTTGTGAAGTTATTCCGGATCAGCGACTTACGAGCAGCGTTCTCGAAATTGAGACAAAAAATGCTGGTACTAGCCCCAGTAACTTGCGCACTCCTTGTGTTCTTTCTCCACTACTCGCGCACATTCGTGGCAGGTTTCCTCGATCCATCGCATTTCGACGAACGTGTTTTCCAACCTTCAATCTTTGCCCCGCCTAAATAAATCTCGCGACCAATTCTTTGTGCACCAGCCAGTTGACGCAAATTCATTCGCCAGTGAAAATGCACGCCAGCGCCGTATAATAAGAGGTTGGCTCCTATGACTTACGATTTTCTCGTTGAAACCTATGAGACCGAGCGCATCAAAGTGGCCAGCGTCTGGAGCGAATTCCGCGACGAAGATCTTCCGGTACGTCCGCGCGCCGGCGACCCCCGTGGCCGCAGCGTCCACGAACAGATGGTCCATCAGTGTGTGAGTGAAGATCTTTGGTTTCGAACGATGCTGGGGATCGACGTCCAGGCGCCGCCCCTTCCTACCCCCGAGACTTGCCTCGAATTCATCAAACGTTACGCGGCTGACAGCGCGAAGCGACTGGAAACATTGCGGACCAAGGAAAACTCCTGGTGGGAATCCGATACGAAGTTCTTTGACGTCCAGCGATCTTGCGCTTGGGTCATGGTGCGAAGAATCGCGCACACCGCGCACCATCGCGGCCAGCAGATGGCCATGCTACGCATGCTGGGACGCGATCTCCACAGCAATTACGGTCCCACGGCGGACACCGGCGGTCTCATGCAAAACCACGCACCGACGATCTACACTTATCCGAGCCTGCAAGCATTGCTTGAAGGAGAATCGCGCCACGGCGGAAAAACACCGCTTCCGGGCGCCGGCGGCAAAGCCGTCACCGAGCGCCCGGATAGCAACAAATAATCGTAAAAATTACGCCGCGATTATTCGGGCTTGCTGATGATGCCGCAAGCGATCCGCGGTGGAGCACCTGCGCCTGTCCCACCGGCGACCGCGTGAATCACAATCGCGGTCCCGCCACTGCTGAAGACCGAGTGATCGTCCGTGCCCAGAGTCACATTCGGAGCGATGGTGCTTGCGTGGGCCGTGCCATCCGCCCCTACCACCAACGAAAAGTCCGGGATATCGCCCGCAGGCATCCCTTCATGGGTATGCTCGCCGCCGCCGGCAAAGTGCGGACCCGCCGACTTGAAGTCCGGCGGTTCGCATTTCGCGAACTGGTGAATATGCAGCGAATGTTCACCCGGGGGAAGGTTTTTAATATCCAGCGTGATCTTCACGCCCTTTGGGGCGGGCGTCAGAACCGCGGTGCCCACCACCTGTCCTTGCGCGTTTTTGATCTCCACGGTAACGGGCTTTGGCACCGCATTGGCCCGGCTTTCCTGCACCAGCACCGCACCTGCTGCCGACATAAACAGAGCAGCACAAACGAGAGCTCTCATAACGGTTCGCCTCCCGGCTCATTCTGATCTAGGATTTTGGACCCTCTCAGAAAAACGTCCCGTTTCAATCTAGCTCAACTTGCAAAATGGCGATACAGGATTTCCTCGAACAGGTAGCTACCGAACACAAGCACAAAGTTATAAAAACAGCATCTTCTGAACAGGGATTTCGCCGAGCTTATGCGCATCAAGCACGAAAACATATTCCGCTAACTACGGCCGATAAAGAGCCGGGAAAACTCTCTTTAGATTTTCCAGTTTTGGCAGGTCGTTGTACACAATGTAGGGATTGTTTGGGTTGTTCTTCAAATAATCCTGATGGTAGTCCTCCGCCGGATAAAAAGCCTGAAAAGGCTCCACCTTCGTCACCAGCGGTCTCGAATAGACTTTGGCGGCATCGAGTTGCGCAATGTACGCCTGCGCGATGCTCTTTTGCTCCTCATTGGTGAAAAAAATCACCGACCGGTATTGACTGCCGGTATCCGGTCCCTGGCGGTTCCACTGCGTAGGGTCGTGCGCTACGGAAAAATACACCATCAGCAGTTGCCCGTAAGTGACCTGCGATGGGTCAAATTTGATGCTCACCGTTTCGGCATGGCCCGTCACGCCCATGCTCACGCTTTCGTAGGACGGCGACTTGACGTGGCCTCCCGCGTATCCCGAAGTTGCCGACGATACTCCCTTCACGTGTTCGAATACTGCCTGGATGCCCCAGAAGCATCCTCCCGCGAAGACCGCCGTTTGCTGGCTCTTTGCCGCCGCCAACGGCGCATCCACAGCAGGCGCGGGGAAAGGCATCTTCGGCGCTTCCGGCGGCCGCGAACCCAGCGCCCGCACCGCGGTCCAGGCAACCAGGCCAGCTATCAAAACAAGGGCAATACCGCGTCCGATATAAGGGCTTTTCATCGTCCAACTCCCAGGCCAACTCATCCTAGTCTACGCTTTTACTCAGCGATTGGATGCCGCTACGCGCCAGCCGGATGGAACAGAATTTTTGCCCTTCGCCAGCTTCAGCCGCTAACACTGTTTGCTTCTAGGGACATGCCAGCAGCTGGAGATCAGTCTAACCACTCCCCAAGAAGTGCTAATTCACCGTCAGCGTGAGTTGAATCGGCTGCAATTGCAGCGGCTGCCCCGTCGCAGACATCGCCGTTGGTGTAATAACAATCGTCGAGGTTCCCGCCGGCGTGATGACCGGTGGCGGCGGTGTGACGGCCGCGCCGGAGCTACCCCCGCTACAGCCTCCCAGACTCGCAGCCGCGTACGTAACCATCACAACCAACACACCACACAACGCCATGCGCCTCACGCAAGACCTGTTTTCGTCCCGCCACCGATGCACCACGAGCATCAGCAGAAACGCCCCAAGCACCAGGATGCGCACTCCGTCGAAAGGTTCGAACCGCACGCGAATCAACGGAGGCAGCGTTGCCCCGCCACTGGTGGACACCGAGGCGGTAAACGGAGACGGGACACCATTTGCCAACGTCACGCTCGCGGGCACCTGGCATGTCGCGCCCATCGGTGCCCCGCTGCAAACCAGTGCAACGTTCCCGCTATACCCCGCTCCCGGCGTCAACTGCAGCAGATATTGAGCCATTCGACCTGCCGTGACCGTTGCGCTGGTCGACCCGCCCGGAGCTGGACCCACAATGAATGCGGGATTAGCGTTTCCGCTGATGTTGATAATCTGCGGGGAATCCGGGGCATCGTCTGTAAGCGTGATGGTCTCGGAGCGCAAGCCGGCGGCCAGGGGAGCGAAACTCACGTTGATAGTGCAGCTCGCGCTGGCCGCGAATGCGCCGGCGCAGTTGTTTCCACCGCTGAAGTCCTTGGGATTATTGCCTCCCACCGCTACGGAAGTGATGTGCAGCGCCGCGTTGCCGGAATTCGTTACCATCACCGTCAGCGAACCGCTTGTCGTCCCCTGGCTAATCGTAGGAAAGGAAAGCGATCCGGGCACAATCGTCACCGCCGGCTCGGGCGGTGCCGGCGTGGCGCCCATGCCGCTGAGTTGCACCACTTGCGGTCCGCCCGGCGCGTTGTCCGCGGTCATCAGCACCGCCTGCCTCAATCCGGTGGTTCGCTGGCGTAAACGTCACGAGAATCGCGCAAGCCTTGCTCGGTTGCAGAACTGCCGGAGCCTGGCAGTTGTCTGTTTCGCTGAACTCGTTCGCATTCGCGCCGCCAATCGATATCGAAGTCAAGCTCAACGCCTGATCTCCCGTGCTGGTGAGCGCGATCGGTTGCGCCGGACTCACAGTCCCGACTGTAATGTTCCCAAAGGAAAGCGCCGCAGGGGTCAGGCTCGCTTGCGGGCCAACCAGATTCTGCTGCCCCGGAACGATACTGAAGACATAAAAACCATTCACTCCGGGCGCCGAGATTGTCGTTCCCGCAACCGCCGTGAAGTAACCCGTCAGCGGATCGGTCTGGAAAGCCTGCACGCTCGTCCCCGTGGCGTCGCTCTGGTACATGAACGGCCCCGTCGGATCCAGCATCAGCGCCGGGAACGGACGTGAACCCCGGCAGCGGCGAACTGGCCGTTTCCGTCAGCAATTGCGTCTGCGGGTCGATGGCGAAAATATGCACTGGAGGATTGGTGCCGTTCAGGTAGGTCAGATAGATGAAGCTCCCGGTTACCTCTGTCGAAATCTCATTCGGAAAACTTCCCAGTCCCAGCGAGGTCTCTACAAACGTGCCACCGGGTATCCCCGTGTCGACTGCGATCGGGAGAATCCCGATGATTCCTTCAATGCGGCCGATGCCCACGACCAGAAACCGGCCTTGCGGATCCATCGTGAAACACCGGCCTTCCGAACCCACCAGGAAGGAGTTCCCGCTGACGAATCCCGTCTGCGGGTCAATCCCATAGTTGTTCAGCTCCGAGTCCATCTGAATCGCCGGATTATTGGGATTGGCCGCCAGAAAAACGTAGAAGCGCCGGTTAAGGTGGTCGATCCCGGCGCCGATCACCGTGGAATCCAGCTCCTGGAAGGATCCGGCAACAGGAACCAGCGCCAGATTTGCCGAATCGATCTGAAACGTTTCAATCGAGCCCTGGCCCGCGCTGGGGCTCGCCCGGTTCACCACCGCGATGTACTTCCCGCTGGGTTCTACCGCGATGAACACCGGCTCGTTCGTATTCGCCGACGCAAACGGGGAATTGGGAACCTCCGAAAAAGCTCCCGTCGTCGCATTCACCTGATACATGTGAATGCTGTTTAATCCCAGGCCGAACAAAAACCGCCCCTGGACGTCCAGCGTTTGCAACAACGCCGGTGCGAACGGCGATCCGGCAACCGGCGTCAGCACTCCCGTCTGGTCATTCCGCGTCATCACCGCCCCCGCTGTGGAAAAAACGAATGGCTGCTGATATTGCGCGCGTGCCGGGATCGAGCAGAGCAGCAGGATGGCGAATGGCGCGGTGCAACGCAGCCCATTCGAATGCCTGAGTCTGTGTGTGTACCACCCCAGTCGTGCCAGAGGGTGGATCTCGTTTGCCGTGGCCATGGGTCTTCCTCGGCCGTTTTTTGTGCGGCGCTTCTTAGGTTCCGAGAGGGAAACGGTGCTGTGCTCACGGTAGCGCCGCAACGCGGCCGCGTCAATAAAAATTATCGAATCAGATATCTATAGGTATAGTTTACATGGAGGGAAAGTGGCACATCGTTCCGCTCGCAGGCGGGATGCATCGCCAACGAAGTTTTGATCGCTGATCGTTTTTGGGCTAAGCTGCGTCCTTATGCAACCCGTCCAACTCGATCTGGAAAGACTCCCGGCATCCGGCCCCGACCGCCTCGTCACCCGCCTTACCGGCAAACTGAGCATCGAAACAGTTCACAATTTCATTCAAACCTTGCGCCCCGAACCCGCCGCCCAGCTCATCCTCGATATGAGCGGCGTCTCCTTTCTGGACTCTGCCGGAGTCGGCGCGCTCGTCCAGCTTTTCGTCCACCGCCGAAGCGCCGGCAAACGCTTTGCCCTCGCCGCCCTCACCCAGCAGGGCAACGCCGTCATCCAGGTCGCTGGCCTCGCCAAGCTTCTCCCCATCCACCCCTCCGTCCAGGAAGCCCTCGCCCAAAACGCCTAGTGAATGGCCCATCCGATAAGTTCTATAAAAGGGGAAGTCAAGAAAAAACACATCTCCTTCGGCCGGACTTTTTCTTGCTTCTCAGCCCACTTGATCGAGCGCGATTTGTTCTGACCTACCGCACCATGTGCTCGGTTGC
>JABCZR010000030.1 GCA_013289585.1 Acidobacteriota bacterium | reverse complement strand
CACGTCCAGCCTTGCGACTGGTCACGCGCATGACTCAGGGCCGGTGTGGGTCGCTGGCCCTTCACCGTACGGCTCTTTCATCCGCACCTCCACGCCGGTTTATCCCGGCGCACACCCAAACATCTCTTCGATCAAACTTCGACCATGATTACTTCTTCAAACTCCCTTTTCAGGGAGCGGGATGCCCAATCAAGTCCGCGGCGTTCTACTTCGCGCCATGTCCGGTACCGAGCTGTCCCGCCTGCTTTCCTAGAACCGGTGGGCGGGGCCGATCAGGTGCCAGTGGACGGAGAACCACGTAAGAAAGAGGCACGCAGCTGCGACGAGAGAGAATTTGACTTTGGAAATGGTGCGGAGCTCGGAGCGGCGCCATATGCGCCACCCGGCGAGAATGGCAAAGATGCTGAAAAAAATCGCTGCTCCGGTCACCAGATTCATCAGCACAAAGTATTTGTCGAGCGCACGCGTCGGAAGCAACGTATCGCTGTCCAGCCGAGCCATCAGGATGGCGGTTCCGACAACCAGAATTATCCAAGCAAAAGCCGATAGCTGGGGTCCCGCGGTCAGCCGAAGCGTGCCCGGTTGTTCTTTCAGGCGTGGGCGCTTCGACAAGAAGATTCGCCGTCCCAGACGGAGCAGCGAAGCCGCAACCACCATCCCCAGAATCAGGAGGCTGCAGATCAAGACCGGCAGAACCCAATTGCTGTTTTCATACCACGGAACGCGTTCGAACTGCACACCCGGGAAGCTCACTGCAATACGCGCGATCTTTCCCGAGCTGTCGCGAATGGCAAACATCAATCTTTGATCGTTCTCGTCCTGCCACAAATCCTTGCCGATGGGTTTCCATTTCCGGACGTGTCCGCGCAGATCCTTGAAGTCATCCACCTTCAGGACGCCGTCCTTGTCCACCTTGGCGTCACTCTGCCCGATGAGGTTTCCCAAACTTAGTTTGGTAGTTTGCGCGCGGCGTGTAGCCTCATAGGCGCCCTCGATGGATTTCAGCTCTTCGAGTGGAATATTCTGAAAATCCGTTTTTTGCGAAGACGGGTAATAGCGATCCGCAAATGAGGTCACGATCTCCGCGCGCGTCTTGCTGGCCGAACCCGCGGAATTGTAAGAAATAAACAAGGCCAGGTTTTCCTTGGGCTCCACCAGAAACATGCTGTGAAAAGCGATGAGGTCTCCATCGTGCCCGATGAAATGCAGCCCATTGCGCCAGGTCTGATAAAAGCCCATGCCGATCGGGGGCAGGGCGGGAGTGGCGACGAACTGCTTTGTCCACATGGCTTGTAGAGTTTCCGGTTTAAGAATGCGGCGGCCTTCGAGTTCGCCGCCATTCAGCAGGGCCTGCGCGAACCGGCCCATGTCCGAAGCGGTTGAGGAGACCCCGCCTGCCGGGGCCGGGCTGAAAATCTCAAATCCAACTGCCGGCTTTTCCGTATCGCTCCGATATCCATCGGAAGCGAAGGGGGACAGTCCTTCTGCCAGCGGCTGATTAAAACTCGAATGTTTCATTCCAAGCGGCTGAAAGATATGTTCCGAGACGTACTGCTCAAAAGGCATTCCGCTTGCGCGCTGCACGATGTAGCCGCCGAGCCCAACGCCATAATTGGAGTAAGCGGGCACTTCGCCCGGCGGAAAGATCCGATGCGGCTGGTTCTCGATCAAATACTGGCGCAGAGGGATGGCCTTCTTGGGATCCGTCAGAAGAATGTCGCGGACCTCTTCCTCGAAGCCGCCGGTATGGGTCATCAGATTTCGCAGCGTGACAGGTTTGCCGAAAGCTGGAGCGATCTGAAAATCGAGATAGGTGTTCACGTCGGCATCGAGATCGAGCTTGCCTTGCTCCACCAACTGCATGACCGAAATCCATGTAAACAGCTTGGAGATGGAAGCCAGGCGGAACATGGTGGTCTCCGGATCAACGGGCTTTTTCTTCGTGACATCGGCAAAGCCGTAGCCCTTCCTTAGCAGCTCTTTTCCATCTTTCATCACCAGCACAGTCGCGCCGGCCACGTCGCTGCGCTCCAATTGCAACGGAATGATGCCGTCAAAAAATGCTTCGAGGTCCGCTTTTTCAAGCGGGTGAGGAACGACGGAGGGGAGAGCCGAAGCAGGGTTCGTGGCGGCGGCCGGCGCAACTGCGGGCGCGACGGCAGGTTGCGGAGACTGTGCGAGCGCAGAAACCGAAATGCACATCACCATCAACGTAACCACGCCTCGCAACCGGATCATGAACCCTCCATCACTCTGAAAATGCGGCTCCGAGTCTCTTGGATATCAGGAAGTTGTGCAATCAAAAATTTGTCACCGAATTCAGCTCCAAACCCGGGGCATGCCAGTGCGAGAAAGCCGCGAATCCTTTGCGGACCTGCGGATTGTTCAGCAAGGCCTCAGGGTGTGGATGGCTTGGTTGCGGCCGGCGAAGGCGGCGGCGGCGCGAACTTGGAATCGTCCACCGGCACGTTTTGCTGAATCTGCTCGATCTGAATCGTAAAACGATTCCCCGGACGGGCGAGTGTCCAGCGGAAGGGCACTTTCACTCCGTTGACGTCGCGGTAGTCAGCGTAGTCAATCTGAGTGGGATTGCGCCCTAGAGGCGTTTCCGCGTAACGCACGAGCTGGAGCAACAAGCCTGTTTGCTGGTCGAAATAGAGTCGCAGGGGCGGATGGCCTTCACTGCGTCCTACAACCAGATAAGTATCGTGGCCATCGATTTTTTCGCCGGGTTCGACGCCGAATTTTTGATACAGCGCCTTCACGTGCACGGCGAAATACAAATCGGCGTCAATGCGCGCGGCGTCATTTTCCGCCGCGGACATCATGTGCACGCGGCTGGGAACACTGAGCCACCCCTGTTTCCCATCAAATGCTGTGACGCTATCGCCTCCCTGGAGATGCATGACCGATAACCGCTTGTCGGGAGCTTTCGAATAGACCTCCGCAGGAATCTTTTGGCCGCCGAACGAGGTGAGCGTTCCTCTTTGCACGCGGCTGGTGATTTTTTGTAGCGCATCGGCGCCGCCAATGGCCGCGAGATATTTGTCGAGCAACTGTTCGGCAGTCGGCAGAGCCGGCTTCCCTTCCCCTGCCGCCTTTTCTTCGGCCGCGCCGGGCGCTGGCTCTTCGTTCGTAATAATGGGAGTCCCCACCGGATCCTTGGCTCCGCGGTGGCAGGAATAGCATGTCACTTCGCGACGGCCTTCAAAGTTCTCTTTGTTGATGGCCATCATCATGCCGATCATTTTGCGCGCCGCGATTTTGGTTTTCTTGTCGTCTTTTTCGAACGCCCCGCGCACGTGGCAGTATTCGCACTCGACGCCGAGCGACGCCGCAATAAACTGCATCGAAGGGACGACTTGATCGGCGGGGATACCCTTGAGCGCCTGAATGTTTTTAAACTGTTCCTCAGCTAGTTTCGGAGCTGTTGAGCCGGAAGCGGGCGCTTGAGGCGAAGCAGACTGCGCGCGGGCTCCCGCAAAAACTAGGGTGAAATTCAGCAGTATTCCTGCTGCTGCCAACCAGAAATTCAGACGATCCCGTCGCATCGATTCACCCCTCGCAACACTTTGACGAACGCGCTCCTGGCGCGGTTACAAAGGGCGACAAAATGGATGTGGATTGATCGCGGACCGAAATCGAGATCAGCCGCTGATCTCGCCGCGCCTCGCCAGCGCGGTAATGCGGTCTGCGGCGCGGAAGGCAAGCGCTTCAATGGTCATGGTGGGCTGGCCGCGCCCGGACGTGACCAGGCTGCTGCCATCGCACAGAAAAAGATTCTTAACGTCATGAGTGCGGTGGTCGGAATTGATGACGGAAGTCTTCGGGTCATTTCCCATGCGGCAAGTACCAAGCAGATGTACGGCGAACTGCTGCTCCTGCGCCGGAAAACCCCACTTCTTTTGCGCACCGGCGGCTTCGAACAATTCATGGGCGCGGAGGAACATCCAATTCCCGAGCTTGAGATCGTCCGGATGATCCTTGTAGGTCAAGCGTAGCGCCGGCAAACCCCATGCGTCCTTTAACTCTGGGTCGAGCGAGAAGCTGTTGTTTTCGAGAGGCAACGATGTGCCATGGCAGAAAATCTCCATGGTGCGGTTGAAATCCGACGCCATTGCGGCTTTGAACTCCTTGCCCCAGCGCGGCGTGTCGGGAGGCAGGCCACCGAAAGCGAATCCGATGGGCGTGAAGTCGAAACGCGCGTCCAATCCCCCGCCGCCGTAGAAGCCAACTTTCTGGGGATCGAGTTCGTAGAAATCATGGAGCACGCGGCTGACGGCATAGCCTTTGTAATCGTTCAGCGGATGCTCGAACTGGCCGGTGACAACTCCGCCGCTATTGAGCATGAGGTACTTGCCAACGATGCCGCTGGAATTCGCGAGCCCGTTGGGGAATTGTTTGTTGGCAGAAAGCAACAACAGCCGAGGAGTCTCCGCCCCGTTTGCGCAAACGACGACCGCCTTGGCCTTCTGCAGATACGTGTTGCGATTTTCATCGAAGTAGACCGCGCCAACCGCTCGGCCATTCGCGTCTGTCTCGATGCGATGTACATAGGAATTGGGTCGAATCTCGCAGCGGCCGGTTTTCTCCGCCATTCGAATGGCGGAAGCGAGCGAACTGGATTTGGCGCCCACTTCGCAGCCGAACGCGAGGCAAAAACCACAATTGATGCAAGCGCTGCGTCCAGGCCGCGCCTGCGAAAGAATCGCCATAGGCGCGGGAAACGGATGCCAGCCCATCTTCCGCGCTCCTCGTTCAAAAATTACGCCGGAAGATTTCACTGGCAAAGGCGGCATGGGATAAGGTTTCGAACGTGGTGGATCAAAAGGGCTGGCTCCCGCGAGGCCGGAGACGCCGATTTCCCACTCCACTTTCGTGTAGTACGGCTCGAGGTCGGCGTAAGTGATCGGCCAATCCGTGAAGCCCGTACCCGCGATGGGGCCAATCTTGCTGCGCTCGATAAAATCGATTTCATGAAAACGCCAGAAATTCGCCGTGAAGTGGACGCTGGTTCCGCCCACGCACCGCCCGTAAACCAACGCCCGTTGCGGCTTGGCTTTTTCCTCGGGAGTCTTGCGGAAAGTGGTGGGCTGCAGCTTGGGATGGTTGGTGAGCTTGTCCTGACCCAGGATTTCAACTTCGTTGTGCGTGAAATCCTTTTCCGTCAAATACGGGCCTTGCTCCAGAACCACAACGCGAAAGCCGTTGGTGGAAAGTTCCTTGGCCAGGATTCCGCCTGCTGCGCCCGAACCGATGATGACAAAGTCGACCTCGTCCGTTGTCTTGTATTTAGGCTGATCGACCGTCATTTCTTTTCCGCCTCTTTCGGCATCGGTTGCCAGCCTGGATAATCTTTGTCGTAATAGCCGAACGGTGGCTGAAACATGTGTTCGTTTTCGCGGCCAATCACCTTCCATCCTGCTCCGCTGTCATTCCCGCCGTATTCGGGATCAATCAGGAATCCCGCGATGGTATGTTGCCGTAATGTTTCGAAGAAGTTCTGCGCTCCGGGGCGAGCGCGGAACGGCCGCCGCGCCGTCGTAGCATGTTCATCGAAGGAATGCAGAACTTCATCCTGCTGTTCCGGTGTTGCGGCGGAGAATTTCTGAATCGTTGGAAAGAGTTCGTTCACTCGGGCCTGCATTTCCGGCAGACCTTCCCGATAGGTCTTCTGGTCGTCGACGGCGAAGGTCGCAAGTCCGCGGTCGATGAAATATACTACCCCGGCTTCGCGCGCCCCCGGCGTGCTGTCTGTGGGAATGATGCGTGCCGAGATAGCCTCGACTTCGATAGCCTGCTCCGCCGTGAAGAATTCGAGTTGTGGCGGCTTCGCGGCTTGCGCCGTTTCATGCGCGTGTCTTGCGGCAGAAAGAAGCGCGGGCCAATTTGCCGACACCCACGCGGCGCTGATGCCAGTCCCCGCGCGCAAGAGAAAGTTGCGGCGGCTAAGTTCGTTGATCATCGTCGATAATTTTTCCTTAAGCTCGCCGACTGTAGGCTGATGGCGACCTGCCGTCAAGAAGAAATGACAGATGCGAACGATTCGAATGCTGCATGGCGGCCAATTTGCCTCTTGCGCTGTTTGCGGGGCGCGGCAGGGCTAGTGTAGGATGCCGCAGAATTGGTAAAGCTTCAACTTTTCGCGAAAATGGCCGCGTTTTGAGACACTACTAAAGCTATGGCTACGTTCACAGGGGCGATCGGAACCGGGAGCAAGTGGTTGCTCGACAGGATTGTCGGCGCAGTCGCCGCCACGGGGATCAATCCCAACATTCTGACATTCTTCGGGCTGGTGGTGAATTTCATCGCTGCAGCTTTTTTTGCCGTCGGCAGCTTCTTCACCGGCGCGCTGATTATTCTATTTGCCGGATTCCTCGACATGTTGGATGGCCAGGTAGCCCGGCGGCAGAACCGCGTCACCGCTTTCGGTGCGTTCTACGATTCCACGCTGGACCGCTACGCAGACATGGCCCTGTACATGGGTTTGCTTGTGTATTACTCCGTGAGTGGGAGAACGGCGTATGTTGTACTCGCTGCAGTCGCCACGGCGGGCTCCGTTATGGTCAGCTACGCGCGCGCGCGCGCCGAATCGCTGATCCCCTTGTGCAAGGTCGGTTTCATGGAACGGCCGGAACGGCTGGTGCTCCTGATCATCGGGGGGTTAGTCAACCGCATGGGTCCGGCGCTGTGGGTGATTGCGGTGGTTTCCACAATTACCGTCATCCATCGCATCGTCTATACCTGGCAGGAAACGCGCGCCGGACGCACTCTTCCTGGAATCAAGCTGTCGCTGTAGAACTTGTTTTACTCTCCAATACGCGATTTACTTCCATTCGACGTAGCTACAAACGTCCACGGAGCTCGGCTTCATCGTTACCACGAGCCTCTTTTTCCCACGCGCCTGGTTTTTCAAGATGACCAAAACATTTGCGGTACACAAACCTTCGGAGGCGACAACCAGTCGGTATTTCCCGTCGGGAATATTCCGGATTTCAAATTGACCCCCAGTATCAGCCTGTGCTGTTGCAATAACCGCCTGATTCGTTTCGGAAAATATGCCTACACATGCATGAGGAACAACAAATCCTTGGAAGTCTTTCGCGACACCCCGAGCGATCGAAATTCGGAGTGGGCCATAATCCACCATGTTGTGGTGCTCGTACTGCATTTCATTACAATGCGAAGGGTTCTGTTGGGCGCAAAGGACAGATTGCGCGAGCAAACAAAAAATCGCATATGAAAGAAGTCGGCTAGTGTTTTTCATAAATTGTTACCCTTCGGCAAGACCTCAACATTGCCTCCCTCAAAGTCTGCCGATTGTCGTAAAGCTTCTTCGACCGGCGCGGCGATGATCTCATGTGCTCGCTCGCGTAATGAAGGAACATCTTCCTTCCGGAGCCCCTTGGTCTCAATGGTGTCGTGCAGATATACGGTTACTTTCGCTGGCCACAGCATCCAGTGACCAGTGCGGTGGTGCTGGAAGGATCCCACTAGGCTAACCGGCACGATGGGAATTCCGAGTTGTTGCGCGACGCGGAAGCCGCCGTCCTGGAATTGATCCACATGGCCGTCACGCGTGCGCTTGGCTTCGGGAAAAATGATCAGGCTGGTGCCGCCGTCGACAGCGTCCTGCGTCAAGCGCCACATGCGCTTCAGGTCCGACGGACGGCGAACATCGGGAACGGGCACATTTCCAAAGCGCTTCATCAACCAGCCGTAAGCCGGAATTTTGAAATGCGATTCCAGCTCCCATCCTCGGACGAACTGCGGAACGGCGCAGTACAGCATAAAAGGATCGAAAAGATTCACGTGATTCGACATAAAGAAGGACGTCCGGTGGGGATCAAATCCCGGCGAACGGCGAACCTCGACCTGCGCGCCCGACAGGAATGCGATGCGGCGGCAGAGTCCGCGCTGCAGCCAATCGTGCTTGCGGGGATCCAGAAAAATCCCGAGAAAAACGAGCACGGGGACGACGATGAAAAAATGCAGGCCGCTGAGAACCCACAGGGCCGCGCTGCGGAATACCAGCCATGCCCGTTTCATATATAGATTTCCACGGCGGCAGGAAGAATATCCAGGGAACGGCATTCGACCGTGGCAACTTCTCCGTCAATCATGACGTCCACCGGCGTCGTCGAGCTGAACTCGACGTGCCGAACGGCCCGGCGCGAAGCGAGCGGATGGGTAATGTGCGTCCCATCGTAGAGTCGCGGCAAGTTGCGCAACAAGCCGAGCCTTCCTATAGGGCCCCAGCGGACAAATTCGATGAGCCCGTCGGTCGAGTCCGCATGCGGCGCGATGAGCATTGAGCCGCCGGTGTACTTGCTGTTGTTGAACGTCAGAAACAGAGAGCGCCGCTCATCCCACTCCTGGTCGTCGTCGCAGCGCAGCGCGAAGGAACGCCGGCGCAATTGCATCACGCGGACAAACACTCCCAGAAGGTAGCCAAGGTGTCCGAACGGCTTGAACATGCGATTGGTCAGCGCCGCAACGTCGGCGGTGAACCCGACGCTCAACAGATTGAACGAATAGATCTCGCCAGCAGTGTGCGTCAGGCGAATCAGGTCCACCGCACGCTTGCGATTCTCGATCAAGGCGTTCAGTGAGGCTTCCGCGCCGTCCTTCGAAAAATCGCGCAGGAAAGAATTGCCTGTGCCGAGTGGAAGGAATCCGAGCGCGATGCGTTGAACCGGCCCGCGGCCGGCAAAAACACCGTTGAGAATTTCGTGGGCTGTGCCATCGCCGCCCACCGCAAGAAAACGCCGGTAACCCTGATCGTAGGCTTCCCGCGCAAGCTGAACGGCATGTCCCTGGCCAGTGGACGCGATAACGTCAATCTTCAAGCCCTTCTCACGAAGCCGCGCGAGGGCTGGTCCGGCAAGCTTCGCCGAGCGGCCGCCGCCGGCGGCCGGGTTGACGACGGCAAAGAAGCGATTCGATTGCGTCTCGAACGATTTCAGTATGTTGACCCCTGTTCAACGAAAATATTTTCCGCTGATTTCACAAAGGCAGAATCGCGGCTTCGCTGTCCAGTTTTGCCAGACGCTCCGCCAGAACATTTCTTTTGATCTTCAGAGAAGCCGTACGGGGAAAGTCCTCGTCCAGAAGGATCACCCCGTGGATGCGCTTGTAGTTTAACAGGCGGTTGTTGCGTGTGTTGATGTCCTGGCGCAGTTGATCGTTGAATTGCTGTCCTTGCTCGGGATGGAGCGCGAGTACAAGTTTTTCCCCAACCATGGAACGCTTTGGCCAGATGTAGTTAGCGGCAAACACGCAGAATTCTTTGACCGGGAGGCTTTCGAATGCGGCTTCAATGTCCTCGGGATAAATATTCTTCCCTTCTTCGGTAACGATCATGTTTTTCTTGCGGCCGCTCAGTTGTAAATGGCCCGCTTCGTCGAATCGCCCGAGATCACCGGTCATCAGCCACCCCCCGACGATAACTTCGGCGGTGAGTTCGGGATCATTCAAGTAACCCGCCATAACGGTTTTGCTGCGCACAGAAACTTCTCCGACGCCATCGGCTGCGGGATTCACAATGCGCACTTCCATCCCCGGCAGCGGTCTGCCAACGGTGTCGGCACGAAAGGGCTTTAGATCATTCACGGTAATGGCGGTGCCTGCTTCTGTGAGCCCATAGCCGTTCGCGACCGGAATTCCGAGATCGTAGAAAAATTGCAGCGTTTGCGGTTCCGTGAATGCGCCACCCACGATGATGGTGCGAAGCTCACCACCAAAGGCTTCGTGAACTTGCTTGAGCAATCGGCTGCTGATCCACGGCCGCGGCCGTGTTTTTGTCAAAGCTTTGTTGATGGCGACGAGTGCATCGAAAATCCTTCGCTTGCCCGCCGGTAACCCATCAAACCTCGCCTGCAAACCTTTCTGCAAGTTCTTCAACACAAGCGGCACAAGGCTCACGTAGGTAATTTTGTATTTCGGGAACGCCTCGCGCACGTATTCGGGACGCAATGTGCGCAAATGCACGACTGTAGCCCCGCAAGTGAACGGCCCGAAAAAACCCACCATGAAATCGATCGCGTGGTTGGTCGGCAGGATGCTCAGGTAACGCACGCCCGGCCAGAACGGATAGAGCGAAGTCAGCGCGACGCACTGCTCCAGATAATTTTCATGCGTCATCATGCAGCCCTTCGGCCGGCCACCGGTTCCGGATGAGTACACGATGCAAGCCGTGTCCTTGCGTTCGCGTGGCGCGAAGACCGGCTCGCTTTCTCCGCAAAACTCTTCCCATCGCCTCGCGCCCGCAAGGTCGGCATTCGCTGGAGCTTCCGTCACGAGCACTGTTCGCACGTTTGCAGCAATCGCACGCCCCTCCGCTGCGCTGAGCTGCCGCCAGATCGGGTACTCCGTTACGAGCACGCTTGCGCCTGAGTGTTTGAGCAGTTGCCAATGCTCTTCGGGAGTAAGCTTGTAATCCAGCGGAACGAGTACCCCGCCGGAGAAGAAAATCGCATAAGCCGTGATCAGCCACTTGGACTGATTCGTCATGATGATGCTGGCTCGGTCGCCCGCTGAAAATCCGGATTCCTGCAAAGCTTTGGCGAGTGGGTGCGCCCGTTCTTTAAAGTCGCGGAACGTTAGCCGCTCCTTCTCGCGCTCGCGGTCCGCTTCGATCAGACACACTTCATTCGCAAATTCTTCCAGCGAATCCTTCAGCGCTTCGCCGATGGATTGATATTTGGAAAGGTCCAGCATTACAGACGGGACTGAATCCGCTCCGCCAGCGTCTTGAAGTCGCTGACGCCCTGCACTTCGTAGTCTGGCAGCTCGATACCGAAATGGTTTTCGATGCGCGAAAGCATCTCCAGCGTCTGCAGGCTGTCAATGCCCAGCTTCTTGAAGAAATCGTCCTCGGGTGCAAGAGTGCCCGCAGCCAGCTGAAAGTGCTGGGCCGCAAGGCTGAGGACTTCCTGCGTCGTTTGTTCCAGTGTGCGCATGGAAAGCTAAATCTATCACTGCGGGACGACCAAGAACAAATCGAAGACTCCCCGCAAATTACCTGACACTACACGAGCGGCTGCGTGCCTCGCTCCGCGATGTTCACACTCGATGCTTGCTCCGGAACTCTTGAATCGTCTGGAGAACCTCATCCACGGTCATCGGAAGCGCATCGACCGGTATGTTGACTGGCGCCCCCACCAGACCGATATTCATGCGCATCAATCTTGCTTTGACTCCTCCCACTCTCGCCAGAAACTCATCGGGAGACTTGACCGCGATGGAAACAAAACTTTGCCGTTGAATCGATCCTGCAAAAATTCGCTCGATTTCTTCCCAGCGCACGAGCCCCGCGCTGACTGCAGAACCCTGGTCTACGATCCCTTTCAGGCACAGGACCAGCGCAGGCCTTCTTGCCATCAACCGATACGCGGCATAACACAAGCAAGCACTAAAAAAAGGGACTCCCAGGTAGGAACCAGCCACGACCCTCCACCTGAAAATTCCCGAGGCCTCGCCGCCGAACCCCATCCACAACCCAAGCAAAACAAAAAGCAGTGAAACAAGCCCCAGGAGCACGATTCGCCCACGGCTTGAAAAGATCTCCACTTTGTCCGCCGCGCCGAGAGAAGTGCTTTGCGCTGAATTCATCTGCTTCACGGCAAGTACGGCATCACGTCATTCGACTGGACGAATTTCTCGAGTGCCTCCATCACCGTCGGTCGAATGAAGAGCTCGCAAAAGAGCTCGATCTCGCGGCGCAGCTCATCGTGAGGAATGGGCTTGATGAATTTCTTGGCGGTGGCGCGCGTCACCGCGTCGTACTTGGTGATTTGCGCGGCGGTCGATCGCGCGATTCGAAGCGCCTCGCCTTCACCCGCAAGTTGCGCCACCAGGCCCACGGCATGCGCGCGCGTCGCGTTGACTGTCCGTCCGGTAAAAAGCAAATCCCGTACAAAAGCATTCCCAAGATCGCGCTTCAAGCGCGGGATGCCCCCGAAGCCGGGGATAAATCCCAAGCGCAGCTCGGGAAACGCAAATCGCGCCATTTTGTCGGCGATGATCATGTCGCAAGCAAGTGCCAGCTCGAGTCCCCCGCCAAGACACGCGCCATGCACGGCGGCGATGGTGACAAACGGCGCCGCATCAATCGTATTCATCACGGCGTGGATGCGTTCAAGGAATGCACGTACCCCCGCGGGACGATCCTTCGAAGCAACCGCCACAGCAGTCGCATAGAGCTCGCGCAAATCCCCGCCCGCCGAAAAAACGGCATTCCGCCCACTCGCAATAATGCAAACCGACGTTTCCGGCGCCAAAACATCGAAAGCATCAACGAATGTCTCCAGCTCCGCCAGCATCGCCGTCCCGATTTCATTGGCCGGCGCATGGTCGAGCGTCAGCTCGACTACGCTGTCGCGCCATTCCCAACGCAACGTTTTGCCCTTGAAGCTCTTCATGCGTGTTGCCCGCTCGCCGTTTCGCGGGCTCCTTTGGCATCGTACATGGCCTTGATTTCCGAATCATAGCGCGCATTGATGGCGCTGCGGCGAAGTTTGCCGTTCGCGGTCAGCAGCCCATTCTCAACGGTAAACGCTTCTGCAATCACCGTGAAACTGCGAATCTGGCGATAATGCGGCAGCTCCGGATTCACTCTATCCAATACGGCTTGAATAGCTGCAGGAGCAACTGCCCCCGTGGCCAGCGCGCAAAGATACCCGCGTCCATTTCCAACCATCACCACTTGCTGCCCCGCCGGAAGAAGTTGCGCGATTTTCTCCTCGATGGGCTCCGGCGCAATGTTGTGCCCCGAATTCAGAATAATCAGGTTCTTAATACGCCCGCTGATCCGCCAATTCCCTCGCACGTTTACTTCACCCTGATCGCCGGTATGAAACCAGCCGTCCTGCAAAACGCGCGCCGTTTCTTCCGGCCGCTTCCAATAGCCTGGAAAAATATGCGGGCCGCGCACAACGATCTCTTCGTTCTCCGCAGTCTTCATCTCAATGCCGCTTATCGCCGTACCGACGTACCCGGGCTCGACCGGCACGCGCGGATCGTCCAGCGTGCAAATCCCCGTGGTCTCCGTAAGCCCGTATCCCTGCAGCACCGGAATGCCCAGCATCAGGAAAAATTGCTGTGTCTCAGGCGAAAGCGGCGCCGAGCCGCAAATCAATGTCCGCAAATTAGGGCCGAATCGTTCTTTGATCTTCCCAAAAATAAGCATTCGCCCGAGTCCAACCCAAAACGCATCCGCAGCCCGTCCCCGGCCCACATGCAGGCGCTGCCACGCGTCGCGGGCCCTCGCGAAGAGCGAGCGGATGACCGCGGGACGCTTTGCAATCGCTTCTTCTACTCCGCGCCTCACCCGTTCCAGCAGCGTCGGCACATTCAGAAAATAATGCGGCGAAGCCAGTCGAATCTCGTCGGCAAGCTTGTTCAGATCGGTGGAGAGCGTGAGAATACTTTCACGCGTGAGGTACGTGAGCAGCACAATCCACGAAGCCGCAAAATTGAATGGAAGATAGTGGAAGACGCGGTCCGGCTCGTGCGTCTCTCCCATCAATTGATCCAGCCGCTCCGTCGTACAGGAAATCATGTGCGTAACGTTTCCGACGTTGAGGCAAACACCTTTTGGCTCGCCTGACGTTCCCGAAGTGTAAATGATGGTGACGATGTCGGAATCCTGCCGCGCGTTGGGAACATCGAGAAGCGGCTGCGGCGAAGCAGGCTGCTCCATCACCTCATCAAAGGGAACCCAGCGCGGAGCCTCTGGCCACGCCTGGGCAATGCCCTCCCCAAGCGCCGCATCACTGACGAATAGCAACCGCGGCTGGCAATCCTTCATCATCGCGGCAAGCTCAGCCGGCGCTTGGCGAGAATACAGCGGCACGACGATGGCCCCCTCGGCCATCAGCGCCAGATCGAACGCCGCCCACCGCGCGGAATTCGCAGCCAGCAGCGCGCAGCGGTCTCCCGGCTGGAGTCCCGCGCGGCGCAAATAACCTCGCACACGCTGCACCTGTTCCAGCAGTTCCCGGCCCGTCAGGCTGACGAATTGCTCGCCGTGTATTTCGCGCAGAACAACGCGGCCATCCGCGCGCTTGAGCTGGGCAAAAACTTTTTCCAGAAAATTGGCCATGAAGAATCAGCGCGCCGCCGCAAGCGTGGCTGGCGAAGAATCGTAGCGCTCAGCAAGTTGCAGCAGATTCTTACTGAGCGGCGGAAGATAGTCTTCCCACGTAAGCACGCCGGTACGCAACGGGAATTCAGGATAGGTCCGGCGCATCGCGTCTTCGAGAAACGTCCCCATGCGCGCCATGACTTTCAGATTGCGTACCACCGTTCGGCCGATGCCTTCGCGGACGGATTCGGCCTCGGCAACCAGCGTCTCCATGATTTGCAGAAGCTTCGGCTCCAGGTCCGGATCATCCACCGTCAGGAATAGGTGTTGATGCCCGCGCTCGCGCATCAGGTTGCGGATACGTTCGTCCATGGTGACGCCGGCCGATGCCACCAGGCTCGGCATGCTGGTGACGATGCCGTGGTAGCGCGATGAAACCATGTAAGTAGACGCTCGCAGGATCGAAACAAGCTGGAACATATCGTAATCATCGGAAGTAAGAATCGGCGTACCGGGAATTTGCGCGGCGATATCGCGGCACGCCGCTGCGTCCAGACGCTCCATCGCCACAAGAATCGGAAAAACGCGATGCCGTTGAAGGAAAGCCTGCGTCGCCTTCGTGAAGCCGTTGATGTAGTGGCGATATTTTCGGTCCATCTCCGCGCCGGATTCGAAAAAGTAAACGGTGCGGTACTGGCTGTCCTTGTAAGCGCCGGTCGTCACCCGCGCAAGATATTTGGCAATGGAAGCTTTCACCGGCCAGACGAACGGATGAATCGGACAGAGCACAAGAATCGGCGTCTTCTCATCCCAGCCCGCCTCGCGCAGCACTTTGCGGGCGTATTCCGGAGGATGCGGTTCAAATGTCCAGGCCGTATCCGTGCCCAGCTCCGTCGGAATTCCCAGCGAACTCAAGAGTGTTTGGGATTCCACGTTGCGTGTTATGACCAGCGAATCATGCACGTACCGCGCGCACATCCCTTGAATCAGGCCGTCCATGTGGCCCGCTTCTCCGCCGTAGGCTACAGAAAGCTTGTTCTCCGCCGAAGCCAAACCCAGCGAGCCGATCATCATCGTCGTCAGCGCATTGGCAAACTTGCTTTTGAACATCGAGCCTTCGCACGCAATGACTCCGTGATTCTGCCTCACCTCGCGAAACAGAAACGGCGGATAAACATCGGGCAGATACACCTGCCGGGTTCCTTCGAAGTATCCCTTTGTGCGGTCAAAGCTCTGCGTCATCACGCTGAAATCAACGTGCTCCGCGCCCAGGACATGCCGGATTTGCCGCAGCATCTCCTGCACGCGCACATCGCTCCCCGTGTTGCGCGTGCCGTTGTAGCCCGCGAACAGCAGCTTCAGTTTTTCGCCCGGCGTCCAGCGCTCGCCGAGGCCCAGCATCCAGCCGAATCGCCGGATTTCGATCAGCGCGCTCACCCACGCGACAAGCAAAAAATCCGTCATGAGCCGCTGCTCCGTGCCACTGAAATTTTCTGCTCATTCGAACCGGATGGCCAGGGCTTCGCCGGATACTGAAACTTGTTTTCCCGGCTGAACTTCAGGAGCGGATAAGCGTAGGTCGAAAACTTGGCCGGCGATTCGCCGAGTTCCGCAACCACACGCGAATTATCGAAAACCGTGTTCCAGTCCAGATACGGCCAGAAAACTTTGAGCAGCGATGCCCCGTGCCCCACCGCGCCGCCGCGATTCGCCACCCAATTCACCGTATGAGAAAACGGCCCGCCTAGCCATGAAGAAAACACCGGTCTCCGTGTTCGGCCAGCCCGCGCTATCGCATCGGTCAATTCGAGGTACGTTTGCGACCCCGTTCCTGAAGACAAGTGATAGATGCCATGAGCAGGCGCTTCTTTTTGATGAATCGCCACGACCGCTTTGCCCACATAGTCCGCCGGCACAATGTCGATTCTATCTTTGGGCCGCAGCGGAAGAACAGGCATCTGCGCAAGCACGTGAAATGCTTGCACCATATCGAATTGGGAAGTATCTGCGCGCTTGCTGTCGCCCAGAATGATCGCAGGACGGAAAATCGTCTTTGGCACGTCGGGCAGCAGTTGATTCGCCATGTGCTCGCAAAACTTCTTCGTGCGTGCGTAGGGATCGTAATCGGAGCGCGACCAGTCAATCGCCGCATCCTCCGTTACAATTTCGTTTTGCCTTTTCCCCGCGACCGCGACGGTGGAGACATGCGAGTACCGCCGCAGCCCGTGGCGATTCTGCGCCCGCCTCGCCAGTTGTATGACTTCCAGCGTCCCTCGCAGATTCACGTTCAGGCATTGCTTTTCGGATTTGCGGTTCAGCGAAGCGGCACAATGAATCAACGAATCCGTCGTGTCCACCAGCGCGTGATATTCGTCGTCGGACAAACCAAAACACTCGCTCGTCAGGTCGCCGCGAAAAATCCGTACGCGCGTATTCACATACTCAATGAATTCGGGAAATCCGAGATGAAGCTGCAGCGAAGTCCAGAGCCGCTCGCGCGCTTCCTGCTCGCTTTTTGCGCGAACCAGAAGGTTCAGTGTGTCGCGGTACCCGGTGAAGAGTCCCGCGGCAAGATAGCTCCCCAGATAGCCGGTCGAACCGGTTACGAAGATCGCCATAAAGGGTCGGACGGCGCTGCTGCCTTGGAAAGCGCCGCTTCGCGCGCGGGTTCGGCGGACCAATCGAGCGCCCGAGGCTCGCGCGCCTCGAGCGGACGGCCCTCCATCAATGGATAGCACCAGCGGCGCAAAGCGGGGATGTGCACGTTGATCCAGTAATCCCACCAGTCAATCAATTCCGGTGCGAAGTCGAACAGCTCCCGCTCTTCCGCAGGCAACGCCGCGGAGAGCAGCCGCGCGTTCTCGCATTCGAATACGTGCTCGTTGTGAAGAATGAACGGCTCGTAGAGTTCGATCAGCTTTTCCGCGCGGATGAGATCCCGTTCAGCCCTGGCGAGCGGCGGCTTCTTCATTCCAAGTGTCACCGCGGCGCGATTGATTCCGGAGACGACCGCCTTCTGCCGTGGTATCGAGAGCTGTTCATATCTTTGCTTCGACACGGGAATCGTTTCGAATTTCACCTTCAGCCAGCTATCAATGCTTTGCGTCGTCCGGTAATGCTTGCGATGAGCCAGCCCGGTCAGTTCGATGCTGCGTCCCATGTTCACTGGATTAATCGCCGAAGTCGCCAGCTGATACATCCTGGCATGCCGCCGCGCCACGATTGCCGCTGCGATCAGCGTCATCCCGCGGCACACCATGTCCACGGGAATCACGTCGAGGCATTTCCGCTCGTTCGATGGTAGTTGCCGGAAATTCGTGCCCAGCAAATAGGAAAGCGGCCCGGAAGTATTGATGCCCTCGTTCCAGCCGGTGAAGGGCGAGCGCTCCGAACTTTCCACAATTGACGGACGCACAATGGCGATCGGAAGATCGCGTCCTCGCCGCGCCAGCATCGATTCGCCGAGGCTTTTTGTGAAAGTGTAAGTGTTGGGCCAGCCCAGATGCTGCGCCCTGCGCATGCCCACTCGCACGAGTCTGTTTTTCGACCAGCGCGCGCGATTGCGCTTCAAAACACCGTCGAGCTCCGCCGCTGGCGCGGATTTTTCGTCACCGCCGCGTCCCAGCGCCTGGCGGCGAAGCGCCTTCGAAAGTTCCGGGCTTTCGGCGCGCGCTTCGATGCGCCGGATGGTCTCTCTCAGCGATTCCACTTCGCGTTCCGCGTCAAAGTCTGCGCCGTTCGTAGGGCTGTAGTTCTCTTGTAATTCTTCGGTGACTCGGCCGTCGCGCATACCCACCACATAACACGTGGAGAGGTGCATCAGTCCGGCATGGTCGCACTTTCGTAGAAAATCCAGCAGGTGCAGCGCGGAATCCACGTTGGAGGAAACCGCGTCGCGCAAATCGGGATTGAAGTCCGTCAGCCCGGCGCTGTTCACGATCACGTCGAGTGATTTCGCCAGCCGTGCTTGCATTGCCTCGTCGAGGCCCAGGCCCGGTAAGCTCACGTCGCCTTCCACTACTTCAACTTTTCCCTTCAGAAACGCGCCCAGTTTCCGCCCGTGGCGCTCCTGCAGCGTGTCGAATGCCGGCGAGTCTTCTACAATTTTTTCGAAGCGCCGCTGCGCGGAAGTCGTTCGGTTGCGCCGGATCAGCAGTGTAATCTTGCCGATGTCGGGAATGGATTCCAGTAAATCAATCAGCCACACTTTGCCGATAAATCCTGTCACGCCGATCAGCATCAGGTGCCGCTTCGCAAGAGTCTCACGCACCGAAAGGCGGTCGACCTTCGGCGCTTCTCCGAAAACCGCGACTGGTTTGCCGGCAGGAGCCGACGGCCTGGCCGTTTTCTGCACGGGACTTTCAAGCTGCGCGGGCTTCTCCGTCCAGCCAAGCTGGCTCAACAGCTTTTCGCGCGAAACGCGCCCGTCCGTCGAACCGCTCGCTATCCACGCGAAAGGCCCGCGCGGACGCACGATCGGGTCCAGCAAACGGCCCGTCGCTTTTCCATCGCGAAATTCCAGCCGGTTGGAGAGGAACAACCCCACTCCAAAATGATGCGCCAGCGGGCGCAGGATGTTTTCAAGGAGCTGCCCGACGAGAACGATGCGTTCCCCGCCGCGAACCGCTTCGATCAGTTTTCCGGCAGCCTCACTGCGCAATTGCGGCTTCAGAACGTAGTGAAAATACTCTTCACCAAGAAGATCGAGCCGGTCGCGGCTGACTCCGCGCAGCAGCGTGTGCAGGAATCTGGTAGCAAACGTGCGGTTCCCGGCGTAAGCGAACGGCCGCGTCAGCGCCATCCCCGCCATGCCCGCGCGCCGCGCCCAGCGCTCCGAAAAACTCTGCGAGTTCCAGGTGAAAAAACCGACGGGGCGCATCGCCCCAAGTTCCAGCAACGAGCCTTCTACCCGCCAATAAGTAACCGCGCGGCTCTGCGTAGAGTCCAAATTGCGCTTCGAATTGGAGCTGGAGAGCGCCATGGCCGGTGTGTGACTAGCGGCGCCCAATGCGCCGCGAACAAAGCTCAAGAATCTCGCGATGAATAATGATGT
The DNA here is from genome assembly GCA_013289585.1 of Acidobacteriota bacterium. GTDB lineage: Bacteria > Acidobacteriota > Terriglobia > Acidiferrales > UBA7541 > Acidiferrum. The sequence goes on along the minus strand of JABCZR010000030.1, from coordinate 6,766 downwards.
TTCGCACTCTTCGGTCAACCTGGTATGGCATGGATTCTATGCCTGCGCCCGCGTTCGAACAACCGCCTGGTCTCCGACTCTAGCCGCGCGCAGGCTTCTTGGGAAAGTGTAAAAGTAGCATTCTCAGCGGCTTCTCGCAAGGCAACAGCACCTCCGGGCGCTTCTAACGATTCTAGCGATCACGAGACGTATAGATGCAAAGCGCTATCCAGGGCAGAACCACGCTTAGATGAAGGTCGTGAAATAGCTGAAAGGAAAAGCGCCTTACACGCCCCAGCCGTAGCGCTCGGCGTGTTCGAGCGTGCGCTGCATTTCTTCGCGTAGGATTTCGGTGAAGACCGAGCCGCCCACCGCGCGGGCGCCGGGCTCCGTGATGTCCGGCGTGCGGTAGCCGCCGGCGAGGACGCGTTGGAGCGATTGTTCCACCCAGTCTGCTTCCAGCGACAGGCCAAAAGCGTCGCGCAGCATCATCGTCGCGCTCAGGATCGAGCCGATGGGGTTGGCGGAGTCGGTTCCGGCCAGGGACGGCGCCGAGCCGTGAATGGGCTCAAAGAGCGGCGCGCTGGAGCCAAAACTTGCGGACGGGATCAGCCCGATCGAACCGACGAGAGCCGCCGCCGCATCGCTCAAAATGTCTCCAAACATGTTGGTGCTGAGCATTACGTCAAACTGCGACGGCCGTAGCGTCAACTGCATCGCGGCATTGTCTACGTACATGTGCTCGAGTTTCACGGAGGGATACACCGCGCCCATGGCGACGACGGTTCGGCGCCAGAGCTGCGAACTCGTAAGCACGTTGGCTTTGTCCACGGAGCAGAGCCGCCGCGAGCGATTTTCCGCGCGCGTGAAAGCAAAGGTCGCGATGCGCTCGATTTCCGGCGTCGAATAAGATTCCGTGTCCCAGGCCCGCTCCACGCCTTTTTCCGTGGTGTTCCCGCGCTCGCCGAAATACATTCCGCCCGCGAGCTCGCGCACAATTTCAAAATCCAGGTCACCGAGGCGGTCCGATTTCAGCGGTGAAATTCCGCGCAGCGGATCCAGCAATTTGATTGGACGCACATTGACGTAAAGTCCCAGGCCCTTGCGCAATCCGAGGAGTCCGCTCTCCGGGCGCTTCCCGACGGGCAGCGCATCCCACTTGGGGCCGCCGACAGCCCCCAGGAAAACGGCGTCCGCATTGCGGCAAGCATCCAGCGTCTCGTTGGGAAGTGGCGTGCCGGTGGAATCAATGGCGATGCCGCCGACCGGAAGCTCGCTGAATTCGAATTCGTGATTAAATTCGTGAGCCGTCTCGCGCAAAACGGTTGTCGCGGCTCGCGTCACTTCCGGGCCGATGCCGTCTCCCGGCAGCAGGACGATGGTCTTCTTCATAAAAATCCCCGAGTGAACAAAAACCTTGCGATTCGTACCCGCTAAAAAATCTTCAGCGTTGTCTATTTCCGTCGCCGCAATTTCTTTAGCGGCAGAGCGATCAGGCGGCGGACGTCGATTCCGCGGCCATCGGCGCGGGCCGGCGGCGAATCACTTCATGCGCGATCGCCACGATGTCACGCGGGCGCACCAGCTTGGCTTGATCCGCCAGCGCGGTCACGCGCCTGTACACTTCCGAAAGTTCCACATCGCTGGCCTCGTAGCCCAGGTCGCGCAGCGTCAGGCGCAGCGCGTTGCGGCCGGAATGTTTTCCCAGAACCAGCGACCGCGCCGGAACACCCACCGTCTGCGGCGAAATGATTTCGTACGTCAGCGGGTTCTTGATGATGCCGTCCTGGTGGATTCCCGCTTCGTGCGCGAAGGCATTCGCTCCAACCACGGCTTTGTTGGGCGCAACCTGCGCTCCGGTAATTTCCGTCAGCATGCGGCTCGTGCGAAAAAGTTCTTCCAGCCGGATTCCCGTCGTCACATTAAAACTTTCCTTGCGCACCGCAAGCGCAACCACAATTTCTTCGAGCGCTGCATTTCCTGCGCGCTCGCCGATTCCGTTGATGGTGCACTCGATCTGCCGCACACCCGCGCGAATCGCCGCCAGCGAGTTCGCCACCGCCATTCCCAGATCGTCATGGCAATGCGCGCTGAGAGTAATTCCTTGCGGATCCCCGAGAAACTCGCGGACTTTGGTGAACATTGCGCCGTATTCTTCCGGCACCGCGTATCCCACAGTGTCCGGCAAATTCAGGACCGTCGCGCCCGCATCCACGGCCACGCGGCAAACCTGGCAAAGAAAATCGATATCCGTGCGACCCGCATCCTCGGCGGAGAATTCCACTTCACCGACGTGCTGCCGCCCGTAGCGGATCATCGAGCCGATAGCTTCGAGCGCCTGCTCGCGCGTAATGTTCAGTTTCACTTGAAGATGCAAATCCGAAGTTGCAAGGAAAACATGCAGACGCGGCATGGCCGCGGGTTTTAACGCTTCAATGGCCGCATCGACGTCCTGTTTTTTTGCGCGCGCGAGCGCCGCGATCGGCACGGTGCGGATCTGTTGCGAAACCTGTTGCACCGCTTCGAGGTCGCCGCGCGAGGCAATCGGGAATCCCGCTTCGATGACGTCCACATTCAGCGCGGCAAGCTGCCGCGCCAGGCGAATCTTCTCCTCGGTTTTCATCGAGAAGCCCGGCGACTGCTCGCCGTCACGGAGCGTAGTGTCAAAAATGCGTACGACGTCCATAGAGTCTCCCATGCTCTAGTAACGCATGGGAGGAGCCCTGCGGTCCAATTTATCTTTATTCTACTTTTGATAATCCTGCCTTATACTAGCCCCGCGGGGGGGATTCGTGGATCTTGGTGAACTGCAAGTATTTCTGATGGTTGCGAAGGAGGGCAGCTTTTCGCGCGCCGGGGAGCGCCTTTATCGCACCCAGCCGGCTATCAGCCTGGCCATCCGCAAGCTGGAGGACTCGCTGGGGCAGCCCCTGTTTGTGCGTGGCGCGCGCCCTGTGCGGCTTACGGATGCTGGAACGCTCCTGAAAGACTACGCCGAGCGGTTGATCAACCTGCGCGATGAGGTCAAAAAAGGCCTCACCGAACTCGAGGGATTGAAGCGCGGCGAACTCTCACTCGGCGTGAACGAGAGTTCGATTCACGCGCTGCTCCCGGCGCTTGGCAAATTCCGCGAAAAGCATCCGGGCGTGCAAGTACGTGTTCACCGCATGTTCTCTCGGGACATCCCGCACGAAGTGTTGAACTACCGGCTGGACATGGGCGCGATCTCCTTCGTGCCGCGCGACGAGCAGCTCCAGGCTACCGAAATATTAAAAGACGAACTGACGCTGGTTGTACCTCCCAAGCACGCGCTGGCAAAAAAGCGCGAAGTGGACGTCGCGGAACTCGGCGGTGAAAATTTTATCGCGCACATCGTCGAATCGCCGTTCCGCCGCCGGGTGATCGAGCTGTTTGCGCGCAACCGCACGGCGCTCAACATGCCGATCGAAATGCCGACGATTGAAAGCATCAAGCGCTTCGTGCAGATGGGCATGGGGGTGGCCATCGTGCCGCGCATGTGCGTGCAATGGGAAATCGAGCACGGCTGGATGAAAGAAGTAAAAGTGCGCCAGCTCAACATGCCCAGGCACGTATATCTGGTTTCGCGGCGCGGTGCACGTTTGCCGCATGCGGCGGCAGAACTGATGCGCATCCTTCGCGAAGAGTAGGACCTCGCTTCCTCCCATTTTTCAAGCAAGATTTTTCCATGTCAGATATGCTTTGGCGGACAGCTCCTTTCCCTTTGTGAACAGGTGCGCGCTTGACGAGCGGACTGGCAATACTGGCGATCGGATTTTTTCTGGGAATGCGGCATGCCACCGACCCGGATCACGTGATCGCGGTATCCACGATTGTGAGCCGCGAGCGTTCGATTGCCAAAGCAGGACTGATCGGCATCCTTTGGGGCTGCGGCCACACGCTGACGATTGTGGCGGTGGGCGCGGCCATCATTTTGTTTGGACTGGCAATTCCTCCCCGCGTCGGCCTGACGATGGAATTTTCCGTGGGCCTGATGTTGATTTTGCTCGGTGTGCTGAATCTTTCTGGCGCGATGAAATGGATCAGCGAAAAATTCTCTCCCGCGCATCCGCGAGTTACCGGGGAGCATGCGCACGTTCACGAGCTTGACTCCAAGGTCCACTTTCACTGGCACTCGCACTCCCCCGCGGAGGAGCACCATGGCGATAGCCTCGCTACGCCGGGATGGATGACCGGCCCTTTCCGGCAGCTGGGAGTTTTTCATGCATTGCGTCCGCTGTTTGTTGGCATCGTTCACGGCCTGGCCGGTTCGGCAGCGGTCGCGTTGCTGGTGTTGAGTACGATTCACCAACCGAAGTGGGCGGTGCTCTACCTCCTGGTTTTTGGCGTTGGCACAATCGCTGGGATGATGTTGATCACCGCGATGCTGGCGCTGCCATTCTCCTTCGCGGGTTACAAATTTGCCTGGCTGAATCGAGGACTCGTCACCGCGTCCGGGCTGCTCAGCCTGGCATTCGGGATCTTCGTTTGCTACCACATCGGAATCGTCCATGGGCTCTTCAGCGCTCACCCCAATTGGACCCCCAGTTAACATTTGCACGTCGCGATGAGACGACGGAACGAGGTAAGGAAGTAAAGAGGTAACGAGTGGCACGTTTGAACGTTGGAACGTTGGAACGTTTGCACGTCTGAACGTCGAAAGACGGGGAAGACGTTGCTGCGGCGAGGGGCGCGTTCCAGAATGGGAATTGCTGAAGGGTGTGACACCCCGGCAGTTTTGAGGAGGAGTGTGGAAGATCTTGATTGGAAAAGAGTTGTGAAACACTCTGGAGGCGAAAAGGGACAGAAGAGCGTTGGGAAAATACAGGCGGCCCCCCTCCCCATGGTTTTTGTAAGGATGTGATTCGATTGAGGTTGCAAGGTGGGGGGCTGCTAAGGATGTGACAGAAAAGGAGTTACACCTTTGAACGTTGGAACGTAGGAAGGCTGAAAGCAGAAGAGCGACTCCCGCCCCCTTATTTTTTGTAAGTGTTGCATTTAAAGGAGTTAGCTTTGACGTAAGTCCTTTGTTTACAATACTTGCGGGGAAACTTGTAAGTGTTGCCCCTAAAGGAGTTAGGGGAGCGGAGTGTTGGCGAGAGAGCAACTGTGTCGGATGAGGAGATCTTGGAGGGGTTAGAAGGACTGTCTGGCGGGCGCGTCCCGCGGAGGCGTCCGGGATGTCCTACAAACCCAACAGGGATGCGAAGAACGCACAGAAAGCGCACATAAAGGGGCGGGGCACAGAGGAATTGCGCCGACACAACACACATACTATAGCATATCGGTAGAGTTAGTCAAGTGATTACTTCTAAGTGATTTAATTTCTGCGAGATAGTCTGAGGCAGGACAAGGGAGTCGGCCAGGAAGAGTCAAAAGCCCCACACGTAGAACCGACGTGTGGGCCACCCAAATGCCTCTAGGGTCTTACGCCTCGGGCACCCGCCGCCCCCGCCGTCCTAATCAGCCCGTCAGTGTGGGGGCAAGAGGAGAAAATAAGTCGCAGCATAGAGGGCTACAAGAGCAATGATGTCTGCTGCCAGCGGAATGCTGTCGCCCTCCGCTTTTCGAGTGCGGACAGCAAGATACAGGCATAGAGGCACTCCCGGTAGAACAAGTAACATAATAAGAAGCGCAGTGCTGTTAATGGTTACGCTCGTCCATCTCGCGGAGGTCGATGTGGGATGCCAATCATCCGAGGGTAGGAACCCTGGATATTTGAGATATATAAGTCGTCTGAGGAAAAGGATTGAAATGCCGACTGTACTGCCCCACCGAATCGCGTTGTGAAAGCTCAACTCCGTCTTCTTCCGCGTAATCGAGTTCATTGATGGCATGTCTGGCTGATTAGAAGACGGCGACTGGAAGAATTAGGCTTTTTGGCTTTTCAATTTTCATTGGCTTGGGAGATGCCTCTAGTCTAGCCCGCGGCGCTCTAAAGGCAAGTTCTTCTGTGACATCCGCAATGGTCCCGTCTGGATGCTCGCTGGAGTTCACTTGGGGCGGTCGGACTTGCCGGGAAGGCACATGATGGTTGCGAGCATGGTGGCGCAGTGGACTTCCTGGCCGTTTTTTTGGGCGTAGACGTCGGCGGCGCAGATCTTGAGGGTTTTGCCGGAGCGCAAGACTCGCGCGCGGGCGATGAGGTTTTCTCCATCGGCGGGTGCTAGCAGATTCATTTTGTATTCGACGGTGAGGACGGAGGAATCCGCGGGCATCAGCGTATACGCGGAGTAGCCGCAGGCGCTATCGGCGATGGCTCCGGAAACGCCGGCGTGAAAGTAGCCGTGCTGCTGGGTCACTTCGGGACGAAACGGAACCTGGATGGTGACGTGGCCTGGACCCAACTCGGCGATCTCCGCGCCCAGGTGTTTCATCAATCCCTGGCGCGCGAAACTGTCGCGGATGCGGCTTTCATAGTACGGATCGGAAGCTGTAAATCGAGGATTGTCTTTCATGAAAGCGAGTATAGCAGCGCCGAGGGAGCGTCCAGGCGCTTGAGATGAGATCGAATGGTTAAGAGAGTCGAGGAAAAGTCCAAAGCCCGGCCTAGAATACCGAGCGCAAGGCACGCCATAGAATGACAACCAAGAGAAAACCCACGTGTAAACCCGACACGTGGGGCACCCAAATTCATTTCAAGACGCAATATAAAAGGGCGTCCCTTTTGGAGTAGGGTTTTGAGTGTTCGGCTCGAACCCCTCCAGAAAGGAGCGCCCTGTATATGGATAGCGTGAAGTATATCGGCATGGATGTTCACAAGGAAAGC
>JABCZR010000029.1 GCA_013289585.1 Acidobacteriota bacterium | reverse complement strand
TCCACTTCAACCTGCCGCAGCAGTGTCACGATCTGCTCCGGCTTGTATTTCTTCATCGGCATACCAGCTTCCCTCCAGAGTGAATTCTCTCTCACTCCCGCTGGTACAAAAAACCCCGGTCAGGTCACTTTGGAGATCTATACACACGCCAGTGGGAGTGCGCAAAGAGACGCTGTGAACCTGCTCGAAGAGCAATTGTTCCCAAATGTTCCCAAATTGAAGAGTTGCGGAAATGTCGCGGAAAAAGAAAGTCAGTTAGTTCAGTAAGTTAGTGGTCGGGGCGCCCGGATTTGAACCGGGGGCCTCCTGCGCCCAAGGCAGGCGCGCTACCAGGCTGCGCTACGCCCCGACATGAACTGCTTTATTCATTCTAAAGCACTTCCCAACTTTACTCCTAATCCGAGTCGTCATTTTTGGCCTCGCTGTGCCAAAATTGTGCTAAATACTTTTGCTGAATCGTGGCTGTGCCAGAATCCAGCGGCATCTCGTCGGCTTGGCGGTTCATTTTCTCTAAGGCCTCTCGCTTCATCTGCAATTTCATTTGCGAATACTTCTTGAAGACCTTTGCGTCGCCCTGTGCCATTCAAGATCCCGAGGTGAGCACCGCAGACTGGTTTCGGCCAATCACCGTATTCTTGCGCTGAGCAAAATCAGCAACTTCCCTGATGGCCTGCAAGACCAGTTCAGGCTGATCGAGCATGATCCAGTGACCACTTTTTTCGGCGGTGAAGTGTCGGCCTCGCGGCAGCCTCGTGGCGATGGCGATGTGTTCGTGACGCCGTTGTGCGGGGGTATTGGCTGCGGATAGGACCACGACAGGCTTGTCGGAAAAGGAGCCTAGAACGCTCACGCTCGCTGCGCTTTCAGGTAACCGCTCCAGCTGACTGGCGATGGCGATGCAATATTTCTCCTGGATCCAGAAAATGGACGCCATAGCCCTCTCGTTGAGGGGGAGGCTCCAGAACCAAGGGCTGCTGGTCGACGCGGAATCAGCCGTCGCCCCCCTGCTGATCAGGCGCACCAGGCGGTTTCCCACTTGACCTGCTCCGAGGCGGAGCAGGAACGCTACGAACCGGAGTACTCCATACCGGGAAAGGACTGCGGCCCGTCTACAAACCCTGGAGCCGATGTGTATGCGCTTTCGGTCCTGCTCTGCGGGCGGGTTCCATTCAGCGGCGACCACGGGGTCAACGAGAACGATGCCGGCCACCAACGAAGGATAGCGTGCCGCGAAGAGGGGCATTGTGAGTCCGCCGAACGAATGGCCCACCAAGAGATACGGCGGCGGGACCCCGGTCCGCTCAAGTAGAGTGCGGAGTTCGTCGACAATTCGGTCAGCCGTTCGAGGTTGCGGACCGGTGTCGCTCCAGCCTAATCCGGCGCGGTCATAGCGGATCACACGAAAATGCTTTGTGAGTTCGCGTTCGATACTCTCCCAGCTGAGCACAGTGGACATGAGCCCGGCCTCGAAAACGATGGTTTGGCTGCCCTGGCCGCTATCGACGAGATGCAGTCTGTGAGTCCCCAGATCAATGAGTTTGCCTGGAGGCGGGAATCGTTTTTGATCTATTCGTGTTCCCAGTACGTGATAGAGCCTGCCAAGGAGCAGGACAAGAATCACGATGGAGGAAAGAAAGACGATCGACTGAATCAACGCTCTGCTCCCAATACTCTCGACTCGATTGTATGTCTCATCCCCGGAAATGAGAACGGATCAATTCCGCGGCGTGGAGCCCCGTTTGCGCGCACTCGCCAATGGAGCGTCCGTCGAGATAGTTTCCCGCGAGGTATAAATTGGGGAAGCCGTTCAGCGCATTTCGAATCGCCGCTATTTTTTCAGCGTGTCCCAGATTGTATTGAGGAAGCGCCCGAGGGTATTTCCAGACCTGTCGATCAACGAGTCTGCCAGTGGCTCCGAGAATCTTTTCTGTCTCAGCCCCAACCATTCGTGCAAGCACATCGTCAGGAAATACTGACGGATCGCTCTCCCCTGAGGCTTGCACAAAGCTGGTCATTAAGACCTTTCCCTCGGGGGCGCGGCCCTTAAATAAGGATGAATTCCAGATCGTGCAGAAGGTAATCAAGCCCTCCCGTCGAGGAACCATGAAACCAAACCCGTCTAGCTGATAGAGCATCGTACTACGATCGTAAGCGGCGGACACGACGGCCATCGGTGTGTGCGGAATCTCACCCAGCAAAGAGCTGATATGGGGCGCGGCGCTATCCAGTAAACGCGCTGCTGTATAGGAGGGAACTGCCATCACCAAATTTTCGGCAGCGAATTCCTCACCTCCCCGGAGCCGGACTCTCCAGCTCCCTGGCCGCTCACCATTCCCGGCAACTTGCATGATGGATACGACCTCTGCGGCGAGGCGAATGTTCTCCCCAAGCTTCTCCCCCAATGCATCGGTCAGAACCCCCATCCCCTGGCGGAACGAACCGAGCGCCGGCAAGGAATCCGTCACTCTCTGCCCCAGGCTGCGTGAATTCGTGCCCCTCATCAGGCGCTCCCTGGAAGATCGCCTCCGCGCCGCAATCGCTCCGCGTGCCAGGCTCCCACTCTCCCGCTCCCAACGAACCAGCGCGGGAAAAGCGCTCTCCATCCCCATCTTCTGTGCATCCCCGAAGAACACGGTCGCGACAATGGGGTCCACAAGATAATCCAATGTCTCCTGCCCAAATTTTCGAAGCACGAAATCGGCGACAGTTTCTTCTTTGGCGGGAGGATGCGACAATCCCAGCGGCTCGCCTAGAATCCGCAGCTTGGACCTGAGGCCGAACAGGCACGTCGTGATCAGGTCGCTGGGTGAGAAAGGAGCCTTGCAGAGGTGACCGTTCTTTACGATGTAGCGCTTCGCCTTTGGATCCCCTCGAATAAATTCCCGTTCGAGATTCAGTTCTCCGATCAGCTTCCACAGAAGTTCGTTGAACCGAGGACTCTGCGGACCCGATTCGAAGAGAAAGCCATCCCTGCGAGTAGTAGAAATGAGCCCGCCGGGACGGTTGGATGCTTCCAGCACCAGCACAGGCAGATTCCACTGTCGCAGGCAGTAAGCACAGGTTAAGCCGGAGATACCGGCTCCGATAATGATGGTCTTTTTCGGGTGCTCCATGAAGTTTGAAGTTTATCAAATCGAAGGAAATAATCATTTCCGGTCATTTGTCCCGCAGGCGCAAATGCGCACGCCTTGAGGGGGTTTATTTCGAGAATGAGGCGGCAATCGCTGATCGAATTCGTTTCGGAATATGCGGCGCTCGGGCAGGAAATCGCCGTTCGGTATCGTCGCGGATACCGCACCCAGGGCTGGACGTACGAGCAGATCTCCGGACGAGCAAACCGAGTGGCCAGGGAGTTGGAGGCCCGGGGCATCGGGAAGGGAGATGCGGTACTACTTTGGGGAGAGAATTCGCCGGAATGGGTCGTGGCGTTTTTCGGCTGCCTGCTGCGGGGCGCCGTCGTTGTGCCCGTAGACTATGGGGTGAGCACGGAATTTGTAGCAAGAATCGTTCGCGAGTCCAATGCGAAATTGATGTTTCGCTCCAAAGCTCTTGCGAAAACCACGGCATCGATTCCCTCAATTCTTTTGGATACATTGTTCGATTCGACGATTCAACGCGACGATGCGCCGTATCCTGCCCCGTCACTGACCCGCCAGGATGCGCTGCAAATTATCTTCACCTCGGGGACAACTGCAGAGCCGCGCGGAGTGGTGATCTCGCACGGAAATGTCCTGGCAAATATCGAACCTATTGAGCAGGAAATCCAGAAGTACCTGCGCTACGAACGACTCGTCCATCCTTTACGCTTCCTGAATCTGCTCCCTTTGAGCCACATCTTTGGCCAGATGCTGGCTCTTTTCATTCCGCCGCTTCTGAAAGGGTCGGTCGTTCTGACGGACACGCTGAAACCTTCCGAGCTGAGGGATACCATTCGCCGGGAGCGTGTCTCCGTGCTGGTCGCAGTTCCTCGGCTGATTGACGCTCTTCGGAGAGAAATACTCCGTCAGGAGGAACATGAAGGTCGCATTGACGGCTTTCGAAGGGACTTTGAAGGAGAAGAAAAGCGCCATTTCCTCCATCGTTGGTGGCGATTCCGGCGAATCCATAGTCGGCTTGGCTGGAAATTTTGGGCCATTGTGTCGGGTGGAGCGGCCTTAGCGGATGAGGTCGAAACATTCTGGAATCGGTTGGGATTCGCCGTAATCCAGGGATACGGCATGACGGAAACCACGTCGCTGATCAGCCTCAACCACCCATTCCGCTCGGGCAAAGGCTCCCTGGGAAGGGTGTTCCCCGGAATGGAAGTGCGTGTCGATGACACGGGCGAGATTCTCGTTCGCGGTGAAAACCTTGCGGGAAGCTATCGTCTCGGGGGCCAACTGCAGCCGATCGCCGAGAAGGACGGATGGTTTCGAACAGGTGACCTGGCGGAGGTGGGCCAGGACGGGCGCCTCTATTTCAAAGGGCGTCGGAAGAGCGTAATCGTGACTCCCGCGGGCATGAACGTCTACCCGGAGGATTTGGAGAAGGAATTACGTGGCCAGCCCGGCGTGCGAGATTGCGTCGTGGTCGGCCTGGACAGAGACGGCAACGCAGAGCCCTGCGCAGTATTCTTGCTCGACGGTGGAGTGGCTGCTGGGCAGTCCGCCGTTTCGAATGCCAACCGCTCGCTTGCCGAGTATCAACAAATTCGTCATTGGTTCGAATGGCCAGAACCTGATTTCCCGCGTACTCCCACGCAGAAGCCGCTCCTCTCGCGCATTCGCGAAATGGCCAGCGCCAGGATGGCTGAGCCATCGGGGGCGCAGAAGGAATCTCCACTGGCCGAAATAATCTCTCAGATCAGCGGACTCGCTGTTGCTCCCGGCGCTGCGGATGCCTCGTTGGAAGCTGATCTTCAATTGACCTCCCTGGATCGTGTCGAGCTTATGGGTGTCCTTGAAGAACGCTATCAAGTCGATCTCAGTCAAGTGCAGTTTTCTGAGGCCGCGACGGTTGGGCAACTCGGACAACTTCTCAGGACGCCGGCGGGCACAGGTCCACAGCACGTTTACCCTTCCTGGCCACAACATTGGTTGACCAGGTGGATTCGGCTTGCGGTTTATTATTCCCTTGCGTGGCCTGCAACGTATCTTTTGGCGGCGCCACGCATTCGTGGGCGTAAACATCTGCGCGGTCTTCAAGGTCCCATCCTGGTAGTTTCCAATCATGTGACCTATTTGGATATTGCATGGGTACTGCCAGCGTTGCCATGGCGACTCAGGAACCGGCTCGCTACGGCCATGCGAGGCGAGCGGCTCGCGGAAATGCACCACCCTCCCCGAACCCTGGGCATTTTCAAACGCGTTCGTGAGCGCCTTGATTATTTCCTGGCTCTTGCGCTCTTTAATGTTTTTCCCCTGCCGAAACAGTCCGGTTTCCTCAAAGCTTTCGCCTTTGCCGGCGACCTTGCCGACCGCGGCTGGAACATTTTGATCTTTCCCGAAGGGCAAACCACGGAAGATGGCCGCATGGCTCCTTTTCGCTCCGGTATCGGCCTCCTCGCAAACCGCTTAAATGTTCCCATTGTGCCTATGCGTATAGATGGCCTTTTCGAAATCAAGCGGACCAACCGCATTCTGGCGCGGCCTGGTCAGGTAACCGTGAGCATTGGGGCGCCCGTCCGGTTCTCTCCTGATGCGGACCCGAATGACATCGCACGCGAGCTTGAGCGTCGTGTAGCCGGAATTTAATCCGTTCGAGGCTGGTTCTTTCTGCGGTGGTTCGAAAGCTGGGCCATCAGAACGAAGATGATGACCAAACCCAGGATGATGGCGGCCGAGGCCCATTTTTGCTGCAATAGAAACTGCTTCGCGGCCATGCCGTACCGGGCCCCCAGGTATCCTTCGAAAAAGAACAGACAACCGCGTCCCACAAACGTGCCCACTACAAACGCCAGAAAAGGCACTTGAAAAACGCCTTGGGCCACGACAAAAGGCTTGAATGGGACAGGGAAGGGGGCTATCGCGGGAAGAAGGACAGACGTCAAAGGGTATCGTTCCACCCATGCATGGATTTTCCCTTTCGTTCGGCCGCGTTTCTTTTCGTAGTAAGCCTGGCCTCCCCTTCGTGCCAGAAGATATATCCAGATGGATCCTATTAATGATCCGAGTGCTGCTAAGCCAGCATACGCAGGCATGAGCAAGGGATGGCGGCTGGAGAATTCAATGACAATCAGGTCCGTAACCAGCGGCATCGGAACGAAAGACGAGTCCAGAAACGCCGACAAGAACAGGCCCACCGGCCCGAGCGCCGGAAGCGTTGACTTCAGCCCGGTAATGAATTGGGTCAACGTCAATGGGGACTCCGGGGCCCACTGGGGTTCACGTCAGCAAGAGAGAGCGTTAAACCGGCCAGAGATTGGGGTGCCGCACTGTTAAGTACGGCTGAGCGCCAGTTGCGGGCCACAATAAGTTCGGCTTCAACTCACTCAAAACTACCGGTAACCCCTTGGAAGCCGTGCCTGGCCTGTTTCCAGAGCCACTTCATCACGCGCGCTACGCTATAGCAGTAGGCCACGTTGTACCCCAGAGTGGAAAAACAGTGCGGTTCGCAACCCTGCTTCATTTCGTTGAGTTGCTGCAGGTCGAATTTCTGATTTTCAACCGTGCCCCAATCATATTTGGCGTTGTACATGGGAAAGCATGGAGCCAATGTCCCATCGGTGCGGACAATCAGCCAGTTTTGGCCGCCGCGGCAGCCCCAATGTTCGCCGGCTCCGCGCATGAATTCCTTCATCTTTTGCAGCCGGGGGATGGAATCAACCATTTTGTAGCCTTGGCGCTGCTTGTCGATGAGCCAGTCGAGGAGATCATCCACGATGGGAAAATCCTCGGGCCGTATGTAGGTATCGTTCTCATGCAGATGCTGGAAATGCGTCTGTTCCATCATGGGAGCTTCGTTCACGTGAAAGGTGATGGAGATCCCGTTATCGTGGGCAATTTCGACAATCTGTTTCACATCTTCGATATTTGTCCGGCAGATGTTGGTATTGAAGAAGACGGTGTAGCCGTAGCGGTACTGGCGCTTGACCAGGTAATCGAACTGGGTGCGCACCTCTTCGAACGCTTTCGGCAAACCGGGCTTGACGTTGATGGCGTCCACGGCAAAGTTGATGGTGGCGATTCCCGCGTCCGCCAACCGGTCGATCACCGGAGGCCGCAGCAGGCGCGCGTTGGTCGCCAGATAAACCCAGAAGTCTTTCTTGGCCGCGTAATAGATTACCTTGTGCACGAAATCCGGCCGCAGCAGCGGTTCACCTCCCGTAGGTGCGAGCACGCGGCAGGGGGTTGAGTAGAGCCAGTCAATCGCCCGGCGCGCGGTATCTTCCGTCATGCCCTTCACGCTGTTGTCGTACGACCAGCAATAGTGGCAGTCGAGATTGCATTTCCAATCCGTAAAAAGATAGGCGATGATGGGCTGGAAGTCGCCGGGCAAAATGCGGGATTTGAAATACGGAAACATCCAACCTCGCATGGTGTCAAGAACCCGCGAAGCCGGCCAGTGCCTCTGTCCGTTTTCAACGACCTGTTGATGTTCGAGGATTTCCTCCGCTGTCAAATCGTGCAAAAGGTGTGGATGTTGCGGGAAAACAGGCTCCGGCAGCGATCGGATTTCGCGATCCGGCGGTCTCAACACATTTGCCTGGGGAGTTTGAAGCAGTTGATGCAAGGGAATGTCCAGACGGAACGGGCGTTCGGAAATAGTGGGGTAAGACTGTTCCGCAGACTTCAACATGAAGCCTCCTTTTTAGGTTTGCTGACGCACTTGTCGCAAGATGTGACAGCATCGCCGCCGGTATATTGAATCGGGTGATCATTCCCCTGCTTCCTCCGTGAGCAGGTCCAGGGACGCGTGGCCCCTGCTATTGTCCATATAGATTCTTGAGAGGCCTTGATGGATTCATACTTTTTTCAAATCTCCCGCTGTTCCGGATAATTCCTGCTGACACCCCAACTGCACGAGGCTCGTCCGATGGGATTCACGTCCTGCCGCCCCACTCGTTCGATTCCGGCGACCAGCCGCCGAACAATAGAGGCCGTCCGGTAGACGCTTCCCAGTCGAATATCCGTGCTCAGCCGGAAGGACAGTTTCTCTCCTCTTTTCGGACGCATAAATTAGCCCGCCCGAACGGTCCAGGAGAATAGTAACCATCGCCCGTATACCTGCATCCCAATCGCTATGTCCAGGGTTTTTTTTAGCCTTCGAAGGCGCTTGCCTTTGACTCCGCGGTCCGGTCGGCTTTTGAAGCCCCTCCCCGCAGCCAACATATTCAGGTCCGGGTGTGGTCTATCTTGCATCTACTTCATTAGAGGCGACATGGTGCCTTCGGTAGGACGTTCGGAATCTTGGCGGACAAATGTGCATGGGACTGGCGGCGAGGTATCGAAAGCTTATTGTCTACCGCGGAAACGGGCATGGGGGACCGAAAACACGGCTTTTCGGGACGAATAGGCACTTCTCAGTCGTCCCTATTGTAGCCAAGATTTCTCGGAACATTGGCTTGCGTTCCCAGGTCTTCGTCTGAGCTGTGACATGAACTCAACCCCGATCCGACCTTCCTGCTCCGAAGATGGTTCATTCGCCAGCGTTCTGAACTGCGGTGCTGCACGACTCAGGCTTTTACTTCTAGTCGCTCTTGCCGCTTCGTTGTTTGTGACAGCTCGTGCGTTGGCACAGAGGGTATCGCCCAAAAACAGCGGCGAGCAAACGGCCTTGGTCCGCGGCACGGTCGTGACTACTGTTCGCAACTCCGCGGCCAACCTCGCGGGGGCTACCGTAAAACTTTCCGGCGATAAACAGGATTTTGGCGCGCGAAGTGCGCAGACGGACGAAAATGGCCGGTATGAATTCCGCAGCTTGCAGCCGGGCGCGTACTCCATTTCCGTCGAAGCCACGGGATTCAAAACAATCACCAAGTCAATCGTCCTGAATCCCAGGCAGCAATTCGTTCAGGATTTCACGCTGGAGCTCGAGACGATTTCCGAAAAAATCGAAGTAAAGGATTCTGCCCCGGCGATTACTACAGAAAGCGCTTCCGCACCTTCAAATATCGTTACAAAAACCGAATTGATCACCTTACCCACGGCGCAGGAAAAAGTGAAAGAAATTCTACCCGTCACGCCCGGAGTGATTCAAACGCTTGATCGAAAACTGGTTTTCAAGGGCTCCGATGAGAATGAGAGCCTTCTGCTCGTCAATTCCGCGCGCACCACGGATCCGGTCACGGGAAGTTTTGGGATTCCTGTGCCCACCGACGCGGTCGAATCCTTCGCGGTTTATAAAACGCCGTACGACGCCGGATTGGGGAGTTTTTCCGGCGGATTAACGACCATTCAAACGAAACTGCCGGAGGATCGCTGGGGATTCCGGCTCACCAATGTGGGCATTTCTATTCTTGGGAAAAATGGCCAGATGGTAGGCCTTGCCGCAGCCGTCCCTAGTGTTTCTTTAAACGTTCCCGTCGTCCGTCACAAGCTTCTCCTATCGGAAGTTTTTCAATACGACATGAAAAAGACCACGGTCGAAGGGCTTCCATGGCCGCATGACATCAGCAAGCGGCAGGGCTTCAATTCATTCACTTCTCTCGAGGCAATCCTTGCGCCGAACCACCTGCTCATACTGACGGTTAATGCGTTTCCCCTCCGCCAGCAGCATCTAGACATTAGCGCCCTAGTTCCTCAGCCGGCTTCCAACGATTTGAACCAGAATGGTGTGGCCGTCGGCCTTTCTGACAGGTATCAATTCGATTCGGGATCCATTTTATCCCTTGTGGCGCAGTACACGCGCTTTGACAGCAATGCGCATGGACAGGGAAGCGCGGATATGCTGATCACGCCCGAAGGGTGGGGCGGCAACTACTTCAATCAATGGTCGCGGAGGGGCAAGGAGTTTCAGGCCGTTCCTTCCTATCAATTCTCCAAGCGACATTGGCATGGGGAACACGAAATTCGCGTTGGCGCGGACATCGACTGGCGCTCTTTTTTTGGAATCACGGGATCGCACCCCATTCAAATCCTCCGCCAGGACAACTCTTTGGCGGAAGGCATTAGTTTTGCGGCCGCTCCCTCTCAGACTCCCTCGGATAGTTTCTTTGCGGGCTTCGTTCAGGATCACTGGGTGCTGGATTCTCACTTGAGCCTTGACCTGGGTGCGCGATTGTCCACAGAAACGTCGGGCTGGTCCGCCGCTTTTGCTCCGCGGGCCGGCTTGGCGTACTCACCAGGAGAAGAAGGCAGGACGATCATCCGCGCGGGAGCCGGGCTGTTTTACGGAGTACTGCCGCTGCTCGCCGCGAATTTCGCCGCGAATCCCACTCGCACCATCACCGAGTTTGATCCTGCAGGCATGCCCATCGGTCCTTCGGTCAGCTACACGAACGCATATGTGGGGGGGCTGAATCCCCTCTTCACGCCTGTCCTGCCCAGCCAGCCGGGCACGACGCCGCGAAATTTTACCTGGAACGCCGGCGTCGATCGTGAGTTGCGCAAAGATTTGCGGCTACATGTCGGCTACATCGACAGTCATACCACATATCTCTTCGCCGTGGATCCGTTTACCGCGGCAGCGGGCAGCGAATCATTCATAGGGCTCACAAACACAGGCGCGTCTCACTACCGCGAAATGGAAGCCACCATGCGTTACAGCTTCCGCGAACGCGATCAGGTGAACGCCTCCTATATCTGGAGCCGTTCGCGCGGAGACCTGAATAGTCTTTCGAATGTGTACATTCCGTTTGCCGCGCCGGTGATTCGCCCAGATGTCTATGGCATTCTCCCTTCGGATGTTCCGAATCGGGTTATTGCTTGGGGGATTTTCGCTTTACCGTGGAAGCTCACCTTCAGTCCGCTTGTAGATATTCACTCGGGTTATCCATATTCCCCTATTGATGTTCAGCAGGAATACGTAGGCACTCCGAACGGCCAGCGCTTCGCGGAATATTTCTCGCTCGACCTTAAACTATATCGTGAATTTCGCATGCCCTTTCTTAAGGGCAAAAATGGCAAGGCGCACCACATCCGGCTCGGAATCTACTCGCTCAACGTCACCAATCACGGAAATTTCAATGCGGTCTACAACAACGTAACGTCACCCAACTTCGGGCATTTTGCTGGCTTCCTTTATCGGCACGAGGGCACGATCATAGATTTTGTAGACTGAAAGCTTGCGCGACATGGGACATGTTTCCGCGTTTTGTGACGCACTGGTGAATCGACGTCTAGGTCAAGAAAGCGGAATGCTGCCTCTTCAGCTCAATTACCGGTGCCCAGCCCTCCGCGGGGAATTCGTCTGCGCTCGCCTAGAGTGCGCATGCCCTCACGATGTTCATTGTCTTCCATTCCCTGGCACGTTCGTCGTCAAACGCTTCGAGAGGAATTCGCGGAGTAAATTCCCACCCACTCGTCCTGCGAGACCGACGGCGGCATTGGTAAAGACCAGGTGCGCTCCCCGATTCGCCGCGGGATAGTACAGATTGGACAGTGCTCCTGCACTCATGTCGCCAAGCAAATAAGAATAGTTCGGCACAGTACGCCCGCTGTCGCTGCGCGTGAAAAATGCGGAGCCGACCGCATGCAGGAGGCGGGACTTAACGGAACCAGAGCCCTGGTAGAAGTAGCGCGGGTCCTGGTGAAGAAGCGATGGGAACACCGCATGAGTCAGGAAGTCGCTGCTGCGTCCGTTGGCGAACTTTGCAGCAAAACGTTTGCTGTATCCCGCGGCGCCTTGCCCGTACCCGGCATAGGAGTTATTCGCCTGCTCGATGCCGGCAGCGAAGCCGACGCCAAGAATGGCAACCGGATCGAATGTGCCCCGTGCAGCGAGCGCGAATTTTTGTTTCGAAGTGAGTGGGGCGGCATCATAAACGTAGCTAGTATAAAAGTTTGGGATGACGCCGATCAGACGCTGCTTTTCTTCAGCTCTTATCTGTTCAGCGGCAATCAGGTCGGCAGGACGGACTGTCACTTCTATGTTTGCCGTCGCAACTGATAATGATATGTCAGGAACCTCATAGGCCTGCTTCTCCATGACGACGAACTCAGCAGAGGTAAAACGCGCAAAACCTTTAGCGTTGATGATCACGAGGTAGGAACCAGGAAGAATCTTTATAAAACTAAATTCGCCGTTCGCGTCAGACGCCATCGAGTGCAATTGTGTTCCATCCTTATGCATCAAGCTGACGTCTGCGTCGGGAACGCTAGCTCCGCTTAGGTCCAGCACGGTGCCTCCGACGCTGGCTGACTCCTCCGGGGCGGTCGTCTTAACTAGAGGTGCATCTGGGAGGGAGCTGCGGCTAACTCCCAGCCCTGCAGTTTGTTGCTCAGCGGATGCACTAGGAGGGACCAGACACAGCAGAAGTGATGCGCAAGCGAGAACAGCACGGAGACATGGGCACGTGGTCTTTCTCAAAGCGTGCTTTCGAGGTAGAGAGGAGGCCACAGTGCGAGGATCAGTCAGGCCCATGGGGGTCGCGCTGCTGTGCGGAAGGAAATAGGCGGACACGTTAGGAAGTCACAGTCGTTAGCCTTTGCCGATTCAACTCTTGTCGCGGATTTATCACGAATCAAATTGCCGCGGCGGGGCTCGTCTGCCTTTCCATTAGCGCATAGAGACAGTCGAAATGCTGTTCCCTATTGCACACTCTACGGCAGTCGACACTTGGAGAAAATCGTGCGGCCAACTCCTTCCATAAGAAGGCCGGTAAGTGTCTAGTCGGCTCTTCTTTCTCCTTCCTCTTGAGGCTTTACATTTGAGCCGAGCCGCCTCTGTCGCCATCCTTCCGTCTGCACTCTGTGGTTGAGCGATTTTCGCTCGGTGCATGTTCAACGATTCGATTTCCCCCAAGTGCAGTTGCAAAGCGTCCCGCAACTCCAAGCTCAGTTCCTTGGCCATCTCCCGATTCATCTTTCCTGAACCACATTTTCGCAGGCGCTCGGGGTACGATTTCGTCTACTCAGGTACAGCATTCGCAAGTGCCGTTCGTGCGCTGACGAGCGTTGCTCGTCCGCGGGTCGAGTCTTCTTTTTTTGAGATTCCGAATTCCATCTCTACTCGAGCGCAGGCAAACCTGGAACCAACCTTCGCTTTCGTTCCAGCCTGAGGCAGAGTGGCCAGTTCGCACCTTGTACCGACAATCTCTTTGACTCCAACAATTCTCTGACGAATACTGGAAACCCTTCCAGAAGTACCCTATGGAGCTGCCGCATCCTCTCCCCAGCTCCTTAAATCAGGCATCCCCGAACAGTCCGTCGTCGTTCACCGCTAGCTGCGTTCCTTCGGCTGGATCCAAGAGCAATTCGAGGACAGCTCCACGGAGATTTCCTCAGCCCTGCGAATTCCCCGTGAAATTCCTCTACAAATACCGTTAGAATCGGCGCGTCGGCCCTATTCGCATGGAAAAAATCATCCTGGCTGTTGGCACCAAGCGCGGCCCCAAACTCAGCGCCGTCACCGAAGCCCTTGAGGCTTTCTCTAACGTTCTCGCTCCCGATTCGCAATTTGAAGTCCTCGGCGTGGAAGTGGAGAGCGGCGTCAGCCACACGCCCGTATCGCGCGAGGAGTTGATGCGCGGCGCACGCCAGCGCGCTGAAGCGTTGATCCAACTGGCGCGCGGGAATGGAGAAACCTGGAAGTTCTTCGTTGGGCTGGAGGGCGGGCTTGATGTTGTCCAGGAAGGCGCATCCGCGGAAGATATGCAGTGGCGTGCGAGTTTGAAGCAATATGGCCGCCGCCGCGTTTTTCTGGAGAGCTGGGCCTATGTGACCGATGGCCTGCGCGGCCACTACGGGCGGTCCGGCGGCATCGAGCTGCCCGAAGCGCTGGCCCGCGAAGTTCTCGAGAATGGCGTCGAACTTTCGGTGGCTATCGACAAGTTTGCCGGCGCCGTCGGCATCCGCGACGCGCAGGGCGCCTGGGGCGTGCTTTCCGGTAATTTCATCACGCGCCAGGAAGCGTTTCGCATTGCCGTCATCGCGGCCTTCGCCCCGTTCTATAATGGCAAGATGTACCGTGCTGCCACTGCTGGCGCTTCGAACTGATTTTCGTAGAGACGTCTTACATCGGAGCTCGGATCATTCACGTTGGAAGCTTGCACTGAATCCTGATCACTGATAGCTGATCTCTATATCAAGGGAGACACCGTGGACATCGTCAAAGGCAATATGGGCTGGATCGAAGTCGTAGTAGGCCCGATGTTTTCCGGCAAGAGCGAGGAATTGATCCGCCGGCTGCGCCGCGCGGAGATCGCGCGCCAGCGCGTGCAGATCTTCAAGCCGGCCATTGACGAACGCTACGCCGCAAACGAAATCGTTTCGCACTCGGGGCTCGGCATTCCGTCGGACAATGTGTTCAAAGCCGCCGAAATCATGGAAAAGCTCTCGCCTCGCACCGAGGTGATCGGCATCGACGAAGCGCAGTTCCTCGGCGACGAAGTGGTTGACGTTTGCACCAAGCTCGCGAACCTTGGCAAGCGCGTCATCGTCGCCGGCCTGGACACCGACTACCGCGGCCGCCCGTTCGAACCTATGCCCCGACTGCTGGCCATCGCCGAGGAAATCACCAAGCTTCTGGCTATCTGCGTGCGCTGCGGAAATCCTGCCGTTCACACGCAGCGTCTTGTTGAAAGCGATGAGCTCATCGTCGTTGGCGCCATGGGCGCGTACGAAGCCCGCTGCCGCCGCTGCTTCGAGCCCAATCCCGCCCTCGCCCAAGAAAAAAAGGAGGGCCCACAGCTCATCGCCCGCAACCGCGCCGCCACCGCCGGCAGCTAACAACTCCCGGCAACTTGAAGAGTGAGTCTTGGTTCGCCATCAGACGCAGTTCTCATTGCCTTTCCGTCGACACTCCTCGTGGTCCTTGCTTGAGCTTGGCGTGCTGTTCCGTCAAACTGGCTCGGCTGAATCTACACAGAATCGAGTTAGCAGACACTCATGATCATCGAATCCAAAGCACCGACGCGCGTCGACTTCGCCGGGAGCACGCTGGACATCTGGCCGCTGTACCTGTTTCATCCGGGGTCGGTCACGTTGAACGCGGCGATCTCACTCTACGCTTCGTGCACACTGGAAACGCATCCGGGCGGCGACAATCGCATCAAGCTCGTTTCGCGTGACATCAAGAGGGATGAAAGTTTTGCTTCCTTCGCCGCACTGGTGAAGGCCAAACGCTACCGCCTACCGCTTCTCGCCGAAATCGTGAAGTTTTTCCATCCCCCGGGCGGCTTCACGCTCACAACAGATTCCGAAGCTCCCTCCGGCGCAGGTATCGGCGGCTCCAGCGCCATGGCCGTGGCCATTTGCGCGGCGCTCGACCGCTTCACAGGAGCAGGGAAGAGCAAGGAAGATTGGATCCACATCAGCCGAGACGCGGAAGCCATCGTCATCAACGTTCCTACCGGGACGCAGGATCATTACCCGCCGGCGTTCGGCGGGGCCGCAGCCATTGAACTCCCGGCCGGCGGAGAACATCGCGTCGAGCTGCGCCTCAACCTCGACGAGCTCGAGCGCCGCGTCATGGTCTGCTACACCGGCAAGCCCCGCCAGCACGGCATCAACAACTGGGAAGTTTTCAAAGCCCAAATCGGCGGGAAGCGCGACGTGCAAAAAAGCCTGGAACGCATCTCCGAAGTTGCCCAGGAAATGCGCGTGGCTTTCGAAAAACCCGACTGGACCGAAGCGGGGCGCCTGATGCGAGAAGAGTGGTCCTTCCGAAAGAGAAACCTGCCGACGATTTCCACGAAAACCATTGACCGCGTTATCGAGAGCGCGCGTCGCAATGGCGCGCTGGCAGGCAAAGTTTGCGGCGCCGGCGGCGGCGGATGCGTCGTTCTGCTCATCGAGCCGGACTCGCGGGAGCGTGTGGAAAAGGCGATCGTCGAGGCCGGTGGGGAAGTGTTGCCCATGACCATTGACCGCCAGGGCGTGCAAGTCGTTTCTCGCTAAAGAGATGGCTCTTCGCCTCTGTCCCTAAGGCAGTTCCACCCCGCGAGGTACAGGTAAGCGAGAAGCGTCTCGTTTTGGCCGGGACACCTGTTCAAGTACCTTTTTGCATCATAGAATAGGTATCTTGGTTCCCGGCTTGGCCGGGGCCCGGATTGTTTATGCCGAACTGGCTGGCTCTCACTCTGGCGATGTTCCTGCTCTCAGACGCTGATGTTCCGCGCGTCAATAGCCTTCGTCCGCCTGCGAACCCGCCCGCCAACCTTCCCTCAAATGATGAGATCCCTCTCTTCCCCGATGCGGCATCACCGAACGACGGACAGGCTGGGGCGCAGTCCCCGGCGAAATCCACGAGCGGCCCGAAAAGTGCCACGCTCCAGGACACTTCCAGACTCGAACTGGTTCGCTACGTTTCGGGTGAATTTGCAAAAGCCGTCAAACCCATGCCTGCGGGAAAAGAAGGCGTCCTTATTAATGTAGGCAAGCCCTTGAATATGGAGCAACTCGACCGCGCGGTTGCCACCCACGGTGCGGCCGTCAATACCGGCGATAACGTGCAAATCACCAGGCTCGAGTTCCGTGCGCATCAAATCGTGGTGGACGTCAACGGCGGAGGGCGGGGCAAGCATAGCTGGAAGGACCATCTCCAGGTCAGCCTCGGCGGCGCCACCATGCCCACCATGCAAAGTTCTTCACAGGACTCCGGGCCGCCGGGATTGCAACCCGGCATGGGCAGCACGATTTTCCTGGAGTTCAATAAACCTTTGCCGGATCTCTCGCCCGAAGATTTGAAGCAGCTACTGGCACCGGTCCTCAACTTTGCGAAAGAGCGCTCCGCCGCGGTGCAGTGGTTCGATACCCTTCCCCCGGAAATGAAGAAGGCCATTCAGGAACGCAAGCCGGTAGTAGGCATGGACCGCGAAGAAGTCGTTGCGGCCATCGGCAAGCCCGACCACAAAGTCCGCGAGCGCGACACCGACGGCAACGACATCGAGGATTGGATCTACGGCCAACCTCCGTCGAAGACGGTCTTCGTGCGCTTCACCGGTGAACGCGTCAGCGGCATCAAACAATTCCCGCAGTAAGATTCACCCCGGTATTCGTTCGTCTCGCGAATCCGTCCGCCTTAAACTTCCTCGTCCCCGGCGTTTGATCTCGTCCATACTTGGAACATCCTTTGACCACCCTCCCGTAAATATGGGAATATGGTTCCATGAAGACTACTCTTGAGATTCCCGACACGATTTTTCGCCGCGCGAAATCGAAAGCGGCCGAGCAAGGCATACCTTTGCGGCAGTTTGTTACCGAGGCTGTCGCGGTCAGGTTGAAGACATCTCCCGTCGCCAGCCAAAAGCCCTGGATGAAACACTTGGGTAAGCTGAAGGACCTGCGCAAGGAAACTGTCCGGATTACCAAAGTCATCGAAGAGGCATTCGAAGAGGTTGATTCGGAGATGTGGCCTTCGGGTGCTCCCGGGTCGGGGACACGGGATTGATCCTGGACACCAACGCTCTTTCGGTCGCCGCGGAGGGACACCCCAGTGTTCTAGGGATTCTGGCCGGAGCTCAGCAGTTGGCACTTCCGGTGGTGGTCATCGGGGAATATCGCTATGGCATTGCCCAGTCCCGCCATCGCGCTAGGTATCGGCGCTGGTTGGACAGTTTGATCGCCGATTGCACTGTGTTGGATGTCACCGCGCAGTCTGCGCACCATTACGCAGCCATCTGCGTTGAGTTGAGACAAGCCGGAAAGCCCATTCCAACCAACGACCTCTGGATCGCCGCGCTCTGTCGGCAACATGGTCTTCCACTCTTGAGCCAGGACCGGCACTTCGATGTGGTGCCCGGAATTCAGCGGCTTGATTGGTAAGGCCCCAAGGAGTTAGCTACTCTCTCCGCCCCTCGGGGGAGGGCCACTCCAATACGACAATCTTTCCATCAGGTTGGCGCTCCAGGGTGGGAGCATAGAGGCCGAGCTGCTGCCTTCGCCACCAAGTGCCCTGCGTGCGTTTTTCCTCCGGCGTCGTAAACCAATATTGCCAGATCACCACGCGCACCTGCTTTGGCGGTACGTGCGGGAATGGATTTGCGGCGAAGAGCGATAAGACGTCCGCGTCGCCACGAAGCAGATTCTGCTCCGTGCGCACGACGATCGGTTCCTGGCGCCACGAACCCAGCGAAGCAAACCAAAGGTTCCAATCGAAGCGCGGCTGGTACGGCGCGTAAATCCCCGGCACCTTGCTGGGATCTTGCGGCTTGAAAAGGAAGGGGTAAACCAGCCAGGTCTGTCCATCGTCAGAGCCTTGAAATTCAATCTCGTAGCGGCCGCGAGTCATCACTGCGAACAGACCGTAGCGATTAGCGACGCGGAACGGTTCAAGCGCGGAGACGGGGGTCGTGGGCAGCGGCAGCGGTTTGAACATCCACACCAGTTCGGCCAGCGTCGCGTAGAAAATCCAAATGAGCATCACGGCGGTGACGGCGAGTTTCAGCGCGGAGACCTGCGCGCCGACTTTCGTTCGCCAAGCTCGTTCTTCTTGTTGCGCGAGCGGCTTCGCCTCTTTGGTGGCGAGATAGCTCTTCTTCAAAAAGGACGGCAAGTAAGGCAACACGAACTGGTCATCCAGCAGCAGAATTCCCAGCACGAGGACGAGATAATTCAGGAACGTATAGTTCGCGGAAAGGATGATGCCGATCTGCCAGGCCGTCACCACGAAAAAGCAGGCGATTCGAAAGCGACGCGGCAGAAACATCGCCCACACCAGCACGAGCTCAAGCGCCAAAGTGAAAAACGACGTTGCCGCGTGGAACCAGTGCGGCAGATGCTCCATGTACCACCCGATCCACGTCGGCAGCGGCCCGTTCTGGTAATACTCGTCCAGCGCGGTGAAATTCCGCCATTGCGTGTCGCCGCTCCTGATCTTCGCCACGCCCGATTCGAAATAGATTCGAAAGCATTCCCAGAGCAGAAGGAAAACGCTCGCGCGCGACGGCGGACTGTCCTCGCCCCATCCCGGGCGAAATCCGCCAGGGGCAAGGAACAGCGCGATGAAGCCTGCTTCGAGCAACATCCCATCGGACTGATACCCGGAGAACTCTTGTGCCGCGCCGACGAACGATAGGAAGCACACAAAACACACGGCCAGCATCCCTCGCGGCCAGAAATTCAAAACCAGGAGCAGCGACGCAATCATCCCCACCCAGCAAATTCCCGAGAGCATGTGCGATCCACTTGAAAACCACAGCAGCGTCGGCGCGTACCAATAGCCCGTGCGCCCGTAGTTTTCTGCAAGTGCTTGCAGGTATTCGTTAGCGGGAAGAATCCCGTGCGGCCCGATCAGTCCGCGGATCTGGAAGATCAGCGAGAAGAATGCGGAGTAATAGATCAGCCCCAGCGCGCGCAGAAACAGCCACCGCGGAAGCAATCGCCCCGAGGCGCCGCGCTCCGAATCAAACAGCCACCGCATGACGGATGCAGGCGTCCATTCCATGATGAACGCTCATTATAGCGGCCTAAGTTTCGCAGTACGTCAGTTTCCATTTCCCTGATTCATGGGGAGTTTGGAACCCGTAGGGTGACAAGCGCTGCCAGCCCCAACTGAGTCGAACATTTCAAAATAACTCCTGATTCGGGAAATCCAGTTCTTACGAAAAGTGAACCGCTAATCGTAAGGATGCGCGCAGCCAAGCCACGAGTATCCAGACCCAGACAGGACCTGCAACCGATCCTCGGCCAGGTCTTGGCCGCAGCGCAACAACAAGCAACAACAGCAGCCCTTTATTCTTAACTTTTTATTGTAATTTATTGCAGTGCGGTCCAGGTGTTGTCCGGATCGAATTCGGTCAACGCCTTTGCGATAGTGGCTGTCTCTTTGCCAAGATTTTTCTCATAGACCATCCTACCCTGATTGACGATAAACGTCTTCACACCGGTGTCATCGTATTTTGCCGGGTACGCTACATAGGCGAATCCACCGGTCATTTTTCCATCGACAACATACGGTTTCGCGCCGCCTTTGGCACTTGCGCCTTGCTTATCCAGCCTGTGGAAGTAGTAGCCATAGAACGGCTGGGCGGCATCAGGCTTGACGGTAAATCCCTCATCGGTGGCAAATGCCACCAGCGGCCCCAGAGGGCTGCGAGGAGCTCCCTGCGGGGATTCCCAGTACAAACCGTTTTGCTGCCCGGCATCGCTAAGGAATTTCTGCGCATACTGCTTCACGCCGCCATGCTTTTGAGCGAAGTACTGCTCCTGGGCGTCCGCCAATGCTTGGCATACGTCGATGGCCACGATCTCGTTCCGGCCAATGCGGCGCGCCACGATTTCCTCTTTCCCGGCCGCGGCATCGAAATACCACTGACCGCCAGCGTTCTTCAGAGGGATTGGGAATGCTTGGTTGTCCGAGCCGACAAGCAGCACTTCGTTGCCGTCCCCCAGTTTCCGCCACCGGTTCATCACCTGGTAGGCCCGCACAAATCCGTCAAGGGAAGCTTTGTCCTCAGCGGCATCCCCGGTGTAAACAAGCTCCTTAGCGCCAGGACCAAAGATCGCCAAGACCGTCTCTGGATTGCCCGATTTGGCTGCTTCGAAAAGGCCTTTGCCGGCGTCATCGGGCGAGGCGAAGGTCTTTGCGGATGCTTGGGCCGTAGAAGCCTGCTCATTCTTGCTACATCCCCAAATCGAAAGCAGCGTCGCGGCACCCACCGCCATCAGCAGGTAACGCAACCTTGAACTCGCGCGATTGCCAACTAAATCGAACATACTAATCCTCCGATGGCTCTGGATTTCACTCTGCCTGACTCGATCCCTTGGCCTAACGACGACCGCCCCACCCACCACCGCCACGGAATCCCCCTCCGCCGCCCCAGCCACCACCGCCGCCACGGCTGCCCCAGCCCTGGGCGCTCGAAGACCTGGACCCCCAGCCGGAGTCACCGCCAGAGTGGCTGCCCCAGCCGCTAAACGCGGATGAGGAGCCACCACTGTGCGAATCCCATCCACCACTGCTGCTGCCTCCCCACCCGTGTGCAGCATCAGAAGAACCCGCGCTCTGCCAGCCACTCCCAGTGTTCTTGTAGGCGTTGCCGTTCGCGGTCGCATACTTGTTGCCGTTGGAGCTCTCGGCGGTTCCAACCGTTCCATTCGCGTCCGAGTAATGTTGCGTGTCGACAGTCTGGCCATTTTTCGAGACCGTCGAGCTTCCCCAGTTCGAATAAGCGTTGGAGCCCTGGTGGGTTGCGCCATAGGCTCCCGTATATGGATTGTAGGCCTGCCCTACTTTTTGCGTGCCATACGCCGTCGAGGTTGAAGCGCCGCGCGCGTAAGTGCCTGTCGAGGGGTTATAGCCAGTGGAGGCGTGGGCGCTGCCGTAGGCTCCATAGGCGGATGCGCTGGTACCGTAGTAGCCACCATGCCAAGCGCTGTTTCCGTAGTAGGCTCCGCCATGGTAGATCGCAGCGCCACCGTACCAGTTGCAGTTCCAGCTACTATATCCCCAGCTGCTGCTCATCATGGCTCCAACGGCCATCCCCATACCAAAGGAAAGCACGCTCGCGGCCACGACATCTGCGGTTGTATACCCCGGAACGACATAGGGGGTTCCATAAATAACAGTTGGGTTGTACTGCGGCACATAGACAATCTGCGGATTGGTCGGCTGGATGACGATAACCTCCGGCGACTTCTGCACAACGGTGATCTGCGCGCCAGACTGCAGATTTCCGGCGGCCTTCGCCTTCGCGCGCAACGTCTGGACGGCGGCCATGACGTCAGCCTGCTGGTTGTGGTAGTCCTCGCCTAGTTGCGACGTCCACGAGAGGTTCTGAGCCATGTTGTTGAGTACGGACGGAAACTGGGTGAGCGCTTTTACGCTTGGATCCCAGGTTTGTTTGTCGACCGCCGTCACCAGTGCGCTACCGGTAAGCGTCTTGTTCTGCTCTACCCAATAGCTGGCGATGGCTACTTGATCTGGAAACGTCGCCGCCGTGAGGATCTGCGCTACCAGCGCATCCGGGTAGAGAGCGATCGGCGCAACTAGGCTCTGCAGCTCCTCCGCCGTTGCTGGCACCCCCTGACCGGGATAACTGGAGGCCGTGCCGCTTGGTGCGGATCCCGCAGCCTGATCTGCCATGCCTGTTACCGCCCCGGGGCCGATGGTGACCAAAAGCATGCTTAGCCCAAGGGAGAGACTTTGCTTTGCTCGCGCTACGCCTCCCATATGGTTTCCTCCTTCGAGTGCGTTTTTGGCCAGGTGATTGGTTCTGGCAAAGACTTGGATTCTGTCTTGCAGGTCAAAAATCCCTTGCGCTGACATCCCTGCTCAGGTGTGGATGCACAATTCTTTCGGCATCCACCAGACTTCGAATAGTTTCCTGACGTGTTCGCGCCGACGGCCAGACTCTATTCCCACCGCACCGCACCCAAAACTGGCAAAATTGACAGTCCCAGCGAAAAACTTTCGAACCTCCCGGAATGGCTCCCGCATCCCTGTGTAACCGGAAGTAATCCACATGCCTGACAATCGCGCAAACCGGAAACTCGCGTGCAACCCCGATTGTCCGCGCGTTGACTTTTCCCCACGCAGCCCATAGCATTTCTTGTTCACCCGCGGCCGTCGTTCGCTCCTGTGCCGCCGCGATTTTTGACATCCCATCGGAGGAAGTAATGCCCATCAAGGTTGGCATCAACGGCTTTGGCCGCATCGGACGCAACATCATGCGCACCGCGCTCGATGACAAAGACATTCAATTTGTAGCCGTCAACGACGTCACCGACGCGAAGACCCTCGCTCACCTTCTCAAGTACGACTCTGTCCTCGGCAACTTGCCCCACAAAGTCACGCACACCGAGGACACCATCGCCGTGGAAGGCAAGAGCTTCAAGGTTTTCAAGATCAAGGATCCCGCCCAGATTGACTGGGCTTCCGTTGGCGCGGACATCGTTGTGGAGTCCACCGGCCTCTTCACCAAGGGCGAAGAGGCGAAGAAACATCTGCGCGGACCCGTGAAAAAAGTAATCATCTCCGCTCCGGCCGACGGCCCCGACGCCACCTTCGTTCTCGGCGTCAATGACAAAACCTACGACCCCGCCAAGCACCACGTCATTTCGAACGCCTCTTGCACCACCAACTGTCTCGCTCCCGTTGCAAAAGTGCTCCAGGAAACGTTCGGCATCCACAGCGGCACCATGACCACCATCCACTCCTACACCAACGATCAGAAGCTGCTCGACTTGCCGCACAAAGACCTCCGCCGTGCTCGCGCCGCCGCCATCAATATGATCCCCAGCTCCACCGGCGCCGCAAAAGCGCTGCATCTCGTTATTCCTGAACTGAAGGGCAAGCTCGACGGCTACGCCATGCGCGTGCCCACGCCAAACGTCAGCGTTGTCGACCTCACCGTTTTCGTTGACAAGCCCGCCACCAAAGAAGCCGTCAACGCCGCTCTGAAAGCCGCGGCCAACGGCCCCATGAAGGGCATCCTCGGCTACACCGAAGAAGAGCTCGTCTCCGCCGACTTCAAAGGCAATTCGAATTCCTCCGTCGTGGACGCCGAATACACCAAGGTCGTCGGTGATCGCTGCGTCAAAGTTTTGGCCTGGTACGACAACGAGTGGGGTTATTCCTGCCGTTGCCGCGATTTGATCAAATTGCTGGCGTCGAAGTTCTAGGTATTAAGAGACCAGAGAGCAGAGATCAGGAATCAGGAATCAGAGCGTACAATCGCCAACGATCTCTGGTCTCTGATCACTGATCTCTGGCCACTCATAGCTGACAAGTGAGACCGAGCGCCGAACATATGCCCAAACTCACCATCAACGACCTCGACCTCCGCGGCAAACGTGTTTTCATCCGCGTGGATTTCAACGTTCCGCTGAAAGACGGCGTCGTCACTGACGACACGCGCATCCGCGAAACGCTTCCGACTCTCCGACTCGCGATACAAAAGGGTGCTCGCCTGGTCCTCGCCTCGCACCTTGGACGGCCCAAAGGCGGTCCCGACCCCAAATATTCCCTCCGCCCCGCCGCGAAAAAACTGGAAGAGCTTCTCTGCAAACCCGTTGCCTTCGCCCTGGATTGCGTCGGCCCCGGAGCCGAAAGCCAGAGCAAGGCTCTGCGCTATGGCGAAGTGCTCGTTCTCGAAAACGTCCGCTTCCATCCCGAAGAAGAGAAGAATGACGAAGCCTTTTCGAAGCAGCTCGCCGCGCTCTGCGATGGCCTCTTCGTCTGCGATGCTTTCGGCTCCGCTCACCGCGCGCACGCTTCCGTCGTCGGCATCACCCGCTTCGTCCAGCAAGCCGCCGCCGGCTTGCTGATGGAAAAAGAGCTGGCCTATCTCGGCAAAGCCATGACCGCTCCCGCGCGCCCCTTCGTCGCCATTCTCGGCGGCGCGAAAGTCAGCGACAAAATCGAGGTCGTCGAAAACCTCATGAAAATCGCCGACGCCATGCTCATCGGAGGCGGCATGGCTTATACCTTTCTGAAAGCCGACGGCCAGCCCATCGGCAAATCGCTCGTCGAAGACGACAAGCTGGACCTCGCCCGTCGCCTCCGCGAAGAAGCGCAAGAAAAGAAATTCGCGCTGCTCCTTCCCGTGGATCACGTCGTGGGCGCCGAATTCAAGGCCGACACCGCCACCCAGACCGTTTCTGTCTCCGCCACGCCCGACGGCTGGATGGGCCTGGACATCGGCCCCAAGACCATCGAAGCCTACCGCCAGAAAATTGCCGCCGCAAGAACCATCGTCTGGAACGGCCCCATGGGCGTTTTCGAAATGCCTGCTTTCGCCAAGGGCACTCTGGAGATCGCCAAGGCCGTTGCCGCCGCTACAAGCGGTGGAGCAATTTCCATCGTTGGCGGAGGAGACTCCGTTGCCGCCATTCACCAATCCGGGCTCGCCGAAAAGATCTCACACATTTCAACCGGCGGCGGCGCTTCCCTCGAGTTTCTGGGCGGACGCAAACTCCCCGGCGTAGAAGCCCTCACCAACAAATGACCTCCGCTCTGCTCTGCGAACTCTTTGTTCTCCGTGTCTACTGTGTTAATTCTTTTCGGGAGGTTCTGACATGCGACGCCGCGTAATCGCCGGCAACTGGAAAATGTACAAAACGCTAGCGGAGACCCGCGCGTTTTTCACCACTTTCAATCCGCTGGTGGCAAACTCCAAGCACTGCGACATCGTCGTCGGCCCGCCGTTTACCGCGATCTCCACTGCCCTTGATTCCGTCAAGGGAACCAGCATCGCCATCGCCGGTCAAAACGTTTCCTGGAGCCAGGATGGCGCCTTCACCGGCGAAGTTTCCGCCCACATGCTCGCGGAAGCCGGCTGCCGTTACGTCATCATCGGCCACTCCGAACGCCGCCAGCTTTTTCGCGAGACCGATGACAACGTCGCCAAAAAGACCTTAATTTCCCTGGAGAGCGGCCTCACACCCATCGTTTGCCTGGGCGAACGGCAGGAAGACCGAGAAGCTGGCCTGACCGAAGAGGTCCTCGGCAGGCAATTCACTGGCGGCCCCGGCGCGTTGACCCCCGATGAGTTCTCCCGTATTCTACTTGCGTACGAGCCAGTTTGGGCGATTGGCACCGGCCGTACGGCGACCCCGGAAATTGCCGCTGATGCGCACGCATTTCTTCGGCGATGCGCGGGGGAAAAGTTCTCCATCCGTCATGCCTCCGCCCTCCGGATTCTTTATGGCGGCAGCGTCAAGCCTGACAACATTCAGGGATTGATGGCGCAGGAAGAGTTGGACGGCGCGCTTGTGGGCGGCGCGAGCCTCGACCCGAAATCATTTGCCGCGATTGTGAATTTCGAATAGCGCTTCTGGCGAACACAGGATTTTCGATTTCTGAATAAAGGTGGAAGTAATGGATGCAAAAGCTGTAGTCAAGTGGGGAACAGCGCTGCTCGTCGGTCTGGGAATCATTTCCGTTGGTTTCCGGTTCGCGGGCTGGCTGCTCACGGGTTTTTTCATTTTGAACTGCCTGGTGCTGATCGTCGTCGTTCTTCTGCAGAGCGGCAAGGCCGCGGACCTCGCCGGTGCATTCGGTGGGGCAGGTAGCCAGACAGCCTTCGGCCCACGCGGCGCCGCCAACGTTCTTTCCACTGCCACCACTTGGTGCGCCATCATGTTCATGCTCTGCGCCATGGCCCTGGTGCTCCGCACGGATAAAGCGGTCGGCCAGGGCGGCTCCGTACTCCAGAATATTTCTCAGCCCGCGACGAAGAAAACTCCAGTAATTCCGGCCACCACGCCCGCGACAACCCCGGCATCGGCGCCAGCGAGTTCGCAGCCAACTTCTCAAGCTCCGGCGACCCAGCAACCACCGCAGCAGGCGCCCTCATCTTCGCAACCGGCACCCGCGCCGCCAAAGAAGCCGTAATGCAACTCTAGGCTTGTAGCGGCGCTATCGCCTCGCGTTCTTCGCCTTTGTAAGGCCGGCCTTCCGAGGCCGGCCGCTTGCCTGCCCGGCGACTGTTCCGCCGTACCATCTCCCTTTCCGCACCACTCATTTGACACACTTCTCTGTTGCCTTTACGATTGGATTGGACGCGGTCGTGGCGGAACTGGCAGACGCACTAGCTTGAGGTGCTAGCGCCGCAAGGCGTGGAGGTTCGAGTCCTCTCGACCGCACCAAATTTCCTCTGCACTCAGGATTTCGTCTCTTCAGAGCCAATCGCAGATTCCAGCCCGCCGGAACGCACTGTTCTTCCTTGCTTTTTGCAACATGGAAGTGTCGATCGTTCTAAATACCGGCTTTCGCTCAGTTGGCCTGCACGCCAGCCGATTGCGTCTGTCGTTTGAACTGTACCAGCGTGGCGTGCAAACACTCCGCCGCTAATCCATGGAGAAGCAGCCGGTAGCCCGCCTGGAGCGTCGAGAGTGGCACCAGGGGATGCTTGTTGTTGACAAGCCCCATGTACGAGGGATCGCCAATCAGCTTCGAGGTATAGAGCGCGACCGTCTCGTCCAACTGCAGCGAGTTGCAGGCTCTCCAAAAATCGCTATCCGTAAGGAACAATTGATACAGTGGCGTGTACACTTCGATCGCGGATTCCAGGTCTAGAAAATTCAGCCAGCGCTTCGGCAATTTATCCTCATCAATCGGGAATGGTCCATCGGTGATGGCGTCGAAATTCAACCGCTGCTGTTTGGTCAGTTGGATTCCCTGGGCTTTCATCTCGCGGTTGATGCGGATGAGAAAGTTGTAGATATTCAGATCATGCTTTAGGAACATGTTGTCCACCAGGTCCCCGAGATCCCGCGGCCGCAGCGGATTCAGCGGAATCTGCACGCCCGGCACATTGCTGGCCACGAACTGCAGAATCTCCGACCCAATATGAAAGTGGCGCAGGATTAGATAGTTCGCGTCCGGCCTCACGAAGTTGCGCAGCCCCCAAAAAATCAATCGATGCAGGAGCTTCGACGAAGTGAATTTGTTAGGAATGAAGATTTTGAGAAGTTGAAATCCGACCATCGTCAGTTTGGCGCACGGGCGGATGAGCGGCAGCACAAATTGCCGCGACTTTGAACCGGAATTCGAGAGGAGCGCCGCTTTGACTTCGTCACTTAGCGGCAAACTCATATCCAGATAAAGCGCCAGCCACGGATTGGGGTCTTCCGGATTGTACGGAGCCTTTTCGTAGAGATCGGTCACTTGCATAGCTGTCATACCTCGATAAGTCCTTCTTCGACTAACTCCTTCGTTTCCGGCACGCGCACGTCTCGTGCCAGCCCGAATGCACGCAGCGTTCGAATAATCTGCCACGTCCAGTCAAACTGCCCGCTCCCCAGCCCGTGCCTTGCGCTCCACGGAAACTGGTGATGATTGGCGTGCCAGCCTTCACCCAAGAGCAAAATCCCCATCAGCATACTATTGCGCGAAGCGTCCTCCTGGCCTGGGAGCGTGCTCCCGTAAAGATGCGACACGCTGTCAATCGCATCCCCCATGTTGTACAGAGTAGCCAGCGTAATCCAAAAACCGATAATCCCTGCAATGCCCCAATAATGCCAGGCGATGAGTATCGGGATCGCCGCATGCAGATGCATCCCCAGTGCGTAAGGCCACGGCCGGCTTAGCCAGGCATACCACTTGTCTGCTGCCACGTCCTTCGCTAGTTCGTTGTACTCCTGATTGGTGCGCGGTCGCATCCATGCATCAATCAGCATGCGCACCGGCCCCGCAAACGAATACAGAATGCAGAGAAGCATGTTGCCTGAACCGATGTACCAACCGACATGCGCATACCAGAAGCCTCGATACACCGGCGAGTGCGGGTCGAGATCCGTATCGCTGTGCATGTGGTGATACCGATGGTTGCCCGCCCACTGCACCGGTGTGCCTGCGGGTAGTCCTACCGTCACCAGCGTGCGCTCCAGCCAGCGCGGCATTTTTAGCGAACGGTGTGATAAAAAGCGGTGATACCCCAGGTTCACCCCCAGCCCGGCTAGCTGGTAGTAAATAATGGCAAAGAGCGCGAAGGAAACGGTCAGCATCAGAAGTTTCCAATCTCTTCCAGCTGCAAAGCGTACAGCCGCGCTGTTACTTTGGCGCACTTCACGATATCCGCCACCATTTTTTCCGTAAGGATTCCTGAGCTGACCACCTGATCCAGCCTCTGAAAATGCATAACGTCGCTTTCCGAATGATAGAGGAAGAAAGACACCGCATCGTTTTCCAGGCCCAACTGTTCTTTGATCCGCTCGCCCCAGTGCCGCGCGATGCGCTGCCCCAGTCCCTCCACGATGAACATAGCCCCCACTAATTCGAATGGATTCTCCTGACTCGCCTTTTGAAGGATGTAAGAAGAGAGCGCCTCGCTTCCGATGTTTTTCCGCCCCTTTCGAATCTCCTCGAGATCGCCGCCCGCAGCCGCATAGTTGCGTTCCAGCATCTCGAAATCGCGATGCTCATCGCTGGTGTGCGCGATAAAAGCGCTGCGCACCGGGAAATATTCCGGGGTGATACTTGAGGCCACGCGCGCGATCCAGCGCGACCCGTCGATCACCTGTTGGCGCAAATTGAAAAGCAGGGCGCGGTAATCTTCCAGAGTAAAGTGTCCCTCGTACAGTTTCACCACCACAGGCACCGCCCGAAGCCGCTCCTCAAATTCAAACCAAACCACCGCCAGCTCACGAACTAGTGCCTGTGCCAGCGGATCGCCCTTCGTCTGAAGCGCCGGCGCTTCGGTGCGAGGCATCGCCGCCGCATTTCTTTTCGCCCTGCGATGTTCTGCCGCTCCCTCGACGACCTTCAGAAGCATGTATCCGAAAAGAAATCGCCCGCTTTCCGGCACTAGGCAAAGCACCCGCTGTCCGGGCTCCAGTTTTCCCGAACTCAGCAATTCCTCCAGCAGAAGAAAGATGGACGCCGAACCCACGTTTCCGGTTGTGTAAAGATTCGTGAACCATCGCTCCCGCGGAAGATCAAAACCGGCTTTAGCCGCCAGCTCGTAGGACGGATCCCGAAAAAGATGCGAAGAGTAATGAACCGCCAGCCAATCGATGTCCGCTGGATTAAACTTCCTGCTCCCGGCAAGTTTCAATAGTTCCTGTACCGCATGGCCCACCACGTCATCCAGCATGCGGATGTCCTGGCGCAAGTTGATCGCTCCGTCATCCGCCGCAGCGCCATAACTCGGATAGTCCAGCCAGGATTGCATACGCGTGCCATTCTTTTCCGGCCCCACATACATGCATGGCTCGAATTTGTTGGCAAATGACTTCAACTCGATCCATTCGATTTCCAGGCACACCGGCGCGCCACCGGGCGCACTTTGCAGCACCGCC
This sequence comes from Acidobacteriota bacterium, assembly GCA_013289585.1. GTDB lineage: Bacteria > Acidobacteriota > Terriglobia > Acidiferrales > UBA7541 > Acidiferrum. The sequence goes on along the minus strand of JABCZR010000029.1, from coordinate 11,963 downwards.
GCTCCTGCTCCATCCGAAAGCATCCAGCGAAGAAATTCGGCATCGAAGCTCAAGCCTTCGTCGCGAACTTTCTTCTGCGCCTCAAAGCGCGTCGATTTGAAAAGCCGGCTCGCGAACTCGCTCGCGCAAGCCACGGCGTTTCGCTTCTCGCCCGCTAGGATTTGCAGCATGGCCGATTTCAGCGCCATTACCCCGCTCGCGCAAACACCATGCAGCGTCGCAATTTCGCAAGGCGGAGCCTTCAGTTCTCCGTGCACCATGCTTGCAAAACCAGGCAGCGGAAAATCTCCCTGGGAAGTTGCGGCCGCCAGAAAATCCATCTCCCCGACGCTCAAACCTGCGCGCTCGATTGCTTCTCTCGCGGCACGTGCCGCCATCTCCGCATTCGAATACAGCGTACGTTGCTCGCGGTCAATCGCGTAGTGTCGCGTTTGGATGCCGTTCTGTTTCAAGACTCTTTGGCGCGCGCGGGAACCTTTGCCGGCGATTTTACCGAGAAATTCTTCCATCGTGTCATTGTCAACGGGGTCCCCGGGCAGGAACTTGCCCAGCGAAGTGATATAGGCCTTCATCAAGGGTACCTCCGGCCGGCCTTCTTTATCCGCTAAACCGGAGTCGGCCAACCGCAGACACAAATTCCATCCAAGCGCCGGTGGCAGAGGCCATACTGCGCACTGCAAGTATTGTCATTGAAGTTCTATCCGTGCCCTCCATCATAATTCCTAACGTAAGCCGAATTGAAGCGGATTCACTTCTTGAGTTGATACAATCAGCACCATTCCATTGCAGTAGGCCTCTCTTCGTGGCGCCCCAGACTACCCTCTCGCTCGACGCCTCTTCACCAACACCTGAAATATCTCGCGGTAACAGTTCAGCGCCATCAATAGAACGCGATAGCTAGCATATTCCCGGCAAATGGTGTCCGCTTTGGGACAGACACCCGCATTCCCAGCGTGATATCTCTAGATTCAAGGATCTTGGTTCCTCTCAGGCATTTCGCTGCCGCCATCCTCGATCGCAATTTGGAAGTCCCGGGCAAGGAGAGAATTGCAGATGAAGATGCGCCAGTTTGTCTCGATGCTCTTCGCGGCCACTACCCTGGGAGTGCTTGCGCCTCCAACCACTAAGCCAGTATGGTGACCCACAACATCAGGATTCATCGCCACTCCATCAGGCCAGCCGTCGTCCAGACCACGCCGCCGCTGCCATCGGCTCTCCGTTCCGTTGGGAATTTGCTCAACAGCTTCCTCGAATGGTTTGGAGAACTCGGCCTATTCGTCTGGCAAGTGATGCGCGCTGCCGTGCGCCGTCCCTTTGAAGGTCGCGAGCTGCTTCGGCAGCTCGACGAACTGGGCTCCAAATCGATGCCGCTGATTGCCCTGGCGGGCGCGGCTATCGGCGCCGTCCTCGCCCTGGAAACTCGCAGCAGCCTGGTGCGCTTTGGAGCCAAATCCATGCTCCCCGCCGCCATCGTCTTCTCCATCATCCATGAAACGGGTCCTGTCGTAACCGGCCTGGTTGTCAGCGGCAGGGTAGGAGCCGGCATCGGCGCTGAATTGGGTTCCATGAAGGTCACCGAGCAGATCGATGCCATTGAGGCCTCGGGCGTAAATCCCTACAAATTCTTGGCCTTCACTCGCATTGTCGCTTGCATACTCGTCCTCCCGCTTCTGACCGTCGCCGCTGATTTCTGTGGCGTGATGGTTGGTTGGATCTCCAGCACGCTGGTCGAACCGATTTCTTTCCTCAAATTCATCAATCAGGGCCTGGCCGGCACGAGCTTCAGTGATTTTCTCGCACCGACCTTCAGAACCGCTGTCTTCGGCTTGATCATCGGAACCATCGGGTGCTTTCAGGGAATGCGCACACAGGGCGGTACTGAGGGCGTGGGTCGTTCCGCGACGAGCTCCGTCGTCTTATCTTCGCTTTTGGTAATTCTTGCCGACGTCATACTGGTGAAGCTGATCCTGGTGTTCTTTCCATGATGCAACCTGAACAGGCTGTCTTGGCGGGCGTGGAGGAAACCGGCATTTCTCCCGCGCCGGAAAGTTCCCCCGGGAAGAGCGGCGCACCAGCGGTGATCCTCCAGGGCCTCCACAAATCGTTCGGCAACCAAATTGTCCTGGATGGAATTGATCTGACCGTGAAAAGTGGAGAAACCTTGGCCATGCTCGGTCGCAGCGGCACCGGGAAGAGCGTGCTGCTCAAGTTGATCATCGGCCTGCAACAGCCCGATTCCGGCTCGATTTGCATCAACGAGCAGGAGATTGTCGGCCTCCCCATCGATGCCATGAATCAGCTCAGGAAAAAAATGGGATTTTTGTTCCAGCACGCCGCGCTTTACGACTCCCTGACTGTCGAACAAAACATAGCCTTCCCCTTAAAGCGCCATACCAAAATGACGGAAAACGAGCAGACAACTCGTGTCAAAGAATTGCTTGCCGGCGTGGGCATGGAAGCCGAACTCAAAAAAATGCCCAGTGATCTTTCCGGAGGTATGCAAAAGCGCGTGGGGTTGGCTCGCGCTCTGGCCCTCGAGCCTGGCATCCTCTTGCTCGATGAACCCACCGCGGGGCTAGATCCCATCACCTCTGGCGAAATCGACGAGCTCATTCTCAAGTTGCAGGAGGAACATGACATGGCATCCATTGTCGTCACTCATGACCTCCACAGCGCCAAAACCATCGCGGACCGGCTCGCTCTCTTGCACGAGGGGCGCGTTGTGATCGAAGGCACTTTCAGCGAGCTGGAAAACAGTACCGATCAATTTGTCTCGGAATTTTTGAAACGGGATTCCTAGGAGCGCATATGTCAAGGGCGGCGAGGCTCGGAGCATTCATCATTGCAACGCTGGCGATTCTGGCAGCCGGAATTTTCATCATCGGCAGCAAGCAGTATCTTTTCACCTCCACGTACCGATTGAAGGCGCAGTTCACTACCGTCGTCGGCCTCGATCCCGGCGCGGAAATCCGCGTGGGTGGCGTGCATGCCGGCACCGTGCGCGGCATCGAGTTGCCGCACAAGCCAACCGATAAAATCACCATCCTGATGGATCTCCAGCGCTCGACCCATGACATCATCAAGCAGGACTCCGTTGCCGCCATCGAGACCGAAGGCCTCCTGGGCAACGAGTATGTCTCCATCTCCTTTGGTTCTGCGCAGGCCCTCAATGTTAAGGATGACGACACCATCGCCAGCCTGCCGCCCCTCGTTATCGCCGATCTCATGAAAAAGGCCGACGGCATTCTCGACAGCAGTCAGGAAGCCCTCGACAACGTGACAGTGGCCACCGCCAATCTGGGTTCCATCACCGGCAAAATCAACCAGGGGCAGGGAACTATCGGAGCCTTAGTCAACGACAAAAAGATTTACACCCAGCTGGATGAGACTACCGCCGGCCTTCGCGACACCGTCAGCCACGCCCAGGCGGGAGTCACTTCCTTCCAGGAAAACATGGACGCAATGAAGTCCAATTTTCTGCTGCGCGGATACTTCAAGAAACGCGGCTATGAAAACTCTTCCGAGCTCGTGAAAGACGAAATTCCCCAGCTTCCCGCTGCGGCGCCTCTGAAAACATTCACGTTCGAATCCAAGCAGCTCTTCGACAAAGCGGACAGCGCCAAACCCAGGAACCAGAAGTCCTTGCGTGCCGCGGGCCAGTTTCTAGCCGATACCGAATTTGGCCTCGCCGTTGTCGTTGTCTCCACGGGCTCGACCGGCGATGCGCAAAAAGACCTGGTCCTCGCGCAAGCCCGTGCCTTGGTGGTCCGCGACTACCTCGTGGGTAATTTTTCCTTCGATGATGCGCAACTCAAGACCCTCGGACTTGGCAAAGGGAAGAACCCCGGCCCGGCTTCCGGCTGGGGCACCGTCGAGATCATCATCTATCCGGCCGACACCGAAGCTCCCACACAAGTAAGTGCGGTCAGCCCAAAGTAAATTTGAAACTGTTCGTTCGCTTGCCAATCGAATGTTGGAATGTCGCCAAAGGATGAGCCGGAGTTCCATCCATGAATAAAACCGTGTCCGACCAAATCGCGAAGAATCCCACGCAATTCAATATTGCGGCCATCGCCAAGCTCGAAGAGGAAGCTCTGGACCGCCGCACGGCCACGGAGCGCGACAGCGACACCATCGTAAAATTCATCGGCAGCGTAAAATTTCTCGTGCTCCACGTCATCTTAGTCCTTACCTGGATCACGCTGAATCTCAACCTGATTCCCAACCTGAAATCTTTCGATCCTTTCCCCTTCGGCATCCTCGCGCTGTTCGTCGCCTCCGAAAGCGTTTTCCTCACCATCTGCGTGCTCATCAGTCAGAATCGCATGGCGCGTCAGGCCGAGCGTCGCTCTCATCTCGATCTTCAAGTCGGCATGCTCGCCGAGCAGGAACTGACGATGATGCTCCAGATGCTCCAGAAACTCTGCCAGCACTCCGGCGTCGACGTGAAGTCCGCCAACCAACAAGTCCAGGGTTTCAGCGAAACCACCGACGTCCACAAGCTCGCCACCGAACTCGAAGAAAAACTCCCCGAGCGATAGTTGACGCAGCCGTGAGGTTTCGTTGACAGCCCACCATCCGGCACCTATACTCTGCTTCCTTCAATTACATTCGCTTCTGGCACCCGGAGAATTGCATGCCAACTCTACGAACTCGGTCGAGCCTTGCTGCAGTCCTGATCGCCCACATCTTGATGTTTACGCTGTTCGCTCTCATCGCCTCTGAATCTGTCTTCGCGCAGGACCCTCCAAAATATCAAGTCGATCCCGCGTGGCCAAAAGAGTTGCCTAACAATTGGATCATGGGCCAGGTCGGCGGCATGGCCGTCGACCGCCACGACCACATCTGGGTTCTCCAACGTCCTTCTTCAGATACGCCGGACGAATTAGGTGCCTCGCAGAAGCCGCCGCTTTCGCAATGCTGCTTCGCTGCGCCGCCTGTCCTCGAATTCGACGCCCAGGGAAACCTGCTGCAGTCTTGGGGAGGTCCCGGCCAGGGCTTTGATTGGCCCAAGCGTGAGCACGGCATCTTCGTGGACAACAACGACAACGTTTGGATCGGCGGCGCTGGCGACACCGATCGTCACTTACTCAAGTTCAGGAGCAACGGAAAATTTCTCATGCAGATCGGCCACCCTTCCGCCGATCCCCCCAACAGCTTGCGCAGCGACATTCTCGGCCGTCCCGCCGGCATCGAGTTTGACGCCGAAGCCCACGAACTCTACATCGCCGACGGTTATTTGAATAAGCGTGTCATCGTCTTCGATTCGGAAACCGGCGCCTTCAAGCGCCTTTGGGGAGCCTACGGCAACCCGCCCAATGACGCCGATCCCGGTCCCTACAATCCCGCCGCGCCTGCCGATCAGCAATTTCGCAACCCCGTCCACTGCGTGCATATCTCCGTTGACGGACTGGTCTACGTTTGCGACCGCGTCAACGACCGCATGCAGATCTTCACCAAACAAGGCAAATTTCTAAAAGAGTTTTCTGTGCGCCCTCAGACTCTCGGTGCAGGTTCCGTCTGGCAATTCGCGTTCTCCATCGACGCCCACCAAAAGTTTCTTCTTCTCGCCGACGGAGGAAACAATGTCATTTGGACCCTCCTTCGGGAAGACGGCTCCGTCGTCGGACAAACCGGTCACAACGGCCGCAATGCCGGCCAATTCCATTGGGTCCATCAGATCGTCTCCGACTCTCAAGGCAATCTCTACACCGGCGAAGTCGACACCGGCAAACGTATCCAGAAGTTTGCCCTCCAGCCAGCACCGCAAACCCATCACTGACTCAATCCTTGCGTTTCTGGCCCGCTGCGGCCCAAATCGGCCTAATCGCAGGTTGACGGACCTACCTGACCTCCCTAGAATGGACCGCCAAGGAGCAAGTTCCCCTCCTCATGATTGGCCAAACACTCGGCCACTACCGCATATTGGAAAAGGTCGGCGCCGGTGGGATGGGTGTGGTCTATCGCGCCCACGATGAACAGCTCGAGCGTGATGTCGCTGTAAAAGTCCTCCCTCCGGGTACTCTCAACAACGATGCCGCCCGTAAACACTTCAGGAAAGAAGCCTTAGCTCTCGCCAAGCTGAACCACCCCAACATTGAAACGATCTACGAGTTCAATACACAAGATGGTACAGACTTTTTGGTGATGGAATATGTACCGGGGAAGACCCTAGCCGACAGGCTAATTAGCGGAACTTTGCCTGAGAAAGAAGCGGTTACTCTGGGTATGCAAATCGCCGCGGCGATGGAAGAAGCTCACAATCGCGGAATCGTCCACCGCGATTTAAAACCTCGCAATATCGCCCTCACCGATCGCGGGCAAGCCAAGGTCCTGGATTTCGGCCTGGCGCGCCTCTTGCCCCACACCAGCGACGGGAACTCCGTGACCCTGACCGATACGCAAGCCGGCGCCGGCACACTTCCTTATATGTCACCGGAACAGCTTCAGGGTGAGCCGGTGGACGCCCGCGGCGACATCTACACTGCTGGAGCGGTTCTTTACGAAATGATTGCCGGCCGCCGGGCCTTTTCCGAAGAACTCCCCTCGCGGTTGATCGATTCCATCCTTCATCAGCCTCCCGTCCCGCCTCGTGCCCTGAATCCCCGTATTTCACCAGAGCTTGAGCGAGTCATCCTCAAATGCCTGGACAAAGATCCCGCCCGCCGCTTCCAAACCGCAAAAGAACTTCTTGTGGATTTGCGGCGCCTGGACGGAAACCAATCCGCGGATAACACTCCACCTTCCCGTGCCAATTCTGCAAAAACGAAGTTAACGAGGTTCGCTCCCTACGCCGTTGCGGGGCTCCTTTTTCTCGCAGTCCTGTTAATCGGGCTGAACGTCGGCGGTTTGCGCGACCGCCTCATGTTCCGGCCAACTCCCGCAAGAGTTGGCTCATTGGCGGTGCTGCCTCTGGAAAATCTCTCGCACGATCCCGAACAGGAATATTTCGCCGACGGCATGACCGAAGCCCTGATCACCGACATCGCCAAGATCAGGACCTTGCGCGTAATTTCGCGAACCTCCGTCATGCGTTACAAGGGAACAAAGAAACCGTTATCGCAAATCGCTCGGGAGCTCAAGGTCGACGCCATTGTCGAGGGCTCGGTCCAGCGCTCTGGCAATCAGGTCAGGATTGCCGCGCAGCTCATTGACGCCAGAAACGACCGCAATCTTTGGACCGAGAGTTACCAGAGCGATCTCAGCGATGTGCTCAGCCTGCAGGGAGATGTCGCACGCGCCATCGCTGGCGAAATCCGCGTGCAGCTGACTTCCGAGGAGCGCGCTGGCCTATCCAGCACCCGCACCGTAAAGCCGGATGCCTACGAAGCCTATCTTCGCGGCTTGTATTCGTTGAACAAACGCACCCCCAGCGATCTCGTGAATGCCATCGGCTCCTTCCAGAAGGCCATCGACCTTGACCCCACCTACGCTCTTGCCTATTCCGGTCTCGCTGAGGGATACACCTTGTTGAGCGTTTACGGCGAAATCGTCCCGCGCGCCGCAATGCCCAAGGCCAAAACAGCTGCGCATCGTGCCCTCGAAATCGATAACGGCCTCGCCGAAGCGCACGCGGTGCTCGCGGACATCGAGTGGTCCTATGACTGGGATGTCAACGCCGCGGACGCTTCCTTCCAGCGCGCACTGTCGATCAATCCCAGTTATGCCACCGCCCATCAGTGGTATGCGCTTTACCTGAGCAACCTCGGCAAGAACGAACTGGCCATCGCCCAGATCAATCGAGCGCAAGAGCTCGACCCTCGCTCTCTGATCATCCAGGCCAATACCGGCTGGTGCTACTACGCCGCCCATCGCTACGATGAAGCGATTGAGCAACTGAAGAAGGTCACCGAGAGCGAGCCAAATTTCTGGGCCGCACATTCTGCTCTTGGCCAAACCTACCTGGCGAAAAGAAATCTCCCGGACGCCATCCGTGAGCTCGAATTGGCGGACTCGCTCTCTCCCCATACCATGCGCAACATGGCGCTGCTTGGCGACGCCTACGCGCTCGCAGGCCGCCGCGCGGAAGCGCGCAAACTCTTGGATGAACTGATTTCGCTCTCCAAGAAGCGCTACATCGCTCCTGCTTACATGGCCATTCCCTGTATCGGACTCGGCCAGAAAGATCAGGCCTTCGATTGGCTCGAGAAAGCTTACGACGACCGCTCCGATTGGATGGTGCTGCTGCAGACCGACCCCGTTTTCGATCCCATCCGTTCCGATCCGCGCTTCCAGAATCTGCTGCACAAGGTCGGCGTTCAACCGTAAATCAACGTTCTCTTTGCTCCCAAACGGCTGATTTTTCCTGATTTTTACCACCTTCACCGCAATCCCGCTTTCGGGTCCTCACCGGAATCGTTCTACTTGACCCCTTGGTACCGGAATGACTACACTTGCCGCACTTTACTTCCTTGGAGCTGCCATGAGTGACCCAGTCGACGATCGTGTAAAGGAAGTTGTGTCGCGCCATGCGATTAAGCAAGAGATCGAGAACGCTCGGAAAAAGCTCAACGAAATGCGGAAGCTTCACCCCAAGTCTTCCCCGGAAGACCAGGCGATCTTCCGTCAACTCTTGCAACTCGAGGTTTGCGACACGATTCTTAACGACATGCACATTTTCGGGTAAGCGTTTCAGCGACATCCTCCGCGAGGCCCGATACTTTTTTCCGGTCAGCCGACGCCGATACCAAACTGTGCCCGGATGACTACACGCTATCGTCGTTCCCCCCAACTTGTTTTCTATTGGTCCGGTAAGCGGATGGTGTTCGAGAATTATTTCATCCGCTCCAAGGTCTTTGCCTCCCCTCTTCTCTTCGAACTTCTGAATTTCTTCGATACCTGGCGTAGCGCCAGGTCGTTCGAACGTCGTTTTCCCCAATTTGATCCCGCAGTCTTGCGGGGCGGCCTCTCGGTCCTCGTGCGCCATGCACTTCTCCAGCGCTCCGACCAGCCTCATGACCCAGCCTCACCACGCGCCATGGCCGCCTGGGCCAATTGGAATCCGGCTGCGGGACTGCTCCATTTTTCCACGAAGGATCTCCAATACTCGTCGGATCTGGAGTTCCTCCTGAAACGCCAGCAAACCCGCGCAAAAACACTCCCGATGCCGGCTCCGGTCAAGCGTTACCCAGGCGCGAAGCGGATTGCGCTCCTTGCGCCACGGCAAAGTGGAGAATTTCCCCAAGTTCTGCTCGCTCGCCGCACCTGGCGGAACTTTTCTTCGCGCCCCGTGGAACTCTCCGCGCTCTCCACTCTTTTGGGACTTTCCTTCGGCGTGCGCTGGTGGGTCGATGTCCCCGGCCTGGGGCGCCTCGCGCTAAAAACTTCTCCTTCCGGAGGTTCGCGCCACCCGATCGAAACCTACGTCCTGGCTCGCCGCGTGGCGAACCTCCCGCCAGGTCTTTATCATTACGCCGCGGACAAACACTGTCTGGAGCGGCTGAAGCGCGGCGCAAATTCCAGCCAGCTTTCGCGCTACCTGGCCGGCCAGAAGTGGTACGGCAAAGCTTCCGCGCTGGTTCTCATGACCGCCGTCTTTGGCCGTCCGCAATGGAAATATCAATCTCCCCGCGCCTATCGCGCCGTCCTCATTGACGCCGGCCATCTCTGCCAGACGTTTTGCCTCGTCGCTACCTGGCTGGGCCTCGCGCCGTTCTGCTCCATGGCCCTGGCCGATTCGCGTATCGAATCCGATCTCGGTATCGACGGCGTCTCCGAATCCGTCCTCTACGCCGCCGGCGTTGGCACGCTTCCCCGCAACCTCAAATGGGCCCCATGGCCCACCCCCTTCCACGCCACCCGCCACGCGAACCCTGCCTTCGCGTGATGTTTCTTCTTCTCCACATAGCGCTTCGTCCCGGGCGTTGACGTTGCTAGGATTTGAGCTAGGCTGATAAAGAAATGAGTAAGCATTATTTCCCCGCGCTCTTCGCACTGCTGCTTTTACCTTCAGTCTTGTCCACGGCAGAAACCGTCACATTTCCTAGCGGTGAAATCACTTTGCACGGTGTCCTGTATAAACCCCAAGGAACCGGACCCTTTCCTGCCGTTGTTTATAACCACGGCAGTGCGCCCGGCATGATGAGCGAGCAGGCCTTTGCCGCGCTCGGTCCGGTCTTCGCAAGTCATGGCTGGGTATTCTTTGGACCTTATCGGCGAGGGCAAGGATTGAGTGCCTCGGCAGGTCCGTATATTGGCGATCAGATCGAGGCCGCCGAGAAAACCGGAGGCATGCCCGCGGCTGCCGCGACGATGGTGCGATTACTGGCGACGGACCATCTGAACGATCAACTAGCAGCCCTGGCCTGGTTGCGAAAACAGAATTTCGTTCAACCGAATCGTATTGCAGTGGCGGGAAACTCCTTTGGTGGCGTTGAAACGGTGCTGGGGGTCGAACGGGGAGGATACTGCGCCGGGATCGATTCAGCGGGCGGCGCCCAGAGTTGGGCACGGGCTCCAGAGCTGCAGTCGCTCATGACTCGCGCAGTACGAAATGCAACCGCGCCAATCTTCTTTTATCAGGCCGCTAACGATTATGACCTGTCGCCGAGCAAGACACTCTCAGCCGAGATGGACAAGGCGGGCAAGCCGTACAAACTCAAGATTTATCCCTCCTACGGCGACTCTCCTCAGGACGGCCACAGCTTTGGCTACTTTGGCTCCGATGTCTGGGCCGAAGACGTTTTCGCTTTTCTCAACCAGTATTGCGCCAGGTAAAACCCTCGCGATTTCTCCGGCGAATTCATGGAACATCGCAGGGCCACCATTACCGTGGACATTTTCGCATTGAGAAACGCCAGCGGCATCGCCCCGTGCTACCGGGACTGCCCTGTGAACGAAGGCACCTTCGGCGTAAACGACACGGTCCGAATCCTGTTGAGTAGCGCCACCAGTCGTGGGCAGTCTTTGTCGGTTATCGCCGTGAATCTCAACCCCAGCCCTCCTCCCGGAACAAGATGCCGCACTACCGCTTCAGCCCTGATTTGTCCTTCTTGAACAAGAAAATCAAGCTTGGCTTTCGCGCCCAGGGGCGGAGGAACTGGCGTCGAGACGAACAATCCGCCTACGCTCAGGTCGCAAACGCGGGAAACATCATCCATGTCCTGGCACCGCCAATACACCCAAACGTCGCCCTCGGTCTCGATGCGGGAAGTCATCCTTCTGGAATAGTCCTGCTTTGCCAATGCGCTTGCCACGTCTCTCCTCTGTGCCTGCGGGCTTGGGCGGGCCGCTGAGAAAACAAGCGGCCCCACGCAGTCTGTGGCAAACAATAGTTGGGGGATCGGGAGCGTACCATCGGGTAAAGACCGGAATTGTGGCCCAGGGTTTTCCTCACTGCCCGCTTCTAAATGTCAGGGTAACCGTCGCAAAACGCCGGGAACTTAAGTGGCTATCGTCAGCTTCAATTCGAGGTTGGCTCCGCGTTTGCGATCTACCTGGATGCGCAGGCGAAGAGGGTCAAAGCCAGGTGTTGAAAGTTGTAGAAAGTAAATCTTTCGACCTTGCACGCTGGTAAGCGAAAACTTTCCGTGGCTATCTGTCGCACTTGTCCGCAACACTGTTTTCCAATCCGGGCTAAACTCTTGTACTAAAACATTTGTCAGTGGAGAGCCGGCAGGGTCCTCTACAACTGCAGACAAAGACTTCACCAATTGAAGGTCGGCAAGCTCGATGACCTGATACTGCGCATCCATTTTCAGGGGTAAACATAACAGCCCGACTATCGTGGCCAGGCTAAGGAATCGGGTCATTTAGGAAGTTTACATCCAAGAGCTCTTGAACGGACTGTCCGGCGCCTGCCTAACGCTAATCGGAAAAGTAGAATCTGCCCAAATCCCAATGATTCCATAACAATGTCGGCTCCTCGACCCGAGTAAACTTTGGTTGCTTAACGACCACAGGCTCGGGAGAAAGGAGCCGAACATGCTGATTATAGGCGTAGATTATCACCCGAGCTTTCAGAC
>JABCZR010000028.1 GCA_013289585.1 Acidobacteriota bacterium | reverse complement strand
AAAAGCTAAAATCGCTGGCTGGGTTAGATCAGTCGGAACACTACCCTGGCTAGGTTTTGACCGAGTACTGCCAAACAGATGGGTTCTTCCGGAGAAGCATTGTCGAATCAACGCATTGGATGGTGTTGCATCGACCGGTTGAGCTGGCAGCGCTTACCATACATGTGGGTATCGTGACCTACTCGATCGGTTGTCCGGCTCTTCTGGAGGTAATCTGAAGCACGCTAGAATTCCTTGACCCTCATCGGACCATTTCTATACATTACATTCCATCCGAGGCGTCCTCACATCGCCAGCAACCTTTTCAGTGAAGTAACCTACCACGGGGCACGGTCTGCGCGCTACTGGGATCGATATCTATCTCTGTCTACTATGCAAAGGCATATACAACCTTGAAGGAGCGCCGACCTGTCACGCCAACATTTTCCGAGATCCCTGGCGGTCCGCCAGCTGATTCCTGGGAAATGCGCATTCTCAAATTCGGGATCACTGCTTCGATATTAGTCTATATGTTGACGGGCGCTGCCGATGCCACGAGCGACGGCTTGGTAATCGTTGGAGGAACGCTTATGGGGCTCTGCGGGGCGTTAGGAGTCGGGATAGCCGGCTTCGGCTTTGTGGCGCTCTGGAATCTCTGGAAGGAGCTTCTTTCACAACTGCGTCGAGCCAGCATCGGCCGTCTGCTAGTGTCGTTGCCCCTGGCGCTACTCGGTCTGGCTGGAGGCCTCGGCGCCCTCATATTGGCGGGATATTTAACAGAGAAATTTCCCGCGGTTCCCGCAGAAGTTTACAAGGCCTTGTTCTGGTTTCTCATCGCGGTCATGTTCTGGTTTCTTTGGATGGGGCGCAGCCATGTGGCATTGTTCCTACGCCTGATTTTGCTGGTACTGTTCAGCGCAATAATTCTTGTTTCGGTGGTTCTCGCCCTGCGGTGGGCTGGTTCGCTCACGACGCACATATTGGTACTTTTCCTGACTGTGATTGGGGCGATCAATACACTATTTTACGCGGCGTTCGTTCGTGATATCGCGCTCGCCGATAATCTGGTTGATCCTTCTTCACCTCCGCCACAAATGCCATCCCCCTAAAACTGCTGCCGTGAGTTGCAGGAGTGTCAACGCTGTGCCCGCAGCGTACCGGAGAAGTAGATTCACATGCCAATTCCCCTGGTCCAATGGGCGCTATTCCACTTCGCTGCGAATGCGCTTGGCCAGCTTTTCGATCTTTTTCAGATTTTCGATGAGATCTTTCGGCAGTTTGCCGTTGCCAATCTGTTCCATCTGATCGGGAAGCAACTGCGACATGGCCGTTAGCTCACGCGCTTCCGATTTCAACTGCCTGACATCGACGGTGCGCTTCCCCGCCGCCGGTTGTACCCAGGTTCCCGGCTGGCCGGATTCCGTGGTTGGAGTCCGCACACCGCCCCGGTCTTGGGCTGCGTGGACGGCCGTAGGAAAATTTCTGGAAATTAAGACCGCAAACGCGCAAAAGAGGAGGCAAATAACGAAGAGGCAGATCTTACGCATGAGATTCTCCCACAAGCGAGCCGAATTACCGCGGATTTTACACCAAGAATCGTAGGAAGACGGCATCCCTCGCTTTGGTCATCGGTCAGTTTCCGATTATGCGTTAACGGGGAAAAAGGACTGGGTCCCACATTTTTGCACCGTCGTGCTTGAGAATGGGGCATCACTTTTGGCATCGAAAATGTGCATTCCAGTTCAGAGCATGACGACCGGTGACTCGCCGTAAGACAGATGTCTGGTTAAGCGACTAGCGACATGTCGAAGACGCGGTTAAGGCTTATCGGGAGTTAGTTGACCTGTCGGAATCGACTTATTCATCGACTGTGAACGGCGATGTCCTCAGAACTTAGAGAAGGCTGACGACTTTCCGGTGCCTTCCCTCTTCCCTACAAACACGAGGGAAGCTACAATCTTGTGCCACAACAACGATCTGGAATAATGCCGCCCTGTCAAGGCCCTTGGATAAATCATGATGCTTAAATCCTTGCCTCTAACTCGCACGTTTCGCCTTCTTTGGTGGCCCGCTCTTGCAGTCGTGCTTCTACTAGTCCAGGCAACCCTTTCAGTCACCGTCCGGAAAGGGGGCATTCTGTCCGCATATGGCATGATCACGTATTTGCTGGTGATCGTTCTGGCTGCGGGAATCGCCACCCTGAATGCAGTTCAGAGCAGGGAAGCGATACGGATATTTTGGTCATTCCTTGCGATGTCTTTTGGGGTGTGGTCCGTCAGCGCATGGAGTTGGATCCATTCCGAACTGTGGTTTGGCGGGATTCGACCTGCGTATTTGGTGGTTGCTGCTCCATTATTTCTGCACATCGTACTGATGATTGCGGCCGTGGTCTCGCGTCCCCATTTGAGATTATCGCCGCAGCGAGGGTATCGAACGTTCTTGAATTTTCTTCTCTTATTGTTCTTCTGGGTTTTTGCATACGCCCTTCTCCTGGTTGAATACCCGTACACAAGCTGGGATGCCGCCCTCATCTTGCGGGGCCAAGCCCTTTACTTTGCGGAAAATTTCTTGCTACTCGTAGTTCTGGGTGTGCTGATTTTTCGAGCCCAACCTCCGTGGAGGTCAATTTATTGGCATCTGCTCGGTGCTTCGGCCCTGTATTTATTTGGCTCTTTGATCGTGAACATCGTCTTCTCGTTCAGAGGGCTTTACGGTAGCCTGCAATACATACCCTTTACTACGGCTGCTGCTTGTTGGTTTGTTTGGGTGGCACTGCGGGGGCGAAGGCTGGCACCGCAGCTGGCGCGGTCAGTCCAGCCTGACACCGGCGACACCAAGTACGCCTCGCTTCTGGCGTTGATGTCCGTGATTGCCGTCCCAGTCATCGGGGTGTGGGAGCTGTTTCGAGCGGACGAGCCGTATCGAAGCCGCGTGATACGTCTTCTCATCGTATTAGTCTCCGTTTTCTTTTTGACTGTTTTCGCCTTTGTTAAGGAGTACCTCGCCAACCGGGAGCTGTCTTCAGACATCGGGCTATCCAACGAGAGGCTTCATCTGGCAATGGAAGCCAGCGCGTCGGTGGGGTGGGATTCCGAGGTCAAGAGCGGACGAGCTCTTTGGTTCGGTGACCTGCAGGGTAGCTTCGGAATCGCGTCCAACACATACGCCGGAAGCGTAGAAGAGTTCATTCGCTATATACATCCCGATGACCGACAGCAAGTCTCGGAAGCGTTCGCGGATGCAAGGCAATACCGGAAGCCGTACGCGGTAGAGTTTCGCATCGTGCGGGCTGACGGGACGGTTCGGTGGCTGGTCGCGCGAGGGAAGTTCTACTACGCGACGAACGGTGATCCCGAGCGGATGTTGGGCGTGTCGCTGGATATCACCGACCGCAAGCAGGCGGAGGACGCGGTCAAGGAAACCGAGAAGCGGTATCGCAGGATCGTGGAGACCGCAAACGAAGGCGTTTGGCTCCTCGATTCGAACCTTCACACTTCCTATGTGAATCGGCAGATGGCGGAGATGCTGGGATACGAAGCGGGAGAGATGGTTGGGCGGAGTGTATTGGATTCTTACTTTCCCGAGGATGTTGAGCACAAGAAGCAACTCTTAAAGCGCCGACAGCAAGGAGTACGTGCACAGGTCGAGGAACGGCTCCGGCAAAGGGACGGTTCGGAATTGTGGGTACGTATGGCAGCAACCCCGGTCTTCAACGACAAAGGAGAGTTTGACGGGGCCTTGGCGATGGTAAGTGACATCACAGAGCGCAAGCGGGCGGAAGAGGCGCTGCGGGAGAGCGAAGAGCGGTTAAGTATGGCGGTTCAAGCCGGAAGGATGTATGCGTTCGAGTGGGACGCGGCGACGGACGTGATAGTGCGAAGCGGACAGTGCGTAGATATTCTCAATTGGCTGGAGGACCCAATGCGCGATACGGGTCGGCAATTCGTCGCCAGAGTTCTCCCTGAAGACCGCGAGGCGTATGCCACTCCAGAGACCGGGCTCTCTCCTGAAAGTCCGATCTATCAGACAAGCTATCGGGTGTTACGTCCCGACGGCAGTGTGATTTGGCTGGAGGCAAACGGGCGCGTCCTGTTCGACGGTCAAGGCAAGATGCTGCGCATCATAGGCTTGGTGGCGGATGTTACCGAACGCAAGCTTGCGGAAGAGGCGCTCTCCAGTGTGAGCCGCAGGTTGATTGAGGCGCAAGAACAGGAACGAGCCCGCATTGCCCGAGAGTTACACGACGATTTGAGCCAACGGATGGCGCTCCTCTCGGTTAGCCTCGCGCAATTCGAAGAGAATCTGCCTGATCTTTCGTCCAAGATCCGACAACAAGCGCACAACATTAGGGAAGTAGCGAAGGAAGTGTCGTCCAACATCCACAATTTGTCCCACCAGCTTCACCCATCCAAGCTGGACACTCTGGGTCTGGTGGCAGCCGTGGGGGGCTTCTGCAGAGAACTCTCCGATCAGCACGAACTGCAGGTTCTATTTGTCCATCGTGACATTCCCGGACAAATTCCAAAGGATGTGACTCTATGCCTCTTTCGGATCGTGCAGGAGGCTTTGCGGAACATCGTGAAGCACAGCGGTGCCGCGGAGGCCAAGGTTGAACTATCTGGTCATGACGATCGAATCGATCTTTGCGTCTCCGACTCCGGCGCAGGATTCAGCATTGAGTCTGCGAACGGAGACGCAGGTCTTGGTTTAATCAGCATGCGCGAGCGGGTGCGATTGGTTAGGGGACACTTTTCTGTTGAATCGGAGCTATCCCATGGGACGCGAATCCGCGTCCGCGTTCCGTTGTTCACGACCAGGGAAGGAGTCACCAGCGAGGAGAAGGCAAACAGTGCAGGGGCATGAGCGTATTGGGCCATGAATCATTGAGGATGCTGTGAAACTTCCGCGAGAAAAGGAACCGAATGGGACTCTTCTCCTTGGGACTCGGTGACGCTTTTGACTTGCTGCGGCTGGGGCGAAGGAATGTAAGGCGAAAAACCGTCTTGACTCATACACCGGCCTTCTCATGGAAGGAGCTAAACTACGAGAGCCAGTCTTAGTAACCCGTGCCGCGCTTAGTGACTATGCAGAGAGTCGGAAAGGACCATTAGATTTTGCGCATGGACGCGGACCATGCCGCCGCGCGGACCATCAATGTCCGCTATCAAATAGAATGAGATGGAGACGACAAGCGGCAGAACCAGAAGTAACGTGGTTCTGGCTTTACCCGTACGGGCACCATAACCGATCAACAGGCTGCAGCAGATAGCGATTGCCAGCATCAGACCCCATGCTGCATTTGGAATGCGATTCCACCATGCGGCTTGAGTAGAGCCTTTGGAATTCAATACGTCGTTCATGCCCGTGACAGCAATAGTCGCCAAGAGTGTGTTCTGCGCCGCAGCCGGAACCTGGACGGCGGACCACAGGTCGGTCTCCAGTCGTGCTGTAGCGGCATCGATCTGCCCAAGCTGGCGGTCATCCCGAGTCGCATAGAAGGCAATGCGCTGATCGATATAATTCCTGAGCAGCGAACGTATTTTCGCCGCATCGGAGGCTGGCAGAAACTCTGCTCGAAGGTACTCCGTACCGATCGCGTTGGCCTCTGCCTCCTCCAAGTTCTTGCGCTGATCGTATCGGGAAATGGCCATCGAAAAGCTGAATCCAATGATGAGCCCGAGCAGGGTCAGGATGGCGGACATGATCGTGCCGAAATCTTCGCGCTCATTTTCCTCCAGGGATCGACGTCTCTTGCGGATGGAAACGCCGATCCACACCGATAGCCACAACACCACGAGAGAAAGTGCCAATATCAGCGTCGGAAATCTTATTAGATGGTCCATCAACTGTAGCCTCCTAATGGCTCTGACCAACTTTATAGCATCTGCGACCCAGCAGGTTCCCACGGCGCAGAAAAGAGTGTCGCGGCTCAGTGCCCGCGGCGCTTAGCGGAAAAATGTTTTTTGGAGGTTGCCCGAGCCGCTGGCCGTCGCTCCGGCCAATCCTAGCGCAAAGCTTGCCCGCCAGCTGAGCGTCCATTATCCCCGGTGTGGAAAAACCAGCGGAGGATGCGTGGAGCACTCGCCAAGTCAGGACGAGGTCAGGGCCGGTGTGTGCCGGTGCCTCGGAGTATCCGTCGCGTGCTGGCAGCCTTTTGCAACGGACTATCCACCGAAAAAACGAGAATATCCACTGAGAAATATCCACTAAGATAAGACAAATGCTCTTCTATCCATAGGGAGTGAAATGAATGAAGCCGCGACTAGTGGTCATGAAATTCGGGGGAACGTCGGTGGGCGATGCGTCTTGCATCGCGCGCACCGCGAAAATTATAGCGGGGGTGGCAAAGGAAAATCCCTGTGTAGTGGTGGTTTCCGCGATGAGCGGCGTGACGAACCGGCTGATCGAAGCCGCGAAGACCGCTGAAGCAGGGAACGTAGCGGGAGCCGAGGCCATCCTGGATGCGCTGGGGCAACAACACGAAACCGCGCTCTTCAATTTGCTTCCTGACGATCAGAAACGCACGCGCCTACGCCAACGGATTGAACCGGTGCTGGCAGAGGGCCGGCGGCTGTGCGAAGGAACCGCACTGCTGCGCGAACTTACGCCGCGGACGCTTGATGCCATCTCGAGCCTGGGAGAAAGGCTCTCGGCACCGTTGGTTGCAGCGGCAGTGGACGAGCTTGGGGTTTACAGCGAGGCGGTCGAGGCCACGGAATTGGTGGTGACGGACGCGTTTCACGGCGGAGCGGAACCACAAATGGAGCTGACCCGCGAAAAATCCCAGGCACGGTTGGGTCCGCTCCTGGAAAAAGGGATTGTGCCGATCGTGACGGGCTTCATCGGCGCTACGGCCGAAGGCCAGCTGACCACACTGGGACGTGGCGGCTCGGATTATTCCGCGACGATTCTCGGCGCCGCGTTGGAGGCGGACGAAGTCATCATCTGGACCGACGTGGATGGCGTGTTAACCGCCGACCCGCGGCTGGTGCCCGAGGCGCGCACAATTCCGGTCATCTCCTATCGGGAGGCGGCGGAACTTGCGTACTTCGGTGCGAAAGTCCTGCACCCCAAGACCCTGAACCCGGTGATCCAGGCAGCGATCCCTGTTTGGATTCGCAACAGCTTCGCGCCGGAAAAACCGGGAACGAAAATCACGCCCGAGGGACGCAGCATCGGCGGCGGGGTGAAAGCGCTGACCGCCATTCGCGACGTAACATTAATCAGCGTCGGCGGCCCGGGAATCGTGGGATTGCCGGACGTCGTCGGGCGAACGTTTTCGACGACCGCGGAAGTGCGCGCGAATGTGCTGCTCATTTCGCAATCCTCTTCGCAGAACGACATTTGCTTCATCGTCTCGACGGCGGACGCGCAGCGCACGGTCGAAGCCTTGCGCAAGGAGTTCGCGCACGACCTGGCGCACCATAAAGTCGAGCACATCACGGTGGATTCGAAGATCGCCATCGTGGCGGTGGTCGGCGAAAACATGCGCGGCACCCCCGGAATCGCTGGCAAAACGTTCAACGCCCTCGGCCGCGAAAGCGTGAACCTGATTGCCATCGCGCAGGGTTCATCCGAATGCAACATTTCCTTTGTCATCGAAGAAAAGGCCGTGAAAGCCGCGCTGCTCACCACGCATCGCGAGTTTGGCCTCGAGAAGGCTGAGAAAGCATAGCCTTCGGGGATCGCACATCTAAGCAGTCAGACAAACAGCCGCCGTCGCGCTTGTGAGCGCCGTGAAAGGCGTGGAAGTGTATGTTTTTTCTAAAGAGGCCTGAGCCGGAATTTATCCACGAGTTCCTTGCGGGGCAGGAGAATTGTCCGTTTTCCTATTCAGAAGTGGGGGCTTCGCGCGGGGACGCGCCGAAGGGCTACACGGTTGACCACAATCGGATTCAATTGGGCAATGGGCGCGAACGCTTTGAGCAGGCGGTGAGGGCCGTGCGGCAGTGGAAGATGTTCGAGATGCCGTGGGTGGAGCTTTGCTGGCCAGATGCGCCGATCCGGGCAGGAGCGAACGTTGCGGTGATGGTTACGCATTTTGGGGTGTGGTCGCTGAACGCGGCGCGGATCGTTTACGTTATTGAAGAACGCGGAACGCGAGAAAGATTCGGATTTGCCTACGGGACGTTGGAGGAGCATGCGGAACGGGGTGAGGAGAGGTTCAGTGTGGAGTTCGATGCCGATGACGGGTCGGTGTGGTACGACCTTTATGCGTTTTCCCGGCCGAATTTGCTGGCGCGATTGGGGTATCCGTTGGCGAGGTCGCTGCAAAAGAGGTTTGCGAGGGAGTCGAAGATTGCAATGCAAAGAGCCGTCGGCGCTCCTTAATCAAGTAGAGGAACGCTGACGGCTCGGTTTGAAGAGAGAAGCAGGTTGAGAGAAGGGACTCTCAACCGATTAGTGTTAGTCGTGATCGGGATGGCTGTGGCGCCACTGCCAGTAATGGTTCTGCACTTTGTGATTCTGATGTTCGTAGACAACATAGGTGCGGTGCCGACCCTCGAGATATTCCCTGTAAGCGCGGTCCTCGTGATCGTTCCAGTAGTGGTAGTCGTGATGGTCCCGATCGTAGACGCGGACCTGCACGTTGGCTTCTTGAGGCAGTGGAGCAGCCATGACTACGGCTGGTGCAGCAACGGCGGAAGCCAGAATGATGGTGCTGATAAAACGATTCAAATAGCGCAAGATGTATTCCTCCAGGTCCGAGACTTGCAGATGGAGAATCCCGGTGTACATGACTATGCGCCGGAGGACTGGCGATGTATGTCGCATTTTGTACTAGTTATAAAATTATAATTTCTGGGGGAACAGGCCACGCGATGGTCAGGGCGCAGGCGCGCGGCGGGGCGCGTTGACTTTCTTTTGACCAGGCACCTAACATGGTGCGGAAATTCCCGCACGTTGAAGAACTCCTGAGAGAGGTGAATGGGTATGAAGACGTGGCGAGTTTGCGTGTTGATGCTGGCCGGGCTGGCGATGGGGACGGCGATTGCGCTTCATACCTCGGCGGACAATCCTGCGAAAGCGGGAGACGTGACGGAGGGGCGAATTACTTCGGAGATGGCTGCAGCGAACAACTGGCTGCTGAACGGGCGGACGTTTGATTCGAAGCACTTCAGCCCGTTGCAACAGATCACGGACAAAAACATCGGCGGACTTGGGCTGGCGTGGTTGTTGGATATCGAGAGCGGCATGGGTGTGGTGTCGGAGCCGATTGTGGTGGATGGAGTGATTTATGTGAGCGCGCCGCTGTCGATTGTGTATGCGGTGGATGCAGTGTCGGGGAAAGTGATTTGGAAGTTCGATCCGAAGATCCGGCTGAATCAGGCGATCAATGGGTCGTATTCGGCGCGGGTAAATGCGGGCGTGGCGGTGTGGAATGGGAAAGTGTACGTGGGGACGGGCGATTGCCGGTTGATTGCTATTGATGCCGCGACAGCGAAGCAGGTTTGGGAAGCGGAGGTTTGCGAGCCGACGCAGACGGGGATTACCGGAGCGCCGCACGTGGCCAGAGGAAAGATTTTGATGGGTTACAACGGATCGGACGACGGAGTGCGCGGGGCGTTGGTTGCGTACGATGCGGAAACCGGGAAGGAGGCATGGCGGTTCTGGACGGTGCCGGGCGATCCGTCGAAACCGTTCGAAACGAAGGCGCTGGAGATGGCGGCGAAGAGTTGGGGAGGCAAGGATTCGTGGAAGGTGGGCGGCGGGGACGTGTGGAACGCGATCACGTATGACGATGCGACGGGGCTGGTGATATTAGGGACGGCGGGCGTGGGCGTGGATTATGGCGAGTTCCGGAATATCAAGGCGACGGGCGACCGGCTTTTTGGCGAGTGCATTATTGCGGTGAATGCGGACACCGGAGAATACGTCTGGCACTACCAGACGGGGACGGAAGGGATTCACTCGGAGAACAATCAGATCGTGATGGCCGACCTGGTGATTGACGGAGCGAAACGCCATGTGGCGTTGACTGCGCCGAAGAACGGTTTCTTTTTTGTGCTTGACGCGAAGACCGGGAAGCTTTTGTCGGCGAAGCCGCTGGTGAAAGTCGTGTGGGCCAAGTCGATTGATTTGCAGACGGGGCGGGCGGTGCTGGTGCCACGATCGGAAGGCGGCGGGAGGCAGTGGACGGTGCACAACTGGTGGCCGATGAGCTACAGCACGGTCACTGGATTGGTGTACGTGCCGACGACAGACCGGCGGGCGGATTCGAAAGCGGCAGTCGAGGCAGGTGAGGGCGGAGTTGGCCTATTTGGGAAGCTCGTCGCGTGGGATCCCGTGAGCCAGTCGGCGCGCTGGACGGTTGACGAAGAAATTGCAACGAATGGCGGAGTGCTTTCTACCGCGGGGAATCTCGTTTTTCAGGGACAGGGCACGGGAGAATTCGCGGCGTATGCGGCGGACAGCGGGAAAAAAGTCTGGTCGATCAAGACGGGATCGGCGATTGAATCGATTCCGGTGACTTTTTCCGTGAAGGGCGAGCAGTACGTGATTACTCCGGTGGGATGGGGATCGGGGTCACGGCTGTTTGCGCCGGCGCGGACGATGGCTACGCCGGAATCGAAGCGCGGGCCGGTGCGGTTGCTGGCGTTCAAGCTGGGGGCAACGATGCCGTTTCCGTATCCAAAGATTGTGATCCCGCCGGTACCGAAGCCACCGGAACAAAAAGCGAGCGAGGAAGTGATTCGCAAGGGCGAGAAACTTTACGGAACATTTGTTTGCGACGGCTGTCATTCGCCGGAGCTGGATGGGAGCGGAGCGTGGGTGCTCGATGGAGCGATTCCGGATTTGCGGTACATGCCGCCGGAAGCGCACAGGGATTGGTATCAGATTGTGCTGGGCGGATCGCACTGGGATAAGGGCATGCCGGGCTTTGCCGATCCGCCGAAGTTTGCGTTTCCGCATGACAAGATGACGGTTGCGGATGCGGACGCGATTCATGCGTATGTGATTGATGGGGCGTGGAAGGCGTATAAAGCGGAGCACGAAAAGTCCAAACAATAAGAATTAAAAACCATCAGACTGCCTGGAGAGCGGCAACTGGCCTCTTCAACCCGTGCGGACGAGCTCGCAAACTTCCATCCAGGCGATCTCGCTGCGTGACATGGAACCGGTTGTTGTCCGTGACGCTCACAACGTCACAGCGGCTCTGCAGCGATTTTCATTTTCGCAGTTAGTCCTGGTTCACCGCAGTGGCTTGGAGCGACTTAATACGCTGTTCAATCTTGGTAGCTTCCTCGTTGCGGCCGAGCTTGCGAAGCGCTTGAGCCTCGCCGGTGAGCGTGGAGACGAGGATGGGGTTGTCAGGGCCATACTGCTTCTCAAGAATGGCGAGCAGATGCGCTTGACAAGGCGCAGCTTTGTCGGCATTACCCAATTGGTCGTAAACAGAGCAAAGGGCGGTGACATTGAGTAAGGCATTGGGGCCGTCGTGACCGTAGATCGTTTCGTCGATCTTAACGGCACGCAGAAGGATCGATTCGGATTTGGCGAAGTCGTGCTGGAACGCAAACAGGCCTGCCATCATTCTGAGGCTGTTGGACACGCCAGCGCTGTTCTCGCCGTAGGCCTTCACATTCAAATCGATCGCGCGGGCGAAGAATTTTTCAGCAGAGGCGGGGTCGTGCTGCGCGAATGCCTCCATGCCGAGGTTTTGCAGCGGATCGGACATCATTGGCGATTGTGCACCATATAGCTCCTCAGTAGCTTTCATTTGCCGTTGAAAATATGCGTCTGCCTCGCTGAATTGTTGAAGCCCCATGGTGATTCTGCCGAGTTCGCCGAGAGCGATGGGCAGGCGCCCGTCGCGCGGCTGTATTTTTTCCGCTAACTCAACAGCTCGTTTGTAACTTCTAACGGCTTCTTCCCAGTTCCGTTGCGTGAGGGCATTGGCTCCTGCTTGCATCGCGGCGTCCAGATTCTGTGAGGCCCCTGGATCCGACTTGGAAGCCGCGACGCCGGATTCCAGTTTTTCAGCTTCCGCGGAATTGCCTGCCGCCTTCAGGGCAGCGAGATGCTGGCTGAATCGTTGCTGCGCGTCTTTGTACTGAAGTTGAGGGTTGGGGGAAACGACTCGCATCATGTTGTTTCCGAGAGGAACTGTGGAGCCAGCGAGAGAGGCGAGGCGGTACTGTTCGAGTGCGCCGACCCAGTCGCCTTTCTTCTCGAGTACGGCCGCCAGTTCGAGCCTAACTTCCGTCTGCTTGGAATCGAGAGAGAGAGCTTGCTTGAACTCGGAGACGGCCGCGTCGAAATTTCCTGAACCTTGAAGAGCCTGGCCGTAAAGGTCATGCGTGAGCGAGTCACTCGGTTGGAGGTTCTCGGCTTGCTTCAATTCCAGTAAAGCGTTCGAATAATCTTTCTTGGCGATCAGGACCCTGCCCGCGTTTCGGTGGGCATGGGGAGAATTCTCATCCAGGAGTTCAGCGCGACGATACTCCTTCAAAGCGGCATCGTAATTTTTCTGGTCTTCACGGACGGCACCAAGACCTATATGAGGTTCTGGGTCGGACGGGTCCATCTCGGCGGCTTTGCGATATTCTTGCGAGGCGCCCTGGAAATCCCAAGTTCGGTGAAGCGCGCCCGCCAAACAAATATGGCAGACTTCGGAATCCGGGGCCATGGCCTCCAACTCGCGGAATTCGATAACGGCCTCAGCGTTGAGATTGCTCTTGGCGAGCGCTGAACCGAGATTCTCCCGAGCTCTCAGGTTCTTAGGATCCAGGCGCTTGGCCTCGCGAAATTCGCGGATGGAGGAAGCGAGATCGCCCTGCTTGTAAAATGTGATGCCAAGGTTGTAGTGAACAGTTGCATCGCTCGGATCGAGAGCAATGGCTTTCTTATACTCGGTCACGGAACCATCAAGATCGCCCTTATTGTAAAGCAACAGTCCCAGGTCATAGCGCACGGCCACATAGTCAGGCTTAATGCGAAGCGCTTCCTTGTATTCGACAGTCGCGGCGTCAAATTTTCGTGCGCTCTCGAGGGCCAGCCCTGCGTTTTTGTGGGCTTCCGCGTTCTCCGGGGTTTGCGCCAACGCCGCTTTGGCCTCTCGCAACGACTCCTCTGGGTCGCCCATACGGTAAAGCAGGTAGCTTAGTTTCGTGTGTGCCTCGGGAAAGTCGGGGGCCCGCTTCAGCACTTGTGCATAAAGAGACGCCGCCATAGGCCACTGCTCTTGCACCTTCAGGAGTTCACCCATGACAAAGCCGGTTTCAGGACCGCCGCCGGACTCGAGGGCACTATCCAGCTCCTGGGTAGCTTGCTGATACTGCTTGGCGCGGATCGATTTGCCAGCCGCAGAAAGATGATCGAGTAACTCACCGGATGACTTTTTTTCGTTGCCGCTGGCGGCGCCGACGGACGTGGCCTTGCTCACGGCTGCAAGAACACGCGGATCCGCGCCCGCAGCGGTAAGCTTATCGCGGTACTCGTTCGTGGGATGGAACGACAGGCCGCGCGATTCGATCTCATGGACGATGTTTTCGCTGAGTGCATTGCCGGCGACCAGAGCCAGCAATTCACTGTCGGTGGCAGGCTTGCGGCGATCCTGCGCGCTAGCCAACGACACGCAGCTGCATGCGATGAAAAGAACGATCAGGTTCCGGTGGATGGACGAGGCCATGGGTTCACCTGTAGGACTGCATTTCAAGCTTAGGGAGATCGCGTGTCAGCGAATAGGACGCGATTCGGTGATGGCTACGGAATGAATAACTGACCAGATGGCCAGTACTGGAATGATGTGAAGAACAGAGACGGAACTGAGAACTAAGAAATGCGGCCTGGAGCCAGGATATTTTGCGGGTCGAAGGCGGATTTGAGGCGGCGCATGAGCGCCAGGCCGGGAGCTTGCTCGAGGCGCGCGTTTGTGGTGGGCCGGGTAGAAGCTGGCGATACGGGATGCGGTCCCCCCATGTTGATTTTCTGCTTCAGGGCGAGCGGGGCGAAGAGAAGAGTTGCGTAGCCTCGATTCCTGGGATCCGGTCCGCCAGCAGCGGAAACGGCGTTGAAGATGCGGGTCGCGCAGTGTGCGAGGAGACTGATCGTTTCTTCGTTCGTGGAAGTGGGTAGCAGGGCGAAATAGATGGTGCCGCCAGCACGGGCGATTAATACGTGAGGGAGCGCGGCGTGATCGGCGATTTGGCGGAGGCTTTCGAACAGGGTGGCGTGATGGCTGGGAAGGACGCTGATTTTGAAAATGGCGGTGGTGGGGGAGGCCTCGAGAAACAGGGACAGGCTTTCGCGGAGGCGCCCCCAAAAGGCGGGGCGCGTGGCGTCGTCCAGGATCGTGGTGGAATTGGCGCGGGAGCGCTCGGCGAGAAGAGTGAGTTCGCGTGCGTAGCGAGTGAGGACTTCGGGAGTGCCGGCAAAGGCGGCGCAGAGTTGCCACTCGCGGGAGGAAAACCAATCGCCGACGGGCGGGAGCGAAGCCTGGGATGGGGTGCGATTTTCTCCGGCGAAGACGGCGGTCTCCGGAGTGGCAGGAGTTCGCGTGGCGAAGATTTGGGCTAGCTCGGGGCTGATGATGTCGTGTGTAAGCGGAGTCAAGGAGGACTTAGTGATGGCGCGGCGGAGTGCCAGCGCGCCTTCGGCGCTGGGAAAGGAAGCGACGAAGCCGCGGCTGCCGGCGATGGGAGCCGGAAATGTGCGGAAGTTCAGTCGCGTGATGACGGCGAGGGAGCCGAGCGAGCCGATGAGGAGTTTGTGCAGGTCGTAGCCAGTGACATTTTTTACGACGCGGCCGCCGCTTTTGGTGAGGGCGGCGGAGCCGGTGACAAATTCCGCGCCGATGAGAAAATCGCGAGCGGCGCCGTAGAACTGCTGCAGCGGAGAATGCAGGCCGGAGGCGATGGTGCCGCCGATAGTGCTGCGCGAATACCAGGGGACGAGGAGGGGGAGGAATTGGTTGTGTTCGTATAGAAGAGCGTTCAATTTCGTGAGCGGAGTGCCGGCGTCGGCGCTTACGGTAAGGTCGCCGGGATCGTAGTGCGGGATTTGGTTTAGGGCAGTCAGGTCGAGGGCGATGTCGTAACGTGAGGGGGGCATGCCGAGAGCGAGTTTGGTGCGGTTGCCGCAGGGGATGAGGGCGAGTTTTTCGAGAGAGGCGAAGCGAACGATTTCGGCGACTTGTTCGGCGGAGGCAGGCTTGACCACGACGGAGGGAAGAATTTCATCGACAGCATAGGCTGCCCAGGAAGCAGGATCGGCAAGGACTTGCGAGGATCCGAGGATGGATTCGAAACGCGCGATGAGGTTGGTGGAGGGACTAGTCATAGGATGGGCGAAAGTCTAGCCACGTTGAAAGTTGAAAGGAAAGAAGGAAGTAGCACAGAGGGCACAGAGATGAGACTCAGGAAGAAGGATCACGAGGCACTCGCGGGATGAGTTGGCTGTTTGCGGGGGCGGATTTCGCCGCAGCCCTTGCTTAGGGGGAAGATTTTGCCGGGGTTGAGGGAGGAATCGGGATTGAAGGCGTCGTGGACGCGGCGCATGAGATCGAAATCGGCGTCGGAGAAGATCAATGGCATGAGTTCGGATTTTTCCATGCCGACGCCGTGTTCACCGGTAAGCGCCCCGCCGACTTCGAGGCAATAGCGGATGATTTCGGTGGAGGCTTGCATGGCGCGTTGGAATTGCGCGGTGTCGCGCGGATCGTAGAGGACGATGGGGTGGAGATTGCCGTCGCCGGCGTGGAAGATGTTGCCGATTTGAAAGCCAAACTGATTGCCGATCTCCTGGATGCGGCGGAGGGTTTGCGGGAGTTTCGAACGTGGGATGACACCGTCAAGGACGTAATTGCTGGGCGCGAGGCGGCCTAGCGCGCCGAAGGCGTTTTTGCGGCCTTTCCAGAGGAGTTCGCGTTCGGGATTGTCACGAGCGAGGCGGACTTCGCGGGCGTGGTGCGAGTTGCAAACTTCGGTGACGGCGGTAGCTTGCGCGGCAACGGCTTCGGTGAGCCCTTCGAGTTCGATGAGAAGGACGGCGGCGCTATCCATGGGGAAGCCCGCGTGGATGTAATCTTCTACGGTGCGCAAGGTCCAGCCATCGAGCATTTCGCACGCGGCGGGGGTGATGGCGCGGGCGGTGATGTCCACGACAGTATCGGCGCAATCGTCCAAGGAATCGAAGATGGCGAGAAGAGTTTTTACGGCTTCCGGTTTGCGGGAGAGTTTGACGGTGATCTCAGTGGCCAGGGCGAGTGTGCCTTCGGAGCCGACAAAGAGGCCGGTGAGATCGAAGCCGGGTGCTTCGCCGTGTTTGCTGCCGACGCGGACGATTTCGCCATCGGGAAGGACCAGCTCGAGGGCGGTAACGTGATTGGTGGTGACGCCGTACGCGAGCGTGTGCGGGCCGCCGGCATTTTCCGCGACGTTGCCGCCGATGGTGCAGGATTTCCAACTTGAGGGATCGGGGGCGAAGTAGAGGCCGTGGGGTTCGGCGGCGCAGGTGAGTTCGTAGTTGACAACGCCAGGCTGCACGATGGCGCGCTGATTTTCGGCGTCGATTTCGAGGATACGGTTCATGCGCGCAAAGACGAGCATGACACCGCCGGTACGGGCAAGCGCGCCGCCAGAGAGACCGGTTCCCGCGCCGCGGCCGACGACTGGGACATTGTATTTGGCGGCGAGTTTGACGATGCGGGAAACGTGCCGGGTGGTAGTAGGAAAAACGACAATGTTAGGGCGGCCCTTTTCCACGGAGCCGTCATATTCGTAGAGAAGAAGGTCTTCCGGCTTGTGGAGGACGGATGAATCGCCGAGCAGCTTCTCGAGTTCGTCGATGATGCCAGGATGCATTTGCCGTCCACGCGCAAAGGAATCCTGTCACTATAGCCGGAATCTTAAGCCAGATTCTAGCCGGAGAAGAAGAGCGGCCCGGCCCTGCGCCACGTCGCAAGCTAAGGAAGGCGGATTGAAAAGCAAACTGGCCGGGCGTACCATCGCTTTGTCTGCATGCTGGACCCGGAGGTATTCATCATGGGTCTCCCACCCGGTAAGCGCCGTTCGTTCCTGAAGAGCTCCAGCCATGTCGCAACTTGTTTGTCGGCCTTGATTCTCTGCGTGCCGCTGGGCGGTCAGCAGGATTTTCTAAGCAAACCGCCAGATTTGTGGTCGGAAGAAGACGCCCTGAGGGTCTTGAACGATTCTCCATGGGCGCATTCGGTGACTACGTCCACGCAGGACGCCGCCTGCGGTTACAAGAATCCTGCGATTCCCGGTGAGTTTTCTGCGGAGGGGGCGGAACTTGGAGAACTGCATACCCCTACGCCGGTGTCAATAAGTCCAAAACCAGATGGCGCTCAGTATTTGATCCGGTGGGTGTCGGCGAAGCTGGTGCAAGCGGCCGTTCAACGCCTGATCACTCTCGATGAAAAATGGACTGCGCACGGGCAGCACTTTGAAAGGAATAATCCTTCGGCGAAACCGACCGATCTGTCGCGGCCTGCCTACAACCGAAATGACATGATCACCCTCTCAGTCATTCTGGTAAAGTCCGGGCCGGATGGCGGCAGCTTTTTGGATTACGCTTTTCAGGACGGCGGAACGCGCTTCCCCGCCAAAGGGTTTTACATGTTCATTTGCGCAGGTCTGAAGACTTCCAATGGAGTGGTTCATGCCCGTCTGGGTGGTCCGACGGGCTATCCGTCGGTTCGCCCCGCGATCACTCTCTCTTTTCCCAGTCTGATCGATGGAAAGCCCCTGATCACGCATCGAGATGAAAAAGTGGAGTTCCGTCTCGTGGCTATGCAGCGCGTGTTTGAGGCGACGTTCACCATCGACGCCCGGGATTTGACCGACGGGTCACAAGCTGGACTTTACCTTCCGACGACGGCGACCGATTTGAAACAGAATTCTGCCCAGTCCACCGGTTCGAATCCATAGCGAACACCCCAGCGTTCGCACAAGCGGAACACGAATAGATTCCCATTGCTCGGTGCGCTCCGAGTGAGCAACCTGTGTTAGTGTAATTTTCTAAAAATGAGGACGAGGAGCTGATGGCGAAACCGAGAGTGTTTGTGACGCACCCGCTATTTGAGCCGGCGAGGGAAATCCTGAATGAGGGCTGCGAGGCAGAATACTGGGCGCAACCGGACCGGCCGCCAAGGCCGGAATTGATGCAGCGGCTGAAGGACAAGGAGGGGTTGATCTGTTTGTTGACGGAGAGGGTGAGCGAAGAGCTTTTGCGAGCGGCGCCAAAGCTGCGGATTGCGGCGAATGTGGCGGTGGGATTCGACAATATAGATGTTGTGGCGTGCACGAAGCGGGGCGTGGTGGCGACGAATACGCCAGGCGTGCTGGACGAAACGACGGCGGATTTTGCGTGGACGCTGATGATGGCGGTGGCGAGGCGACTGGGAGAAGGCGAGGCGCTGGCGCGATCGGGGATCTGGCAAGGTTGGGACCTGGATCAGCTCGTGGGGACCGATGTTTGGGGGAAGACGCTGGGGATCGTGGGATTCGGACGGATCGGGCGGGCGATGGCGCGGCGCGCCAGCGGATTTCAGATGAAAGTGATCTACACGGATGCGGTGCGGGCGCTGGTGGAAGTGGAAAAGGAATTGAAGGCGGAGTTTCGAGAGATGAATGCGCTGCTGGCGGAATCTGATTTCGTGAGCGTGCACGTGCCGCTGCTGCCGGAGACGCGCGGGTTGTTCGATGCGCCGAAGTTTTACAGGATGAAGCCGACAGCGTTTTTGATCAACACATCGCGCGGGCCGGTGGTGGATGAAGCGGCACTGGTGGCGGCGCTGGAAGAGAAGAAAATTGCGGGCGCGGGGCTGGATGTCTACGAGAACGAGCCGTTTATCCATTCGGGACTGAAGCGCGCGAACGTGGTGCTGGCGCCGCACCTGGCGTCGGCATCGCTGGAGACACGCACGAAAATGGCGTGCATGGCGGCGCAGAATGTCGTGGCGCTGTTCAGAGGGCAGCGGCCCCCAAACATGTTGAATCCCGAAGTGTTGGAGGCATCTTGAGGAGTTCCGCGGCAAACCTCCCATGGCGGATCTGAAGCAACTCGCCCGCCGAATCTTCCACGAAACCCTGGCTGCGATCGATATTCCCGCGACCATGCAACGAAAGCTCTGGCGAACGGGAACGCAATTGCACTGCGACGGCGCAATATTCGATCTGCGCAACTTCGAGAAATTGCGAGTCGTGGCCATTGGAAAAGCGGCGCATGCGATGGTGGATGGGCTCGCACTCGTGCTGATGCCTTTCGTGAGATTCGAAGGCGTCGTGTCCGCGCCTACGGCGGCGCGAAGACCTCTGCCGGGCGTGAAATATTTCGCGGCCGGGCATCCGATGCCAAACGAAGAGAGCTGGAAAGCGGCCGAGGCAATTCTAGCGCTGCTGAGGGGTTGCGATGAAAAAACGCTGGTGTTCTTCCTGCTTTCGGGCGGGGGATCGGCGCTGGTGGAACTGCCACTGGATTCTCGACTGACCCTCGAGGACGTGCGGCAGCTGAATCACGCGCTTGTGACGTGCGGCGCGCCAATCGAAGAAATTAATACCGTTAGGAAACACGTTTCGGCGGTGAAAGGCGGGCGCCTGGCAGTGGCAGCGAATCACGCGACAAAGATCACGCTGGCGGTAAGCGACGTGCCTGCGGGAAAAGAATCGGCGCTGGCGTCCGGGCCCACGCTGCCCGATCCGACGACGGTCGCCGATGCGAAGCGAGTCCTTGAAGAGTATTCGCTACGCGAGAAGCTTCCGGCCATACTGCGACGCCGATTTGACGAAGGGAAGATACCGGAGACGCCGAAAGCGGAAGCCCTGGCGTTTCAAAACGCGCATTTTATGTTGTTGCTGGGCATGGACGACCTTTTTCATCCGGCCCATCACGCCGCGGAGGCGAAGGGATTCATCGCTTGCTGCGACAATTCGACGGACGATTGGCCGGTGGAGAAAGCGGCGGGATATTTGCTGGATCAATTGGAAGAGCTGCGAAGAACTCACCGGGGGCAGCGAGTGGCGCTGATCGCCGATGGAGAAGTGAGCTCGCCGGTGACGGGCGATGGAATCGGCGGGAGGAATTCGGCATTTGTGCTGGCTTGCGTGGAAAAGATCGCTGAGAAAAAAATTGCGGTTCTCAGCGCGGGAACAGACGGCCTTGATGGAAACAGTCCGGGGGCAGGAGCGGTGGCGGACGGCGAGACGCTGGAGATGGCGCGGGCGATTGGGCTCGATCCGGGAGATGCGTTTCGAAGAAGCGATGCGTTTACGTTTTTTTCGCGATTTGAGGATGTGATTGTGACGGGGCCGACGGGGAATAATCTGCGGGACTTGCGAATACTGATTGCGGAGCCGTAAAACTCAGGACGAAAGGATTTAACACAGAGACCACGGAGAGAACGGAGTTCACGAGGCGGAAATGCAAAATGGTCCCGGGTACCCGGAACCCATTTTGCATTTTGAATTGATACTCCTACTGCTTTGGCGGCGGCAGGCGCGTTTCGATGGTCTTGAGGCGGTCATTCATTTGCTGAAGGAGGCGCTCGAGTTTTTCGAGGCGCAGATCGGTCGAGGACTTCTCTCCCGTGCCAGCCGCGGCTGGTTCTTCGGCTTCGTCATCCGAGCCGTATCCAGCCCTCGGATGAGTTCCGGACTTGGCATCCGGGGGCCTTTTCAGGCGCGCGATCTGGCCCTTGATCATCGGGGCCATTTCGATGCTGAGGTCGTCGCTCTTTAACAGAGCTTCGAGAGCAGGGATCGCAGAAGCATCGCCACGCGTGCCCAGGGCATAGATGGCGGACATTCGAATGGGATGGCGCGGCTCGGTGAGGTAGGAAGCAATCTGGCTGGTAATGTCCTTATTTTCTTTCTGCAGACGCGCGAGGCTGTAGATCGCTGCGGTGCGCGATTCGATAGGCTTTCCGACAGCGGACCACTGGAGGAGATGCTGCACGGCTTTCTCGTCGCCGAGAGAGCCGAAGGCACGAAGCGCGGAGTTGCGAAGGTAGCCGTCGGGCGAATCGACTTCTACGGTGGCTTCGAGAGTGGCGAATGCATTGGGCGCTTTGAGTTTGCCGAGCGCCTGCAGCGCGGCGGCGCGAGGTCGATAAGAGGTGTCGTCCTTGGCGATATCGTTGAGCCGGGCGGTGACGGCTGGGTCATCCTTGATATTGCCGAGCGCGGTGACTATTTCGCTGCGAACCCAAGGGACATCGTTCGAATTGGAGGCCTCGAGGAGCAGTTTGGCCGCGGAGGCGCCGCCGATTTCACCGAGAGTAGTGGCAGCGGTGGCGCGCACGCCCCAGGCTTTATCGTTGCGAAGCGCGTCACCGAGAGCGGCAACAACTTCCTGGTCATTCCGGATTTTTCCGAGAGCGAGGACGGCATCGGCGCGGTCGGAAAGCTCGGTGGCATTCTTTAATTGATAGAGCCACTCTTTCTTTTCCTTGTGGAAATCGGCGGACTTCAGGACATGGCCGCCTTTGTCGAAAAGGACGAGGAGCGGAGCAGAGGCCGAGGGAAAGACGAAGATCTCGTTCGCTTTTGAGACTGTGATGGGATAGAGCTTTGGACCCGTGGTTGTGGTGATTTCGACGTCAACGGGAATGCGGAAGAGGCCCACGCGGCCTTCGACGGATTGAGTCTGCTTGACGGTGAGCGCGACTTGATGCTTTTCGGTGTCGTAGGAGTAGCTCAGGTCAAATTTGGGAGCGCCAGCTCCGTAGAGCCACTGCACAAAAAATTGATCCAAGCTGGTGTAGGTGGCTTCTTCCATGGCCTTGGAAAAATCCGCGGTGACGACATTTTTGCCGCGATTGACTTCGAGATAGTGTTTGAGACCGCGGTAGAAGGCGTCTTCGCCGAGCTGGTGGCGCATCATGTAGAGGACCAGGCCGCCTTTATCGTAGGCGTTGCCGTCGAATTCGCCGGAATCGTCGAAGTCGTGGCGGACTATGGGCTTGTTCCAGAGATTTCTGCTTTCGAACCATTCGCGAATGCCCTGCCAGCGCTCGTAATCGGCTTGATCCTTGCCATACTGCTTTTCGCTCCAAACGTACTCGGCGAAGGTCGCGAAGCCTTCGTTGAGCCAGATGTCTCCCCAGTCTTTACAGGTTACGAGGTCACCGAACCACTGGTGGCCGAGTTCATGAGAGATGAGGCCGTCTTCCCCCGTCGGGTATTCGTGGGCAAGCTTAGGATGAACGAGTGAAGTGCTGGTGTTGGTGGTGGCGCTGGAATTCTCCATACCGCCGGCGACGAAATCATCCACCATGACTTGCGCGTATTTTTCCCAAGGATATTCCACGCCGAATTTCTGGCTGAACAGGTCCAGCATCGCGGGTGTGCGGCCGTAGTTCACGCCCAAGCGATCGCCGCGGCCCTTTGGCGCGTAATACGTGACGGGGATGCCGCGCCAGGTGTCTTTCAGTTCGTCGAATTCTCCGGCAACGACGGTAATCAAGTAAGTGGAGCTAGGGACGGACTCTTTCCACGTCCAGGTCTTGAGACCTTTGCCGGCGTCGGTGATGCTGATGAGCTTGCCGTTCGAAACGGTAATCCATGAGGCAGGGACGGTGAGAATCGTTTCGGTGGTCAGGCGATCATTGGGATAGTCGTAAGTGGGCAGATAATACCG
Organism: Acidobacteriota bacterium; assembly: GCA_013289585.1. Classification (GTDB taxonomy): domain Bacteria; phylum Acidobacteriota; class Terriglobia; order Acidiferrales; family UBA7541; genus Acidiferrum. The sequence goes on along the minus strand of JABCZR010000028.1, from coordinate 27,145 downwards.
CGTGTCCTCCGATTCGCCTTGCGTCCAGATCTGTTTGGGACGGTCGGGGTAGTCCTTGTCCGGCAAAATGAAATACATGCCTTTTGCGGGCTTGGCTTCGTAGCGGATGGCGACGTCGAACTTGTCTCCGGCTTTCGCGGAGGCTGGCAGAGAAATGATCAGTTTGTCGGAGGAAGTTTCAAACTTCGCAGCGGATTTGTTGAGGATGACACTCTGGATCGTGAGACCGACGGAGTCGAAGGAAATTTTGGTGGTGCCTTCGCGGAGAATGGAGAGAGTGTGGGTGACGTCACCGAGAACTTTTTTCTGGTCGGTGTCGAAGCGGAGGGCGATTTTGGAATGCTGTAAATTGTAGTCGCGGCTGCGAGCGTAAGGCTCATCGGCGCGGAGCTGCCATGGGGTGATGAAAATCGCCAGCAGAGCAGCGAATGTAAAAAAGGCCGGACGACTGCGATGTAGCCGGCTTTTACGAGGGGATGTAACGATCATTCTGCTTTGCTCCTGTGAATGGTGTGTCCTGCCCGGGTGAGTGCAGTGATGGCGGCCGAGAGAGTTTCTGCGGCCACGAGCAGGTAATCCGTATCAAACGTAGAAATGGCAAATAAACTGATTTTGGCCGCGGCGAGCGGAGCGGCAAGCGCCGAGAGAACGCCGACTTCCGACAAAACGAAGGGCCCGTGAACTTTGAGGACGCGCCATCCGGGTTGGGAATGCACACCGACCGGGACCTGGGAGATTTCCGTGACAACAGAGAGTTCGTCGCCGGTGCGAGTGACGGAAAAGAAAGGGCCGCGCGTCGCCCAATCCGGAATGAGCGAATCGGCGGCGAGCCGCGAAATGGCAAAACGCTCGGTGAGGAGAGTGAGTTCGAAACAGCGGGATGCGGCGGCCATGGAGAGCTAGAGAAGACTCCTGACCAGACCGCCATCGACGGCGATGGAAGTTCCGTTGACGTAGCCGGCACGCTCGGAAGCGAGGAACGCCACGACCGCGCCGAATTCTTCCGGTGTGCCGAGGCGGCCAGCGGGAATTTCGCGTTCCCACCCAGCGAAGACTTCTTCCGGTTTCGCGCCAGTACGCGCGGAGATGCCGGCGGCAAGTTTGTCGAGGCGGGCAGTCCGTGTGAAGCCGGGGCAAACGTTGTTCACGGTGATGCCGTCGGAGGCGTACTCATTGGCGAGGGTGCGTGCGAGGCCAGTGACGGCGGCGCGGATGGAATTCGAAAGCAGAAGGCCATCCACAGGCTGTTTGACCGCAGAAGATGTAATCGTAATCAGACGACCCCACTTATGCTTTTGCATGCGCGGCAGGACTTCCCTGGCGAAGTTTACCGTGCTCATCAGGAGCTGGTCGATGGCAACGCGCCACTCTTCGGGCTGGGTATTCCTAAAAGAGTTAGACGGAGGACCGCCGGAATTGGTAACACAAATGTCGATCCGGCCGAAGCGAGCTTCGACGGAGGCGACGAAAGCGGCAACTGCCGCGGAATCAGCGACATCGAGAGGCTGGTGGAAGACTTCGCGCCCGGTGGTTTTTTGAAGGTGTGCGGCGGTTTCGGCAAGGGTGGCGGGAGTGCGGGCGCAGATGGCGACTTGCGCGCCTTCGCGAGCGAGCTCTTCTGCTACGGCGCGGCCAAGCCCTTTGCTGGCGGCCGCGACGATAGCTACGCGTCCAGCGAGTCCCAGATCCATTCCGGCACCTCACCCAAAACTTTAATCCTCTCGCGAAAAGCAAAGTGCGTCAACGCATTGAGACGAATAGCCATCGTTTGAGCTATAACTAGGCAGCAACGCGGGAAGAAAAAGTATCCGCGCCTGTGGATCATGCTCATTGCATGTCGAGCAATTTCGAGCAACAGGAGTGCACAAACTTTTCAAGCCAAGCTAGAGCCAAATGATCGCATCCTCTGAACGTCAATCGAAGATTTGGTCCGTGGTGAGGGTCTCCAGCGGGAATTTCCTGGAGATGTACGACTTCATGGTGTTTGGCTACTATGCGGCTGCGATCGGGAATGCCTTCTTTCCGAGCGGCAGCGCTTTCGTTTCACTGATGTTTTCGCTGATGACCTTTGGCGCGGGGTTTCTGATGCGTCCTATCGGGGCCCTGGTGCTCGGAGCTTACACGGACCGGCACGGGCGTCGCGCCGGCTTGCTGCTCACACTAGGGTTGATGTCCGCCGGGATCTTCACCATCGCCTGCATGCCGGGTTATTCAACCATCGGACTGTTGGCGCCGCTGCTTGTGGTTATCGGCCGGCTGCTTCAAGGTTTTTCGGCTGGCATGGAGTTGGGAGGCGTCTCTGTCTACCTATCAGAGATCGCCACACCCGGCCACAAGGGCTTCTATGTGAGCTGGCAATCCGGCAGCCAGCAGGTCGCGGTGATGGTTGCGGCGTCCGTCGGCGTAGTCCTGAACTCTATTCTCCCGCCGGAAAAAATGCAGCAGTGGGGATGGAGAGTTCCACTTCTGCTGGGCTGCATCATTGTTCCGTTTCTGTTCAGGCTGAGAAAGTCGTTGCAAGAAACGGATGAGTTCTTGGCGCGCAAACACAGACCGGAGACTTCGGAGATATTAAGCACACTGGCGAACAATTGGGCGATCGTCGTGGTCGGGACGTTGATGGTGACTATGACCACGGTATCGTTCTATATGATCACGGCGTATACGCCGACATTCGGGAACTCTGTGCTGCATCTTGCGAGCGCCGATAGTCTGGTGGTGACCCTTTGCGTTGGAGCGTCAAATCTCTTCTGGCTGCCGATCATGGGGGCGCTTTCCGACCGCGTGGGACGCCGGCCGCTGCTGTTCGGGTGCACGCTGCTGATGCTGGTCACCGCCTATCCGGCGATGCTATGGCTGGTTCGGGAACCTTCTTTTGCCAGGCTATTGATGGTTGAACTCTGGCTTTCCTTTATTTACGGGAGTTATAACGGTGCCATGGTTGTCTTTCTCACCGAAATCATGCCGCTTGAGGTTAGAACTTCAGGATTTGCTCTAGCCTATAGCTTGGCGACAGCGATTTTCGGCGGCTTCACGCCTGCCTTAAGCACTTATTTGATTCATATTTCCGGCAATCGCGCGATTCCCGGATTGTGGCTGTCCTTCGCGGCTGCCTGCGGGTTAGCGGCAACCCTTCTTGCCAGGCCGCATTCTCCTGTAGCCGAGGTCGATCGGCCCGTGGCAGTCGAATCCTAGACAATCGTCGCATTGGATGGCGGCGAACCGGCGTGTCTGTGGGTAGCGATTCGCCTGCCGCAAGGAAGAAGTGTATCCTTGTATGCTAAGGCGGCAGATAAATGTATTGGTTCTGTAGCCTCGCCTTGGTTTTTGATTGCGCCTTCCAGCGCTCACCCGGACTTGCCGCGAGAGCGGGTAGCGAAATCAAGAGTTGTTCCGTCCTTGCGCCAACCAATGCGCTGGACACCCGAGAAAGTCAAAAACATTTTTGGCGGCGGCTTGTTTGGGAGCCTTTACGCTAGGATTCCAGAGCAAGCGCGCTGGACAGAGATTAAATTCGGTCGCCTCTCGCATGCTGTTTACTGGCGCGCGGGAAGGAATACCAGGTTGTAAGGAGTATGATGGAATCCATGAGTACTCAGACCCTAGAAACCGCGTCGGTTGCGCACCCCACGATCGTTGCCACGGCGACGGCGCTGCCGCCGCACACGATCACCCGCGAGGACGTGAAGTATTACATGGGGCGGGTGTTTGACATTCCCGAGCGGAAGCTCGAGGCCATGATGACGGTGGTGGACAACGCGCAGGTCCACAAGCGGCACTGCATCTTTCCGATTGATTACACGATCGTCCCGCGGCCGCTTTCCAAGACCAACGAGGAATACCAGGAGCACGCGATAGCCCTGGGGCGCAAAGCCGCCGAGGAGTCCCTTGCGAAGGCTGGCGTGGCTCCGGCGGATGTGGACCTGATCATCACTGTTTCTTGCACCGGGTACATGATTCCTTCGCTCGACGTGCATCTCCTGAACCTGATGGGCTTTCGCGAAAACGTGCGGCGGCTGCCCATCACCGAATTAGGTTGTGTCGCCGGCGCAATAGCGCTTTCGCGGGCCGCGGATTTCCTGCGTGGGGCTCCCGGCAAGACGGTGTTGATTGTAGCCGTCGAATTGCCATCACTTACGTTTCAGCGCAAGGATCTTTCGCAGGCAAATCTGATTTCCGCGGTTCTATTTGGGGACGGCGCCGCGGCAGCGGTGCTCACGAACCGGCCTGCGCCAGGACCGAGAATCCTGGATTCCGAATCTTTCACGCTCCCCGGCTCCATGGATGCTCTAGGCTTCGATCTTCGCGACACGGGATTCCACATCGTGCTTTCGAAAGACGTCCCGCAATTGCTGCGCGACAAAATCAAGGGGCTGGTGGAAAAGTTCCTCGGACGAAACAATCTAACACCACAAGAAATGAGCGCCTACCTGCTCCATCCCGGCGGGCAGAAACTGCTGCTCTGTATCGAAGAAGAGTTGGGCCTGCGGCGGAGCCACACGGAGTTTTCCTGGGACGTGCTTCGCGACTACGGAAACATTTCGAGCGTCACGATTCTGTTTATCCTCCAGGAGTGGCTGACGAAAAAACAAATGAAACCCGGGGAATACGGTCTGATGGCCGGATTCGGGCCGGGGTTCAGCTCGGAGCTTCTGTTGTTGCAGTGGGCGTAGAGCGGCGCGCGCAGCGATTCGGCGAATCCGAGGAAATTCGTTTGCGCGAATCCCGGGGCGGCACTAAGATGCAGCTACTTTCCTGCCCTTGGAGGTGCCCATGCAAAGGACAAAATGGTTGGTTGGAATCCTGGTTCTGCTGGGATGCACGGCGATTCCCGCGTTTGCGCAGCAAATCGGCAAATACGTTCCGATCCAGGCGGGTTCGGAGGCGGATCACGCATTAACGGAAATCAATGCGGCGACCGATCCGGCGCAAAAGCTCGCGCTGATCGACAAGTTTGCGGCGGGGCCGGGCAACGAGGGCAATTATCCAATTTTGGTGGATGGTCTCTACGTGGAGACGTACCTCGCGCTGAAGAATTATGACAAGGCGTTTGAATACGGCGACAAACTCTTTGCGCTGGACCCGGATAATTTTCAGAATGCGGTCAACATGGTGCGCGCGGCTTCGGAAAAAGCGGATGCCGAGCGACTGATTGCGTATGGAGAAAAAGCCGCGGGGATTCTGCAGCGCTACAAAAATGCACCCGCGCCGGCTGGGACTGCGGAACAGGCTTGGGCGGATCAAAAGGCCCACACGCTGGAGAGTAACAAGGACGCCATCACTTACATTCAGCAGGCGGTTTTCAGCGGTGTTTATCAGGTGAAGGACCCTGGAAAGCGCGCGGACCTGCTGACGCGATTCGCACAGATTTTCCCGGACTCGCCGTATGCGATTCAGGCGCTGGGCGTGGCGGCTACGGCTTATCAGCAGGCGCAGAGTGCGCCGAAGATGCTAGAAGTGGCCAACGGGCTACTGGCAAAGGATCCGAATAACGTGGGCATGTTGCTGCTGGTCTCCGATTATTACGGCGAAAAGGGGGAGCAGTTGGATAAGGCCGAGGCTTATGCCAAGAAAGCGATCGCCGTGCTGGACGGGGCGAAGAAGCCGGACGAGATGACGGACGACCAATGGAAGCAACAGAGCGGGCTGCAAAAAGGACTGGCGCTGAGTTCCCTGGGGGAAGTGGATATCCAGAAGAAGGACAACGCAACAGCGGTAGTAAATTTCAGGGCCGCGGCGCCGCTCTTGAAACCGGATGATGGGAGTTACGCTAGGAACCAGTACCGGCTGGGATTTGCGCTGCTGAATTTGAAGAAAAACGCCGAAGCGAAAGAGGCTTTTACGCAGGCAGCTTCTGTAAATAGCCCTTATAAGGGGCCGGCGCAGGAGAAATTGAAAGGTTTGGCAGGGGCGAGCGCAGCACCGGCGCGAAAGAAGGCGTCCTAAACTTTTCGGCGAAACAAGAGAGGCGGCTCGCGCATCTAAGGTTTGTTCTGAAGCTGTACTAGAGGATCGATTCACGGGGAGAAAGCAATGTCAGAGATCGCGACGTTTGGAGCGGGGTGCTTCTGGGGCGTGGAGGCGGCGTTCCAGCAGATACCTGGAGTGATTGACACGGCAGTAGGTTATAGCGGAGGAGAGATGCCGAACCCCACGTACAAGGACGTGTGTACGGATGAAACGGGGCACGCAGAAGTGGTGCAGGTCACATTTGATCCAGCGAAGCTCAGTTACGAACAGTTGCTGAACACGTTCTGGCGGGTGCATGACCCGACGCAAGTGAACCGTCAGGGGCCCGACTTCGGCGCGCAGTACCGGACGGCGATTTTCTTCCATTCACCGGAACAGGAAGCCATTGCGAAGAAGTCGCGCGCAGCACTGGAAGCCAGCGGAAAGTTCAAGCGGGCCATCGCTACGGAAATCACGCCGGCGAGCACCTTTTATCGCGCCGAGGAATACCACCAGAAATACCTTCAGAAGCGCGGCGCGGCCAGCTGCCACTTTTAAACCAGAGAAAAAGAACAGGAATTGCGATCGAAAAAGGCCCAGCAGAAGTCTGGGCCTTTTTCCTTGCTATAACTTGTTTGAGGTACGGGGAAAATGGCGGAGAGGGTGGGATTCGAACCCACGGTACGGTTTCCCGCACGCTCGCTTTCGAGGCGAGTGCTTTCAACCGCTCAGCCACCTCTCCGCGGTCGTTTACGTATTTCATTTTAGCAGAGGGATTGTGCAGGGGCTATGGCCGTCTGCGCGGAGAGCGTTGGTTAACGGCGCGCGGCGAAAAAAGACTGAAGCAGGGAGACAGCTTCGGGGGCGAGGATGCCAGCGGTGACTTCGACCTGATGGTTGAGGCGGGGGTTGGAAAGGATTTCGAAGCAGGACCGCACCGCGCCCCCCTTGGGATCGTCGGCGCCGTAGACGAGACGTGGCACGCGGGCCTGGACGATGGCGCCGGCGCACATGCTGCAGGGCTCGATGGTGACGTAGAGCGTCGTGTCGGCAAGCCGATAATTTCCGAGCAGGCGGGCAGCTTCGCGAAGGACGATGATTTCGGCGTGGGCGGTGGGGTCATTATCACGGATGGTGCGATTGCCGGAACGGGCAAGGATCTTGTCATCGTGGACGATGACGGCGCCAATTGGAACCTCGCCTGCGGTAGCCGCGGCCAGGGCTTCACCGAGGGCTTCTTGCATGAATTGGATATCTGAATCCATATTCGGCGAGAGAATAACACGCGTTAAGGAGGGAAACGGAATTTACACATCGGTAGCTACGGTAACGGATTGCCCGAGATAACTTTTTAACGGCCCGAATGTCGTTACTCTCAAGCCGTCTCCATTAGGGACCACGTCGATCGAAAAATAACACCCTCCTTTGGGGTACTCGCTGGTAGGTACCGCATACGTGAACTTGCGGATAGCATTCGAATGGCCATCTAAGTAGACTTTCGTCCCTGCTCCTGCTTGTTTCAATTCACTACTCAGAGGCCAGCCGCAGTATTGTAATAACTTTTCTAGTTGAGGTGGAAATTCGGAGCGATGGACCATCTTCGTAAATTCGGGTTCCATCTTGTCGTCGGCCGCGTCCGTTCGGTGAGCAACCAAATCTGCCATAAACGAATCGCTCAATCTTTGCGCCGCCGCCGGTTCGATGGACGAACCGGCGGCACCGTGACCACATCCTCCGAGTGTTAGAAAAAACAGGGGCACGCCAAGGACTGCGGCTCTCATAACTTATCCCCTAAACGGCAAGTATACGCCAGTCATTGCCTACGGCATTTCATTGTCTGATTATCGCGCGCTAACTGGAAACTGATCACACTACCTGCCAAAGGCGTTGCTTGACAATTCAGGAAGGGGGAAACAAACTACGCGCATGCGTGAACTCCTGGAACGGTTGTTTCAAGTGGACTTTTTGAAGGGGTTGGCGGTCACCTTTCGGGCGCAAAACCCGAAGAATATTGTTACGGAGCAGTATCCGCTGGAGCGGCCGATGGTGGCGGAGCGCTACCGCGGCGCGCCCCGGCTGAACAATAATCCGGAGACAGGCGAGACGTTGTGCATCGGCTGCAATTTATGCGCACTGGCGTGCCCGGAGAATTTGATCGTGGTGGGATGGGAACGCGACGATGCGACACGGCGCAAGGTGCTGACGACTTTCACATACGATACTTCGAGGTGCATGTTCTGCGGGCTCTGCGAAGATGCCTGCCCAACGGACGCATTGGAACTCACGCAGGATTTCGAAATGGCGTACTTCACGCGCGAAGGGGCGATCTGGGACCGCCACCGCCTGGAGCAAGGGCCAACACCAGCGCGCTACACCCGCTAAAGATACCGAATGGAACTCCGCAAAGATCCCATCACACAAAGCTGGGTCATCCTGGGGCAGAGAGAGATACTCGGCGAATCGGTCGAGGAATGTCCGCTGGAGCCCGGGAAAGTAGACAAGCTGCCTTCGATCCTGACGTGGCCTGCGGAAGGTGCCTGGCAGGTGCGCGTGCTGGCGCATCCGGAGCCGCTCTACCATGTGGAAGGCGAGCCTGGGCGCTCCGCGGAGGGCATGTACGACAAGATGGGGGCGATCGGCGCGCATGAGGTGGTGGTGGAAACGCCAGCGCACGAAAAGCGGATGTCGCAGTTCAGCGACGAAGAGATTGAGCGCGTGCTGTGGGTGTGGGCGTCGCGCATCGCCGATCTGAAAAAAGATGCGCGATTCAAATACGTGAGCGTTTTCAAGAACCAGGGCGCGATGGCTGGGGAAGAGTGGGCGCACGCGCACTCGCAGGTGACGGCGACAATTTTTGTGCCGCGGCGCATCAAGTATGAACTGAGCGCGGCACACGAATGGTTCAAGGATAAAGAGCGCTGCATTTTCTGCGACACGGTGAAGCAGGAAGAGAAACAAGGGAAACGCATCGTGGATGTGCAGGGCGAATACTATGCGTTGTGCCCCTATGCGTCACGTGTGCCCTACGAAATCTGGCTGGTGCACCGGCGGCATAATCATCTGTTCGAACAGCCGCGGCCGGGTTCGAATCGGCGGCAACTGGCGGCGTTGCTAGGGCGGGTCTTGCGGCGATTGGAGAAAGTGGCGCCGGCATTTCACCTGGTAGTGCACACGGCGCCGAGCACGAAGAGCAAAAAAGGCGAACTCGCCGGATATTGGAAGACGCTGGCGGAGGATTATCATTGGCACATTGAAATTCTGCCGATCGTAGAAAAGCGCAGCAAGTCCTACAGCATCAAAGAGGTGTACTTCAATGCGGAATTGCCGGAGCAAGCAGCGGCGCAATTGAGGACGCTGGACCCGAATTCATGAAACAAGGCAAAGGGAAGGAATCGGAACGGGGCGGCATCCTCGTGAACCTGATCGTAGTTGTGTGTCTGGTGGTATTGTGCACGATTTTGTATATAGCGCGGGGGCCGATACTCCGTTTCATCGCGGAATCATGGATGATCGAGGACGTTGATGGCAAAGCGGACGCGCTGATTGTGCTGAGCGACGACAATTTTTATGCCGATCGAGCGCAGCGCGCGGCGGAATTGCTGAGGGAAGGGAAGGCGAATCTGATTGTGGCGAGCGGAAGACGCTTGCGGCCGAACGCGGGCATCTCCGAACTGATGGAGCATGACTTGATCGAACGCGGCGTGCCGAAAGACAAAATTGTGCGGCTGGCACACGACGCGGACAGCACGCGGGAAGAAGCGGAAGCCGTTGTGCGGCTAGCGAAGGAAAAAAAATGGCACAGTGTCATTGTGGTGACGTCAAACTATCACACGAGGCGAGCGCGGTATATTTTCCGGAAAGTTTTTCCACAGGGCATAGAGGTGTACGTGGCAAGCGCGCGAGACGGGGACTTCGACCCACAGCACTGGTGGGAAAAGCGTAAGTCAATCAAAGAGTTAACGAGGGAATTCGCGGGGATGATGGTAGCGATGTGGGAATTGCGCGGGAAGCATGAGACGGGTGAGACATCACAATCCGTAGTGGGTTTGAGAGCACCAATTCCGCTATACGTAGTATAGCCCTTCACGAAACACACCACATTTGCTACCCGCCATTCTTGTTTACAGCGGCTAAGTCGTGTACTATGTTCACTCTTCCGAGTCGCGGCTCCCAACCAGCCCTGCGATATGCGGCTTCGAAAATCTAATTTTCGATGTCGAGGTGTTTGATGTGGAAAAAAGAAGACGCTAAGCCGCAAGGAGTTTCAGACAGCTTCTCCGACACGACAAGTTCGCAGAAAATATCGAACGTAACTTCTAGCAGTACTCCTCCTTTGTCAGCGGCTCTTCCATCTTCGTCTCGCGGTTCCGCATCAATCAGCCAGGGAATTCGAATTAAAGGCGAAGTGACGGGCAGCGAAGATCTTTTTGTCGATGGACTCGTTGACGGAAAGCTCAATTTGACAAACGGAAGCTTGACGATTGGGCCGAATGGCACGGTGAAGGCGGACGTCAATGCGCGCGAAGTGATTGTGCGCGGAAAAGTGGAAGGAAAGGTTACGGGCCGCGACAAGGTGCAGCTCTGGAGTACGGGCCAGATCACCGGCGAAGTGCAGACCGAGCGCTTGTCCATCGAAGAAGGTGCGGTGCTGAAGGGCAAGGTCGAGGCCGGCAAGCAGCCATCAAGGACGACTGACATCAAGGCGGCAGCAGCGGCGGCGAGCAAGTCTTCTGATACGACAACTTTGAGTTCAGGGACGGCGGCGGATTAATCGATGAGTTTCCTGCACAAGCTCGGTATCGGAGTGGGAGCCGGAACAAGCCGGGAAATGTCCCGGACTGTGGGTTCGACGATCCGTCCCCGCACGCCGGGCTCACCGGTAGTGGGCGGAAGCGCACCTCGTGCGCCAGAAATAGTGGAAAGCACGCGTGTTTCGAACGGGTTGAAGGAACTGTTGTGGAATCTGGATGGTCTGGGACGTGGCAAGCTGCTCGACCTTGGGCCGGCTTGGCAGACCACCTTAAGTTTCTTCATCGAGCGAGGATTTCGCGTTTCTTCGGAGGATATTCTGCGCGGGTGGAAAGGATTCCTGAGCGAGGAAGAGGCCCGGCTGCGGGAAGATGCGTCGCTGGTCGAGGGTCTGGACATGACGCCATCTGGCCGCGCCGCGCGTTTTCTGAAAGAGAACCTGCAATATCCGAGAGCATCGTTTGATGCGGTGCTGTTGTGGGATTTGCTGGACTACCTGGAGCCGACGTTGGCGAAGCAGATGGTCTTGAATGTGACGGAATTGTTGCGGGCGGGCGGCGTGGTGTTCGCGATGTTTCATAGCAAGAAGCCGGAAGGTTTCCAGCGCTACCGCGTGGCGGATTCGAATACGCTGCAGATGATTTCAAGTGCAATCATCTGCCCGGCGCAGAAGGTTTATCAGAACCGCGAGATTCAGGATCTGTTCGGGCGCTACCGCACGATGAAATCGTTCGTAAGCCGGGACCAACTGCGCGAGACGCTGTTCATCAAGTAACCAAAATTCGAAAACTTCAGGATGTGGGCGCCCTGTGGAAATTGCGTGTTCACCAACTCTTCGCTTGCATTCGACGAATTGCGGGCGTACAAGCAAGGCGTGAGCTCAAGGAGCTCCGGAGGGACCATGACTCCACCGGGCTTAGAGCTGCACCAAAGTTGAACACACCGCTCTTGCGGTGCGCGTCGCTCGTGAAACATACGTGCTATTAGCGCGCTTCCGAGACGACACCTAAAACTAGCAAAAGGGGGAACCGCCCGGTTCCCCCTTTTGCTTTTTTCGATAAATGCTTGGAATTAATGTTTTGCGGAAGAAGTGTGATGGTGATGGTGACGTTTGCCATTGGTGTGATGGCGGTTATGGCGATCGTGCAAGGACGCAGGGTTAGAAGCTTGTGTGGAAGCCGCAGTTACCGATTTCTGTGAATCGGATTGCATTGCGGATGCGGATTTAACAGTGAAAAAAAGCGCAAGCGTCGAGGACAGCAGACAGAGTCCCAAGATTCGTCGCAAAGAAAATCTCCCGAACAAAAGAATTCCCCTGTGGGGCTATTGAATCACAAGTTGAGATAAAAGTCGTGAAGGAATGTACAGGATCTGGCCTCAGATACTAACGGGTGGGTAGCACGTGAAGTAGAGAGGGGTGTTAACCGAGAATAGAGGATGAGAGTCGCGATGCGGGGAAGGCCTGGCTAGCTCCCAAACTTGAGTTGTTCAAGCCACTGGATGGCCTCGCGCTGGTTGGCAATGATCTGTGCCTGCCAGACGAGGGCGACGGACATGAAACTCATGGTGACCACACAGAGGACAAGAACGAGCCCGATGTTGGACTCAGGAGCAGGAAGGTGAAGAGCGCGGCGAAGCCAGGTCATGGTATGAGGACTCCTAGTACGCGGTTTGCGCAGTCGAGCTCGATAAACGCAAATCCGATTCGACAGAGCTTGGGACAGCGCAACTCGCCTGGAGAAATCAGGGCAATCGGAAGGCCAGGAACGAAATCAGCAGTCGCGAGAAGCTATGCTGCGGAAAATAGGCAATTTGCGGAACGAGAGCGAGAGGTTGGTCGCAGATTTCGGAGCAGGAGTGTGCAACTTAACGCTCATTTATGTCTCTTATTTTCCGCAGACTTTAGCTTTTAGTGTGGACAGCTTCCAGGACGCGATCCCAAGTGTCTGCGGCACGAAGGGGGAATCGCCGCGCTCGGGGACTCTCAGGCTGATCCGCCGAATCGACTAGCAAGCTGCTTTCCGCGAGGAGAATGGTGCGCTCACAGAAAGGGAAGAGGCCTGCCGCCTGATCCGGCGTGGCGATTCCAATGGAATGAGCATGATAGCGCAGCGCCCGGTCGTAGAGCTTCGAGAGCTCACGGATGCAGCGTTGGAGGCTAGCGCCGATGGCTACGGACCAAAGCACTCCATGCTGCCGAAACTGGAGCTTGCGATTTCGGCCCTCGACGAGAAAGCGCTCGACATCTTCGTCCGAAACACCAGCAAAGAAAAATACCTCGTCGAAGTCGCGCTGCCTGGAGAGTTCCGCCTCAAGCTGGGGAAGATTTGTATTCTGTGCAAGCACACGGGGGGACAGGGAGCGAAGCGTCACCACGGGCACTCCGGTGTCCTCGGAGAGGGTTTCCAGGGCCTCAGCAGCAGCGGGCAAGGCCTCTGCCATGGGAATGCAAGTAAAGCGCCCGAGGCGCAGCGTAGACGCTTTCTGCTGCTTCGAAGCAACAGACTCCGGGCGCAAGTGGAAGTAATCTTCGGGTAGATAGACGGCGCAACCGTCTTCCGCGATGAAGGGATGGGTGTGGCCGTTCTTGCGGCGCGGCTCGTCAAATTGCAGGCGCGAGCGGCTAGTGACCCAGACATCAGGAATACCCTCATGATCGAGGGTCGCGGTGAACTCATCCAATCCGGGAACGCTTTTGCCGCGGAGGGGAATCAGCGAATCGACGGCAATGTAGAGAATACTGGAGGTCTGGCGCAAACAGTGCTCCGGGATGGCGAACTTCATTCTAGCGGAATTCTGGAGCTGGCCGGAGTTGGTGCAAAAGAAAAAGGCGGGCAGAAGATTCTGCCCGCCTTTGGTGCGCCCGGCTAAATCTGCCGGAGCCCTTCTCTTCGTAGTTAGTTCCCAGACTTTTCGCTGCCGGTGGAAGCCACTTGCGAATTCGCCTTGGGGATGCTGACGTATCCGCTGATGGTGTTCTTGCCCACCTTGTTGATGACGACTTCTTCCGGAATGTGCGTGCCGGAAGTATAGAAGAAGATCGGCTCGTTCATGGCGCGGTTCTTCTTTTCGAACTGCTTGTCTTCGATGGTCAATGCGGCGCTGAACTGATTGCGCTTTTCGTTGACGCCCTTCAGTTCGACGGTAACGTTGCCCACCTTCTGAGGCTTGTTCTTGCCGACGATGGTGAATTCAACGTAATCGCGTTCGCCGAGGCGGCGGAGCTGGTCGATTTCATCGTGATTGCGCGCGATGAGCGTGCCCATCTCGCTGCGAGCCATTTTCAGGTCTTCGCGGGTGGCGTCGAGGTCGGTCTTGACGCCGACAACCTTGGTGTCCACGGTCTTGACGTCATCGTTGGTCGCCTTGGTGGCGAGTTCCGAATGAACGGACGTGTCAAGCGCGGACACCTTCTCGACAGTGGCGTCGTTGAGCTTGGCCGCTTCTTCGCGAGCCTTTCTCAGTTGACCCTGGGTAATCTTGAGTTTGCCGGTGATGACCTTCAGGTCGCCCTGGAGATCGGTATTCGCCTTTTCGTCCTGCGCGAGGCGATCTTTCAAGGACGACATGTCCTGCTGCACAGACTGTTGAGTGGTCTTCAATTGCGTTGCTACCGCCTGCTGCGTGGTATCGAGCTTCGAAGAGGCGTTATAGCCGAAAGCAAGGCCGCCAAGGGCCACCAAACCTAGAACGATAATCGCGGGAAGCTGCCACGAAGAACCGTTTCTTACTTCTACGATGCGATCCTCTGACATAGTCAATATCTCTCCTCACCCCGTATTGGGGATGCCGTTTTAACCGGCCTGTAACAGAGAGTTTGCATGCGCGGAGCCAAAGGAGGAAAACCGTGAGTGGCGCTAAGTGATAGAGGAATGGGCGGTTGGAAGGAGATGAAAAACATGGGGCGGTACTAGTCCTAGCAAAGTTTACGCGAACGTACAGCGAACAACGGATTTTTTGCTTGGCGAAGCTTCAGTCAAGCCCGACGCCGAGGTTTCGGAGATCAGATTGGAGCTGCTCAGGGTTCTGAAATACGACTCCGGTCATGCCAAGACGATCGGCGGCTTCGGCATAGGCGGGAACGTCGTCAATGTAGATGGCTTCCGCGGCGGGGACTTTGCAGGCTCGGAGGGCTTCTCGATAGATGAGGGGGTCAGGTTTGCTTGCGCCAACCCGAAAGGAGTAGATGCGAGTCGGAAAAAAACCAAAGAAGGAGAAGCGTTCTTCAGCATGAGACATGTGGATCGGGTCGGTATTGGAGAGGAGAGCGAGTCGAAAGTCTCTGGAGAGTCTTTCGAGGAATTGGTCGGATTGTATGGGTTCGGGCACCAGCGCCCGATTCCAAACCTCGGTGAATTGCTCGAATGTGAGGGAGCCGCCGAGACGCTTGGTGAGATGGAGGTGCCAGTCTTGAGGAGACATGCGGCCCTCCTGCCAGTCTGGCCAGAGCGGATCCTTTTCGATGGCGGACCAGGTCTCCTGAGGAGTGAGCTTGAGTCCGGTCGAAAGTCCGGCCATAGCGCGGCTGACATCCACTTTGATCAGCACGCGGCCGATGTCGAAGATGATGGCGCGGAATTTGCGAGACGGCACGGGGCTATTTGCCCTCGGCACTAGAGATAGAAGGGGCGCGCCTGGAGCGGAGGAGGCTGATAATCACCGGCAAGACCGATACGAGGATCACCACGGCGATCACGTAATGGATGCGGGAGCCGATGTTGGGGACGGAGCGGCCCAAGGAGTAGCCGCCAAGGATCATTGCGCCGACCCACAAAACGCCTCCACAAATGTCGAAGGCGACGTAACGGGCGTAGGGCATTCTCGCGGCGCCCGCGACGGGCGGGCAGAAGGTCCGAACAATGGGGACGAAGCGCGCAAGGATGACGGCCCGGCCACCATATTTTTCATAGAAATCATGAGCGCGCTGGAGATGGCTGCGGCGGAAGAACATCGAGTCTTCGCGGCGGTAGAGCGCCGCTCCTGCTGAGCGACCGATCCAGTAGCCGATTTGATCGCCGACGATGGCGCAAAGCATCACGGGGAATAATAACCATTTGAGAGGAATTCCGTCGGGCAAGGCCGCGAAAATGCCGGCAGTGACGAGCAGGGAATCGCCGGGAAGAAAGAAGCCCACAAAAAAACCGGTTTCAATGAAAACGATGGTGCAAACGAGGGGGGCGCCGCCGGAGCGGATTAGCTCCTTGAGTCCATCCGGGTTGTAAAGCGAGTGGAGGAAGTGAAGGATGGCGTCGAGCACTCGGAATTAGGCCTCACGGTGGAATGATTCACGGCACTGCTTACGGGTACAAGGACTCGAGAACGCGAACGGGCGTTCGTGACGGCACCCAATCCTATACGGTAGCAGAAAACGCCAAGATCCTCCCCACATTCATGCCAGAGAATGAGCAGCATGGTAAAGGTAGCGAGGTATGCGCTGATTCGAATCATCGGAGAGCCTCCGCGAGCCAAAGGTAACCTTTGTCTTCTGCTTCGAGCCGAGCTTCACGATTTTGCGCGGTGTCTTCCTTTTGTCCCAGCAGCTTCTGGATGCGCGGAAGCGCGCGGCGGGCAGCCACCGCTCCCGCCTCGATGGCTTCTTCGGCGCGGTCAAAATCGTCCCAAGCGAGGGACTGCACCTCGGGGCGAAGGACAAGATCCGCGTGGCGTTCCCAGATTTCGAGTTGATGTTTTTGGGCGGCGTTGACCGCGCGGCTGACAACTTGAAAGATGTTGGTGGGTGCGCCGCGATGGCCGTCCTGCATTCCCACGGAAATGCCGATGACCGAAGTTGCGCCGAGCTGGCGTGCGGCTACGGTCGGGACCGGTGCGACCAGGCCTCCATCGGCAAGACAGCGAGTGCCAATCTCCACGGGCTCGAACAAGCCGGGGAAAGCGCAGCTCGCGCGAATGGCATCCACGAGAGCGCCCTGCGTGAACACGACAGGTTCGCCGGACGTGAGGTCGGTGGCGACCACAGCGAGAGGGATGCGAAGGTCTTCGAACTGACGGGATTCGAAGACGCGTTCGATCAAGTCCCCAAGGCGATGGTTGCTGGCCAAGCCGAGCCGGGAAACGCGCCAGCGGGCGATATCGCGAAAGCGTAGAGTGCGGCAAGTTGCGATGATTCGGGAGAGAGGCGCTCCACTGGCGTAGGCTGCGCCGAGGATGCTGCCGACGCTGGTCCCCGCGATGTGAGAGATGGGGATCTGGTTCTGCTCGAGTACTTGCAAAACGCCGAGATGGGCGAAGCCGCGGGCGAATCCTCCACCCAGGGCCAGTCCGACGCCTGGCCGAACGGACGGTGCCGCTGAACCTTCTTGCGAGGGCTTCCGCTCAGAGAAATTGTGTTGCGGCATGTACGCAGGATGAAGGTTGCGGGTGCTCTGACCAATGGGCCGCGCGTCCCGCGCAGACAGTACGGACGTACCTCGATAAGAGAGTTAGAAAATCGATGCAGCGAGGTTTGAACAGTACCTTCTTACTAGTCGCGTACCCTCTCTGTACCATTGTGAACCGCATCGCCAAGCGCGATTCTCGTTCCTGTCAGGCTGCAGTACTGAGGGGAACAAGAATGGAAAGCGCGTTCAAGACTTGGATCGGGCATCCAGTGATCCTGCAAGTGGCGCTTGGGGACATTAAGGTGCCGCTGCGTGGCAGGCTGCTGAAGGATGACGGCGGCGAAACGGTAAGGATGAGGATCGGCGAGGGCTGGGACGTAGATATTTACAAAGCAATGATTTTGGCCGTTGAAGAAGACGCAATGGTTCTACTTCCTGCGTGAGGGAAATGACCATGACGATGAAAGCACAAGAGCTGAAATACGTAACACGGCGGCGTGCAGCGGTTTTGCTGGGAATCTCGGAAATGGAATTGAGCCGCATCTCGAGTGAATCGGGATTCGGCCATCGAGAGACCGCCGGCGGACAGGAAGAGACGTATTTCACGTACGAAGAGCTGAGGCAGATCTGCCTGCTCGCCGTGCAACACGTGCACTAGTCTAATTTAGACTAGTTCGCAGAAGTCTAAAAACAAGTTTCCTCCGGCCCCCCTCAGCAGTACCCCCGCCCCGGGTCGCTCCCCCCAGCGACTCGGGGTTCTTCTTTGCACCGGATCTCTTGCCAGCCGCAGTTGATCCTAGAATTCCTTTGACAGCCGTAGCCTGCCCTAAGAGACTTAGCGCGCGAATTGGGAGGCGGAAGAAGCATGAGATCTGTAAACGCCGCGAAAAAATGGGTGCTGGCTTTGGCGGTCGCTGGTGGATTGGCGCTTTGCGGCTTGGGAATGGCGAACTCTGCTTCTCCGGAGGACGTGGGCTACGACCTGGTCATCGCGAACGGCAGAGTGATGGATCCGGAGTCGGGCCTGGACGCGGTTCGAAACGTGGGAATCCGCGGAGGAAAGATCGCGGCGATCTCGACAGAGCCGCTTCCAGGAAAGCAGACCGTTAATGCCAAAGGGCTCGTGGTTGCGCCGGGTTTCATCGATTTGCATGAACACGGGCAGGAGCCGCGGAATTATCAATTTCAGGCGCACGACGGCGTGACGACCTCGCTGGAGCTGGAAGGCGGCACTGCCGACGTGGACCGCTGGTATGCGGCAAGGGAAGGGAAGTCTCTGATCAATTATGGAGTGAGCATCGGTCATATTCCGGTGCGCAGAAATATTCTCACGAAGACAAATGGAGAGCAGGGGCTTGGGGGAAAGGCGAGTGCGGCGGAGATGGCTGCCGAAGATGCCGCGGCTCATCGAGAGGCAACTCCGGAAGAAATCGTTCAAATCAAAGAAGCGTTGGACCGAGGATTTCAAAGTGGCGCTCTTGCCGAAGGCATGGGCATCAACTACACGCCGGGAGCCTCGCACTGGGAAATTGTGGAGGCCTTTCGTGTGGCGGCGAAATATGACGCATCGGTGCATGTTCATCTGCGTTATGCAGGAGGGAAAGAGCCAGAAACTGGTTTGAGCGCGCTGGAAGAGGTGATCGCCGCGGCGGCTGCGACGGGGGCGCCGCTCCATGTCGTCCACATCACCAGCATGGGAATGAAATACACGCCGCAACTGATCGCCATGGTCGAAGGCGCACAGAAACGCGGTATTGACGTTACGACGGAATGCTATCCATACACTGCGGGCAGCACGTACCTGCAGTCCGCAGTGTTCGATCCGGGCTGGCAGGAAAAAATGGAAATCAGTTATCACGACGTGCAGTGGGCCGATACGGGGGAACGATTGACCGCGGAAACTTTTGAGAAGTACCGCAAGACTGGCGGAATCGTTGTAATCCATTCGATTCCGGAGGAAGCGGCGCGCACCGCCGTAGCGAATCCCATGGTGATGATTGCCAGCGATGGCATGCCCATTACCGGAGCCAAAGTTCATCCACGCGGGCAAGGAACGTATTCGCGTGTGCTGGGACATTATGTGCGGGAAGAAAAAGCGCTGGATTTGATGACGGCGCTGAACAAGATGACGCTAATGCCGGCGCAACGGTTGGAGAAGCGCGCACCGGCTTTCAAGGACAAAGGACGGATTCGCGTGGGGGCGAACGCGGACATTACCGTGTTTGACGCGAACCGCGTGATTGATAAGGCCACTTTCGAGGAGCCGTTGCAGTATTCGGAGGGGATTCAGTTTGTGTTTGTGAATGGGGTCGCGGTGGTCAAGGACGGGCAGCTTGTGGGCGGTGTGTTTCCCGGGCGGGCGGCACGTGCGCCGATTCTGCATTGACCCGCTTTCATCCTGCATAAGTTCTCGATGAAGTTATGGCGGAACGGGAAAAGAGTATGCAGTCAAAATTGGCGGAGTGCTATATAGTACTGCGCATTCCCTTCTGAACGGGAAAGGAAAAACTTTGACGCTCTCGGCTGCGGACTGGGCTGCCATCGTGGGTTATCTGCTGATTACGCTATTTCTGGGTCTTTATTTCCGTGGCCGCTCGGGGAAAAGCACGGAAGATTATTTCGTGTCGGGCCGCAATGTTTCCTGGTGGCTGGCGGGAACATCAATGGTGGCGACGACCTTTGCCGCGGACACGCCGCTTGCGGTGACGGGCCTGGTTTACACGCAAGGCGTGGCGGGGAATTGGTTGTGGTGGAGCTTTCTTCCTTCGGGGATGATGACGGTATTTTTGTTCGCTCGAATGTGGCGACGTTCGGGCCTGATCACCGATGTGCAGTTTGCGGAATTCCGGTACTCGGGCAAACCCGCCGCGTTCCTGCGAGGATTTCGCGCCGTGTATCTCGGGCTGCTGATGAACTGCCTGATTCTGGGCTGGGTAACCAAGGCCATGGTGAATATCATCAGCACATCGCTGGGGGTGAGCGATGCGAAAGCGCTGGCGATTTGCGTTTTCTTCCTGATGCCGTTCACGGGGATTTATGTTTCGCTGGGCGGGTTGTGGGGCGTGCTGTGGACGGACCTGTTTCAATTCGTGCTGAAGATGGCGATTGTTATTGGCGTGGCGTGGTACGGCGTCCACGCGGCGGGTGGAATGCAGCAGATGCTGGCAACGCTCGCGGCAAAACGCGCGGCGGCGGGGCCGGGAGCGAGCGACATCACCGCCATGCTTCCTGATTTTTCGCGTGGCTGGACCGGAGAGGCGCTGTGGACGCTGCCGGTCATTACGTTTGTCGTTCATTTGACGGTGCAGTGGTGGGCTTTCTGGTATCCGGGGGCGGAGCCGGGCGGCGGAGGATACATCGCGCAAAGAATTTTCAGCGCGAAAGATGAGAGAAACGGACTGTTGTCGGTGCTGTGGTTTAACCTGGCGCACTACGCGCTCCGGCCATGGCCGTGGATCCTGACGGCGCTGGCGGCGGTTGTGCTCTATCCGGGATTGGCGCAGCCAGAGCGCGGGTACATGATGGTTGCGACGCGAAATACACCGCATGCGGTTCTCGGGATTTTGCTCGCTGGATTCATGGCGGCGTTCATGTCCACGATTGCCACGCAGCTCAATTGGGGCAGCTCGTACCTGGTGGAGGATTTCTACCGGCGCTTCCTGAAGAAAAATGCAAGCGAAGTGCATTACGTGAACGCCTCGCGGCTGGCGACGGCGTTTCTGTGCGTGGCTGCCGCGGTAGTCGCGTGGAATCTTACGTCTGTTTCGGAAGGCTGGAAGATTGTGCTGGAGTTGGGAGCAGGCACCGGCGGCGTTTACTTGCTGCGCTGGTATTGGTGGCGGGTGAATGCGTGGAGCGAAATCTCCGCGATGGTGGCGGCGCTGGTGACGACGCTGGCGCTGCATTCGAGTGCGTTGTGGATGGCGATCGCGGGAAGGCCGCAGCCCTTCAGCGGTTCAGACCCGGTGATTTTTGCGAAGACCACACTCTGCACAACGGGAGTGACAACGCTGGTGTGGCTCTCGGTCACGATGCTGACGGCGCCGGAACACGGCGACACGCTGGTGCGGTTTTACAAGAAAGTCCGGCCGCAGATCACGGGTTGGAAGCCGGTAGCGAAAATTGCCGGGGATGAAACCGTCACGCGTGATCTCGGGAGGAATCTGCTGAGCTGGCTGCTGGGCTGCGTGATGGTTTACTCCATGCTGGCCTGCATCGGAGCGTTGTGCTTCGGGCGATATTCTACTGGCGGAATTTTTGGCGCGGTGGCGGTAGTGAGCGCTATCGCGATCTCGCGATCCATGCCCAAGCCGAATGAGTGGCGCACGGACTAAAGTGGAAACAACGGCGAGTAACTCCCCCACATCCGGCAGCAAAGGACAATTTCACGCGGTCCTCGCGGGATTTCTTGGGTGGACCTTCGACGCGTTCGATTTTTTCATCCTCACATTTGTGTTGGCTCCCATTGCCAAGGAATTTGGCACCAGCATCCCCGCGCTGGCGTTAACGATCACCGCGAGCCTGGCGACGCGATGGATCGGCGCGATTTTGTTTGGATTATTTGCTGACCGGTATGGACGGCGCACTCCGCTGATCGTCAATATTTTGTACTTCTCGCTGATTGAAGTTCTCTCCGGGCTTGCGCCGAGCTATAAAGTTTTCTTTTTCTTGCGACTGCTTTACGGGGTCGGAATGGGCGGTGAGTGGGGCGTGGGGGCTTCGCTGGCGATGGAATCCGTTCCCGCGCGGTGGCGGGGGCTCGTTTCGGGTTTCTTGCAGGAAGGGTACGCGCTTGGATTTCTGCTGGCCGCGGGCGTCTATCGTCTCGTTTACCCACATTGGGGCTGGCGGCCACTATTCTTCATCGGCGGGTTACCTGCGCTGCTGACTCTGTTCGTGCGGGCCAAAGTGAAAGAACCTGAAGCCTGGCACCGCTCGCGCACCGATTGGACCACGTACAGGCAAGCCATTTTCCGCAATTGGAAGCGCTTCGCGTATCTCGTGGTTTTGCTGGCGATGGTGAATTTTATCTCGCACGGCACGCAGGATATGTACCCTACCTATTTGCAACAGCAGCATGGATTCAGCCCGCAGCGGACGTCGGACTTCACGGCGTTTTCGATGGTCGGAGCGATTTGCGGAGGACTGGCGTTCGGATATTTTTCCGACCGCAGCGGGCGACGGCGGGCGATGGTTACGGCCGTGCTGCTGGGGATTGCGATGATCCCTTTGTGGGTGTTTGCGCCCAATTTGCCGCTGATTCTGGTTGGCGGATTTCTGATGCAGTTCATGGTGCAGGGCGCGTGGGGGGTGATACCGGCGCACATCAATGAGCTTTCGCCCGACCAATTGCGCGGATTCTTTCCGGGACTGGCGTATCAATTCGGGGTGCTGATTGCGTCAGGGAGCGCCTACTTTGAGGCGCGCATGTCTCATCTTATGAGTTATGGGCGGGCGATGGGACTTTTTGCCGCGGTCGTGCTGCTGGTGGGAGCAGTGGTGATTTATTTTGGTCCGGAAGCGCATCGCGCGGAATTCGGCAGGAGCAATCCGACGAAAAGTTGAAAGAGGTTTGATCGAGATCGCGTGGCGAGAGCGTGATGCCTTGTGCTAATATTTATTTACAGTGCGCCCGTAGCTCAGTTGGATAGAGCGTCTGGCTACGAACCAGAAGGTCGGGAGTTCGAGTCCCCCCGGGCGCACCACTTAAATAGTTTGCCCTTCATTGAATTAGCAAACTCCCCGGTTGAATAACCCCCTCGATTTTGGGTCCATTTGGGTCCACTAAGAAGCCCACAGCCTTTTCGAGCCTTTCTACAGCGGCTCTCTGCGAAGCAGGGACTGCCTGCGCGTAGAGTTCTGCTGTCGTGCTGAGGCTGGCATGGCCGAGTTGAGCTTGCGCCGTCTTCAACGGTTCGCCCATGTCACTGAGCAACGTCGCGTGCGTTCGACGGAAATCGTGCCAACTGAAACGCCGGAGTTCTGCTTTCGCGCATGCGGGATGCAAATAGCGCTTGTGCAGATTTCCGGGTCGCAGATAGCTTCCGTTGCGACTGGGGAAGAGGAGTGAATCATCTGAAATTCGGCTGCGCGCACCATGCAGGCGAAGTGCTTGTTCGAGCGCCGGTCCCAGAGGAATGTCACGGATGCTGCCCTGCGTTTTTGGTGTCGAGTTGTGGCCTTCATAAACGGCCTCACGAACGCGGATGACCTTGCGTTCGAGGTCCACATTTCTCCAGCGCAGCGCGAGTAGCTCTCCGATCCGCATTCCAGTCAGAACGGCTGTTAGCACCAACGTCCTTTCCGGCTCCCTAAGAGCTTCCAATAAGCGCTTTACCTCGCCGACTGTAAGGAATCGGAGTGGTTGGCGAACTGGCCTCTGAGGAAGTTTTACGCCACGTGCAGGGTTCGCTGGCACATACTCCCAGTCCACAGCCGTGGTGAATATTTTGCTCACCAGGTTGCGGAGATGAAGGGACGTTTTCCAGGAAAACCCCTGGCGAACCATCTTTTCCATGACAAACCCCTGTATGTGTTGGCGTTTGATATCACACATGGGTTGATCACCAAAGATTGGAAACAAGTGGCGTCGTATGAGGTGCCGGTAGTTACGTTGCGTAGCAAACTTCAGTGTGGGCAGGATGGCGGGCTCCCACTGTGAGCAGACAAATTCGCGGAACTGCATTGACGATTGCGGTTTTTGAAGCGTGTGATTGACATCATGCAGGCGGGATTCGAGCAGAGCGCGTGCCTGGCGTCTTGTGGGGAAGTCCGCGAGCGTGCCAATGATCTCTGAACGTCGAATGCTTTTCAGAGTCCCATCAGGCGCGAGCACAGGTTCCCTCCAACGAGCAACCCAGACTTTCTTTCGCTTTCCTCGAACTACTAAACTTCCGGATTGGTATCGGTGACGAATCATCGGTGTATCTCTTTCCCCCGAAGTTCGTCTTGGCTCTGCAATACCTATCGACATCATACGCACGTGTTTCGCGGAATCAAGCACAACGCTGCCTCCGAATAAAATCCAATAACGCGCGTTGTTCGAATCGGAGGTATTTGCCGATCTTGAAGTGAGGCAGTTGCTCAGGTCCTTGCCTCCTGGTTCGCTCGTACACCCATGAAGCAGGAACCTGCAACAAGTCTGCTACCTCATGAACGGTCAGAAGATTTCTTTCGCCTCGTGTCTCATCCACTGTGACCGCAGGCTGTGACTCGGCATGCATGAGGTCCGAGATATTCTTCGCTGAAGCATCGTCCGGGAATGGGGATCTCGCCCTCTGCGCGGTCTCTTCTTCGATGCCAAAGGGCTTCACGTGGCTGGCAACTGCAAGGCGCGAGGCATGCCGTCTTGACGACGCTGTATTCTCGCGCACATCGAATTGGGTTAAACGACGATTCATGTTTGCTACGCAGTCTTTGTAAGAGCGTCTCCTTGGATTTGTTCTTGTTTGTGATTGTTGGCGTGTTGGCCTAGCCAGCGTTTGAACTCTTCATCCTTCCTAAACAGGAGCTTGAGTGCCTCGCTCACAACGTAAGAAGCATTCGCGTCGATGAACTCGGCGTATCTGTCCAGTTTGTGCCTGACTTCTTCCTCTAGGCGGACCTGAAGGGTTGTAGTTTTGGGTTGCTTCGATGGTGCTTTCAGAATTGCCACGAGTTGGTTCTCCTTTCGTGCTTCGTGATGCATTACATCGCGCATTACAAACGGTATGTTCCGATTCCTGCGCGCGGCCAAAACACGGCCCCGAGCTGCTCGGGGCGGCGGGAGCGATCCCACGAAGTTTTGGGCGGCTGAAAGCCCCCAAAAGTGGGGTCGCTCCCGCCCATCCTAGTGTTTTGGCCGCGTGCATATGTCACCTCCGTTCTTCACGCATCTGCCGGTTTCTGAAGACCTTGGGTTGGTTCTAAAAGTGACCTGCGAGGTGATGCTGCCCGTGAACATCCTCGAATCTGCCAGCCGTCACCCCAGTTCTTTGTGCTATCCCCAAAAATTGCTTCCTGTCCCCTCAACGTGATGGTTCGGAAGAGGATCTTCTGCGTGGCAATGGATGTTTGTGCTACCTCAATCTGTAAGTCCTTTGGCAGTTGATTTCGTTTCCAGAGATAGTAGAGAGTGTCGATACTCCTTCCGGTGTAACGCTTCCTCGCTTCGCTCAAAAAGATCGCGTCCTGCTCGGTTACGAGCCCGTACTGTTCGCGGTCCCACTTTGTTTCCAGATCGAAGTAACGTTTTAAATCCATGAGGCCCTTACCTTCCACGAGTAACGAAAAGATCTCGGCAGCCTCCTTCTGCAGGCTCGCAGCCGTTGAAATGTAGAGGAATTGGAAGCTCGGAAGTTGCCGGAACAGTGGGCGGTAGGCGCGCAAATAGGCGATGTACGGATCGAGGTCTCGGTGCTCGGCGTCAACGTAGGTGAAGGTGACCACAGGCAGGTGATCGGGAGAAGAAGGGGCAACGCACAGCGGAAATCCTTCGGCGAAAGTGATGCCGTTGCCGTGGTCCACGGACGGGGAGAACACAGTCTCGTTGACTTTGAATGTTTGGACAAAGTAACGGCGCTTTGCTTCCGCGGTCTCAAAATAATCGTCCTCCGGGTGAGTAAGGATGTAATCCAACGCCAAGAGCCGAGATTTAATGTGGCGGAGTTCGTGGTGCCGTCGATTGCGCAAGTGGTCTTTGCCGATAGCGGCGAAGACTTGGCGCGAGCACAGATGATAGACAAGACTCCTCCGTCTGTATCTTTGGGCGCTAGCATGACCCAGGCCGAACAGCTTCTCGACGAGACGGGCATTGCGCTTGCCGCTCTTGGCGTTGGCAAAGTCGAGAAACTGTCGCACCGTGAAATAACCCGAATGTGTTGCCACAAGGTAGAGAAACCGGGCTTCTACCTCGGTATAACCGAAGTTGCGGAGGTTAGCGATTTGGTCTTCTCGGAAGTTCATAGACTAGAAGCCGAGGATAACTGCACTCAACTCCCGCTCGTCGCGGATACGGCGAAGCCGGCCAGTTTCGCCGTGACGGGCATAAATCTGAAAGCCTGCGCGAGCCTTCTGGGAAAGTCCGCTTGGGCGGTAGTGGTCGGTTGCAAGCTCAACGTCGCGCCAGTGAATCTGGTTTTCGTTCTCGTTCGCATACTCAATCCGCAGATCGGGAATCGGAATCTTGCCGGAGACAACTTTGAGGTGATACCGCTCGGCGACTTCTCTCCTTTGCCTCTCTGGTGCTCGGCTCTTGTCTTGGGATGCGCGGGCAAGGCGAGCATACAGCTCCTGTTTCATTTCGTAATCGAGTTGGACTCGTAGGACTCTGCCCCCGCGGCCCTCGATCTCTTCGCTGACCTTGTGATAGAGCCGGTAGAGGTCCGTGTCGTGGAAAGCTTCCTTGGGTTTCTTCAGTCCGTGGTAGATGGCTTGGCTTGGAGAAACGACTTTACCGCGAGACAGGAGCTTGTGACCTTCCTTCGTGAGCGTCAGAGCCTGAATCGGGGTGTGGTCAATGTCAGCGATGCCGGTCTGCCGCATGAGCCCATGCCTCACTAGGTTTTCGACATCGTTCTCCATGCGGGAACGGTCGCCGTTGTAGGCGAACTGGGCCAAATCGCGAGCTGCCACTACTCGGAATTTGCCGACCTCAGCTAGCGTATGGATCTCGGAATCACGCAGCGAATAATTCTTGCCCCTGTCGATGTACGATGTTCGGATACGCTGCGAAAGAATCGTTTCGATTCGTTCTTCCCGGGCCAGCGGCGGACGCTCATTCTCGGAACGCTCGCGCTCCTCGCGGTCAAGTCTGTCGGCGCGGTCTTCCTCACGGTGAATGTTGTGGAGATTGTGCTGGGTGTTCCATACGGAGGACGAACCGCGATTTACATCGCGCTCGGACCCAAAATCAGAGCTGCGAAGGTCGTCAATTTCGAAGCTGTCAAAGCCACGAGACACGATAATCCTCCTCGGAGTTCCAATAGCCGCTCAGAAGCTGTCGTTTAGTTCAGTTCGGGTCTCATCGCGGCCTCCAAGGAAGTCATATTGGAGGTCATATTGTTTATATCTATAACGTTTCGGCGGGCGAGCGCGAGCTAGGCCTCGCCAACGTTTAGGAGGACGGCGAT
>JABCZR010000027.1 GCA_013289585.1 Acidobacteriota bacterium | reverse complement strand
ATGCCGATATACTTCACGCTATCCATATACAGGGCGCTCCTTTCTGGAGGGGTTCGAGCCGAACACTCAAAACCCTACTCCAAAAGGGACGCCCTTTTATATTGCGTCGTGCCAGCTCAACCGGTCGCTGCAACACCATCCAATGCGTTGATTTGGCAATGCTGCCTCGGAAGAACCCATCTGTTTGGCTGTACTCGGTCAAGACCTAGCCAGCGTAGTGTTCCGGCTGATCTAACCTAGCCAGCGATTTTAGCTTTTGTTTTCAATACAAGGTGGGTTCGAGCTGAGTGTTGCGTCGACCCATTGAGACCACCGCGTTTACCAGGACTTGAGCATTGCTTCCGGGTGGCTCGTCACTCGGGCACGATTCCCGGCGAAACCTCTCTCAGTAGACAGATTGGTGATAGCGGTGTGAATGGCACAGGAAGCCTGAGAGACTCACGGCGAAATACCTTCGTGAAACTCCCCCATTGCTGATATCTTCCATGCTAATCGATCTCGGGCGAGCCTGCACCCATCCACCGGCAAAAGGAGAAGACATTGGCAACCGACGCCATCTTTGGGCCTGCATCCGGCCAAAAGCCCGCGTATGGATCTGTCAATCGAACTGTCGAACGCGTCTTCTACAGCGGCATGGCGATCCTGCTCTGCGTCTGCGTCTACATCGGCTTCTCGCCAACTTACTTCCAGGCCGGCATGATGCGCGCACCGCTTCCCAGCCCCATCCTTCACGTCCACGGCGCGGTCTTCACTCTCTGGATGCTGCTGTTCGTCGTGCAGGCCGCCCTCATCTCCGCTCGCCGCGTCGAATGGCATCGTTCCTTCGGTACCGTCGCCTTCTGCCTTCCCCCGATTATGATCGTGCTCGGCGTGATCGCGGCCATTGACGCGCTTCATCGTGGAGTGGAGATCGGCCCGACCCCGCCGTTTCCGCTGCCATCCCACTGATCGGCATCGTCGGCTTCACTATCGTCATCTACGCTTCCTGGCGCGCCCGGCGCAGGCCCGACGCGCATAAGCGTCTCATTCTGGTCGCCACAATGGATCTTGTTGCCGCAGCCCTCGGACGCTTCCCCTGGGCCCGCATCGGACTTCCGCCCGCCGCTGGAGCCGTCACCCTGCTTCTCATTCTCATCGTCTACGAACTCGTCTCTATCCGCCGCATTCACCGCTCCACCATGTGGGCCGCGCCGTTTGTCTTCGTATCCGTCGCCCTCGCAGTCCCTATAGGAATGACCCCCGCTTGGCACGCCTTCGCCGCGTTGCTCGACCGGACCATCGGATCTCACATCTAGGAAGCAACACGAACTCCGCCCTGAGCGCGCGCTTGCTTTGTCCAAATCCTGGTTAGTCGCCTGATCGGATAAGTCCCGTACCAGGACTTCATTTGACCGGTTGAGCTGACAGCGTTAATCGTCCAAGTAAGTGGTAATGCGTGGCTCTGATACAGGGATGTTCTAAGTGGCAACCGGCTTACTTACACCGTTTTGCCAGAGACAGTTTCCCACTTACGGAAATTACTGATCACAGTAAGGTTTGACCTGGCCACGAAGGTGAGCACGGATGCGTCGTCTATCAATCCGAGTACCGGAATGGAATCAGGAATAAGATCAAACGGACTTACAAAGTAGATGACTGCGGCGACGATCATGAGAATCGAGTTGGCTGGCGCGGAAAACCTGCCCGCGAGCTGGGCACGAAGGAGGCGAAGAAATATCTGCAAGCTTTCCCAAGGGGCAAGAAGAAATTCATAGCATTGCGCTGATTTGCGAGTTGCTTTCTCAAGAAGCCCGAGTAGTTTGCCTTTGCGCCGAACATACGACTCGGCCTTTATCTTTGCCTGTTCAAAAGTAAGAACTGCTTTCTCTTTCATGGATGGACCTTCCAGGATCGTCGCGCCCATTACAGCAGCCCCAACGAGCCCGGACACCTCAGGTGTCCCGATTCGAGGCCAAAGTATGCCACAGAATATCTCAGCCTGTTAAGGATCAGCCACTTGTCCGGCAAGCGCGGTGGTCTCAATGGGTCGACGCAACACTCAGCTCGAACCCACCTTGTATTGAAAACAAAAGCTAAAATCGCTGGCTCGGTTAGATCAGCCGGAACACTACCCTGGCTAGGTTTTGACCGAGCGACATGGGCAATCGCCCCAAAAATGGCGACGCTATCCCACTGGATGCAAATTGCAGACTTATCAGGAAAATCTTTTTGACACTCGGCCAGCGGATGGTTCAGCTTGAAATTAGTAAGACTCATTCCCGCCCAATCGCCATTTAGCTCATATGGGTGAGTTCGATTCTGAGCGAAAGCGCTGCTTGTGATACTCAGAAAGAGAACTACCAAGAGCAATTTCTTCATGAACGGCAGCCCTCCAGTAAACGTCGACAAAAATCCATCGTCGGGACTGAGCTTTACGAAGCCAAATTTATCATGGTTTGGCGCCAACTCCCGATAAGTCGTGCTTACCGGACAACTAGATTTTGGAGTCTTCGGGTCTTAGTTCAGCTGAGCTACGGGCGCGTGAAGCCATTATACCAATCAAACCGATGCACTTCTCTCTCAGGCCCAAATCTCGGCTCTGGAAACTCAGCAACGATCAGCTTTGCAGGATTTCCCCGACGGCGCGCCAGGCCTGGTCGATAGCCACATCGGTATACGCACTTGCGCCCGAATCCGAATTCGCAATGGCGATTTTCCCGAATGGTTTGCGGCCAATGACCCAGGGCTCTTCGCCTACTTTCCAATCGGGATCGAAAAGCGGATTGGGAGTGAACGCATAGCCGTGCGCCCAGCGATTCACCGTAATGCCCTCGATGTCCCTGGCGGAATCGAATCCCGCGCCACCGAGCATGAGTGCCAATTGGCCGCGAATGTTCCTTTCGAATGTTGGGAAGGGCGTCTGCATCAATTCAGCGCGTCCCGCGCGATTCTGTTCGCGCTGCGGCAGCCCAGGCTTGCACGGTGTGCGCAGCATGAACAGCACAATGGGCTCATCGGGGTTGCTCGAGAAACTGTACTGCCCCAGGCTCACGGGAAAATCCAGCGCGGTGTACGTGTGGTATGCACCGGGAGCCGCGATGTGGTGCACATTCAGGTTCGCGAACGCCGTCCAGTTTCGCAACGCTACGTGGGTATAGACGAGCGGCGCTTTTACGAGATAGGAGAGCGCTTCTTTTTGCTTCTCGGGCAGTTCGGGGCAAATGTAGGGAATCATTCCGTTATAGCAGGCCAGAACACAATTTTTTGCCGCCACGGTTTGTAGCTTGCCTCCGCGCACGTAGGCAACTTGCACATCCTTCGTTGTGCTTCCGCCACCGGCGTGCTGCACGTGTACGGCCGTGCTGTTCAATCGGATTCGAACCGCGGCACCGGTCTGATCCAGTTTCGAATAGCCGGCCAAGGCAGTGACCACATCCTCCATCGTCGATCCCGGAACCGCTTCCGGAATCAACGAGCGGACCAACAGCCTTGCGATCGAGGAATTTCCATCGGGAAAATGAAAAATGTACGGCTCTTCTTTCTCGCGTTGAGGCAATCCCAGGCTCTGAAAACCGGCGTACGTGAACGAGCCATAGTCGTCCCCCGCTTCGTAGCAAGCCATCGCCGAGACGGACTCAATACCGATGCAGAAGAGGTCGTGCGTGAACGTCTGGAAAAACGGAAGCGCCGCGGGAATCAGCTTGCAATGCGCGGTGAGGTATTCGCCGTAGCTGATCTTCGAGAGTTTGGCGATTTTTTGCTCCGGCGACAATCCCGGAAGATAATCTTTTTTCTCCGTGTAAACCCGCGCGATATCTTTCCTTACGGCGTCCGAGAGAGGGGCTTGGGCCAGGAACTCCGGCCATGGCGTGGAGTTCATCCCCGTGACGAGGCGGTCTTCGCCAAACGTCTCCTTGTCGAAAAACGCGGCCGTCCCCATTTTCGAATACAATTTCTGGTCGTAAGCTTTGTAAAAGCGCTCCGTCTTAATTCCCAGTTCCGCAAGCAGTTGCTTTGCAACCTGGCTATACTTGCCGGGACTCTCGATCGATTGCGTTCCGCCATAACTCAGCAAAGTGCGGCCGCCGGCGCGAAACTCATTGCGCTTGGCGTGCCCGCCGAAATCATCGTGATTGTCGAGGATCAGAATGCGCGCGTTGTTCCCGGCGCTCTTCCTGTAAAAATACGCAGCGGCGAGGCCGCTGATGCCTCCGCCAACTACCACGAGATCGTATTTCTCTCCAGTATTAACGGCTTCTCCGAAGGAATCCGCGGCTTCTCCGTCGCGCATCCGATGGGCAAACGTGAATGTCCCGTCGTGATTTCCGCGCATCCCCATCTTCGCGGGCGGGTAGTAGTCCGGCGCTTTTTCCGGCGCGAATTCATCGAGCGCTCCGGCAGCGAGCAGTGCCTCCGGGGCGATGCCGGCACCAACGAGAGTGCCTCCCACGCCAACCGCAACGCCATTCAGAAAATCGCGGCGCGTGATTTCGCGCCCCATTCCCATTTCACGATCTTGTTTTTCATCCGTCATGCAGGGCATCCGCTCCTCGCAAAGACTGTAATTA
The DNA here is from genome assembly GCA_013289585.1 of Acidobacteriota bacterium. Lineage (GTDB taxonomy): Bacteria > Acidobacteriota > Terriglobia > Acidiferrales > UBA7541 > Acidiferrum. Next base: position 46,973 of record JABCZR010000027.1, on the reverse strand, counting down.
TACAATGCCCCCGCTGCCTGACTGGCATTCCCAGCATCGTTTGGATTTGAGTTTCGGGATAACTATCTTGGAAGCGGCAGTTTCGTCGAAAGCGCACAAGAGCGCAGCGGTGGCTTCTTTCAACCGTTCAGCGCGTTCTCACTTATAGCTCGCTACGATTTCGCCATTCTGGATGCGCAAATCGGAAATTTCTGCGGGCAGCTTCAGTTTCTCCCGGTTTTCCGGCGAATCCATCATCCGTTGCACGGCGGATTCCAGGGCGGATTGCGGGATCGGAAACGATCCAATCTGCCCGCTGAGCGGTTCGAATCGTAAGTAACCGTTCTGCGTCCCCAGCTTCCCTTCCAACTGGAGCGTCATGTCCTTGCCATGGACATTGAACACCACGTACGCCTTTACTCGGTCGTCGATCAATTGAACTTTGAAGTCGCTCACATTCGAACGCATCTGTTCGACTTCCTGCGGCGAGGGGCTCGCGCCGTTCGGCGAGTTCTGGGGCGTCTCCGGCGGCCGCGCGTTCGGGGTTCCGTTGCCTGCGGAGCTCAGGTGTGTGGAAAGATAGGAATTCAATTCCGTTTCGTCTAGGCGCAATGTTGCAGCCTGACCGTTGGCCACGGCACTCTCTACTGCTTCAAATTTTTCTTCTGCGCGCGCCGCGGCCTGGGGACTAGTTTCGACCGGTGGCGGAGCCGATTTGTGGAACAGCAGAATGAGAGTGATCAAGGCAAATGCGTAGGTCGTCCAGCGTACGATCCGAAAGATCTGTTTCCACAGGCTCGGTTTTGCCGTGGCCGCTGGCGCAAATTCGCTTTGATCCGCAGGGGGAATCGCGACGGTCATGAATCCCTCCTTAAGAAATCCTCTAATGCAACCGTAGCCCTCCGCGCGGTAAGCGGCAAGAGAACCGCGAGGATGAGAGGCCAATCCAGCACCTGCCCACCCGGCCGCCGCCTCGCAGTACGTAAGTGAGTAGCCATACCTGAAATAGCCGGCCTGAGTGGGATCGGCGATTCGGCACTACCCTCACGCCAATAAAAACAACGATCGCAAAGCCCGCAGCGCAAAAAAATCTTGAAACAAAACACTGAACCATTCGTTTATACTCTATGGCGTGACGCGACATAGTGCGATCTGCGCATGTTTGGTCTGCCCGGCAGGTTGAACTTCCGAGGGGGGAGCTTTATGAAAAGAATTCTCGTGGTTGTTTTCATGGGACTGGCAATCGCCGCGATCTCGATTCGTGTGGGCCGCAGCCAGACGTCGCAGCCCGCAACGCCCGGGCCACAGTTCGCGGCGGATGGAAAACTGGTGCGTCCCGAAGGCTACCGGCGCTGGGTGTACGTCTCTTCCGGCTTGGGGATGAGCTATTCCCAGAAGGCCAGTGACAGCATGCAGATGTTTACGAATGTTTTTGTCAATCCGGTTTCCTACGACTACTACCTGCAGCACGGAACATGGCCGGACAAAACCATATTTGTTCTGGAACTCTATGGCTCGACTTCCCAAGGCTCGATCAACAAGCACGGCAACTATCAGAAGGACTTCATGGGACTGGACGTCGAAGTCAAAGATGAAAAACGCTTCGCTGAAAAATGGGCTTACTTCGGATTCAATTCCGGAGAAAAGATCGCCAGCGCGAGCACTCCGGGCCAGAACGGTTGCTGGCAGTGCCACGAACAGAACGCGGCGGTGGAACACTCTTTTGTACAGTTTTATCCCGAGCTCCTGAAAGTGGCGAAAGAAAAAGGGACTATCAAGCCGACAGTACACCTGGAGTAAAAACTAAAGGTTGAAGGATTTCTTGCAGCCCTCCCCGATGTATGATGCGGCGCGGGGAATATGGGATGATGGCTACGTTACGCGGCCAGACGGCGGTGATTACCGGTGCGGGAAGCGCCGAAGGAATTGGATTTGCAGTGGCACGGCGGCTTCACGCGGAGGGTGTGCGCATCGTAATTACCTCCACCACGGACCGCATTCACGCCCGCGCGCGGGAACTCGATGCTGACGGCGAAGCGGTCCTTTCCTTTATTGCTGATCTTACCGTGGAAACCGAGGTGCAGCGTTTCGTCGATTCGGTTCTATCGCGCGCGGGGCGCATCGATATTCTGGTGAATAACGCAGGAATGGCCCAGACCGGACGGCCGACGGAAAGTAAGCCCTTGCGGGAAACTTCTTTTGCGGAGTGGCAGAACCAGATTGCCATTACATTGCACACGGCGTTTCGAATGACCCGCGCTGTTTTACCGGGAATGACGCAGCAGAAATATGGGCGAATCGTGAATGTCACTTCGGTGACCGGCCCGGTGGTCAGCAACTCGGGCTCAGCGGCCTACGGCGCCGCCAAGGCCGCCATGGACGGTATGATGCGGGCCGTGGCGCTGGAAACCGCCCTCGACGGAATCACCATTAACGGTGTGGCCCCCGGGTGGATCGCCACGGCCTCCACGACAGAGTCCGAAAAAGTTGCCGGGCTGCACACCCCGCTGGGACGCGCCGGCACTCCTGAGGAAGTCGCTGCCGCGGTCTGCTTCCTCGCCTCGCCCGAAGCATCCTATATCACGGGACAAGTGCTGGTCGTCGACGGCGGCAACATCCTCCAGGAAAACAAAAGGGCGTGAAGCATCATCGACACGAATGCACGGTTTCTGACACGTAATTTTGCCTGCCGGGTACGCGTATTCCTTTTATCTCGTTCCGAGGTTCCATCTCATGATGACCGTTGAAGATTGCCGCCGTTTTTACGCGCAGGAAATTCGATTCGCTGCCAACATCAATTCGCCCGCGTTGGTGGAAGCCTACGCGTCTGTCCCGCGCGAAAAGTACCTCGGTCCTCCGCCGTGGCAACTTGGCTCCCCCGAACAGCGGGCCTTGTCCCTGACAGGCAAAGTGGGCACCTCCTACTACTCGACCGAGGACCCGCGCGACCTCTATCACAACCTGGTGGCAGCGCTCGATGTCTCTCGCGACATCAACAACGGTCAGCCTAGCGCCCTGGGCCGCTGGATCAACGCCCTGGATTTGAAGCCGGGCGACCGCGTTTACCACTTGGGATGCGGCGTGGGCTATTACACCGCGATTATGGCCGAGGTCGTCGGGCCAACGGGCGGCGTGGTGGGAATTGAACTGCACCCTGGACTTGCGGCCCGCGCCAAAGAAAATCTTTCCGGCTATTCCAATGTGACGGTGCATGCCGGGGATGGCGCAACCTTTGATCCGGGCGAGTGCGACGCAATGTTGATCAACGCGGGAACAACGCATCCCCATCCCCAGTGGCTGCGGAGACTCAGAGACCGAGGCCGCCTCGTGGTCCCGCTCACCGTGGCCGTCACGCCGACTTTGGGGCAAGGCGTAATGGCCAAAATCGTTCACGAGCGCGGCGGCTTCTCCGCGGAAGTCGTCACGGTGCTGGCGATTTTTTCCTGCATCAGTGCGCGGGATCCGCTTCTCGAGCCCCTGATGGCCAAAGCCCTGACGTCGGGAGCGCTTCTGAGGATCAGGTCGATTCGCCGCGACGTTCACGATCAGGGGGAAACCTGCATCCTCCACGGAAGTGAGGTGTGCGTCAGCAGCGCGGACCTGGCCGCGTCCTCGCAGGCTTCCTCCGTTTAGTCCGCCCTGGACAAAATATACATTTTGTTGTATATTTGCCTTGTGCGCAGCGAGGACGAAAAACCCAAACTCGCTTCCGTCGCTTGGGAAGGCGATTCCCGGGAAGTCCTTAAGTCCTTCCCGCAAACGGTCACGGAGAATTTCGGATTTGAGCTGTGGCAACTCCAGCAAGGCGAGCGGCCAAGGAACTATAGACCACTGGCTTCGATTGGTCCGGGCGTCTTCGAGCTGCGCGACCAGGATGAGAGCACTTGGTACCGCGTCGTTTATCTATCGAGGATCGAAGACGTGATTTACGTTCTTCACTGCTTCGAAAAGAAAAGCCGCGAGATGCCGAAAAAAGATTTTCAGAAGGCCAGGCAGCGGTTCAAAGCGGTGAAATCGCGTATGGCCGAGGAGAAGAACCGTGAAAAACGTATCGAATAAGCCCACCCATGTAACGCACGGAAACGTGCTTGACGACCTTGGCTTTTCTCCCGAGCAGGCAACGGCTCTCAAGTTCAAGGCCGAACTGTATCAGGCCATCCTGAAATACTCGCAGAACTATTCACAGAAGGACCTCCAGGTGATCCTCGGAGAACCTCAGCCCCGCGTGAGCGAACTGCTCAACGGGAAAATCGCCAACAAGAGCGTTGACAAGCTGCTTCACTACGCCGGACGGCTGGGCATCGAAGCCAAAACCAAATTCGTGCAGACCCGCAAAGAAATCGTTGAAAAAGAGCTCGCCATGGCCGACACTTCGGCCTAGCCCCCGCCAAAAGTGAAAATGGGTCGGTTTATACTTTCCCTGTTTGCGATTAATTTTTTCTATTTTCCGTAGAACGTTTTCTGTGGCATCTTCCGGTCTGTCCTAAGGAGGACTGCGTCCCATGCAACGGATGAAACATATAGGCCGTTTTGCGGCGTTGCCGGAGCGACTTAGTCGCGGCAGCGAATGGGCGTCGTCTGCTCTCTTCGGCTAGCCCACTTCTCTTCCGGCGACATTTTAAGTTATTTCAGCGTTGAGCGGCCAAGTGTGCCGCATTGTCGCGCGAATCTTGCGATTCGCGCGAGTCATCGTTCCTGGTGTGCGTACGCAATGCGTTCGAACAACAGGAGCACGTCCCGAAGCGCTGAAGCGCTTCTTAGAAAAGAGAAAGTCATGGTCACCATCAAAGTCAAGGACGGCACCCCGCAGGGAGCCGAAACCTTGTGTGGGACCTGTCGTTGGGCCCACATCGTGAAAGGGTTTCGCGCGTCGGAAAAAGAGATTTTCTGCAGGTATCTCGCGGACGATCGGCTGGTGCGATTTCCCGTGAGCCAGTGCAATTCTTATGATGACCGGCGAATTCCTAGCAAGCGCGATATGGAGCAGATCGCCTGGATTCTCTTGACCTAAAAGGCAGGCCGCACCATCGGCTTCGTCACGGCCAAGCAGTTCTGGGAGATCGAAGGGGATGATGCGGAAATCATCCCCGCAGCTTCTGTTAAACCGAAGATGCAAGAGTAAGCAGAGGCCGCACCCTCCAAACGGAGGTGCGGCTTTCTGCTGTGCCGAATTTCCAGATTTCTACGGGAGGCTGTCATGCGAAACGAACATTTCAACGAAGAACACTGCTTTCGAGCGCAGCAGTAAACGCCGGAAGGGTTATCCGTCCGAAACCAAAGTGAAGCGCGGAACGCAAGTGGTTCACGGCGAGAAAGAACTCGTCGAAAAACTCGGCCGCAACGACCTGTGCCCGTGTGGCTCCGGCCGCTGCTTTCAAGCGTTGTTGCCTGCGCACCGGCAAATACGACGGCACCAACCGCGCCTACTTTTTTCCGCGAGTAGAGAATAAGCGCGCGAGAAGGCGAGAGAATAAGAGCGCATGGATTTCCAATATTTCATCAAAACCGGCCTCTACGGCCCAGAAAGGAGGAAGCATGACCGTTATTCGGTGGAAGTTTTTTACTGCAAACGCGGGCGCTGGGCTTTGCGCAACGTGCACGTGGGGTACTGTCCGCAAGGGTTTCCGTGCAAAAGAGGAAGAAATCTTCTGCCGAATGATTACCCCGAACGGACTCGTGCCTTTTGCCGTGCGTGAGTGTACCGACTACGCCGACCGCCGTATCGCGGTGGCCGAACCGGAGCCGGATGCAAGCCGCTACGGCTTCGTAACCAAGCTTTCACTGGGAGAGGTCAAACACCCCCCGGTGAAGGAAGCAGAAAAGTGAAGCAATAGCCCTGCTCTTCGGCAATGAAGGGCAGGGCTATTTTTCGCCTTTCGTTTTTTTATTCGTCTTTAGTGCGGGTTGGCAGCTCATCGCCGGCACGCGGCCGCTTGCCGCCGCGGCGTCTCATCAGCTTGTCAAAAGCCTTGAAGTCCGCGCGGGCTTCGCGGCTGGCGAAGTACTCCGCCGTTTGCAACGCGGAGATCTTTTCCGCCACTGCGGTGGCGACAAACTGATTGATGCTCGTCCCATCCTCTTTGCTTTGCTGCTCCACGGCCTTCTTTAACGAACGAGGCAAGCGCAGCAGATAAGTCTTCGTCTCACTCATTGTCGTATCCTTTCGAGCGCCTCACGGGGAATCATTAGTTCAACCCCAAAGCGCGACGGCACGGTTCCAAAATCCCGCACGTTAAATGTGACCAGGAGATCGGCCCGTCCGTTGATTGCCGCTTCCAAAACCATCTCATCGCCAGGGTCGCGCAATTGCGGCCGCCAGAGAAAATGTGTTTCCACGGGCTCTGCCATCGCCACCACGGCATCCAGGAATATCTCCACTTCGCGCTCACTCAGCCCTGCCGCCAGCCGATGCTCTGCTTCTGAACAAATGGCCTCATATTCCATGGCCAGCGGGACGCTCACCAGGAGCGTCACTCTGCCTTGCCGCGCCTTGCGGAGAATTTCTGCGGACGCCCCACCCGGGCTGCGCATGCCGGCCACGATGACGTCCGTATCCAAAACCACCTTCATATCTTATATGATATCATATTGCAGGCAATACTATACTCTGATTCGCGCGAGATCGGAGAGAAAGAAATCGCGGAAAAACTCGGGCGCAGGACCTTTGCAAACAAACAATTCAGATATGAGCTTTTGAGCGTATGGAGGAAATGACCTCTTTGTCCAATCCGAATAGTGAATCAGAAGCATTCGCTCTCACGAAGTAAATGCTTCCCCAAGGGAATACATAATGGCGGAGGCTGATATAGCCGTACACCCAAGACTCACCGCATTCCAGGATTCGGAATACGAAACTGCGTGCCAGCGAAACCATCTTCGATATTTCAATGCATTTTTTTCTGGCTGAACTCGCCCCACGCTCAGAAAAAAAGCCCCTAATATGAAGAACCCCAGACATACGAAACCCGTACCATACGGATGCTCTCTGTTGAATAGGAACACTGCCATTCCACAAAACCCAAGCCCGAAGCCATACTTGTGGATGAAGGTAGCATTGTTGAGGGAGGTTTCGCGGGCGCCCATGTGCGGCATTTAATCACATCACTAACAGATCTAGAAGCTTGGCCCGTTACCCGTCAAACATATCCTTGACTTTCGCTTTTTGTTCGCCTATAGTCCGGGGCGGTAGAGGAAACGGGAAACGGGTGGCGCGCCGCCTCCATTGCCGATCTGGCTCTCACGAGTCGGCCGCCGCCCGTTGAAAGTTCCGAGCCGTAAGCGGGGTGAGGGGTCGGCTGCAAGACGATCCCTCGATCCCGAGCCGAGCGAAACCATCGGCTCTCACTCGGAAACAGTATATGCATCCCGCTTCCCTGCGTTGACCGCTGGTGCGGTCACAGTTAACAGGAGCCGCCATGGACGTCTGTGTCGAAAGCGTATTCCCCAACCCAGCGGTTGAGGTCCTGCAAGCAAGCGAAGCTGCACGGCAAATCGCCGCGCAGGAAAACTCCGGAGCTTCCTGCGAATCCCATCGTGCGCCGCATGAGGCGGACACGGAGCAGGAAACTGTAGCGCAGGGCTTTAATAGCCCTGCGGGTTCTTCGGAAACGCCGCAAAAGGAAACGGCGGCGGAGCGAAATCCGTGGTCGGGCTGGGCGTGGCTGGGGTTATGCAAAAATTCGACCCCCAAAACTTCCAACATCGTGCACGTGGATGTGGACGCGTTTTTCGCGTCCGTCGAGCAGGTGCTGAATCCCAGGCTGCGCGGGAAGCCCGTGCTGGTGGGGCGCGGCTGTGTGGCTTCGGCGAGCTACGAAGCAAAATTCCTCGGCGTTCGAACGGCGATGGGCTTTCGCGAAGCGCTGCGCATTTGCCCGAAAGCCATCGTTGTGCCGGGGCAGTACGAGCACTACGCGGATTATGCCGAGCGCGTGCGGCGCATTCTGGAAACGTATACGCCGGCGGTGGAAACCGCGGCGCTGGATGATTTTTACCTGGACTTTGCCGGGACGGAGCGGCTGTATCCGGATTTTCCGGGAACGCTGCGCCGGCTGCAGATGGAGATCTTGAAGCGCACGGGCTTGAGCGTTTCGGTTGGCGCGGCGCGTACGAAAGTAGTGGCATCCATCGCGTCGCGGCTGGAACGCCCACGCGGGTTTCGCATCGTCGCTCCCGGCGAGGAGGAAGCCTTCCTGACGCCGCTGCCGGTGGAGAAATTATGCGGCATCGGCCACGTGCACGCCGGAATGCTGGCCGAGCGCGGCGTCACCACCATCGGCCAATTGCGCGAAGTGCCGAAACTGGCGCTGCAGGCAGCTTTCGGCGAGGTCATTGGCCAGCAGGTCTGGGAGCGCGCGCGCGGGCTGGACGGACGCGAAGTGCTGCTGCCTTCGACGCCGAAATCGGTTTCGCGCGAGACCACCATTGAAGGCGGGACGATTGATACGGAGTTTCTCGGCGGCCTCATCGAATATTTGAGCGAGCGCATCGGCTCGACCCTCCGCGAGTACGGCAAGCAAGCGCGCACCATCGGCCTGCGCATCCGCTATGTGGATCACTTTTCCGCGCATCAAGCGGTGCGCATCAGCAAACCAACGAACGACGAGCGCGCCTTGCTCGCCGCCGCAAAAGATCTCTTCGACAAATTGTTCACGCGCCGCGTGGCCGTCCGCCTCGTCGGCGTCAGCGTAACCAACCTCGAAACCGACCGCCGACAAAACGAACTCTTCGACACCAACGCCAATCGCCGCTGGTATCTGAATCGCGGCCTCGATTCCGTCCGCGGCCGCTACGGCTGGAACGCCGTCTTCTACGGCAACGGCCTCGAACTCCGCGAACATTACGCCACCAAGCCCAACGGCCTGGTCCTCTCAACGCCCTGTTTGTCGCGGTAGTTTGCTGAAGCTTTTCCTCCCTTCCCTACCTCAGTTGAATCTTTGAATGAACGAGCATGCCTGCTGAAAAGCGGGCATGCCTTCTTCCCTTTCCGGGCCGGGGCTTCCGTGTTCGTACATTTGCATTGTCACAGTCACTATTCGTTCTTGCGGGGCGTGGGTTCGCCCGAAGAGATCATCGCCGCTGCGGTGGAGCAGAAGATGCCGGCGGTGGCGCTGACGGATTCGAATGGTTTGTATGCGGCGGTGCCGTTTTATAAGGCGGCGCAAAAAGCGGGCATCAAGCCGATCGTCGGCGTAGTACTGGATGTCGAATTTGCTGTTTCGAACGACGCATTTCGAAATTCGAAAAGCGAAATTCGAAATTCGCAAAGCTTCCAAATAACCTTGCTGGCGGCGGACATGGACGGCTACAGCAATTTGTGCCAGCTCGTGACGCTGCGCCATTTGGGCACGACGAACCTGACGCGGGATGCGGCTGCGGCGGCCGGAAAAGAAGGTGGCCGGCCTGTGACGTTGCAGGAATTAGCGGAACACGGCCGCGGCGTGATCGCGCTGTGCCCGATACCGGTAAGATTGCTTGATACGAACAACCGTAGGGGCACGATACATCGTGCCCCTGCTCGACAAGGGGCCGATGCACACGAGCAGAGATCGGCTGGCGCGAGTCACGAGTCACCAATCACCAGTCACCAGTCACGAGCCACCAATCCCTTTTCACGCCTCAAAGAGATTTTCGGCGACCGCTTGTACATCGAAGTGCAGCTTTTGTCACCGGGAGATCGGCGAACGCTGCGCGAAGCCGAACAGATCGGGCGCGAACTTAGCGTGCCGTTAGTGGCGACAAACAACGTGCACTTTCTGCGGCCCGAGGAGCACCTGCATCATCGCGCGGTGAATGCCATTCGAACAGGCGGATTGCTGACGACCGTCGCGGCGCCGGAAATCACGACCGGCGAAGCATGGTTCAAGCCAGCGGCGGAAATGCAAAAACTTTTCCCCGATCATCCGGAATTGCTGCGCGCGACGCTGGAGATCGCCGACCGCTGCAATTTACAGCTCGAACTGGGAAAAACTATTTTTCCGGAATTCAGCGTGCCGGAGGGCGAATCTGCGTTTTCCTATTTGTGGAAACTGAGTTTTGATGGCGCGCGAAAACGCTACAAACCTCTGCACCCGGAAGTTCTTTCGCGGCTCACGCACGAACTCGAAGTCATCGAAAAACTGCATCTGGCGCCGTATTTTCTGCTGGTGTGGGACATCGTGGAGGAAGCGCGGCGGCGCGGGATTCCGGCGGTGGCACGCGGCTCGGCGGCCAGTTCGATGGTGACGTACTGCCTGGGAATTTCGCGGGTGTGCCCGATACGGTGGGGGCTGTACTTCGAAAGATTTTTGAACGAGCAGCGCGGCGATTGCCCGGACATCGACATCGATATTTGCGGCGCGCGGCGCGACGAGCTGCTCGATTACGTCTACGAACACTGGGGCGCCGAACACGTCGCGGGGGCTCGGCAAGAGCCCCGTGTCGCGATGATCGGAAGTTTTATCACCATGCACGCGCGGCTGGCGGTGCGCGAAGTGGCGAAAGCTTTCGGCGTGCCGCCGGGCGAAGTGGATCGCTTCACGAAGCGGTTGCCGCACCGGCCGGTGCGCGAAATTCTGACGGCGATTCGCGATTTGCCGGAATGCCAGGATCTTCCCGTGGACGACGAGCCGTGGAAAACCATTCTGCAAGTGGCGTTGCGGCTCGATGATGCGCCGCGGCATCTGGGGATTCATCCCTGCGGGACGGTGATTTCCGCGCGGCCGTTGACGCGGCTGACGCCGCTGGAACGCGCGACGAAAGGGATCGTGGTGACGCAATACGACATGAACGCCATCGAGGCGCTCGGGCTGATCAAGATGGATCTGCTGGGCCAGCGCGGATTCACGACGATGGCGCTGGCGCTGGACAACATCGAGAAAAAGGAAGTTCAGGAGAGAAAGGAGGTAAAGGAAGCAAAGGGAAAAAACATTGTTGCGCCGGACGGAGTGACACCGAGACCGAAAGCGCGAGAGATTGATTTTGATGCGATCCCAGAAAACGATCCGGAGACTTGCGAGGTTATCGCCACGGGACGAACGATGGGAGTTTTTCAGATCGAGTCGCCGGCGATGCGCGGGCTGCTGCGCATGATGGCGGCGCGGACGCTGGAGGAAATTGCGCAGGCGCTGGCGCTGATCCGTCCAGGAGCAGCGGAGTATGGTTCGAAAGAATTATTTGTGAAGCGGCTGCGCGGAGAGGAGGAAATTGTATACGCGCATCCAGCGCTCAAGAAAATTCTAGGTGACTCGCTTGGCGTGTGTATTTTCCAGGAACAGGTGATGCAGATTTCGCAGGCGTTCGGAGACATGACATTGGCCGAAGCCGATCTGGTGCGGCGGTCCTCCGTGAAATATTCCGGACGCAGCGACCACACACGCTTGCGCGAGAAATTTCTGCTAGCAGCGGGGATGATGGGACTGACCGCCACCCAGCGCGAAGAAACCTGGATGATGGTGGAAAAGTTTGCGGGCTTCGGATTTTGCAAAGCGCATGCGGCAACGTATGCGGATATCTCGTACCGCATGGCGTATCTGAAAACGCACCACACGGTGGAATTTCTTGCGGCGATGTGCAGCGCGGGCGCAGGGTTCTATCACGTGTCGGCCTATGTGGAAGAGGCCAAGCGCTGGGGCATCGCGGTGCGGCTGCCGTCGGTGAATCATTCGCGGATGGAATACACGGCGGAAGACGGCCGCGGACAACGCGCGCTGCGCGTCGGATTGATGCAGGTAAAAGGATTGCGCGTCGAAACGATGACGGCGATCGTGCAGGCGCGGGAAGAAAACGGAACGTTTCGATCGCTCGAAGATTTTCTGCGGCGCGTGCCGGTGGAATGCGATGAAATCCACGCGCTGATCAAGTGCGGAGCATTCGATGAAACCGGCGATGAAACAGGCCAGAGGACGCGGCCGGAAATGCTGTGGCAGTGGAACCTGTTGCAGGCGGACAAAAGTGCAGAAACACGGGCATCGGTTGCAATGAAGACAAAACAGGGATTCATCCCGGTTCTATTCCCGCCGGAGGAAAAAAGCGGACAGACAAGAATGTCTGTCCCACAGTACACGCTGGAACAGAAGCTGCGGTGCGAGCGGGAGATTCTGGAAGTTTGCGTGAGCGGGCATCCGCTGGATTTTTTGCCGCGCAACGGCGAAGTCTGGAGCAACGAATTGCCAGGGCTGCGGGGGAAGCGTGTGACGCTGTGCGGGTGGGTCGTGACCTACCGCCATGTGGGAACAAAAAATTACCGCAACATGATGTTCGTGACGCTGGAGGATCAGCGCGGCGTGTATGAAGTGGTGCTCTTCCCCGACGCTTACGACCGCTATGGCGGCCTGGTGTTCGAGACGCGCACGATGCGCGTGACGGGGCGCGTGGAGCCGGATGGGCAGATCAAGGGGGAGAAGCTGGAAGCGTTGAAGAAGTGAGCGGTGATTGGTGACTGGTGACTAGTGACTGGTGACTAGTGAAGGTGATGATATGAATTTCATGATTCGTCCAAGAAAGCAAAATACTGCGCCGATAGCGGAGCCGGAGGCGGGGCGGCCGGCGGGGAGCGGCGAAGAGTGGCTGGGGCGAAACCGCAGCGGCAAGCGGAGGCTGTGGGAGCGGCTGAACCCACGGAGCCGCAAGCAGATTCGCGTGGTGGCCGAGGCGCTGGCCCTGCAGCAGACACACGCACAGTTGCCGGAACCATTGCGTGCGCGGCTGAGCGCGGCGATCGACGAATTGGAGCGGCATCTGGCGCGGCTCCGGGCGCTGCTGCTGGAGGTAGCACGACGGACACCACGCGGCGAGTGAAGGTTGCAGCGCACCGGTGGCGGCGGGATAATTTCTCCATGACTGTCTTCCACAAGCGCGGGGCCTTCTTCGCTGCCGCATTCCTGCTGATGATTTCCGCGCATGCGCTAACCGCGCGCGCAGACGAGATTCAGCTCAAGGATGGCAAGAAGCTGTACGGCGTGATCGTGGCTTACGAAGACAACATGTTCAAGGTCAAGACGGACTACGGATTCGTCCTGGTCGAAAAAGACAAGATTGCGAAGATTATTCCGTCGACGCCAGCGTCAAAACCGGAACCACAACCGGCCGCGAAGAAGGATGTTGCTCCGGTTACGCCAAAGCCCGCAGGCGATTCCCAACCACAGGCGGAACCGACGGTTGCATCTTCGGCGGACGCGGCGACAACAGCGACAAACACCGGCGAAAAGACCGCGAGCCCGAGCACGCCGAAAAAAACAGATAAAGCTGCGCCGAAGGTTACGAATGTGGCGGCCAAGCCCGAGCTGCCGGCCGGTACTCCCGCAGGGAATGTAACGGCGCCGGCAATCAAAGGATCCGCAAACGCGCCCGCAAATAGCTCAACGGCAAGCGGCGCGGCGCCGGCTCCTTCGAAAGAGCCCGAAGTACCGGCGAATCGCGAAGAAATCCAGGGCAATCTCTACACGAATTTCACGCACGGCTTTCGCATGTACAAAGCGCCCAGCTGGAGCATGATCGAAGAGGCACGCAGCGCGCTACCGAACGCCATCGTGGCCATGGGCACGTCGAACGAATCCACGCTGATGGTGGTTGGAGAAGAAAGCACGAAAGAACCGCTGGACGCAGCTGCCGCGGGAGTCGAACGACGGCTGCATGATGTTTATGCGAAGTACCAGCGAATTTCGCAACGCAAGACGGTGGTCGGCGGACTGCCGGCAGTGGAGTATCAATACCGCGGGACCGCGGATGAGCACGATTGGTCGGGAAAGCTGGTGGTCGTCTCGCGCGGCAAAGATATCCTTACGATACTGGGAATGACCTACGCGGACACGGACCTGATTCAGATCCAGGAGAATGTGATCGCGCGGGCGATTGCGAGCCTGGATTTTAATGTACATTAGGTTAGAGAACAGATCAGAGAGCAGTGATCAGATCGTTGAGCCTCGTTTGAACGGCTGTCAGTGCGGACTCGGCAGCTGGCCCACCCCCCTGTTTTTCTGTAAGTGTTGTATCTAAATAACTTAGTGTTCTTGTAAGTGGTTTAGAATCAGCAGATGCGGGATGGCGTGCAAGTGCTGATTCTAAATGAGTTGTTATTGGTAGTTTGTTCGATGGTAGTGCCGACGAACGGGGAGCGGAAGAGGCTGAATCCTCTCGATCGGGTTGGGAGGCATTCCGAGGTAACCTACCGGTGATGGTTGAGGCGGGTTCGATGGCGGGGTGTAAGTGGATTGGTTCGCTGGATTGGGATGGACTGGAGGAGGGTTTGGGCGAGGTAGGCGACGGTGCGGACTGTCTTGGGTTTTATATCGCCACGAACGACGGCGGGGATGAGGCGGGCGAGGGCGGCGCTGAGATCGTTGGCGGAGAGGTAGTCGCCAGAGAAGAAGTAGGCCAGGTCCTTGCCGATGGTTTCGGCGGCGCGGGCGCGGACTTCTTTTGGGGCGTGGTCAAAGCAGAAGTGAAGATGGTGCCGGTGCGCGGGGTGCGGCAACGGCGGCCATCGGAGAAAGTGAACAGACACGAGGACGCGAGGTCCTTTTTACTGCGTGAGGACATAGAAGTCTCCTTAAAGTTGGATTTGAAACGGTCGAAAATGGAAAAGCGAAAATAGAAAATGGTCCGGAGGAAGATGCTGGCGCTACAAAGATGGCCGGAAAACAGAAACGCCCCGGCATGGCCGGGGCGCAGTGGTCAACAAAGATATTGTACCACAAGGGTAATGGAGGTCAAATTAAAAAGTGGGGGCAAAGAAAGAAAAGTCAAAACCCGCAGCCTTAAAACCGAAGGCTGCGGCACCCGGCCACTTAAAGGCGCTTTTCGGAATTGAGACGCGGGCACCCGCCAGGCGGGCTCAATGGGGCTTGAAGGTCTTTCCGGTTTCGAGCAGGGTCTTCAGGCGGGAAAGAATACGTGGCCATCCATCGGCGCAGGCGGCGTAGGTGGCGTCATCCTCGGCCCAGTCGTCATGCGTCACGGTTACTTGGGTGGCTTCGGTCTCGGGCAGCAGTTCGATGGTTGCGCGTGACGGCTTATCATTTTGGCCCATAGCAAAGGTGTACTGAAAAACTTTTGGCGGCTCAAACCGCAGGACTTTCCCTCGAACGTAGGTCATGGGCTTGCCGTCGGCTCCCGCACCCACCCATGCGAGCGAGCCGCCAGGCTTAAAGTCCGCTTGAAGCTCGGCGCCCCCGAAGATGATGCGGTTCGATTCCCGCGACACAAAGCCTTCCCACACCTTCTCCGGGGTGGCGGCAATGTAGAAGATGTATTTCAGCGGTGCTTGATGGGACATGATTGCTCCTGACTCTGCTGCGCCATCTTATATCCACGGACAAGAATTACAGCTTTCCGCTTTCAGCCAGCGCTAAAGCTCTGGACAGGGCTTTGAGTACTTTCTGACGTTTGGGCTCTTCTAACAGATACATCGGGAGGCGTTCAAACCAGCGCTCCACCTCCCATCCTCGAAGTTCTCTCCAATTCTCTCCGAGTTCTGCAGCCAAAGTCTTAGCCGCAATTCGACTACTAGGGCGAGTTTTTTTCTCATAATACTTAATACACTCTCGCAAGCGCTCAACGCCCTCGAACCTGAACGCGAAGGACGCGACCCGAACCACAATTACATGCTGCGGAACTAGCGTCGCCTTGCCGTCATGTCTCTCGACCGGTACTTTTGAGATTCGTGCCATCGATTGGTCATCCAGTTGACTATTCGCTAGAAATTTATCACGGTTCGGCGCTAGTACCTTACTCCCAACGAAAGACCTTCGTGGAAAGGGCGGTGCAAACGACAAAAACTAATGCCAGTGCGGCTATGTCGCCGACGTGGGCCGACCACGGGTCGCCGGTCCAGATTCCCTGGAGGAGCGCGACGGCGTAGGTTAGCGGCAGCGCTTGGGCCACCGCGTGGAGCACGGGCGGCAGCGCTGCGAGGGGCACGAAGAGTCCCGAGAAACCGAGCATGGGGTACATGACGAAACCGCCGATGAGCTGCGCAAAACGGGCGGTGGGAACGATGCTGGCAATTAGAAAACCGATGGACAGGATGCTCCAAGTGCTGATCAGTAGCGCGATGGTAAACGAGAACAAGGGAGCATGAACGCCAACGGGATAGTAGCGTTTGCCGGCCAGGACCATCAAGGCCAGCGTGGCCGCGGTGAGCAGCAGCTTGACGATCACGTGGGCAGTAAGGATGGTCTGCGGGCGCAGCGGGGTGGCGCGGAGCCTCTTGAGGATGCCGCCTTCGCGATAGATGGAAATGATGGTGACCAGCGAGATCACCGCGTTGATGGCAATCAAAAGCGATGCAAGAACCGGGAGACCCACGTGAATAAAATTGCTGGCGGCGAACGTGGGCGGCGGGAGCCTGCCGCCGACAATCCGGCCCGCCCCGAGGAAAACCAGAACGGGGATCAGGATGGCGCCGACCGCGCCCATGGGCTCGCGCATGAAGATCTTGATCTCCAGCCAAGTCAGTTTCCAGAGTCCACGCAGCATCATGCTCGTTCCTACTCGCGAATGGAGTGACCGGTCAGTTTCAGAAAAACGTCTTCCAGATTGGGAAGAATGGTGCGGAAATCAGAGACGCGAATGTGGTTCTCTGACAGACAATGAATGACCTCGGTGACCAGGTCATCGCCGCGGCCGCGAATGGTGAATCGCGAGTCAGAGCGGGTTACTGACTCCATGCCCGGGATCGACCTAAGGCGCTCTTCCGCGAGAGGATTGTCTGTCGCGAGAACGACGGTGCGTTCCGGGCAATGGCGGCTGACGAGGCTCTCCGGCGTATCGATGTCGATGATCCGTCCATGCTCGATGATGGCTACGCGGTTGCACAACCGTTCGGCTTCCTCCATCAGATGAGTGGTCAAAAAAACGGTCTTGCCCCGCTCGCGGATGCCGCGCACAAGATCCCAGATGGCCCGCCGCGACTGCGGGTCCAGCCCGGTGGTGAGCTCGTCGAGAAACACCACTTCCGGATCGTTGATCAGCGCAAGAGCAATAAAGAGGCGCTGCTTCTGGCCTCCGGAGAGGTTCATGAACCAGGCGTTGCGCTTATCGATGAGGCCGAGCTGTTCGAGGAGGCGTTCGCCGTCTGTCGATTTTTTTTTGTAAAGCGTAGCCCAGAGGTCTACCGCCTCCCACACTTTGATGCGCTTCTGCAACTGCGCTTGCTGAAGCTGAACGCCGATACGGTCCTGCAGCTTGTAGACCTGGCGAAAGGGATCAAGACCGAGAACGGAGATGCTGCCGCGGTCGGGCGTGCGCAGACCTTCGATGCACTCCATGGCGGTCGTTTTTCCCGCGCCGTTGGGCCCGATGAGGCCAAAAATTTCGCCGTCGTGGACTTCGAAGGACACTTCGTCGACAGCTACCGTTTTGCCGTAGGTCTTGCGGACTCCAGACACTTGAATGACGGGACCCATGAAGATCGGGCGAAGATCGCGGAGCTAGCTGGCGGCGGCTGCGGACTCGGTGGGTTCGGCTAGTTTGCGGTGTTCGCGGATGAGGCCGATGAGGGCCTGTGCGGCGCGGGGGAGGCTGCGGTCGCGGCGGTAGACGAGGCCGAGTTCGCGCCAGAGGTCGACGCCTTCGACAGTAAGCAGCTTCACTTCGCCGGCTTTGACATAGTCCTTGGCAAAACTCTCGCTGATGATGGAGAGGCCGGCATCGGCGGCCACGAACCGCTTGATCATGCCGATGCTCGGCAACTCCATGGCCACGTGGAGGCGCGAGCGGTAGGGCCGGAAGAGTTTGTCGAGCACCTGGCGCGTAAAACCGGTTCGCGGAAAGATGAGCGGCTGGCCGGCGACTTCTTCGAGAGTGATTTTGGCGCGGTGCGCGAGCGGATTGCGCGCACTTACCATGAAACGCAGACGGTCGCGATAGATGGGATGCACTTTCAACGTTGGCGACTTGATAGGCATGGTGACGATGCCCACGTCGACGGAGCCGTCTTCGACGCGCTGCAAAATCTTGTGGCTGAAATTGCGGTAGATGCTGATGTGCACCAGTGGATAGCGTTTCTGAAACTCGGCAAAGATGTTGGGAAGCAAGTAGAGGCAGGTGGCTTCGTTGGCGCCGAAAACGATGGGGCCCTGCACGACGTTGCCGCGGTCGGCGACAAACTGGATCGATTCATCGCGCAGGCGAAGAAGCTTTTCGGCGTATTCGAATAGGACGACACCGGCGGGAGTCAGCTCGACGGACTTGGCGGAGCGGTCGAGGAGCCTGGCCTTGTAGGCCTGCTCCAACTGCCGGATTTGCGCGCTGACAGCGGATTGCGAGCGAAATACTTTCTGGCCCGCGCGGGAGAAACTCTTGAGTTTAGCGACGTATACGAAAGTAGTGAGTTGATCGAAGTCCATAGTCAGAACGCCCGGCAAGGATTATAACGGATTCTTCTTGCCGGAGGCGGAGCGATTCTATTTCCTTTCAGGCGTGAAGCGCTGTTTGTGAGATGGGCGCCGCTACCGGCGCCGCCAAAATATCGAGACGGTGCTTGAACTGCACAAGAATGGGGTTCCAGGTGGCTTCGACGGTCCCCTGAAAATGGATGGGCTGGACGCGGACCAGGGGCAGAGCGCCACGGCGAGAGAGCAGGCGCGCGGCACGCGGACTGCCCGTGAAGTGAACGTGTTCCTCGAGTGAACGGCGCAGCCAGGCCTGTTCATCGGTGTCGGTCTCAGCGATGGTCACAAAATCGCGGTGGAGGACGTCTTCGGCTTCTGCGCGCAGGACGTAGGCAAGGCCGCCGGTCATGCCCGAACCAAAATTGAGGCCGACCGGCCCGAGGATTACGGCGACGCCGCCGGTCATGTATTCGCAGCCGTGCTGGCCGACGCCTTCAACGACAGCGAGGGCGCCGCTGTTGCGCACGGCGAAGCGTTCGCCAGCGCGGCCGGCGATGAAAAGCTGGCCCGAGGTCGCGCCGTAGAGCACGGTGTTGCCGGCAAGAACGTCGCCGCGGCGTGAGGCAGCGAGTCCTGCTGAGATGGCGATGGTGCCACCGGAGAGGCCTTTGCCGACGTAGTCGTTGGCTTCGCCGGTGAGCTTGAGCGTTAAGCCTGCGGCCAAAAACGCGCCAAAACTCTGCCCCGCGGCGCCGTGAAATTCCTGGCTGAGTTCGTCAACCGCGGCGCGGCCGGCGTTACGGCGGCGCATGAGTTCGCCGCTGAGGCCGGCGCCGACGCTGCGATCGGAGTTCTGAATGGGTTGCGATTCGTGCTGCAGCGCGAGCGAGGCGTTGAAATGGATGGAATCTTCGAGCGCGGTGACGTGAAGGCCGGGCTCCTGCTGAGGAGCGATGCGATTCGAAGGGGAAATCGGAACGACGAGGAATGGATCCATTCCCGAGCGCGCGCTCAGACGATCGTACCAGCCGGTGAGTTCACCGAGGGAACGCACGCCAAGCTGGACGAGGCGGTGGCGGACTTCTTCGGCGAGGGAGCGGAAATAGGCGATGACCATTTCCGGTTTGCCGGTGAAGCGCGAGCGGAGGGTTTCGTCCTGCGTGGCGATGCCGACGGGGCAGGTATTCAGATGGCATTGGCGAGCCATGACGCAGCCGATGGCGAGGAGCGAGGCGGTGCCGAAACCAAATTCGTCGGCGCCGAGAATGGCGGCGAGAACGATATCGCGCGCGAACTTCAGGCCACCGTCGACGCGGAGAGAAAGACGTGAACGGAGGCCCGCGCGAACCAGGGTGTCGTGCGCTTCGCGCAGACCGATTTCCCAGGGAAGACCGGTGTTCTTTATGGAAGTGAGCGGCGAAGAGCCGGTGCCGCCGTTGTGGCCGCTGATGGTGATGACGTCGGCGCCGGCTTTTGCGACGCCCGCAGCGATGATGCCGACACCGGAGCCGGAAACCAGTTTCACGCCGATGCGCGCGCGGGGATTGACGGCGCGCAGATCGTGGATCAGTTGGGCGAGATCTTCGATGCTGTAAATATCGTGATGCGGCGGCGGTGAAATCAGCGGCGTGCCGGGAGTTGCGTGGCGGATGCGCGCGATGTATTCGCTGACCTTGCGCGCGGGCAATTGGCCGCCTTCCCCGGGTTTGGAGCCCTGCGCCATTTTGATTTCGAGTTCTTCGGCATGGACGAGATAGTCGGTGGTGACGCCAAATCGGGCCGAGGCCACTTGCTTGATCTTGTTGGCGGCAGCCGGTTCGAAGCGATAAGTGTTGGGATCCTCGCCACCTTCGCCGGTATTGCTGCGGCCGCCCAATTGATTCATGGCCAGAGCTAGCGTGCGATGGGCTTCAGGGCTGAGTGAGCCTAGGGACATGGCCTGGGTGCTGAAGCGTTTCACGATGGATTCGAGGGGCTCGACTTCGTCGAGCGGGACGGCGGTGTCAGGAATGGTGTCGAGTAGATCGCGGAGGAAGATCGGGCCCTGGAGTTCCGCCAATTCTTCAAACGCGGAATATTTCCTTGCATCGGGCGCGCGGACATGAGCATGAAGGCGGCGCACGATTTCCGGGGAGTTCGCGTGAAGCTCCGCGCCCTTGCGGAAGCGATAGAGACCGGAATCCGAGAGGTCATCGGTTTTTTCAGAGAAGGCTTTTTTGTGCAGACTTAGATAGTCGGCGAGCAGATCGTCCAGCGATTTCTGGCCGGGAAAATCGGCGGCGTCTTCGAAAACGTCGGCGCAGAGCTGTTCGGAAAGACCGACCACCTCGAACAGATGGCTGTTACGGTAGCTCGCAAGAGTGGAGACGCCCATGCGCGCGAGAACTTTGCGCAGGCCGGCGTTCATGGCGACGCGAATTTTTTCCGCTCCGCCGGGCTCAAGAGATTCGGCAAATTGGTCGGCGAGATAGGGAACGACCGCGCTGGCTCCAGCGGCTACGAGCATGGCTACGTGATGAGTGTCAAAAACCTGGGCCGATTCGACGATGAGGGGGACGTCCCACAGGCCTTCACGAACCATGGCTTTCCAGACGGCCGCAGTGGCAAGAAGCGCGGGCAACGGCGCGTGGTTTGCATTGATTGCGCGATCGGAAAGGAGGAGGAGCCCCGGACGCCCGCTGCTGCTCAGAGGGGTAGTGGAGAGCTGAGCAAAACTGCAGCGCGCCCCCGGGACTCCAGTTGCAGGAGGAAAAGTGAAATCGATAGTTTGGACAGGGCCAAAGATGGCGCCGAGATGGATTAACTGGCCGGAGGTGATGACCGGGCCCGGCAACGTGACACCGTCTTTGAGGTGAACATCCAGAGACATCACGTGGGTTTCGCGCAGAGGATCAATCGGCGGATTGGTGACCTGCGCAAAGCGCTGCTTGCAGTAGTCCCAGAGAGTTCTGGGAAGGACGGAAAGAAAAGCGGGGGGAGCGTCGTCGCCCATGCTCCAGTCGGCTTCCTTGCCATGGACCAGAGCGGAAAAGAGAATCTTGAATTGGTCATCGGTCCAGCCAGCAGCGGCGGCGACGCGTTTGGGATTGTCCACGACGGCAGAAGGAGGCGAAGCAGAGGTTGGCGCGGAGAGTTTTCGCTGCGGAACGGTGTTGCGCGCCTGCTGGATGGCGAGGCGCTTCAGGATTTCGCGCCAACGCAAAAAGAGTCCGGTGGCGGGGTTGGCGAGAATCATTTCGCCGGGGCCGAGGCGCTGGCGTTCTGCGATGCGCGATTCTTCGAGATCGACGAGACCGGTTTCGGAACCGGCGATGAGCAAGCCGTCATGCGTGAGGGTGTAGCGCATGGGGCGGAGGCCGTTGCGGTCGAGCTTGGCGCCGACAAATTCGCCATCGGAGAAAACCAGAGCGGCGGGGCCGTCCCAGGGTTCGTTTTGATGGGAGAGCGTGGTGAGTGCGCCGCGGACATCGCGGGAGAGCAAAGGGTCTTTTTCGAAAGCGGGAGGAACCATAGTGAGCATGGCTTCTTCGGAGGTGAGACCTTCGAGGAGCTTCAGTTCAAAGCCGTTATCGAAGCTGGCGGAATCGCTGACGTTTTCTTCGAGGATGGGGAACCAGGAACCTACCGTGAGCCGGGAACGAATTTCGCACTGTTTGGCACGGAGCCAGCGGCGATTCGAAACGATGGTGTTGATTTCACCGTTGTGGGCGACGTAACGGAAGGGCTGCGCCAAGTGCCAGGACGGCTGGGTGTTGGTGGAATAGCGCTGGTGAAATACGGCGAAAGTGGTTTCGAACGAGGGATCGCGCAAGTCTTCGTAAAACTGTGGGAACTGCCACGGCGTGAGGAGACCTTTGTAGACGACGGTCTGGGAAGAAAGCGAGCAGATATAGGATCGCGAAGGTAGAAGCGATTCGGCGCGCTTGCGGAGGAGAGCGAGGCGCCATTCGAAGCGGGCGGTTCCGCGCGAGGGATGGAACGGCTCGACGAAGAATTGCCAGATCTCGGGCATGGTTTCGAGTGCGCGGCGGCCGAGGGAATCGGTGTTTACCGGCACCCGGCGCCAGGCAAGCACGCGGAGCCTTTCGGTGTCGGCGGCGGCTTCGATGGCGGCGCGGGCTTCCTGGGCTTCGGAGGAGGGGAAAAACGCGAAGCCAACCGCGAAGATTTGGGGCAGATCGATGCCTTGTTCTCTCGCGCGGGCGCGGAAGAAGGGCTTGGGGAGCGAGGTGAGCAGGCCGGCGCCGTCGCCGCTCGCGCCATCGGCGTCGACTCCGCCGCGATGGGTAAGGCGCTCGAGAGCGGTCAGTGCATGCTGGACGATGTCGTAGCTGGGGGCGCCGCCGAGGCGGGCAATGAAACCGGTGCCGCAAGCGTCGTGGTCCGGGTGGCCCCAGTTGGGGTGGCGGGGCGCGGGCGGGCGTGGGTGGGTATCCTGTCTTACGCTCGGTCCTCGACGATGCGGATAAACCATATCTAGTTATCGGTGGGGAGGGGCACGGTTGTACAACGCAGAATTTGGATTGACTGAATTGAATTCTTGATAAGGAAGGATTGGGAAGGGAAATTGGGGTCCGTCTGGTTGGTGGGTCAGTTGCCGGTTACCGCGTCAATCAGGACTTGACCATAGAGCTTTGATTTGGAGCCTCCTCTCGGTCAGAGAGTTGCCTTAGAATGCCGCAAGTCGGACGATGAGCCAGTAGGCAGCGACACTACCGATGGCATAGGGCGTAAGTCGCCACGACCAGGTGGGGAGCTTTGTCGTCCATTGCCGTACCGAGGCGATCAAGATCAAGACGACGGCGACAAAAGAGAAATGACCAACTTCGACACCTGCACTGAAGAATCCGAGAGCGAGAGGGATGTGCCCTGCTGGCAAGCCTGCAGCACTGAGACCACCGGCAAAACCGAGACCATGTAGAAGACCGAAGGAAAAAGCGACTAACCAGGGTTTGCGCTGGGCGAGGCCGTCGGGATTTTCTTTTTTGCGAAGCACTTCATAGGCGACAAACAGGATGCTAAGCGCGATGACCGCCTCAACAGGAGCGGGAGGCACGTTGACAAAACCGAGGGTTGCTAGGGTTAGTGTGACCGTGTGTGAGAGTGTGAAAGCACTGACCGTTAGGAGCAGCCGCCTCACCCCGCTAACCAGGAGCAAGAGTCCTGAAACAAACAGCAAATGGTCGACACCGGTGAGGATATGCTCGATACCGAGCACGAGATAGGTTCGGGCGACTTCAAACCGACGCGGTGTGGCCTCCACGACGAACGTCGGCGAGGAAGACGTAATCCGGGTAACCTGAGTAGAGCCGTCGATGCGTTCGACACGCACAAGCGCGTCGGTAAGGGTTGCGGTGAGACCGTCAATGCGGACGGTCGACCCAGCGAGCCCTCCTTGGCAAGCAACACTCCATTGCTCTGTGTAAGCACCGCTGGCGAAGAATCCGCGCGGCTGCTTGAGATTGGAGCATGTCTGCGGCAGCCGGACGTACAGGCTCAATCGCATGTTGTCGCCTACCGCTGGAACTTTCCAGAAAACGTCGTAGGTGATTACCCCTGTCTGATGGAGTTGCAAGTAGGCAGGCCGAACTTCATGGGCAGACACTTTTGCCGCGCTTGAAGTGACGAGCACGAGGAATAGTAAAACGAAAGAACGCCGCATTAGTGCACCTGCGCCACCTTTTTCTCCTCGGGCAGTTCGATTTTCACTTTGTATCGGCTTAGGATCGCCTGGTAAAACTTATCCGTAGTCTCTTTACGTTTGGCATCAAACCACTCGCGGCGCAGCTGATCGCGTACCTCATCAAGCGCCGGAAGACGGGCCTCACTGCGTCGTGCAACAAATACAAGATGGGTGCCATAGCCGGACTCGATTGGTCCCTGCCACGCTCCAAGCGGTAAACCCGCAATTGCCGAGGCAAATTGCTCCCCGAATGTTTTCTTTACATCGGAGAGAGAAAGTTTCTCGAAGCTTCGCTCCAGAAGAAAGGAGTCGCCAAGATCAGCCGTGTTGGCACGTGAGCCAGCGCGTTCCAAATCTTCGACAGCGCGAGACATGTCACCGTGAAGATTTCCACCATGAAGCTGAGGGTTAAAGTAAATCTGACGGAATGAGAAGAGAGGCTCAGACTGGAACAACCCGGTATGGATCTGCAGGAAACTCTGCAATTCTGCGTCACTGGGCTCGGTTCGGGTAGCCAACTCGTCCGAAAGGAATTCAAGCTTTTGCCGAAGTCGGCGGCGCACAATCATATCGTCCCGGTCGAGCCCTAAGGCGAGTGCCTCGCGGTATGCGGCTTCCTCGCGAATGTAATCGCGCACAAGCCCTTGGAGTTCTTCCTCTGTGGGAGGGCGCTGCCAGGTACGCGTGAACCCAGTTACGAGGTTCTCGAGCGTACCCTGTGTGACAACGATCTCCCCTGGTTTATCCGTTTTGTGCCGTGTCGCAAGACCGTAGACTGCAAAAATTGCGGCACCCAGAAGAAGAAAGTGGAATAACGGTTCACGAATAAATTTCATAAACATGGCCACCTTATTTCGCTGGGGTATACCAGATAGGCGAGGTGTAGGCACGCTCTTGGCCTTTCATCGGTACTTCAGGCGGCATCGTAATCCCGAAGTATTTGGCATCGTAGGCAGTCCAGCGCGGCGTGGGAATTTCGAGCACGCGCACGTAATAAAAAGCCCGCTGCATCGGATCGAATTCCGGGTCTTTCCACACCTTAATCAGTTCGGAAGCGCCGATTGTGTTTGTGTAGGTAGCATTCGGGACGTCGACGGTGTCGCCGACTGGGGCGAGTTTACCCGTCTTGGGGTCGGGTTTGCGGTCGCCTCCCCAAGCTACGTCATAGATTTTTTCGTGAGTTTCACCCTTAGCGTCGAGCCAACCCTTAATGACCTGGATGCGGTCAAGGTTAGCGCCGATGGGATCTTTGAGTGCTGCGACGAGAAAAGTAGGGGATTTCCCGGTGGGTGCATTTGAGAGGTCGCCGCCCATCGGAACGCCCTTGGCGTAACCCACAACAGCAGGATTGCGAGTGCTAGCATCGCGGTTTTCAAAATCCCAGCCGCCAAAGAAGCGGACAATCATGCGGGGTCCGGTGGTGGCATACACCTCTTTGCGCTGCATAGCGTCAAAGAGAGCTTCCCGCGTGTTTTCGGTGGCCCAAACCCCAGCGTAGCCGGAGGCAGTCTGTTCCCATCCCATGATGGTCGCGTTAGCCGTCTTAATAAAAGGATGCGTCGCGCGTTCCGGGCTGGGCTCGGAAGCGGAGACCTTGCCCCAGAAATTGTCTTCATCGATGGCTGCCAGACCGGTATGGGCGTCGGTCGACCCGATCATCCCGAACTTGTAAGGATTGACACCAAGCTCCTGTTCCAGTTTCAGGCCATTCCTCAAAGCCGCCCGGGCATACTCGAACTCCAACATCTCGGGCTTTTTCTTTTCAGTGAGGTCGAGGTTGCCCTTGTCCCAGCGTTCATAGTTCGCAAACTCGTCGTTAGGTGAGAGGAAAGGGTGGGCTTCGCCGTCACCCTTGATCTGCGTGACCTCATAGATCCTCTCGCGCTGAGCGCGCGTTTCGGCATACTCGCGGTCTATCGGTTTCCCCGTGAAAGACTCGATGATGGGGAACATGCGGCCATTGCTGAGGTTCCCGTTGTGCGCGATAGCCAGTACATGGCCCCCGGTTTTTTCTTCGTATCCGCTCATCCACTTCCACAGGTCACGAGGATTGTCGCTACCCAGAGGCTTCTGAGTCGTGTAGGGCTCAATCAGGCTGGCTTTGCTCGCGTTGTCGCGAAAGATGATGTTGCGGTGAAGGTTGTTCCCACCGGTGTTGGAAGTCCATTCGAACCCGATGAACGCGGTAAAGTGGCCAGGGTCATTGGCCTCCTCCGCTGCTTTGATGACCTCTTCCCATGCACCCTGGTATGCGGTTGTGCCGGGTACTGGCATGATAGCCTTGGAGATTGTCCCTTTCCCAAATGATGTGACGATATCGACGGCTGCAGCGGCTCCTTGTCCATTCTGGAGCATCTCGTACCAGCGGCGACCTTGGGGATCTGCCGTGATCTTGGGGTCGCCGCTAAATAGCAACGGGAAAAAACCGAAGCCGTCAGAGTGATCGGCAACCACCAAAAAATCGAGTGGGCGCGCGAGGCGGGCTGGCTGTCCGCTGGACGCTGTAATCTCATAACCTTTCGCAAATCGGTAAGCGTCCCTGGGGGTCAAGCGACATCCGAAAGCACCGGCATCCATCGAGAAAGATGTGTGCAGATGCGTGTCGCCCCAATAGACCCGCTCGGGGAAATGGCGGTCTGCATAAGGAGAATACGGAGGTTTCTTGGGAAAGACTTTCTCAAGTTCCTGCGCTGGCGGCGGCGGTTCTTGTGCAAAAGCATGTGCAGAAACTAATAGTGTGATGAACACTCCTAGAATCAATCCAGAGGCTAGTACCCGTCTTTCGGTTTTCATGGGAATCCTCCATCCAGCGCTTGAACATTGCTGAGGGCGAATGCGCAGGATTCTACTCCACGAGCCCCGCAAAAGCCTACTGACTCCGGGTAAGTTGCCTTATCGGAAAGTGACCCATTGGCCACTAGTGGATGCGGGTGCAATTCCATTGTTCCGCTCGCGCCTGAGAAGCTGGGCTAGAACTTGGTGACTTCGGAGAAATGGAAATTGTGGACTTTCATGGCGGGGACGACCATTTCGAAGGCTTCTTCGCCGGTGGCGCGGACCGCGGGGCCCAAAAGATCAACGTTATTGAGCATTTCGATGAGGGATTGGTTGAAGCGAAAGTTGCGGACGGCGGAGGTGACGCGGCCGTTTTCGACGAGGAAGAGGCCGTCGCGAGTCATACCGGTCATGACTTTTTCGTAGGGGTCAACTTCGCGGATGTACCAGAGGCGGGTGACCAGGAGGCCGCGATCGGTGGAGGCGATCATTTTTTCGACGGAGGAGTCGCCACCGGTGAAGACAAGATTCATGGGGGCTTCGCCGTATTCGTTGGGGAGGGCAAAGCCGTGGCCGGTGGGAGTTTTCCGGGCAGCCTTGGCGGCGGCTCGGGAATAGACGAGATTCTTCGGAATGCCGCGGTCGACCAGCAAGACGCGCTGGCGCGGCAGGCCCTCGCCGTCGAACGGAGCGCCCAGTTGTAGCGGATGGTAAACGTCATCGGCGATGCTGGTGTTTTTTCCGAAGAGCGGAGTGTTCATGCGGTCGTTGAGGCAGGAGCGCTTGTCTTCGAGGGCGGTGGCGGCGAAGTCGTAGAAGAGGAAGCCGACGAGATCGAGGACGGCGGCGGGCTCGAGGATGACCGTGTACCGGCCTGGCGGCAATTCGCGCGCGTTCGCGGCCATGTGGGCCTTTTCGCTGGCGCGGGCGGCGAGCTTCTGGGGATCAAAGGCGCGGAAATCGGTGAAATTGGCTTTGGCCCAGCTCGCGGCGGGAGCCTGCTGCATGGTGATGGAAAATTCCGCATGCGTTTCGCGATAGGGGGCGAATAAACCGCGCGAATTGCCGAGAGTGGACTGCCTTTGACCGCTTGCGAAGATGCCTGCAGCAACCTGGGCATTCTTGATAGCGAGGTCGCAGGCCGCGCGAACGGCGCGGGCGCGCTCTTCGGCGCTGAGAGCGGCGGTCTGTTTTACGAAGCGATTCACGCGGCGATACCGCTGCTTCCCGGGCATCGGAAGAATGCGAGGATCTTTCGGCTGGCTGTGGGCAAGAGAGAGAGAAGCTTCTATGGTGGCGCGGAGCGAATCTTCCTCCATGCGATTGGTTGTGGCGCGCGCGGTGCGGCCATCCACAACGGTGCGGATGGAAACGGTCAGGCCTTGTTCGGCGACGTTCTGATGAATGCCGTTGTTGGCGAAGCGCGTCAGGTTGTCCGCGACTTCATCGATATGGACTTCTGCTTCTTCGGCTCCTGTGGAGCGGGCGAGACGGAGGACAGCGTCGACGATACGGCGAAGCTCGCGCTCGGAGAGAAGCTCCGCAGCGGGGCCGATGTTTCTGGAAGATTTTTTCACAGCTTTGGCCGGCGGTTTCATTGGTTCGAGAATGCCGTTCCGATGCGGACGTTGCGAAAGCGCGCGGGTGACGCGCCGTGGCCGGTGCCCATGGTCTGCATGGGCTGGCCTTTTCCGCAGTTGGGCGTGCCCCAAAGATTCCAGTGAGCGAGCTTGCAGATGGCGTCACACGAATTCCAGAATTCCGTGGTGATGCCGCTGTAACTGGGATTTTTGAGCATGCGAACTTTTGTTCCGCCTTTGATTTCCCAACCGATTTCCGTAGAAAACTGAAATTGATAGCGGCGGTCATCGATGGACCACGAACGGTTCGTCTCCATGAGGATACCGTCCTGGGTATCCGCGATGAGATCGTCGTAATCCCATGTGCCGGGCAGCAGGCTGACGTTGGTCATTCGAATCATGGGGAGGCGGTTCCAGCTCTCGGTCCGCATGGTGCCGGAAGAACGGTTCAAACCGACGAGATGCGCCGTCTCGCGATTGGAAAGATAGCCGCGGAATTGGCCGTCCTTGATGATGTCGGTGCATTGCGCGGGAACGCCTTCATCATCGTAAGCAAACGTGCCGAGGCCGGGGCCGTGATCGAGCCGCGCATCGGCGACGACATTCACGATGCTGGAAGCGTATTTCAGATGATTCAGCTGATCGAGCGTCAAAAAACTGGTGCCGGCAAAATTGGCTTCCTGGCCGAGAACGCGGTCCAACTCGATGGGATGGCCGATGGATTCGTGAATTTGCAGGCCGAGCTGGCTGCCGCCCAGAATCAGCGTTCCGACTTTTTCAGGACATTGCGAGGCGGAGTGCAGCGCGGCGGCTTCTTCCGCGATGATCGGCGCGTTTCGGATCAAATCGAGCGATTCGATGAGTTCGTAGCCTTGCAGGGCATGCTGGCCGCCGAAACTATTGGGATAGGAACGCTTCTGGATTTCTTCGCCCTGAAAAGAAGTTGCGGCGATTCCGCAACCGGAAATGACTTTTCGCTGGTGAATTCGCGAGCCGATGCTGGAGGCAAACCACGAATCGATTTTTCGAAACTGCATGTCCGTTTCGGTCAGCGTGACGCCTTTGACCCGGCGCATTTCTTCGTCAGCGGCAAGCAGGAGAGTGAGCTGTGTTTCGAGAGGGATTTCGAACGGGTCCTTTCGAAAGGGGCTCTGCCAGCTATCGACGTAAGCCTCTTCCGGGGCCATGACGACTTCAGAGCGCTTTGCGAGAGCCGAAGCTTTCGCGATGGAAACGGCTTGCGCGGCGCAAGCAGCGACGCCTTCGCGTGTAAGGCGATCCGTGGAGGCGAAGCCCCAGGCGCCATTCGCCAGCGCGCGAATCCCGATGCCGAGCGACTCGCTCTGCGACAGGGTGCCGACTTGGCCGTTCTTGGTGGTCAAGTCGCGCTGGCGCAAATGCATCACGCGCACGTCGCCATAGGTGGCACCGCGCAGGCGGGCGGTGTCGAGAGCGTTGGTGCAGAGATCCCACATCAGAAGCGGTCACCTGGAAAATTGAAAATAGAAATTAGAAAAAGTCAGGGGCGACGGCCGCGACCGTCGCCCCTATGAAGATAACACGACCGAGTGGCCGGAATTAACAACTAGAGTTACGTGCCTTCTTGCCAGGAGGCGAGGTAGTGCTCCTGCTCTGGCGTGAGCTTGTCGAGCCGGTGGCCCATGGTTTCGAGTTTGAGACGCGCGATTTCCTTGTCCAGATTCTCGGGGACGACGTAGACCTGGGACTTGAGGTTCTTGTAATTCGCGCGCAGATACTCCGCGGAAAGCGCCTGGTTGGCAAAGCTCATGTCCATGACCGAAGCGGGATGACCTTCGGCAGTCGCGAGATTGACGAGGCGGCCTTCACCGAGCAGGTAGACCTTGCGGCCATCTTTCAATTTGTACTCGTCGACGAGCGGGCGAACTTCGCGCTTGGCGCCGGACATTTTCTCGAGCGCGGGGATGTCGATTTCGACGTTGAAGTGGCCGGAATTGCAAACGATCGCGCCGCCCTTCATGTGCTCGAAATGCTCGGCGCGAATGACGCTCTTATTGCCGGTGACGGTGATGAAGATGTCGCCCTGCTTCACCGCGTCGGCCATCGGCATCACGCGGAAACCATCCATAACGGCTTCAATTCCCTTCACCGGATCAATCTCGGTGATAATGACGTCCGCGCCGAGGCCCTTGGCGCGCATGGCTACGCCGCGTCCGCACCAGCCGTAGCCGGCGATGACGACTTTGAGGCCGGCGATAAGCACGTTGGTGGCGCGAAT
The DNA here is from genome assembly GCA_013289585.1 of Acidobacteriota bacterium. GTDB lineage: Bacteria > Acidobacteriota > Terriglobia > Acidiferrales > UBA7541 > Acidiferrum. The sequence continues at coordinate 16,388 of JABCZR010000027.1, read as the reverse complement.
CACGCCGTCAATGGTGGATTGCCCGGTGCCGTAGCGATTATCGAAGAAGTGCTTGGTCATCGCGTCGTTGACGGCGATGATCGGATATTTCAGCGTGCCGTCCTTGGCCATGGCGCGAAGACGAATCACGCCGGTGGTGGTTTCTTCGGTGCCGGCGATGACTTCTGGAACGAGATCGGTGCGTTTCGTCAAAAGCATGGTAACGAGGTCGGCGCCATCGTCCATGGTGAATTGGGGCTTGTGCTCGAGCGCGGCGCGCAAGTGAGAATAGTAGGTCTCATTGTCCTCGCCTTTGATGGCGTAGGTGGGGATGTTGTAATCGCGGTTCAGCGAAGCAGCGACTTCGTCCTGTGTGGAGAGCGGGTTGGAGGCGCATAGCACGGCATCGGCGCCACCGTCGCGCAGGGCGATCATGAGATTTGCGGTTTCGCTGGTGACGTGCAGGCAAGCGGAAACGCGCAGGCCCTTGAGCGGCTGATCCTTGATGAAGCGTTTGCGGATGGATTCGAGCACAGGCATCTGCTGCGCGGCCCATTCGATCTTGCGCTTGCCGGCATCGGCGAGGCCGATATCCTTCACATCACCTTTTTTCAGTTCAGCGGTTGCCAATGTCGTGCTCCTCAATTTTGGATTTCGATTGTGAAGGGAGTGCAGAAACACTCCATTTGCCGCCCGGGGACGGAGGCCCCTACCCATAAACTTTCGAGTGTTAGCGCCGCGCCCCGACTTCCATGGTTGCCGCTGCGCCGAGTCCGGCAGCCTTGCGAAGCGCATCCGCGCGGTCCGTGCGCTCCCAGGTGAAGCCAGCTCCGCTTCGTCCGAAGTGGCCATAAGCGGCGGTCGGCTTGTAGATCGGACGGCGCAGGTCCAGCGTTTCGATGATGCTCTTGGGAGTCAGCGAGAAGATTTCACGGATTAGAGAGGTGATTTTTTCTTCCGGCACGGTCGCAGTTCCAAAAGTATCGGCCATGACGGAAACCGGTTCGGCAACGCCGATGGCATACGCGAGCTGCACTTCGGTCTTGCTCGCGAGACCAGCGGCCACGATATTCTTCGCGATGTAGCGGGCCATGTAGCACGCAGAGCGATCTACCTTGGAAGGATCCTTACCGGAGAAGGCGCCGCCGCCATGGCGGCTATAACCGCCGTAGGTATCCACGATAATCTTGCGGCCGGTCAGTCCGGCATCACCCATCGGCCCGCCAATCACAAAACGGCCCGTGGGGTTGATGTGATACTTGGTCTTCGAGTCCAGCATGGAAGCTGGAATGATCGGCTTGATGACGTGCTCGGTAACGGCGTCGCGAAGGTCCGAGTTGGAAACGGAATCGCTGTGCTGGGTGGAGATGACCACGCAATCTACGCGCGCGGGACGACCATTGCGGTATTCGATGGTGACCTGGGACTTCCCATCGGGCCGGAGAAAATCAACTTTTTTGGATTTGCGAATCTCGGCGAGGCGTTGCGTGAGGCGGTGGGCCAGCTGGATGGGCATGGGCATCAGTTCGTCGGTTTCATCGCAAGCAAACCCAAACATGAGGCCCTGATCGCCCGCTCCGCCGGTGTCCACGCCCATGGCGATATCCGGCGACTGGCGCTTGACGGTGCACATGACCGCGCAGGTGTCCGCGTCGTAGCCATATTTCGCGCGGTCATAGCCGACGCCGCGAATCGTATTGCGCACGAGATCATCATAATCCACGTGCGCGGTGGTGGTAATTTCACCCGCGACAACGGCGACGCCGGTGGTGATGAGGGTTTCGCAGGCGACGCGGCCCTTCGGGTCATGCCTCATGACCTCGTCAAGAACGGCGTCAGAAATCTGGTCGGCAATCTTGTCCGGGTGACCTTCGGTAACGGACTCCGAGGTGAAAAGAAAGTTGCGTAGGGCTTCGCTCAAAACAAGTTCTCCTTCGTAATTTGCGGCAGGCGCACCAATGCGGCTTCCGCGGTTCATTCGCGTTGGCTAATCCTTACAAAATTACCATCCACGGGAGTAAGAATCAACGCATTGATTCCAAATAGCTTACAGGCCGATTAAACGGTCGGAATTGTGCCGTGAACGGCTCCTGACTGCATTCATTGGCAAAGCTCAGGCTAGCTCCCCGTCGTCGTCCGGCAGAACATCAAGCTTTCCTTTGGTCTTTTTGGCCATCAGGTAGGAACGGATAAAGGGATCTAAATCGCCGTCCATGACTCGATCCACATCGCCGACTTCGAATTTTGTGCGGTGGTCCTTGATCAGGCGATATGGCTGCATCACGTAGGAGCGAATTTGACTACCGAAGGAGATGTCCAGCTTGCTCTCGTCGAGCTTGTCGGTATGCGCCTGGCGCTTTTTAACTTCTTCATCATACAAGCGGGAGCGGAGCATCTTCATGGCCATCTCGCGATTTTTGCCCTGGCTGCGCTGGGCCTGGCACGCGACGACGATGTTGGTGGGAATGTGAGTGATTCGGACGGCGGTTTCTACCTTGTTGACGTTTTGGCCGCCCTTGCCGCCGGAACGAAAGGTATCCACGCGCAGGTCTTCGGGGCGAATGTTGATTTCAATGCGGTCGTCTATTTCAGGGATGACAAAGACGGAGGCAAAAGAAGTGTGACGGCGCGCGGCCTGATCAAAGGGGGAGATTCGAACGAGGCGATGAACTCCGGTTTCTCCCGCGAGGAGGCCGTAGGCATTTTCGCCGGAAAATTGGACGGTGGCGGATTTAATGCCGGCTTCTTCGCCCGGAGTCTCGTCGAGAAGTTCGGCGGCCATGCCCTTGCGTTCCGCCCAACGCAGATACATGCGAAGAAGGATAGAGGCCCAATCCTGGGATTCGGTGCCACCCGCGCCGGGCTTGATGGTCATGATGGCATTGAGGTGATCGGTCTCGCCGGAGAGAAGCGTTTTTGTTTCGAGCTCCGAGATGTAAGTATCGGCGGCGCTGAGTTCCTTGTCGAGGTCCTTGAGCAAATCGTTTTTTTGCTCGACGTTGGTTTCTTCCTGGGCGAGGTGGATGTACGTTTCGACGTCGCTGGAAATCGACGTGAGTTTTTCGTCGGCGGCAATCTGCTCTTCGGCGCGTTTTCGCTCGCGGAGGACACTCTGTGCCGCTTCCTGATCGTTCCAGAAACCGGGATCGGCGACGCGGGCTTCTAGAGTTTTCAGGCGCTCGCGGTACTGCGGCGCGTCAAAGATAGCTCCGCACAAGATGGATGCGCTGCTTGAGGCCTTCGTAGCGGTGCTGAAGATCTTCGAGGATCATGCTCAATGGAAATTCGCGCGCCGGGTGTGGGCGCTACTTTGCCTTTCGAAAAGTGTTCGCAACTAGAATAGCGGAAACCAGCAGGCAGAGCCAGGCGAACCAGTCGCCGAACCGTGTGTAGATGGTCTCGTCCGTTCGAAAGTCATAGGGCAAGTCGGCATAAGCACGCACGTCCGGCGGAAGCGGCGCAAAAATGCGGCCGTAGGGATCGATGGAGACAGTGAAGCCATTGTTGGTCGTTCGAATGATCCAGCGGCGGTTTTCGACGGCGCGAACGCGCGCCATATGAAGATGTTGCTCGGCGGCAGCAGAGCGCCCAAACCAGCCGTCATTGGAAATGTTAATCAAGAGCTGTGCGCCATTCGCGGCGAAGCGCCGGACTTCGCCGGGATAGATGGCTTCATAGCAAATGAAGACGCCAAACGTATTGCCGCCCGGCAAACGTCCCACAACATACCGGTTCCCCTTGCGAAAGCCGCCGACTTCATCGGAAACGCTGGTGACCACGCGATGAATCAGCGGAAAGGGTTCGTACTCACCGAAGGGAACAAGGTGGATTTTGTCATAGACGAAGACGCGCTGGCCCTGCGCGTCAAACAGCAATGCGCTGTTATATGGCGCCAGGTTGCCGTGCGGCACTTTGTCTGCCGCGTCTACCGGCGGCTTCCATTCAATCGCGCCGGCAAGAAACGGACGGTTGAATTGGATGGCAAGCAAGGAAGCAATCTTGGCGAAGCGCAAATCCTGAAAAGAAAATGGCGCGGGGGCTTCCGGCCATACAAGCAGGTCTGGCTGAATCGCGGCAGGAGTCAGGCTGAGCCGTTCAATTTCTTCCAGGTCCGAAGTGTGGGATTGAAACCAGTCCGCTCCGTAGGATTGTACTTCGGGAAAATTGAGTTGAACGGCGCGTGCCAAATGATGCGCCGGCGCTTCAGGCAGCATCCGCGGCCCTAAGAACGCGAGGAGGAGAAGAGTTACGGCAATCGCACTTGCGATCGTGAGGCGCCTCTTCCAGGTGAGCGCATCAGAGGCGGCGGTCCATGCGAGGAGCGCATTGACCGCTGCTACTAGAAAAGAGAGTCCATAGATTCCAGTGGCAGCCGTTACCTGAACGAGAGCTGGATTTACTGCCGCCGAATAGCCAAGCAGATTCCATGGAAAGCTGATCTCGGGAAGATAGGCGCGAGCAAGCTCCGTCGACACCCACAGGAATGGCGCAGCGGTGCACGCCAGCTCAATGCTTCGGCGAGAGATGCGATTCACCGCCCAGCCGAAAGTCCCGATCAAAATGCCCCAGACGCTTGCGATCAATAGCAAGACGCCCCAACCGCCGGCTGCCGAAAGGCCTCCGTGAACCGAAAGAACGGTGGCGATCCACGGCACGGAAGTAAAAACAAAAAAGATGGCGTGAAGAAATCCGCTGAGGAATGCCACGCGCGGACGTGCACCAACCAAAGTAATGATTAGAATTCCAACGCAGGTCCACGAGTAGATGCTGAGATAGAGTCCCGTAAAGGAAAGCGACAGCGCCGCGCCAGAAGCGGCCGCGATCATGACGCGCAAGACTGAGAGGGTTTCTGTACCCGGCTCCGGACGAAGATGTGTGCGCCAGCTTCCCGCAGCCATCAGTGTTTCACGATGGCTTTAAACCCGGCGCCCTCGAGGCCTTTCCTGGCGGCTTCGGCGGCTTTCTGATCCACGTAGGGGCCGACCTGTACGTGATAATACTTGTCGGTGCGCGGCGAGAGAACGAAAGCGGGAAATTTTTTCTTTTGCAGCCGAGTCGCAAGATCAACGGCGTCGGCTTCTTTTGTGAGCGCCGCCACCTGCAACGTGTATTCGCCTGCAGGTATGGACGGTGCACTCGAGGATTTTGACGGGCTGCCAGCGGTCTTGCTTGGCGCGGATGTTCGCGCGACGGCAGGAGTGGGATTCGGAGTCGCCGGAGCCGGGGTCCCCACGGGCTTCAACTCGTCAGGGGCCTTCTTCGTTTTGCCCGCGTCGTAAAACTCCCAATCGGGATTCGGTTTCGAAGTTGGGTCGGTGCTCGTTTCGGAGGGCGCGGGCCTATTGGCGCGCTTTGGTACGGGTTCCGAATGGCCAGACGCGGATCCTTCCGGTTTCGGACGCGGGTCCAGGGCGGCGCGCACTTGTCCATCGTACTGGCTGCGGCCCATCACGTAGCCGAGCGTAAAGAACACGCCCGAAAACAGCAGCATCAGCATGAACAAGCCGATGACGTGCCGGCTTTCGAGCACACGCTCTCCCGCGCCTCCTCGTTTTCCCCCAGAAGCCATTCTTACTTTTGCGGTCCCCCTAAATTCTTAGTCCACTGATTAATGATATCGATAGGCAGGGGAAACACAATCGTTGTGTTCTTCTCGACACCTATCTCGGTGAGTGTCTGCAGGTAGCGGAGCTGGATGGCAGAGGGCTGTGTTTCGAGAACCTTCGCGGCGTCGGCGAGTTTTTGCGAAGCTTCGAATTCGCCTTCGGCGTGAATAATCTTTGCGCGGCGCTCGCGTTCGGCTTCGGCCTGTTTGGCGATGGCGCGCTGCATCTGCTCGGGAATGTCGACCTGTTTCACCTCGACTTTGGAGACCTTGATGCCCCAAGGTTCCGTGTCCGTGTCGAGAATGATCTGAAGCTTGGCGTTGACCTTGTCGCGTTGGGAAAGGATCTCATCGAGTTCGAATTGCCCGACGACGCTGCGAATGGTGGTCTGGGCCAACTGCGAAGTCGCGTAGGTGTAGTTCTGCACTTGCGAGAGGGCCTGGTTGGCGTCCACCACGCGGAAATAGCAAACCGCGTTGACCTTCACGGAAACGTTGTCTCGCGTGATGATGTCCTGCGGCGGAACATCCAAGGTCTCAATTCGCAGCGGAATCCGGTAGAGCGTTTCGATCGGCCAAAACACCAGGTTTATGCCGGCGCTCTTTGCTTCCGGTATCAGGCGCCCAAGCCGAAGTACAACGCCGCGTTCCCATTCCTTGATGATATAGATCGAATTCCAGAACCAGACGAGGAAGACCCCGAGAACGACAAACAGCGGAATTCCAACAAACCCAATCTCCATATTTTTCTCCTGTACTCAGAAAATTGCTATTTCGCAACCGAAACGGCCGCGTCCGCCGGCTCGACGTATAATTTCAGACCATCGACGCGCAAGATCCGGACAGTGCTGCCTTCTTCCACGGGCTGGGAAGACTCCGCCTGCCAGAGCTCACCGTGCACGCGAATCATTCCCTCGGCACCCGCCGGCAGACGCGCGATGGCGACGCCCTGTGCTCCGATCAATTCTTCCTTGCCCGTCACTGATTTCCATTTCCGCGAGCGCAGGACCAGCCGCATTAGAAAGACGGTGAGCAGCGCAAATGGCAAAGTCGCCGCGAGCGCCACGCCAACGCTGACTCCGCCCGATGTGAGTGGCGAACGGATCAGAAAGATCGCACCCAAAAACATCGAGACGACTCCTCCCAGAGCCAGGACGCCGTGACTTGGCATTTTGGCTTCCAGGATGAAAAAAGCCAGCGCGAGCAGAATCAGCAATAGGCCGGCAAGATTCACAGGAAGAAATTGCATGGCATACAGCGCGAGGATCAGGCAGATTCCGCCAATCACTCCCGGCGCAATCACACCGGGATGCGTGAACTCCGTGTACAGGCCAAGCACGCCGAGAATCAGCAGCACGAAAAAGACGTCCGGCTGCACGATGCGCGCCAGAAACTTTTGCCGGGTAGAAAGCTGAAACGGGGCGCGCACGGAATCCTTGAGCGCCAGCGTTATTTTCGTTCCGTCGAAGCGTGTTATCGACCGGCCGTCGAGTTGGCGCAACAAATCGTCGGTCGAACTTGCGATAAGGTCGATCATCTTGCCATTCAGCGCTTCTTTTTCCGTAAACGCCGTGGATTCCGTGATGGCCTTTTCCGCCAGCACAGGATTGCGTCCGCGCGTTTCCGTGAAGCTGCGCAGAAAGGCCATGGCGTCCTGGTTGATCTTCTTGCGCAGCACATCGTCAATCTGCGGAACGTATCCGCCGATCGAGAGCACTGGAGAAGCAGCACCTGCGTGCGTCCCTGGGGCCATCGCGGCGATATCCGCCGATAGCAATATGTAGAATCCCGCGGAAGCACCACGCGCTCCCGTAGGCGAAACGTAAACCGCGACCGGCACGGGCGACGCAAGAATGTGCTGAATCATATCCTTCATCGAATCGCTCAGCCCGCCGGGAGTATCCATGGTGATGAGCACCAGCGAGGCGTGACGCCTCGCCGCATCCGCGAGGCCTTCGTCAATATACGTCGCCAATATGGGCTCAACTTCGCTATCGAGGGTGAGTTCCTGAACGAAGGGGCCGGCCGGATGTTCGTCGGCCGTCGCGGCGGGAAGCAATACAGAGATTGCAGAAGCGACCAGGATGCCGAGAAGTGAAAGCGATGCAAGCCACTGAAATCCCCGAGATTCAGAGACACGTCGAATCAAGTACAGCCAACCGGTCATCGCGCACCTCCACCGGGCTTCTTCTGGTTTGCGTTGAACTTCTGCAGGTGTTCGAGAAGCTGTTTCGCTTCCGCATAGTTTGGAGCCAGCTTCAGCGCGCGCTCCACTTCCGTGCGCGCAAGATCCGGTTTTTTCTGTTCCAAATAGATTTTCGCCAGCGTCGTTCGGACCACGGCGGAATCCCGCGCTTCCAGCGAGGCTTGAAGATCCTTCACAGCATCTTCCAGCTTGCCACGGCGGCGATCGATTTCTCCCAGTCCCTGGAGCGCCGAGGCATTGTGGGGATCGCCGGCAAGGGCGGCGCGAAATTCTTTTTCCGCCGCATCCACATGCCCCGCGGAAAGCTCCTGACGCGCGCGGCGAATGTGCGCCGCCGGTGTGTCCGCGGAGCCGCCGGAGGCCGCGACCACTGAACCAGATTCGGGGGATTCCAGCCCCGCGCGGAGAGCGGTTACATCGAGCTCGGTCTTGATGCGAATCAGCTTGAACACGAATTCATTCTTCGCATCCAGATGAATCGCGGGCAGGCCATTGGGGCCAAACGCCTCGATCGCCGTTCCCCGCTCCTGCTCCGCCTCGGATTTATTCCCTGCTTTTTCCAGGGACAAGATCAGCATTGCCCGGTCTTCCGGATTGTCCGGCTCGCGTTCCACGGATTCGCGAAAGAATCTCGCCGCAGCCGCCGCATCATTGGCTTGCAGCGCCAATAAACCCGAATTAAACGTGTAGTCATCCTCGTCAGGATCGAGCTCCGCAGCGCGAGCGAGATCCGCCTGGGCGGCGGGAACTTTCCCCTGGCGGGCCAGCGCGACGGCAATGTTATTCAGGATTTCCGGCAGGTCCGCCCCGGCAACGAGGTTGTTCCGCAATACTTCCTGGAGCGAAGTAAACACTTCCTCAGCGCGATCCGGTTGGCCAAGCAACAGGCGGCAGACACCCGTGGCGAAAACCGCTTCCGCATAGCGGTCATGTTTCTTGGGCACTTTGGCGTACCATGGCAGCGCCGAATCGCAGTCGCGCCGCGCAAAGTAGGCTTCCGCGAGCGCAAAATCCGGGTCCGGCCAATCCGGCTCGAGCCTCGCCGCCTCCCGCAACTCACGCAAGCGCACATCATCTTCGGTGGCCAGTAGCCCGCGGATGTAGTGTTCGAACGCGTCGAGGCGAAGTGGCCGCTGGCGTTTTGTGAATTCAGCGAGACTCAATGGGTAGCGCGGATCGCTGGTTGTGAGCATGCGCCACACCAACCGCATATTCAAATCCATGAGCGTATTGAGAGCGCCGGTCTCCGGGAGCGGTGCAAGCAGGGACGTGGGATTCACTTTGAGCACGCGCGCTTCGACCGTGAGCGATGTGCCATTCGAAGTGTATTTCCCAAAAACCACAAAATCGGCATCGAGATCTTCCGCGGCATGCAGCATGGTCGCGCGGCTCAACTTGGAGGTGTGCGGAAGGCCGTAGCGCTCGAGTTCCGTAATGCGCCCCGCGTGTGAATACACCTGCTCGCCCGCAGCGGACAGCCTCTGGATGGTTAATTCTTCGAGGCCCTCGCCCAGCCAGTCCAGCCGCGGCGACGAACCAGCGTTTTCGAACGGAAATACCAGGAATACGCCTTGCTGATAACTGGATGTCGGGGCAATGCGGTTCCTGGGTGCAGGTTGCTGTGCGAGGGCGGCTGTAGTTCCAACAGCAACGAAGCCGGAGAGCAGGATTAGGCAACGCGCGGAGAAGAAATGGCGGCCCATGTCACTAGCATTGTAGCAGACGCAAGCACGCCTTTCGCGTTGGCGCAGGCAGTAAGCAAGTAAATCTGAGAATCGCCGGAAAGGTCAGGGTTGATGGGTATCCGGCGGCTTCGGAGCAAGAATCTCCTGGATTCCCGGCTCCTTGAGCACCGCGGCAAAAGCCGGATCGGATTTTGCTGCCGCGAGCTGCGTATAGCCTTCGTCCTTCGCCTTGCGGAGATAGATCATGCAGCGTTCCAAGTTACCGGCTTCGGCGAAAGACTTCGCCAGCAGGTAGTAAAAACGTCCGCGGTCATTTACGGAACGATCCTGCAACAGCGACCCGCTCCTCGAACTGTTGTGCTCGAATAGCAGCGGATCCAATGCCAGCGCCTGGCGGAAAGAGGAGATGGCCTCCTCATATTTCTTGTCGCCGAAGTAAGCGTAGGCCAGATTGCTGTACAGCACGGCCATGTCGTTGCGGATGTTTAGCGCCTTTTGATAGGCCTTGATGGCTTTGCCGTACCGTTTACGCTGATACCAGATCGTGCCGATGTTATTTTGCGCATCCGCGTATGTGGGATCCACTTTCGAGGCGCGCTCATAATATTTTAGCGCCAGCGCCAGTGCCGATTGCTGGTGCAACGAAATGCCGAGTTTGTTCAGGTACACCGGATTTTTCGGGTTCTGATCCGCCAGCTTCTTGTAAACCAGCGTCGCTTCCCGGTAGTCCTTGCGGACCATATAGAGATCGGCAAGCTGCTCGTCCGTCAGCTCCGGCCGGACGACAATAACGGCGGGGTCCGTGGGCGATTGCGCTTGTGACTGCGGCTGGGATTGTCCCATTCGCGGCGCAACCTCTGTACTGGGATTTTCAAAGAGCGACTGTCCTGCAGAGGGCATGGAAAGACTAAAGAGGAGGATACTTGCTGGAAACGCCATTCGAATACAGGTCATGGCGGGTCTCCCTTCTCCGGCTTTGGCTTGGCCTTGTCGGGTTCCTTCTTCTTGTCCCCAAAGATACCAAATATCTTCTGTAAAGGGTTCTTTTTCTTTTCGCCCGTCTGCGCAGGAGTATCGGGGGTACCCTGGCCCGTGGCATTGGGCGGGCGGTTCGGGTCGTACGGGGTGACCGGCTGCCCATTCTCGTCGGTTTGCGCGGTCTTGGATTGGCCTCCGAATATGTGGGAAAGGACCGAGCCGGTCGAAGTAACCAGGCTGTGACCGCCGTGGAGCTCGCACATTTGGGTTGGCGCTGAACCCGCGACGTACACTTCCTCGCGGGTCGTCGGGCAGTTGGGGGTGGCAAGCTGTAATGATTCCGGGTCGATGATCACCGACTGCACGCCTTCCGGCATGGTGAAGTCTTTTACGTCCTTATATTGCGACAAGGCCGTGGCGCGAATCATGAAATCCGCCCAGATCGGCGCCGCCACTGCGCCGCCGGTGAATCCGATGTCGCGATTGTCGTCGAAGCCAATCCAGATCACACAGAGAAGATTCGAAGTGAAGCCTGCGAACCAGCCGTCCCGGGAGGTACCCGTTTTTCCGGCGGCGGGGAGAGTGAAACCACGCGAGCGTACTCCGGCGCCGGTGCCTCGATTCAGCACGTCCTTCAGGAGGCTATCAACGAGAAAAGCGACGCGTGGATCGAGAGCCTGACGGGTCTGCGGGGTGAATTTTTCGACTTCTGTCCCCTGGGCATCAATCACGCTCCGCAGAAACTGCGGCTCGGCACGGGTGCCTACGTTTGCAAAGGTGGTGTAGCCCGCGGCGACATCGATCGGTGTCATTTCGTAGGCGCCCAGAGCCACGGCAGGCGTCGGCTGGATATTCATGCCCAGCCCCATCTTTCGCGCCACCTGCACAACGCGGCCATAGCCGATCAGCTCGGCGACTTTGACGGTGGCCACATTGAGCGAGTTCGTCAGCGCATCCCGAACCGTCACGCGCCCCATGAATTTTTCGCCGTAGTTATTGGGGGTGTAATCCTTGCCGTCGAACTCGAAGGTGGTAGGCTCGTCGTCGATGGTGGTCGCGGGTGTGATGATCGGCTGCACGCCGTCCACGGCATTGTCGAAGGCTGCCGCGTAAACAAAGGGTTTGAAAACCGAGCCGGGCTGACGATGCGCGAGAGCGTGGTTGAGCTGGCTCTGACCGTAATCCCGCCCTCCGACCACTGCCTTGATTTCACCCGTGCGAGGATCCAGCGCAACCAAGGCTACCTGCGCCTGCGGTATCGGCTCGGTGATCCCCTTTTTCGCGTTCTCGCGGCGCCACTTGTCGTACTTTTTCGCGAGAAGCAAGTCCACGTTTTTCATCCCTGCATCGACCGCGGCAACGGCGGCGCGTTGCAGCGCGGGATCCAGTGTCGTGTAGACGCGGAAATTCTGGCTCAAGAGTTCGTTTTCGGAGTATTTGTCGAGGAGATGGTCCTTCACCATGTCCACGAAGTAAGGCGCGTCTCCGCCGGAGACCGAGGTACGCACGATTTTCAGCGGTGCGCGCTTGCCATCCTGCACATCCGCCTCGTTGATGTACTTATTCTCCAGCATCTGCGTCAGGACGCGGTCACGCGCCTGGCCCCCGCGCTCGGGATGCCGGTCGGCAGACGAATAGAAGTTTGGCGCGCGAATGATGCCCGCGAGATACGCGCACTCGCCCAGGGACAACTGCCGCAGGTCCTTGCCGAAATAGGCCACACTGGCTTCGGAGAACCCGCGAATTCCGAAACTCCCGCGATTTCCCAGGTACACCTCATTCGCATACATCTCAAAAATTTGTTGCTTGGTAAAGCGCTGCTCGAGCTCGATTGAAACCATCGCTTCGGCGAGTTTTCGCCGCCAGGTCCGCTCGTTCGAAAAGAAGAAGGTGCGCGCCAACTGCATGGTGATGGTACTCGCACCCTGGTAGTGCTGGCTGCTATGCCGCACGTCGGCCCACGCTGCGCCCACGATTCGAATGAAATCAAAACCGCCATGTTCGAAGAATCGCTTGTCTTCCGCGGAAAGAATGGCGTCCACCAGCGTTGCAGGCAAGTCATCGTACCGGACTCGGCGCCGTTTCTCACGGGCGCTGTCAAAGAGATTGGTGATCAGGTCCGGCTCGATTTCGGCGCTGTTCAGGTCCGGGCCGCCGGAAAGCGGCTTGATGGATTTCACGGTTTTCCCGTGAAACTGTACCGCCAGCGCGTTCTTCTCCCCGAAATAGGAAAGTTTGGACGGGCGGATATCGACGGTGTTCCCCTGGACGGTGAATTGGCCGCGGGCGTTATCGTCATGCTCCGGCCGGTACCCGACGCGAGTGAGATAGGTGGCCAGATCGTCCGCTCCCCAGGCCTGGTCAACGAAGATGTGCTCCGGGGCGGAAAAAATCTGCGTGGTGTTTTGCAGGCTGGTCCCGGAGAGCCGCGCATCGATCATGCGCGAGTACTTCACGTAGTAGTAGGTAAAGATTCCGCCGGCGATGAGAAACATGGCGAAGACGATGCCGAGGATCGCCAAACCGATCGCCGAGGTAAAAAATCCTTTTTGAATGCGAATGCGCAAACCAGTGCTCCCGAGGGCTGAACTTTTATTGTCTCGCAAGACCACGCCCCAGGAAAGGCAGAGTTCCCCTATGTCGCAACTTCAGCACAGAGCCAGGAAGGGGGCAGCGCCAATCCGAGGCCTCAAAACAGGGCCTTGTTTTCGCTTGATGGAGAAAAATTGAGATCGATGTGGTAGAAGAGCAAGTCCACGGGAACGGTATAGTTCAACGAAATCTTCACGATGGCGTTGCTGGCGGCTACTTTGATGTCTTCCCTCTTGGCCGGAATATCCAGGTCCTGCACGGTTTTGAAAATATTGTCGCGAATCTGATCCTCGCTGTAACGATTGACCACGGCAAACCGCGCCTGCTCCTGCATCTTGTCGGAGAGTTCGTACTCCGAGACGTACGCGGGAATGATCTTCACTGCGGAGTAGATGATCAGCACAATGACCACGGTAAAGAGGATGGCCTTAAGTTTGCCCTCCCCGCGCTCGGAGTGACGTTGCGCCAGCATGGGGCGATTTGCATTGCGAAAAAGGTTCAAGAACGCAGCTCCCGGGGCGTTTCGGCCGAATTTGCAGGTTCGCCGTGCGGCGAAGCCCAGAAGCCCCTGTTACTTACGCTAGCATCCGCATGGAGGAGTGTCGAGAAGTTGGCGCAGGCCATGTTCCCGGAAAGGAACGGGCTTAGTAAGCACGTCCGAAAATCGCGCGCTCGGCCGATGGCTTGCCGCAAGCTACGCAGGTGCCTGAGCCGCCAGGCTGTTCGAGCGGGATACATCGCATAGTGGCACGGGTTTCTTCCTTGATTTTGGCTTCACAGTCGGTGCTGCCACACCAAAAGGAGAGGGCAAAGCCGTTTTCGACGGCCTTTTTCAGGTCCTCGTAGGTGGTTGCATCGTGCGTATTGCTCTTTCGAAAGGCCAGCGCCTTATCGTGAAGCGACTGTTGAATTTCGGCCAATAAGCGTTCAACTGTCGACGGCAAATCAGCCAATGACACGCTGATCTTCCCTTCCCGGCCCGGCCGGTCGCGTCGCGCTAGCACGGCAGCCTGTTTGGCGACGTCTTTGGGGCCGAGTTCAATGCGGAGGGGAACGCCGCGCATCTCCCAATCGTTGAATTTCCAGCCGGGGCTCTGACCTTCGCGCTCGTCCAGCGTGACGCGAATGTCGGCTTTCGCCAGCTCCGCCTTCAGCTTTCTCGCGGTCTCGAGAACCACGGTCTTTTCTTCGTCCGTCTTGAAGATCGGCACGATGACGGCCTGGTAGGGCGCGAGTTTCGGCGGCAGGACCAGCCCCTGGTCATCGCCGTGCACCATGATAATCGCGCCGATCATGCGCGTTGAAAGGCCCCACGACGTGGTCCAACAGTGCTGCAGCTGGCCGTTCTGATCGAGATATCTGACCTCGAAGGCTTGGGCGAAATTCTGCCCCAGAAAATGCGACGTGCCGGATTGCAGAGCTTTGCCGTCGCTCATCATCGCTTCAATCGAGAACGTCGTGTCGGCGCCGGCGAATTTCTCCGCGTCGGATTTTTTTCCCGGGATCACGGGAATCGCGGCATCCTTCACCGCGAAGTCGGTGTAAATGTCCAACATCTGCCGCGTCTCGGCTTCGGCTTCCTCGCGAGTGGCATGCGCGGTGTGGCCCTCCTGCCAGTAAAACTCCAGCGTGCGGAGAAAAAGCTTTGTGCGCAGTTCCCAGCGCACTACGCTGTTCCACTGGTTCATCAAAACCGGCAGGTCGCGGTACGATTGAATCCATTTCGACCACATATGGCCAATGATGGTCTCCGATGTCGGGCGAATCACCAGAGGTTCCGCGAGTTCTTCACCACCACCAATGGTGACCACCGCCAGCTCCGGCGAAAACCCCTCGACGTGATGCTTCTCCTTATCGATGAAGCTGCGAGGAATCAATAGGGGAAACGCCACGTTCTGATGACCCGTGGCTTTGAAGCGGCGGTCCAGCGCCTGCTGAATGTTCTCCCACAGTGCCCAGCCGTAGGGGCGCACGATCATGCAGCCGCGCACCGGCGCATAATCGGCGAGTTGCGCCTTCAAAACCAGCTGGTTGTACCACTCGGAAAAATCTTGTGCCCGGGTCGGCAGCTTTTCTTCAGCCATGCGGCGGTTTGTCCGTTCCTCACAGAAGCAATATCTTCAGCTATGTGAACTCAAAAGCGTAGCGGACGCCTGCAAGCGTGTCAACGCGCCTATCAGCCACCCCGACCGCTTCTGGCTCTTGCGAGCTTTGCCACATGGCATTACCATGCCTCTCGCCCGAACGGACGCTTCCAGGCCGTGTCCGGCCAGCGATATTCTCCAAGGGAGACACCGCGCCATGAAACGCACCACTTTAATTTGCATGCTCCTTCTTTGCGCCGCGCAACTCGCTTCCGCGCAGGATTGGGCCAAAGCGACGCTGCAAAGATCTCCGCGCCACAGTGAATGGGTCACCATTAAGCACGATGGCCGTTCGGTCGAAACCTTCGTCGTCTATCCCGAGTCGAAAGGCAAGACCCCTGTCGTGCTGATCATTCACGAAATCTTCGGCATGACCGACTGGGTGCAGGATCTGGCGGATCAGGTAGCCGCGGCCGGATACATCGCCGTCGCTCCCGATCTGCTCTCCGGCATGGGTCCGAACGGCGGCCGCAGCTCTGATTTTGCCGCGGACAAAACGATGGAGGCAGTCAGCCACCTGAATCCCGATCAGGTGACCGCGGATCTGAATGCCGCGGCCGACTATGGCCGCAAGCTTCCCGCCTCCAGTGGCAAGCTATTCGTTGGCGGATTCTGCTGGGGCGGTAGCCAAACATTCCGATTCGCAACCAACCGCGCGGATCTTGCTGCGGCCTTCGTTTTCTACGGCGGGCCGCCTGAAAAAGATGCCATGGCTCGCATCAAAGCACCGGTCTATGGCTTCTATGCTGGGAATGACGCGCGCATCGACGCGACCATCCCCGATACCA
This sequence comes from Acidobacteriota bacterium, assembly GCA_013289585.1. Lineage (GTDB taxonomy): Bacteria > Acidobacteriota > Terriglobia > Acidiferrales > UBA7541 > Acidiferrum. The sequence continues at coordinate 411 of JABCZR010000027.1, read as the reverse complement.
TCACGCAAATGAAGGCCGCCGGCAAGACTTACGACCCGGTAACCTACGAAGGCGCCGGACACGGCTTTATGCGCGCCGGCGAGGCTCCCGATGCCAACGAAGCCAACAAGAAGGCCCGCGCCGACGCCTGGGTCCGCTGGAAAAGCCTGCTAAGCCAGTAGAGCCACGAATCATTGATTTTTATTGAGATTAACTTGTGCTCCGCAGTCCGTGCGGCATCCGGCCCCGCAAGACGGGGCTTATCGTCTCGCTGAAACTCAAACGAGGACTGGCTGTCTTCTCTAGTGGAAAAACACTCCGCTCACCACCGCGTTTATCCCAGTATTCAGAGTGACGTTGATCTTCACGTGCCCCGATACATTCCACACCAGATACACTCCGTTGCTGAAACTCGTCAGGCTCCTCGTATCC
>JABCZR010000026.1 GCA_013289585.1 Acidobacteriota bacterium | reverse complement strand
ATGCCGATATACTTCACGCTATCCATATACAGGGCGCTCCTTTCTGGAGGGGTTCGAGCCGAACACTCAAAACCCTACTCCAAAAGGGACGCCCTTTTATATTGCGTCGTGCCAGCTCAACCGGTCGACGCAACACCATCCAATGCGTTGATTCGACAATGCTTCCCCGGAAGAACCCATCTGTTTGGCTGTACTCGGTCAAAACCTAGCCAGGGTAGTGTTCCGGCTGATCTAACCTAGCCAGAGATTTTAACTTTTGTTTTCAATGCAAGGTGGGTTCGAGCTGAGTGTTGCGTCGACCCATTGAGACCACCGCGTTAATCGTCCAAGTGCCGATCAGCCTACTTTAATCGCTCGGACCTCTGAGGCGCGCTCATCGACGGGGATCATGGGTAGGCCGCCCTTGGTCTTGACGGGCAGGCTGCGGATGTAATCCATGATCGACTGCCATTCTTTGATCTCCGCAACGACACCTCCCTCCGTGATCGTGTCGACACTACTTTTATCCACGGTACTCGGCGGCGGTAGCAGGTCGGGCGTGTCGCCGCGAGGGTCGTCGAGTAACTGGGTCTTCTCCTTGAACGGCTGCCCCTCCTTGTTCTTGGGCACCAGAGCCAGTCTGCCCTTTGTGAAGTTTGGGATGGCCACAACGAACTTGCCGAACATCAGCGGACACGTGAGGCTATACAAACGCTCGTCTTTCCCTGTGATGTCGATCGCGCGGTAGCCGTGATCGAGGTCTCCTATTTCGATCGCCGTTACAACGTCGAGCATTGGGCGCGACGTATCGTAGCAAAACTTCATGCCGGAGGTGCGGGGAAAAGATTCGCCCGGGTGGGTCGGATTTTCCACAAGAAAAAATTCGAGAACATGCTTCAATTCCTGGCCCGTGAAGTAAGCCGTCACGAGGGCGCTCCCAGCCGTTGTATCCACGATACCGGTGCCAAGGGGTGCCACAGCAAACACGTCGTAGACTGTCTGTACGCCTGACTTCCCCCGTGTTAAACCGGCGCGCATCAATGCATTGGCGGTGATTGCGATGTCGGCCTTGGTGGCTTTGCGGAAGGAGTCGGTGACGAGGTTGGCGAGGGGCGTCCCGGCGGCGATGTCTGTGAAAGTATTGGGCAGATCCCGCGGCGCCACCGCCAGCGGCTGATCAATGCTATAACCGCGGGCCGCGAATACAACCCTGGTGACAGTCTTCTTGTACCCGTCGATCTCGTCGGCAATGGCCCGGTCGCCGGCAATGGTGTCGTCAATCGGGTGGAGCTGGTAGGACTCGACCGTCAGCTTGCCGCCGTCCATTGTAATCACCAGTTCGCCGAGGTTCTGTCCATACTTCCCGGCCTGGACGGGAGTGCGGCCGTTGACGATAATCGCTTCTTTGAGCGCAGTATGGCTGTGGCCGCTAATGACCACGTCGATGCCCGGCACCGCCTCAGTTACGCGCAGGTCATCGCCGCCGGTGAATTTCCCGTCCTTACCTCTCGCTACGCCGCCGTGGCTAAGGCAAATAACCACATCCACCTTCTCCTTCTCGCGGAGAACGTTCACCATATCCTTGGCGGTCTCGATGGCGTCAGGGAACGAAGCTGCGCCACCGTTGGTGTAGACTAGGGCCTCTTTCCCGAGCAACCCGAAGATGCCGAAGCGCACACTGCCGCGCTCGATTACGAGATGGCGGCGGATCACCCCATCCTTCGCCAAACGCTGGAGATCGGCCAGCGTTGCGTCTTTTCCATCGAAGTTGGTGTTCGAGGCGACTACCGGAGGAACATGTCCAGCTTTGGCGGCCACTCTGATCGATTGTCCCAGTCCGTCGGGACCGAAGTCGAACTCATGGTTGCCGAAGGTGATGGCATCGTAACCCATCCGGGACAGGAGTTGCAGTTCGGCGCCGGTCTCGCGAATAGCCCCGCCGAATGCCGTGCCCATGCTGTAGTCGCCGTCGTCCAGGATCAACACCGCGCCGAGACCCTGGCGTGCTTCCTTCCTCCGACGAATTAACGCGGCTAGACGAGCGTATCCACCCAGTGTCTTGTCTGTGCCGGTGCTGAACGGCTTGTAGTCCAAGGCCGGACTCAGACCGATGAAGTTTGAGTGGAGGTCGTTGGTGTGCAAGATGGTGAAGGTCTTCTTCCCCTCGGCTGCCACGCCCAGGTCGCCAGATAAAAGGATTGCGGCACTGGCCGCCACTGAGCGAGCCAGGAACTCGCGACGAGAAGGCATTTCGCGTCCCACGAGGTTTTGTCGCCGTGTGGTTTTCATTGTTGTGTCCTTTCAATGGTGGCTTGGTTTTCACGGCAGAAAACAACAGCACTGCTGCCGACGCCTCGACTGGTCTTTATTCTTCCAGCCATAGCTCTGCCTTCCCACAACGTAGCCAACGGGAGCAACTCTCACCTGCAGCCTCATTGGCCGGGCCGCATCCATACGGAAACGAAGTATATAAGCACTGTGCTGACCGCTCCACTGGCAATGCTAGCATCAGCCTTGTGGGATAGATCCCGAATCACGGGCTAACCAGAAGTCATTCCGAGTTAGAAGGCGTTTATCTGGACCTGCGTGACCTAGAGAACAGGAGGTCGTCGGATTACCTCGACTCCGACGACCTCCTGTTCTTGTCCGGGGTGTTGGGCATACGTCGAGATCGAACGCTAGTGCGCAGCCTGAGGGAGAGCGGGCGTACCGTCCGACCAGCGGCGTACGGGAATCAGAAAGACGGTAAGGCGCTCCTCCGGATTTTGAAACGTGATAATCGGCGATCCGGGAAGATCCGCGCCCCACGCCTTGGAATCGGTTTCGGGAGTGAAAAACATTAGATGCGGAAGCCACGGTCCGCCAGCCTGGTCGCCCAAATAGCCTTGCTTCGACAGCATGTAGGACATCGCGCCAGGCTCCGGCGCTGGCAGCTCTTTCTTATCGATGGCCGCGGCGACAGCCTCGAACATCTGCGCTTTCGTCCGCCCGGCGATGACCAACTCGGTCTTTTTGATCGTGCGCGGAAGGTAGGACCGCACCGCCGGAGGATTGAGGCAGAGAGGACCGCGCGTTTTAGGATTCCAAAAGCCCAAATCGTTGATTCCGGCAGTCCACGACCGTTCTACCAGGCATACGAAACCGTTCTTCCCCTGAACGGCAGTTTCATAGCCAGCTTTGCCGAGAACCAGAACTTCGGCCTCGCCGGAGATAGAGTCCGGCGCAGCGCTGCGCGCCAGTTTGATCTCTTCGTTCCGATCCGGCATCAGGTATTGTTCGAGCGGAGCCATGGCTGGGTAGGCTGTCTTGGCGTTTTGAGCTCGCGCGGGCCACGCCGCGGCGAACATGACGACCAGAGCGATACTCCTTAATGCGCTCGTCCTCACTCTTTTTTGTTCCATGACTTCTCCTGATTCTGAAGGCCACGGCATCGATGCGGGATGACCCTACGTTTCCTCCAACAACACTACTTCTTTTGCAGCCGCCGCGCTTGCCATACAAAATTAATCGTCCCGCTTGGCAATATATATTGATATCAACCTACCATGCATTGAAGTCCTGAATCTTGAGTTTCCTATTCGCATCCGGGATTCCGCTTGTAAGTCGCGATTAGTCGCCTTACCGGACAATGGGATCGGGGCCAATTCCACTTCTCCGGCAGGCGCGTTAACCAGGCACCAATTCTACTGCCACGAGCAGCCATGAATTTACGGCTGCTTGTAAATCACATCATGCGAGTGCCTCTTTTGGCTCGCCGCATCCTCGGCCTCCGTCATGGGCACATTTTTCTCGCCCTCACGAACGGACCCCTCTCGCATGAACTCCTCGAAGCCCGGTGCGGAGAATACGCACTCCATACGAATTGCATCACTTCCTATATTCGACACCGCAATCCATGTCTTAGCAGGTATGAAAATTGTGGCTCCGGAGTGTACCTCTCTAACCGCATCTCCCAAATGCACGCGAGCGGTTCCCGTCTGCAAAAAGAGGATTTCGTCCGCACCAGGATGCTTGTGGGCCGGTATTTCTCCTCCGGGCTCGATCTCCGCCGTAAGAAAAACCAGATGTGAGGAGCCGCCATTTTGGGGGTCGACTTTGAGAATAAAGGTCTCTCCCGGTGCTGGATGGCCCGGCCACCCACGCACAACTCGTCGCTCGCCTTCGTTCTTTTCCAGGATGAGCGGCGTCACCTTGTTCACGTTTGTGGCTTCTGGCGTAAGGGCGGGAGTTAGCGAGGGCTTAGTGAAAAGCAGGAGCGAGCCAACTACAGTAGCGAAAAGGACGATTCGCATCAGACGCCTCCTGGCAAGTTGATTGAGCCGGATGGTGTGGAGATAGACCGGATCCGCGAGGTTACTCCACGGCCGAATGGGGTGCAACTAGTGGACTAGGCAAAGGCGTGGTCAATTCCTGGTGAGTCGCCTAACCGGAAACTGCCTTACCACCTCGGAAAAAGAATCTGTTGACGTTCGCTTTCTTTTCGCCTAAAGTGCCTGTGGATAACTTTTGCAGATGGAGGCGCGAAGATGGCGCTGACAAAACGACAAAAAGAGGTTCTCGACTACCTCGTGGCGTTTGAGACCAAGCATGGTTACGCGCCAAGCTTTGAAGAGATTGGCAAGGGACTGAAACTCACTTCGCTCGCGACGGTGCACAAACACATCACCACGCTGGAAAAGAAGGGCTTCATCCGCCGCGGTTACAACCAGAGCCGCTCCATCGAAATTGTTCAATTGCCCAAGTCCGTGAAGGATCAGGTGATGGAGCGAAAGATCCAGGAGCTACCCCTCGTGGGCCGCATCGCGGCGGGGCGCCCGCTGGAAGCGGTCGAGGAGCGAGAGACGCTTTCTCTCGGCGATTTCGCACGCGGCGGGAATTCTTTTGTGCTTCAGGTCAAAGGCAGTTCCATGATCGAGGATCACATCATGGACGGCGATTATGTTGTATGTGAGCAGACGCAGGTTGCCAACGCCGGCGACATCGTCGTGGCTCTCGTCAACGGGGATGAGGCTACCCTGAAGCGTTTTTATCGCGAAGGGGCGGGCAAGATTCGATTGCAACCCGCCAATTCCGAGATGGCTCCCATTCTGGTTGCGGCCAACGACGTAAGAATCCAGGGCCGCGTCATCGGCGTGCTGAGAAAATACTAGGCGTGATTCGCGGGATCAACTTCTCTCCTAAGTCGCGTTGAGCTGTTTCCAGATGTCTTGAACGTCTTCCGTCCCCCCGCGCAGCAGCACCTAACTCCATTTTCGCTACGAGTCATTTTGTGCCAGAATTCAATTGCGAGCAGAGAAGTTCTGAAACAGCTATTCTTGCAGTCCTTGCCGCATGCGTCTCTGCAAGAATGCAAGGCCTGAGAGCGAAGGATTAAAAACAACAGGCGCAGGAAGAGGCCGCAAGCATGGCTTCAAAACGCGAGCGCATTCTAATCGTCGAGGCCGCAGCGGACTTACGCGGTTCGCTGGAAGAATTGCTGCGTTCCGCGGGCTATGAGGTTGCGGTATCGGAATCTCAAGCAGAGGGTTTCAAATTCATTCGAGACGCAGGCGTGGACCTTCTGCTTCTTTCCGCTGACCTCGCCGACATCCAATGCTGTGACGCGCTTGCCGAAGTCAAAGGCAATTCGCTGACGGCTGATACGCGCGTGGTTCTGCTGATCCGGGGAGGTGGAACGGAGCGTGCACGCGCCCTGGAGCTCGGCGCCGACGAGGTTCTCTCTGCGCCGTGGGAACCTGCCGAATTGCTGGCGCGCGTACGAGCACAATTGCGAGGGAAGCATTCGATCGAAGAACTTCGGGACAAAACTCGCATCGCGGACGAAGGACGAGAGATGGCGCAGACCGCCTTCCAGGCGCTGGCCGTCACCGAGAAACTCACGCGCGATGCTTTTTCCCTGGATCGTGCGCTAAAAATAGGAGTGTCGGCACTTTTCGCCGTCGCCCTGGTAATCGCGGGCATCTTTTTTCTTTTTTCCCACCGCGCGAACAAGGAAGCGAACCGCGCTTATTCCGTGATCGCCCAGCTCGAGCGCGGCGTTCACCGCCAGGAACAGTTGGTGGCGGCCGCACGCAGCGCGCGTGCTGAGATGCAGCAATCCGATGTCCTTGTACAGAAGCAGCAGCTCCAGCAGCAATCGGAAGAGCTGCGGCAGAAGATTTCGGGCGCCGAGCCCGGCGAGGTTTCTTCTCTTCGCAAGCAGCTTGCAGAGACCACCACGCGCCTCCAGCGTGTGGAGACGGAGTCGCAGAGCGCGGAAGAGGTGATTCGCGCCTATGCGCCCAGCGTCTGCCTCCTCCATGTTTCGGTGTCCTTCATTGATCGGGACACTGGGCGTCCGTTGCGCTACGGTGGGATTAATCCCAATGGAGAGCCGCTCCAGGACAGTGAGGGCAATCCTATTTACACTCTGGATGGCCGCGCGCCGGAAGTTCGCGCGGATTTCTTCGGCACCGGGTTCATCGCCGGCGAAGGCCGCATTCTCACCAATCACCACGTCGTGCAACCGTGGTGGAAGAATGACGAACTTGCCGCCGTTCTCAGCCAGGGGTTGAATCCAGGTATCGCCGAACTCACCGCCTATTTTCCCGACGCCGCAGCTGGCATTCCCGTCAGCATTTCCCAGATTTCCGAAGAAGCGGATCTCGCGACCGTCAAAGGCGATTTGTCCGGTTTGAAAAAACCTATCCTGAAGCTGGACGGACGCAAGGAAGCTGCGGTCAGCGGGCAGACATTGCTCTCTCTCGGCTATGCCACCGGAATCAGCGCGATTCTGGCGCGCGCCGGCGAGGATGCCGTGAGCGACATCGCCAAAACCACAGGCGGAAATCCGAAAAAAGTCGTCGACGAACTGCTCCGCCGCAAACTGATTCGCCCGCTTGTCACACAGGGGCACATCGGCGACGTGCTTCCCGACAAGATTGTGTATGACGCGCAAACCACATCCGGTGGCTCGGGCGGCCCGCTTATCAATCGCGATGGAGAAGTGATCGGAGTGACGTTTGCGGTGGTCAGAGGTTTTGGCGGTTCAAATTTCGGCGTTCCGATTCGTTTTGCCCAGCCCCTCTTGAAGCCATGAGGGGGCAGCCCGTGCTTTTTGCGAAGAAAAAGTTTCTGCGAGGCTCTTATTCGCCTTTCGAGAAAATGAAGCGGCCGTTCGAAGGCCTCCGACGAATATTCATCTGCATCCTGGCGCTCGCGCTTGTTTGGCCGGCTCCCGCGCAGGGATACGCGGTGCTCGCGCATGAAGCCATCATCGATGCCGCCTGGGAAACCAACCTCAAGCCCTTGCTCCTGAAGCGATTTCCGCAAGCCACGGAAGAGGAGCTCAGCGGAGCCCAAGCCTACGCCTACGGCGGCTCCATTATTCAGGACATGGGCTACTACCCTTACGGCAATCCTTTTTTCAGTGAACTGACCCACTACGTGCGCAGCGGTGATTTCATACTGGCTCTCCTCCACGATTCGAAAGATTTAGACGAGTATGCATTTGCCCTGGGGTCGCTGGCTCACTATGCCGCTGACAATAACGGCCACCGCATGGCCACTAACCGCGCTGTTCCCATCCTTTATCCGAAGCTCAAAAAGAAATATGGAGACAGCGTCTCTTACGAAGAAGATCCGCTAGCCCATGCAAAAACGGAGTTCGGCTTCGATGTGCTGGAGGTAGCACAGGAAAGCTACGCCCCTGACGGTTACCACGACTTCATCGGGTTCGAAGTGTCTCAGCCCGTGCTCAATCAGGCTTTTCGGGAGACTTACGGGCTGGAAATGAAGGACATCCTCTCCAACGAGACTAAAGCGCTCAACTCTTACCGCCGCGGCGTGAGCAAAACGATTCCAAAAGCCACCAAGATCGCGTGGACGCTGAAGAAGGACGAAATCAAGGACGACTTGCCGGGGATGACGCAGAGAAAATTCCGCTATAACCTGTCGCGTTCGAACTATGAAAAGGAATGGGGCAAGGACTATCAGAAGCCGACGTTCGGCGAAAAGTTTCTCGCTTTTCTTTACCGCATTATTCCCAAATTCGGGCCGCTCAAGGTTCTCCAGTTCAAGACGCCAACTCCAGAAACGCAGCGGATGTTCCGCGCCAGCTTTAATGCCACGCTGGATCGATATCGCGAGCTGCTTACGGCGTGGGGCGACGGAAAACTGGCGTTGCCGAACGATAACTTCGACCTGGGCGAGGAAGCCGGGCCCGGCAAGTACAAATTGAACGATGATGCGCAAGCCGAGCTGTTGGACAGGCTGGCGGCACAAAAATTTGTGGGAACGCCGCCGGAGATGCGCGAAGAGTTATTGCGTTTTTTCTCTGACCCGGACGCGGCGTATGCCACAAAGAGCGACCCCAAGGCCTGGGCGAAAGTTCAAGCGCAGCTGGAACAATTGAAGGCTGCCGTGCCGGCTCCAGCGGATGCCGGTTCATCGGCAACGGCGCCGCAGGCGCGCCCACCGATGCATTAGGCCAATCCGAAACTGTCCTGCCATTCTCTTTTCCCGGACGCCATGAATTTTCTTTGTGGGGAAGATTAAAAAAAGCGCAGCCGGGTCGCGCTGCGTTCATGAAACAATGTAGAATTTCGCGCGATGTATTTTTCGTTCCTGACATGAAGAAGACCAAACCCATTCAGAAACTGCTGGCCGCCAATCGCAGCGAGATCGCCATTCGCATCTTTCGCGCCGCGAACGAGCTCGGCTTGAGAACGGTAGCGATTTATTCGCAAGAGGATCGTCTGGCGTTGCACCGCTTCAAGGCCGACGAGGCTTACCAGATCGGCGCCGGCAAAGGCCCTGTCGAGGCGTATCTGGACATCGCCGGAATTATTGCGCTCGCGAAGGAAAAGGGCGTGGACGCCATCCACCCCGGCTATGGCTTTCTTTCGGAGAATCCGGCTTTCGCGCGCGCATGCCAGAAAGCCGGCATTACCTTTATCGGTCCGCCTCCTGAGCTGCTGGAATTGCTCGGAGACAAGACCGCAGCGCGAAGGCTTGCGGCTTCCGCGGGAGTCCCCGTTTTGCCCGGCACGGAGAAGCCGGTCAAGTCTGTTGCGGAAGCGCGCACGATCGCGCAGGAAATTGGTTATCCCGTCATTGTGAAAGCCGCGATGGGCGGAGGCGGGCGCGGCATGCGAGTTGTCCACGATGACTCGCAGCTCGAAGCCCTGCTCGAGGAAGCCCAGGGTGAAGCGCGCTCCGCTTTCGGCGACGCTTCTGTGTTTCTGGAAAAATATCTGCGTCGCGCGCGGCATCTTGAAGTTCAGATTCTCGCCGATCACCACGGGAATTTGCTGCACCTCTACGAGCGCGACTGTTCCGTGCAACGCCGCCACCAGAAAGTGGTCGAGGTCGCTCCGGCAGCAAATCTTTCCGCGAGCATTCGCAGCGGGCTGTGCGACGCGGCGGTGCATCTCGCGCGCAAAGCCGGCTATCGCAACGCCGGCACGGTCGAGTTTCTCTTCGACGTGGACGCGCAGAAGTGCTATTTCATCGAGGTCAACCCGCGCATCCAGGTCGAACACACGGTGACCGAAGTGATCACCGGCATCGATCTTGTGCGCTCGCAGATTCTCGTCGCGCAAGGACACCAACTGCATGAGCCGCCGATGTCTCTGCCGAAACAGGAGAGCGTTCCGCTGAATGGCGCTGCCCTGCAATGCCGCGTGACCACCGAGGATCCGGAAAAGAATTTCGCCCCGGACTACGGAAAAATCTCCACGTATCGTTCCCCCGCGGGCTTCGGAATTCGCCTCGACGGCGGCACCGCCTACGCCGGCGCGATGCTCGCCGCGTATTACGATTCGCTGCTCGTCAAAGTCACCGCGTGGGGTTCGAATCTGCCCGAAGCCTGCCAGCGCATGGACCGTGCGCTCCGGGAATTCCGAATTCGCGGCGTAAAAACGAATATTCCGTTTGTCGAGAACGTGGTGAACCACCCGAAGTTTCGCGCGGGCGAAGTTACTACTTCCTTTCTCGACGAGTCTCCCGAATTATTCCGCTTTCCGAGCCGCGGCGATCGCGCCAGCAAGCTGCTTTCTTACGTCGGCGACGTCATTCTGAACGGCAATCCGGAAGTGAAAGGGAAGCAGGCTCCGCAAGAATTTGAAACGCCCGTGATTCCCGCCGCCGCAGGAATCGTCTCGCCACCGGGAACGCGGCAACTTCTCCAAAAACTTGGTCCCAAAAAATTTGGTGCCTGGGCGCGCAAAGAGAAACGACTGCTGATCACGGATACGACCTTTCGTGACGCTCATCAATCGCTGATGGCTACACGCGTCCGTACCCACGATTTGCTTGCCACGGCAAACGCGGTTGCGCAGCGCCTGCCGAATCTTTTCAGTCTGGAGATGTGGGGCGGCGCAACGTTTGACACGACGCTTCGCTTTCTCCACGAGGATCCCTGGCAGCGTTTGCGCGAGCTCCGGCAGCGCATCCCCAATATTTGTTTCCAGATGCTGCTTCGCGGCGCCAACGCCGTCGGTTACGCTTCATATCCCGACAACGTCATTATCGAGTTTGTACGCGAAGCGCAGTCTCAGGGCATCGACATTTTCCGCATCTTTGATTCGCTTAATTCCATTGAGAACATGCGTGTTTCCATTGATGCGGTTCTCGAAACCGGAGCTGTTTGCGAGCCTGCCATCTGCTACACCGGCGACATTCTCGACAAAGGCCGGCCGAAATACTCGCTGAAGTATTACGTTGCGATGGCCAGACAGCTCGAAAAACTCGGCGCGCATTTTCTCGCCATCAAGGACATGGCCGGCCTGTGCAAACCGTATGCTGCGTTCGAATTGGTGAAAACGCTTCGCGAGGAAATCGCTATCCCGATCCATTTTCATTCACACGATACCAGCGGCATTAACGCCGCTTCCGTGCTGAAAGCAGCGGAAGCGGGAGTTGATGTGGCCGATGCTGCCATTGCGGCTATGAGCGGCGGCACCAGCCAGCCAAATCTTAATTCCATCGTCGAAGCTCTGCGACACACGCCGCGCGACACGCAACTCGACAGCGAAACGCTCAACGAGTGTTCCGATTATTGGGAGACGGTCCGCAATTATTACTTGCCGTTCGACTCCGGACCCAGGGCCGGCTCAGCTCGCCTATATCAACACGAAATTCCCGGCGGCCAGTACACCAACTTGCGCGAGCAGGCCGCGGCCATGGGTCTTGGCCACCGTTGGCGCGAAGCGGAAAAAATGTACGCCGAAGTGAACCAGCTTTTCGGCGATATTGTAAAAGTGACGCCGTCCAGTAAGGTCGTTGGCGATATGACGCTTTTCCTGATGGCCAAAGAAATGCAGCCGGACGACATTTTGAAACTCGACGAAAAGCATCACGTTTCATTTCCAAATTCGGTCGTGGAGATGTTTTCCGGGGTTCTCGGCGTCCCACCCGGCGGTTGGCCGAAGAAACTGCAAAAAATCATTCTTCGCGGCCAGGTCCCGCTGAAAGGCCGCCCCGGTTCGAATTTGGAAGCCGTAAAGTTGGACGAAGAGCAGAAATCACTCGAGAAGAAGCTCGGCCATGCCATCGGCCGCGATGACTTGTTGAGTTACCTGCTCTATCCCGAAGTTTTCACGAAGTATGACAAGTTCCGGCAAACCTATTCCGACGTCAGCGTGTTGCCCACGCCCGCGTTTTTCTACGGTTTGAAATCCGGCGAAGAAGTCACTGTCGAGATCGAATCGGGAAAGTCTCTGATCATCAAATTTCTGACCATCAGCGAACCTCACCCCGACGGCACGCGCACGCTCTTTTTCGAATTGAACGGCCAGCCGCGCGAAGTAAACGTCCGCGATCGGGCGCTGCGAGTCGTTGAGCGCGCCCATCCAAAGGCCGATCCCGCCGATCCCGGCCAGGTGGCCGCTCCAACGGCCGGCGTAATCAGCGGCATTGCCGTGCAGGCCAATCACACGGTGGAACGCGGGGCGAAACTTCTTACCCTCGAAGCTATGAAAATGCAGTCCAATATCTACGCGCCCATTTCTGGCCGCATCATAAAACTTCTGGTGAACTCCGGACAGCATGTCGAAGCGAAAGATCTTCTGGTGACCATCGCGCCGTGAGTTCCGGACAGCTCCGCAAGCTCGAAAAGTTTCGCTCGCGTTTCCTGCGCAATCAGCGCGACATCATCATTTACACTCCGCCCGGCTACGCGGAACAGTCCTGGCGCCATTTCCCTGTTCTCTACCTCCAGGATGGCCAGAACCTTTTTGATGGCGCCACGTCTTTCATTCCCGGGCAGGATTGGCACGTCGGCCAGACCGCGGATCAATGCATCGAGAGCGGAACGGTCGAGCCGCTCATCATCGTGGGGATCTACAACACCAAAGCGCGCATTCGAGAGTATACGCCAACGCCCGTACCCAGGCTCGGCGGAGGACGCGCGGATCGCTACGCAAAATTCCTGCTGGAAGAAGTGAAGCCCTTCCTCGATCACGAATACCGAACCCTCTCGGATGCCCAAAATACAGGAATCGGCGGCTCTTCGCTGGGGGGACTAGTCTCTCTCTACCTCGGCCTGAAGCATTCGCGAGTCTTTGGCAAGATTGCTGCTTTATCCCCGTCCGTCTGGTGGAATCAGCTGGTGATTCAACGCTTCGTTCAGAAAACCAGCATCGATCCCCGTCCGCGTATCTGGCTCGACATCGGAACGCGGGAAGGACCGCGCATCGTGCCGGACGTGGAGAAATTTCGCGATGGATTGTTGGAAAAAGGCTGGCAACTCGATCACGACCTGCACTATGAACGTGTGGAAGGCGCGGAACACAACGAACTCGCCTGGGCCCAGCGCGTCGGCCCGGTTCTGCAATTTCTTTATCCGGCGCGCTAGCCCGCTGTATAATCCGCGCTCACGTCGCGCGTTCTTCAGGGGGCGTTGAATGCAGGAAGGCCGGCCTCTCACCATCCTCTGTGTCAGCTCCTACGAAAAGGGCCAGGAATTCATCCGCACCTGCAAGGCCATTGGCTGCCGCGTTCTGCTTCTGACGGTAGAGAAGTTCCGCAACGCCAACTGGCCGTTCGAATGCATTGACCATGTGTTCACCATGCCGGAAGACCTCCCGTTGCAAGGACTGATCTATTCGGTGAGTTACTTCGCGCGCTCCCGGCAAATTGACCGCATCGTCGCGCTCGATGAATTTGATATGGAAAACGTTTCCGCTCTGCGCGAACACCTCCGCATTCCAGGTATGGGCCTCACGACCATTCGGTATTTTCGCGACAAACTGGCCATGCGCTCGCGGGCCAGGGAAGCGGGCATTCTGGTGCCCGAGTTCGTCCACGTTCTCAATTACGACAACCTTCGCGAATTCATGGCGCGCGTTCCCGGCCCTTGGCTACTGAAACCGCGCTCGCAAGCCTCAGGCATCGGCATGAAGAAGATTCATTTCCCGGACGAGCTATGGCCGTGGCTGGACCAGCTCGGCGATCAACAATCTTTTTATTTGCTGGAACAATTCGTCCCCGGTACCGTCTTTCATGTCGACAGCGTCGCATCCGAGCGCGGCGTTGTATTCGCGGCCGCCCATGCCTACGGAACCCCGCCGCTGGATACCTCGCATCACGGCGGTGTGTTCACCACGCGCACGCTTCCGCATGACGCAGAAGAAACCAAAACACTGGAGCAGCTCAATCGCAATTTGCTGGAGGGTCTCGGTTTCGTTCGCGGGGTCACGCATGCCGAATTCCTGAAGTCGCACGCCGACGGCAAATTCTATTTCATCGAAGTCGCCGCGCGCGTCGGCGGCGCCTACATCTCGGACCTCATCGAAGCGGCCAGCGGCATCAACCTGTGGCGCGAGTGGGCGCGGCTGGAAGTCGGGGCAGGGAAGCAGCCCTACGAGCTTCCTCCGATGCGTCGAGACTATGCCGGCGTGGTTCTTTCACTCGCGCGGCAGGAAACTCCCGACACGTCTGCCTTCACCGATCCGGAAATCGTCTATCGCGTCACGAAGTACCACCACGTTGGTTTCGTCCTGAAGTCGCCCAGCCACGAGCGAATCGTGGAACTGCTCGATTCCTACTCCCGCCGCTTCCACGAAGATTTTGTCGCCACCCAGCCCGTTCCGGACAAACCCACCGCTTAGCACCATCCCGGAGCAAGCCGCGCTTTACATTTCCGCGCCAATCCAGCAGACTTTTCGTGGATGGCCCTCCTAGCCCTGGCGCATCCTGTCCCAAAGTCTAGTAACTGTCTGGAACAGCATTTTCACACTTTAATTGCTGCGCGCGCTTCCGGGGAATACAGTTTGCAGTACCCCAGCCGGAAATCTGCGCGGGCTGGTGCTGTCCCTTTGGGAGGACCGATGTGGGGCAATAAGAAACCGGATGCGCCGCAAACGGGGCAACCGGATCCAAAAAACTTTCAAACGAATCAGCCGCCGAAGAACGCTTCGGCGACTTGGGAGGGAACAACCGCAATGAGTACAGATGCCATGCGTCCTTTGGGCTCGACCGCGGACCGCTCGACTGCGCGGCTCGGGGCCAGCCTGCACGTGAAAGGCGAAATCTCCGGCAATGAAGATCTGCTGATCGATGGTTCGGTCGAAGGACTGATCCAGCTAGATGAGCGGAAGCTGACCGTCGGGGCCACTGCAAAAGTAACCGCCGACATCATTGCCCGCGAGGTCGTGGTATACGGCAGCGTGAAGGGAAATCTTCGCGCGAAAGACCGCATTGAAATCAAAAAGGATGGTTCGGTCAACGGCGACCTGACCACCGCCCGCATCATGATCGAAGACGGCGCCTACTTCAAGGGCTCCATCGAGATCGACAAGAGCGCGGAGAAAGAATCCGGTTCGAACGCGTTTGCCCGGAGTTCTTCGGCCAATGCCGGAGCGCCGGCTACGAAAACGATCTAACCCTCCATCCATTAAGTTTTGCTTCAAAGAGCGTCCCGGTCACACCGGGACGCTCTTTGTTTTAGCCGCGACATTTTCTCCAATATTTCTTAACTTGACAATTACAACATATAGGCTATTGTTGCTCTGGCTTTCTCTCAGGGCAAGCGCATCTGCCGCTGCGGCTCGTCTCCGCCAACGGCTGCTCGCGCGGAAAATTTGTGGGGTCGTTTCATGGGACGGTTACATCAGGGCGTCCCGCTCGCCGCGGTCCTCCTTTCCCTGGCCACTTTTTCCGGTTGTGGTGGCGGCGGAGCTTCCTCAGCCATCCAGCCTCCACCACCGGCTCCAGACTTTTCCCTGGGGCTTTCGGCGGATTCTGTTTCCGTCGCTCAGGGCGCCACCAGCTCCAGCGTGAATCTCACTGTCAACTCCCTGAACGGTTTCGCGGGTTCCGTTCAGATAACGCTCGCTTCGCTCCCCGCCGGAGTGACTTCCAATCCCGCCAGCCCTTTCTCCGTGGCCTCCGGAGCGACCACCTCCATTTTCTTCGGCGCCACCGCCAATGCTGCCATCGGAAATTTCAACATTTCTGCGCAGGGAAGCAGCAGCGGCTTGTCGCACTCCGCGCCTCTGACGCTTACGGTACAAGGCGCCGCTGCCGCTCCGTTGCCGCGCACAAGTTTTGTACGCACCGATTCGACCTTCTCCGCTGACACTCCCTTCGGCGAACCTCATCATCGCCACATCGCCTACGACCCTGCGAACCAGCACGTTTTTGTCGCCAATCGCGCCATGAATCGCGTGGAAGTATTCTCGACCTCCAGCCAAACCCGTCTCGCGCAAATCGCCATTCCTGGTGCGAGCAGCGCCGATCTCTCCGCGGATGGCTCGACCGTTTGGGTGGGTTCCATCTTGCAACAGGTCTTCGCCATAGATACCGCCTCGTTGCGTCTCACGTCGCGGCACCTGCTCTCCGGACTGACGCCTTTACCTGGAACAATCTTCAATCGTCCCATTGAAGTGCTTTCTCTTTCCAATGGCAAGTTTCTGATTCGTCTGCGCCAGCCCGTTTCCTCGCAGGCCTTGCTGGCTCTCTGGGATCCCGCCTCGAATACTTTGACCGATCTCACCTCCGCTGCCCCCGTAATTTTCCAGCAAGGCGTAGGCGTCCTTGCACGTTCCGGCGATCATTCGAAAGTCCTCGTCGCCGCCAACGATTCGAGCGGAGAATTGGCGGTGTTTAATGGAAGTGGAACAATAATCGCAGGCCCTCGGACGCTTGGCGCGGGCTCGATTTCGCAGGTTGCCGCGAATCCAGACGGCAGCCTTCTGGCCGCGGTCCTTTCATCAAATGGAACCACTCAGCTTCTACTTCTTGATGGCATGTTGAACCAGATTGCTGTCTACACTCCCGCGACCGTCCACGGCGCCATCTTTTCGCGTGATGGAAAATCTCTTTACGTCTGCGAGTCTCTCGCCAACGCGTCGTTCGTGACCGTTCTCGACGGCCACACCGCGCAACAATTGGGCCGCGTCCCCGATACCTGGATTCAAGGCGTTTCCTCGGAGATTGAAGACGCCGACGAATCGCAGCTCCTTTTCGGGATTTCCAATCGTGGCGTAAGTTTCATCGATGCCGCGGCTCCCGCGGCGATCTCCTCGCCAGCCCCGGTCCTAGCGCTCGCGCCGACCCTCCAGCCCTCCGAGGGCCCGAACGCTGGCGGGACCTCAATCACCCTCACCGGCCAGAACTTCTCCGGCAAGGCCCAGATAAAATTGGGCACTCAGCTCGCCTCCGGCGTTTCCGTGGCCAGCTCGACGCAAATCCTGGCGAACTCTCCGCCCAGCGTTTCGAATGGCGCCGTCAACGCCACGGCCTTTTTCGACAACGGATGGCTCGCTCTTGCTCCGAACGCTTTCAGTTACGGCCCGCAAATCTTGCAGATTCTGCCGAACGCCGGCGCAAATGCCGGTGGCGACGTGGTGCAAATCTATGGATACGGTTTCGGCGGCGACGCGACAAAGATCACCGTAAAAATTGGCGGCACAAACGCGACGGTGCAAAAAGTGGAGAGCGTAACCAGCATCGCGTCCTCCCTCGGCCTCGACGCCAGTTATCCGTTTTCTCTGGAGCGCATCACCTTGCAAACCCCTCCCGGCTCTTCCGGCAAAACAGACCTCGTTCTCGCTGCGCCAGCTGGCTCCGCAACATCACCGAAGGCATTCCAGTATCTCCAGAGCGTGCAATCGTATTCAAAACCCGCGTTCAACAGGTTTCTGCTCTACGATCCCCAGCGCCAGCGCCTTTATCTCTCGAACGTCGATCACATCGATGTCTTCGATTTGCAACTCAATGAGGTTGTCCTCCAGCTTTACCCGCCTGGCGGTCCGCCGCCGAACGCCGGGCTGCGCGGACTTGCCTTGACTCCAGACGGCTCGCAGCTCATCGTTGCCGATTTCGGTGCCCAGAATGTCTACTTGATCGATCCGGTGAAGGCCACCGGCACGACGGTATCTGTTGGCGGCGTCCCCGGCTTTACCAACTCCGGCCCCGCTCGCGTCGCCGCCACCAGCACGCAAACGGTTTTCGTCGGACTAAGCGGCGAAGGCGGTTCTTCTGGCGCATGCTCCATGTGCTTAGCGCAGCTGGATTTGACGGCGAGTCCGCCAACCATCCAACCGGCTTCTCAGCCCGAAGTCGCCAGCCTCACTGGCGCCCCATCGGTACAGAGTAGCGCCAGCGGCGATCAAGTTTTTCTCGCATTCGGTTCCGCTCCGGGCGGGCCTCTCGCTTTTTGGAATGCGAGCACTCCCAATCAGTTCGTCACCTCCGCTGCTGATGCTTCTACCTCCGATCTCGGTACTGCTTCTGACGGCACGATGTTCGCCTTGCAGTCCAACGGCACAACCGAAATCCACGCCGCCGATTTGTCGCTCGCTGCAGTTCCCACCTCCGCGGAACTTGCTCAAATCCCCGGACGCACCTTCGTGCCTGGCATGACTCTTCATCCTTCCGGCGCCCTGATCTATCAGCCCTTCCTCACAGGTCCGCCGGGTGGCGCGGGAGTAAGAGGTGGTGTGGACATTCTCGATGCGCATTCAGGCGTGCTGCGTTTGCGTCTGTTTCTCCCGCAGCAGTTCATGACCGACGTCGACGCTCTCCACGCCAGCTTTCTTACCACCGACGAAAATGGCCAGAGACTTTTCGCCATCACCTCTACCGACGGCACCGCGCAAAACACTGCGGTTACCGTGGCCCAACTCGCTGCAGTGCCGCTCGGAATCGGCACGATTTCACCTTCCATCGCTGCCGTGTCAGGAGTTACCACGTTGACCATCCGGGGCAGCGGCTTTCAAAGCGGCGCTACCGTTTCGCTCAATGGAAAGACCGCCGCTGTAACCTTCAAAGACATCAACACGCTTTCTGTCATGGCTCCCAGCCTTACTCCGGGTCCCCAACAGATTGTCATCACCAATCCCGATGGCGAGACTGTTTCTCTGGATGCGGCGATCACCGCGAATTAGATGGCTTTTTTCCCAGCATCATTTCTAACTTTTCTTCTCTCATTTCATCCAATTCAAGGGAACAAGCATTAGAATGGGCCGGCTCGGAAACTTGGCGGGTGCTTCGCTTAGGGAGTGCATTCGTATGGAAACACGAAAACTCGGTAACTCGGATTTGAAGATCACCCCCGTAGGCTTCGGCGCGTGGGCGATCGGTGGGACAGGCTGGGAGTTCGCCTGGGGCGCTCAGGACGATGCTGACTCCATCTCCGCGATTCATCGCGCCCTCGAGTTGGGAGTCAACTGGATCGACACCGCCGCGGTCTATGGACTTGGTCATTCCGAAGAGGTCGTCGCGCGTGCGCTGAAGGACTGGCGCGGACCGCGTCCCTACGTCTTCACAAAATGTGTTCTGAGCTGGGATGAAAAAGGAAAAATCTCGCAGGTTTTCAGCGCCGATTCCATTCGCCGCGAATGCCGGGACAGCCTGCGCCGCTTGCAGGTCGAAACGATCGATCTTTATCAGATCCACTGGCCGCCGGCCGATAGCGGCCCCGCTCTTGAAGAAGCCTGGCAAACTCTCGCGGCCCTCAAGAAAGAGGGAAAGGTTCGCTGGATCGGGGTGTCCAATTTCAACGTCGAGCAACTCGAACGCGCCGGAAAAATCGCGCCGGTAGCAACGCTTCAGCCGCCCTACTCGTTAATCCGCCGCAAAATCGAAAATGAAATTCTTCCCTTTTGTGAAAAGCACGGCATTGGCGTAGTCGTTTACGCTCCGATGGCCTCCGGCCTGCTCACTGGCGCCATGACGCGCGAACGCGCCGCGGCGCTTCCGCGCGATGATTTCCGCAGCCGCAATCCGGAATTCAGCGAGCCTCGCCTTACCAAAAATATCGATCTCGTCGAGCGTCTTCGCCAGGTAGGCGCGCGTCACGGCCGTTCGCCCGGCGAAGTTGCCATTGCCTGGACCCTCAGTCATTCCGAAGTAACAGGCGCCATTGTCGGGGCACGCAATGCCAAGCAAGCCGAAGGAGTCATGCGCGCCGGTGAACTGAAACTCTCAGGCGAAGAAATCGCCGAAATCGAGGGCGCTGCAGCCGCCGCCACGGCGAGGTAACGCGCCGCACGGAGAAACCCGGCAACGTTGGAGCAAATAAATGGATCTCGGACTCAAGGGCAAAACGGCTGTCGTCTCCGGTTCCACCGCCGGAATTGGGTTTGCCATCGCCGCGGCGCTGGCTGCCGAAGGCGCAAAAGTCGTGGTCAACGGCCGCACCGAGGCCCGAGTTACGGCCGCGCTCGAAAAAATTCACAAACACGTTAAAAACGCCGATCTTCGCGGCATCGCCGCGGACCTTGGCACTCTCCAGGGTGTTCAAGCTTTTCTGAAGCAGGCGCCGGAGACGGACATTGTCGTGAACAACTTGGGAATTTTCGAGACCAAGCCCTTCCTCGAGATTCCCGACTCCGATTGGCTGCGGCTCTTCGAAGTCAACGTCCTCAGCGGCGTCCGCCTTTCGCGCCACTATCTTCCCGGCATGTTGCGGAAAAATTGGGGCCGCGTGATCTTCATCTCCAGCGAATCGGCCCAGCACATTCCCGCGGAGATGATCCATTACGGCATGACCAAAACCGCTCAGGTGGCCGTCGCGCGCGGCATCGCCGAATCCGTCGCCGGCACGGGCGTCACCGTAAATTCCATTCTCGCCGGCCCGACGGCTTCCGAAGGCGCTGTCAATTTCGTGGAGGGCTTGGCAAAGCAGCAGGGAATCTCCACCGCAGAATTCGAGAAGCAGTTTTTTTCGACGGTCCGCCCCACTTCGCTCTTGAAACGATTTCAGACGCCGGAGGAAGTCGCGGCTGTCGTTGCTTTCGTCGCCAGTACACAGGCCGTTTCGATCAACGGATCCGCCGTCCGCGCGGAGGGTGGAGTAGTTCGCAGTATTTTTTAGAATGTCTGGAGCTAGGCCCGCAGATAGTCCGGTCTCCAGTTTTTGATCAGCTGCTTGATCGCCTTGCGCGCCACCAGCTTTTCATCCAGCACTTTTCGCGTCAGCGCCGGCAATTCCACGTCGCTTGCAAACCGCAGCGCGACAATTTGTGCCATCGTGAGCTCCGCGGTTCTCGCCAAAAGCTCCGCCGGCAGCACTTGCGCGTAGCGGAGCCGCTCTTCCAGCCGCACGAGACGATCCTGCACCGCCAGCGCAAAGAGCCTCGCCACGAATACCAGCACCACCAGCGCCGCCGCCAGCAAGACGCCGAAAACTCCCGCAAACGAGAACCCCAAGGTCCTCAATCGGAATAGCGACCAGACAAAATTGGCAACGAAAATGGGCACCGCGAAAAAATGGTAAGCCGGCACAAACTTTGTATGATTGGCGAAATTCTGCTCGTTCATTGGTTTTCCTCCGCTTCGAAGCGTTCGATTGTACCAAAGCCCATCGGCGTGCTTGTTAAGATTCCCCCTTGGTCCGAATAATGTCTTCGATGCGCCAGGCACTCTCCCGTCATTCACAATCCCTCGCATCGATGGGGCCGCGCAAGCATCCAATAACTGTACAAAGTTCCCGGTCGGGCCGTATCCTGGCCGAAGGTAATCTTTTCTTTTTGGAGACGCATAGCATGGCCAAAGCAATGTGGGGAGGCAAGACGATTGCTGAGAGCAACGCCACCGTCGTCGTCGAGGGTAACCAGTATTTTCCTCCCGACGCGGTCCCCGTGAAATTTCTCAAGCCCAGCCAGCACACCACGATCTGCCCGTGGAAGGGAACCGCCCACTATTATCACGTGGAAGTAGACGGCATGCGCAACGAAAACGCCGCGTGGTTTTATCCCGATCCCAAACCAGCCGCCGCTGAAATCAAGGACCGCATCGCCTTTTGGAAAGGTGTTCGCGTCGAAGCCTGAAACGCTTTAGAGCTTGCAGCTCTACTGCTTCTCAAACTCGTTTTTGTAAACCGCTCCGTTTTGCATCACAAACTTCACGTGCTCAAGTTCCTCCACTTTCTTAAGTGGATCGCCGGCCACTGCAATTACTTCCGCGTAAGCGCCCGGCGCGATCACCCCAATTTCGCCCTTCATGTCCAGCATCTCCGCCGCACGTGAAGTTGCCGATTGGATTGCATCCATCGGCGTCATCCCCAGCGCCACCATTCTTCCGAACTCTTGCGCCAGCGGTTCGGTCCACGGAATCCCGCCCATGTCCGTTCCATAAACGATCTTCAAATGCGCCTGCATCGCCTTCTTGAAACTGACTTCATGCACCGTTGCCCGTGCCCGGTCACGTTTTCCACCGGGCGTATCCGCCGGCCCCCAATCGTCGTAGTACGGTGAAAGAGTCGGGCAATACCACGTCCCCTGCTTCGACATCTGCGCGATCTGCGCATCGCTAATTTCCAGGCCATGTTCGATCGAGTCGCATCCGCCGTCCAGCGCCCGCTGCAAACCGATTCCGTTGTAGGCGTGGCACGCTACCTTTCTTCCCCAACCATGCGTTTCATCCACGATGGCCTTGAGCTCTTCCACCGTCAGCGTCGGTTGCGACACCAGTCTCCCCTGCTTGTCCACCCACGAACGGTGCGTCATATACACCTTGATCCAGTCCGCGCCGTGCTCCAGTTGTTGCCGCGCCGCCTTCCGCGCCTCGACGGGGCCATCCACTAGCTGCGCGCCCTTGGGCATCTCCAATTCGGGCGCATAGCCTTCCAGGTTGTACCCGCCGGTCGTTGATATCGCCCGCGTCGCTCCAAAAATTCTCGGCCCCGGAATCGTCCCCTCTTCAATCGCCTGCTTGATCTCGATGTCCCCGTACCCCGCGCCTTCCGTTTCCAAATCCCGCAGGGTCGTAAAGCCCTGTTCCAGCGCGCGCCGTGCGGCAAACGTTGCCCGCGCGGCCCGCAGCGCAATTCCCGCATTCAAGATATTCGCGTCGTAACCGCCCTTCTTTGGATCCTCACCCCACAGGAAAATATGCGTGTGCGAATCGATCAAGCCCGGAAGCACCGTGGTGTTCGAAAGATCAATGACCTTCGCTTCTGCGGGAATCGTGGCTGAACCGTCGGTCACTTTTTCGATTCGCCCGCCGCGCACGAACACGAGCTGATTCTTCCGCGGCGCATCGCTGGTCCCATCAATCAGCGTTCCTGCCCGGATTACCGTCAAACTCGCCCCCGGCTGCGGAGCGGACTGTCCATAGGCTGATCTTGCATCTAGAGCCAGTAGCGCAACAAAACACAGGAAGAAACGACGCATGAATGCCTCCTCAATGGCGCTCGGTAGCTTGCCGCAAACCTGCAGCGCTTTGCAACACTTCTGCTCAGCTTTTCAGGCGACTCTCAAACTGAAACATCAAACGTCGTGGTGGAAAAACGGCCATGCCGGTCGGCTCTGATTCGAACGGATGCAAGCCTGGGCTCATGTCCCCAACAAGTTCGGCTGCAGCCGCGAGTACCCATGTTCGTGAGCCCAGAG
The DNA here is from genome assembly GCA_013289585.1 of Acidobacteriota bacterium. Classification (GTDB taxonomy): domain Bacteria; phylum Acidobacteriota; class Terriglobia; order Acidiferrales; family UBA7541; genus Acidiferrum. The sequence continues at coordinate 33,437 of JABCZR010000026.1, read as the reverse complement.
CGTCAGTGGAATCGCCGCCAGGTCGTCCACAAGCGGTACGGCATTCCCATCTTTGGTGAGGTCGATGGTCAGCAGATAGAACTTGCACGTCTCACAGGCCTCCACCCGCACGTGCGGAAATTGTTCCGCGACATACACGGGCAGTTTCTCTTCCGCTTCCTCGCCGCACGTCGAGCAATAGATTCGCCGAAACTCCCATTCGCGGCTGCAAAACGAACAAAGCAGAAATCGTTTGCCGCCATCCCCCTCAGGACGCAAAACTCCCAGAAGCGGCCGCGCGCTGCAGATTGGACAAATGCGCGGCGCGCTGACCACCGGAGGCGCCGCTTTGTCTGCCGCCAGGTGCTCCGCATAAGGCTGCAAAAAGCCGCGCGACAGGAATTGCGCAAAGGCCCCCACTTCCTGGTCGAACTTCCCGGCAAACTCCCAATAGGAGTTCAAGCTGGCGATCCAGGAATCCGATCCCAGAAGCGAGGTCTGTCGCGCAGCCTCGCGCAGGGCGTGCGGGGCGTGCTGTTCGATCACCGACAGGAAACCGCGGTAGTGAGGCAAGAGCACGGTGAGGTCGAGCGAATCGCGGGTTCCGTCCGCGAACGCGCGGGCGGATTTTGATACGCTTGAGGCGGTAAGATTGGCACGCAAGGTTTTCTGAAAAGACGCAACGTGCTTGTAGAAATTGAGGAATTCAGAAGCGAAGGGGTGAGCTGCAGACAACCGCTCCGCGCGTTGAATCCGCGCGCTGTACTCAGCCCCACCGGTTTGTGTCTTTGTCATTTGCGCGGCGCGGACGAATCGCCGGCGATCTCTTTATACCAGCCCGGATGGTAGCGTTTGGCAAATTCTTCCGAAACATCTCCGCGAATCACGGATCCAAACGCGCCCCGTTCCGCAAATACGCTCATGTAGATGTGGATCAGGAAGAGCCCGATCGTCAGCAAAGCCGCCGAGGGATGAATCAGCACGGCCACATATCTCAGAAAACGCAGACTCCACGGAATATATTCCGGAAACCAGAGGATCGCGCCGGTGAGAAGGAGCAGAAGGCTGCACCAGAAAAAACCCCAGAAAAGAAGTTTCTGTCCCGCGTTGTAGCGGCCGGCCGGCGGCATCTGATCATCTTCATTGCGCATGTAGTGGCCAACCGCATTCCACCAGGCTTTGTCCGCTTCCGTCGTGCGCATCTGCGCCGCCCACATGGTGTACATTTTTATGACTGCGCAGAAGAAAATCAGCCCGGCCCATGGATGCAGCATGCGTGAAATCTGTCCGCCACCAAGCGCTATAGCAAGCCAGAAGCACCACGGCGAGTAAAACGCCAGTCCCGTCAAAAGAAGATAGATGTACGAAAAGGCCGCGGCCCAGTGCGTCAGCCGCTCGTGAAGCTCATACCGGAGGATTCGGCCGTGAGGTAACCTCTGTTCTTGGTGGCTCACGATTTTGCTCCCCCCGCATTCGTATCCGCTTCGTCACGGTCCTTGGGGCCGAAACGAAGATAGTGTACGAACAGCCCGATCAATCCGCCGACCATGGCAACGTTGCCCAGCCACTTCAACGGGCCCTTCCAAAGTTTAACCGTCCACGGCACGTGCGGATTGGCCGGCAATCCCCCATAAAGTTCAGGCTGCGAAGCGTCGTGCAACACGTAGATTACGCCGGTGCCGCCAACTCCCTGCGGGTCATACACGCCAGCTTTCGGATAGTTTGAATGCTCCTGCAGTTGCTTCGCTCGCGTTCCTCCGAGGTACAGCATGTCTTCCTTGGTCCCGAAGTGCAGGCATCCCGTCGGGCAGGATTTGATGCACGCCGGCTCGAGCCCTTCCGTTACGCGGTCCGAACACAGCGTGCATTTGAACACGCGATTGGTCTTCGGATTCATCTTCGGGATATCGAATGGGCAGCCCGTGATGCAGTATCCGCAGCCGATGCAGTTCGCTTGCTGAAAGTCGACAATGCCATTCGTGTACTGCACGATGGCCCCGTCCGCGGGACACGCCGCCAGGCATCCCGGCTCGGCGCAGTGCATGCACTGGTTCTTGCGCATCAGCCACATCAGCGAACCGTCGTCTTCGCGCACGTGCTCGTTGAAAAGGATCAGATTCCAGTAGTTCCACCGCGTCTCCGGCATCGTCTGATAGGTATTGTCGAAGACCGTCTCGCCGAATGGCAGGTCGTTCCATTCCATGCACGCCACTTCGCACGCCTTGCATCCGATGCACGTCGTGGTGTCAATGAGTTTGCAGACGGTTAGTCCGCGCTGCGTATCTTCCCCTGGAACGCTCCCGGCGTGGCCGGACATTTTCTGAATGCGCAGTGTGGCTTGGCTCATCGTTGTCCCCTACGCCTTCTCGACCTTCACCAGGAATCCCTTGAATTCCGGCGTGTACGCGTTGGGATCAAATACCGTTGGCGTCAGCAGGTTCACCAGTGTCCTCGCATCCTTGTCCTCGTCCTCTTTGATGCCCCGATAGCCCTGGTGAATGGGGATGCCGATCTGGTAGACCTTTTTGCCGTCGATCTGCATCGCCTTAATCCGCTTCGTGACCATGGCTTTCGCGATGTAAGTGCCGCGGATGCTGGAGACCTTTATCTTTTCGCCGCCCGTGATCCCCATCTCTTGCGCCATTTCCGCGGAAATCTCGATGAACGGCTCCGGCACCAGCTGCACGTTCATCGGATTGTTCTTGGTCCAGTAGTGATACAGTTCGGTCAAGCGATAAGTCGTGCAGACAACGGCGTAGCCATCTTTCGGTGTGGCGTACTTGTCGTCCGGTGTCTTGAAACGCTTCACCACCGGATTGTGGGACTGCTCTGGATGGAGCGGATTCTCGATGGGACTCTCGATTGGTTCGTAGTGCTCGGGAAACGGCCCTTCGGCAAAGGCTCCAAGCGGCGCAAAAACTCGTCCTACCCCTTCCGGATTCATGATGAACGGGCCCATGTGATCCTTGGGCTTGGAATCAACCTTGAAGTCCGGCACATCGTTGCCCACCCATTTTTGCGACCCCTCGTTCCACCAGACTTGCTTCCGGGACGCATCCCAAGGCTTACCGTCCACGTCGCACGATGCGCGGTTGTAGAGCACCCGCCGATTTGCTGGCCAGGACCAGCCCCATCCCGGATGCACACCCATGTTTGAGGGATCCGAGGGATCGCGCCGCGCCGTTTGATTGCCTGCCTCCGTGAATGAGCCGGAATATATCCAGTTCCCGCAGGACGTCGTGCCATCGTCTTTCAGCCAGGCGAAGCCCGGAAGCTGTTGGCCGGCCTTGATTTGCTGTTTCGTCGTTGGATCCTCAAGGTCCGCCAGCGCCTTGCCGTTCACTTCCTTCAACACTTCCGCCAGCGGAGGATTTGAGGGCACGCTGTAATTCCACGTCAGATTCAAGATCGCATCCGGGAACTTCCCGCCATCCTTCTTGTATAGCTCGCGGACTTTCAAGAAAATCTGTGCCACGATCGCCTGGTCCAGCCGGCAATCCCCCGGCGTCGGCAGCGCGGTATTCTTCCAGATCAGCCAGCGCGCGGAATTGGTGAATGAGCCGTCTTTCTCTGCAAATCCCGCGCAAGGCAGACGGTACACCGTTGTCTGAATCTGTTTCATTTCGTCTTGCGTGATTCCTGGCGACCTCCAGAATTCGCTGGTTTCATCCGGATAAATCTCGCCCACTACCAGCCAGTCCGCCTTTTTCAGCGCGTCGATATTTTTCTTGGAATCGGGACCGATCGCCACGCCGTTCATCCCGAAGGCCAGCATGCCTTTCACGTTCCCGTTGTACATGTCGTCCCATAGCTGTCCCCACGAATAGTTGCGATCCACCTTCGGCAGATAATCGAACGCCCAGCCGTTTTGTTTCGTGGCTGCGTCCCCATAAAGCGCTTTCAGATAGCTGGTCGCGAATTTCGGCGTGTTGCCCCAGTAGTTGAACGAATCCCACGGCGCGGGCTTCGAGGGCGTCGGCGTAATGCGCTTCATCCAGCCTTCGAATGAGGTGTCGGCGGGAGTCGGCACCTTCAAGTAACCGGGCAAATTGTCGAAGATACCCGCCATATCCGTGGCGCCCTGAATATTCGAGTGCCCGCGCAACGCGTTGACGCCGCCGCCTGCACGCCCCACATTTCCGAGCAGCAGTTGCAGCATCGCCGCCGTTCGAATGATCTGCGTGCCAAAGGTATGCTGCGTCCATCCGACGGCGTAGATAATCGTCGCCACCTTCTTCATGTCGCCGTCTTTGCGAATCGAGGTAAAAAGGTCAGCCGCTTTCAGGAATTGTTCCTTGGGAATTCCCGTGATGCGCTCGACCATCTCCGGCGTATAACGCGAGTAGTGTTTCTTTAGAAGTTGAAACACACAATCCGGGTTCTGCAGCGTAAAGTCATACGAAACTTTTTCCGGCAGTGTCGCCGGCGGCGGAGGCGCTCCGTTTGCCGCAGGCGCCGCCACATGCGCTTCGGGCGCGGCCTTGCCGCTTGCGTCTCCTCCCGTGTAATTCCAGGTCGATTTGTCGTAGAGCTGGGTCTTGGCGTCGAACCCGGAGAATAGACCGTCCTCGGGTAGTTTGAAGCCATTCTTCACAATAAACGCCGCGTTCGTGTAGTTGACCAGGTAATCTTTCGCGATGCGGTTGTTCTCAATGGCGTAGCGAATCACGCCGCCGAGAAAGGCGATGTCCGTGCCGGCGCGAATCTGGCAGAAGAGATCGGCGACCGCGGAAGTGCGCGTGAAGCGCGGGTCGACCGATATGATCTTCGCGTTGCGCGTGCGTTTCGCTTCGACCGGCCATTTGAATCCGCAGGGATGATTCTCCGCGGGATTACCGCCCATGATGAGCATCATGTCGGTATTCTTCATGTCCACCCAGCCATTGGTCATCGCGCCCCGGCCAAACGTTGGTCCCAAACTTGAGACCGTGGGGCCGTGTCAAACTCTGGCCTGGTTTTCCAGGTGCACGACCCCCAGGGCGCGCATGGACTTCACAACTAGATAATTGAACTCATTCGTGTCCGTGCAGCCGCCGATCCACGCCACTGATTCCAGGCGGTTCACCGTCCGTCCCGCCGCATCCTTCTCGACAAAAGTGTCGTCGCGCGTCTTCTTCACTTTCGCTGCGATCTCTGCGAGCGCCTGGTCCCATGAAATATCTTCCCAATCTGTTCCACCGGGCCGGCGCACCAGCGGTTTCAGCAGCCGCCGGTCGTTCATGATCTCTTGCTGCAGCGAGGCGCCCTTGGGGCAGAGCGTGCCGCGGTTGGTCGGATGATCCGGATCGCCTTCGACGTGCACCACCTGTGCGGTCACATTCTTGGCGCGATCGCCAATCGTGTAAATGATGGTGCCGCACCCCACCGCGCAGTACGGGCACGTCGACCGTGTCTCACTCGCGCGCGCAATTTTCAGCGCGCGCAGCTGTGCATACGCCGGCTTCAAGTCGAAGCCAAATACGGCGGCTGCAGCTCCACCAATAGTCGTTAATTTCAGGAAATCACGGCGGGTAGGGTTCATGTAGGGACCCTCGTCCGTGAGATCTGGGCTCGAACTCGTCTCGCGGAATCTCCTTAATATGACGAGCTTGCCCCGGTGTCAAGCAGTGATTTGCCGCGCGCGGCGACGCCCGTTTTCCCCAACATTCTATGTGGCCAACGGCCCGGCAGCTGCATCTAAGGGAAAAATCGGCCTCGGGGTTTGCATAAGGAAGCGTCCCGAAAATCGCCTTGGCACGCTACAATACTCCCTAGACGAGTCCGGGCCAGGCTAACCGTGTAATTTTCGACTTCGCCCGTCCGTAGTTATCTGAGCAGAGCTTTATCATGGGAAGGAGCAGGGGCGCGCATGGCGACTCCACTCAGTTCACCAAAACACGATCTCGGCTCCCTGCGCATCCACGATGGCCAGCGCGCGAGGACCGGCATGGGCAAGCGCCTTGTCTACGCCGCCATTCCCGTCGTCATCTTTGCAGGCATCGTTGCGGCTGCCTTCGCCTTCCGCAGTCAGAAGCCCGTAGTTGAGGTCGCCGCCGCCGCGAAACCCGATTCCGCCGGCCCTCAGACTCTTCTCAATGCCAGCGGCTACATCACCCCGCGTCGCCGCGCCACCATTGCTGCCAAAATCACCGGCCGCGTTACCGGCGTTTTCTTCGACGAAGGCACTCGCGTTGCCGAGGGCCAGCTTCTCGCCACCCTCGATGATTCCGACGTCAAGCGCGCTTTGGAGACTTCCCGGGCCGATCGCGAATCCGCCCAGGCTGCCATCGCCGACCTCGAGGTTCAGCTCCGCAACGCCTCCATTGAGCTCAAGCGCGCCCAGCAGCTCCACGACGCCGGCGTGCAGACTCAGGAAGCCTTGGATAACGCCAGCACCACTGCTGACAGCCTGCGCGCCAAAATCGCCCTCGCAAAACAGCAGGTGCTTGGCTCTGACTCCCGCATCCGTGAAGCCCAGCAAGCCGTGGACAACTGCACCATCCGTGCACCTTTCGCCGGCATCGTCGTTTCCAAGGATGCCCAAGTTGGCGAAATGGTCTCTCCCATTTCTGCCGGCGGCGGCTTCACCCGCACGGGCATCGCCACCATCGTGGACATGCATTCGAACGAAATCGAAGTGGACGTCAATGAGTCCTATATCGCCCGCGTCGAAAACGGCCAGAAGGTAACCGCAACGCTGGACGCTTATCCTGACAAGCCCTTCCCCGCAAAAGTTCGCACCGTCATCCCCACGGCTGACCGGCAGAAGGCCACCGTCAAGGTCCGCATCACCATCATTGACTTGGATAAATACAATTTCATTCTTCCGGATATGGGAGTGAAGGTCGCTTTTCTCGAGGAGCAGAAACCAGTCGAAAAGGTGAAAGGCAAAGACCAGGGGCCGCAGCCCGTGGCATACATTCCCAAGAGCGCGGTGCACTCCGATTCCGCTGCTTCCTTCGTTTTCCTGGTCCGTGAAGGAAAAGTCGAGCGCCGCGCGGTTAGCCTGGGCCTGGACCGCGGAACCGAGATCGCGGTGTTAGCTGGCGTTACTCCGGGTGACTCGCTGGTGGTGAAAGGCCCCGAAAGTTTGCACGACGGCGACAAAGTTGAAATCCGCTAGCAGGAGCGAAGCATGATTCGAGTTGATGGTCGTGGCGATTCCACCAGCCTTATCAAGGTTCGCGGTCTGAACAAAACCTACAGCCGCGGCGGCGAGCAGATCCAGGTCCTCCAGGGCCTGAATCTCGACGTGGACAGGGGCGACTTCGTGGCTTTCATGGGCCCCAGCGGCTCCGGGAAGACCACTCTGCTCAATCTCCTTGGCGGCCTCGACGTGCCCTCCGCCGGCAGCATCACCGTGGACGGCGACGAAATCACCCACATGTCCGCCAGCAAGCTCACCCAGTGGCGCGCTCGGCATGTCGGCTTCATCTTTCAGATGTACAACCTCATACCCGTTCTCACCGCTTTCCAGAACGTCGAGCTTCCACTGCTGCTGACCAAGCTCTCCAAATCGGATCGCCGCAAACACGTGGAAACCGCCCTCGGCGTCGTCGGTCTCTCGGACCGCATGAACCACTATCCTCGCCAGCTTTCCGGCGGACAGGAGCAGCGTGTCACCATCGCTCGCGCTATCGTCTCCGACCCAACCTTTCTCCTCTGCGACGAGCCTACCGGCGACCTTGATCGCAAGAGCGCCGACGAAATCATGGCCCTCATCGACGAACTGGTGGGGAAGTACAACAAGACCATTTTGATGGTGACCCACGATCCCCAAGTTGCGGCCCGCGCGCACACTACACTGCACCTGAACAAGGGGGTCCTGGTGGAGGCCAAGGCTTTGCAGGAAGGCGTTCTGGCCGGAGGTGCGGCATGAAATATTCACGGCTGATCTTTGCGAATCTGTTTCGCAAGAAAATCCGGTTGGTTCTGACAGTGGGTTCGTTTGCCATTGCGTTGTTTTTGTTTACGTTTCTCGCGGTGGTGCGCGGCGCGTTCAGCCGCAACACCGAGCTCGCCGGCGCGGACCGCCTCGTGGTCATTAATCGCGTCGGCCTCATCAACACCATGCCCCTGGCCTACGGCGACAGGATTCGCCAGATCAAGGGCGTCAAGTACGTCACGCACAACAACTGGTTCGGCGGCGTTTATCAGGACGAGAAAAATTTCTTTCCCCAATTTGTCATCGATCCGGCAAATCAGCTCAAAGTAATGACGGAGCTTCACGTACCCGACGATCAGTGGAAGAACTTCCTGGCTGACCGCCAGGGCGCGGTTGTCGGGCGGAACCTTGCCAAGCGGTTCAAGTGGAAGGTGGGCGATCGCATTCCCCTGCAGAACGCGCTTTACGGCTCCACCAAGACTTGGGAATTCAACCTCGACGGAATTTATACCAATGACAAAGAAGGCGGCGACGAGAGCCAGTTCTGGCTGCAATGGGACTATTTCTACGAAAACATTCCGGATGTGATCAAGGGCCAGGCGGGCTGGTGGGTCCTGAAGCTCGATTCGCCGGACGACGCCGTTCGCGTGGGAAAAGCCATCGATGACGGTTTCGCGAACTCGTCCTATGAAACGAAGACGGAAACCGAGTCTGCCTTCCAGGCGGGATTCGCAAAGCAGCTGGGGAATATCCAACTGCTGATCACCGCCATCGGCAGCGTGGTCTTTTTCACCTTGCTCCTCGTCACCGGGAATACCATGGCGATTTCCATTCGCGAGCGCACGAGCGAACTCGCGGTGCTGAAGGCCATCGGATATTCCGACCGGTTTGTTCTGTTCTTTGTGCTGGCGGAATCGCTGGTGATTGCATTGATTGGCGGACTGCTCGGACTAGGCCTCGCGTTCCTGGCCATCCCCGTGGTCGGCGCTAATTTAAACGGGATGCTCCCGCCGTTGCTGCTGTCGGCTACGGCATTGGGACTTGGCGTCCTCTTGGCGGTGTTTGTCGGCGTCGCCAGTGGACTCTTACCGGGCATTGGCGCGATGCGGTTGCGCGTTGTCGATGCGCTAAGGAGGGTCTGACGTGGCGATTCCCGTTGTGTACAACTTTCGCAGCGTAAAGGCGCGGTGGAGCTCCGCGATTGTCGCCGTCGTCGGCATCGCGGGCACCGTCGGCGTCTTCGTGGCGATGTTGTCGCTGGCCCGCGGATTCAAGGCCACTCTGGTCGCTTCCGGGTCCCCGGACAACGCCATCATCATGCGCGCCGGCGCCACTTCGGAAATGACCGGCGGCGTAACCATCGACACCGTGAAAATCATTCAAGACGAACCGGGAATTGCCCGCGGGAAGGACGGTCCGCTCGTCTCGCCGGAAGTCGTGCTGGTTGCGCCGATTCCGCTTAAATCCACGGGAACGGACGCCAACGTGGAAATTCGTGGCGTCTCCAAAAATGTTTTGGAGATCCGCAAGAACATCAAAATTGTGGAAGGGCGGATGTTTACGCCCGGGCTCGCGGAAATTGTCGTCGGCAAGAATGCCAACGCATCGTATGCCGGGCTGACACTCGGAAACACCATCAGTCTTGGCAGCGTCCGCTGGAAAATCGTCGGGATTTTTGATGCCGGCGGCAGTGCGTTCGACTCGGATGTTTGGGCCGATGCGCACTTGTTGGGCCCCGCCTACAATCGCCCGGATACTTTTTTCCAGTCCGTGACCGTACATCTCACTTCGCCGTCCGCATTTCAGCAATTGAAGGACGCGGCGACTGCCGATCCGCGGCTCAGTGTGGACGTGACGCGGGAAATCGACTACTACTCGAAGCAGTCCAGCCGTTTGACCACCCTGATTACCGTCCTCGGTGGGTTGGTGGCCGCGGTCATGGCCATTGGCGCGGTCTTCGGCGCACTAAACACGATGTATTCCGCTGTGGCTGAGCGCGGACGGGAAATCGCCACGATGAGGGCGCTGGGCTTTGGCGGGCCGTCGGTAGTCTTGTCGTTTGTCATCGAGGCGCTCCTGATTGCCTTCATCGGCGGCTTGGTTGGCTGCCTTGCTGTTCTTCCTCTCAATGGATTCACCACGGGCGCAATGAACCTTCAGACCTTCTCGCACGTTGCGTTTGCCTTTAAAATCACTCCCGAGTTGCTGGCGAGGGGCATCGCTTTCGCGTTAGTCATGGGCTTAGTCGGCGGACTCTTGCCGGCGGTTCGCGCGGCGAGCATGCCCGTAGCCACGGCACTGCGCGAGCTCTAACCGGCGCTTTTCCCCTTGGAAATAATGGGTGCCGGCGCGGCGCGCGATGCGCCTCGATTCGTTGGAGGCTTTGCGCCAGGATTAAGCAAAAATTTAGAAAAAAAATTGAAACTTAATCAAGACGGAATCGATTAATCCGCTTGTTTCAGTTTTTCGAGATACAGATTGAACGCCAGTTTTACTTTTGCAGCGTCCGGAGGTTTGCCTTTTGCTTCTGTGAGCGGGGTGATGAACTGATCCATGGCTTTGTCGATTTCATCGAACAACTGGCGATTCGTCTTGGCCAAAGCCGTGTCGCCGCCATATTCTTCCGCTTTGTCCCAGACTCTTTCCAGCACGCGGCCTAGCTCCGCCGCTGCCGCCAGGTCGCCCTTTTGGAAATCGCTGTAAATGTGCTGCGCCAGGGCGCGGTAGGCTCCCATTTTTGAGTTGTCCACGCCATTCATCTGCCCGACTTTTTTCTCCTGCGCCCGGCTGGATGCCGCCGCAACGAAAATCACCGCAAAGCTTGCGAGCAAAACGAGCACGGGCCTGACAAATCTACGGGAAGGGTGCGCCATCGATTCTCCTTCGAACCCAGGTGGATTGTATTCTTGAGCGCTTGCATTCTTGCGCGTCAAACTAGCCCGAAATCCTGTCGTAGATAAATTTGTAGCACAACTCGATCGGGTGCCCGCTTTTCCCTTAGGACAGCCTGTAAGTAAAAAGGCACCTGTCCTTTCGCGACTCCCTTGACGTCTCTGCCGCTTCGAACCTAGCCTAGAGAGGAGGCATCCCGGAGCTCGTATGGGACCTTCGGCACAAAAAGCACCAGAGATGAAGCGCTGCGCGTACTGCGGGAAGTCCATGGCCGCGCATTTGATGCAGTGTCCCTACTGCCGCGAAGCGGTCCCGCAGGTGCAGCTCACGCGGCGCAGAGGCTCCAACGGGCGCGAAGAGACTCGCCGCGGTTTGCTGTTCATGCTGCTGGCGGCGATTGTTTATTATTTCGCGGGCGGATACGGCGCGCCAATGCGGATTCCGATTGAAATTGTTCCGGCGGTGACGAATTACCTCCTGCCGTTGCTTTTTCTGGGCGGGCTGGGGCTGACTCTTTACGGGTTTTTCTTGCGCATCAAGTCCTGATTCCTGCCTCTCGCGTTTTTCCCCACTTTCATTTTCATTCGCCACCTGTACGAACGGCCAGTGTGACCGATTGGGGGAGTACCGTCCTTTTGCAGCGTGTTCGCGGGACAGGCGGTGTGGCCTACTGGAGTTGAGGTGGAGTCCGGGAGCCTCGAGATGGAACGCGAAGCGGTCACAAGAGAGGTCAACATGAAAAAGATTTGGCTGTTTGTGGCAGTTGCGGCGCTGGATGCGTTGGTTTGCTTCACCCTGGGCACGGGGAACGCGGCGGCGCAAGGCCCAGCGGGGGCCGGAGCATCTTCCGCGGCAAAGGATGCTTCGCCGAGCGGCGGGCATTCGCTCAATCCGATCAAGTGGGTGAAGAAAGATTCCAAGGCTCCGGCCGAGTCCAGAGGCGACATCGAGAAAAAGCTGACGCCGAAACTGCAAGGGCAGGGACTGCTGGCGGCGGACGCGAATGCCACGGATGCGTGCGCGCCGTTCATTTCGCTGGATGAATGCGTGGCGTCGCTGCATGCCAGCAAGAACCTGGGAATCGAGTTCAATTGCCTGCGGGCCGATGTGACGGGCGTGTTCACGAACGTGGACCTCTCCGGGTGCAAGGGTTCGGTTGGCGACAAGCCCCAGAGCTTGACCAAGTCCATCCACATGCTGAAGCCCGACACGAACGCCAAGAGCGCGGCGAAGGAAGCCGAAAGGCAGGCCAAGGACGATCTGAAGGACCTCGGCGCGTAAGGCCGAAGTTCCCAAAAGAGTTCGACAGAATCGAAGCAGGGCGGGGCGAGCCGGAATTTGCGGCCCCCGCCCTTTTTGTTTTGGGAGGCAGGACGGCGAGTTCCAGAACGGGAATTGTTGGGGGCAGGCGGCCCCCCTCCCCATGGTTTTTGTAAGGATGTGATTCGATGGAGGTTGCAAGGTGGGGGGCTGCTAAGGATGTGACAGAAAAGGAGTTACACCGATGAACGTTGGAACATAGGAAGGTTGAAAGCTGAAGAGCGACCCCGGCCCCCCTGTTTTTTGTAAGTGTTGCAATTAAAGGGGTTAGCTTTGGAGTAAGTCTTTTGTTTGCAATACTTGCGGGGAGATTTGTAAGTGTTGCCGCTAAAGGAGTTAGGGGAGCGGGCTCCGGGCGACAAGATCACTGGGTAGGATGGGAGGGCATTGAAAGCGTTAGAAGGACTGTCTGGCGGGCGCGTCCCGCAGACCCCTGCGGGATGTCCCGCAAATCCGACCGGGATGCGAAGAACGCAGAGAAAGCGCGCATAAAGGGCGGGGCACCTGCCCGCGGCAGGCAAGCAGAGGAATTGCGCCGACGAAACGGATACATTATAGCATATCGGTACAGTTAGTCAAGTATTACTTTAAATGGTGTGTTTGCTGGGAGATAGTCTGAAGAAGGAGGAGTGCGCCGGCCTAGGAAAAGCCAAAAACCGTACCCTTAAAACCGAAGGGTACGGCACCCAGAATCGTTCTAGGGGCTTACGCCCGGCCCACCCGCCCGTTTTATCTGGAAAATCTGCGGGACTGACATGCCTATTCGGTTCGTACTGGTTCTTTAACAAAACAGATTCACCTACGACTGAGAAGGCAGGCAAGGGAAGTGTCCTTAGAGCGGGATCATCGACGAATGGCACGGGAATGTCTGCTTGTCGCAGGAGGGCTGACATTCTCTGATCCATCTTCATTGGCCGCCTTCCCCAAGGTATTTTAGCGCCGTTTGAATAGGCGGGTGGCTTGGGAATTTCCCAGAGATTGTTTTTCCGGCATTAGTGTTATCACGGTGAGAGGGTACCATCTTTATAGTTCACTGGAGCGTTTGTGACTAATTAGAGGGACTATATAAAAAACGGGAACATGGGGACTGCTGTCCCAGGTTTTCCTGAGGATAAACCAAGCATGCATTTCGGCGACACATACGGCGAGATCCTTTCTATGGCAGTTCAAATGGTTTCGTTACTGGCCATACCTTCTCTGACGGTTCTGGCCTACCGAAATTGGACAAGACGTTGGAGGAGCGAACTCCCGCACTGGCGCAGCGTCCTGGGGCTTATCTCAATTCTAATGACATCACTCGGCTTGCTAGCGTTTGTCAGCCTCTTCCTAGCTGTCCTATTGCGCATTAACCTTAATGCGGACTACTGCTTAGTCTTCGAAATTCTTACGCTTACCCTGGGGATCCCGTCGGCCCTCGCCCTAAAGGGCCCCTCCCGCCCCCAGATCCTTTCTGCCGACCTCATGATGATCTTGCTCCTATGGGCTACCATTAACGTCTGATTGGCGGGCGGCCCGGGCGGGTGGTAACCGTTTAATTCCAGTAATGAACGGGTTATTCGGTGCCCGAGCTGCGGGACGGATGAAGGGTAAAAACTCGGCGATGGGAACTAGAGGGAGGAGGAGGAGGAGGCGGAAGAGGGAGAGGAGGCTGAAGCGGAGGCGGCGGAGGCAGAGGAACTAGAGGCTGAAGAGGATGCTGGGACGTCGGTGTCGGAGACGGCGGAGGTGGCGGTGGCGCGGTAGCGGACGACGAGGAGGGTGAGGTCGTCGGCCTGATGGGCGCCGCGGGCGAAATTTTCGACGGATTCGAGGACGCACTTCTGGATTTCTTCGAGGGGACATTCGGCGAGGCCGGTGAGGACTTGTTTGAGGCGAGGAACGCCGTAGAGTTCGTCGTTGGGGTCCATAGCTTCGGTGACGCCATCGCTGAAGAGGACTAGGGTGTCGCCGGGCTCGAGCTTGAGGCAGGCGGCGGTGTATTCGGCTTCGGGAACAAGGCCGACAGGGAAGGAGCCTTCGGTGAAAGCTTCTTCGGCGACGCCATTGCGGATGAGGAAGGGCGAGGGATGGCCGGCGTTGATGAATTCGAGGTGGCCGTCATCATCAATAATGCCGAAGAACATGGTGGCGTAGCGGCCGACCTCGGCGTGGCCGCAGAGGAAGCGGTTGACGTGATTGAAGACGCGGGCGGGATCGGTGCCGAGAGTCATGGCGGAAAGCGCGCCCTGAAGCATGGTGGTGAGCAGGGCGGCACCGAGCCCTTTGCCGGAGACGTCGGCAATGAGGAAAGCTGTGCGGCCTTCGCTGATGGGAAAGACGTCGAAGTAGTCGCCTCCCACGGACAAGCAAGGCAAATTGTAGCCGTTGACGGCGAGATGCGGGAACTCGCGGAAATCGCGCGGGAGAAGCGCCTGCTGAATATCGCGGGCGATATTGATCTGTTCTTCCATGCGCTGGCGTTCGCGTTCACGCTCGACGAGGCGGGCGTTGTCCAGGATGCTGGCGGCGTCGGCGGCGAGGGCGTCAAGAATCTGGCGATCGAGCTTGGAAAAGGCGGCGGGGCGGCGCGAGTCGAGATAAAGGACGCCGAGAAAATCGCCGCGTTTGACATTGACCATGGACTCCTGGGTGTTGGCGCGGGTCATGGCGTAAAGAGGAATGACAACGACGGCGCGGAGGCGCTGGGCGACGATGCTTTGCGCGGCTTGCAAGTCCATTTCGGCTTGCGCGAGATCTTCGGTGATGACGGGGGACTGCTGCTTGAGGGCGAGCTGAATGGCGGTCTGGCTGGGAGTGAGGCTTTCGGGCGGAAGGCGCAAGCCGCCGCTGCGCCGAGCCAGCTTCACTTTGAGAGCGCCGAGGACATCCGCTTCGAGGAGCAGGCCGCGATCGGCATCGGTGACGGAAACGGCGTGGTCCAGCATGTGGCCGAGGACGACATCGAGCGGAAGCTGCGAGTGAAGCAGAGAGGTGGCTTCGAGAAGGCGCTTCAGCTTGAGAAGGCCGCCGCCGGTGGGTTCGGAACTGGTGATGTGCTCGATGCGCGTGAGGAGATTCGGGAGAGACGTTTCGTTGGCGCCGGAATTGGAACGGAAGATGATTTCGTAGGAGTCATCAAGGCCGAAGCTGATGGCGTCGCCGTCCTGCAGTTCGCGGCTTTCGACTTTTTCGCCGTTGACGAAAAGGCCGCGGCGCTGGCCGCGATCCTCGACGTAGAAGCGATTGGCTTCGATGACGACGGCGGCGCAGTTGCGGGAGATGCGGCGGTCGGAAAGCTGGAGATGGTTGCCGGTCTCAGCGCCCCGGCCGATCATGAAAGGAGTTTGCGTGATGCGGGCATAGCGGCGCGCGCCGTCGGGTGAGACGACTTCGAGAACGGCTTCGCCGACTAGAGGAACCGAATCAGGCATGGGCTATTCCTACGCGGGGCATTGTAGCACGCGTGGAGAGGGAGAGGCCTTCGTTGTGGCGATTGGAGCACTGCTTTGAGGCTGGGTAGTGAGAGGCGATGGAATGGGAGCGTGGCGAAGAAAATAGGAGCGCGGCGGCGCGTGCCGAGAGCGTGACTTGGTGCTGGTGGGTTCAGCGCGCGGAGGAAGAGGATGCCGTGAGGCGGCGGGTGACATAGTCGGTTACGTAGGATTCGAAAAGATCATTCATCTGATCGCAGATTGGGCCGGCGGCAATTTTCTGGCCGGCAATTTCGCCGACGCTGATGAGGTTGCGATTGGTGGAAGAGATGAAGACTTCATCAGCGGAATAGAGATCTTCGGGGCGGAGCGCCTGCTCGATGACGGAGGTGCCGGTTTCCGGCGCGATTTCCATCAAGATACCGCGAGTGACGCCTTCGAGACATCCGGAGTTTAGCGGCGGGGTGAGGATTTTTCCGTCCTTCACAACGAAGATATTGGCAGAGGTGCATTCGGCGACTTCACCACGTTCGTTGAGCATGACGACTTCGTCGAAGCCTTCTTTGGTGGCTTCGGCGACGGCCCAGACATTGTTCAGCCATGACGTGGTTTTTACGCCGGCAAGCGGAGACGCGGCGTGGCGGCCGTGTTCGCGGATCGCGAGGCGGACGACCTCGCGATGGTCAGGGAGCGGAGCGGAATAAATAATCAAATCAACTTGCGGCTGTTTTTCGTCGCTCTGCCAGTAACCCACGGTGTTATAGACGAGATAAACGCGGGCGCAACCTTCGGCGACTTGGTTGGCGCGAATGACTTCGTGGAGATGCACACGAACTTTAGCCGCGGTGTAGTGCATGGGGATGCGTGTGGCGGCGGCGTCTCTTTCCAGGCGGCGCCAGTGGCGTTCATAGGCGAAGGCTTCGCCCTTGGAAATGCGCAGCGTGGTGAAGATGCCCCAGCCGCAGATGAGGCCGGCCTGGCCGGGAGAAAGACGGACCTTCTCGATCGGCAGAAGGGTCTCATTGTGGAAGATGTTGGGATGAATCACGCGCGCTGCCTCCGGAATGCGCTCGAACTACCATTGTAACTGAAGTCGAGAGGAGATGGAGCGAGAGCGAAGAGCAGTTTGCGGTCAGGCGAAACAAATACGAAGGGCTTTGGGCGCATGGAGGTGGGGGAGCGATCGGTCTATCGCGGACAGCTAGCGGGAAGCAGCAACACCTGGCCGGCATAGATGAGATTGGCATCACGGATGGCGGAGTTCGTGTGGGCAATGCACGCCGCGTAGGAGGCGTGGCCGAGATGAGTTTGGGCGATGGTGGAGAGCGTGTCGCCGGGCCGCACGGTGAACTTCGTGGAAGTATGAACTGAGGAACTTGCCGCCGGCAGAACAATTTGAGAGCCGGCGACGATGCGATTGGGATCGAGTATCGCGGGATTGGCGGAGAGCAGTTCACGCCAGCGGAGGCCCTGGCCTAAATTCTGCTCCGCGAGTTTCCAAAGCGAGTCGCCGGGCTTTACGGTAACGACACTTCTTTTCGTCGAATTCGCAGGAGCGACAGGCGCGGGCGGTTGCGCGGGCGCGAGGCGAACGACGGGCGGGCGCGAGGGAGCAACCAGCGGAGGCGCGGCGATGAAAACTCTCGGCCGAGCAAAAGGAGAATGCTTCACCGGCGGCTGATAGGGAGCGAAGTGCGGCACGGCCGGCTTGGAGAAATTCGGGAGCAGCGGTTGGACAGGAGGCTTCGGCGAAGCAAGAACCGGCCGTTCGACAAAGGGCAGATGGAACTCCGCGGACCGCTGAAGTTTTTGAGATTGTTTTTGCTGGCGGAAACGGCGCGCGACATCACCGAGAGGCGCGTTGGGAGGAAGCGATTGCGCGTCGACGGCTTCCTGAGATTTTTCCGCGGCGGGAGGAACCTGCTGATTTTTTTTGGCTTCGATCTGCGCGCGATCTTCCGGCGTGAGAATCTGGGCGCGCTTTAGATCTTCCTCGGTATAGACGTGCTTGGATTTTTTTTGCTGGGTTTCTTTGCGCGCTTTTTCCTGCTTCGCGGCATCGGCGACATCCTGACCGAAAGATTGCGTCGAAATAAAAAGCGAACAGGAAACGAACAAGATTGCGGGAATTGAGAGGCGCAGAAAACGATTCGAAGGCCTCACGGCGATCGAGGGGCCGGTGGAGAACGGGGTGTCGAGATCAGTTCGTAACATGGCAAACCGACCACGGGGGGGGACACCGCTTGAAAAACAATATACCAAAAACAGGAGCGTTTGGGAATGAGAATTTTAGGGGGATTTGGAGCGGCGATCAGACGACTAAGGGGGTCGACGATCGCAATACGGGGAGCGCTGGAGTAGCGCCAGATCGTCCCCGGCGGTTGTATCCGGTTGCGTCTTGCAGAGTTGCGGCGGCGCTTATTGAAGCCTAAACGTAACGCTGGAAAGGTTCGGGTTGGCTTGAATCTTGTCGATGTTCATATCAAATTCGACCAGAGTGCTGCCCCCACCCAGACCTTCCTGGTTGTACTTGAGGGTCCATTGCGTCGGGAGCATGAGCTTGTTCACGGGAGCAAAACCTCCGAAATCTTCTTCCAAGGTGAGATTCGATCCACCACCGCCGAGGCCACCGACGGAAGATCGGTCGGCCGAGCTTCCCATCTGCGACTGGCTTTGCTGGGTATAGATCGTTTTGACGTGGCGAAAAGTTTCGGGATCGAAGAAGAGATAAATCTTCAAGTCGCCGCCTCCATGGCGAGGGTGATAGCTGACGCGGAAGAGTTCTTTGCCATCCACTTTCTTCAAACCGTCGACGTCGATCCGTGCGTTGCGAGCTTGCCAATCGTAGAGAGGCCAGGCGGTGGAGAGCGCGCCGCCGATCAGGCCGTCGGCAAGAACTTCACCGTTGTTGTTCAAAAAATCCTCGAGCTGAGAACGCTGACCTGGAGTGATGAACCCGATGGTTTTCTTTTCGCCGTCGAAGGCATACGATTCGCCAGGGTAGTTTGAGGTGCTGAATTTCGCTTCCATGAGGATTTTGTGGCCGGTGGAAACCATGGCGAAAGGTCCGCCCGCCGCACCCGTGCCGCCTCTTAGAAACTTGGTCATGAGGTTTCCCTGGACGTTAAGGGACTTCAGGGCAGCACGCGCTTCGGCGGTGCCGATAGCGTCGAGGTGCTTAGCGACTAATTCTTCGGCCTTCGGTTTGTCGCTTGCGGGGACAGACGAGCCGGCAAAACCGGCCAAGGCAATCGCCAGCGCGAGCAAGATGGAAAACGAGAACGTGGTTCTTCGCATAAGACCTCCCGCGTTTACATGGTTGCAACAATTTGACTGCTGCGCAAGAGATGATGCGAAAACCGCTGCGTGGTTGTAACGCGCATTCATCGGGATGTGAACTTTTGGCGAAGCGGAAGTGCGTTGACAAGGGCCGGAGGGTACTTTAAGATTGACGTTTGTCTCTACAGGGAAAGGTGTGACTGAGTGTTATGCGGACGTACGTAGCCAAGGGTGAAGAAGCGGAAGCGCTGAAAGTGGGCGCGAGCTGGTTTGTGGTGGACGCGACGGATGTGGTGCTGGGCCGCCTGGCGACCAAGGTCGCCCGGATGCTGATCGGCAAGGACAAGCCGAGCTTTACGCCGTACCTGGATTCGGGCGATCACGTGGTGGTGATCAATGCGAACAAGATTCGCATGACCGGGAACAAGGTCGAGCAAAAGATTTATTACTCGCATAGCGGGTATCCCGGCGGACTGAAGGAAGTGCCGGCGAAGCGCGTGCGCGAGACCAAGCCGGAGTGGATTGTGCGCGAAGCGGTTCTCGGGATGCTGCCGAAAAACAAGCTGCGTGCGCGGCGCGCGAAGAAGTTGCGCGTATACCGGGATGCGGCGGGTCTGGCGCGGCACGCCGGGCAGAAGCCGCAAGCGGTTGCGCTGTAAGCGAACGGATTGGTTTTTTCCCGCACGGAGCTGTTCCTACTAAGTGGTGCCTTAGCAGGGAATAAGCAGACGTGGAGTTTGAAAGGCGCGGATGCGGCCCAGCATTTTTGAGGCTGTGTGGGGATAGTTCCTGCGCTTGAGCGAGCGACCGAGTTTTGGATTTGTGCGGCCGTCTCTTGGCAAGCAAGAGTGGCTGTGCGGCGAAAGATTAGGAGGAACATTGGGTTCAACGGGTACGCCCCTAACGGGCACACAAACATGGTTTCTGGGAACCGGACGGCGCAAGGAGTCCGTGGCGCGCGTGTTCCTGCGTCCGGGTTCTGGCAAGTTCACAGTGAACCGGCGGACGGTCGAACAGTATTTTCCGAATCACGCGTGGAAGCATGACGCCATCGAGCCGCTGAAGTTTACGAACATCGCGGACCAGGTGGACGTGGTGGTGACGGCGCATGGCGGCGGCGTGGGCGGACAGGCGGGAGCGGTGCGCATGGGATTGTCGCGAGCGATTTCGCGGTACAACCCGGAGTTGCGGCCGGCGCTGCGTAAGAACGGATTCTTGACGCGCGATTCGCGCATGAAGGAACGCAAGAAGTACGGGCAGAAGGGCGCGCGCAAGCGCTTCCAGTTCACCAAGCGTTAAAGATTTGGGCGAGGCAAGCCTCGCCCAGCGAGCTCCAGAGGGTTGACGCAAGTTAGCCCTCTGAGATCACGGCCGGCAAGGAGCCGGCAAGAGGCTGTTCTGTGGCAACGACTTCGTAAGTTGAAGGAGCGCCACCGCAAACAGCTATCCTATTAGGAGGAAACTTGGCAGTAGAAATTACGATGAAAGAGTTGCTGGAGGCCGGAGTTCACTTCGGTCACCAGACGCGGCGCTGGAACCCGAAGATGAAGGAGTACATTTTCGGCGAACGCAACGGCATCCACATTATCGATCTCCAGAAAACCCTCAAGATGTTCCGCGAAGCGAGCCGCTTCGTGAGCGAACTCTCCGGACAAGGCAGAAACGTTCTTTTTGTGGGCACCAAACGGCAGGCGCAGGAAGCGGTCGCTGAAGAGGCGCGGCGCTGCGGTGCGTTTTTCGTGAATCATCGCTGGCTGGGCGGGACGCTGACGAACTGGGCGACGCTGCAGAAGTCCATCAAGCGGCTGAAGCTGCTGAAGGCCATGAATGAAGACGGCCGCATCAAAGAGCTTTCGAAGAAGGAACAAGCGCGGCTGGACCGAGAGATGAAGCACCTCAATCAGAACCTCGAAGGCATCGAGAACATGAGCCAGTTGCCGGACGCCATGTTCGTGATCGATTCGAACGCCGAAGAGATTGCGGTGAAAGAAGCGAGGCGCATGGGCGTGCCGGTGGTTTCGGTGGTGGATACGAATTGCGACCCGGACGTGGTGGACTGGATTATTCCGGGGAATGACGATGCTCTGCGGGCGATTCGCCTGTTCACGACGAAGATTGCAGATTCCGTGCTCGAAGGCCACACCGCTTACCAGCAATCGCAGGTGGCGGAGCAGAAATCGGCGGAAGACCAGGCGCTGGTGGATGGCGTCGAGTACGTGGATACCAGCGCATACGAGCAGTATGAGAAACAAGAAGGCGACTTCATCGAAGGCGTGGTCATCGAGCCTCCGCCGGATGCTCCCGTTGAGCCTAGCGAAGGCGCCACGGCGACTGTTCCGGCCGACGATTCAGCACACTAAGCAATTTGCGCGGGTAAGAAATCCCAAAGGCCCGCGCCGAGCAACTCGGTGCGGGCCGTTTTGTAAGCAAAGGCACTACCTAGGAAATTTCCAATCGGCGAAGAGAAAAAAGGATGAGCACACAACAGCCAGCTATGCAGATCCCAGCACAACTCGTAAAGGAATTGCGGGAGCGGACAGGGGCGGGATTTAGTGACTGCCGCGCGGCGCTCGTGGAAGCGGGCGGCGACATCGAGAAAGCCATCAGCATCCTGCGCAAAAAGGGGCAGGCGGCCGCGGCAAAGAAGGCGCAGCGGGAGGCCAGCGAAGGGCTGGTGGGCAGCTACATCCACGCCGGCGGAAAGATCGGCGTGCTGGTGGAGCTGAACTGCGAGTCGGATTTCGTGGCCCGCACCGAAGCTTTCCAGCAATTGAGCCACGACGTGGCGATGCACATCGCGGCGCTGGATCCGAGGTACGTGCGGCGCGAGGAAGTGACGCCGGAGATGCTCGAAAAGGAACGCGACATCTACAAGGCGCAGGCGCTGGCGACGGGCAAGCCGGAGAATGTCGTCGAGAAGATCGTGAACGGCAAGATGGAAAAGTTCTATGAGGAAAACTGCCTTTACGAGCAGCACTACATTAAGGACGAAAGCGTAACGATTGGCGAGATGATTACCCAGGCGATCGCCAAGCTGGGCGAAAACATTTCGATTCGGCGTTACGCGCGGTTCAAGGTGGGCGAAGTGAGCGGGACGGCAGGGCCGGAGACGGCATCCGTGCCGGCACCAGTCAACGCGTAAACGAAGAATCCATCAAGAGGAAGCGTTTGGGGCGTTTCGGGGGAAACCTGGACGCCCTTTTTGTTTGGAGTGTCGCAGTGAGGTTTTCGAGCGGGCACTTGCGAGATTGAAGTGAGAATGGAAGCGCTGCCGCTTTTTCGGATTGGCGCCGCCGGAAAAGCGGCAGCAAGACTGCCGCACTCCAAAAAGTGCGGGGGCGGGGATAGTTTGTTACAATTCACGGGATTTTAGAGGGCGCGAATCGGAGAGACATGGCGGCGACGAAGAAAGCCAGCAAGAAGACTGCGAAAAAAGCGAAGCCGGTTTACCAGCGGATTATGCTCAAGCTCTCCGGAGAGGCCTTTCAGGGGCCTCAGGGATTTGGCATTCACGGGCCGACGATTCAGGCGATCGCGCGCGAGCTGAAGGAAGTGCACGAGCTGGGTGTGAAGACGGCGATCATGGTCGGCGGAGGAAATATCTTTCGCGGGGCGCGGCAAAAGGGATTCGAGATCGACCGCGCGACGGGCGACTACATGGGGATGCTCGCGACGGTGATCAATGCGCTGGCGCTGCAGGACGCGCTGGAAAAAGAAGGCGTCTTTACGCGGGTACTGAGCGCCATCGAGATGAAGGAAGTTTCCGAGCCGTTTATCCGGCGGCGCGCGATGCGGCACCTGGAGAAAAACCGCGTGGTGATTTTTGCGGCGGGGACGGGGAATCCGTATTTTTCGACGGACACGGCGGCGGCGCTGCGCGCGATGGAAATCAAGGCGGACGTGATCCTGAAAGCCACGCGCGTGGACGGGGTTTACGACGCCGATCCGGAACAGATTCCGGACGCGAAATTCTTCGCGGCGATTTCCTACCGGGACGTGCTGAACCAGAACCTGAAAGTGATGGACTCGACGGCGATTTCGTTGTGCATGGACAACGGCATGCCGATCGTGGTGTTCAACATGAACAGGGCGGGGAACATCAAACGAGTGGTGCTGGGGGAGCGCGTGGGGTCGAAGGTGACTCCGGCGTAGGTAAGTTATCAGCTACCTATCTTCATCGAGAACATTGAGCCAGGAAGACCTGATCATCCTGAGAAAGATTGTTTTGAAGAGGAAGACATGACGACGATTGCGACGACGAAGGATGCGATGGCGGCGGCGAAGACGCGGATGGAGAAGGCCGTCGATGATTTTCGGAAGGAACTGGCCACGCTGCGGACGGGGCGCGCCAATGCTTCCATTCTGGACAACATCCGCGTGGACTATCACGGGACGCCGATGCCCGTGAATCAGCTTGGGACGGTGGCGGTGCCGGAAGCGACGCTGCTGGTGATTTCGCCGTGGGATCCGAGCGTGGTTCCGCTGATCGACAAAGCCATACGGACTTCGGATTTGGGGCTGAATCCCACGAATGACGGCAAAGTGGTGCGCGTGCCGATGCCGTCGCCGACGGAAGAGCGCCGCAAGGAGATCGTCAAGCACCTGCACAAGGTGCTGGAGAATCACCGCACGGCGGTGCGCAACATTCGCCGGGACATCAAGGAAGCCATCGACAAGCTGGAGAAGGACAAGAAAATCAGCCAGGACGACCACAAGCGGGCGATTGAAGAGATGGAAAAGATCTCGCATTCGGAAACGAAGAAGATTGAAGACCTCTCCGCGGCCAAAGAGAAGGAAATCCTGGAACTCAAGTAACGTCAAGGTTTGGGCTGGGCTGGCGACGGTGCAGCCGGAGTTTTCGGCGCAGCTGATTTCTTTCCTTCCGTTGTTGTGTCTTCGCGTTCCAAGGTGAAGTCCTGGGCTTCATCGTTCTGGACGGCGTGGAGGAAGGCGTTGTAGTCGGCGGCGCGATCTGCAGGAATCTCCCTCAAAAGAAAATTGATGTGGCGCGAGGCAATGATGGACTGGCCTTTTGCGGAGTATTGCGAGGCGTAGGTGGCGTAATCGCGCTGGACCGCTGTGCCGGTAGGAGTCTGGACGGTCGTGCTCGGCGGAAGATGGAGCGTGGCGCGGGTTGCGACTTCCAGCGGTGTGCCGAGCTCGATCGGCGAAGAAGCCGCGCCGACGGCGGGTTTGGCGGGGGGATCGGGCAATCCTAACTGGGGAAGCAGCGCGGGGATGCGCACGGGCTTCTTGGACCAGTCTACAAATTTGGGTTGTGCTAGCTCGTACTCGACGGTGAATGGCTCTTTCGTCGCGTAGGGGTCGGAGGCGGTTACGGTGGTTACTTTTCCGCGGAAGCCGTCGGACAGCGAAAGGAGCTGCGCGAGCTCTGTCCATTTTTCCTTTGGCGCGTGATGAAACGCCACGCGCAACGTGAGTTCATTCTCGCCACGCAACGTATATTTTACTTTCGCCGTTAGTGTCCCCTCGGAATTAACGACTGCGTCGACAGCCACTCTTTGAAATGCGGGAAACGGCGGTCGGCGGGACGGCTCCAGCCAGACACCCAGGCTTGAATCAATAGAGTATTCGGGCCCTTCTGGCTGCAAATGGATAGCCCTGTTAAGAAGGAAGACAAATTTCTCTCGAATTGGTGGAATGATACCAAACGGGGCTACCTGGAGGCTGGGATCCATCGAATACCTGTAGTGCGCACCTCCTCCGATTATGTAGAGATGCTTGAACACCGAAGGCATAGGCACAGTGGAGGCAGTGACGTCGGAAAAACCTGTAAGAACTGGACGGGCGCCCAATTCGACTGCTTTAGCAAGCGCTTCGAAAAGGACAAACTTCTCTTCTTGTGTGGCGTATCCTGAAGACAAAATCGCGTCTGCTGTCCGGACCGAAAAACCCGTAGCTCCAAGCGGCAGGTCAATGGTTACGATCTTTGTCGACACAAAGTCGTAAATCGCTTGCGTTTTTTGTGAATCATTGCTCGCCGATTTTGTCAGTTCTCCAGCCTTTTCCAAAACCGCCTCGGATACTTTCGGCGCCGCGAATAACTCGCGCCACCGTTCTTCGCGAGATTTTTGCGGGTCGGGCGAAATTGCCCCGGGCGTTAGCGCGTCCGCTAGCCTCATAGACAAGGTTCTCCAATGGCCGAATGTTGACAAAGCTACGTCTGGGCTCGCGGGAGTTTCAGCCACGGAGTCACTGGCGGAATCCTGAGTTGGTGGAGAAGAGTTCTTTCGCTCCCAGCGATAGATGCTTTGGGCGGAGTTCCCCTCGCCAGATTGCTCGTTAGACGATGCGGGAGTCGCCGCGTTAATGCGAATTTGGACTTGGCGAGAGGCCGGGAGGTCGAGTTCGAAAAGTTCCTGGGAAACGACGCCGGAGCGATCGAAGGAGTGGTCGAGCCAGAAATCGGGGGCGAGGGGATGATGGGAGGTGGTGGTGATGACGCGATATTCGAGGAGGTCGCCGGGCTGGAGGCCGAGGATGCGGACGGATTTGACGCGGACGTCCTGGTAGGCGGGGGCGTTGACTACGGCGGGATTGGGATTATCGGTGATGGCGCTGGGGAGGATGTCGGCGATGCCGCCGCTCGCGTGGGTGATTCGAACGAGGGGAATTTCGATGGATTGGAAGGAGCGGTTGTAATCGAAATTGAGGCGGGCAAATTGGCGGACGCCGAGTTCGCTGTTGATGTGTACGCGGGCGTGGACTTCTTTTCGCGAGTCGCCGTTGGATTCGAAACGGACTTTGGTTTCGAGGAGCTCGATTTGGGCAGGGTTCTGCGGCGCGGCAGGCGTTGAAGCTTTTCCGGTGGTGTTCTCCGCGGGTTTTTGTGGAGCTTGTTGCGCTTGCGTGTTGGGGAGAAGAACCAGGGCGAGAAGACAAGAGATTGCGAGCGCGCGCAACAGTGGGTGGAAGCTGGAAGGAAGTCGCAAGATGGCCTCGCAGGCAGTGTAGGGCGGGGACAGAGGCGCGGTAAAGGAGGAAGGAGGCAGGAGTTTCGACAGTGTGACTGGGTGATCGGCTGAGGAAAGGAACTGGTGCCTGGATAGGAGGTAGCCGGTTGATGAAAGCGAGGTGGGTTTGCATGTGTGGCGGACGGAAAAGCGGGAGCTAGCTCCCGCACTCCAAAGGAAACCGTTCTGCGGCGGGTACGTCTGAGAGCGTGATAGAGTTTGCGTGCGCGAATGGCGCGAGGAGAGAACGAATGCGACGTGTTTTGGCCGGGGTGGCAGTTGTAGCAGTGAGTTTATTGAGTGCGGGAGCGAAGTCGCTCTGGGCCAACGATCGGCCGTTGCCGAAAGGGCCGGATGAGGATGGCACAAAGCCGGCGCTAACGAAGATTGCCGGCGAAGGAATGATGGGATCGCATGCCTTCCAGTACCTCACGGAATTGAGCGACGACATTGGCTCACGCGTGACGGGGTCGCCTGCGGAACGCAAATCCGAAGAGTGGGGCATGGCCAAGATGAAGGCCATAGGCCTGGAAAACGTGCACATCGAAAAATATACCTTGTGGAAGGGATGGTCGCGCGGCTCCGCGGATGCCGAGCTGCTCTCGCCGGTGCAGCACAAGTTGCATGTGGACGCGATGGGTTGGACGGGCTCGACGCCAGCGGGCGGAGGGGAAGGCGACGTGGTGGCCGTAAACCTGTTCGACATAGACAACGAGATCAAGCATGTAACGCGGCTCAAGGGCAAAGTGGTTTTGGTGGTCGCGAAAGGCCGCCCGACCAAGGATGGCATGCAGCTCTTTGCACAATTTGGTGATTTTCTGAAAGCCGCCGGACCGGCGGGTGTTGTGGCAGTGATCGGCGGGCAGGGCGGGAGCAAATCCGCGGGGATGAACCTGACGCACACGGGAATTCTGGGATTCAACGCGGACTTTGCGGTGCCGGTAGTCTCCATGACGGCCGAAGACCAGGGTCAACTGGAGCGCTACCTGGAGCGGGGGCTGACGCCGCGGGCGCGGTTCAATATTCAAAACACGTTTACGAGCGGACCGGTTGAAGCAGCAAATGTGGTGGGCGAAATCCGCGGGCGAGAGCATCCGGAACAGATTCTAGTGGTCGGCGGACACCTGGATTCCTGGGATTTGGCTGAAGGTACGACCGACAATGGTTCCGGGACCGCGACGGTACTCGGGGCCGCCGATTCCATCGCGCGCTCGGGGCAGAAGCCGCGACGCACGATTCGCTTTGTGCTGTTTACCGGCGAGGAGCAGGGGCTGGACGGATCGTTTGCATACATCAAGCTACACCAGGCTGAGATGGGGAATCATCTGGGCAACCTCGTGCTGGATTCGGGGCAAGGCATGGTGAAAGGGTTTCAGATGGGAGGCCGCGACGACCTGGTGGCGGTGTTCGAGCCCTTCGCGGACTCATTGGTGAATTTCAACAAGATGTCGGTGGATGACAAGGTGGAATCGGGGACGGACACGCTGCCGTTTTCGATGGCGGGCCTGCCGGGGATCAACATGCTTCAGGACACCACGGATTACAAGTTCACGCACCATTCGGCGGCGGATGCGCTAGAGGCGCAGAAGCAGGACGTGCTGGCGCAGAACTCCACGCTCATGGCGCTAGCGGCGTTCTGGATCGCCGACCGGCCGGAGCGGTTTGCGACGCCCTGGTCCGTGGGACGAACAGCGAAGATGCTGGTGGAGCAGCATGAAGACGCCATGCTGAAGGCGTTCGGATTGTGGCCCAAGGAATTTGCGGAAGCAGAAAAGAAGGACGACGCTCCTCAGTAAAGATTTGAGTGGGCAACAGGAACTCCAGTAGGTCGGGCGGCTCGCGGCTGGCGGGCCGCCCGATTTTTTGTCCACTCGTTATGCGCGGGATGTGGTAAGAAACGGCGCGGAGGAATTCCGGATGAAGACTAGAGCGTTTGCGGTCCTTCTTCTCATTTTGTTTTTCTGTTCAGCCGGAGGCGCGCAGGAGCAGAGGTTGGAGCGCAGGAAGTACCTCGACCCGAAAACGCCGGTAAGCGACGACCCGCGTCGTGTTCCGGTCAAACCGGGACCGCGGGGGCCGGAAGGTACGTTGGTTCTGAGCGGCGGAAGAATTTTCGATGGGACAGGCGGGCCGGCGCGAGAGGGCACGCTGGTCATCGAGCGCAACAAGATTGCAAAGATTCTGGCGGCGGGCTCAACCGATTGGCCCAAAGATGCGCGCGTGATTGATGTAACTGGAAAGACCGTGCTGCCCGGCTTGATTGATCTGCACACCCATCTGACCTATCCGCTGACGGCGGAGGAGTTTGGCGTGGCGATCAGCGAATCGGACGCAACCCTGCGCGGGGCAGAAAAATTGCGGTACTTCCTCGAAAGTGGAATCACAAGCGTGCGGGATGTCGGGTCGCAGGGAGATGTGACCTTCCGGCTGAAGGAATGGGTGAATCAGAACCGTATCTCCGGGCCGCGCGTATTTCCCGCGGGGGCGTTTATTACCGCTGAGGGCGGGCATTCTACGGAAAATACTCCCGATGAGCTCATTCGAATGATGGGCGCGACACGATTGGCTTCCGGGCCGGACGATTGGAGACTAGCGGTGCGCGAACAGTTTCACAAAGGCGCGGATGTCATCAAGCTGGGAAGCTATTTTTCGCCGGAAGAAGTAAAAGCCGCGGTTACGGAAGCGCACGAGCTGGGATTGAAGGTCACGGTGGATGCGGAGACTTTTTATATTCAGAGGGCGGTGGAAGCCGGGGCCGACACCATCGAGCATCCCTTGCCGCGGAGCGAGGAGACCATACAACTGATGGCGAAGAAGGGCGTGGCGGCTGATCCGACGTTGATCCCTTATCAAATTATTTTCGAGGAGTGGGGCGGGTATTTCGGATCGACTTCGCGGCGGTTTACATTTTCAAAGGATGCCAACCTCGAAATGTTGAAGCGCTTGCGCAAGGCAGGGATCAAATGCGGTGTAGGCACGGATTTGATTTTGCATTGGTATCGCTACATGCCGGGGCCATATATCCGGGAGCTGAAGAATTTTGTCGAGGCCGGGTGGAGTGTTCCGGAGGCGCTGGTCGCGGCGACGAAAACAAATTCTGAAATTTTAGATATGGATGACCGTCTTGGCACGCTGCAGCCGGGAAAGCTGGCAGATGTGCTGGTTGTGAATGGCAAGCCGGATGAAAACTTGGATGACTTGGCAAAAGTAGAACTTGTCATTCGGGATGGTTACGTCGCGGTGGAAAACGGGCATGCAACGCTGCCACGTCACACGGCTGTTCCCATGAAGGGGCCGGAGAAAAGGCCATGAGGATAGCCGCAGGAGGTTCTGAATCAGGCGGCGCTGGTGGGCTGGTTTTGGGTTTCGGTGGAGAGGAAGGGCTTGCGGTCTTAGGACCGAGTGGGCCTCCCCACGACAGGCATCAGTAAACAATTATTTATCAACAGCTTACGGACAAGATGGGGTAGGGATCGAGACCGCTCGGAAACCTCCGCCGTTTGCGATTTAGGCCATGCTTGGAGGCAGTTCGCGAGAAAGCTAAACTGTAGCATAATTACCACGCAACAATGAATTGAGGAAGGTCACTTGGGCAAGGAAACAGCCAAATCCCCTTTTTCCACAAAGATTTCCACTGGCTGGTTTCGAATCTGATTTGACAGAGCACGTCTTCTTCCTTATACTTCCTTGTTTGTCAGGGATGTGTCTTCCCTGATGGGGGCGATTCCAGCTCGCTGGAATCGACTAGTTGGAAGGGAATTATCTTCGGTCCCGGAACAAAGTAGGACGGAATGGGACAGAAGAGCGGCCGGAATGGGGCGCCAGCCCCGCAAAGCCGAGTAAGCCTCTCCGAACTGAAGCCAAGGGAATAGTTCTCCCTCTTGGAGTGCGTACGGAGTTTCTTGCTGGTTGTACCTCCGGATTCGCAGTAGACCTTTCAGCATTGGACTGCGCTCTCGCGCCGATTTGTCTACGCGCATTGCGGGAGCCGCAAAATTTTTGCGCGCCATAGAGGGACGACTGTGCCGACGTTTTCGCAGCTAGTACGGATGGGACGTGAAGCAGTCCTGGTAAAGACGAAGTCGCCTGCGCTGGCGGGCTGCCCGGAGAAGCGCGGAGTGTGCATTCGCGTGTACACGCAAACGCCAAAGAAGCCGAACTCCGCGTTGCGCAAAGTAGCGCGCGTGCGCTTGACGAATTCGATTGAAGTGACGACGTACATACCCGGTGTCGGCCACAACCTGCAAGAACACTCGATCGTGCTGGTGCGCGGCGGCCGCGTGAAGGATTTGCCGGGAGTGCGGTATCACATCGTGCGCGGAACGCTGGACGCCGCGGGCGTCGAGAACCGCAAGCAGGGACGTTCGAAGTACGGCGCGAAGCGGCCCAAGGCCGCGCAAGCGAAGTAAGCCAGCCGCAGAGCGGTTGTGAGCGAAGAGATTGTGAAGGAGCGATAGAGAGCAATGCCACGCAAAGGACTCGTTTTCCGGCGAACACAGGCGACCGATCCGGTCTATGCCAGCGACATCGTAGAGAAGTTCATCTGCTCGATGATGTGGGAAGGCAAGAAGTCGACGGCGCAGCGCGTGTTTTATGGCGCGATGGATCAGGTTGCCAAAAAGACCAACGACGATGCCTTGAAGATTTTCAAGAAGGCTATCGAGAACGTAAAGCCGGTGCTGGAAGTGAAGACGCGGCGCGTTGGCGGCGCGAACTACCAGGTGCCGGTGGAAGTAAACCCGTTCCGCAGGCAATCGCTGGCCATTCGCTGGCTGCTGCAATATTCACGCGAGCGCGCGGGCAAGACCATGGTGGACAAGCTCGCGGATGAATTGATCGACGCGGCGAATTCGCGCGGCGGAGCGATGAAGAAGAAGGAAGACGTGCACCGCATGGCGGAGGCGAACAAGGCGTTCGCGCACTACCGCTGGTAAAAAGGGCGCTGGCAAGGGATAGGTGGTTTTTGTGAGTGATGCAGTCGCAACTCGGGTAGGAGAAAAGAAAGCCGTTCCAGGAGCCATGGGAAGAGCATTCAAACTCGAAGATACGCGCAACATCGGGATTATGGCGCACATCGACGCGGGAAAGACCACGTCGACGGAGCGCATCCTGTTCTATACCGGTGTGACCTACAAGATCGGTTCAGTGGATGAAGGCACGGCCACCATGGACTGGATGGAGCAGGAGCGCGAGCGCGGGATTACGATTACCAGCGCGGCGACGACGGCTTCGTGGGACCGCTACGGCAAGAAATATCGCGTCAATATCATTGATACGCCAGGCCACGTGGACTTTACCGTGGAGGTAGAACGCTCGTTGCGCGTTCTGGACGGCGCTGTGTGCGTGTTCGACTCCGTTGCCGGCGTGCAGCCGCAATCGGAGACCGTTTGGCGCCAGGCGGACAAGTATCGTGTTCCGCGCATCTGTTTCGTCAACAAGATGGACCGCATGGGCGCGGATTTCGACCATGTCATCAACACCATTCGAAAGCGCCTTGGAGCCCACCCCGTTCCCCTGCAGTTTCCCCTCGGCCGCGAAGATAATTTCATTGGGATCATCGACTTCCTTGAAGAAAAAGTGATCGTGTGGCTGGAAGAAACGCTGGGCGCGAAATTTGAGATCTTCGAAGTAGGAAAGCTCTGGGACAAGGCGTTCGTGGATTCGCGGCCGGATGTGGCTGCGGCGCTGAAAGCTTCCGCGATCGACAAGAAATTTTATGATGACCACCGCAACAAAGTTGTGGAGTACATTGCCGAACATGACGACGAGCTCATCGACAAGTATTTGAACGGCGTAGCGCTCACGCTGGAAGAGATGCGCAAATCGATCCGCAAATCGACGCTGGCGCTGAAGATCGTTCCGGTGCTGGCAGGCTCGGCGTTCAAGAACAAAGGCATTCAGCCGCTGCTGGACGCGGTTGTTGACTATCTGCCTTCGCCGCTGGACGTTCCGCCGGTGGAAGGCACAGATCCCGGGACGGACGAAGTGGTGCTCCGCCGCGCTGCCGATGATCAACCGTTTGCCGCGCTGGCGTTCAAAATCATGTCCGACCCCTTCGTCGGACACGTGACTTACATCCGCGTGTACTCCGGCGTCCTGAAATCCGGCAGCTACGTGGTGAATTCCGGCAAGGGCACCCGTGAGCGCATCAGCCGTTTGCTGCAGATGCACGCCAACAAGCGCGAAGAGATTGGCGAGATTTACGCCGGTGATATCTGTGCCTGCGTCGGACTGAAGAGCGTCAACACCGGCGACACGCTGTGCGACGAAGAAAAGCAAATCATTCTTGAAAACATCGATTTCCCCGCGCCGGTTATTTCCGTGGCCATCGAGCCGAAAACCAAGGCCGACCAGGACAAGCTGAGTATCGCCATGCAGCGGCTGGCGCAGGAAGATCCCACGTTCCGCGTGTCCACCGAACCCGACACCGGGCAGACGCTGATCTCCGGCATGGGCGAACTGCACCTGGAAATCATCGTGGACCGCATGCTGCGCGAGTATAACGTGCAGGCGAATGTCGGCCGTCCGCAGGTGGCGTACCGCGAAACGATTCGCAAGAATGCTATCGGCGAAGGCAAATACATCAAGCAGACCGGCGGCAAAGGCCAATACGGCCATGCCAAGATCGAGTTGCACCCGATTCCCAGCTCCAGCCACGAGAGCATGAAAGAGATGTCCACGGACGACCTCGACGTGCTCGCGAAGGAAGTCGTGGGCGGAGGATCTGCCGGGAAATGGAAATTCGACAAGGAACACCGGTTTCTCTTTATCGACAAGATTGTGGGCGGATCGATTCCGCGCGAATTTATCGCGCCGATCGAAGCGGGCATCCGCGAAGCGCTGGATAACGGCGTTCTGGCGGGATTCCCGATGGTGGACGTCGCCGCGGTGTTGATCGACGGCAGCTATCACGATGTCGACAGCAATGAAATGGCGTTCAAGATTGCCGGCTCGATGGCGTTCAAGGAAGCCTGTTCGCGCGCCAAGGCCGTCTTGCTCGAACCAATCATGAAGGTGGAAGTGGTCGTGCCGGAAGAATATATGGCCGCGGTGTTTGGCGACTTGAATGCGCGGCGTTCCGCGATTCAAGGCACCGAGAATCGCGCGGGAAGCAACGTGATTCGCGTGGAAGTTCCGCTGGCACAGATGTTCGGTTACGCCACGGATTTGCGCAGCAGGACGCAGGGCCGTGCGACCTTCACGATGCATTTTTCGCATTATGCGGAATTGCCCGCAGCGCTGGCGGAAGAAGTCATCAAGAAGCACCGCGGGGAGAAGTAAGCACCAAGCTTTCTCAGAAGTTTGAGTGAATTTTGATTTGAGGAGCAGAGGACGAAATGGCGAAGGAGAAATTCGAGCGCACGAAGCCGCATGTGAACATCGGGACGATTGGTCACATTGACCATGGCAAGACGACGTTGACGGCGGCGATCACCAAGGTGCTATCGAAGCACAACCCCAAGGTGCAGTTCCGGGCGTTTGATTCGATTGACAACGCGCCGGAAGAGCGCGAGCGCGGAATCACCATTGCGGTGTCGCACGTGGAGTATGAAACGGCGAACCGGCACTACGCGCACATGGATTGCCCGGGGCATGCGGACTACATCAAGAACATGATCACCGGAGCGGCGCAGATGGACGGGGCGATCCTGGTGGTGGCGGCGACGGATGGACCGATGCCGCAGACGCGGGAGCACATTCTGCTGGCGCGGCAGGTGG
>JABCZR010000025.1 GCA_013289585.1 Acidobacteriota bacterium | reverse complement strand
GGCGAGTTCCACTTCAACCTGCCGCAGCAGTGTCACGATCTGCTCCGGCTTGTATTTCTTCATCGGCATACCAGCTTCCCTCCAGAGTGAATTCTCTCTCACTCCCGCTGGTACAAAAAACCCCGGTTAGGTCAGTTGGGAGTGATCGCGCGGACTTCTTCGATGACTTATAAAAACAGCGAGAAGACGCTTTCTCAGATAACGCGCGAGCTGGGTGTGGACTATGTGCTGGAAACCAGCATACGAGGCGACCTCGACCAGTACAGCTTCAGCGCTCAGCTCATTCGAACACGCGATCATGCGCCAATCTGGACGCGCAAATATGACAGCACCTCTAGCAATCTGATCGCTTTCGAGTCCGACCTTGGCCGAGATATCGCTCGAGAGGTTGGAATTCATACTACGCCGGAAGCCACATTGCGGAGGAATCGCAGCCTCTCATTGAATCCCAATTCTCATCTTGCCTATCTACAGGGACGCTATTACTGGAGCCAGAGAAACAAGGAAGGTCTCGATCGTGGCTTCGAATATTTCAAGCGGGCCATCGAGGCGGATTCCAAGAATGCCCGGGCCTACTCGGGAATGGCGGACTCCTACAACATGCTCGTGTTTTATGGATACTCTTCCAGCACCGCGGGCATCGTCAAAGCTGAGGAAGCGGCCCAGCACGCGCTCGAACTAGATCCCTCGCTTGCGGAGGCGCATGCTTCTCTCGGCTATGTAAAGTTTATGTGGACATGGGAGTGGCCTGCGGCCGAGCGCGAATTCCGCCGCGCGATCGAATTGGACGCCAGTTACGTTCCGGCACATCATTGGTACGCCCTTTACCTGGCCTCGATGGGGCAGAGCCAGGAAGCGGACAGGGAGATTCGAGCGGCTCTCAATCTCGATCCTTTTTCTTCCGTGGTTCAGAGCGCAGCGGCTTATGTTCGTTATTTCGCCAGAGACTACGACACGGCGATTGATGAATGCCATCTGGTCTTGCAGCGCGATCCAAACTTTGTTGTGGCGCACGCGGTTTTAGGATTGGCCTATGAAGGGAAAAAACAGTATGCCTCGGCCATCTCGGAATTCCTCAGGGCAGAGGAGTTAAGCGGCGGCCGGGGCGCCTATAATAAAGGACTGCTTGGCCACGCTTATGCCATGTCCGGGAGTGGCACGGATGCGCGCAAAATGCTGGCAGACCTGAATGCGATGGCAATAGAGGGCAATTACGCAGGGCAAACGTCAAAGGCAACAATCTATGCCGGGCTAGGAGAGAAAGAAAACGCCTTGGACGCGCTTGAACACGCCCGTGATCAAAATGACGCCTCACTGATCTGGTTGAACGTGGACAGCCGCTTTGACTCGCTGCGAGCGGAGCCGCGGTTTCAAGAGTTGCTGAAAGCGCAGGGTTGGTTACCGTGATCGGATGGGCTGCTCTTACGCGCAGGGCTACCAGAGCGGTCGCATCAATTGTCATGCGCTATTTTGGTTGTGTTCGAACCTCCTTGGCCTGTTCGGTTTGATCGTGATGGCGCGGGGAGAATTGCCGCGTCATGCCAAGATTCGGACAACAATTGAAGTCCGCATGGGGGCATCGCGCCTGTTTGCCGATCGACCTCTATTAGCCGCCTATCGCAATCAGTTCGAAATCCGAATTGCCCCACATGCCGTAAGGTGAGCCAGGAGTGCAAGCGCCAAGCGTGTACTTAAAGCATTCGGCTTTTTCCCGACAACGCTGACAGGACGTTCGGAACCGTTCCCGAAGGATCGAATGGTCCAACCCCTCCGTATTGTGGCCTCCTTCTCGTTCTTTCTCGCCGCAAAGGCAACTGAATCAACAGGACTTTGGCGGAGGCGTGTGGAAGTCGAATCCACCATTCGACCCGCGAAGGACCGAATCGCCGGCTTTGAAGGCCGGGAAAGTCACCGGACTCTTTTCGCCTCCGGGGGAAGTATAACGGAAGTGGTGGGCCGCGAGGGGTGAGTGGTGATTCGTTGAGCGAAGATAAGGGATCAGAGATTAGAGAACAGAGGTGAGCAGGAGAGCCTGCGACTTTGGGCACTCAGGCGCGGGCGGCGACCAGTTCGGCGGCTTGTTTGGTGCGGATGAGTGCGGCGACGAGGTCGTAGAGGGCGGGGCTGGTGCAGACTTCGTAGTAAGGGTGCGAAGAGGCCGCGCCGATTTTCCCGTCGGGGAGAAGCTGGCGAGCGAGGCCTTTGCGGAGGACGAGCAACTCGACGGATTCGCCAAGAGGGACTTCTCCGTAGTGGAGAGTGACGTTTTCCTTGCCCCAGGGCATTTCGAGCTTGGTTTCGATGGAGTCGAGCGAGATTTCTTCGGAAAGTTTTTGAAAGCCTTCTTCGTTGAGTTCGATGCCGTTGTGATTGAAGCGGACCAGGAATTCGTCCAACTCTTCGGCGGACGCACCTTCCATGGTGTTCAAAAACTGAAAGAGGGAGAAATGGGATTTCTGTTTCGAAAGCATGCGCTTGGCCAGTTTCGCGCAGCCGGAGAGCCGGTCGGAAAGATTGAGCGCCTTCGAAATCATGATGCGCGAATCGCCATCGGTCCAGTAAGTGGGGGCGGAGCCCTGAAAGGCGACGCCGAGGCCGAGTTCGAGCGCGGGTAGATCGCTGTCGGAGGCGCGCTCATTGTAGGAATTGCATACGGAAAGAATCTGGCGCGCGAGGATGCAGGCTTTGGCGACGGGGCGCGCATAGGCGATGGTAGCTTCGGTTTCAAAAATAGCGAGAATGATGGCGTCGCCTTCGATGAAAACTTTTTTGGCGGAGTAGCGGTCTAGAAGTTTCTTGACGGGCTCGTGCAAATTCAAGCTGAAATGGGAAGCAGGATTCAGGCCGCGAGACAGGAGGTCCTGGGTCATGCGGGTGGAACCGCGCACGTCGGCCTTGATGATGACGTGGGAGATGACGTTGTCCTGTTGCGGCTTGGCTTCATCGGGAAGCACGCATTCATAGAGGCGGTTGTTCAAGCGCGAGAGCTCGCGGGCTTTCTCCGTGGTAACGAGGTTGATCCGCTCCATGCAGGTGGCGAGATGGTCGGCATCGCGCAGATCGCGACGCAGGCGGAGAAAGTCAGTGGCAAAGCGCAGGACGAACGCCTGCATTTCCTCGCGGGGATAGCGCCGGATTTTTTTCGAGAGTTCCTCGAGAGCCTTAAGGGAGAGTTTTTTCGCGGGGACCTGCTTGATGACCTGCTCGACCTGCTTCAGCTCGTCCTTGGAGACCAGCGCCTTGCGAAGCTGCTGGAGGTGGACGGGCGGACAGTAATCGGAAGCGATGGAGCGAATTTCATAGCTGGCGATGACGTGATAGAGAATTTCGTGCACTTCCAGACGATCGAGTAGCTGGGCCAGCAAGCGCGCGCGCATGGGCGCTTCTTCTTCCGAAGCGGAGCTGGCGTCGAACAGGCGCCTGGCGTTTTCCGGGTCGTTGAGATAAGCGCCGAGCTTGCCGGATTGATCCTTGACGAAGAAATCGAGTTTCTGGCGAGCGCCGTCAATCTGCGGGCCCAGTTCCTCCAACTTGCACTCCTGATGTTTGAGGCGCTGTTCGATGTCGTTCAGCGAGGCTTTCAGGTCGGCGGGATCGCCGGAGTTCAGGAATTTGGTCAGGAAACTGTCGCCGCGGTCGAGGCGCTTGCGCGTGTTTTCGCGTTGTTCTTCCAGGGTGGCGATGTCATTGCGGATGATCTGAACGGATTCGAGGAGAGCAGTGTGCGCTTGCGTGGCTTCGGTGTGCGAAGGATCGTGGCCAAGGGTAATGCCAGCTTCGCGGAGAAATTCCTGGAAGAGAGCGTCCATGGCTTCGAAACGGTCGGGATCACGAACGTAATTCCCGAGCAAGACGTAGTGTTCGAGAAAGAATTCGTCGTCCTTCATGCCTTCCAGGAAGATCAGTCGGTTCTTACAAAGCTCGTAGAAGGGGGCGAAATCCTCGCCGAAGAGGGCGCGACGAGTTTTAGAAATGACATTTTCTTCGACGTCGGAAACGATTTGCGCGACTTGTTGACCGACGCGGCGGAAGACTGCCCGGCGCGTGGACTGCAGTTCAGAGAGACGGGCTTTCATGACGTGGGCTTGCTGGCTGCGTTCGAAGTGTTCTCCGCGCTGGCGGATCCACTCCTTGCCTTCGAGAATGAGGTTGGAGAATTGATTGCCCATTTCGAAGGAGAGGAATTTGAGGAGCGCCAGGCGGAAGAGCAGGTCGATCTCGATATTTTTGTGGTATTTGGCCTGGGTCAGAGCGCTTTGAAGAAATTCGGAGAGGAGTTTGCGAAAGCTGGCGCTGTCCGGTCCTTTGGTGCGGCGGAGTTCGATGCCGCTGAAATGGCTGGCGCTGGTGCTTTGGCGGATGAGATCGAACAGATAGTCGCGCGTGGACTGGACAAACCGGGGACTCAAGAACACGTCGTGGTGAATGTTATCCACGCCGATCGACAGCGATCCCATAGGGATCGTGACGTTATAGCTCTTGAGTTCGATCCGGGCCGATTCGCTTGCGCTGGGTAGTGCGAGTTCGTTAGCCATTCGCTTTCCCGGAAGGGGCTCTTTCTAAGCTAGCAGCGGTACTCAGGCGGGGCAAGGAATCCTGTCGGATGCGTAACCAGAGAGTAAGGAGTTACGCAAAGGCGGAAGAGCGGTGGGGCGTGGGGCTAAAGGATGGTGATACGGCGGGAATCGCCGCCGAGGTGCTCAAGGCGAATGCGAACCTGGGGCCAAGGGGATGGCAGGGGGAAGCGCTCGGACCACTCCAGGATGGCTATGGAGGGGGTTGAAAACATGTCTTCGAGGCCGAGAGTCTCGAAATCGTGGAAACTTTCGATGCGGTAGAGGTCGGCATGATATACCTTAGCGGTTTTCCCGTAGACGTGGACAAGGGTGAAGGTGGGGCTAGTGACTTCGTCTTCGCTGGCGGCGTCGAGACCGGAGACCAGGCCTTTGGTGAGGGTGGTTTTACCGCTGCCGAGGTCCCCGGTAAGCAGGACGAGGGCGGGGGGGCGGAGGCGTTTGGCGAATTCCCTTCCCCAATGGGTAGTTTCTTCCGCGGAATGGGTAACGAATTCTTCAGCCACGCTGGCGAAGCTCCGTGATGAAGTCGCGGTATGTGCACGGCAAGGCCTCGGCAATCTCGCCGGCGAGCAGACAGGCTTCCTCGCGATTGGCGGTGGCGTCATCAGCGGCGCGGCCATGGAGATAGACTCCGAGCGTCAGGGCGCGCTCCCAATGTTGCGCGCCGAATTGCGAGACCATTCCGGATAGGATGCCGGTCAGGACGTCGCCGGAGCCGCCCTTGGCGAGGCCGGGGTTGCCGGTTGTGTTGACGAAGGCGCTGCCGTTTGGTGTGGCGAGGATGGTGTGGAAACCTTTCAGGATTACGTAAGCTTTCCAGGCTTTTGCGGAGTTCAGGGCTATGCCCAGGCGATCGGCCTGGACTTCTTTGGTGGAAATCCCGCAGAGGCGGGCCATTTCTCCGGGGTGAGGAGTAACAGCGAGATAAGGCGATTTTCGCTTGCATAATTCTTTGGCGCGCCCGGCAAAAGCGTTCAGCCCGTCTGCATCGAGAACGAGGGGTTGTTCTGCATTTTGGACGATGGAGCGCACAAATCGCTGGGTCTCGGGTTGTCTGCCAATTCCTGGGCCGATGGCAAGAAGGGTTTTATTTTCGGCTATGGAACTGAAGCGGCGGGCTTTGAGATTCGAAGCGGCGATGGCTCCCAGTTTTGTGGAGAGGAGCGGCTCGGTCATGAACTCCGCTTGAGCGGAGGCGACGATCGGAAGGATGTCGCCGGGCGAGGCGACAGTGACTAATCCAGCGCCAGCACGGAGGGCAGCGCGTCCAGCTAAAACTGCCGCGCCGGATTTTCCGCGAGAGCCTACTACAAGCAAGACGTGGCCGAAGTTGCCTTTATTCGAATCGGGCCTACGGACCAGCGGGAAATTTTGAAATTCTCCGGGTTCGATCCACCGCACATTGCTCTTGCCAATTTCCTCAATCAACTCTTGCGGCGAACCGATTTGCCGAACGTGGATTCTTCCACAGGATGGGGCATCGTTCGAAATGAGCTGGCCTAATTTTGGGGCGGTGAAGGTTACGGTGGCATGGGCTTGAAGCACTGGCCCTTGAGATGACTCTCCATCGGAGGGAAGGCCTGAAGGAGTGTCGACAGCGAGGATCGCTCGGGGGTGGATCGCGGTGGCGTCGCGGGAGATTTTATTGATGTCACGAATTACGGCCGCGTAGAGGCCTTCCACTTTGCCTTTGAGGCTGGTGCCCAGTAGGGCGTCGATAATCATGCAGGACTTTGCCGCTTCCTGTCGCGCGGATTCCCAATGCGTGATATCGGTGATGATTCGAATCTCCGCGCCGGATTTCTTGAGGCGTAGCAGATTTTCCGCGGGGTCGCTGCGAATGGTTTCTGGTTCGGCCAACAGATAGACTTTGGGTTTGAAACCGGCTTCCTGGAGAAGACGGGCCACGACGAATCCATCGCCACCGTTGTTACCTTTCCCGCAGAGAACAGCGGAGTGGCTCACGGCGGAGTCGCCGAACGAAGCTCGCAAGTAATCAAAGACCGCCTTTCCCGCGTTTTCCATCAACTGCAGGCTAGGAATGCCGCCGCGCTCGATGGTGAGACGATCCACTTCACGCATCTCGGCTACGGTGAGGGCTTTCATCGAAGCCTCGAGACGATTACGGTCATGTCGTCGGCCTGGTCGGCAGTACCGGCCCATTCCTCGGCGGCGGCCATAAGTGATTCGGCAACCATCAAAGGAGCGGCACCCTGAAGCCGAACCGCGGTTTCTTCCAAACGGCGGATGCCGAACTCTTCGCCGTAGACGTTTTCCGGTTCCACCAAGCCGTCACTGTAGCCGATGAGGATTGCATCAGCGCCTACAGAAAGAGTGCCTTCCTCATAAAGGTAATCATCCACCACGCCAAGGACCATGCCGCCTTTATCCAGATGCTGCGAGGTGCCTCGACAGACTAGGAACGATGGGAGGTGCCCGGCATTGGTGTAGCGCAGGGTGCGTGTAGCGCTGTCGTAGACGGCGATGAAGAAGGTAGCGAAACGATCGTCGCCAGTATTGCGGACAAGATGTTTGTTGAGGCGGGCGACCAGTTCAGCAGTACTCAGGCGTTCGCTGCCATCGGTAAGCATCTGGCTGCGAAGCGCGGCCTGCAAGCTGGCCATCAGCAGGGCGGCGGAAATTCCTTTGCCGGAAATATCGGCGATGGCGATGGCGACATGAGTGGGGCTGAGCTGGATGAAATCATAGTAATCGCCGCTGACAGAGCGCGCCGCTTTGCAGATGGCTTCGATTTCCACACCAGGCACGGACGGCAGGCTGCTGGGAAAGAGCTGATTCTGGACTTCGCGGGCAATGGAGATTTCATTTTCGAGGCGCTGACGTTTGTTCTGTTCTTCGATGAGGCCGCTGATAGAGCCGGTCATTTCATTGAAGGATTGGCCTAATTCACCGAGCTGGTCATGGCGCTCGATTTGCACTCGATGAGAGAAGTCCATGGCTTGTACGTACTGCGTGCCGCGGTACAGATCGGCGACAGCCCTGGTGATCCTGCGCGTGAGCACGAATCCGGTGGAAAGCGCGGCGGCTTCAACCAAGGAGAACACAATTCCAATTAGAATAAAAAAAAGAAGATAGGAGTCGCGCAGTTCTCCGAGCGAAGTGAAGATGCGGGCGTTCAAGCGAGAGGGACGCGCACTGGAGGCAGCGAAGACCGGGCGGTTCGACTCGACGGTGCCGTCGCGGCCGACATAAGCGGAGTCCAACCTGGAAACCACGTCGACAGGACTATCAATCCAGAACGCCGCATTCTGGAGCGTGCGGTTGCTCGCGACGATGCGGCCAGCTGCAACATATTGTGTGTCTCCTGATTTGTAGAGGAGTCCTCGCGGCGGGCCTCCAGTATAGCGTTCCAGAAGATTCAACTGAATGCTGCCGAGATCCGGTGCGACCGTGTTAAGGAAATCTGGTGTAACCGGTATTCGGAGAATGACAACACGGTCTCCTTTACGATCGGGAATGAGACGCAGGCTGACGATAGAAAGAGCATCTGACCGAGCTCCGTCCTCCTGCAATAAACCAGCGAACGATCTCTTGCCCCGCGGGATCACGTTTTGAGCGAGAGCCTTGTCGTAGGAAAAAACAATGCTCAAGCCGGGGAGTTCGCGATCGTGAACCGCGTGGGATTGCGCCGCCAGGATGCGCTCCGATTCACTCTCCGTGATCCCTGGTGGAAGCGTTTGATGCGCAATGGCGATGTGCTCCGAGATATCCGCGATCATGGCGATGCGCTGATGGATGTCCTCGTAGAGCAAATACGCGCCCAACTGCGAATACAGGATGCGGGCAGCCAACACAGCCAAGGTCACAATGGATAGGAAAGGGACGGCGGCGATAAAGAGGTACGCGACGATCAAGCGATTGCGCAAACTCCACAACAAGCGGTTGCGCCACCAGCCAATCAGGCGAACGAGCAGGTAGAGCGCGGCCAAAACGGCGAGGTACTTGAGGAAGTTCGAGGGTCCGGCGCCGAATCCGAGGACCGCCAAGAGCAATCCGGCCGCAACCACCAGGGCGGAAACAAGATCGAGCCAGGAGAGGCGGTTCCAGACTTCTTTGAGGTTCGTACGGAAAGGTGTCATCATGCCGTCAGTGAAACCAATACTTTACCTGAATCGGAGTGAGGAGTGCAGGGGAAGACTGAGAGAGATGAGAGCCGGCCGGGGCTTCGGCAGAGATTCCTCGCCACCGCGCTCAGAATTATTTGAGTGAAGCAGAATGCGTGGACGAGGAGAAAAAGCGGTTCCCCTGCCTGCCGTGGATCGGCCCAGGAGGGTAAGCTGCCGCGCCAGTCGCGGTGAAAGATCCGGCGGAGATGGCGGGTCCGAGAAGAATGGACCGACCGGCCGACCGAAAAACCTAGCGTTGGGCTTTAGGGGCCTTATTGCCGAGCAGCGTTGCGAACCTTACTGTGCTTCACACTGTAGGTGAAATAAACGACCAAGCCAATACCCAACCATATAAACAGGCGCAGTATCGTAAGCCCGTTGAGGCTAGCCATCAGCGCCAGTGAAATTACAATTCCCATGATGGGAACGAACGGAACCCAGGGCGTCTTAAATGGGCGTGCGAGTTCCGGCCGCCGTACGCGCAGAACCCAAACGCCGGCGCAGACGATGACGAAAGCAAACAAGGTGCCGATGCTGACAAGTTGACCAAGCGTACCAATCGGCACCAGTGATCCCACGAAGGCAACCAAGATGCCGACGATGGCGGTTGACTTCCAAGGGGTTCGGAAACGTGGATGGATATCACCCGCCCATTTCCACAAGAGCCCGTCGTTAGCCATCGAATAAAAAACGCGCGATTGGCCGAGCAGCATTACCAGCATTACCGTGCTTAACCCAGCGAGCGCACCAGCGTTAATCACGTAACTCCCCCACTTGACACCGGTCTGCCGAATGGCCAAGGAAACGGGAGCGCCGATATTCAAGTGAGAATAATGTACCGTTGCGGTCAGCAAACCGGAGACGACGATGTAGAGGATCGTGCAAACAATGAGCGATCCCAAGAGGCCAATCGGCATGTCCTTTTGCGGGTTTTTTGCCTCTTGCGCTGCGGTTGACACCGCGTCGAACCCGATATACGCGAAGAATACAACGCTCGCTCCACGCATGACGCCAGACCATCCGAACGAGCCAAAACTTCCGGTGTTGGGTGGGAGAAATACTTTCCAATTATCGTGTGAGACTTGAGGATTCTTGAGGACATACGGGAGTGCCACGGCAATAAACGTCAGCACAGCGGCCAACTTCACAAAGACGACGACGCTGTTAAAGTTCGCCGATTCCTTAATGCCGATAATCAAGATGGTGGTGACCGCCAGAATGGCGAGAAAGGCGACAAGGTTGAAGCTGGAGGTCACGTGCGGAAGTGCGGCGAGTTGCTCTGCGCTCAGACTTAGAGTGTTTACTGGTGACCATCGGCCCTCATAAAGAGCCCATTGCGCTCCCGGCACATCGCAGATCTGCGGTGGAAGGCTGATGCCGTAGTCCTGCAGGAAGGCCACCAGCGTGCTGCTCCAGCCACTAGCGACGGTCGCCGCACCAAATGCGTATTCCAGAATTAGGTCCCAGCCAATGATCCAAGCGACGAGTTCACCGAGCGTCGCGTAGCCATAGGTGTAGGCGGAACCGGCGATGGGAATCATCGAAGCGAATTCTGCGTAACAAAGCCCAGCGAAAACGCAGCCGGTCCCGGCAAGCATGTAGGACAACATGATCGCGGGACCGGCATAAAGCGATGCCGCCGAGCCAGTAAGCACGAAGATGCCCGCGCCGATGATGGCGCCAATTCCAAGAGTGACCAGATTCACTGGGCCGAGCGCGCGTTTGAGGCTGTGCTCTCCAGTATCGGAAGCCTCCTTCATCAGCGTGTCGAGCGACTTGGTTGCAAACAAGGGGTTGCCCATGCAACTCCTCCTCTGGGGGATTCCCCCGATGCTTCAAGGCACTGCCAAATTGGCCTAAAAACATTGTAGGGGCGTAGGATGCTGCACCCCTACAAGAAAATTGAATTATTGTGTGGTATCCGTTCGCGCGCTCCGCCGCGACCACCACGACCACAGAAAATAAACCGGCAAGCCGATGAGCACAATCACCAGCCCCGCACCCGCAGTTTGGGTCTGATAAAGCAGCAGGACGAGCATAATGGCGGCAGCAGCCAGGATATAGAGCGCAGGAACAAACGGGTAGCCGAACGCACGATAGGGCCGGTCTGCATCGGGCCGCTTCCCGCGCAGCACAAAAATTCCAATTGTTGTCATCACGTAGAACAGCAATGCGGCAAAGACTACGTATTCAAGCAGGTTGCTGTATAGATTGCCATAAGTGACGGCTCCGGCCGCATCCACCCGGCGCGTGCGCAACAGGATCAGCACGGTGATCCAGATTCCCTGATAGACGAGCGCCGAGCCCGGGACACCTTTACTATTCAATTTGCCGGTAGATTTAAAAAAGAGGCCGTCTTTGGCCATGGCATAGGAGACACGCGCGCCTGCCAGAATCAAACCGTTGTTGCAGCCGAACGTGGAAATGATGATGGCCACAGCCATGATCATGGCGCCGGCAGGACCGAAGATGGCG
This sequence comes from Acidobacteriota bacterium, assembly GCA_013289585.1. GTDB lineage: Bacteria > Acidobacteriota > Terriglobia > Acidiferrales > UBA7541 > Acidiferrum. Next base: position 60,043 of record JABCZR010000025.1, on the reverse strand, counting down.
TTGAGGGCGGCGCTGGCAACGCGGTCGTCGGGAGCGGTTTGAATTTGAACAAGGGGAAGTGTGAAGAGATAAGCCAGATTCGCGAGGCAATAGAGGGCGATGACGATGATGGTGCCGAAGGCCATGGAGAGAGCGACGTCGCGCTTGGGGTTTTTGACTTCGGCGGCGGTGAAGCCAATGTTGTTCCAGGCGTCGGCGGAAAATAGCGAGCCGACTTGCGCCACTCCAAAAGCGACAAACAAACCGAAGGCACCGCTTGCGGCGGTGATGGTAGGCAGAAAACTTCGGAGGAAACTGGTGCCGGGCTCGATCGGCTGAGCGTTTCGAATGGCCCAGAAGTGGCCGAAGTTCTCGATCATTGCACCGGCGTTTCTGCCGATAAAAATGCCGAGGAAGATCAATCCAACGAGGGAGAGGGTTTTCGCGCTGGTGAAGATATTTTGAATCAGCTTGCCGAGCCGAACGCCCAGTGTATTAATGAACGTAAGAAGAATAATCATCAGGACGCCGACCAATTGCTGGACCGAGAGGCTGATGGCGTATTTCGAGCCGAGGGCGATGGGGTGAACGATCCACGCAGTTGGCGAGATGGAAGGCACCAAGACACCGAGATAGCGAGCGAATCCCACGGCGACGGCAGCGATGGTGCCGGTCTGAATCACGAGAAACAACGTCCAGCCGTAGAGAAAGCCCCAAAGCGGCGAGTACGCTTCACGAAGATAGATGTACTGACCGCCGGCGTGAGGAAAGAGGGCGGCGAGCTCGCCGTAGGAAAGAGCGGCGGAAATGGTGAGCAGGCCGGTGAGGATCCAGGTGAAAATGAGTCCGGCGGGGGAACCGGTCTGGCGGGAAATGTCGGCGGCAACGATGAAGATGCCGGAGCCGATCATGGAGCCGACAACGATCATGGTGCCGTCAAACAATCCGATGGCGCGTACGAAGCCGGGCCCGTCTTTCGCGGCGGCTTGCGGAACGGAATGCGCAGTGTCAGACATTGGCCAGGCGCCTCAGACAACAGCCGCATGGTCCGCGGCTTCGAGCAGATCAATAAACTGGCGCGCGCGCTTTGCGGGATCAGGCGCGAAGAGGATATCGCTGATGACCGCAACGGAATCGGCGCCAGCGCGAATAACTTCCGCGGCGCGGTCCAGAGTGATTCCGCCAATGGCGACGATGGGTTTGGAGGTAAGCGCGCGAGCCTTGCTGATGAAATTCAAGCCAATTACGGGATCCGGGTTTGTCTTTGTGGACGTGGAGAAGACCGGCCCAACCGCAATGTAGTCGGCGGAAGTTGCAGCGGCGCGTTCGAATTGCTCCAGGTTGTGGGTCGAAACCCCAACCCATTTGTCGGAACCGATCACACACCGCGCCGCCTGGACGCTCAAATCCTCCTGACCAACGTGAACCCCGCCGGCACCAGAGAGAGCTGCGACGTCGGCGCGGTCATTGACGACAAACGAAACGCCTGGCGGAATCAGGAGCGCAGAGAGCCGGCTCGCAGATTCAAAAAGCTGCCGGGAAGACGCCGTCTTGTTCCGGTACTGGAGCAAACGGACGCCGGCATCGGCGAGTTTCTGGGCACACTCTATTTCGGGAATGGTAAGCAATGCTGCGTCTAATATCACATACAGGCGCGGGAGGACAAGGCGGTTCAAAGCTTATTTCCCCGTCGTTCCGAGCAAACGCTCGATAAAGTGGGTATCGAAGCGCCCTGCAGCGAAATCAGGGTCGGCAAAAATTTTGCGGTGCAGGGGAATGGAGGTCTTGATGCCCTCGATGACGAACATCTCCAAGGCGCGCTTCATACGACCAATGGCCTCGTTGCGATCGCGGCCCTTGACGATAAGCTTGGCGATCATCGAATCGTAGTACGGAGGAATGACGGCATCGGCATATGCCGCGGAGTCCACGCGCACGCCGGTGCCTCCTGGTGCCTGGAACGTGCTGATCCGTCCGGCCGAAGGCACAAAGGTTTCAGGATCCTCGGCATTAATGCGGCACTCGATGGCGTGACCAGAGTGATGGATCTCGCCGGTGGCATCTTCCATTTTTTCGCCAGCGGCGATGCGAATCTGCGCTTTGATAAGGTCCACGCCGGTGACCAGCTCGGTGACGGGGTGCTCGACCTGAATGCGCGTGTTCATCTCAATAAAATAGAGTGCGCCATCGCGATCCATCAGGAATTCGACGGTGCCAGCATTGGTGTAACCGATTTCGGTGAGGGCCTTGACGACCTTGGCGCCGAGATCCTTGCGGCGTTTGGCATCCAGGACTGGCGAAGGAGATTCTTCGACAAGCTTCTGGTGGCGGCGCTGGATGCTGCATTCGCGCTCGCCAAGATGGATGACTTTGCCGTGTTGATCGCCGAGAACCTGGAATTCAATGTGACGCGGCTGTTCGAGGAATTTCTCCGCGTAGACGTCAGGAGTACCAAAGGCTTGCTGGGCTTCACTGCGCGCGGTTTGATAAGCGGCGAGCAACTCTTCCTGTGTGCGCACGACGCGCATACCGCGGCCGCCGCCTCCGGCGGAGGCTTTGAGAATGAGCGGAAGGCCGATCTTCGCAGCTTCCTTTGCGAGCTGCTCTTCGCCTTCGACTACTCCTTCGCTGCCGGGAATCGTGGGAAGGCCAGCGGCTCGCACCTCGCGGCGCGCGCGGTCTTTCTCGCCCATCATTTCGATGATTTCCGGCTTCGGGCCAATGAAAGTGATTTCCGAGGCTTCGCAGACCTTGGCAAAATTGGCATTTTCGCTGAGGAATCCGTAGCCGGGATGGATGGCGTCGACGTTGGTGATTTCCGCGGCGCTGATTACTTGCGGAATATTCAAATAACTTTCGCTGCTGCGGGGCGGGCCGATGCATACGGCTTCATCGGCGAAGCGAACATGGAGCGAGTGGCGGTCTGCTTCGGAGTACACAGCGACGGTCGAAATACCCAGCTCCTTGCAGGCACAAATGACCCGCAAAGCTATTTCTCCCCGATTGGCGACTAGGATTTTCTGAAACATGAACGGAGGCGCCGGCTACTTCTTCCGGCTCGGACGGATGCCGAAGAGGGGTTGGCCATACTCGACCGGTTGTCCGCTTTCCACGAAGATTCGAACGACTTCGCCGGTGACGTCCGCTTCAATCTCGTTCATCAGCTTCATCGCTTCGACGATGCAGAGCGTCTGACCAGCCTCGACACGCGCTCCGGGTTTTACAAAATCGTCCGCGCCCGGGCTGGGAGCGCTGTAAAACGTGCCGACAATCGGTGACTTGACCAGGTGCAGATCCTCGGCGGAGTGCGCTCCGGAAGACGGCTTGGCTGAACCTCCGCCAGCTTGGGGAGCATCATAAGAACCGCCGTCACCGCTTTCCTGCGCAACAATGCCCCGAGGCGCGGAAAGAACCATCCCGGCGGAAGGTTTGCGCAAGCGGATGCGAAGGTCGCCGCGCGAATACTCAAATTCCTCGAGATTGTGCTCCGTCATGAACTGAAGGAGCTGCTCGATCTGGTGTATCTCCGGGCTGGCAAACGCCGAGTCCGACTTCGTAGTCTTTTTGCGTTTCATGCCTGTTTTAGAGCTCGATGAAATCCCGCGGAACGCGGGTCAGTACTTCGGTTCTGTCAGCGTGCACGGCCACATCATCTTCGATGCGAATTCCCCCGACGCCTTTCGCGTACACGCCAGGTTCAATAGTGATGACGTTTCCGGGTTCTAGGCGCGTCTTCTGCCCCTTTGCTACCCGGGGATCCTCATGTACTTCCAGCCCAAGACCGTGGCCGGTGCTATGCACAAAGAGGTGATCGAGACGATAGTCCGTCAAAACCTGCCTTGCGGCTGTATCCACATCACCACAGGTTGCGCCGCTACGAACCGCAGCAATGGCAGCCGTTTGCGCTTCCAAGACTGCCTTGTACCAGGTCCGGATACGCCCCGGGGCTCGCCCCAAGAAAACCGTGCGGGTGATATCGCTACAATAGTAGCCGAGGATAACACCGAGGTCCAGCACGACCAACTCATTTTTCCTCAAGCGCTTGGCCGTGGGACGCGCATGCGGAAGCGCCGCGCGAGAGCCGAATGCAGCAATCGTTTCGAAAGCTGGTCCGGAGGCGCCCTTTTTTCTCATTTGATACTCGATTTCGGCCGCCACCTCAAATTCACGGATTCCCGGCTTCAGCAAACCGATTGCGTGTTGAACCACTTCGCCTGCCAATAGGGCTGCCTTGCGCATTTGCGCGAGCTCTGACGGATCTTTGCGCATCCGGAGAGTTTCCACCTTGCCGGGAGCTGAAATCCAGCGCAAGCGCGCCCCTGCGAACTTTCGAACCCTTCCGAGTTGAGCAATCGTCAATTGGGTGGGGTCAAATCCCACGCGCCGTATCGGTGCAGTCTTCAAGAACTGCCCGATGGATTCGAACAGGGAACCTTTCTGCAGGACAATCCGCACTCCGGATGTCTCTTCTCCTGCCTGGACGGTGAACCGTCCGTCCGTAACCAAAGCGGATCCCTTCTGCGAGACTAGGAGGGCGCCGGATTCCCCTGTGAATCCGGTCAGGTAAAACCAATTGGCCGGATGAGTGACCAGCAGGCAATCGAGCTTCGCTTGTGGGAGCAATCTGGCCAAGGCACGGCGGCGAGCTGAAAACGGTGTGGTCATAAATGAAACGAGGAGACTGGAGTCTCCTCGTTTCGGTCCTTTGAAGGAAGATGGCCTCCGAGATTATCCGGGGATAATTCGCGGAGTCAGGAAGAACAGCAGTTCCTGGGATTGTGTGGTCACGCTGGTGCGCTTGAAAAGATTCCCGATCAGCGGCAAGCTGCCGACGATGGGTACCTGCTGGATATCGACGCGCTGCGAAGAGATGATGATGCCGCCGATTACGACGGTGCCGCCATCGGCAACGGTGACCTTGGTCTCGGCCGATTCTGTATCGAGAGCCGGGATACCCTGGACGCGAGGAATACCGGTGTCGATCTGCGTGTTCTCCACCAGTACATCCATGAAGATGGTGCCCTCCGCGGTAATTTGCGGGGTGACCTCGAGTTTCAGCACGGCATCAATGAACTGAACCGAAATCGTGTTGTTGATGGTCGTCTGAATCGGGATCTTAGTACCCTGCTTCACCGTCGCCTTTTCGTTGTTCTGCGTGATGACCTTGGGCTTCGAGAGTAACTTGCCAACGCCCTTGGATTCCGCAGCCGTAATGAAGAAGTCTAATGCGAAATTCGAGGAGCGGAAAGAGTAGCCAAAACCACTCGTAGGAGCGCCCGCCGGGAAATTGGTGTTCAGCGGAAGTCCGTTGGTAATGCCGTTGCCAGTAGTCTGAGTACCGGTAGAAATGAGCGGCGGATTCAACGTGGTAGGCGGATTCTGACCGCTGGCGCCGACTTGAGGCGTGCCGCCGAAGAGTGAACGACCTCCATTGGTCTGGCCTGCAAAACCGAGTTGCGTGCCGATGTCCTGCGCAAAAGAGCGGGACGCGGAAACGACGCGAGCTTCGATTTCGACCTGCTGGGACTTGCGGTCCAGGTTGCGGATCAGGTTATCGATGTTGGGAATGACCGAAGGAATGTCGCGAATAATGAGCTGGTTCGAACGGTCATCAAACAAAATATCGCCGCGGGTGCTGAGAAACTTCTTCAGGATCGGGGCCAGCGCAGATGCCTTGGCATAGCTCAGGACGCGTGGAACTGTAACGGGAGCGATGGCCTCCGCTTGCGCCTTTTCGAGATCCCGGGTTGATTCCGCTTCGCTCTTCAGAGTGGCGCGAGTGGCGATGCGCAACACATTTCCGTTGAGCTGCTTGTCCAGGCTGTTGTTCTGCAAAACGATGTCGAGCGCCTGATCCCACGGCACTTCATCGAGAACGATCGTCAGGGTGCCCTTGACTGCGGGGTCCAGCACGACGTTCAATCCACTGATTTCGTGGATGAGACGGAAAAAGTCACGCAGGTCAACGTCTTTGAGGTTCACGGAGATGGGTTCCCCGGTGTATTTCGGGGAGGAAGCCGCAGGCACGGGGGCCGGGTTCGACGATTGGCCCTGCGAAGCCGAAGTGGCCAGCATGGTTGCGGCAGTAGTGGCTTGCTGTACAGCCTGCTGAGAGGCTTGCTGTGTACCACCATCCGGACGAGCCGGCTCATTCTTCCCGCTGAACGATGCCAATACGACTGAGGGCTGGGTCAGTTCGCTGGGCAAAGCGAAGCGAGGAGCTGGAACCTGCGATTTGTTCGGAGAATGGGCCACGGCCAAACGCGGCGTTGCTGCCGTGTACTGAAATTCCTGATGAGCCGTCTCGACGGGCAGGGCGGCGGCCGAAGATTCCTTCGCCAGAACGTCCACTGGCGCAGCAGTCTGGGCGTCGAAGTAGATCACTACAGAGCCGGCGTCCCGCGAAAGCTGATAGGGAGTCGCACTCGTCAAATCGATGACCACGCGTGCAACATCCGGACGATATTGTCCGATGCGAACGCCGCGCACAGGAGCCGCGACACCCGGGATGGCCGTCTTTTGGACGGCTAGCCGAGCGCCCGCAAAATCCAGCACGAGGCGATCCGGGTTCTGCATCCGGACAGCGTGGACGTCGAGACGTCCCTCGCCTTCCACCCGCACCGCTGCGCGTTGCGCAGCTTGCGTGATGGCAACGCTGGAGATCACCGACGCGGTCGCAGTTGCGCCGGAGGATTCCTGCGCTTGAGCAAGCACAGGGCTCGTGGCCAAGGCCATACTCGCTAGGATCAGGCAGCCATGCCGAAGGGCCGGCCAATTCGTCTTCATTGCTGTTCTCCTGCACTCGGATAAATTCGCTTGTTCACTTGGCGTTCCATGGGCTTGCCGAAGGCATCTTTGCCCTCTTCATGGAAAGACACACCATCCATCGAAATCTTTTCCACACTGCCGTCGTAAAGATGATCCCCCTCGCGGAGGAAATACGTGCGCGCCTGGGGATTCGAAACCACGGCGATCATTCCGTTAGGCGACTTCACGATGCCGTCGAGCCGCAGGGTGCTGACCTGCAGACCTGCTTTGCCCGGAGGAAGCTTGGCGATGGCGTTAGCCTGTGCCTTCTGGCGGCTGACCAAAGACTCAAAAGGATCTCTGCGAGCCTGCTTCATCTCGCTATCGGCAGGCGCGGGTGCAGCAGGAGAAGCATCCGCCTTTACCTTTTTGACCGCCGGTTTCGCCGGGGACTTGACGACCGGCTTGGCCGCTGGTTTGGCAGCTTGCGCTGTGGGCTTGGTCGCGGCCGCAGGTGCCGGTTTAGAAGCTTGACTCGCCGGCGCCCCGGCGCCCGACAGTGCGGACTTCACGCTGTTGGGTGTCGAAGGGCTGACCTGCGCGAGCACGCCGGGTGCGGCTGCCGCGATGATGATCCCTAGTCCGAGAGTTATCGCTGAACGCATAGTTCGCTCATTCCCGCTCAGTGTTTTCCAGCCGCGGCGGCCTGGGGCTTTGCTCCAGCAGCGGGAGCCGCACCAGTGTCAGCGGGCTTGGTGAAAAACGTTGTTGCCGTGAAAACAGCCGAAACTGTGGTGCCTGGACGCGTGGGATACTTGGTGCCCTTCGGCTTATCCGGATCGTCAAAGACCAGATCGCCCACATTGATAATCCGGGACAACCGTCCCAGCCGCCCAAAAAAGTCGAGGATGTTGAAATAGGGCCCGTCGGCCTGCACTTCGAATGGCATTTCGTAGTGATATTCGCGGGGGACGATCGCCTGCGCCGTCAATTTCCGGAGCTGCACGTTGGAAGCGCTCGCCGCGCCTTGCAGTAGGCGGATAAATTCATCCACTTCCTTCTCTTCCGGGACGATGGTTTTCAGCGTGTCCAGTTGCTTGGACAAGGCATCCATCTGTTGCTTGAGTTCCCCGTAGCGCTGCTTGTAGACCTGAAGTTGCGTCACTTCCTGATTCAATTTAGTGCGTTGCTGAACCGCTTTGTCCACTTCATCGCGCTCCCGCGCAATCGGCGATCCCGGCACATAGACGCCGACCAGGACCAGCACCACGGCGACGGCCGCCGCTACCAGCGCTTGCATGATCACGGACATATCTCGGAACGGATTAGCCATGGCGCCCCCTTACCCTTTCTTCCCCGGCGCCGCAGGAGCTGCGGGCGGAGCCGTGGAGCTGGCTGGACGCGCCTGCGCTATCGGTGGCGGAGTAATTTCAGCGGTAATCGAAAACGTAAAGGTTTGCACGGAAAGATTCTTGTCGTCCTGCTTGGCTTCCTTGATTTCCACCTTCTGGAAATATCCGGAACGCTTGAGAGCGGTGATGAAATTGGCCACAGCGTTGATGGAGGCAGACGCGCCATCAATCGAGAGGCTGTTCCCATGGCGAGTCATTTCGGTAAGCCACAGGTTTTCGGTGCGCGAAACCGTATTCGCAACCATGTCGAGAAGTTCCTGGCCACCCGTGCGATCACGTTGCAGCTGTTCGATGGTGGAGACTCGCTGCATCAAGATGGTCTTCTGCTTTTCGAACGCTTCCACCTGCAGCTTGGTTTGCTCCAGATCCGCCTTCTGGGCCTGTAACGCCTTGATGCGGCCGTTCTCTTCATTCAGCTGTTTTTGCCAGGTGTAGTAAAAGAACCCGAGAACCAGGGCGCCAAGGACCAGGCCCGCGCCGATGAACACCACCGGCAATGCTGCTCCGGTATCTACGGGGCGGCGTGCGGACTTCGGTCGAACTTGTCCAAGAAGGTTTATTCGAATCATGGCTAGTCAAAGCTCCTCAGCGCCAGACCAACGGCAATGGCAAGCCGCGGGGCCATCTCGCGGATCTGGTCATCGCTGTGCCGGCTGGGATTGATGAGCACTTTGCGGAACGGATTCAATTCTTCGACGGGCATCGCAAATTCCTCACGTAGCAGGTCCACCAGGCCCGGAACGCGCGCCGTGCCCCCCGCCACCACAATTCGCTGGATACTCTCACCGCTGGCAGTCGCCCGGAAGAAGTCAAAAGTCTTCTGAATTTCCAGGGTAAGAATGTCGGAGACGCTGCGCAGAATCTGCTGCTTCTGCTCGTCGGTCACGCTGGGAAGCGAATCCCCGCGCTTCAGGCGCTCCGCATCTTCAAAGCTCAGGTCCAATTCCTTTTGCAGCGCATCGGTGTACTGATTTCCGCCAACGCTGACGTCGCGGGTAAACAGCGGCACGCCGCCCCGGACGATATTAATGTTCATAACGCTGGCACCGATGTTCAGCAGGGCAACCGTCTGCCCAGCGTCGGGCTCGTAATTCACTTCGAAGCAGTTCTGCAATCCGAAAGCGTCGATATCGACAACCACGGGGGTCTTGCCCGCCTGCGCCAGGACGTTCGTGTGATTCAGAATCTTGTCCTTCTTGACGGCTACGAGCAGGACGTCCATCTGCGCGTCCATCGATTCCAGAAGCTGGTAGCTAAGGTTTACGTCGGCAATGTCGAAGGGAATGTGCTGGCTGGCTTCGGAAGGAATGCGATCATAGAGTTCATCTTCGGTCATCAGAGGCAGCGGTACGCGCTTGACAATCACAGAGTGTCCTGAAACCGAAGTGGCTACGTTCTTGGTCTTGATTTTCTGTGCGTCGAAAATCTTGCTAATGGCGTTGGCTACCTGCGGTGCGTCCATGATTGCGCCATCCACCACGGTGTCCTGCGCCAACGTTTCCATGCCGAAGCTCACGAGCTCGTAGCCCGCCTTCGTCGATTTCAGCTCGACCGCTTTAATGGAACTGGACCCGATGTCCAATCCCACGAGTTGCCGGCTTTTTTTGCCCAATCCCAACATATCGCGGCCCCTTTTCTAGCAAACGTCCCTGTCGCCCACGCCAGCCTAACGGCGCCTTGACGTCGCCTGGCTCATCTTGCGTTCCATCCAACGGTCCAGGATCGTTTTACGCAGTTTCCAACGATTTCCAAGTTTGAATGCGGGAATTTCGCCTTCGGTGATGTAACGGTACAGGGTATCCGGGGAGATGCCCAGATACTGAGACGCCTGTCGTACGTTCATCACTTCGCGCGATTCACTCACGAGGAACGCCACCCCGGCATTCGACTTCAAGCCTAAAAACAAATTCTTTCGTTGCACCCGACCTGCGCTGCGGATTGCCGGAGGGTGCGGCCCGTGGGAGCTTTATGACATTTTAGCATTCAGACCGTCAAGGGAATCTATAGGGCTGTTGCCCTATGAATACGGGTAGTTCTAGGCAGTTTGGGGGGTATTGTGGGGTAGTACCATAAGTAATTGTGGAGCATCCCTAATACTACCACTATTAGTTGTACTTTTTCGCTTGGTACGCCCTGTCCGCAGGGACGGTTATCAGTTGATGGCACTCTCTCATTTCCGCCCTACAGTTGTAAGCTTTTCCAGAGCGAATGAATTTTTGCCTTGGTGGCATCATCCATCAGGATCTCATCCGGCCAGGGCCTGGTAAATCCTTCTGTCTCCCACTTGCGAGTGGCATCAATTCCCATCTTTGAGCCGAAATCCTGCATACGCGCGGCGTGATCCAGCGTGTCGACAGGGCCAAGGCTGAATTGTACGTCGCGTTCGGGGTCCATCGCGCAGAGCGCCTTCCACACGACTTCGCCATAGTTGTGGATATCCACGTCGTGGTCCACGACAACAAGGACTTTCGTGAACATCGCCTGACCAAGAGACCAAATGGCGTTCATGATCTTGCGCGCGTGGCCGGGATAGGACTTTCGAATGGCCACAATCATCAAATTATGAAAAATGCCTTCCGCAGGCATGGCCACATCGACGATTTCCGAATATTGCATTTTCATCACCGGAAGAAACACGCGCTCTACAGCGTGGCCCATGTAGAAGTCTTCCTGCGGCGGTGGACCGACGACCGTCGTTAGATAGATCGGGTCTTTGCGGTGGGTGACACACTCGACGTGAAACACCGGATACTCCCCTTCTAGGGAATAAAACCCGGTGTGATCTCCAAAAGGTCCTTCGGTGCGCATCTCGTCTAAATTGGAATAGCCTTCGAGAACGATTTCCGCGTTGGCAGGAACCTCCAGGTCATTCGTCTCGCAGGGGACCATTTCCACCGGTTCGCGACGCAAGAATCCCGCAAACATCATTTCGTCGAGGTCGGGCGGAATAGGAAGCATGCCCGCGAGCGCGGTTGCCGGATCGGCACCGATCGCAACCGCTACCGGGATGCGGCCATCCGGGTTCGCAGCACGCGCGCGGCGAAAATGTTCGGCCCCATGCTTCTGCGTCTGCCAGTGCATGCCGGCAGTGCGCTCGTCATACACCTGCATGCGGTACATGCCCACGTTGCGCTTGCCCGTTTCCGGGTTTTTCGTGAAGACCAGTGGGAAGGTGATGAAGCGGCCGCCATCCTGGGGCCAGCACTTCAAAATTGGAAAATCGAAGAGGTTGACGTCCTTTCCCTGGTGAATGACTTCCTTGCAGGCTCCGATTTTCACACTCTTTGGAAAAAATGAACCCAATTCTGCGAGCTTCGGCAGCATTTTAATCTTGTCGAACAATCCTTGCGGGGATTCCATGGCCAAAAACCCGCGGATGCGGGCGGCTACATCGTCGAGCTTGCCGACTTCGAATGCCAATTCCATCCGCCTCACGCTGCCAAAGGTATTGACAAGCAGGGGAACGCGTGAGCCTCTGGGCTTTTCAAACAAAAGGGCGGGGCCGACACTTTCAGCCGCGCGGTTTTTGTCGCGCGCTACGCGCTGGGTCACTTCGGTAATTTCGAGGATAGGATCCACTTCGGCGCGAATGCGCTTCAGCTCTCCCTCTTTCTCGAGCGTCCTTACGAAGTCTCTTAAGTCTCGATATGCCACTCTATGGCCTCCGCGTGACAGGTGCGGGAAGACTTCCCCGCCATCGTTTAGGAAGGGCCACTCTAACATGGCTGAGGCTGTAGATAGCTCCTCGGCGGCGGCCTGGGCCACGCTACCCGGAGGAAACTCATCTTGCATTGCAGGAATGTGAAGTGCCGACGTTGCGTTTTCAGTTTCCGCCCTTCACTGACTGCTCTTCTTCGGGCGGTAGTTGGGGCACTTGCAACCGGGATAATTGCAGTCGCTCGGGAGATCGGGTGGCTTCACTTTGACGTACACGCGGGCGTGGATGCTTTTGGAGTGACCGCATTTGCAAGGGAGCATTTGATTGCTTTTCATAAATCCCTCGGCTCAAGACTGATTCGAATTGCGACTCGCAGCAGCTCTTTCCTCTGCCGGTTGGTACCCAGAATGGTACTCTCACATTCGGCCATGCCGCCAACAAAAGTAGTCGGTCTCCGCTACAGCTCATCCGGTTGCCTGGGCGGTCTCGGTCGCAGTTTTCTATCGCACTATCACACGGAGAAGTTTCAGGTTGATACAAAACGTCTCACTATGAGCGTCTTGTTGGGAAGTATCCTGTTGCGTCCCTTCGACCGCAGTTTGCGTCAGTCCTAATCGCTGCTTAGCAAAAGACTTATTGGCATCGCAGTAGTGGCCGCTCGTTCCAAGCAGCGTGGCGATTTGGCCACACGATTGCACTCTATTCGATGGCACCGAAGCGATCGTTCGCACACAGCGCATGTGCGCGTTCCTCGAAAAACCCTGCGAACAGAGTATCTGAATTGCGGGGACAATCGGCCTGGCCAGCTAGAGAAAGAACTTCCAGAGCCAAAACAGTTGGTGGATCCATCCGCCAGTTCTGTTCCGGCTCAGCAAGAAAACATGCTGAATATGCTCCACATTATTCGCCTCGATTACCTGTCTTGCATTTTGACTGTGCTCGCCACCGTGCTGATTGGCAAGAAGCTTTGGCAGGGATGGGTCGTCGCGGGAATCAATAGCGCGGTGGTCTGCGTTATCGGCATACGCACGGCGCAGTTCGGCTTCGTACCGGCCAACCTTCTTTGTATCGCGTTGTACACCAGCAACCTGTTCAACTGGCGCTTCCGATCGCAGCCCGCAAACGGAACGCAGGACGCGACCACAGAACTTTAGGGTTCTTTCTCGGACGCTCTCTCCTCGGGCTTCGGCGAGGCAACCTCGGGCAACTTCTCCATCCTGCGAGCCCCTCTCGCCACTTCCGTCTGTCCCCTGATATGCTTAAAACATTGCCATGAACCGCGTTTATCTTGATTACAACGCTACGACGCCGGTCGAGCCTGAAGTGCTCGAAGCAATGCTGCCGTATTTCGGCGGGGAGTTTGGAAATGCGGCGTCCATCCACACGCCAGGGCAGCGTGCCAGGGCGGCGGTCGAAACGGCGCGCGAGCAAGTTGCGGCATTGATCGGCGCGCGTGCTCAAGAGATCGTTTTCACCAGTGGTGGCACCGAGTCTGACAATCACGCCATTTTCGGGATTTTGGCGCAGCCAATCCTGGCTGCTCGATCTGGAGAAATCGGCAAGCATGTCATCACCACCGCCATCGAGCACGAGGCGGTCCTGAATGCCTGCGAGGCGCTGGAAAAAGAAGGCGTGGCTATTTCTTATCTGAAGGTTGATCGCGAGGGGCGTATTGATCTGGAGGAATTGCGGCATTCGCTGCGGCCGGAAACCGTGCTGATTACAATGATGCATGCGAACAACGAGCTGGGCACACTGCAGCCGCTCGAAGAAGTGGGCCGCATCGCCGAGGAGTGTGAGATCTACTTCCACAGCGATGCGGTGCAGTCCGCTGGCAAAGTAACAATTGACGTGAACGAGCTGCAGGTCGATCTGCTTTCTCTCTCCGGCCACAAGTTCTACGCTCCCAAGGGCATCGGGGCTCTTTATATTCGTGGCGGGACCCGGCTGCGCCAGCTTCTCTACGGCGGGCATCATCAGCGCGGGTTTCGCCCCGGCACGGAAAACGTAGCTGGCATCGTGGGACTCGGCAAGGCCGCGGAAGTCGCGCATAAGTTACTCAAAGAAGACGCCAGGCGCGTCTCTGCCTTGCGTGACAAATTGCAGCAGGGTCTGTTGCAGCGCGTCCCGCAATCTCGCGTGAACGGTGGTGCTTCCCCACGCACGCCCAACACTACGAACATCATCTTTCCCGGCGTCGAAGGCGAAGCCTTGCTCATTGCACTGGATTTGAAGGGCCTCGCCTGCTCAACCGGCGCTGCGTGTTCCTCTGGCGCGGTGGAGCCCTCGCATGTTCTAACCGCTATCGGTTTGCCGCCGGAAGAAGCTCGCGCCAGCCTACGCTTCAGCCTCGGCCGGCACACCACCGAACCGGAAATCGAGTTTGCACTCCAAGTCGTACCCGCCGCCGTCGCCCAGCTACGCGAACTTTCTCCCACGTATCAGAAGTCTGCAGTTCATGGGTAGTGCGACGATCACTTCTGGCCTTGTAAAGCGTGTACCCTGCATGCATGGGCAAATTCCGCTAAACTGGTATGGTGAACATGGCCGCTACCACCCAATTCGACACACTCCCCGAGCGCTCTGAAATCCAGAGTGGACTCGTCGCTGTCGCGATGTCCGGCGGAGTGGATTCTTCTACTGTTCCCGCCTTGCTCCAGGAACAAGGGCGGCCGGTCGTCGGATTAACGATGCAGCTCTGGAACCAGCGCCGTTTGCCGGAACTACAGGGCGAGGGCCCCGCGCAACACCGTTGCTGCTCGCTCGACGATGTCTACGACGCAAAAGCCGTGGCGCAACACTTGAAGTTTCCGCACTACGTGGTGAATTTTGAAGCGCAATTTGAAGAACGCGTGGTGCGCCCGTTCGTCGAGCAGTACCTTTCAGGCCGCACGCCTATCGCGTGCACCAACTGCAACACCGACGTGAAGTTTGAACCACTGCTGCGCATGGCGCGTCAGATCGGGGCCGAGCGCCTCGCCACCGGCCACTACGCGCGCATTCGAAAGAACGAAGAAACTGGCCGATGGGAACTCTTGCGCGCGCGCGACGAGAGCAAGGATCAATCCTATTTCCTGTGGGGTTTATCACAGGAGCAGCTATCGCGCAGCGAATTTCCTCTCGGCGAACTGACCAAAGAGGAAGTTCGCGAGGTCGCCCGCCGCGCCCAGCTGCCCGTCGCGGAAAAGCCGGAGAGTATGGAGTTGTGCTTCGTGCCCAACGGCAATTACGTACAATTCATTCAGGCTTACTCCCGTGAAAGTGGAAGTTCGTTGCAAGGCGGCTCAGGTGAAATCGTAACGGAGGCCGGCGAAGTTATCGGACGCCACAACGGCGTCCATGAGTTTACGGTCGGGCAACGCAAAGGCCTTGGCTTTGCAGTAGGCAAGCCGCTATACGTGCTTTCGATCGACCAGAAACAGAACCGTGTCGTGGTCGGTGACGACAGCGTTCTCCGCACAACGACCTTTGAAATCGATGATGTGAATTGGGTGTCGTGCGATAAGCCGGAAGCAGCCGTGTGCGCCAGCGTAAAAATCCGCCACAAACACGAGCCTGCGCCTGCAGTGATTGAGCCACTCGATGCGAAGCGCGTGCGTGTAACGTTTGATTCGCCCCAGCGCGCCATTACGCCGGGACAAGCGGCTGTTTTTTATGACGGAGATCGCGTCCTCGGCGGCGGCTGGATCTGCTAACGCGGATTAGATAAAAAGCTCTTCTTCCTGCTGTTCGCGCGGTTCATCGCCACGGGGACCATTCTTGCGCCGCGAACGCAAAAGATCGAGGCCCACCTTAATTCCCTGCACCAACGCCGAAGCCTTCTGGACCGGACGCCAAAAGCTGTGCTTGAACTTCATGCCCGCATCCTCAACCGCTTCCAGCGTCCCGGTCAGGATTCGGTCGGCATGCACGAGCTGGCCGCGCAGCCGATCCGTCGCATCCGTCAGCACGCGATCAACCTTTTGCGCCTGTCCGCGGGCCAGATAAACGATGTGCGATGCGTCCGATACCATTGTGGAGATCTTTGGCTGCGTATCGTCCAGAAGAATCTGCACACGTGTAAGGATGGGTCCGACGCGCGTCTGCAGATCGCCGACCAACCGATTGACGTTCTCCGACGTGCGCCGCATCTGAAAAAACAAAAGCGATAGCATCACGACTTGCACAACCAGAGCGATTGCCGCAATGATGCTGAAAAATTCGAGCCAGAATTGCATAGGCGCCCCACCCGCCCCACTTGGAAGCGGAACCCCGTGCTACAGCCCTACTGAGACCTTACGACTTTGATTCGCGCAAATAGGCTTCGCGCCCGGCTTCAACGGCTGCCGAGATGGAATCCTTTTTCCGCACCGCAACTTCCTTGCTCCGCTCGATCAATTCATCCGCGCGCTCACGCAATTCACGAGCTTTGCGCTGGGCAAAATCCTTGCCCTCATCGGCCTTCTTCGCAAGAAAATCGCGTGTGTCTTCGCCCGACTTTGGCGCGAAAAGAATCCCTACGAGAGCGCCCACTCCAAGCCCTACGAGGAAATACGTCACTTTGGAACCAACATTGTCAGCCATAGCAACCTCCAAAGAAACCGTAGCATAGCGCCAAGTCGGGTGCAATGCGGGCTAACCAGTATGCATTGCTTACAATGGTTAATGCCGCCTATCCGCCCCCGCCCGCGAGGTGCGCCAAAATCTTTTCGGCGTTCTTGCGCGATACCACGCCGCTCAGTTTCTCAACGCCAGCACGACGAATATTGGCAACACTTCCAAACTCTTTCAAGAGTTTTTGCGCGGTCAAGGGCCCGACGCCTGGAATATCGTTCAGCGCCGTTTCTGTCTGCCGCTTCCCACGACGCTGCCGATGGAAGCTAACCGCGAATCGATGGGTTTCGTCGCGGATTTGCTGAATTAGGTGAAGCACCGGCGAGTGCCGCTCCAAAACGATAGGTTCATCCTCCTGGCCGAGAACATAGAGAATTTCCTCTTTTTTCGCGATGCTGGCCAGCGGCTGATTGATGATCTGCAGCGAGTCAAGGGCCTGTGCCGCAGCGTGCAATTGGCCGATGCCTCCATCGATTAGGATTAGCCCGGGTAATTCCTTCTTCTCTTCCAGTACCCGCCGATACCGGCGCGTGACCGCTTCCCGCATGCTGGCAAAATCGTCGTTTTGCATTAGAGAATTCCCGTTCGCGTTCTCATCACCCCGAATAATAAATTTGCGATAGTCCGATTTTTTCATCCGACCGTTTTCCCAAACCACCATCGAGGCGACCGTGTCCGTTCCTTGGATGTGCGAAATATCAAAGCTCTCGATGCGCTTCGGCTCTTCCGCCAGGTTCAGCGTGATCTGCAATGCCTCGCCAATAGCTTTCGAACTCGGCTTCAGCACACGGAATCGCTGTTCGAACGAATGCCTAGCGTTATTTTCGACCAGGTCCAGAAAAGCCCGTTTGCTGCCGCGCTGGGGGGTAAGGATTTCCACCTTGTGCCCCGCGCGTTCCGTGAGCATCTCTTCCAGCAGCTCGCGGTCCTCGAAATCCGCGGAGACGTGGATCGCTTTCGGCAGATACTCCGCTTCCAGATAGAGCTGCTTCAAAAGAGAAGTCACAAATTCCTGCGCGTCAAACTCCTCAAGATCCTCCCAATAGAATTCCCGGCGATCGACGACGCGGCCTCCCCGCAAATGAAAAAGATTCGCGGCTACCAGTGGTGGCTCGGCATAAAAAGCAAGCACGTCGGTGTCATCGCCCTGCGCGGAAGCGATGCGTTGCCGCTCTTCGATATCTTCCAGGGTGCGAAGCAAGTCGCGAAAAGCTGCGGCCTGCTCGAACAGCTCCTTTTCCGCAGCGGTGGACATCCGCTGTTCCAAACTTCGAATCAAATCGTGGCGTCGGCCTTCCAGAAACAGCCGCGCATCGTGGGCAGCTTCCGCATAACGATCGTCGGTCGTCAAACCCGCGACGCACGGCCCAAGGCACCTCTTAATGTAGTACTGCAGACACGGCCGAGGGTGGCTGCGCGTCAAGTCCACCGTGCAGGAAGGAACCAGAAAGCGCTTGTGAATGAAATGAAGAATACGCCGGGCAAGACTGGCCGGAAAATACGGGCCGAAATAGAGCGATCCATCCTTCTTGATGCGGCGAGTGAAATAAACGCGCGGATATTTCTCTCCCGCGGTGAACTTGATGTATGGATAGGTTTTATCGTCGCGGAGAACCACGTTGAACTTGGGGCGGTACTGCTTGATTAGGTTGTGTTCCAGCGCCAGCGCTTCGCGCTCATTGTCGACAACGATGGTTTCCAAATCGGCAATCTCGCGGGCCAGCGAACCGGTCTTGGCGTCGATCCAGCGCGATTCCAGGAAATAAGAGCGCACGCGGCTGCGCAGGTTGCGGGCCTTGCCCACATAGAGCACCGTGCCGCCAGCGTCTTTGAAAAGGTAGACACCTGGCGTTTCCGGGAGCTGAGCGGCTTTTTCGCGGGGTTCCATGAGAGCGTTGCGCGGAACACTTCAATCGCCAGACAACTTCCATCATACTAGAGGGAATCGGAGAACAGGGAGAGCCTCCGTTTAGGTATGAGATTCACCAAACCAATTCTCATCTTCGTGATCGCTTCACTGTTTTTTGCGTACTTCCAGGCCCGCGCACAGAATCCTCCCGGGGATTCCGCGTCGAAGCCCGCGGACCAACAAGATGCTCCTCCGCCAAAAGCTCCTGTCAAGCCGAACAAGGACAACGCTACCCAGAATGCGCCCGACCAGCCAACCTGGGATCCCTTACGAGCCGAAAAAGACCTGGAGGTCGGGCAATACTACATGCATAAAGGCGATGTGGACGCGGCGATTGATCGCTTCCAAGACGCCACACTGGCTAAACCGGGTTACGCCATTCCCTTTCGGTTCCTGGGTGAAGCCCAGGAAAAAAAGGGGTTGAAGAAGCAGGCTATCAAATCATATCAGCGCTACCTTGATCTCTATCCCCACGCGGAAGATGGCGACAAAATCAGGAAGAAAATCGAAAAACTCTACAAGGAAGTCGCAAAAGAAAAAGAGAAGAGGTAATTTTGAAGCAGGTTCCGCAGGGCTAGCGCGCCAGGCGGTCGAGGACTCGCCGGGCGCGTTCGAATTGCGTGAAGCGCTTTTCTTCTTCACGAAATTCTTTCGAATGCGAAACCAGGCTGCATCCGGAGCGGCGCGTCGGATGTTTCACATGCAGCAGCTCGTGAAACAGGACATATTCCACCGCAAATTGCGGTACTCCCGGCCGGTCCATGCGGCGGTTCAATAGAATTTGATTCGGCCCGGGATCATAGCAGCCGAATTGCCGCCGCCAGTTTTTCACGCTCCAGCCAATGTGCGGCCGCTGCAAGTTTCCGCCAAAATAGTCCGCATTCAAATGATCGAAAAGTTTTTCGAGATCGAAATGCTCTCCGCGAGGATTTGTTGCCGCTAACCGCACACGCCCGCGGCGCATGCGGTTCATGCGCGTGCGAGTGCGGTCGCTCCGTGCATATTCCAGATATGGTTCGACGAGAGCGCGTGGGGCCTTGCGGCGGTAGACCCGTGCAAGCAGTAGTGCCGCCGCTCCCTCCAGCACGGTGCCAGAAGCGCGCCGCAAGAGATCGGAGAAGCGCACGTACACGACCTCCTCGCGCCGTCGAATGGTCAGCACCAGGCTGGAGTACGGGTAGAACTCGACGCGGAACCGCGGAGGCCGTCCCTCACAACCGAGCCGTGTAAAAACGCGCTGAAAGAGCGACCCACCTCCTGGCACCAGAGAACTCTTTTGGCCTCCCCGCTCCATCGTTTTCGCCTCTTCACTCAAGGGCTAATTTTTTCTCCGCACGGGTGGAGGCGCGACTTTTTTCTTGGCTTTTTCTGCTTCGTTCATGGCGTCTCGCGTGCCCTCGATTGCGTCGTCAAGATTTTCCTTGTAGATATCGATCTCCGCGCCTCCCGCGGCCAGCTTCTCCAGGATGACCAGGAATTCCTTGGTCCGCGTGGCCATCAGGTCGACTCCCACACGGATATTGTCCTGCTTTTCGATGCCCAGCTGGATCAGGTCCGCCGCGTCGTCCACGCAGCCGACATAAGCGTTCAGCATCGAATTCAGCATGTCCGCATGGCGGTTCGAGGAGGGGTGCTCCAGCTCGTACTGAAATTTCTTCAGCCGATCATCGGCAAACGTAAGAAATAGTTTTATGCGCTCGTTGACCGTTTCGGCGTCCCGAATTTTGTCCGCTTCGAGAGCTGAAAGATAATCCTTCTGCTGCTCAGTTCGCGCATGGGCAACGACTGGAAGTGCCAATACAAAAAAAACGAAAACGATCGAGGCTAATTTCATGGCTGCTTCTCCGGTTGTGGCAGGGGCGATTTCTGGTTCAGCGGACGGAGTGGAAAGAGCAATTTCAGCAGCTCGTCATCCATGGCCAACAGGTCCAGACGAACGAGTTCCAGCGGAGGCTGATAAGGTTCGGGCGCAATGAGCAGGCTTTCTTTGACTTCACGAATTCCCTTCCGCAGCTCAATCTCGAGATGCCGATAACCATTCGGCTGTTTTTCCGCATCGGGATGCTGTTTCTTCAACGAGTCGAATGCTGCACGAACATTGTCGCGATATTTTTCCAGCGTCAGGCCTACGATGCTACTATCGCCGGCCCTTTCTGCACGGCGTACCTCCGCAAATTGCGCCTCACCAAGCCGATTGAGCATTTTAGCCTTGTGAACTGCATTTGATTCTTTATCGAACTGGGCCTGCAAATCTTTCAGCTCTTGCCCTTTGGCGCAGAGAGGCAACACCAAAAGCAAAAACGCCAGGCCTCCCAATGTTCCCAAAGATCGCCCGTGGGCCTTCAATCCGTCACCTTTTTTGCTCCAGCATCCTTCTCAACACTTTGCTGCGCTGTTCTGCCTGCCATACCTGGTCTGGATTCTTATCCTGATTCAACTCGAGAAACTTTTGATAAGCCTCCAGCGCGGGCTTCGGCTGGTTCAGCTTATCGTAGCAAAGTGCGCGGATAAACCACGTGCCCGCGCTGGGTTGCTCCGCTTTTGCAATCTCATCCAGCGCAACCAGGGTAGCCGAATAGTTCCCGGCCAGATAAAACGTGGTGCTAAGATCCTTCCAGTAAACGAGGTTCTTGGCATCCAGACGCAACGCCACACGAAGCTCTTTTTCGGCATTGGCGAAATCGCGCTTCTGTATGTACGTCCGCCCAAGCCCACCGTGGAGTTCCGCATCGCCAGCAGCCAAAGCTACGGCCTGCCGCAGAGTGACGATGGCGTCGTCCCATTTTTTTTGGCCGATCTGGATGTCGGCGCGCAGCTTCAGCAATTCGAGCGAAGGCTTTCCGGTATCCGTGCGATTGAGTTCGGCGAACGCCGCGTCGAATTGGTTCTGCTCCAGGAGCAGGTGCACGAGACGCGCCCGAGCTACGGTGTCGGAAGGCTGTGCGGCAAGGTATTTCTGGTATGCCTCCACGGCATCCGGCTTTTTCTGGGAGTCGAGACTGCGCGCCAGGCCAAGCAACGTGCGCGGATCCTGCGGTTGGCGCTCCAGCGCGCTGCGGAACTTTGTTTCCGCATTGGCAGGACGGTTCAAAGCCAGATAGGTGTCTGCGAGATGCAACAGCGTGTCGAGATTCTGAGGGTCGAGCACCACGGCATTTTCAAATGCCGTCACCGCGGCACTCAGATTGCCACTGCGCTCCAGCGCGACTCCCAGGAGAAAGTGCGGACGGCTCTGCGCCGGAAGAAGCTCGGCCGCCTTAGTGAGCGGGGCTACTGCGGCGGCAGGATCCTTGTCGAGGAGAAGAATACCCAGGTCCAGATACGCCTCCGTCATTTTCGGATCAATGGAGAGAGTGCGTTCGTACTCGGCGCGCGCCTCGTCCGTTTTCTTCAGAGCTGTATACACGTAAGCAAGCTGAAAATGCGCGTAAGCAAAATCCGGTTGGTCGGCGATGACTTTCTGCAACGGTGAAATGGCCGCTTCGAAATCGTTTTTGTCGATGTCGCGCTGCGCTTCTCCAAGGAGGTCGTTCAGAGGATTTGCAATTTTCTGAGACCTGGATTGTCCGGCCGGCTTGGCTTTTGAGGAGTCCTGAGCATAAGCAATGGTTCGAACAGCGGGCACGGTCGCAAGAAATAGCGGCAAGACGAAAGACAGAACGATCATCCCGAAGCGTGCAGCAAATAAGCCAGCTTTGCGAACTACAGGATGCATCATGGTTCGCCCGGAGAATTCTTGGCTCCATTCGGAATTGTAGCTGAAGGGCCTGCCGGTTTCGATGCGCCGTTCGTTGTGCGCTTTGCCTGCCCGTTGCCGTTCAAAACCCGGGCGAGATAGCGCCCGGTGTGCGATTGCGTATTGCGCGCAACCTGTTCCGGCGTACCAGTGGCAATGATTTTTCCACCCTGGTCGCCGCCTTCCGGCCCCAGATCGATCACCCAGTCCGCGGATTTGATCACGTCGAGGTTGTGCTCGATGACCAGGAGCGACGCACCACCTTCCAATAGCTTTCGGAACGCGCTGAGTAGCTTGGCAATATCGTCGAAGTGCAATCCGGTGGTGGGTTCGTCCAGAATATAAAGAATGCCTTGGTTGTCCGTGCGCGTCAGGTGCGCCGCAAGCTTCAGGCGCTGCGCTTCTCCTCCGGAAAGCGTCGTGGCGGACTGCCCCAATCGCAGATAGCCTAGTCCGATTTCATTGAGGACCCGGAGTTTAGAAACGATCTTCGGCACGTTTACGAAGAAAGCTAGTGCTTCCCGCACCGTCAGTTGCAGCACATCATGAACATTTTTGCCGTGGTAGCGCACTTCCAACACACCACTTTTAAACCGCGTACCTCGGCACTCTTCGCAAATCAGCTCCACATCCGCCAGAAACTGCATTTCCACCGTAACCGTGCCATCGCCCTGGCAGGTTTCACACCGCCCGCCCGGAACATTGAACGAGAAATGACCCGCCGCGTAGCCGCGCCGCTTGGCATCCGGCGTATCCGCAAATACCTCGCGGATTGCGTCAAAAGCCTTCAGGTAGGTCGCCGGATTCGAACGCGGAGTGCGCCCAATTGGCGATTGGTCCACGATGATCACTTCGCGAATCTCACCGTCACCTTCAAGCCGGTCGCAGAATTCCTTGACGCTGCCGCCGATACGCTTGGCCGCCAGCGCTTTGTACAAAACATCGTGAACGAGCGTGGACTTTCCGGAACCGCTGACACCCGTGACTACCACAAGCGTGCCCAAGGGGATCATCACGTCCAGATCTTGCAGATTGTGCAAGCTCGCGCCAAACAGCCGCAGCACTTTCCCATTAGGCTTGTGCCGCACGTTGGGCACCGGAATCCGCAACTCACCACTCAGGTAGCGCCCCGTCAACGATTTGTGTTCGTCCAGCATCGCGTCGTACGAACCAGCAAAAAGCAATTTTCCGCCCAGCTCACCGGCGCCCGGCCCGAGATCGATCACGTAATCGGCCGCATGAATTGTATCGGGGTCGTGTTCCACGACGAGCACGGTGTTCCCCAGATCCCGCAGTGATTTCAAAATATCGATAAGCCGCTGCGTATCCCGCGGATGGAGCCCGATCGAGGGCTCGTCGAGCACGTACAGCGCGCCAACCAGATGAGAGCCGAGCGAAGTCGCCAGCTGGATCCGCTGCGACTCTCCGCCGGAAAGCGTAGAAGTCAAGCGATCCAACGTCAGGTAGTCAAGGCCGACTTCATCGAGGAATTGCAGTCGCATTCGAATCTCCTCGAGAATCTTGTCCGCGATTTTGAGCTGCGCGTCGGAGAGTTCCATCGTCGAGAAAAAGATACGCGCTTCCTTCACCGTGAACTTGCAAACTTCGGTGATCGATTTTCCCGACACGCGAACCGCGCGGGCTTCCGCGCGCAAGCGAGTGCCGCCGCAATCCGGGCACGTCGCATATCCGCGGAAGCGGCTGAGGAACACACGTACATGAAGTTTGTATTTCTTGCGCTCGAGCCAGGCGAAGAAACCCTTCACGCCTTGATAGCCGTTTTCCGGATCACCCTCCAGAATCAGCCGGCGCTGTTCCGCTGTGAGTTGCCGCCAGGGCACATTGGTCGGGATTCCACGTCCGCGTGCCCACTTTTTTGCGTCCTGAAAAAGGACGCGATAACGCGGTTTGGTCCACGGCTCGATAGCTCCGTCATCGAAAGACTTGCTGGGGTCTGGAACCACAAGGTTCAGGTCGAAGTCGATGGTGTTTCCGAATCCCTGACAGCGAGGGCAAGCACCGTAAGGATTATTGAACGAAAATAATCGCGGCTCCGGCTCCTGGTAAAGCATGCCGTCATTCTTGCATTCGAATCGCTCGTTGAAGGTTAGCCGCTCCGCGGAATTTCCCGAGCCATCCGCGACGAATTCAAGAATCGCTTCGCCCTGCCCCTCCCGATAGCAGATTTCGATCGAATCCACCAGCCGCGCGCGCGACTCCGGGTTGACCGCCAGCCGATCGACAAGCACATATACTGGTTTCGAAAAATCCACATCGAGCAACGTCTCAGGAGAAGAGAATTCGTGAATTCTCCCCTCCTGATAAAGCCGATTGAATCCGCGTTTTTGCAAATCGCTGAGCGCTTGGCGAAGAACCTCTGGAGCAGGAGCGGTGGCCTTCTTCGCGCCTCGTTTCGGACCAGTCGCAGCCGGCCCCCCGATTCGCAGCTGGTGCAGAACATAAAACCGGCGCCCCGGGGAGAGCTCCAGAATTCGCGTCGCAATTTCGTCCGGACTGTCCCTGCGAACCTGCGCACCGCACTTGATACAAAACGTCTGCCCGCACCGCGCAAACAGCAACCGCAGATAATCGTAAATTTCTGTGGCTGTCGCCACGGTCGACCGCGGATTCCGCGTGGAATTTTTTTGCCGGATCGCTACCGCCGGCGCGATCCCGGAGATTTCGTCCACGTCCGGCTTTTCCATACGCTCGAGAAATTGCCGCGCATACGCCGAGAGCGACTCCACGTAACGACGCTGCCCTTCCGCGTAAATCGTGTCGAAAGCGAGCGAAGATTTTCCAGAGCCGCTGACGCCGGTGACCACCGTGATTGCGTCATGCGGAATGTCCACGCTGATATTCTTGAGGTTATGCGCGCGGGCACCGCGGACGCGGATGGACTCCTGCTCCGGGCCTACATTCGTGGTTGTGCGGGTAATCTCTTTGGTCGCCAAGGGGAAGCCTAGACAGCGCGATTCATGAGCACTGCCTAAACTTCCAATTATACGGCTGTCGTCAAATCAGGGCAAACTTGAGGTCGCGCATCAAAATGGGAATGTCTGAGAAAAGCCGGCCTCAGAGCTCTTCGCTCAAAACGATCTGACCAATGCCACCCTCTACTTTCAGGCGAATTGTCGTGGGGGATTTTCCGTAAGCCTCGTTGGTATAAGAGCCGCCACTGTGCTTCAGTCCATGCACTTCGATGGAGCCTATTCCACCTGATGCTTCCGCGATCACGCCGACATTTTTCGGCAAACGGATGCTCGCCTGACCCACGCCACCCTCGATATCCGCGGTCAGATCGGTTCTGCGATCCCCCGTCAGATCGACATCGACCTGCCCCGCGCCGATATTCAAATCTAGGCGTGTCAAAGGCACATCCCGAAGATGAAGATTTCCCTGCCCCGCCCCCATATCGATTTTCAGTTCCAGCGGGATGTCCTTGCTGAAATGCAAGTTCCAATCGTTTTGCGAACGGCCCATGTGCACGGAGCGGGAGCCCTGCGTAATGTTGAGATTGCCGACGCCGCCGGTCACGCTGTAATCCACGCGAGGCTCGTCATACGAATCGGTATACGTAAAGTCCGTATCCATCACACGCATTGCCCCGCTGTTAATGGTCAATTGACCCGCGCCCATCTCCAGTTTTGCGTTGATCGATTTTGCATCCTTAAGCTCCACCGTTTGCGCAATATGCTTCGTCGCGGCAAAGGATTCATGCCTGCGCGGAAAACCGCGTCCATGCCATAAAAGAATGACGATGATCAGCACAAACGCCAGCGTGCCCAGGGTGGCACCGACGGAAACTCCAGCAGGTGCGTTAGGGTTCCGGCTTCTCCTCGCGTTGTCCCAAATCTTGCCGAGGCCGATCAGGATAAGGATGAGCGGCCAATACGTCCATAGAATGGGAACCGGGTCAAAAGCCGGGCGCCACGTGCGCAGCAGAAACAGAACGCCAACAGTGATAAGAATGATGGGAAAAACGAGAGAAACTCTTCTCGGATTGTCGTCCTGGGCCACCGCACACCTCCACTATCCTGTACTACGCATGTCGAAGGAAAATAGTTCACCCGCTGATGGAATACACTGTACAACAACGCAGGGGATAGTAAGAACTGCGCAGATCGACGAGCATCCGGCGCTGGCATAAACCGGTCCCAGCGACTACGCTCGAAACAGGTAAAGACCCACGGCAACGGGGGAGAGGAGTCAAATGATGCACGAATTCGAAAGAATTTTCTGGATCGTGCTGGATAGTGTGGGAATTGGCGAACTTCCCGATGCGGCCGACTATGGCGACGTCGGACGAAGCACTCTGGGGCACATCGCGGAATCCCGTCCCCTGAAAATCCCCAACCTGGTTCGGCTCGGACTCGCTAATATCGCGCCGCTGAAATTCCAGACTCCGGCGGCGGCTCCACTCGGGGCCTATGGAAAAGGAGCAACCCGCTCACCAGGAAAAGACACCACGACAGGACACTGGGAAATGGCAGGAGTATGGCTGGATCAAGCCTTTCCTGTTTACAAGAATGGATTCCCCAAGGAGTTGATCGAAGAGTTCGAAAAGGCGATTGGCAGAAAAACCATTGGGAATAAGCCGGCATCGGGAACGGAAATCATCAAGGAACTGGGTGAAGAGCACGTTCGGACTGGCAAACCCATCGTTTACACGTCAGGAGACAGCGTGTTTCAGATCGCCACGCATGAAGACATTGTTCCGATCGCTGAGCTCTATCGCATGTGTGAAATCGCCCGAAAACTGCTGGACGGCCCCCATCGCGTCGGAAGAGTAATTGCCCGGCCCTTCACCGGCACTCCGGGAAACTTCGTGCGCACCACGCGACGGCACGATTACGCCGTCGATCCGCCAAGACCCATGTTGATGGACGTCCTCGCCGAGTGCAGAGTGCGCGTCTTTGGCATCGGCAAAATTCACGACATCTACAATGGCCGCGGGGTCAACGAGTACGTCACCACGAAAGGCAACGTCGACGGCATGGAAAAGCTGACCGTAGCCGCCAGCGAGCGCACGAGCGGCCTGATTTTCTGCAACCTGGTGGATTTCGACATGCTGTATGGCCACCGCAAAGACGTTGAAGGATTTGCGAAATCGCTCGAAGAATTCGATCTCTGGGTGGCGGATTTCTTACCGTTGCTAAGTTTTTCCGACCTCCTGATGATCACCGCCGACCACGGCTGCGATCCCGATCCGCGCTGGCCGACTACCGACCACTCGCGCGAGTACGTTCCGATTCTCGCCTACTCGCCCGGCAGCGGGGCCGGAGCAAATCTTGGAGTCCGCTCTACCCTCGCGGACATGGGCGAGACCATCGCTGAAAATTTCGGCGGAACAATTCCGCACGGAAAGAGCTTTTTGGGCGAGATTCGTACCATTCCTATTCGTAGCGCTCCTTCAGATCCCACGGATCTCTCTGCATTCACACGCCGGAAATGAGTGGACCAGCGGATTAGCTCCATCACGACTTCCTTATGCGTGAGACCATACACTGGATACCTAGATCGCATGTTCATTGAGACGAGGGAGGATTGTGATGGATATGTTCAGGAAGGGTGGTGGACGTGACGAAGGTGCATTTGAAATGAAGCGTGGTGGCCCGGCGCTGACGTTTGCGGCCATCGCCGTCGGTGTTCTCGTTGTCGTGCTTCTGCTGGGAGTTTTTCTCCTCCGCGTGACGCGCATCGAGGCAGGACACGTGGGTGTGGAGATTAACCTTGCCGGCAAGCAGCGCGGAGCGTCGGAAATACCTGTGCGCACCGGCTGGGTTGTGTATTCGCCCTTGAGCACGCAGATTATTGAATTCCCCACCTACGTGCAGACGGTGAAATGGACTAAAGACACCAACGAAGGACATCCCATCAACGAAGAGATGGGCTTCAATTCCAAGGAAGGAATGGAAATCTTCGTGGACGTTTCGCTCTCGTATGCGATCGAGCCTTCGAAAGTGCCGGACTTCTACGTGAAATACCGCGTATCGGACATGGAGATGTTTACGCACGGAATTCTGCGCGACGTGGTACGCAACTCGCTGAACGAAGTAGCTTCCACGTATGTGGTGGAAGATATCTACGGCGAGAAAAAAGCGGAGTTTCTGGGCAAAGTCGAGACGAAAATCGAGCAGAAACTTTCGCCGGTGGGCGTGGGCGTGCAGCAATTCGGCTTTATCGGCGCGCCGCGCGTGCCGACGGTAATCGCCACGGCAATTACCGCGAAGGCCCAAGCGATTCAACAAGCGGAACGAGCTCGAAACGAACTGGCAACGACGCAGGCGGAAGCCGCAAAGAAAATCGCGGAGGCCGAGGGCGACGCCAGATCGCTTGTAACGCGCGCTCAGGGCGAAGCGGATGCCAATCGCATCCGGCAGAATTCGCTGACTCCGCAACTGTTGGAGTTACGGCGGATTGAAAACAATCGCGCGCTGATCGACAAGTGGAACGGCCAGTTGCCGACGGTGCAAACGGGACAGGGCGGCGGAATGATTCTGCAGCTGCCAAAGCCTCAGTAGCAGGCGACTCACACAACTGAAATACTAAAGGGCACGATGTAACGTACCCCGCATCGGCAAAACAGGAAAATCGTCAGTTACCGGTGGCCGTAGTGGGGGAGCCGGGGGCGTAGTAGCCGTTACGTGTGCGCGCGGTGAGTTTGCCACGGCCACGCGGAGGGATCACGTCCACGTTTACGGCACGGAAAGAGCCGTCGCGGCGCGCATTCGTAGGATAATAGGCGAGGATGTATTGATTGCGGATGTCGTGCGCCACTTGTTCGCAGATGCTGTGAACGTCGTCGACGCTTTCCGGGAAGTAAGCGACGCCGCCGGAGGCCGCCGCAATTTCCTGGAGAACCTTTTTGGCACGCTTGGCTTCTTTCTTGCCCTCACTGCTGAGGAGGCCGATGGTGTAGATCACCGTGTCGGTTTTCTGAATTTCGCGAAGCGTTTTTTCCAGTGAGTTGTGGCTGGCATTGTCTTCGCCGTCGGTGACTACGAGCAATACCTTCTTGTCCTTGGTGCCTTTTTTGAGATGATCCAGTGAGCCGATGATGGCATCGCGAAGCGCGGTGCTACCTCGGGAATCAATCCGCTCCAAAGCTTCCTTCAACTCCGGTATGCTGCTGGTGAAATCCTTATCCAGATCGAGATAGAAGTCGTCATTGAAATTGACGACGAACGCTTCGTCGCGCGGGTTGCTGGCTTGTACGAGCGTCAGAGCTGCTTCATTCACGCGTGGACGCTTCTCACGCATGCTACCGCTGTTATCAATGACCAGACCCATACTGACGGGGACGTCCTCGCGCTTGAAGACAGAAAGCTTTTGTTCAACCTTGTCCTCGAACACGCGAAAATTATCCTGCTTCAAGCCGTCCGCGAACCGTCCCCGGTCGTCGAGAACCGAAGTGTGAAGGACGACCAGATTAACATCCACCTTGATTCCGGCGCCCTGCTTGCCAGAGTTCGTCGCCGCGCCAGGAGGAGGCGGCGGTGGCGGCGGTCCGGGCAGGGGGATTTGTCCCAAGGCTGTGGTAGCCAGCAAAAATAGTGCGAAGAAAGGGAGAGAAAGTTTTCGCATGGCAGAAAATGCTCGAACCCGAAAGTTAGTGGCTGGGAGCGTAATATCCTGTCTTTGAATAGACGCTGAGGGGAGGAAGTCCCTTGGGTGCGCGCAATTTGATTTTGACCTTGCGCCAGCGCGCGTCATGAGCCTTGTTGCTTGGTCGATAGCCGAGGACATATTGATTTCGCAGCTCCATGCCGATTTTCGAAGCAATGTCCGGAAGCTCTTCCAGCTTTTCAACTCCAAAGACCCGGCCGCCCGTCATTTCCGTAACTTCGCTCAGAAGCGAGGGGCCGTTGAGCTCTTCCGTGGTGCGATTGCGAAGGCCGAGCGGATCGAATATGCCGATCGCATAGAGCTGGGTATCCGCTTCCTTCACCAACCGCTTGATATCGCTTTCGTTGTAGCGACTATGATTATCGCCTCCATCCGATAGGATGAGCAAGGCGCGTTTGGCGTTGTGTGCACCCCTCATCTCACTGAGGCCGAGATAAAGCGCGTCAAGCAGCGCGGTCCGGCCCTTGGGAGCCGTGAGCATCATCCGGCTCTGCAGATCTTCGACGCTGTTGGTGAACGAACTGGTCAGCTCCGCGCGCTCGTTGAAGCTGACCAGAAAGAATTCATCCTGTGGGTTGGCAGTCTTGAAGAACTGGATGGCGGCCTCGCGCGCTTTGCTTACTTTGTTGGACATGCTGCCGCTGAAATCAAAAATCACGCCGATGGAAATCGGCACGTCTTCGGCGGAGAAGGTAACCACTTCCTGCTCGACGTTATCCTCAAAGATGCGAAAGTTGTCGGGCTCCAGCCCGGTGACCAGGCGGTTGTAAGGGTCGGTGACGGTGACATTCACCAAGGCAAGGTCAACGTCCATCTTCATGAGCTGCCCGGGCTTGAAGGACATGCCGGGAGTATTCCTGCGGACGTCGTCCTTCCTGGCTCCATCTTGCTTTACAGCTTCCTTGGGTTTGTTTTCGTCGGAGAGGGATTGCGCGGCAGCGGGTGAAAGCGTATGGCAAGCGAACAGGCAAACAACCAGCACGATACGGAAGGAATAGATCAGAATACGAACTGACTCAGACCGTGACCTGAATACGGTAACCTGCTGATCGCATTTCACGGCACCCCCATCATCCTGGATCCCCAGGACGGCCGCGCGGTTGGGACTCCCGGGAATTCTATCACTCGTTTTCCCGAAAACAAGCGCAATTCGCGGATGTGCAAAATCGCACATATGGATACGCCGGCTGGAGCGAATGGCGTGTGATAGCATCGCCGCAGGGGAACTCCTCCATTGGGCTAAACCGGGGGAGTAAGTAAGTTATTCCCCGCGAGTGGGGTAAGAGACGAAATGAGTTTGGCGAAGGTCGTGGTGGTGATCCCAGCACGGTATGGTTCGACGCGCTTGCCGGGCAAGCCGCTGGCCTTGATTGGTGGGAAGCCCATGATTCAACGTGTGTTCGAGCGAGCCAGGCTGGCCCAGCGCGTGAACCAGGTAATTGTGGCCACCGATGATGAACGGATTGTGAAAGCAGTGGAAGCATTCGGCGGCGAAGTGCGCCTGACGCGTTCGGACCACCGCACGGGAACGGAACGCGTGGCGGAGGTGGCCGCGCACGTGGAAGGGGATGTCTTCGTAAACGTGCAAGGAGATGAGCCGTTGCTGGATCCGGCGGCGGTGGATACCGCGGTCACTTCCCTTCTGGAAGAGCCGCCTGCTTCGATTGCTACGGTGGCCACGCCGATCAAGACGCCGGCAGATATCATGGATCCGAACGTAGTGAAGACGGTGCTGGATTTCGAAGGCAATGCCATTTATTTTTCGCGCGCGCCGATTCCGTGGGTGCGGGACACGGGAAGCAAAGTGCTGGCGCGGCACTTGAAGCATCTCGGGCTGTATGTGTTCGACCGCGAAGCGCTTCTGGAATATCCGACACTGCCGCCAGGAGAACTGGAACGCATCGAGCAGTTGGAACAATTGAGGTGGCTGGAGAATGGCTGGAAGATCCGCGTAGCGGAAGTGGAGCACGACGCGGTAAGCGTGGACGTGCCGGAAGACGTGGCGCGTGTGGAGAAGTTGCTGCAAAAATAAAACCCGCCCAGCGGTGACTCCGCGGGGCGGGCTACTTCAGAAAAACTGCGAGCGAGTTGAATTCTAGGGCTGCTGCTGTGCCTGCAGCACTCCGGCGACAATACGAGTCGTGCTGGAATTGCTGTTATTGGTGAAGTAAGCCAATTGTGGGTTCACGAAGTAAATCACGAACTGGATCTGCGAAGAACCGTTCAGGCTGATGGGCATGGTATTTCGGAGTCCACTGGACCCCGATCCATCTCCTCCTGTGCCATCCCCGGCGAAAGCGATCTTGCCGGCGGTCGCGAGGTTGGTCACCGGTACGCCGTTTGTGAATTGAAAAATGTCCGAAGTGCCTGTCAGGAACAAATTGGAGATGGCGACCTGTCCGACGAGATCTTCTTCATCGACAAACTGGCCGTTCTGCTGAAAGCTCAAACCGCTCCAATTGAGCGCGTAAGGACCGGTAACGTTGCTGGTGGTGAAGGGGCCGCCGGATTGCGCGGCAAGGGTGCCATCGTCAACAGCGACAAGCGCGCCGCTTGAAACGGTCACTTCCTGAACTACGCCTTGGGTTGCCGAACTCAAATAGAAAATGAAGATCGACGGAGCGCTGGGAAACTGCGGGTCTGTGAAGCTGAAGGTTCCGCGACCGAAAGTGGGATCAAACGTGATGTTTGTGCTGGTCGTGGAATTTGTCTGGAAGAACTTGCCGGAATTGTTGGTGTCCTGGAGGACATCGGTGAGGGTAGACGAGCCGGCGGCAGTAAACCGGCCGATGCGCGTGATCCCGCCGCCCGCGGAAGACGAGCCGGCGGCGATAAACACAAAACCACCGTTGATAGCGTTCACATTGGCCGGAAGATTGCTTTGCGCAATGGCGTCGCCGGTTAGCATGGAACCGCTGGTGCCCGCGCTGATGAGTCTTACGCGTGTCGGACTCACGACATAGTACACGTAAGCTGCTCCGGCAATCTGCGCCAAGCCGCGCCCACAAAGCGTCGGTCCGGCGGCATTCGCGCCATCCGTGCCAAAACTCCCGGTAATCGCCCCACTGCTGAGAGCGAAGTTGTCATTCACATCCGTAAAGCCGGTGGTGATTACGCCGCCGCTGACTGTGTATTCGCCGATTAGAGATGCAGGAAATCCGCCCCCATCGAACCCGGAAAAGTCGAAAACGTAAGGACCCGCAACAGAAGTCATTGGGCTCGCGCACAGGGCCGTATTTTGTTGGATGAAATTTCCGCTGCCGGTCGAAGCCTGAGAGGAAGTCGAAGTCTCATCGATCAGCAGGCCACCGGAGACAGAAGTCAGGGTGATCCCGAAAGTGATGGAAGATGCAACACCATTTGCATTCAAATTTAGCGTGAGTGTCCCTCGACCATCTGCGCTTATCGTATAGCTGCCGCCGGTGATAGGGATCGCCAGGCTCGGGAGAGCGCCGGGTTGAGCTACATCCTCGACGCCACCCTTGATGCCACCTTGCCCGTCCGCAATGAAACTGCCGGTTCGCGCGAGGGGAGTGGCAGTGACCGCACCGTTGGCGAACACTTCGCCGTTGGTGACGAAAGCGTAGGTGCCGCTGAGACTGGCAAGGGTGAAGGTGCCGTTGGGGGGCGGCGGAGTGATGTTATTACCGGAGCCGCCACTGCAGGCGGCGCTCCAGAGAGCGGCAGCTGCCGCGAAGACCAGGGCCAGGCGTTTCATCGCGCACCCCGCAGTGCTTCGAGCTGGTCATGGGTCATCGCAGATGTGGGAAGAAGAGCAAAACCTTTCGAATTGCGGACGGCCACGGCTTGGGTGCCCTTTTGCACGATGCGCGCGGCGAAAAACGTCGTGTCGCCCAAAGACAGGTTTTCGCCAACGATTCGAACGGAATCGCCTGCGTTTAATGAGAGGTGGCTGGCCTGGAGTAGCTTGGCATTGCCGACATGCACGTCCATCTGTCCGGAAGCCGTCTGGAGCAACAGATGGGCTCCTATCGGGGGAGTGGCGGATGCGGCCTCAAACTTGACCACAGTACCGACCAGCGAACCTTCGCGGCTGACGTCGTAAGCTGCGGGTGGTCGGAGACCGGTTTGCACGGATTGTTGCGCTAGAGCGGAGAGGCCAAGCGCCAGCGCACAGAAGAGCAGAAGCGTAACCGATGTCATTCGAATAGTGGATTTCATTACCCTTCCCCACTTTCAAGAGTCGGAATCCTTCACCGCTGCGGGGACTAAACGGAAAAATCCTTCCGAAGCGCAAGGCAAAGGTTCACATCATTAGACGATGTATCCAGAAGCGATGGTTTCCCCTTCGAGCGTAATAGTTCCTGCGCTGCAATCCCTTTCCCGAACCATGAGGGTTCAAGGAATATTCCCCGCGAGAGGTAAACCCGTTCCCAGGAAAAAGGTTTCGATGATTCAGGCAGAGAAAATATGGATATTGTGGCGCGAAGACTTCGATTTGACAGTTTGGCGAGTTCCGACCATAATTGTATGTACGTCAATCCTGTGGAGGGCAGACAAGCCCGGCAAGGAACGCGGGCTCAAAGGATGGCGCCAAAATATATATTTGTAACCGGCGGAGTTGTTTCCTCACTCGGAAAAGGCGTAGCAGCCTCCTCGATAGGTTGTCTCCTCGAGAGTCGCGGCTTCAAAGTCACCCTGCAGAAATGCGATCCGTACCTGAACGTCGATCCGGGCACGATGAGCCCGTTTCAGCACGGCGAAGTGTTTGTGACCGAAGACGGAGCGGAGACGGACCTGGACCTGGGACATTATGAGCGCTTCACGCACGCCAAACTTTCCCGCGACAATAACTGGACGACGGGGCGCATCTACGAAACGATTCTGACGAAAGAACGGCGCGGAGATTACCTCGGAAAAACTGTGCAGGTGATCCC
The DNA here is from genome assembly GCA_013289585.1 of Acidobacteriota bacterium. Taxonomy (GTDB): domain Bacteria; phylum Acidobacteriota; class Terriglobia; order Acidiferrales; family UBA7541; genus Acidiferrum. Next base: position 25,482 of record JABCZR010000025.1, on the reverse strand, counting down.
GCACGTGACGGACGAGATTAAGGCGACAATTCGAAAAGTCTCCGACGGCGTGGACGTAGTAATCGTAGAGATCGGCGGGACGGTCGGAGACATCGAATCTCTGCCCTTCCTCGAAGCCATCCGGCAGATGCGCCTGGAACTTGGCGCCGAGAATACTCTGTTCGTGCACGTAACGCTGGTGCCGTTTATCGCCGCGGCGGGCGAGTTGAAAACGAAGCCGACACAGCACAGCGTGAAGGAGATGTTGAGCATCGGGATTCAGCCGGACATTCTGCTTTGCCGGAGCGATCACCACATACCAGCGGAATTGAAGAAAAAGATTGCGCTCTTCTGCAACGTGGCGGAAGCGTGCGTGATTTCGATGGAAGACGTGGACACGATTTACGCGGTACCGGCGGAGCTGAGCAAGGAGGGTCTGGACGCGCAGATTTTGCGGCTGCTGAAGCTGGAGGCGTGGCCTTCGGACATGAAGCCCTGGGTGGATCTGGTCCAGCGGATGCATCATCCGGCGGGAGAAGCGCGGATTGCAGTGGTCGGAAAGTACGTGCAGCTCGAAGATGCGTATAAAAGTTTGCGAGAAGCTTTGTTGCACGGGGGGCTGGCGCACAGCCACAAAACGGTTCTGGAATGGATTGAGGCGGAAGAAATCGATTCGCCGGAGACGGCCGCGGCGCGGCTGCACGGCTACGATGGCATCCTAGTTCCGGGCGGATTTGGGAAGCGCGGCATCCAGGGGATGATTTACACGATTCAATATGCGCGCGAACACAAGGTGCCGTTCTTTGGGATTTGCCTGGGAATGCAGTGCGCGACGATTGAATACGCTCGGGACGTTGCAGGACTGAAGCAGGCGGACAGCACGGAGTTCGATCCGCAGACGCCGTATCGCGTGATTTATAAATTGCGAGAACTGCTTGGCGTGGATGAAATGGGCGGGACCATGCGGCTGGGTGCTTGGCCGTGCAAGCTGGAGCCGGGATCTTTTGCGCACAAAGCATACGGGAAACTGGAGATCAGTGAGCGGCACCGTCACCGGTACGAGTTCAACCGGGATCACGAAAAAGCGCTAGTTGCCGCGGGGTTGCGCATTACCGGGCGCACGCCGGACGAAAATTACGTCGAGATTGTCGAGGCGCCGGAGCATCCTTGGTTCCTCGGTTGCCAGTTCCACCCGGAATTCAAGTCGAAGCCGTTGGAGCCGCATCCGTTGTTCGCCGCGTTCATCGGCGCTGCGTTGGAACAAAGAAAACAAAAGACGCGGCCTGCGACAGCTCTAGCTGAGCCTACACACGCTCCCGCACTGCGCGCGGCGCCTCGAGCAACCGCATAGCCTATCTGATGATCGGTGTCGTTCAAGAATTGCGAGACTTTCCCGTTCGATGACACCGCAATCCGACGGCTTGGTTCTGCATTTATTCTGGTAGCGGGGCTAGTTTCCGATTTCCGCGTTAAATCAGGGCTTGAGAAACTACGAAGTCAGAAAACCTGGACCCCATGGCCGGTAGTCATCAGTAATTTGGGCCATCAATCGTTTCTCTACCCAAGCGGCCACCCAAACTATGAAAAGGAACACAATGGGATTTGGAGCGAGATAGGGCGCCAGCCGGTCGATTGCGACGATTATCCCAATGAGTGCCACTTGAAATGGAAGCGCAACTAAGACTGTCGCCCAAAGCCACGGTGACGTGAGTTCATCCTTTTCTTCCACATACAAGAGATGACCATAGCTGAGAATTGTCAGCAGGCCGACTTTGATTATGTACAGTCCCGTTCTGCTGGTGACGGGTCCCCATAGCAGATAGCTCACCAGTAGAATTGCGCTGACACCCCAGAAGAACCATCGTAAATAGTTCCGCCTCGACTCTCTTGCGGGGTCAGAGTCGTCTCCACTTTCACCGCCCAGCGTGATGATTCTTTCGATCTTCGCCTTTGGTTTGTTTTGCCAAGGCAGGAGACGCGTGAGTTTGCGTGGCGGTTCGTCAGGCGATGCACTTGCCTGGAAATGGTCGATGACCAAACTGAATATAACCATCTCAGCTACGAAGAACGACAAAATTCTATTCGCAAGGATGTATCCCGGACTCAGGGGGCCTTGTGCGTCCCACCAAAACAAGCCAGCTAGAAACACGATGTGCAGCGGTATCGTCGCTAGAACGCCCTTCCACAACCACAATCTTTTGAGATGCTGAAATTCTTCAACATAGATGAGGGCACCATAAGTGAGCACGGTGAGGCCGTAGGCGTGAAGTACGCGAAGCTCAACACTCTCTTGAAGATAAAAGCCACAGACCACCAAGAGCATGGAACCGACGCCATAGAAAACCCACTGCAGGCGTTCCTGCCTCTGCTCCTTTTCAAGATTGAGAGTTTCACTCGCAGAATCAGACGCCATTGCAGAGGAGTTTACACTGATGCCGCCTCTAAGTCCTAGTAAGTCCCTAATCGGAAACCTGGCCCCAACGTGTATTCTTCCGACGTTGCAAACCCAGCTCAGCCTGCGTAGCCTTAGAAGCTTGCTGTATATTTGACATCTCAAGATGACTCAGACACGTGAAATCGCGCTTGGATCGCTGCGCCTCGGCGGTGGGAATCCCCTATTTCTGATTGCGGGACCGTGCGTGATCGAGAGCGAAGCGCATGCGCTCATGATGGCGGAGAAGATTGCGAAAATTGCGGCGGATGTGAGCGTGCCTTACATTTTCAAGGCTTCGTATGACAAGGCCAACCGATCCTCGGTGAAGGCGTTTCGCGGGCCGGGGCCCGCGGAAGGTTTGCGGATTCTGGGCAAGATCAAATCAGAAATGAAGCTGCCGGTGCTGACGGACATTCATGATGCGTCGCAGGCCGCGGCGGCGGCGGAAGTATGCGACATTCTGCAGATCCCGGCGTTTCTGGCGCGGCAGACGGATTTACTGATGGCCGCGGGCAAGACCGGGCGAATCATCAACGTGAAAAAGGCGCAGTTTTTGTCGCCGTGGGACATGGGCAACGTGGCGGAAAAAGTGGCGAGCACGGGGAACACAAAGATTATTTTGACGGAGCGCGGCGCGTCATTCGGCTACCAGAATCTGGTGGTGGACATGCGGTCGTTCCCGGTGATGCGGAAGTTCGGATATCCGGTGGTTTATGACGTGACGCATTCTGTGCAGCTTCCGGGCGGGCAAGGACATGCGAGCGGTGGGCAGCCCGAATTTATCGAACCGCTGGCGCGCGCGGGAGTGGCGGCGGGTGTGGATGGAATTTTTCTGGAGACGCATGACAATCCGGCGGCGGCTTTGTCGGACGGAGCGAATGCGCTGCCGCTGGCGCAGCTCCCTGCCCTGCTTGCGAAATTGAAGGAGATGGGCGCGATGGTGCGACGGTGGGGCGCGCAATGAGCCTGGAGACGGCGCGGCGGGTGCTGAAGATTGAGGCACAAGCGATTGAGGACGTGCTGGCGCGGCTGGACGCGAGCTATGAGAAAGCGGTGGAGCTGCTTTTTGCGTGCAAGGGACGTGTCGTGGTTACCGGGATGGGAAAATCCGGGCTGATTGGGCGGAAGATTTCGGCGACCCTATCCAGTACGGGAACGCCGTCTTTCTTTTTGCATGCCGCGGAGGCGCTGCACGGCGACCTGGGGATGCTGGCGCGGGGCGACGCGATGCTGGCGGTGTCGTATGGCGGCGAAACGGAAGAGATCGTGCGGCTGCTGGAAGCGCTGAAGCGGCTGGAGATGCCCCTGGTGACGCTGACAGGAAATACGAAATCCACGCTGGCGGAGGCGAGCGACGTGGTGCTGGACGTGAGTGTGCGCGAGGAGGCATGTTCGATGAACCTGGCGCCGACAGCGAGCACGACGGTGGCGATGGCGGTGGGCGATGCGGTGGCGATTTCGTTGCTGGAGCGGCGAGATTTTCGGCCGGATGATTTTGCGGCGCTCCATCCCGGGGGACGACTGGGGAAAAAATTGCTGCGCGTGGAACACCTGATGCACGCGGGCGCGGCGCTGCCTCGGGTTTCGACGACTGCGCCGATGACGGATGTGTTCCACGAGATGTCCGCCAAAAAACTGGGGATGACAACGGTCACGGAAGCGGACGGGCGGCTGGCGGGGATTTTGACGGATGGCGATTTGCGGCGATTGATGGAAAAGCATCGCGGCGCGGTGCTGGAAATGCGCGCCGGTGACGGGATGACGAAAAATCCGCAGACGATCGGGCCGCACGTACTGGCCAGCGAGGCATTGAACTTGATGGAAAAGCGAAAGATTACTTCGGTGGTGGTGGTGGATGAGGCGAAGGGCGTGCTGGGGGTGGTACACCTGCACGATTTGTGGACGCTGGAATTGATTTAGTTTTGGCGAGCGACTCGTTCGAACGGACGAAGCTGGAACTTTCTTGTTGAGGAGAGACTTTGGCACGCACAGCGGGCAGTGCTTCACCGGCGGTGAAGAAACGAGCGAGCAGGATCAAGGTCCTATTGATGGACGTGGACGGAACACTGACGGACGGCAGCGTGACGCTGCTCTCGCAGACGGACGGGTCGGCGCTGGAGATCAAGAATTTTGATGCCCACGACGGGCAGGGGTTGACGCTGGCGGTTACGGCGGGCCTGCACACGGGTGTGATTACCGGGCGCGGGAGCGCGGCACTGCGGCGGCGGTGCAAGGAATTGGACATCACCTACGTTTATGAGAAGCAGGGTCACAAGATCGCGGCTTACGAGGATGTACTGCAAAAAGCAGGCGTGAGAGAGTCTGAAGTGGCATTCCTGGGGGATGACCTTCCCGACCTGTTGGTGATGCGGCGGGTGGGGTTGGCCGTGGCGGTTGGCAATGCCACACCGGAGGTGTTGCGCGCGGCGCACTACATCACGAAAGCGAACGGCGGCAAAGGCGCGGCGCGCGAGGTGGTGGAGCTGATTCTGAAGTCGAAGGGCATCTGGGAGAAAATGATCGAAAAGGCGCGCGCTTGAAGCTTTCTGAGTGGCGGACCGCGGCGAGAACGTCTTCCCAAGGCGCGAGCTGCAGTTCGCGACGATAATAGATTTGTACTATGTACGGGGCAAAAGCGTCGTACTAAGTTGCGTCGATACGCAGGGGTAGAAATAGAAGCGCGCCGAAAATACAGCGAGAGATGGAGCTGGTGAGCATGCCGTTATTCTGGAAATGGACTCTGGGCGTTGTGATTGGCCTCCTGGTGGCCGCGTTCGCGGGGCTCTCGCTGATGGCCGGAGGCCCCAAGGATGCGCTCTACATGGTGCGGTACGCGCTGCCGCATATGCATCGAGGCAACTTGAAGGTGGGTGACGAAGCGCCGGATGCGCGGCTTTTGGCGCTCGATGGGGAGACGCGGTTTCATCTTCGCGAGCGGACGGGTGCGCGGCCGCTGGTTGTTTTTTTTGGGAGCTTTACCTGACCGCCCTTCCGTCGCCAGGTTGGCGACGTTGTCCAGATTTACAACGACTATAAGGATCACGCTGATTTCCTCACTGTGTATGTGCGGGAAGCGCATCCCACCGACGAATGGCAGATGAAATCCAACGTGAAGGAAGATGTTTGTTACGCGCAGCCTAAGACGTTGGAGCAGCGCATGGCCATTGCCAACGATTTTACGAAGCGCTTCAAGTATCCGTTGCCCTTCGGCGTGGATGATATGAGCAATGCGGCGGATCTGGCGTATTCCGCCTGGCCGGAGCGCATTTACATTATTGATGAGAGCGGACACATCGCGTATCGCGGCGGGATGGGGCCGTTTAACTACAGGCCGGTGGAGGCGAGGGACTGGCTGGCTGCGCGTTACGGGGCTGTGAAGCATGATCCGGCTCCAGCGACAACAGCGAGTTCAGCGAACCAGGCTGGAGGTCAGCAGGCTGCGGTAGCACCGGCCGCAGCTGCTGAGTCGAGGAAGTAAAATTCGAACGGTGTGTTGCGCCCGGGCTTGCCTATAATGCCGGGGTGCGCCGGCCTACCGAGCAGCGAACTCCGCAAAAGTCCAATTTGAAAAGTACCGGGCTCGCGCGAGCGATGTCGAAGCTTGGATTTTGTTCGCGATCACAAGCAACGGAGTGGATTGTTGCCGGACGCGTGAAGCTGAACGGAGCGATGAGGCGTGATCCGGAAACGCCGGTGCATCTCGGCAAGGACCGCATCGAGATGGATGGGAAGCTGGTGATTCGAAACGCCAAAATCTATTTGGTGATGCACAAACCTCGCGGGTTGGTGACTACGGCTTCGGACGAAAAAGGGCGCGAGACCGTATACGATTGTTTGCCGAAAGGTCTGCCGTGGGTCGCGCCGGTGGGGCGGCTCGACAAAGCGAGCGAAGGCTTGCTGCTGTTCACAAATGACTCGGAATGGGCGGCGCCGATTGCCGCGCCGGAGACTCATCTCGATAAGGTTTATCATGTACAAGTTGGGGTGATCGCGGATGAAAGGTTGCTGGAAGCTTTGCGGAATGGCGTCCGCGGTGCGGAGGATGGTGAATGGCTTCGCTTGAAGAGCGTGAACATTCTTCGGCAAGGAGAGCGCAATTCGTGGATCGAGATCGTGCTGGACGAAGGCAAGAATCGGCAGATTCGACGAATCCTGAAGCATCTGGGGATCGAAGTGTTGCGGCTTGTGCGTGTGGCCATCGGACCGCTGAAGTTAGGTGATTTGGCCAAGGGTGCAACTCGAACGCTGAAGCTGGAAGAAAAGCAGGCTCTGGATCGCGCGATGCGTGTACAGATGCATGAGCCTGCCTCTTCCATTCGAACGTGAACGTTATTTGGATTTGTATGTAAAGCTCACCTTGGTTTCTTCGTCGATCACCAGCGGCCGGACGAAATGGTAAGAGCTCCCTGCCCTTGGCACGTCGATTCGAACAGGGTACACGCCGGAAACGCGCTGCTGGAGATTTGCTACGTTGACGGAGGCGGCGTACTGCTGCTTCTCCGCCTTCTTCTTGGCGTCGCGCTGCAGACTCTGCAAATCCACGTTGCCGTTGTTGGCGGAAACTTCGACCGATTCCGCCAGAGCGCCGGCATTCAGTGCATAGACCGTCGGCATGGGCCTGCTCCCGTCGTAATTGATCTGACTGACCAATTGGTTGAAACCGGGATGGTTTGCCACAATCTTGATTCGCCCGGAAGGCAAGTTCGAAACGACCCAGCGCCCTGAAGAATCGGTGACCACGTTTCGCGAAGCTCCGGTGTCAACTTGCGTGACGGTGATTCGCGTGCCAGGAACAACCGTTCCGCTGGAGTCGACGATGAGCCCGCCCAATTGTCCCGGAAGCAGCGAGACAGATTCGTAGTTGGTCATTGAAGCTGCGACGGGGATTCCCGTGATGTCCCCGTCCGACTCCGCGCCGGAGACGTCTTGGGAGACGGGCGGCAGGAGGTTTGCGGCGATGGCGTCGCCGCCGAAGTCCTTCACTTTGTATCGCTCGGGCAGGAACACTTCCCACTGCAGGAGATTAATGGGAATGTCCATTTTCGGAAGCGCGAGATCGGAGCCGCCCCTTTTTGCAAAGGGTGCGCCCGAATGCATGAAGACGAAGGAGACAGTGTAGGAATCGCTGGTGCGCAAACCGGGCCGCACGAGTGGAATGCGGTTGCCGTCCGGACCTTCGACCGGCTTCACTTTTACTCCTTCAATTTCGGCGGTGAGGATGCTCGCGCCTCCAGGCAATGCCACTTTCAGAAAGGATTGCGCCTGATTTCTGATCACGAGTTTTACTTCGGTCAGAGAGCGACCTTCCGTGGTTACCAGCGTTGTGACTACAGCGCGTTCGGCAACCGCGGAGAGCACGCTGCTGTCCGGGAAGCGCATCCATTCGAGCGCGAGGCTGGGCGTTTCATTGGGCTGTTTGTGGTAACGAAAAGCAGCCTGCATCGGAAATCGTGCAAGCGAACGCAGATACGGATTGGTCTCCTTGGTATCGATGCGCTTGAGTCCGCCGGCTTCCTTCGCAGTGAGTTCGATGGTTCCCGCGCCTTCGATCAGGATTTCGCCGGTTTCGCGCTGGGCGCTCTTGAAACTAAGGAAAGGCGCATCGGTCTTCGTGGCGGCGATGGATTTCTCCATGGAGATAAGGAATTGGTGTGCGCGCTGCGCCGGTCCGGTGACTTTGAGGAGCAAGATGCCGGATTCGATTTCAGTGGATTCGACGGAAGCTCCCGTCGTCCCTGTCACTTCGTAGCCGGCGGGAATTTCGATTTCGAATTGCGTGGGTTCGCCCTGTACTACCGAGATATCGGCGAGAGCAGCGATTCGAATGTCGGATTCGCTGACGGAGACGAGCGTCTTTACGTCAGAGAGGAAACGCACTTCTTTCGGAACAACAGGCACGGCAACTTCACGAGTGGTCCACCAGATGTTCGCGGGCTGACCTGGGATGAGTGTGGCTTCGATGACCGTCTGACCTTTTTCCGAGGACCTCGATGTGATTATCCCGGGATTGATTCGAACGTTGGTGCGATCGCCCGGAACGATAAAGGTTAGGCGAGCGCTTCCGGCCGCGGGCACGGGCAGGCTGAAGGAGGCTTTGCCGGCTTCGATACTTAGTGGCAGACCCGCATCCAGCGTGACGGCGAAGTCGGATGGACCTGCGAGGACAGCGGTGTGCGTTCCGTTTTCCAATTCAAGTGGCAGGCTCTTTCCTTCTTGCCGAGCGTCGAGGATAGCCATGCCGGTTGTGAGCGGCACTTTTGTGGCGCCTCTGCGAAGAATTTCACCCTGCAATTGAACGGTCCCCTGAACAGATTCATCCCTGACATGAAATTTTAGATCCGCGCGCTTCATCGTGTACGGCACGGGCGGCGTGTCCGCCTTGTGGACCGGCTTGCTGGCCAGGTCAAGGAGACGATTGTATTCGTCGAGCGGAAGGGTAACGTTGCCCGAGCCGGGCACAGGCGGAAGAGCCTTTTCCTCCGCCAAAGCGTACTCCGGAAGAAGCATCATCAACGTCAAGAGAGTTGCTATGAGCTTTTTCATTTGCCACCTGCCTTTTTGTCGTGCTGATACGTCAAGTTTGCAATCGGAGCTTGATTCTCGCCGGTCAGTTCGGAGACCAAATAGAGGGACGGCCCGAAAACAGGGAAAGAAACACGAATGGGAAGAATCCCCGCGCGCTTCCCTGCCAGAGCATCGGCCCTGAACTTGTCGAGTAGAGACTGCGTCGCTGCTTGCGCTTGCTTTGCTTTGACCTCGTCCTTACCATCCACATCAAATGGCGAGAGTGGTGCGGCGGCCATCTCCCGCATGGCGGCGGGACCAGAGCTTGCAATTGCTGACGCGCCGCCGCTTATCCCCGCAGAAACCCCGCCTGCACCTGAGCCGAAAGCTGCAGGTGGATTCAAAGCAGCGGAACTTGGATTCGCATACGTCTCCATACGAAATGCTCCCTGTTCGGGAATCACCTTGAACATGGGAGGATGGTAGACGAGGAGTCCGGTCCTGGAGACGGGCAAGTCGAGAGCGGGCATCACCAGTCTAAATTGCCCTTTGTCATTCCAGGCGTTCCCGCGCGCCAGATATACAACTTCGACGGCAAACTCCGGAGCTTCCTCGCCCGAGCGTGCTTTGTCCAAGGGGAGCAGGAGGCTACCGTCAGGCGACTGCCCGGGGCGAACAGCCTTGCCGGCTAACGACGCGCTCCACAGCGTAGCGCCAGGGGGTAAGCTGATCTTCAGGAAGTTGCGCTGGTTATTGCGAATGGCATAGCGCGCTTGAACCAGGATCTTGCCCTCAGAGCTGATCAGCACCTGATAACGGGCTTCTTCAACATTGGCGAGCAAGACAGCCTGCGGCGTGTAGCGCGCCACTTCCACCGTCAGAGACCGTGCTAACTTCGCAGCGCTTGAGCGGAAGCGAAAGGCCGTGAGTGACTGCGATTGACGGCTGGCTACCATTTCGCCGAGGTCGGTGGCATCAGCGCTTTCCAGGCCTTCCGATTTAACATCCTTGATCTCGCCAGCGCCGAGCACCTCCACGGCGACGCCGCCGGTTTCGCGCTCGGTGTCTACCAGCCGGAGAATCGGAACCTCGATCTGTCCCTCGCGGGGACTGCGAGTTTCGCCCGTGATCACGAATCGTGCTCTTTGTTCTACCGGCTCAAGAAAGGTGACGGAGAGCTGGCCGGATTTTACTTCCCAATCGGCTACCACTGCGCCGAGAACCTGATTGATGGTGACTTTCTCCGGGATTTCGATTCTTACTTCATGGGCTGCTCCTTGAGTGACCTCCAGATTAACTTCAGCGTTGATGGAAGTGGCGTCCTCGCCGAGGCCCAGGAGTTGCGTCAGAGAGCCGCGCAAGCGCAATGGTTGCGTCGTGCGGTGATCTTCCGTCTTTCTGCGCCACGTGAACGTAAGCGGTTCGTTCCCCCGGCCGTAGGCTATCCACTTGCTCTCCGTCGCAGATTCAGACTTTTCAGAGACCAGCCCACCGCTGAGTTTGAGATCCACGCCCTGGCGCGGTAGCTGGACAGCAGCTCGACATACTCCCGATGTGGTCGAGGGAAGCGAAATGCTTTCCTCGCCGGCCGATAGGACAACGGGAAGCGCAATATCCAGCAGCAAGATGGCCCGGCCGGGATGTGAGAGCAGCGCGGAGGGTTGGCCGCCGGATTTTCCAGCGGTGCTTGGCACAAGAGAAACGAGCCTACCGTCCAGCCGCGCTTCGCGAACGAGTAGACCCGAAGGAATAGGAACGCGCACCCATCCGTCCTTGAGGACATCGACCGTGAGGGTGGCGCGGCCGGAAGCGAGATCACCATTGATGCGCAGTTCATAGTCCACGCGGGTTAGCGTCGCTTCCACAGGCGGCGGCTCTGGATCGCCCGCAGTGGGATACGCACGGGCGTGCAGCGTCCGGTACTCTTCAACCGGCAAGACGACCCAGCCAGGCGAATGCGGAGCATTTTGGGCGCTGGCCTTGCTGGCTATCAGAAAAAAAAGTGTGATCAGAGTTATCCAAACCAACGGCGAGCCTGGCATTTTTCTCAATTTCAACGTCGATGTAGCTCTTGCGGACATAGCAGTAGCCTCCTCATTTTCAGAGCGGACAAGCAGGCGCGATGAATGAGCAACCCGGGGATGGAAAGAGTTCTTGAATGGATAGGATGTCGCGCGATCCGAAGATGGTTGTTCCATCAAATATCTTTCTGACTATAACGGACAGCCTGGCGGTACAACTGCCGTTTCTGCATGCCGTTAGAACGAGGGAATTGGTTTTTCTTGCAGCCTTTCTCAAGGGGAAGGCAAACCGCAAGCAGAGAAACCTGACGTCTTCGGAAAAGGGGGAGTTATGGAGCGAGCGATGGGAATCGAACCCAATGCTGCGCATTCGTAAGAGACTCGCGCTATTAGGGATAGTCGATGCGCGTGGTCCAAAACGGTCCAGAATCGAGAGACTGAAAAGGCAAAGCCAGTCAAATCTCTTCGTTGAGCCTCTTTCAGGTTCCGCGAAATTACGCCGCGAAAAACCCACATCCGAAGTATGGGGAACGTGTGCGGTAATTCCCCTGCGCGTGCCGACGGTAAGCAACAACGGTCCACTAGCGCGCATTGCGTACGACCCACTCGCAATCGTCCGAAAATGATGCGTGAATTCAGTCGAGCCTGACATGGATTTTTAAGGGTTTGAATTGCGCGATGGGACTATAATTCGGGAATGGCATCCGCAGGGCAAAGCATCGAGCAGCTTCGGCAGGCGCAAGACGTTGACGCCATTCCTACTCTGGCGTGGTCCGCTCGCCCCGACGGCTCGGCTGAATTTCTCAACCGGCGCTGGTTAGATTACACCGGCCTCTCTGCGGAAGAGGCATCGGATTGGGGCTGGACTGCGGCTGTTCACACAGAAGACCGCGATAGGCTCATGGATTTCTGGGGGCATCTGTTGGCTTCCGGCAAGGCCGGCGAGATTGAAGCACGCCTGCGCCGGTTCGATGGAGACTATCGGTGGTTCCTGTTCCGTGTAGAGCCTGTGCGCGACAATCACGGCAACATCTTCAAATGGTATGGCGCGAACGCGTATTTGCATCTTATCTCCGCTCCAAGCTGAGATGATCCGCGCACTCCGCCGCTATGTCATCGTGGGCTTAAACACTTTGGATTGACCCCGGTCCCCAGACTCTCGGCGCGCTTGCCAATCTTTTTCAATGTCGTTTCAAGAGCTCGCAACTCTTTCGGGCTGGCATCGGCAAAGACTTTCCTGATTTCGGCTGCGTGTTTGCGAAAAATCGGCGCGATCAATTTTTTGCCTTTTGCCGTGAGCGACACGACGCGGACGCGCCGATCCTCAGAACTCTCGACCCGGCTTACCAGGCCCTTTTCGACGAGGCGGTCAACGGCCGTACTGATCGAGCCTGGCGTAAGGTGCACCTTTGGCCCGATCGTATTCACCGGCAAAGGCCCTTTGTTGAGGAGCACTTCAAGTATCCGGAAGTCGGTATCGTCGATTCCCGTCTCCTCAAGTCCCGCATAGAGATATTTCGCGGCAGCGTGAAAGGCCTTTCCCCATACCAGCCAACAGTGAACCGGATCTCGGGAGTTCTTGTCCATGGCGAAACTATTTTGACATTTCGTATAACGGATGTCCAGCAGCATGTATCTATGTCAATAGAATGGGCATCAATAAATACTGGAAAGAGAGGCACACGGCATATGGAACGCACGAATAAGAAACTCATCGCTGTAGTCGGCGCAACCGGGCAACAAGGAGGCGCCGTAGTACGCGCCCTTCAAGCCGGCAATCAATTCAAGGTACGCGCCCTGACTCGCAATACGGCCAAACATCGCGAACTCGCCGACGAAGTCGTCGAAGCGGACTTGAATCGCCCCGAAACCCTTAAGCCTGCCTTTGCAGGGGCGCATGGCGTATTTCTGGTAACCAACTTTCAGGAGCACGGAGCGGACGAACTGAAGCAGGCAACGGCCGCGGTACGCGCCGCCAGGGAGGCCGGTGTCAAACACTTTATCTGGTCCACGTTGCCGGATGTGGAAGCAATTAGCGGCGGCAAGTTCCACGTCCCCCATTTTACCGGCAAGGCCAAGGTGGATCGGATCGTGAAGGAGGCCGGGTTTGCGAATCACACGTTCGTCATCGCGCCTTTCTATTTTCAGAACCTTACCGGCGTTCTTGGTCCGCAAAAACAGCCTAACGGATCCGCAGGTTGGACTCTCCCGCTGGATCCAACTGCTCGCAGCATTCACATGGGCGACATTACGGAACTTGGTAGTCTCGTCGCCGGAGCGTTCGCTCGCCCCGATCAGGCAGGTCATGGCGAACGCCTGCCTCTAGTCGGCGATTTCGTGAGCTTCAATGAAATCATCGATACGCTGAATCGACACGGGCACAACTTTTCTTTCCACCAAGTGCCGCAGGATGTCTTCGCGGGTTTCTTTCCTGGAGCCGCTGAGATAGCGGAAATGTTCGCTTACTTTCAGGTGCACACGTACTTAGGTTCCGATTCGCGCGACCAAATCGCGCTCGCCAACAAAATAGCAGGCCGGCAACCTGCCAAGTTTTCGGCGTGGGCTCAAGCGAATTTTCCGGCTCCAAAGAACACCCAGTCAGCAGCACGCTGATTGAAAAGGAAATTGATTCTAGTCGGTGTAGACAAAGTTGGTTTGTGCGGTTACTCGTAAGCGGACTCAACAAACAAAAGGAGGAAGTTACATGGCAACGAATTCGATCGCAATTTCCAAAAATGTGGAGGCAACAAGCTATTGGCAGGGTGCAGTCGTCGTTTTGGGACGGTTTTTGTTCGCGCTGATTTTCCTGTTGGCTGGAGCCAATCACTTTAATAAACAAACCATCGGCTATGCGGCCTCACAAGGCGTGCCTTTCGCTTCGATCGCGGTTCCGCTTTCTGGCGTGCTGGCGATCGCAGGCGGACTGAGCATTTTGCTGGGATACCGCGCAAAAATTGGCGCGTGGCTCATCGTGCTGTTCCTGATTCCGGTCACGTTGATGATGCACAAGTTCTGGACCGTAACCGATCCCATGATGTCGCAGATCCAAATGGTTCTGTTTATGAAAAATGTCTCCATGCTCGGCGGCGCCCTGCTGATTTCTCAATTCGGCGCAGGGCCGTTCAGTCTGGATGCCCGACGCTCGCGCTGAACGCGCCTAAGAAGAGACAATCAAAATGCGAAATCAATCTGAAACATCGAACTTTGCTACCACCAGGACGCCGATCTCACAGGAGGCTCTCGACCAACTATTCTCCGAAGCGCGGACCCACTCTACGTGGCTTCCCGAGCCGGTGCCGGTAGAACTCTTGCGCAAGGCTTACGAACTGGCGCGCCTTGGACCGACCAGCGCCAATGCCTCGCCCGCCAGATTCGTTTTTCTGACTACTCCCGGCGCCAAGGCGCTTCTCAAACCAGTTCTAGCGCCCGGCAATGTCGACAAAACCATGGCCGCTCCTGTAACAGTTATCATCGCCTGGGACACCGAATTTCACGAGAATCTCCCCAGGCTCTTTCCACAGTTTGATATGCGCTCCTATTTTGTCGGCAACCACACCCTTATTAACGAGAACGCCTTCCGCAACAGTTCGTTGCAGGCTGCTTATTTTATCCTGGCCGCGCGTGCTCTGGGGTTAGATTGCGGACCGATGTCCGGTTTCGACGCCAACAAACTGAATGCGGAATTCTTTCCTGACGGCAAGTGGAAGGTGAATCTCCTCTGCAACCTGGGCTATGGAGACCCAAGCAAGCTCCACCCACGCAATCCTCGGCTCAATTTTGAGGAAGTATCCGTGATTCTGTAGACGTCGAAACTTGCCAACAACCAATCAATTTTGGGCCCACTGGGCAGACTCAAGGAGAACTCGCATGAAAGCCGTCAGATTGTTGGAATACGGTGGGCAGTTGGTCTTCAACGATGTAGCGAGGCCGACGATCGCACGCGACGAGATCTTGGTGAAGATCAAGAGTACCGCCGTCAATCATCTTGATCTTGTTGAGGCCTCCGGAACGGCAAGACAGATACTCCCAATCGACCTGCCGTGGATACCTGGTCATGAGTTTTCAGGTGTCGTCGAACAAACTGGCAGTGACGTTGCGGCATGTGCGCCAGGTGATGCCGTGTTCGGTACCACCACGGGAATGGGCGCTTACGCGGAGTATCTGGCTGTCAAGGCGGCGGCCATCGCAAGGAAACCATCCAACCTCTCCTTTGAGGAGGCTGCATCAGTGCCGGTGGCCTCCCAAACTGCATTTGAGGGAATCTTCACCCACGGTCACCTGGAAAAGGGACAAACGATCCTGATCCATGGTGGTGCCGGCGCTGTGGGCGCCTATGCCGTGCAATTGGCATCGCATGCCGGTGCCACCGTCATTGCCACGGTAAGCGGCGACGATGAGGCATACCTCAACTCCATCGGCGCCAGCCGGGTTATCGATTACCGAGAAGCGCAGTTCGAGAAGGTTCTGCGAGAGAAGGTCGATGTGGTCTTCGACTTGATCGGTGGCGATACACAGAAGCGGTCGTTCCTCGTGTTGAAGGAAGGCGGCCATCTCGTCGCTGCGACCCAGCCCGTATCGCAGGAAGAGACCGCGAGGCACCGTGTGTCGGGCGCGATGATGAGGCTCGCGCCGTCAGGGGAAGGGCTCGGCAGAATCGCGCGACTGCCGGAAGAGGGGACGATACGACCAGACGTCGCGACCGTATACGCGCTCGAGGATGTGGCTCAGGCCTGGAAGGACATCGCGGGGAACCTGCCAGGGGTTCATGGGATGTCGCCCAGTGGGCCGGGAGCGGCAAGACGCAGGCCGCACGGCAAGATCGTGCTTCGTGTGGCCTAGACATTTCCAACGAGTGACCTATCTCTTGGTTTATGGTTGGGCGTATGGTAAACGAGCCGAAGGACCCTCCGTTTTTCAAGCTAGCTAGGACGGCCATAGCGAAGTAAATGCGACTGGTCGGCCGCTCGCGAACAAAGCGCGCGAGATCATCTATTGGGACACTTCGCCGAAGTTACAAAGATGAAGGCCGACATTGGTGTCAGCGAGGTCGAGAAACAAGCCGCCGGGGCTGGGGAGGACGCATGATGTCAGACAGACTATCGGGCAAGGTGTGCGTCATCACGAATGGAGTGAACCCTTGAACTGACACACAAAAATAGGGCACAGTTTCCGGGAAAGGAACCACAGTGGAGAGAAAGAGATACTCCCGGAAATTTCAGCGAATGGCCGTCGATCGCATGGAGACTTGTGAAGATGTCGGTGAGTTAGCACGAGAACTCGGGGTACGACCGAGGTGCCTCTACAAGTGGCGCAAGAAGCTGGAAACGATTGAACCAGGACAAGAATCGTCGCGACCTAGCACGCACGCATCAGCGCACCGCAAAGAAATCCATCGCTTGAAGCAGCTTTTGGCAGAAAAGGCTCTGGAGGTGGATTTTTTCAAAGGTGCCTTGCAAAAAATCGAGGCTCGACGCCAGCGCAACAGCGGCTCTGGCGAAATGGCATCTACGACCAGATCCGAGAAGTGATGTCATTGCAAGGCAGCCTGAGTATCGAGCGCATGTGTCAGATGGTGCCGGTCAGCCGCCGGAGCTTTTACCGGTCGCTGAAGGAACAGCAACCGGTTGAGGAAGAGATGGAAGTGCGATCTGCGATCCAACAATGCCATGGAGCATCGCCGCCGCTACGGCTACCGGCGAATCACCGCGGAGCTGCACCGTCGAGGAATGCAGATCAACCACAAGCGCGTGATGCGGATCATGCGGGAAGATAACCTGCTGGGCCTACAGCCGAAGCGGTTCAAGGTCACCACAGACTCGAACCACAAGTTCGAGGTATATCTGAACTTAGCTGCTCGGATGAAGCTGAGCGGGATCAATCAGCTTTGGGTAGCGGACATCACCTACATTCGGCGGAAGGCGGAATTTGTCTACTTGGCGGTGATCCTCGATGGGTTCTCTCGCAAAGTAGTGGGCTGGGCGCTGGATCGTACCCTGGCGATGCAGCTGACGGTCGGAGCGTTGGAGCAAGCCATCGAGAGCCGACAGCCGCAACCCGGCCTCGTGCAGCACTCGGATCGAGGGCTGCAATACGCTCGCGCGGAGTATATAACCATCCTCGAGAAGCACCACATGGTTCCGAGCATGAGTCGGCCGGCAAACCCCTACGACAATGCCAGTTGCGAAAGCTTCATGAAGACGCTGAAGCGGGAAGAAATCTACGCCAACAAGTACAACGATCTTGAACATTTGCGAGCGAACATCGAAGAGTTCATCGACCAGTACTACAATCGGCAACGGTTGCACTCGGCGCTGGGCTATCGATCCCCGGAAGAATTTGAACAAAAGACCGAATCCCAAGCCGAATCTCGAAGTGCGACGATGGTGTTTTTTGAGAACAAAGAGAACAACAAAAAGAATTCTAAGGGACTGCTGGGGAAGGGGACTCAAATGCCGTCCCCTTCCCCAGACCCCTTCTCCTGCTAGGAGATGCAAGAACACTCTTATGAATGCGGAAGCTGTGTCCAAAAAAACTGTGCCAGCTTAGGGGTTCACCCCAGAACTTCAGTCCAACTACAGTCCAGAACGGACCATTTTCATGCTGGATTCAGCCAACTTAGCCAGGTAAGGCCATTTGAATCATCAGAAGTTATGGAGCGGGCGATGGGAATCGAACCCACGTCCGAAGCTTGGGAAGCTTCTATACTGCCATTGTACGACGCCCGCTCATTCCTCTAGTTTGTTGATTATACACAACTAAGCGACTGCCGGTACAGCGCGGCCGTTTTCCAATAACTTCCATATTTTCCAATTCCATCTTGGAGAACGCCTCTTGCACCTTGTCGAGCGGAATTTCCCCGGTATATCTCGCCGTCATCACGGCAGAGCTGTGACCCATTTGTTGGCGAAGAACGGCAGGATTCATCCCGGACAATTCCCACCTACGATTGCAGCCATGACGAAACGCATGCATCCCAGCTTGAGGAAACCCAAGGGTTCTCAACACAGGATGCAAGAATGTATGCAGCACACTTGTTTCGCACAGCAGCAGATCGACGCGGCCGTGGAAGTTTCGTGTGCGAAGCCAAAGCGATATCCCGCAGCGCTTGTTCCTCTAAGCGCTGCTTTCGCTTTTCGCTTGGATTCATTTTTGGTTTCTTGTTTCGCTGTTCTTTTAACTCCGCGTTTACAAATCAAGAAGAATAATTGCGTGATCTCAAGAGAAAAGAAAATCTCAGATCTGTTCGCGTTGATTATCGATTACGTGAGCGGGATGCCGCGCGAGCTTTCAATTCCCTTCCGCAGTTGGTTGGGGGCCGAATCATTTGCACATCGCGCGCCGGGACTTCACAAGCTGCGCGATCATACAGGAGTCTGCAATCCAGTCTCGGCGGAGAGGAGCGCGGTTGAATTCTCCAACCTCTCCGGCAATTCTTGAAGCTTGACAGGATCGATTCCAGCCACCAGACGGGGAGGCCTCCCCGCATTCGTCCAATCCATGACGTATTTCGCTGCGTGAGAAGCGAGCAGGCCCCCCAGGATCAGGAGGGCCACCAAAGCAAAGAGCAGGCAGAAGAAGAACCAGCAGGCGAGAAGTTCGCGCACGTGGTAGGAATAGAGGCAAAGTCCGAGAAAAATCCCAGAGAATAGCGATACACGCTGGTAGTCGTGCAAGCGATGCAAAGATTCCTCAATCTGATTCAGCTGGGACTGGACGGCGCAGTAGAAGGCGCGGAATAAAAACAACGGCGAGAGGAGGGACACTGCCCGGCCCAGCCTTGCATACCGGGCAATTTCGCTCGTTCTCGCCGTCGATAGGTGCATGTTATGAGCACTGAAACCCGAAAGCTGTGCAATTTTGGACAGGCAGACCCAGAATTTTTCTGGAGGGCATTGGCGGTCGCGCCGTATGCTCCGTGATGAGAGGAGCTGAGGGAAGCTGGGGGAGCCACCCCCATGTACCCCCCTGTTTTCTGTAAGTGTTGCATCTAAAGGACTTGGGCAAGCTCTAAGTCCTTTGTTTGTAATACTTGTACGGGAGTCCATAAGCGTTGCCGACAAAGGACTTACGAGGCGGCGTTGGCGAAAGAGTAATCTCCTGGAATGCGTAAATTTGGTAGGCGATAGAAGGAGGGCGTCGCGGGCAACTATACAAGGCAGGCACAGAAGAAACGTGCCAAAATCTCACAAGCATTATATCACATCGGTATAGTTAGTCAAATGATTAATTATAAGCTGTTCGCCTGCAAGGGGTTAGGAATCTGCGCGCGGCGAGCCCGGTTCAGGAGATGGCCCGAAAGCTGTTCCAATCGGGAAATCAAATGACGGAAGCCGGGGATACTTCCCTATCCCCGGCTTCTGGTCATCCTCGGCTACAGCCCCGACAACGAGTGTCCGCAGGCCCCGGTTAGTTCTTAGGCTTCTTGCTGACGGGCGGCTTCTTTTCACCACCCTTGGTGTTCACCAAGGCCAAATAATCCTTAGCGTTAAAGGGGTAACGGCGAACGGACTGCTGGCCGGTGGTGCTCAAAGTGACGTCCACGCGCCGATTGTTAGCCAGGACAAGGACCCTGAGATTCGTCAACATCTGCTGACGATCCTGGGGAGTCAGGTCGGGATTCTGGTCGATCTGTTCCTTCACCTGTTCTGTGGTCAGGTTGTCTTCCTTGCCAAAAGAGCGCGTCTCGATTGCGGTGGCGAGGACGCCATGTTCGACCAGGAAATTCCTGGTACGGTCCACACGACGCTCGGTCAAGGCCTTGTTGTAAGCCTCCGAACCACGGACATCCGCGTGGCCGCCAAGAATCAGATGGGCATTCGGCATGTATTTGAGGTAGCTCTTGAAGTCCTCGGCGAGGGTCTGCAGGATCGCCGCCTGGCTGTCGACCAGGCCACCTTCAGGATTCTCCGCGGTGGGCCGGGCGGTTGCGAAGTAAATGCTATGAAGGGAAAGCCTGGTTTCCAATTGTTTGATCTCCGGCGCCGGAGCAGGAGGCGGAGGAGCTTCCACGAGTACGCTGGTGGTGGACGATGCCGCCAGGGGCGGTATGCGGTCATCGTTGACATTGCAAGTGACGGTGATGCGGCCTGGTTGTGCGCTCTGCGTATTTAGTGTGGCGGTGGCACCAGTGCCGGAAATCTCACCGGCGGTAGCGGTATAGCTGTAGACGAGCCTGCGGCCATCCGGGCTGCTGGCCGTCGAGCGGATGGTTGTGGTGCCGCCGGTTTGCAACGCGGCAGGGTCCGCCGCGCAGGAAATCGTGGGTGGACGGGGTTCCTTGACCCTGAATCTGCCGCTGCAGGATGCGACGCCCTTCTTGCTGCCGTCGCTCAAGCTGGCGGTGGCTTCGTAGGAGCCGGGCAGAAGGCCCGTGGTATCAATCTGCGTGGAGGCTTCGGCTCCGGCAACTTTTACTCCCGTGCCATTCCAGCTGTACGTGACGGTGCGCTTGGGATTGAAATTGGAGCCGCTGGCGGTGGCGGTGACGGGCTCACCAGCAAAGACTTCCGTGGGCTGGAGCGAGCAAGAGGCAGTGGGTGGGACTGGAGGGGGGCCGCCGCCAAACATGAAATTCAGGCCGGCCTGAGCTCTCAGACCACGGATATCCGTGTTCGGGGTGACAGAGGGAGCGCCGTACCGGTAATTCGAGTAGACATAGTCTACTCTGAAGAGGCGCAGCGCAACGTGGCGCGACACATTGACGTCGAGACCACCTCCAAACATGAAGCCTAACTTGTCGATATCGTGGAAGGCGTCAGGCATCAGACGATGGTCGCCCACCAACACCTCAACGAATGGTGCAAAGTGTTTGGCGCGGAAGGTGATCTTTGGGCCGAGCGAGAGGGTATTCAGAGCGGCGTCGTCAATTCTTTTTGGGAGACCGACTTCACCGCTGCCCCAATGGAAACTGGTATCCAGAGTCAATCCAAACCAGCGGTTGAAATCATAGGTCAGGCTGGCGCCAGCGCCTCGCGGATTGGATTCCAGACGGCTGGATAGTGGCAGCAGCCCTCCCGGGAGCTGTCCATTGATATTCGCTCCCGGATAAAAGTAGGAGTATCCGCCGTACAGCTCGACCTTTGGAGGAGGCTCCTCCTGAGCTGCAGTGATAGTGGCAAGCATCGACAGGCCAGCAATCATGACCGGCAGCATCGCGAAAACACGGCCAATACGGCCCTTTAAATGAGATGACATGCGAATATTCCTCCGAACTTTAATCACGTGAATTCCTGCTTCTCCAGCCTTCCATGAAGTGAACCAGCCCCGACCCGCTTCCGTGAGCAAATCGCTCATGGGCATGGAGGTACGTTTACCGGATTGCTGTCGAGTGTGACTGCGCCTGTGCGTGCCAAGGCTCTGCCATTCAGGATCGCGCCGGTGCCGACGGTGATGGAATCCTGAGCCATAATGGTCCCAGCGAACGTAGAGCCGGTTCCAAGCGTCGCCGAACTGCCGATCTGCCAGAAGACGTTATGAGGCACTGCGCCGCCAGTGAGGAGCACTTGGCTACTGCCTGGACCGGCTGCCGTCGTCAATGCGGTCCCAACCTGGAAGATCCAGACGCCGCTGGCGCTACCGCTCAGAGTCAGATTTCCGGTGATTCCCAGCGTGGTAGTGGCCTTATAAACGCCAGGAGCAAGTGTCTGGCCTCCTATATCCCCGGTAAGGGCGGCCCCTCCGGCTGCTCCCGCGGCAGCGTTATACGCCGTGGTCAGGTCATTCTGTGCCATTCCGGCAAGCGAAGTAGCTCCCATGAAAAACCCACCCGTTATTGTTCCGGGCGGGAACCCAGTGATCGAAAGCGCCGGACTTATTCCAACGTCACCCGTGACGTGGGTAGGACCGACATTGCTGACGACTGGGGTGGCCCCCAGAATTCCGAAAGTGCAAGCCGTTCCCAAGGCTATGGCCCCGGCAGGCGGCGGACAGGGAGCGGAGGTCGTGAAGGTCCAGACGAAATTGGCCGAGAGCGGATTGCCAAAATTGTCTTTCGCGCCAGTAGAGACTGTGGCGGTATACATAGTGCTGGCTGTGAGCGCGGCCGAGGGTGTGAAGGTCGCAATCTGGGTCGCCACGACGTAGTTAACTGTTCCAGCTACGCTCCCGCCCGGCCCGGTCAAAGTAAACGTCGTTGCCGGGGAGTTGATCGTCGCAGGGTTCATCGCCTTGCTGAAGGTTGCGGTGATAATGGCGGTATTAGGGCAAACGAGAGTGGAACCGTTCGACGGCGTCACCAAGGTGACCGTGGGTGGGGTCAAGGGAGAGGTAGGGCCCCCGGTAGTTTTGTCCGGGTCGCCGCATCCGCCCACGACGGCAGCGAATAGGAATGCCGGGATGCAAAGTTTGCTCATTCTCAATTTACGCATTCGCTTCTCCTGTTCACCCACAAATGAAAGCGTTCGATCGTGCAAGCAGCCACCCAGAGAAAATCAAGAATCCACGGTTCGCCGGTGTTCAAGACAGAACACGCCCGACGGGCGACCCTGCGTATATAACCATTCACTAATCCTGCCGTCTGTCCAATATGGAACAGTGTTGAGGTAGAGTGACCAAAGCCATCCACTGTGCTGTTTTGCACAGAACGGGGAGAAGGCTCCTTGATAAGGTGAAAGGGCCGTGAGGCGTGATCTGAAAACGGCGCTTCGATTTCAATATGAAAGCAATAAAACAAAAGGCACCTGGAAAAAGCGACTCCTTTGACCCGCAGGCCTTCCTGGATACCGCGGGAGTGGCGAGAAAGATCGCAGAATTCCGAAAGGGCGAATCGATTTATTCTCAGGGCGAAGCGGCAGAGAGTGTCATGTACGTGCAGAAGGGCGGCGTGAGGTTGTCGGTAGTCAATGGGTCCGGCAAGGAAGCAGTGGTAGCGATGTTTGGCCCGCGGGACTTTTTTGGCGAAGGATGCATGGCCGGCCAGACGATTCGAATGGGCACGGCAAAGGCGGTAACCCCAACCACACTCCTGGTGATCGAGAAAGGCGAGTTGCTACGCGCGCTGCACGCGGAACATGGATTATCCGACCATTTCATCGTGTATATGCTGGCGCACAATATCCGCGTGGAAGAGGATTTGATCGATCAGCTTTTCAACTCGAGTGAGAAGCGCCTGGCGCGTTCGCTACTGCTGCTCGCGCGCTACGGGAAACAAGACCACCCGGACGCCATACTCCCGAAAGTTTCGCAAGAAACGCTGGCGGAAATGATCGGAACCACGCGTTCGCGGGTGAATTTCTTCATGAACAAATTCCGGAACCTGGGATTCATCGAGTATAACGGCAAAATCAAAGTGAATAAGTCGTTGTTGACCGTATTCTTGCACGAGTAACGCAACACGGCCTCCCCGGGAAACCGTGACGCGCGAGGATTCGAATGACGGACCCGGAAGTCCAAGCACCTCGAAGCTGAATGTTTTTCGGACGGCCACGCGGTGAAACGTCCGCAAGTCATAGATTCATAGGAATCGAATGTCCCTCCCGAAAATTATGCCCCTGTCGGAGCCCATCGCGCTGATTGAACTGCAGTCCCTGGTCCTGGAAGAGAAACCCGTTGTCCTGACACCGGTACCGTCCCGCCCGGCACTCCCGAACCGGATCGCGGTGGTGGGAAATTATCTTCCGCGGCATTGTGGGATCGCCACGTTCACCACGGACTTGTGCGATGCCATCCATGCGGAGTATGGGACGGTTGAGCTGCTGGCGCTTCCGGTGAATGATACGGAAGAAGGTTACGACTATCCGGACCGGGTGCGCTTTGAGCTTTCCGAAGCGGACATCGCTTCTTACCGGCAAGCGGCAGACTTTCTGAATTTCAGCAATGTCGATCTTGTGTGCCTGCAGCACGAATACGGAATCTACGGGGGCCGCGCAGGAGGACATATTCTGGAACTGCTGCGGCGGCTGCGGATGCCGTTCGTGACCACGTTGCACACTGTCCTTCGCGAGCCAAGCCCAGACCAGCGCGCGGTGATGGAGGAAATCGCGGCACTTTCGGACCGCTTGATCGTCATGAGTCAGAACTCCGTGGAGATTCTGCAGGAGGTCTTCCACGTTCCGGGAGACAAGATTGATCTCATCCCCCACGGCATACCAGATCTGCCTTTCACCGACCCGAGCTTCTACAAGGATGGATTCGGAACGGAAGGCAAAAATGTCTTGCTCACGTTTGGATTGCTTTCGCCGAATAAGGGCATCGAAAACGTGATCCAGGCGCTGCCGAAAATTCTGTCGCGGCACAGTAGTGTGGTGTACATGGTTTCTGGGGTCACACACCCGCACGTGCTGAGACACGAAGGTGACAAATACCGCCATTTTTTACAGAAGCTGGCGAAGGACCTGGGGGTCGAAGCGAGTGTGATTCTCCGCAACCGGTTCGTGAGCCCTCAAGAACTAGTCGAATTAATCGGCGCGGCGGACATTTACATCACGCCCTACAAACATAAGGCGCAAGTGGTTTCCGGCACGCTTGCGTATGCCTTGAGCGCGGGCAAAGCGATCATCTCGACGCCCTATTTACATGCGATCGAACTGCTGAACGGCGAGCGCGGCGTACTTGTGCCCTTCGACGATCCGGACGCCATCGCCGAGAAAACAATTGCTCTTTTGGATGACGAGACCGGAAGGCACGCCATGCGGAAACGCGCATACTTGTACGCGCGGGACATGGTGTGGAACCGGGTGGCGCAGAAATACATGGAGAGTTTCGAACGCATCTACAATGAGCGGCTGCGGAATCCACGCGCCACGTTTTCGGCCCAAAACACCGAGAAAGCTCTCGACCGGCTTCCCGCGATCAAGCTGGATCATTTGTTTCGAATGACGGATCACACGGGAATTGTGGAGCATGCCGTATTCGTCGTGCCGAACTATCCGGAAGGGTACACGACAGATGACAACGCGCGCGCGCTGATTGTAACCACACTACTGGAAGAAATGGGAGTACATGCGCCCGCGGGTTCCGCCGACCTGGCATCAAGGTATTTGGCTTTCCTGTGGCACGCGTTTGATCCCATCACCAAGCGGTTCCACAATTGCCTGAGCTACGAATGCCGATGGCAGGAACCCGAAGGCTCGGAAGACAGCCATGGGCGAGCGCTGTGGGGACTGGGAACGGTGTTGGGCAGGTCCAAGAATGCGGGATTGCGAGGCGCCGCCGGGCGGATGTTTGAACTCGCCATTCCCGCGGCCGTTGAGTTCAAAAGTCCGCGGGCGTGCGCCTTCGCGTTGCTGGGATTGCAGGAATACCTCGACTCGTTTCCGGGAGATCGCGCTGCCCTCACCGCCTCCGATGCATTGGCAAATCGATTGTTGAGTTCGTACCGTTCGAACCGTTCGGACGAATGGAAGTGGTTCGAGAGTGGGCTGGCTTATTCGAATGCGCGTTTGCCGCAGGCGCTGATTCGGGCCGGCAGCCGGGCGGGGAACGAGGAAATGATTTCGGCGGGGCTCGAGGCATTGGATTGGCTGGTGGCGATTCAACGTTGCGAAGTGAAGGGCCATTTCGTGCCGATCGGATCGCACGGCTTTTATAAAGCCGTGCGATCCGATC
>JABCZR010000024.1 GCA_013289585.1 Acidobacteriota bacterium | reverse complement strand
TCCACTTCAACCTGCCGCAGCAGTGTCACGATCTGCTCCGGCTTGTATTTCTTCATCGGCATACCAGCTTCCCTCCAGAGTGAATTCTCTCTCACTCCCGCTGGTACAAAAAACCCCGGTCAGGTCAAGTAGTGTAGTGTGTAGTGAGTGTAGTAAGTAGTATAGGGGTATGCAGGCCGGGGGAAGGCCCATGCCCCTCTCTCCCCCTATAGAGCCCACTACACCCACTACATGGCCGCGCTAGCCCCTGTTAACTCAATGCTTGCCTTGAAAGAGCCTGTCCGCGACCTCGGCCCAATCGGCGGCAGTAACGCGGCGAACCTTAGTGCCAAGATTCTCAATGAGATGCCGTACAAGCGCCCGTGTGTCTTCTCTGTAATATTGCCCCCTGGAACCAAGGGCTTCCTTGACACTCGCAGGAGCAGGCAGATAATTTTCGGCTACCATCGCACCCCAAGCCGCTGCTTTCCAATAGCTATCCCGTGCGGCGTCCTCAGTGATGTAATTGTAAATTTCCTGTGCCTTGGGCGACATTCCAAGGGTCCTCCTGGGCGGCGGCGATTCTACCTTTTTTCCGCAACCGAGCAAAGCAGATGGTGAAGATGAACGAACAAGACGCAAGAGCAGCCCTGCGAGAGCTCGGCATAACTCCTAGTAGGCAGCTCATCGAGAACTGGCTGAGAGCCGAGTTGGCTGAAGCGGCCCAGAGGCAGCAGCCTGCAAGGGCTGACAGGCGGCGCTCTGCTAGCGGCCCACTAGAGAGGCCGCCCGAGGGAAACACGCTCGCAGCCCTGCAACCTCCTAGTAGCAAATCTCGACTTGAGCCAATGCTCCGTGAGAGTGGGCAACTTGAGAAGCCAGCGGGCCAGCGCAAACCTGGCAGACCCCGGATCATCGCAAGCTGGTTCCCGGCTGTGGCTGCATCAATGGCCGATGGGACAAGTCTCAAGACCGCTTTGGCGATGAACGGTCTAAATCTCTCCAGGAGCGAACTCCGGGCTTGCTATCGCAACCGCACCTTTCAAGCGCTCTATCAGGAAGCCCGGCGCAAATTTCTGGCTGGGCACTTTGGGAGGAAGCCCACGCTGAGGGCGAACATTGGTAGATACATGTGAAATTTCGAAGGCTTGCCTGGCACTCCGGGGCTGCTCACTGCCAGTTATACCAGAAAGGCCGATTGGAGCTCATCTGGCGGGCCCAATCCCGGGGATGCCACTTGATCGATTATTGCGTTTGAACGAACCCGCCTGCCGACGTAAGCTACACCCATAAGTTATTTCTCTTCGTGACTTGGCTGCAGCTGCAACCTAAGATGAGCACGCAATGCCGGATTCCTCGTCTCTTCTTGGCCAGACCGTCTCTCACTACCGCATCCTCGAAAAGCTCGGCGGCGGCGGAATGGGCATTGTCTACAAGGCTGAGGATATTCGTCTCCACCGTTTCGTCGCGCTCAAGTTTTTGCCTGAGCATGTAGCCCGAGATGCGCATGCCCTGGCCCGGTTTCAGCGCGAGGCGCAAGCCGCGTCCGCCCTTAACCACCCCAACATCTGCACGATCTATGACATCGGTGAACAGGACGGGCGAGCGTTCATCGCCATGGAGTTTTTGGATGGCGCTACCCTGAAGTACCGCATCGCCGGACGTCCTATAGCACTAGAAACGCTGCTTTCGCTTGGAATCGACATCGCCGACGCGCTCGATGCCGCGCACGTCAAAGGAATTGTTCATCGCGACATTAAGCCCGCTAACATCTTTGTCACTGATCGCAGCCACGCCAAAATCCTCGACTTCGGCTTGGCGAAACTCTCTCCCGAACCGGTAACGGGAACGGATCCAACCGCCGCGACCCTGGTAGAAGAGCATCTGACCAGCCCCGGTGCGGCTCTTGGCACTGTCGCTTACATGTCCCCGGAACAGGTCAAAGGCAAGGATTTGGATGCCCGAACCGACCTGTTTTCCTTCGGTGCGGTGCTTTACGAGATGGCAACAGGGAGTTTGCCGTTTCGCGGACAGACACTGGGTGTCATTTTCGAGGCTATCCTGAACCGCCCGCCGGTGGCACCCGTACGACTGAATCCCCAGGTGCCGGCTCGGCTGGAGGAGATCATCAACAAGGCGCTGGAGAAAGATCGGGACCTGCGCTACCAACACGCCTCAGACATGCGCGCGGACCTGCAGCGCCTTAAGCGTGAATCGGAGTCCGGGCGGCCGATCGAAAGTAACGCACAGGAACGTGCCGTTGGCATGACGGGTAGGGAACCTTCGGCATACGCCACAGCAACTTCCGAAACAGAAATTCCAAAGTTAAGGGGCCGCGTCCTGCGCCGCTCGTTAGTGCTGGCCGCTGCTATCGTTGCAATCGCGTTGACTGTGGCAGGAATAATTTATTACCCGCGTCGGACTCTGGCCTTAACTGAGCGGGATTCCGTTCTGGTGTCTGATTTCGTCAACACGACGGGCGAGCCGATCTTCGACGGTTCGCTGAGGCAAGCGCTGACCGTAAAACTCGCTGAGTCGCCCTACTTCAACGTCGTGCCCGACGCGACAACCTTGCAGACTTTGAGTTTGATGAGCCACTCTCCCGGTGAGCGTGTCGTCCCACCTCTCGCGCGAGAGGTTTGCCAACGAGCAGGAGCCAAGGTCATGGTCGGTGGCTCGATCGTGGCCCTCGGCAACAAGTACGTGATTGATTTAGCCTCTGAGAATTGCCTGACGGGAGAGCCGCTGGCTCACCAGAAGATTGAGGCGCTCAACAGGAACGAGGTTTTGAACAAGCTTGGGCAAGTAATCTTACCGTTGCGCCGCAAGCTAGGTGAATCCCTCAGTTCAATCCAGAAGTTCGATACCCCCATCGAACAGGCGACCACTAAATCACTTGCCGCGCTGAAGGCATACACATCAGGTGAGGAAGCACGAGCCCAAGGTAAGGAGGCCGAAAGTATCGACTTCTACAAGATGGCGATTGAACTGGATCCCGACTTTGCTATTTCCTATGCCAGACTGGCTGCGGTTTACTCCAACATTCAGCAGGTTGATCTTGCTGGCGACTATCTTCGGAAGGCTTTTGAACGGCGAGAGCACGTGAGCGAGAGGGAGAAGTTTTACATCGCTACGCACTATTACTTTGACACCACCAAGGATATCGACAAGACGATCGAGACTGAGAAACTGTGGACCGAAGTGTACCCGCGCGACTTAATTCCCATTAACAACCTCAGCAACGCATACGTTGTAGTTGGTGAGCCGGAAAAAGCGATTGAGGCAGGCCAGCAGGCCCTGCGGCTGAACCCCAAGCATGCCAGTCCTTACGCCGTTCTTGCCCAGGCCTATTGGGTAGCCACACGGTTCGCCGAAGCAAAAGCCATCTGCGAAAAGGCCATTGCCGAAAAGTTGGATGGCTATAATATCCATCGCATTCTCTACAACATCGCGTTTGCCGAGGGCGATGAGGCAGTCATGCAGCGAGAGGTCGATTGGTTCAAGGGTAAACCACTCGAAAGCTATCTGACCTATTACCGAGCGTCCGCAGCCTTAAGCCTAGGGCAACTCCGCCAATCCCGCGAACTTTTTGGAAGTGCCCGTACGATCGCCCTGCGGCAGGGACTCAAGGAACAGGCGGTCTCTATAACAAACGACCAGGCATTCTTTGAGGCCCAACTGGGGAATGGACGGGAGGCCAAGGAACTCGTGAATCTGTCCCTCCGCATGATGCCAAATTCCGGGCATCACAAAGCCTACGGCGCGCTGGCCCTCGCTCAAGCCGGGGACTCGCGGCGCGCGGAAACACTGATGAACGAAGCTATCAAGGACTCATCCTTGGGCACAATAATGACTAACACCATCATTGCTTGCATTCGCGCAGTCATCGAGTTGAACCGAAAGAATCCGGCCGCGGCTATCGAGGCGTTGGGTCGTGCCGTTCCCTACGATCTGGCTAGCGACGCCTATGGCCTCACCCTGTACTATCGTGGCTTGGCATATCTGGAACTGAAGTCTGGGAAAGAGGCTGCGTCCCAGTTTCAAAAAATCCTCGACAACCACGGCCTCGTCACCACTCATGTGAATTGGCCGCTGGCGCACCTCGGCCTCGCCCGCGCTTACGCCATGCAGGGTGACACCGCAAAAGCCGAGGCCGCCTATCAGGATTTCCTCACACTATGGAAAGACGCCGACCCAGGCATTCCTATCTTCATCGCGGCGAAGGCGGAGTACGCGAAGCTAAAATAGTTCTCTGAATTGCTCCAGAAGGGTTGGCAGGGTCGTATTATCGAGTGATTCGTCACAATCCTCCGCACCGATTCCCACCTGCGTCGATCAACCAGCTCGACGCGTAATCTATAAACCCCCACAAGGAGAAACACACACATGCCACGCAAAGTACTCTCCCTCCCCAAATGGATTCCTCAAGCGTGCGAGTTGATGGTCAAGTACGACCTCTCACTTCGCCAAGCCGCCGCAGAACTGGGGCAGGATATTTCAATCGAGGAAGCCGAGGCCCTCAAGGATCGGAAGCTCTTCAAGGAGGAGCTGGAAAAGGCTCGTATCTCTAACTATGCCGAGATCGGCAGCAGTACCCTGCTCACCAAAGAGGCCGTAGTTGGCCAAATTTACAAGCTGGCCTCCCGACTCGCCGCAGATCATGAGGATTACAAAGCTACCGATGCCCTCTTGAAGTTGGCCAAGGTCCAGGGCTGGGTTGGTGCCGAACCTGATTCGCTGTGGAAGGTTTTCAGCGGGCTAAGTCAGGCTGATATTGATGAGGTTAAAGCCCGATTCAAGGAACAGCAGCAAGCCCAGCTTGCCGAGGCGCAGCAACCAGATCGTGCAGCCGAGCCTAAGCAGGTGAATTGACCTAGAACCGTTTGGGCCTTCGACGTCGGAGAGGTGAGCTCATAATTTTTGCCACCTCGAAGGTTCCAAGTTTTAGAAAATGATCCTTCAACATCTCCGCTACTTGCTGCAATGCCTTTATGTTGACGACCGCAATCCAATTGGGCCGGTCAACAAAATCTTCCATGTTTTCCTTCACGTTCGGAAAGCGATAAATATCCTCAGGGTCTCTTTTCAGGTGAGCTCGAATGGCGTCGAGGTTCTGAGTGATTAAGCGCATTGGGGCATCATGGTAAAGCCATGTCCATTCGAGTTCCTCTGCAATTTCGCTCGGTGCTGTCGCTTTTCGTATGATGTCCAGGTCTTTAATTTCAGGCTTTAGGCGATAGAGGCATGCGTTTGTCACAATCATGGGTACAAGAGCCGTCACGTTCGGCACGTGATGAATGGGATTCGCCTTCAGTGATTTGCTCCGCGAGTCAAAATTGTAGCCAAACATTCTATTCAGGCAAGCCGGCACGAAAGCGTTCGTCAATTGCTCGATTGCAGTGCGTACTGCGTTGTCCTGCCTGGCACCCTCGTTCGACAGTACAATTCCTCCGGATGATTTAGGCGCAAGCCCCAGAACCGTGTCCTCTCTCGGTTTCTGAAGAGTGGGATAAGGCCCGCAGTTAAGCACCCGATCGTCAAAGCACCAGCGTCCCGCTGCTTCCAATGGGAGAAAAAACCAGTAGCGATTGATGTCGTGATACTTGCATTCAATCAAGAAGGACAAATTTGTGCTGCGATTCACGTAGGGACAGGAAGTCAGTAGGTCGATTTCAAACCACTCGTTCTTTTTTTTCACGATTGGGGCGACTATATTCCGGGCGGGGATAGGAGTTCCAATTCAAGCCATGAAAAGTAACATGTGTTAAATGTTCGAGGGGCAAGCCTGACTTTAGGAAGCTCTCGCCCCATTTCCGCTTGGACATATTAGCTGGTGCCTTTTTACGTCTGACGACAATATAGCAATCGGTAACTCACACCGTCAATCCAACAACACGTCGTATCCAGTACGTGCCAAACAGCTATGAAAAACCCCTAACGAGCGCATTTACCGCGGAGGGATGGGAAGGCTTTCTACCAGAAAAGCATTGAACCGGGCCAGCAGCTTTCCGCAGTTCAGTTACCGCTACTTGGTTTACATACGCCTCAATAAAATTATCCTGCCGTGATTATTGGCGACCGCCTCCGCGAACTGCGTGAGGCAAAGAAACTATCCCAGGGCGACATCGAAAAGCGTACGGGCTTAGTCAGGTGCTATATCTCCTGCGTGGAAAATGGTCACACAGTTCCCGCCATTGAAACACTGGAGAAAATGGCTCGCGCTCTCGAGGTCCCTCTCTATCAACTCTTTTATGACGGTGAAGAACCACCTCAAGTACCAACACTGCTCAAACGGAAGTCCTCTGGCGAAGGTGCTTGGGGTAGCTCTGGCAAGAATGCGCGGTATTTTGGAAAACTTCGCCATCTGCTGGGCAAGTCAGATGAGAATGACCGCAAGCTCTTGTTGCACATCGTCCAGAAAATGGCCCGTCGCTAGCTTCATGCCTTACGGAAGCCACTTTCCTCACCGTGGTCGCGCTCTTGTGGGTATCCGTCAGTGCACAAGAGCAGGACTCCCGGAAAGACATTCCTACAATGGCACGAGAGGCGCTCAAGTCCACAGTGACGGTCGAGACGAGAGATGCGCAGGGCAAGCTGCTGAGTACTGCCGGGAGAAATAGGGGCCGTAGTTTGGAGGTATGAACCCGCATCGCCTAGCCTGGAGTCCACGCGGTCAGGCGGCCAGCGCGCGTCAATCTAAATTCCATGTCAGCGAATGCCTTGCTCCCCACAAAAGACGACGTAGACCTTCAAGCTGAGGCTCCAAGCCGCTTCGGGAGTTTGTGAAACCTAATCAGATGGTTGTCCAGTTCAGACGGCGAATGCAGGTACTCACTGTGACCGTAGCCACCCCATGGGTAGTCAATATAGTAGTGAATAGCAGACCCCGGATAAACAACAATATAATGACTACTGTGGTCAGGATGCTTAAACTGACTAGCACTAATAAGTGGTTTCCACCCAAAACTTTCGAGTACGGACTCAAACTCAACTCCATCTAAATTACGACTCATGGGGACTCTCCGGGAACTATTGCACCACTTCGAGCTCATGCGCCGGGCCGGGGCCGGAGCAACAATTCAAAACGGTGACTTACACCAGATTCGAGGAAGCCGGGCAGGAGGGATTCCACTTTCAGGAATAAATCAAATTAAACTTACCACACTGCTCAAGAATTTCAATAGGTGCGGGAATCGCAGCTGCCTTGAAACATATATCGATGAAATCAAGCTCGTTCCAGAACTTCACTTGTACTGTTCCGGTCAAGCGTGAGGGGGCCGAATCCCGAGACTGGCGACTCGTGCCTGATCTTTTAGTCGGCATTGACGCGTACAACATGAAGGAGTAGGCTCCCTTCAATCGCTCTACTGTCCCCCCCGAGCTTGTCTAGATGCCGAACAGCCAGTAGCTTTCGATACGGCCAGCGCTGTCATGCTCTTAGTTCCACAATCGCAGCCATGGTTTAAGATTCTTAACTATAGCCTACTAGAGTGCCTGTACCGCGTTTGGCCTTTTAGCCCTTTGCGCGTCACCATCGCTGAGATTTTCATCCTGAACCCATGGATCAGCACTCTGCC
This sequence comes from Acidobacteriota bacterium, assembly GCA_013289585.1. Taxonomy (GTDB): domain Bacteria; phylum Acidobacteriota; class Terriglobia; order Acidiferrales; family UBA7541; genus Acidiferrum. The sequence continues at coordinate 80,136 of JABCZR010000024.1, read as the reverse complement.
GTTCGCTTTGGCGTTCTACGTAGCCTGGAGGGAGACGAGCGAAGGGGTGGCGAGACGAAGGCAACGGTTACTCGAGATTCCACTGACGTGCATCATAGCGGTCGCGGTGACCGTTGTCCTGCGTCCTTGGGTTGCCTGGCCATCTCCCTCGCACGCGCCTGACTTTCAGTCACTCTATCCGGCCTACCTTTGGGCGTACGGAAACGAAAATTGCTTTCCGAGTCATTCGACTTTGATTTGCCTGATCGTTGCTATCGGATTGCTTCCGTTGCATCGAAAGATTGGTGCAATTCTCGTAGCATTCGTGTTCGTCGCTATTTCGCTACCCCGGATTTACGTAGGCGGCCATTTCCCGATTGACGTCGCCGCCTCAGCCGTTTTGGCGGTCGCTTGCTACTGGGTGGTGCGCGCTTTGAGCTTGTTGGCGCGAGTCCAGGCGGTATTGAGTTGGGCAGCCTCACGCGGTCTGTGGAGCGAATTCGCTATCTTTCTCTGGTCGTTCGAGTTGGGAGACGGTTTCCGAGGAACGTTGATGACAGCCAAGATACTTCGCCAGCTCGCTCGGTTTTTCTCGATCCCCGTCTAGGCTGATGGGCTGTCATTTAGCCCCAGCGAATGCAGCACGGTTCACTCAACGACCGTGAAGTTGACGTCTTAAGGCACGGGCTGGCGTAGCTCGTCGAACTCTTCTGCACTGTCCCCGCTGTTGACTGCCGTATTATTCTGCACCGCTGATACCCCGGGTACTCTCTAACCCTGTGGGGGGCTGAGCACAGATTCTTCCCCAATTACGCAATCCACTGCCACTACAGTTCGGGGGGCGGCATTGCAAGTCCTTTATCACAAGCAGATTAGGCTTTGGCTTCCAATTTGCTTGAGTGTAGCGGGGATTTATTCGGTCGAGAGCCAATTAACGCAAGTAACGTGATTACGATAAGCAACGTCACGATGACGCTGAGGAAAGCTCATGTCTAAGAACAGCGCAGTTTTTCGGGCAAGATGGGCATGGGGTCTCGGGATTGTCGTGCTCGTGGGCGCGGCGCACCAACCGGCTTCGGCGGCTTTTCAGGCAACCTCCGATACGATTTCCCAGGCACCCCAGCCATCCTCACTTCTCCTACTCCTACTCGGCATGGGCTCGCTGGGACTGAGCGCGCTTGGCCGCAAACTAAGGCGTCAATCTTATCGATAAGCGCGCTCTTCGGCGCGGTGCTCTCATCCGAGGATCGCTACCGGAGTCCTGTCGAATAAATCAAGAGCCACAAGTTAGGCGACTGCATTTCTCCTAGAGGATTCAATGAACACCGATTTTAAAGTCGGAGATGTTGTTCGGCACAAGTCTGGCAGTCAGGATACCATTATCATCAAATTCGAAGATGAGAGCGTCGCTGGTGTTACCAAAAAACTTGCAGTTTGTGGTCGGTTCGAAGGCCAGACTTTTCGCCAGGAGACAATTCCAGTGGAGATGCTGGAGTTCGTGAATCGATGGTTCGCCGCTGGCAGTTAACATACGCCGCCAGCCGGGCCGAGAAGTATTCTGCGAGTAGAATAGTAAACTTCTGCAGGTATAGAGGGAGGCTGTCATGCGTAACATCAGATGGCTGCTCTTGCTGTGCGGTATCCTATGTCTTCCGTACACTGCCTTGGCCGATTCTTGCCCGTTACCGCAGAGGCATAACGAACCCCCTCCAGGAGCGACTCAGGGGCCGTATACGTTGACCCTTTGTGCGGAGCCCTCTGTGGTTATCGAGAACGGGCCGCTGGGACAGAAACTCTCCTGATCCAAACAATCTTGTTTCTTGGGGCGATGAGTTGAGCATGGCCCTGAATGACAATGGCCAGTGGGCACTGACGCTACTGCTTGTCGTACACCGCGGTCCCGCTGATCTTATTGCCCTTGGGGTCGGTTCCGCTCGTGGTGACGGTGCGGGTTTTGCCGTCAGCCGACAGGACGATGCGACCGGTGGTGGTAACCTTATCGCCCTTCTTGACGGCAAACGTCAGCGTGTGATCATTGATTTTCTTGAGGGACCGCGCGTCTGAACTTGGATCCCCGGTGACCGGGTAGTCTTTGCCGTCGAACTTGCCCGTCCACTCGTTGTGTGTCGGCTGGCCATCACCGTCGGTGCCATCTATTGTGACCTTCACGTTGTCGCCCACAGCCTCGTATACAACCGTGGTGTTCTTCGGTGTTCCCGGGCTGAGCTTCGACTTGGCCTCGTTCAACTTCCAGGTGCCGATAAATCCGTCGGCGGCGAAGCACACTACCACGCCGACAAAACACAATGCCAGAATCAGTATGGTTGCTCTTGCTTTCATGTCCCCTCCTGATGAAGAAGCAGTCGGTGGGCCTACTGGTGAGGGGGATTCTAGCATTAGGAGGGGTGCATATAGCAACTCGCGATTCTTCCCAAAGTCGAAGTCGGTTGGCCTATCGGGCCCAAGAGTCAAAGCGTCGGAAGAGTTCCTAGCTTCGACGCCGCAATTGCGCCAGACACTAGCGGGGCAGTATGATTCCCGCCAGCCATGAGAGTCCTCGTCGTAGACGATGAACCGATCCTCGCAAACTGGATGGCGGACGTTCTCGACTGGCATGGCTATCAGACACTTCCCCTCTACAACGCACGAGAAGCCCTCGACCACCTATTCGAAATTCAATTTGACGTGGCACTCATCTGCATCACGTTGCCGACCATCTCCGGTGACGAGATGGGAGACTTGTATCGCATGGAAGTATTCCAGCCCGCTTGCAGAGTCATACTGTTCGACAGATTGGATGTGGTCGAGGATATGAAGGCCCGGCGACCCGACTTTGAATGTCGGGGAACACCGCGCAAGAGTGAAGAATTAGTGAGCATGATCCGGTTTGGGCAAGCAGCGATGAGTGCCTTTGGCGAGAATTAACTACCGCAACGGCCAAAGTTGTCACGCTCGACGACTCGTTCTTGCAATCTTAGGCCGCAGAGCTCCCGCCTCTACCAGAAAGTCTCGAATCTCAAGAATCTGCCGGGGCTGAGGGATGGTTAAGCATCGATGCGAAGCCCGAGACGGAACCTTAAACCTCGCCGGGCGATTTCTACGTGGCGTTCGAGGGCAGGCACTATCAGCGAGAACAACCGCACTCGCTTGGGAGAGAGAGTCTACGTCGCCACATTGAGGCGATTCGAGCAGGCTTGCAGATCGCTTCCGCTCGCGGAGGCTTACCCCCACAGAATGCGAAAACGACAGCGAGCTACTACCCTTCCTACTACTCTTCCTACTACCCTGGCTTTTTGGGGCAAACTCGGATTCTCTCGTAAGCGCTTTTATTTAGATGGTGAACCGGGGAGGACTCGAACCTCCAACCCGTTGATTAAGAGTCAACTGCTCTACCATTGAGCTACCGGTCCACGGTGGTATTTTAGAATTTTACATGGGACAAACAATTTTGTCGAACCGGCAGAAATTGCCCCACACCGGGATCGATCGTGAAACTTGCGATGAAACGTTTGACGACGCTTCTCATCCCTCGCACCTTGACCTGCCTAGCGATTCGCGCGCCTTACTTTCCGCGGAGCGTCGCGGTCAATTCGCGGGCGACTTCCCGCGCGCGCGGCAAATCTCCGGGCTCGAACGAAATCGCGGATACGCGTGGGTGTCCGCCACCGCCGAACTTCTCTGCAAGCGTGGCGAGATTTTTGTCGGCGGTCGCCTGATTCCACGGATTGGTGCCCAGCGAAACCTTGGCGCGCACCGGAGAAGCCAGAACGCTCACGGAGTACACACATTCCGGGTGCAATAAATAAGGAATGAACTTGTTGTAGCCCTCCAGTTGCAGGTCGCCCACGTCAAAAAATATGACTCCATCGCGCGCTTCAATCCGTTCGCGCAAAATCTCGATCGACTTGCGGTGCCGTTCAAGCAGCGGCGCCAAATGCCTGGCGACCAGCGGCAGTTTAACCATTTCGCTGAGGGAGCGGTACGCCAGCTCCGGAATAATCCGCGCGGGCAGCCCGTCTTCGGGCGCGGCCTCAATCACCAGCGCGAGCTGCGTCGCCGGTTCGGCGAGCTCGACCGCGGACTCCGGCGTCGGATACTGTGCGCCGTCGATGATATCGCCCCAGTGAATCAAGTCCTTCAGCGGCTCCGTGTTGAAGCCGAATTTTTCTCGCGCGATCGTGGCAATGAGCTTGGTGCAGGACTTGTAATCCGGATCGTAGAACATATGCGGTCCGCGATGTGTCCGAAATTGTTCTGCGTCGGCCGGCGTGAGAAAGGCGCTCTGGTGATGGTCAAACCACCAGGTCACTTTTGGCGAGTTCGAGTATTTGAAGTCCACGATGGCGTTTTCGTCGCCGTCAAACAGGCCCGGTTCCCACGGTTGCGCCGCGCGATGCGTCATTCCCGTGAATCCGAATTCCGCGGCCGCGTCAAAACGCTCGCGATAAAAACGATAGAAAAGAGCGGCGGAAGCGGTGCCATCAAAGCAGCGATCGTGGAAACAGAGGCGGACCTTGGTCATAGTTAGTCGAGTCGCTCCTCCACACCCGTGACCTTCGCTCGAGGCAGGAGAAAGCCAACCAAGATGTACGTCCGCGCCAGGAATGTCAAGTGGAAATGGGCTCTTCGGTCTGCTTCATGATCGCGGCCAGAGGGCGCACTTGGCGCCCTGCTTGAGCAACACTGCTCCACTTTCTCTTCTTTGCATCGCTGAATTCGTTACAATCTGGGCGTGTCAACCCCTCCATTGCCGAACTCTTCCTCCACGCCAACAACTGTCTCGCTCGAGCCTGCGCTTGGCCATCGGTCTTCCCTATTCGCGTGGCCGAGCGACGTAACTCCGGCCGAAAACAAATCGCTCATCGCAGGCGGCCTCGGCTGGATGCTCGATGCCATGGACGTGATGCTCTACTCCCTCGTCCTCGTCTACCTCATTCGCGAATTTGGCATGAACACGCGCACCGCGGGCCTCCTGAACTCACTCACCCTTGTGGCCTCGGCGATCGGTGGTTTCCTTTTCGGACTGCTTGCCGACCGCATCGGCCGTACGCGCGCGCTGATGGCTTCTATCCTCGTCTATTCCCTCTCCAGCGCCGCCTGCGGCTTTTCCCACACCATTCCGCAGCTGGCGTTTTTTCGATTCTTGCTTGGACTTGGAATGGGCGGCGAATGGACCGCCGCCGCCGCGCTTATCGCGGAAACCTGGCGCCCGGAGCATCGTGGAAAAGCGCTCGGAATGATGCAATCGGCATATGCGATTGGCGAAGCCATCGCCGCCCTGATCGTCATCGTCGTCTTGCCACGCTACGGCTGGCGCGCCGTATTCTTCGTCGGCGTCTTGCCCGCCCTGCTCGTTTTCTGGGTGCGTCGTAGGGTTCCGGAACCTGAGATCTGGAAGAATCGCGTCCAGGCGCAAAATAACAATTGGCTCGCCCGTCTGCGCGAAAAAGAAATCCTGCGCAACGGCCTCCTCGCTACTTCCATGAACGCTTGCGGGATGTTCGGCTACTGGGGCCTGTTTACCTGGATTCCGGGCTACTTATCTTTGCCCGCGGCTCAAGGCGGCCGGGGGCTGAGCCTCGCGAAGACCACATCCTTCTTCCTGGTGCTCTGTTTCGGAAAATGGTTGGGTTATGCCAGCTTCGGTTTTTTTGCCGACGCCTTCGGCCGCCGAAAACCGTTCTTCACCTACCTGCTGGTGGCCGCGGCCCTTGTGCCGATCTACGGAATGTCTCGCAGCTCTTTCTGGCTACTGCTTCTGGGGCCTTTCGTGGCTTTTTTCGGCACCGGCTTTTTCTCAGGATACGCGGCGATCGCCAGCGAAATCTTTCCCGGAGAAATCCGCGCCGCCGCGATGGGCCTCAGCTACAACATCGGACGCGGCTTCTCCGCAATTGCGCCATTCGCCGTGGGAGCTTTGGCTTTGAAATATGGAATTGGCCCGGCGTTTTTTCTGCAGGCGGGAGCGTTTTTCGTCGCCGCGATGTTGGCTCTCTTGCTCCCAGAAACGCGTGGACGCCAGCTGACCTGATCAAGCCCTCGCTACATGGGAGCGCATCTTGGCGCCGCCCGCGCGAATCGTGAATTTCAACGCGAAAAACGCCGCCTGCGCGAGCGTTTTCTGGAAATCGAGATCGTCCGCATAATGCCGCTTCGGGATTCGCCGCGCCAGAATGCTGATTTCCAGCGGGTCTCGCCGGAATGGATATGGCTCCAGTGCCACCGCGTTGTTCCCTTCGGGCTGAAGATTCCAATCCGCCTCGCTGCCCCGATAGTCCATGGGCACTGCGTCAATCGTGGCCGTCTCGACCGGTCCGAGGCAGATATAGAGCGAGAGCCTGTCAATCGCCTCCAGGCGGTGCGAATTCGCTTGCAGCCATTTTTCCTCGGCGAAATCCTTGGTTACGGGATCGGCCCGCAAATCCACTTTCAGCCTCAATTGCTGCAGCCGAAGTCTCTGCATCACATCCGTCACCAGCGCGCTTTCCTGCGACTTCACGTACTTGGCGGAAAATCCCGGCATCGTTGCGCGTGTGCGATCATAAAGTCCCGCGCAGTGCATGCTCACCAGCAGTCCCGCGTAGCGGTCGGCCTTCACCACCCGTTCAATTCCCCGCTGATAGAGCGCGATATGCTCCGCCGTTGGAACCGACATAAAGCTGAACGGCAGGAACGTAACCGGGTCAATGCCCGCCTCAAGTTCCCATTCTTCCCATCCATTGTCGTGTTCGGTCGCGGCCAGGCGAAACGATTCCCCCGGCTCCGGCTTGGAGAAAATTTCGTTCCCCAATTCCCGCGCGAAAAAGCCGGAGAGGACCGCATGGTCCGTCTGCCGAATAATAATAAGGTGATCGCCCTGATCCTGGATGATCATTGCGCTGCCCTCTGTCGCAGCCGCATGGTTCATGCACCTCTTGGGTTAGGCGCGCTGGCCCGGCAGCGGGGACGCTTCGCCAGGCGATTCTCTTTCTAACCACGTATTATGCCCCGGCCTCAACCTCGAATCCAGCGCAATCAAAGCTTGGAATAACACGTTGGAAGGAGAACCCTCAAATCGAATTGTTGGTGCGGAAGGAGGGATTTGAACCCCCACGGCCTTTCGGCCACAAGATCCTAAGTCTTGCGCGTCTGCCAGTTCCGCCACTCCCGCAGTGGTCTCTCCATTCTACAAGCTTGCCAGTGACCGCTCCACCGCGATTTTGCCCCGCCGCCCCGAGGCTGGGACCATTATTCCCGTACCCGAATTCCAGCGCCTGTCCGCCCGACCCGTCATTTGTAGGAGCACAATACATTGTGCCCGCTCCTCGCCTTTGACTTTGTAGGGTCCGCCCTCTGAGGCGGACCGCTCTTCGCTTTTCCTATCTTCCAGCCAGCCTCTCCGCCGTGAAAACCGCCAGCCTCCGAAACAATGGCTCCACAAGCGCTTCCCTTTCCTCCGGCGCAAGCTTCAAATGCCGCTCCACTTCCGCTTCCATCTCCTGAATCTCTTTCGAGGGCGCGCTTTCCCCCAGCCGCCGGAAAAGCATCGTGTGCGCCTTCTTCCGTTCCATCACTTCCAGTCCATCCAGCATCTGCCGGTGCGACGTTCCCTCCCAGATCGCCAGAATCATCGCCTCCCGCTGCCATCGTTCCGCGCCATACTCGGCCAGCACTCCCAGCCCGCCGTGCACTTCCATCGCCCACTTTGCCGTATCCACCGCAAACTCCGCCGTCCAGTATTTCGCCAGATGCGCCACCAGCCGGAACAGGTGATAGCGCTCCGAGTACGGCGGCCGCTCCATCCACACTTCATTCAGCAGTTGCACCGACTCCCACGCCAGCGCAAACGCCGCTCGCAGCCCTTTCATCCGCTCTTCAAATTGATGACGCAGCAGCGGATGATCGAGAATCCGCTTGCCGAACGCGGCGCGTTGCTCGGCATACGAAAGGGCCTCCGCCATCGCGCGCTGCGCCAACGCCACACTCACCACGCTGTTCGCCACGCGCGAGAGATTCAACACTTCGAGGATGAGATAAACGCCCGCTTCCGCCGACCCAAGCAGGTAGCCTTCGCTATCTTTCAGTTCCACCTCTCCAGTAGGAACTGAGCGTGTCGCAATCTTGTCCTTCAGCCGCCGCACAAAATAGTTGAGCTCGCCATTCTTCCGGTATCGCGGCACCAGGAACAACGCCAGCCCCCGCACACCCGCCGCCGCTCCGTGCGGCCGCGCCGCCACCACTGCTAACTCCGCCCCCGCATTGCTCGTAAAATACTTCTCGCCGCTCAGCAGCCAGCTATCGCCCGCCGACCGCGCCGTCGTTTCCACCGCCGCTCCCAAATCCGACCCGCCCTTGAGCTCCGTCATCCACGTAGCGCCCTGCCACACCGAATCATCCTTCCGCAAAAGCTGCGCCAGGTAGTGCCCCTGCAATTCCGCGCTCCCATATTTCGCCAAAGGCACGGCCGTCCCAAGCGACACCGTATAAGGACAGCAAATCCCCGGATCGTAAAACGAAATGGCGTACATCAGCAGATACGTCGCGATCAGCGATTTTTCTTCCAGCGCCCGCCAAACCACTCCCGCCCGATAACCTCTCTTCAACATCGACTGGTATTCACGCGGGTAGAGAATCTCATCCACGCGTTTTCCGCCACGATCGAACATCCGTAGCCACGGCGTTCCCGCCCGGTCAATGGCCCCGGAAATGGCCACCCCTTCGTCCTTCCACCACCCTCCCTCAGTCTGGAGTAAATCGCGATGCGGAATATTGGGAAACCTGCTCTGCAGAAACTTCAAAGGAGAACGGATCGCGTCGAATTCTGTCATTTCAGCGCATGTTAGGTCGCCACCTCGGCCCCGTCAAGCAGTCGAAATGAGTAACCGGAGCGGTGCGGACATTTGTTCGGTAGTCCGCGCGATTTATCAGACCTTGGCGCGCGTTTCGTCGGGCTGGTCAAGCACGTGGCGTGCTGTCGCCAGGTCTTCCTCATGTACGAGCACGCGAAACCCGGAGCCAGTCCAGGGCACGTCAGGGCGCCAGCCGCCAGCGCTGTCGTCTTGGATCGTTGCTGCAATACCTGCGGACAAGAGCGCGCCCTGTGCGCAGTCTGCTTCATCCTGGGTTGTGAATGTTTGAACCACGACATGGTCTGTCTCGGGCGGAGGATTAAGTACGTCGCGCGCCATCGCCACGTCTTCCTCGCACACGAGCACCCGAAATCCGAGGCCGCTCCAAGCCAAGTGCTGACGCATTCCGCCGGCGGTATCGGCCTGGATCATCGCCTCAATGCCTGAGGATTCCAGGATGCCCAGAGCAATGTCCGCTTCAGCCCGCGTCCCAAATGATTGGACTACAACCAGCTTACCGTGCCGCATGCGAGCATTATATGTCCGGGACGCTATTGCGCACTGCCGGGTGCCCCATACGCCGGTTTTGCGTGTGGGGCTTTTGACCTTTCCCGTCTTCCCTGTCCGCCATCAACCTTGAAGGCTTTTCGGTCTCGCACTGCGGGCTTTTGCTATGTGGATGCACGATCGACTGGGGCGCTAACTACTGGTAGTGGCACCAGAATTGGCAGAAACCTTACAGAGCCAACTAGCCTCACGTCTCCGGTTATGCGACTTATCAGCACTCAGCCATCAAAACGGACAGCAGGAGTGTCGAAGTACGTTGCTAAAGATAAATAGTGGCGTGCCCTGTCTCTAGAAATGTTTCCGGTCCTGCGCGGAGAGATTCAGTCTGCTGCGCTTGCATCCGCCGTTTTGGTGAGAGTGTATTTTACAAGAGTTACAGGAGGAGTTTCGGTCCAGCATATTTATTGGTGTTATTGAAGAGGCCAGAAAATGGGCTTAACGGCCTTGAGACGCGCCAGCGAGTGCGACCTCGTTCTCTGCACTCACCTTGGAGATATTGTCGAGCACGGCTCGGAGGATGTGCATTTTGTAGTAGACGTAGACAAAATACATCGGCGGCACCACTAACAGGGTTACGCCCCAAGGGGCTCCGCGCCCCGCAGCGCTGGCCAAACCTGCCACGGCTGCGCCCACCAGAAAATAGGGGAGTGTCCATTCATAGCATGAGAGCCAGATTTGTTTTATGGATTGCCCTTCGGCCAAAGCAATGACCAGCGAGACGAGCCCGGTGTTTAACACCACGTACACGCAGGCCCCCAGGACCATCATCGCGGCGAAAGAATTCAAACCGAGCAATGCCAGGATACCGTGCGAGCCCCAGAATGCCGCCGCCGTACAAACGGTCAGACACGCGGCATTGAAAAGCACCTGCACCGGCTTTGGCCGCGACTGCGTCTTCCAGAGGGACTGCACAAGCGCCCCGCCCAAACCGATCAAGACGGTTTCACCAAAACTGAAAAGTGCAATACCGATTAGAATGAAAACGAAGTTTATCGAGATCGTGGTCTTAAAGCCCGGCAGGCGGACTTTCATTGCAGAGGCCACCATCGCCAAGGCGAAGAACTGGACAAAATGACCCAGGTTCTCGGGCTTCCACTGGTATGCCGCCACGGTCAATGTCGCGGCAGCAACTGCGGCGATCAGCGCGATATAGGTTTTCGCTAGGCTCGGCATCTTTTCTTCTGTTTTCCTCTCGTCAGTTCCGCTCCGATGACTTGTTGCTGAATCCATCCAGCGGACTGACTAGTTGCCCCAAACTACCGAGTTACCCCAGACAACCGAGTTACCCCAAACCACGGAGTTACCCCAAACCACGGAGTTACCCCAAACCACGGAGTTACCCCAAACCACGGAGTTGCCCCAAACCACGGAGTTGGCCCAGACATTCGGGTTGGCCCATACCGTGCCCGGAGCCCCGCTGATGGTTACGCTACTATCGGCCGAGTTGAACACAGCCGTGGGTGACATCGCCGAACCCAACGTTGCCGGTGCAAGATCCGTGCTGGCGAGAGCAGCAGCAGCGTCCACAGCACCGGCGCCCACTGCAAACATATCCTCTTGGATCGTAAAGGTTGCGCCGGTACCCAGGTCCGTCGCTGTCGTGTATTGTGCAAAGCCCTGCCAGGCCGTCGTCATTAATCGGGCCTTCACCTGGTCCGGTGTCATGGACGGGTTTTGTTGCAGAAGCAGGGCCGCAACGCCGCTAACTACTGGCGTAGCCATGCTCGTGCCGCTCATTCGCATGTATTTAGCTGAGCCGTTCTGCGAACCGCAATTTGTCCCGGACCCATCGCAGGGGAAAACCGCGAGTTGCGGATACTCAGTGATCAGTGTGGTATTTGGAGAGGCTAGAAGCGATACCACGGCATTACCCGGGGCGACGAGATCCGGTTTCACGATGTGATCGAACGTCGTCGGGCCTTTCGAGCTGTAGCTCGTCACTGTCTGGGAGGTTTGCGCGCCCGTACCGTGTGTATTGGTTGCTCCAACGGTGATTACGAAGGGATCGTTGCCGGGAGCGCCGATCGTGGCGTATCCATTCGTGCCGGCCCCATTGTATTCACCCATGTTGCCAGCCGCGGCCACCACCACGATGCCTGCTTGCCATGCGGATTCCACGGCCTGGCAGAGGGGATCAAGCGTGTAGCTCTCATAGACGCCGCGAGACAGCGACAGATTAATTACGCGAATGTTGTAGGTGCTCTGCAGACTGATGGCTTGCTGAATCGCGGCGATCACCGCACTGTCTACGCTAGCACCAGTGCCGTCCAGTACGCGCAAGCTAATGATATTGGCTTCCGGCGCGATTCCGCGATACACGTCAGCGTAGTTGCGCGGACTGGTGGAATCATAAGCGTTTCCAGCAACGATACCGGCCACATGAGTTCCGTGACCGTAAGCGTCGGTCGTGGAGGAATCGCCTGGTACAAAACTTTGGCTATAAACGACGCGTGATGGGCTTGCATTTCCATCGGAGTTCAAGTCATCCACAGTGCCAACGCCGCTGTCGATGACAGCTACACCGACGCCGGTGCCATCCCAGCCTTGAGAGGAGACGATGTCGGCGTTGACCGCAGTGACCACTGGGTCCATCGCACCGCGCAGTTTGCGGTTCGGAGAAATGTACGCCACGCTGTCGTGAGCGGCTATCGTCGCGAGGCTGCTGCCCTGGATCGTCACTAACTGTGCGTGCACTAAGGGCAGTTCGGCCTTGGCGGTGGCTCCGTCCGCTGCCACGTCAGACACTCCCGCTGCCGTTTTGAACTGAACGATCACGTCTATGGGAGCCTCGGGTTTAACTCCCTTCAGGTCCGGTGCAATCTTTGCGGCAATTATGGCCTGACGCTCACTCGGGCTGAGGCTTGCATTTGCAAGACTGGTTGCAGAGTCATTGCTCGAAGCGCTCGAGTGCGCAAAATTAGCCGGATTCCACTTTAATGAGTTTCCAACTGCACCTGCCGGGGGAAGAGAGGTTTGTGCCTCTCGGGTTGCGGTCGGCGAAGAATTGTCATGAGCGAAGAACGCTGGGCCAGACGCTGAACCGTGTGAAGAAGCTCCTTGAGCAGGCGCCGCTGAGTGAGCCGCAGGCGGCCAGCTCTGTTCCGTGAGGTGAGCAGCGGGACGACCAAGGTCGCCAGAATGGGTCCACGAATGGTGCCCAAGGAGTCCTGCCACGAGGATCGCGGCAGAGAGGGCAATTAGCGCACCCCATGTCGTCGTTTTGAGAACGCTGCTACCAGCGTGGCTGGTTTCGCGCTTGCCTGGCATAAGCCTCACTCCTGCACTGAATTCCGGGCCCAGACTCTCTACCAGGGGCCCTTGTAAAGAAGGCATTTTCAATGAAGGGAGTATCGCGGGCAGGGCGAATCGTCGTCGATGGTACAGCGGGTCCCGTGGTTTAGTACTAAAGTACAGGTCGTTCCGAGCAGCCTGTGGGCTCGGTCGGGAGGTGAAATTGCCCGAAGTGGTCGGGGAACATGCTAGCGCTCACCTTCCGCCTCAAAGACAGTATCCCTTTCAATACAAAACACTAAGCGTACTATTCCCAAGACATATTTCCCCCATCAAGATTTGCTTATTTATTAATGACCGCGTTCTACGCTTAAACGTGCGTTGGGGCGGCGAAAATTAGCGCCGGGTCACGATCCGCAAGAACGGACCGTTTGCTCGTGGCCCGTTCGCGAGGCCAGGGCGCTCGTTCATCAGTCATGAGTGCTGCGGAACCAATCGGCAGAGAACAGGAATGGGTGTGACAGCAACTGCTACGAGGAACTACTGGAGCAACGCATGGCGTGACGCTCAGTCGCTCGGGGTTCCTGCCCTCACGTTCATTTTCACCCAGCTTGTCGGAGGGCTGCCCGTATTGGTTTACGCCCTCCTACACTGGCACTCGGATGATTTTTTCCGCTATGCCTGCTTTCTAACCGTAGCTTTGTGCGCCTCCGTGCTCAAAGTGCATTTGCCAGGCATCAAGGCCACGATGTCGGCGAATTTCCTCTTTATTCTCGTCGGCATCCTTGACCTCTCGTATTCCGAAACCGTACTGATGGGTTGCCTCGGAGGACTTGTCCAGACCCTCTGGCATGCCAAGCCGCGGCCCCGCCCGATCCAATGGCTCTTTAACCTGGCAAACCTCGCTCTCTCTATTAGCGCTGCAGAACTGGTCTTTCATAGCAAAGTCGCCGCCGGCGTCGGATTCCGTTGGCCTCTCTTAATGGCGGCGGCAGCGACGACCTACTTTGCCTTCAATACCGTTTCGGTGTCCGGCATCATTGCCATGACAGAAGGACGCAACCCTGTCCATGTCTGGAAGGAATGCTATTTGTGGGCCTTCCCCTACTATTTGCTCGGTGCGTTGATTGCCTGTGGGGTGAGCGCCATCAATCGGCTGATCGGCTGGCAATTCGGTCTTCTCGCATTTCCCATCGTTTATTGGATCTACCGCTCCTACCGGACCTATTTGAGCCGCCTCGAAGAACAAAAGAAGCACGCCGAGGAAATTGCTGCGCTTCACTTGCGCACCATCGAGGCGCTTTCTCTTGCAATCGAAGCGAAGGATCACACCACTCATGATCATCTTCGCCGCGTCCAAGTTTATGCGGTCGAGATTGCCAAGGAACTTGGGCTGAACGTGGCCCAGATGAACGCCATACGCGCGGCCTCCATGCTGCACGACATTGGTAAGCTGGCGGTCCCCGAAAACATCCTCTCCAAGCCCGGGCGTCTCACTCCGGAAGAGTTCGAGAAAATGAAGATTCACCCTATCGTGGGAGCGGACATATTGGATCGCGTCCAATTCCCGTATCCCGTGGTGCCCATCGTGCGCTCCCATCACGAAAAATGGGATGGCACAGGCTATCCGGATGGCCTGAAATGCGAAACCATACCGATTGGGGCAAGAATCCTTTCCGCCGTGGATTGCTTCGATGCGCTTGCTTCAGAGAGGCCCTACCGGCCAGCGATGACTCCGCAAGAATCGATGAAAACAATCAGCGCGGAAAAAGGGCGAAGTTTCGATCCTCGCGTTATCGAGGTCATGGAACGCCGGTATCTCGAACTCGAGGAAATGGTCAACACCATGGAAACCGAGCGCAAGCGCTTGGACTTTGCTCCGAAAATGCTCCGTCCTGTGGCTCCATCCTCGGGTTTCGCAGAAGTGGCGAATGACGCCGAAGTTCGCGCAACCTCCTTCCTGACTTCCATTATTTCGGCGCGTCAGGAGGCTCAGCTCCTTTTTGAACTTGCCCAAACGCTCGGAAACTCTCTGAGTTTAAAGGAAACGCTTTCCGTGGTTGCGATTCGTTTGAAGGAAATGATTCCCCACGACTCCATTGTCTTCTTCGTTCGCCAGGAGGGCATGCTCATTCCTGAATATGTTCACGGGGTGGACTACGACCTCTTCTCCTCCATCCGAATTTCTTTGGGACAAGGTCTTTCCGGATGGGTGGCGCGAAATGAAAAACCGATAACAAACGGCAACCCCGCCGCAGAAACTTCACATCTCGTAAAATCCTCACGCGTAACGGTTTTACAGTCAGCCCTGTGCGTCCCACTTCGCGGCCGGGAGGGTGTTGCGGGAGTGCTGACGTTGTACTGCCGCGAAAAGAATTACTTCACCAAAGAGCACCTCCGCATGCTTCTGGCGGCCAGCTCCAAACTCGGGGTCTCTGTCGAGAATGCCCTTCAGTACGAAAGAGCGCAAAGCACCGCGAGCACCGATTTTCTTACTGGTTTGCCGAATGCCAGATCCATTTGTTTGCATCTTGAAACTGAGCTATCCCGCGTCCGGCGAGCGAAAACACAGTTGGCTGTATTGTTGTGCGACCTCAATGGCTTCAAGAAAGTGAATGACAGTTTCGGCCACCTCACGGGAAACAAGCTCCTTCAGGAAATCGCTACCAGGTTCAAGTCATCCTGCCGGGAGTACGACCAAGTCGGCCGTCTCGGCGGAGACGAATTCGTCTTTGTTCTGCCGGAGATGACAAAAGGGAATGTGGCTGAAATACAGAAACGCTTGTCATTGGCCGTGGAAGAGGCCAGCCGCTGCATATGCCCTGGAATGATCGTTTCCGTCAGCGTGGGTTGTTCCTTTTACCCTGAGGACGCTGCTTCGGGAGAAGATCTTCTCTCTGAAGCAGATCGCGACATGTATGAAATCAAAGAAAAGCACTATTCGAAGGCCGAATCGGTGTCCTAGGGCCGTTCGAGCGAATATGGACGGAAAGTGATCAAAGACGAAAAAATCACGAAACTGCCTTGGAATGCCTTGCGGCGGCTTCTTTTTCTTTTGTGCCTGGGAATCGGCGGCGCTTTTCTCAGCGCGACCCTCGTTCGGTTTGCGCCTGGTTACGGTGTTCAAGAGCGTGAACTCGACCCACGATGGAGCGCGCAGAGCATCGAAGCTTTGCGGCAGAAGCAGATGCTCCAGGAAGGACTCGCTTCGTATTACATGCATTACCTTTCCGCTCTCGCCCACGGCGATCTCGGCGAATCCGATTCTTTGAAGCGGCCCGTTCGAGAGCTGCTCCGCCAACGACTGCCCGCAACCGGCAAATCGGTCGTTCGTGGCCTGGGCATTGCATGGCTGGCAGCGGCTCTGCTCGCATCCCCGGGCCTAGCTTCGCGTGGCTGGTTCTATGAAGCTTCAAGCACCGCCTTTAGCAGCTTGCTTCTATCTCTCCCTTCCGCCGTGGTGGCCATGCTCGCTGTTCAATTGCGAGCTCCGGTCTTCTTCGCCATTGGCGTTGTTGTCTTTCCCCGTCTCCATCGTTACATCCGGAGTCTTCTGGTGCGTTCCTACAACCAGCCTCACGTGCTTGCGGCACGCGCTAGAGGCCTGCGAAGCGGGGCAATTTTTTGTCGGCACGTGCTGCCTATCGCTGCCCCGCCGCTCCTCGCACTTCTCGGTGTGTCCTTCACGATCGCTTTCGGTGCCGCCATTCCCATCGAAGCCTTATGTGATTCACCTGGCCTGGGACAGCTCGCCTGGCAGGCCGCGCTCAACCGGGACTTGCCGCTCATCGTCAATGTCACCCTCATTGTCAGTCTTGTGATGTTCGCAGCGAACTCGCTCGCCGACCTGACAAGTCGCGCTTTCGCGGGGAGCGTGCAGTGAGCCCCTTACAGAAGACGGCAGCTGTCATTCTGTGTGCGATCTTTCTGCTAATGGTGCTCGGCACCATCCTTGTGCCTGCTCCCCATTTCCATCAGTTTCGAGATGTCCCGAACGCCAGTCCTTCGACCGCGCATCCACTCGGCACGGATGCGTTGGGCCGCGACTCCTTATCCCGCCTGCTTTACGGCACACGCGTTTCCTTGCTGCTTGCACCGGCTGCCGCCCTTCTTTCCACTATGATTGCCGCATTACTGGGTAGCGCTGCGGGATTTCTTGGCGGCCGGTTCGAACGGATTGTTCTTGCTGTGACCGACCTCTCTCTCGCCTTGCCCTGGCTCTTTCTACTTCTCACCGTTCGCGCCATGTTGCCCCTTGATGTTCCGCCAATGGTGTCCGTCGTCATCGCCTTCTTGATGATGGGCCTGCTGGGCTGGCAGGCGTCGGTCCGCGTCGTTTGCACTGCGGCGCGCGGCATCAGAGATTCTGATTTCTTGCTCCTGGCTCGCTCCTCGGGGTGCAAACCCGCGCGGCTCGTGCTCTGCCACGTCGCGCCAAACCTACGTTCACTTTTCTACGCGCAATTCTGGATTTCTATCCCGTTGTTCATTTTGACCGAGGCGAACCTCAGTATTTTGGGACTTGGAGTGATGGAACCCATGGCGTCATGGGGAAACTTGCTGCGAGGCTTTGAGGATTTTTCCGCGCTCGGGGCAAATCCGTGGCGGCTTGTGCCGCTCATTCTTCTCGTAATCGTGGTCATATGCTTTCAACTCGTTCTTCCGTCGCAGGAGGTCACCCAGTGATACGTCGTCTTTGCGTTGCTTTCGTTCTTACCCTGGTTTTGTGCTGGCCGTCTTTCGTCAGCTCCGAATCTGCCAGCCAGTCGGGTGGCGAGCTCCATTTCTGTCTCCATGGCGAACCGAAAACGTTTAATCCTCTTCTCGTCGAAGACGGCCAATCCGAAATCGTGCGCTACCTTACTGGCGGTGTCTTGATTCGCCTCAATCGCCAGACCCAAGCGCTCGAGCCCGCTCTCGCCACTTCGTGGAAGACCACTCCAGACGGCCGCACCATCATATTTCATCTCCGCACCGGCTTACATTTCTCCGATGGCACGCCTTTCACCTCCGAAGACGTTGCCTACACCGTGAAAGCTCTCATGGATCCGCAGCTTCATTCGCCCACTGGAGACTCCTTCCGCTCCGGTGATGGCCAAGTCAGCGTCCAGACTCCTTCTGCTGACACGATCACCGTCACGTTCCCCGCGCCAGTCGCGGGACTCGAACGCCTCTTCGACCAGGTTGCCATTCTCTCCGCCCACTCTCCCAAAAAAGAAATGGCCGTCCTCGGTCCTTTCTACGTCGCTGATTACAGCCCCGGCTCCCACGTCCTGCTGCGCCGCAATTCGAACTACTGGAAGAAAGATAAAGAAGGCAAGCCCCTGCCCTACCTCGATTCCATTCGCCTCGACATTCAGCGCAATCACGACATCGAAATCCTTCGCTTCCGCCGCGGCGAAATCCATATCATCAATTCTCTCGACGCCGATCTCTTCGACCGCCTCCAGAAGGAGTCCCCCGCCGCCGCGCACGACGCCGGCCCCAGTCTCGATTCCGAATTCGTGTGGTTCAATCAGGTTCCCACCGCCGCTTTCCCCGACTACAAAAAAGTTTGGTTCCGCTCCACCGAATTCCGCAAGGCCATTTCTCTGGCCATCAATCGTGACGATCTCGCCCGCATCGTCTACGCCGGCCATGCCCAGCCGGCTTACGGCCCCATCTCGCCAGCAAATCGTTTCTGGTTCAACTCCGCGCTTCCCGTTCCGAAGTACGATTCCGCTGCAGCCCTCCGCCTGCTTGCCCAGGCAGGCTTCCGCTTCGACGGCGGTATCCTTCGCGACTCCTCCGGCAATCACGTCGAGTTCACGCTCATTACTAGCACTGGCAATAAGCCCCGCGAGCAAATGGTCACCATGATTCAGCAGGACCTTTCTCAAATCGGCATCAAGGTGAACATGGTCACGCTCGATTTTCCTTCCTTGATCGAGCGCATCACCCGCACTTTTGACTACGAGGCTTGCCTGCTCGGATTCACCAACACCGATCTCGATCCCAGTAGCCAGATGAACGTCTGGCTCAGCTCCGCGGAAAACCATCAATGGAATCCCAAACAAAGCCAGCCTGCCACTCCGTGGGAAGCCGAAATTGACCGCCTGATGCAGTCCCAAGCTTCCTCCACCTCGGACAAAAAGCGCAAAACCGACTGGGACCGCGTGCAGCAAATCGTCTTCGAACAGCAGCCCTTCATCTATCTCATCAACCGCGACGCCATGTCCGCCATATCACCCGCCGTCATCGGCTCCGCGCCTTCCGTCCTCGATCCCCATGCTTTCTGGAACGCCGACGTTCTCCGCCTCGGCCCCGATCCATCTATGGGGGCGCAGAAGTGACCGAGACGCCACCCCTTCTCTCGCTCCAGCTCTCCGTCGACTATCACAATAATCCCGGAGTCCTGCGCGACGTCTCCCTCTCCATCCAGCCCGGCGAAATCCTCGGCCTCGTCGGTCAAAGCGGCTCCGGCAAAAGCACCATCTCTCTCGCGATACTTCGACTCCTTCACTTGAAGGGAGGCACTGCCTGCGGCAATCTTCTTTTCAAAGGCGAAGACCTCTCCACAAAATCCGAATCTCAGATGCGCTCTCTTCGCGGCCGTGAAATCAGCATCGTCCTGCAAAGCCCATTGTCTTCTCTTAATCCCGCTCTTCGCATTGGCTCGCAACTGAGCGAAGCTTGGCGTGCCCATGCCACCGGCACACAAGCAGACTGCGCTGCAGTGATTAGCAAGGCGCTCTCGAGCGTGAGCCTCCCCGGGGACCCCGACTTTCTCCGCCGCCGCCCCTCGCAGCTCAGCGTTGGACAAGCGCAACGCGTCATCATCGCCATGGCCATCCTTCACCGTCCTTCGCTCCTCATCGCCGACGAATCCACAAGCGCCCTCGATACCATCACCCAGTCCGAAATCCTCAGCCTATTCGCCCGCCTCAACCGTGAACTAGGCATGGGCATCCTTTATATATCTCACGACCTGCTTTCTGTCGCCGCGCTCTGCCATCGCATCGCCATCCTGAACTCCGGCGAAATCATCGAATGCGGCCCCCCCTCCCAAATCTTCGGCGCCCCCCAGCACCCGTACACACAAAAACTCGTCGCCGCCCTCCCCCGCGGGCCCTTTCTAGATTTCCGCGCCAATAAACCATGGAGCGGGGTTGCAAACGATAATCAGGACGGACTGGCCCCGGGATCGGAAGAATCTTCCATCCCAGAACGCATTCCAATTGTCGCCCGCTAAGAATGTCTAGAACGGTGCAGCAGGAAATAATCCACTTGGACGATTAACGCGCAAACCGAACATGTGAATTCCTTATCAGGCGCTCGTGAAAGCCAGCGACTGAACACCGTTAAACTCTGGAACATCGGTAGTCGTTCTGGATACTACGATGCATTGATACCATCAGAAGCCCTGCAATGTCTCTCGCGCCCCGATTAAGGGTAGGGTATCCATGGAGGATTCGATGGACCCACTCATGCCTCTGAAGACCCGCGATCTCCTGACGCGCAGTTGGCAGTCACAGACCAACCTCACCTTGTTCCTGCTGCTGCTCATCCTAACGGCGTTCGTGTTGCCCGCACTAGGCTTCGAGAAGAATAACTTGCCACTTTACGATCGCGTGGCGGCGACTCTTGTAGCAGTCATGGCAACAGCGATCGCTTGGGGGAATCGAAAGCTATTTCTGCCGACGTCGCTAGTGGCAATCGTGGCGATCGCCTTCCGCTGGGCAACATGGTGGTGGCCAACGCATACATTAGGACTATGGAGTGCCTCGACGGGCCTAGCACTCATTAGCATGATTATGATTGTGTTGCTTTGGCAGGTGTTCCGCGCTGGGCCAGTCACGGCGATGCGCATCCAAGGCGCAATTGCGGCCTACCTCTGCCTTGCATACGGATGGGCGCATGCATACCACATAGCTGCGTTGGCCGACCCCAACTCGTTCAACGCTGCGGGAACGGATATTTCGCTCTCGATCCATTGGGTCAACTACAGTTTTGGTATGTTGACAACAATAGGCTACTCGGGGATTACCGCCGTCGACCCGGTTGCGCACACTCTTTGTTCAGCAGAAGCCGTAACAGGGCAATTATATTTGGCCGTGCTAGTGGCGCGATTGGTTTCGATGCACATAAGCGCCGAAGAACACTCGAAGCAAGAGCGGTCACGCTCACGACCATCAAACCAAAGTCCTGATTAACGCCGTTACCGGAGAAGTGAAATCGGCTCCATCCTCAATGTCCGTTTAGGCGACCACTCAGGAGTTACCCAAACCCACAAACGGCAGTTTTCGACCTCGCCAAGAGTGACCTGCACGTGGGACCCTAAATCTAGACAGGTCCTACATGACTTTGCGAAGGGTCACGCCGTTGTTCTGGAGTGGCGAATGTCTAAATATTGGGGGCGAGACAGCATACCTTTCACAGGCATCGTGCTTGGCCTGTTCATTGGGGTTTGCCAACTCGTGTTGATCGTTTCGCTGGCCTGCCTCGCGTGCCACGTGTGCTATGGTTGGCCGCCTATAACCAGGTGGGCCTTCATTTTTATCTTTGTTGGTCTCCCCACTCTAATTCTTGCAACCAAGCTTGCGGGAAATTCTTGGATCGTTTCTGCAACGCGACTTCCACACTACTGTGCAGCCTTAGCGGGTGTAGTCGTCCTCGGTGGTATCTTTGTCCGTGTGGAACGGCATCAGACGATTGCTTTCCTTCCCACCGGAATCATTGGCCCGCTAGCCATACTTGCGATTTTGACGTGGTGGCTGCGCACGCGTAGTGAACCAGATAGCGACTGACGCAAAGCTAGACCATTTTTCACCGGGTTATCTAGGATAGGTCCTGATAAACGCGGTTATCGGGGATGTGGAGTCCTAGAACTGGACTTGTCCGGCAAATCGGCGGGCCATACATTCCGGTTAGCCCGTCATCCAGGAAGAACGACTGACCAACCTGAATGGACTCTCGCTGAACAGTTACCTAAACTGCTGAACCGCCGCAGCCAAAAGATAATCCCCGAATCGCTTTATGCTGCTGCGACGACTTTTTGAACTGCCTTTGCTGCCGTTCGGATCACGTCAATCACCACCTGGGGTTGGAGAGCATGGGGGACGTGACTGCTTCTCAGAAGGGGCCGTTGGCGTTCTTCCAGTGATCGCGCGGCGGAATCACAGAGAGCACGTCCCAATGCTCAACAATCTTGCCGTTCTCTACTCGAAAAAGATCATAGTTCGCCGTGGGCGGTTCGGTGCGTGCTTCGACAAGGGCAAGCACGAAATTGCCTTCCGCGATGTAGAGGCGAGGAATCAGCACCTGCGCGGCGCCGGGCTTCACCACCCCCGAGACCCGCGCTTGCATCCGTGCGCCACCATCACCAACTTTGGAGGCATGTTGGGTGTAATGATCACCGTCGATGAACTCACCGACACGATCGAAACGCAATTCAACGGTCACGACTTGCTTGAAGCTGGAAACGAGAGTGCGATTGGCTTCGGTCCGTTCGCGACCAACAACGGCCGTCGGACCATCCACCTGCGTATGCCCGGAAGGATTGGGACCGGTCTCGGGGGTTTGTCCGCCCCAATGTTCGACGATTTTGCCGTCCTTGAAACGAAATAGATCAAAAGCTATGACCGGCCCCGAAAAGCCGGGCCAGCCTTCGTATTTCGAATGAAGCATAACGATGTCGCCATCCACAACCGTGCGATAAATCGTAATGTTCGTCGTCGTAGAATTCGCTAGCTCGGTAACAAAGGCCCTCAGGCCGGGCAGTCCGTCCCCAATGTTCGGATCGTGTTGCACGAACGGCTCGGAAAAGAAGCGATCAATGGCAGTGGAATCTCGATTTCGACAAATCTCGATCGTTGCCTGCCGCGCTATCGCACCTAGGTCGGAGGCATCAGGGTGATTCCGCGCTTGAGACCGCGCCGGTGCAAAATCAGACAGCAGCCACATAATTCCAACCAGAGCGGCCAGACGGGACCACACTTGCAGTCGGCTGCGATCTTCCAGTTGCATGATTCCACCTCCTGGCGGTTGCGCCTCTAAATTGTCATTCGGGACCGTCGCTCATGGTTACGCACGCGCCGGCTCAGCAGCAAACTCTTTTTTGATGATTGGGACTACTCGATCGTTGGCCGGGTGCGTCATCTTCCGATTTCCAATTGGAAAGACTAGAGTCCGACTGCGAATCAGGCTTGAACGCCTTGGACGAACTGGAACCTCTAAACTCGACATATACTCGTCATCGAATCAGAAACGAATCAAAGCACAGCCTTTGGTATCGGGAATCCGGAGGCTATTATGGTTACATTCGCGAATGCGCGTAAATGGTCCTTGGGGGGCAAACAATGCCTTTGGAAATAACGCAGCGTGAGATGAATGGAATCTACCTTCTGGCGCTCAAAGGGCGCCTTGTGCTCGGGCAAGAGAGCAGCGGGGTGCTTACAATGGTCGACAATCTGCTGACATCCGGGGCCACACGGATTGTCATTAATCTGGAGCAAGTCAATTATGTTGACAGCGCGGGCCTCGGCGCTCTTATCGAAATGCATCGAAAGACAAAAGCCAAAGGCGGAGTCCTCAAGCTTTGTAATCTCGGCCCGAACTTGAGGCAAGCGTTGGAAATGGCCCGCCTGCTGCCAATATTCGAAACCTGTCCGACCGAAACTGCCGCCGTTGCAAGTTTCTGAGGATGGCGGACGATGCCCATAATCCGCTTGGGCATTTGTAACCACCACCTAGTCAGGTGCTGGCAAAAACGCGGTAACCGGAGAAGCGAAGTAATACTATATTTTCGGTTCCGCGACTTATCGCGAGTTGTCCGACCTTCCGGCAATGGCTACTGTGGGAAGCGGATTCCCCACAAATTACCAGTATCGGATACTGTTCATAAGAGCACATAACATCCCAGACCAAGTGTGCTATCCATTTGTCCGTGAAAACCGTACTTCATCAAGATGGAAAGTAGGGTCTTTGAGCCCCCGATGACTCGTCAGCGCCAGAGGTCTTTTCAACCAGAAGTCTTTCTCACAAAAATGGGCGCGAAAACCATGATCGTCTTATTTCGTCAAGGGCAGTCTATCTGTTCACAGGGCGACGCCAGCAATGAAGTGTTCTTCATCGAGAAAGGGCAAGTGAAAGTCACCGTTAAGTCAAAGCGGGGTAAGGAGACGGTCCTCGCGATTCTACATCGTGGAGACTACCTCGGTTCAGGATGCATGACGGGTCAAGCGTTCCGCACAGCGACCGCTACCGCGCTCACTCGATGTAGGATCCTGGTCGTCAAAAAACAGGAGATGATGCTCGCTCTCCACAACGGCCATGAATTCTCAGACCATTTCATCGCCTGTTTGCTTGGACGGAACATCCGGATCGAAGAGGACCTAATCGACCAACACTTGTGCTCCTGTGAGGAACGGCTGGCTCGCGCACTATTGCTAATCGCCCGCTACGACAAGATACGCAAGCCAACCACGGTCATCCCAAAAATCAGTCAAGAGACACTCGGAGGATTGATTCGCTCAACCCGAAGCCGGGTCTCTTACTTTATGAACAAGTTTAAGAAGCAAGGGTACATCGAGTATGGGAAGGGATTACGAGTTCACAGTTCTTCGCTGGCCGGGGTCCTGCAAGACTCGATGTTCTCCGATCTACGTGCTTCTCGACCGAGCTGAACACCTGGCCACAACTTGGGTGCAAAACAGGGCCCATGCATTTTGCTTAGAAGCTAATTCCCAAAGGCGCCGGAAGACTGTTATTTCTGTGGCTGCTATTATTGTCGGCAATCTCTCAAAGCCAATCTCTAACAAATCTTCAGCATATGTCTTCCGTCACGCGGAGCAGTTTAGTTTGTAGTTCATTGCTGCCTTCTTCCGATGCCAGCATGCCACGAGCCTACGCCGAACAGGTGACGGCTGAAACCCTGTCGTTCCGCAGGGCTTCAAATCCAGTGTTCAATCTTGAACACATCAAGCCTCTACTCCTTGAGGGTTAGAACACCTTTGCCCGCTCTTTGAGAATGTTTCAGCCTCTGGACACTGTTCTGTTTTACACATTTTTCGGGCGTATACTGCGGCCATGCCACGCAAGCTGGTATGGATTCAGAACAAAAACTTTCAGGGCTTCGGCTGCTCCGAATGTAACTGGGTGTTTGAGCCTGTTGGTGAGCTTGGTGGCAAATCACTGGATGAAATGAAGCAGAAGTACGAAGCCGGCCGTGACAAAGAGTTTGCTGCCCACGATTGTGTCAGGCACCCGGGAGCCGCGAGGCCGAAGACGGAATGGGTCGCAGCGGTTTTGAGGGCATTGAAGATAAAAGCTGCTAACACGCGAGACGAAGAGTGGATCAAGACACTTGAAGACGGCAGAAGAGTGAAATTCATCTACCAAGAGCTGCCGGAGGACGGGGCGTTTATCACTGCGCAGCTTGCAGGGCATGAGGTCGTTTATTCGGTCGTATTGACCAGAGCAGGAAACCCGCTTAGTCGTGACGATGTTGAAAGCCATTTCAATGGCGAGCTTTCAAAGAAGTCCAAAAATTAATGAATTAGCATTGCCTATTCTGTATGGCTGAGAGCAAATTAAACGAATTAGCCGAACTACTGCGAGAGCTTGAGGAGGCCCTCTCGACGCTCCAGGCGACGGAAAACCCTAAGCGTAGGCTTCTACTCGTTTGCAAAATCAGACGGCTGTTTACAGAAATCGAACGCCACCCTACCGCTTTTGGGATGCTTGACACTATTCGCAAACCTCTTGCCTGATAAACGCCAGTTTTGCTTGTGGCGCTTTTAACTTTTCTGCTCCCGGTGCCTCCACCTTTCTTCTATCCCTCAGCAGACAAACCACTTACAAGTAATCCTTGACTAACTGTACCGATATGTTATAATCATGTGGTGCTGCGGCACCAATCTCCCGCCTGCGCGCCGCAGGCTTGGCGAAGGGGCGTGCCTGCCTCCCATGAGCGCCCGCCAGGTGGTCCTTCAAACTCCCTCAAGATTGCTCCAACCCATACCATTACTCTTTTGCCAACACCTCGTCCCCGTAAGTCCTTTAGCGGCAGCACTTATGGATCTCCCCGCAAGTATTGCAAACAAAAGACTTACGCCAAGACTAACTCCTTTAGATGCAACACTTACAAAAAACAGGGGGGGTGGGAACTCGGTCTTGTACATCCCACCACTCCTCGACATTCTCGATCAGCCATTTCCCTTCCCCTAACTCCTACGGAATCACATCCTTAGCAGCCCCCCACCCGCTAACCCTCATCCAATCACATCCTTACAAAAACCATAGGGGGGAGGGGGTCTGTTTCTTTCTTATCCCTCCCTCTTTTGCTCCCTCTTTTCGCTCCTTGCACCAAGAGAGTTTCACAACTCTTTTCCAATCAATCCTTTCCACACTCTTTCTTAAAAGTGCCGGGGTGTCACCCATCAACTCCCTTTGTGAAAGCCGCATCTCGCCATTCTCTGCTCTCCTTTCTCTGGTCTCCGGCCGCCGCTCTTTTCCTCTTCTCTCAAGCCGGGTTTCGGGGTATGAAATGAGCACGGCCTCTCAACTAGTCCAGCAGCCGACTCAGCGGCCCAGGAGCATCTCATGGAACGCAACATCCACGACCTCATCAATCTCTACAATCCCAACGATGCCCTCGACCACGCTTGGACCATTCCTTCTCCGTGGTACTTCGATCCGCGCATCCACGAACTCGAACAGCAGAGCGTCTTCGCAAAAACCTGGCAAGCCGTCGGCCGCATCGACCAAGTCCGCGAAAAAGGAAATTTCTTCACTGCGGACATTGCCGGCGAACCCATTGTCGTCGCGCGCGGCGATGACAACCAGCTCCGCGCTTTCTACAATGTCTGCCGCCATCACGCCGCCGCCGTCGTCACCGAGCCGGAGGGCTGCGCGAAACAATTCCGCTGCCCCTACCACGGCTGGACCTACGGAATCGATGGCGCTCTCAAAGGTATGGTCGAGTTTGAAGGCGTCTGCAATTTCGACCGCGCGAAAAATGGCCTCGTTCCCGTCAAGGTGGACACCTGGGAGAATTTTGTGTTCGTGAATCTGGACGGGCGCGCCGCGCCGCTGCAGAATTTTCTCGGCGGGATTCCGGAAATCGTCGCCCCGCTGCAGCTCACCAAAAAAATGGAATATTTCGACCGCCGCGTCTACACGCTGAATTGCAACTGGAAAGTCTACCTGGACAACTATCTCGACGGCGGCTACCACGTCCCCCACGCCCACAAAGGCCTGAGCAGCGTGATCGAGTACACCAAATACACCATCGAGAATTTCGAGCGCGCCTGCCTGCAATCCAGCCCGCTCTCTTCGGACTCCAAATCCGAATCCGGCGTGGCCGCCACGCGCCAGGGCCGCGCCTTCTATCTTTGGATCTATCCGAACTTCATGATCAATGCCTACGAAGGCGTCATGGACACCAATCTCGTTCTGCCGCTCGGCGTCGACAAGTGCGCCGTCGTTTTCGATTATTTCTTCGCCGACGTCAGCAAAAAAGCCGCGAAGAAAAATCAGGCCAGCATCAAGGTCAGCGAAAAAGTCCAGGAGGAAGACGAAGCCATTTGCGACGCCGTCCAGCGCGGCCTCGGCTCCCGCGCCTACGTCGCCGGACGCCTCTCCGTCCGCCGCGAAGCCGGCGAGCACCTCTTTCACCGCCTGCTCCACGCCGACCTCACTGGCGTAGCCAATCGCCCCGCCGCGGCAGACTGACGGAAGAGTTCAAGAGTCGAAGACTCGAAGAGTTCAAGGGTCGAAGAGCCGAGATAGGCGATATTGAACCTACTCGAATATCACGGTCTTGTTCCCGTAAAGCATGATGCGATTTTCAATGTGCCAGCGAACGGCACGGCACAGGGTAACGCGTTCCATCTCGCGGCCTTTTTCCACTAGGTCGTCGAGCGCATCGCGGTGCGAAATGCGCGCCACGCCCTGCTCGATGATCGGCCCATCATCGAGAACTTCGGTAACGTAATGCGCGGTGGCGCCAATCAGTTTTACGCCGCGCTCGAACGCCTGATGATGCGGCTTGGCGCCGACGAACGCGGGCAGAAACGAATGATGGATGTTGATGATCTGCTGCGGAAAGTGCCGGATGAAATCCGATGAGAGCACTTGCATGTACCGCGCCAGCACAACTAACTCGATTTTATTTTCTCGCAGCAAGTCGAGTTCCTGCTGCTCGGCTTGCGGCTTATTCTCTTTCGTCACTGGAATCACGTGATACGGAATGCCGTGAAAATCGGCGTGCCGTTTGGCGTCCACGTGATTGCTGATAATCAGCGGAATTTCGCAAGCCAGCTCGCCGTTTCGCTGGCGGTAGAGAAGATCCACGAGGCAGTGGTCGTATTTTGAAACAAAAATCGCCACTCGCGGGCGATGGCTTGAGGTTGTAATGCGCCAGCGGATGGAGAATTCTTCGGCGATGGGAGTGAACCATTTCGGAAAATCTTTCAAGTCGACTTCAAAACCGGTGAGATCCCATTCGATGCGCGCAAGATAAAAACGTTCGCTACCCGCCTGATGCTGCTCGAAGTGAAGGATGTCGCCGCCATGCCAGTAGATGAAATCGGCGATGGCCGCATCGAGTCCCCGGCGGTCCGGGCACTGCACCAGAAGAATCGCGCTATTTTTCAAAATTGGTCTCCCGCTTTGCGGAATCATTCTACTCAAGTTTGGTGGGTTCGTGGCCGCTTCAATTGACGCTGTTCGAACGCTCGCCTATACTGTTGATTCGATTTGCAGGGTGAATTCTCACCGGTCTGGCCTCTTCTGAAAGCTGCTGAGCGCTGCGTAGCGGCATACGTTCGAATCGTTCGTGGCCGCAGTCCAGGCGCCTGCCGTCGAGACCGGCGAAGCGTTCGACACCAAACCAATTGCCGTCCCCGGAAAGGACCGTAGCATGGCCGAAGCAAGCTGCCGCCGCGAACTGGAACTCGAAATTCCCGCGGAAGAAGTCACGAAAAAAATTGAGAGCGTGGCGAAAGAATTCGCGCGCGTTGCCAACGTTCCAGGATTCCGCCGCGGAAAAGCGCCGGTTTCGCTGATCCGCCGCAAATTCGCGGAGGACATCAAGGGAGAAGTGCTGCAATCGCTGGTGCCGGAGCGCGTGGAGAAGGCGGTGGCGGAGCAGAAACTCACGCCGGTTTCGCAGCCGCAGGTGGACAAACTTGATTTCAATGAGGGCCAGCCGCTCAAATTCCGAGCGGTGTTCGAAGTGCTGCCGGAATTCGAATTGGGCAATTACAAGAACCTGGAACTGGAGATGCCCGCGCTGGACATCACCGACGAAGACGTTACGAAGACGCTCGAAGATATGCGAGAGCGCGCCGCGACTTTTGCCCCTGTCGAAGGCCGCGCGATCCAAGACGGCGACTTCGCGCAGATCAAGCTGCTCGGCACACCTGAGGGCGGCGGCGAACCGCTGCAAGCGGACAGCGTGCTCTGCCACATCGGTGCGGAAGAAACGATGGAGCCGTTCAACGCTAACCTGAAGGGCGCGAGCGTCGGCGATCACAAGAATTTTGATGTCGAGTATCCGGCGGATTACCCCGATCCCAAGCTGGCGGGAAAGAAATATCAGTACGCGGTCGAAGTACTGGGAATCAAGAATAAAAAACTAGCCGAATTGAATGACGATTTCGCGAAAGATGTGAGCGACGCGACGACGCTTGACGAACTAAGGAAGAAAGTGCGTGAAGGCCTGGAGCATCAGCGCGACCACAAACACAAAGAGCTGTTGCATGAGAAGGTTCTCGCGGAAGTCGTCAAACTCCATGACTTCCCTGTACCCGAATCCCTGGTCGAGCATCAAATGGATGCGCGGCTGGAGCGGGTGGTCCGCTCACTCGCTTCGCAGGGCGTCGATCCCCGAGCGGTAAACGTGGATTGGGTGACGCTGCGGAAGCGCCAGGAAGAGCGCGCGAAGGACGATGTGAAGGCGGAGCTGATCGTCGACCGCATCGCATCCACGGAAAACATCGACGTGACCGACGAAGAAATCACGCATGAGCTGGAACACATGGCCAGCCACGGCGGCGAATCGGCGGAAGTAATTCGCGCTCGTTTGACAAAGCAGGGGACGCTCGATAGGATGAAAGCTAAGCTGCGCAGCGACAAAACGCTCGACTGGCTGGCGCAGAATGCCAAGATCAAGACGGTAGCGGCAGCGATCGCGGCGACAGATTCGAAGTGAAACATTCCGGCAGCTCAACCATCCAAATGAAAAATTTCGAAGAACCAGAGTATCGCGGCACAACCCTCGTACCGATGGTGGTCGAACAGACCAGCCGCGGCGAGCGCGCGTACGACATCTATTCGCGGCTCCTGAAGGAGCACATTATTTTTATCGGGACGCCGATTGACGACCACGTCGCCAACCTGGCCACGGCGCAGATGCTGTTCCTGCAAGCGGAAGATCCGGAAAAGGACATTCAGCTGTACATCAATTCGCCGGGCGGCTCGATCACCGCGGGATTTGCCATTTATGACACGATGCAGTTTGTGAAGCCCGACGTGGTGACGACTTGCGTCGGCCAGGCGGCCTCGATTGCCGCGGTGCTGCTTGTTGGCGGCGCTCCGAAGAAGCGGTTTGCGCTGCCAAACGCGCGCATCCTGATTCACCAACCGTGGATGTCCGGGCTGGGAGGCCAGGCCACGGACATCGACCTGCATGCGAAGGAGATATTGCGCATGCGGTCGACCATCAATCAGTTGCTGTCAAAGCACAGCGGGCAACCCGTGGAGAAAATCGAGAAGGACGTCGAGCGCGACTACATCATGAATCCCGAGCAGGCCAAAGAATACGGGATGATCGACGAGATTATTTACAAGCATCGTTAGTTTCAGCGCCGCAGAGCGCTTTACGGTTCGAAGCCGGGGCAGGATGCTAGTTCCAAAAAGTTAGTAATGCTTCGAGTTTCTCTTTTGCTCAGGAGAAAAATCGGCCTAGAATAGTGGATAGAGACTCCGTCGAAGCCCAGCGGAGACGAGGCCTTCACACCAGTGAAAAAATTCAACCCAGAAGAGCCCTTGCGCTGTTCGTTCTGCCATAAGACGCAGGAGCAGGTCGAGAAGCTGATCAGTTCGCCTTCGGACTACCCGCGCGCGTACATCTGCAACGAATGCGTCGGCGTTTGCCAGACCATTCTGGAAGATGAGAAGCGCGAGCAGGCCGCCGCACCGACGAAGCAGCTTCCGCGGCCACCGGAGATCAAGCGGTTCCTGGACGGCTACGTCATCGGGCAGGACCGCACGAAGAAAAAGCTGGCGGTGGCGGTTTACAACCACTACAAGCGAATTTTCCTGAACAAGCAGCCAGGTGAGATTGAACTGAGCAAGTCGAATATTCTTCTGATCGGCCCCACGGGCACGGGCAAGACACTGCTGGCGCAGACGCTCTCGCGAATGCTGGATGTGCCGTTCGCGATCGTGGATGCCACGACGCTGACCGAAGCGGGCTATGTCGGCGAGGACGTCGAAAACATTATTCTGAAGCTGCTGCAGGCCGCCGATGGCGACGTGCAGAAGGCGCAGCAAGGCATCATCTATATCGACGAGATCGACAAGATCGCCAAGAAGGATGAGAACCCTTCGATTACGCGCGACGTTTCCGGCGAAGGCGTGCAGCAAGCCTTGCTGAAGATTCTCGAAGGGACGGTTGCCAATGTGCCGCCGCAAGGCGGGCGGAAACATCCGCATCAGGAATTTACGCCGGTGGATACGACAAACATCCTGTTTCTCTGCGGCGGAGCGTTCGTCGGACTGGAAAAAATCATCGAGAAACGCGCGGGCCGCCGCTCGCTGGGTTTCCACACGGATGCCTCGCCGACGACGCCGCAGCGGCGCAATACCGAGTTGCTCGAACAGGTGCAGCCGGGCGATCTGATCCGCTACGGCTTGATTCCGGAATTTGTGGGCCGCTTGCCGGTTGCGGGCGTGATGAACGATCTGGACAAGGGCGCGCTCGTCAAGATCCTGACGGAGCCAAAGAACGCGCTGCTGAAGCAGTACCAGCGGCTGTTCGAATTCGAAAATGTGCGGCTGCGCTTCACTGACGACGCGCTGGAAACGGTCGCGGAGTTAGCACTTCAGCGCAAGGTCGGCGCGCGCGGCTTGCGCATGATCCTCGAAGACCTCATGCTGGAACTGATGTACCACCTTCCCATGCAGCGGAAGGTGCGGGATTTTGTGGTCACGGCGGACATGGTCCGCACCCGCGAAATCAATTGGAGCTTGCTCGAAAAAGCCGGATAACCGGCTGCAGGCGTAAGCGAAGAGTTCAGGGGCCCTAATGTTCAATCGAGAAAAACAGGAATTGAAGCGCGTGCCCATGATGCCGGTGCGCGATATGGTCATCTTTCCGCAGCAGATGACGCCCTTCATCGTCGGCCGCGAAGCCAGCGTGCGCGCGCTCGAAGAGGCCCTGGCAGGCGACAAAAAGATTTTCCTTTCCACACAGCATGACGCTTCGATTGATGATCCCAAGCCAGAAGAGATTTACGCGGTAGGAACGCTGGCGAACATCGTCCAGAGCGTGAAGCTCCCGGACGGGAACATCAAGGTTCTCGTAGAAGGCGTGGAGCGAGCGCGGGCCATCTCGATTGCCGCGGAAGAAGGTTTCTTCCGCGCGACGGTGCGGCTGCTGGGTGCGCGGGTCGAAGATTCGCCGCAAGTGAAGCAGATCGTCGAAAAGGTCACAGGCCTCTACGAGCAGTTCATCAAGCTGTCGCAGAGCCTGAATTACGACACGATGATTGCCGCCGCGCGCGTGGATGATCCGGCGCGCCTCTCGGATACGATCGCTGCCAATTTGCAGCTCCCGGTGGATGAAAAGCAGGATTTACTGGAAACCGTCGATCCGCTCGAGCGGCTGAACCGCATCGGGGACATCCTGGAAATCGAGCTGGAGAAGCTGAACGTCGACCGCAACATCAATACGCGCGTAAAGCGCCAGATGGAACGTGCTCAAAAAGAATACTACCTCAACGAAAAGCTCAAGGCTATTCAGAAGGAATTGGGCCGCGGCGAAAAGAGCGAGATCGACGAGCTGAAAAAGAAAATTGATACCGCCGGCATGTCCAAGGAAGTGCATGAAAAGGCCATCCAGGAGCTGAAGCGCCTGGAACTGATGCCTCCGATGTCCGCGGAATCGACCGTCAGCCGGAATTATCTGGATTGGCTGCTGGCGGTGCCCTGGAAAAAGAAATCGAAAGAGATCCGCGATATCAAGGCCGCGGAGAAAATCCTCAACGAAGAGCACTACGGGCTGGAGAAGGTCAAGGACCGCATACTGGAATTCCTCGCGGTGCGGCAGCTGGTGAAGAATCCGAAGGGCTCCATTTTGTGCTTTGTCGGGCCTCCGGGCGTTGGCAAGACGTCACTGGCCATGTCCATTGGGCACGCCACGGGACGCAAATTTGTGCGCGTTTCGCTCGGCGGAGTGCGCGATGAAGCGGAAATTCGCGGCCATCGCCGGACTTATATCGGCGCGCTGCCCGGCCAGATCATCCAGATGATGAAAAAGGCCGGAACGGTGAACCCGATTTTCGTTCTGGACGAAGTGGACAAGATGTCCACCGATTTTCGCGGCGACCCGTCGGCCGCCTTGATGGAAGTGCTGGATCCCGAGCTCAATCATTCGTTCACGGACCACTATCTGGACGTGGAATACGATCTTTCGAAAGTGATGTTCGTCTGCACGGCCAACGTGCTGCACACAATTCCGCAGCCGTTGCAGGATCGCATGGAGATCCTGCGCCTGCCGGGGTATACGGAACAGGAAAAACTGGAGATCGCCAAGCGGTTTCTGGTGAAGCGCGCGCGGGAAGCGACAGGACTGACGGACAAGAACCTCAATCTTACGGACGAAGGACTGCTGCACATCATTCGTCATTACACGCACGAAGCGGGAGTTCGCAGCCTGGAGCGCGAAATCCAGAATATTGCACGAAAAATGGCGCGCAAAGTCGTCACGGACGGGCCAGCTTCCACGGTGGAAATTACGCCCGCCAACGTCAACGACTACCTCGGCATTCTGAAGTACCGCGAATTCTGGCTGGAAAAATACAATGAGATCGGTCTGACCACGGGCCTGGCCTGGACGGAAGTTGGCGGCACGGTGCTGGCTACCGAAGCCACGCTGATGGAAGGCAAGGGCCGGCTGACGCTTACCGGAAAACTCGGCGACGTGATGCAAGAGTCCGCGCAAGCCGCCATGAGCTACGTGCGCTCGCGTTCGAATCAGCTGGGACTGCCGAAGGATTTCTACCGCAACATCGATATCCACGTACATGTGCCCGAAGGCGCGATTCCCAAGGACGGCCCTTCCGCCGGAATCACCATCTGCACATCCATCGTGAGCGCGCTCACACGGAATGCGGTGCGCCGCGACGTGACCATGACTGGCGAAATCACGCTTCGGGGCAAAGTACTGCCGATCGGCGGGGTCAAGGAGAAGCTGCTGGCCGCCCACCGAATGGGCTTGCGTACGGTACTGCTTCCGAAGGACAATGAGAAGGACCTGGCGGACATCCCGCAGGAGATCCTCTCCAGCCTTACGGTCCATTTTGTAGAGACCATGGATGAAGTGCTGCAGATTGCGCTGGAACGGCCCACTGTGCCTCTTGAGCATGCCGCGGTTGCGCCCGTAGCGGAACCATTCGTCGCCGGCGCCGAGAAAGACAAGAGTTTGACAAATTAAGCAGCGAGGATTTGGGTCCGGCCCACCCTGCGGGCATGCAGGTGAGTGCAGGCTGGCGCTGCAGGCAGTCAGGGGTCGGCAACGACCGATTCGGGTTCACGCTTGAGAAAGCCTGGTTTATCTATTTCGGATGGTGTTCGGGTCTTCGGTTTGTGATTGCTGAGCGGTCGAAATGTTACGCGACCGCGGTGCAGTCAGCCGCCAGTTCAGTGCGCCACCTCAAAAAAATTCGAGATTCTCGTTAATCGCTTCGCAGTCGCGCAGGACAGAGTCAATTTTCACAATCAAAGTTAAGGATATATGCCAAAAGAAACAAGCATTGAAGGAAACAATCAGATGAGTATCAGCCTTGCCGAGCTGAAGGAAAAGAACATCACCGATCTCGCCAAGATCGCCAAGGAACTGAACATTCCCGGCGCCAGCGGGATGCGCAAGCAGGAGTTGATCTTCCAGATCCTCCGCGCGCAGACGGAGAAGAACGGATTGATCTTTTCCGAAGGCGTGCTCGAATGCCTGCCCGACGGATTTGGATTTCTCCGCGCGCCGGAATACAACTACCTCCCCGGGCCGGACGATATCTACGTCTCCCCGTCGCAAATCCGCAAGTTTGACCTGCGCACCGGCGACACCGTCTCTGGCCAGGTGCGGCCGCCGAAGGATGGCGAACGCTATTTCGCGCTGATCAAGGTCGAAGCGGTGAATTTCGAGGACCCCGAGGTCGCGCGCAACAAGATTTTCTTCGACAACCTGACGCCGCTCTATCCGCAGGGCCGGCTGAAGATGGAAACGACGAAAGAGAATATGACCGGGCGTGTGCTGGATCTGCTTTGCCCCGTAGGCAAGGGGCAGCGCGGCTTGATCGTCGCTCCACCGCGTACCGGCAAAACCATGATGCTGCAATCCATCGCGAACTCGGTGACCGTGAATCATCCGGAAGTCGCTCTGATCGTGCTGCTGATTGACGAACGGCCGGAAGAAGTCACGGACATGCAGCGCACGGTGAAGGGCGAAGTCATCAGTTCGACGTTTGACGAGGCGCCGCAGCGGCATATTCAGGTGGCGGAAATGGTTTTGGAAAAAGCCAAGCGGCTGGTGGAGCACAAGCGCGATGTTGTAGTGCTTCTTGATTCCGTCACACGCCTTGCGCGCGCTTACAACGCCGTTACGCCGCCATCGGGCAAAGTGCTTTCGGGCGGTATTGACGCCAACGCTTTGCAGCGCCCGCGGCGCTTTTTTGCGGCGGCGCGGCACGTGGAAGAAGGCGGCTCGCTGACGATTATCGCTACGGCGCTGATTGATACCGGCAGCCGCATGGATGACGTTATTTTTGAAGAGTTCAAGGGCACAGGAAATATGGAAATCAACCTCGACCGGCGGCTCTCGGACAAGCGTGTTTTCCCGGCGATTGATATTCAGCGTTCCGGCACGCGTAAGGACGAATTGCTGCTGCCGCCCGACGAGTTGAGCCGCGTCTGGGTTCTACGCAAGGTGTTGAGCCCGCTTTCGACGGTTGAGGCGATGGAGCTGTTGATCAGCCGGCTTTCGAAATCGAAATCAAATGCGGAGTTTCTGGGCTCGATGTCGGCACCAACCTAAACAAGCGACGAACTTTCGGTTCGAGTTTTCGCAAGCACAAAAAAGCGCAGCAGGTTTCCCGGCTGCGCTTTTTATTTTTACCGATGGTTGCGGCAGGAGCCGATTGAAATTCTCGCGCTTGTCCTTCCCTGCGGACAAGGCAACTTCCCGGAGTGCGGGAGGTTCGAGCGTGTCCTCAACGAGTTTTTTCGAACGGCCGCCTGCGACGCATCCTTCGGCTTCGCGTTGCAGAGGAACGATTCGTCGGACAACCACACCTCCTTCCGGGAACACTTCTCCCACAACGGAAATTGTTCGAGCAAAAAGCAAACGCATGAAGAGAAATACGCTCTTCGCAAGCTGCTAATTTTGAATCGAAACGAATTAAGCGGGTCGACTTACGGTCGCGCGAGCAAGCAGACCATGAGACCCTGTCGCCGAATTGCGGTTTCGGATTTGTCTTCGTGTCTCATATCTGCCTTTTCACGCTCAGTGAGGATCCCGGTTTAACGGGATGTACGACTGAGGTAATTCGAAAGTAAACGGAGAACCGAGAACTGTCAAGCCAAATCTTGGATAAAACGCGTTTTTGGCTGATTTTCTGCGTAACTTGTTAATTTTCAGGTACCTAGTCCAGTCAGGCGCTCAATGCGCCGCTTGCTCGTCCATCCAGCGCGCCATGTGCGATTCCAATACATTGAGGGGAATGGCTCCGCTTTCGAGCACCGCATCGTGAAACTTGCGGACATCAAATTTCGTGCCAAGTTTTCTTTCCGCCTCCGTGCGCAGTTGGCGAATCTTCAATTGGCCGAGCTTGTACGCCAGCGCCTGGCCGGGCCAGACGATGTAGCGATCCACTTCGACGGTGATGTCCTGGTCGGTCTTGCCGGTGTTGTCCTTGAAAAACTGAATGGCCTGCTCGCGCGTCCAGCCCATGGAGTGCATTCCGGTGTCGACGACCAGACGCACGGCGCGCCACATTTCGTAGCTGAGTTGCCCGAATTTCGAGTAGGGATCCTTGTACATGCCGAGTTCCGCGCCAAGACTTTCCGAGTACAGCGCCCATCCTTCGACGAATGCCGAATAGCCGGCGTGCTTGCGGAATTCCGGCAGCCCTTCCATCTCTTGCGCGAGGGAAATCTGCAAATGGTGGCCGGGCACGGATTCGTGCAGTGAAAGCGCTTCCATTTCCCATTTGGGCCGTGCGTGCAAGTTGTAGGTATTCACGAAATAGCAGCCGGGGCGGCCGGCACTTGGCGCGCCTGGTTGGTAATACGCGGTCGTTTGCGATGGGGCTTTGAATTCCGGGATCACGCAGACACCATAGGGCAAGCGCGGCAATTTTCCGAATTCATGCGCGAGCTCGGGATCGATTCTCTTTGTGATGATGCGATAGCCGTTCACCAGGTCATCGGGCTTTTCGTAGAAAAAACGCGGATCGGTGCGCAGGAATTCCGTGAAATCGTGGAAGCCGCCTTTGAAATTGGTGGATGCGACGACTCGATCCATCTCGGCGCGAATGCGCTTCACTTCGGAGAGTCCAATTTCATGAATCTGCTGCGGCGTAAGGGTTGTGGTCGTTTGCCAGCGCACGTGAAAGGCGTACGCGGCCGCGCCGTTCGGGAGGGCCGTTGCCGCGATGGACTCGCGGCAGGCCGGCAAATATGTGGACACCATGTAGTCGTGCAGTTTCTGGAATGCGGGCGCAACAGCACTTGTGTAGATTTTCTTTGCGCGATCGATGAGCCGGCTACGGTCTGCTTCGGAAATGCCAGGAGGGAATTCGGTAAAAGGTTGCAGGAGCGGGCTCGCCAGCGGATCGGCGGGAATGAGACCGGCGATTTGTTGCGGAACATCGCGCAACATCAATTTCGGCGGTGTATAGCCTTTTTTCAAGCCGGCTTGAAGGAGCCCGAGGTTCTGCTCGACAGCTCTGGGAAGCGCTTCGAGCCGCGCGACGATGTCTTCGTAATCCGCTACCGTTTGGTGCGGCATGTCTGCCAGCGTGGACGCGCTGCCTTGCTGGATTCCGCCCATCTGCGTGAACGGCATCCACAAATTGCCGGGCACAACATCACGAAATGGGGCAGGGTCGTCGCCGTACTGCAAGCCCTCGACCGCGGTTTGAAGAAGTTCGCGATAGAGGTCGTAGTTGAGTTGCTCCTCGGCGGGAAGCTCAGCGCGTGAAATGGAATTCAGCTCAGAAAAACTTTCGTGGAGGTGCCGGACCCTTGCTTCGATGCCATCCGGCGAATCATCGCTCCAGCGGCGGTTTTGCCCGGGGAATCCGACAGCCGTTGCGGCTTCAGGATACTGCTCCATCCAGAGCTTCCAA
This sequence comes from Acidobacteriota bacterium, assembly GCA_013289585.1. Taxonomy (GTDB): domain Bacteria; phylum Acidobacteriota; class Terriglobia; order Acidiferrales; family UBA7541; genus Acidiferrum. The sequence goes on along the minus strand of JABCZR010000024.1, from coordinate 41,921 downwards.
TCCCTTTCCAGATACGCGCGAAATTCGCGGGCGGCCTTCGCATGGGGGCTGGTCGCGTTCGATGCGGATTGCGCAATGGACAGCATGGGTACCACAAGTGAGGCGCTCGCAATTCCACTCAGCAGCATTTCCATCCAACGCGTCATCCCACCCTCCCTGCTTTTACCAAATCCTTTTCGCGTTCTTGCGCAAGCATGACGATCAAGCGCGCGGTTTCTTCGATGCCCATGGCGGTATTGTCCACCAGAACGGCATCCGCCGCGCGGACCAGCGGAGATACTTTGCGTTCGCGGTCGCGTTTGTCGCGTTCGATGACTTCGTCAAACACTTCGGCTAGGGTCAAACGATCTCCCTTTTCCTGGTGCTCCTTCCAGCGTCGCTCCGCGCGGGTTTCCGGCGCAGCGTCCAGAAAAATCTTCAGTTCTGCGTTGGGAAAAACAACCGTGCCGATATCGCGCCCTTCCATCACCACGCCGCCTCCAGCTCCCGCGCGCTGTTGCTCCGCGACCAGCACCTTGCGCACTTTGGCGAATGCAGCGACGTGCGACGCCGCCTGAGCCACTTCCGCGGATCGGATCGCGGCTGTCACATCCACGGCATCGAGGAACACGCAATTCTTCGCGCCGGCCGCTTCCTGCTCCGGAGAAGGGACTCGCAGTTCGATGTGCGTATCGCGCGCGAGCGTTTCGAGACGCGTCTCGTCATCGGGGGAAATGCCAGTCCGTATTGCTTTCAGCGCCAGTGCGCGGTACATCGCTCCGCTGTCGAGATATAGATAGCCGAGCATCTGCGCGACGAGCCGCGCGACGCTGCTTTTTCCCGAGCCTGCCGGGCCGTCAATGGCGATGGTAAGTTTCGGCATTTAGTAGCACAGACACAATCCTGTCTGTACGCTTTTCTCTCGACTAACCTAATTGCTACACAGGCAGGAGTGCCCGCGCAACTCAGAAACCCATGATGTTGTAGCCGCAATCGACGAAGATGATCTCGCCGGTGATGCCCGAGCCCGCATCGGAAAGTAGAAACGCGGCGGTCGCGCCAACTTCGGCGGCGTCGATGTTGCGTTTCAAAGGCGCGCGTTCGACTTGCGTCTTAAGCATGTCGCCGAAGTTCGAGATTCCCCGCGCCGCAAGCGTTTTGATGGGGCCTGCGGAAATGGCGTTGACGCGCACGGCCTGCGCGCCAAGATCGAACGCGAGGTAGCGCACGGTGGCTTCGAGCGCCGCTTTGGCCACGCCCATCACGTTGTAGTTCGGAACGACTTTCTCGGAGCCGTAGTAGGTCAGCGTCACGATGCCGCCGCCGGCGGTCATCAACGGCGCGGCGCCGCGCGCCACGGCGATCAACGAGTAGACGCTGATGTCATGCGCGATGCGAAATCCTTCCCGCGAAGTGTTCAGAAAAGGATTTTTCAGCTCCTCCGGGGGAGCAAATCCCACGCTATGCACCAGTCCGTGGAGCACCCCGTACCGTGACTTCAATTCCTCGAACAATCGCGCGATTTCGTCGTCTTTTGTGACGTCACACATGAAGCCCGCGGCTCCCGGCATCTCCGCGATCAAATCCCTGGCTTCGAGCTCGAGCCGTTCGTTTTGATAGGTGATGGCCAGCCGCCAGCCGGCTTCGTGCAGTTTTTTCGCGATGGCCCAGGCGATGCTGCGCTTGTTGGCCAGGCCAAAGATCACCGCGGTTTTTTGCGAGTCGCTCATTCGATGCGTCTCCCGAAGGCCGGGCAGAAGCCCGGCGTCTGCAATAATCAAATTCTGTGAAACGCTTTCTCTATTTCCTTCAGCGAATAACGAAGGACGACCGGTCGCCCGTGCGGACAGCTCATCGGACAATCGGTTTTTGCCAGCGCATCCAGCAACCATTCCATTTTTGATTGTTCGAGTGGCATGTTGATTTTGATCGCCGCGTGGCAGGCCGTCGATGCGGCGATTTTCGCCTGCAAGGTTTCGATGGAAATCGCGGCGTTTTCGCGTTCGAGGCCGTCGAGGATTTCTCGAAGGAGTTTTTTCGCGTCCGGCGCTCCAACGCCCGCCGGCACGGCCTGGATTGCTACGCTTTTCGGGCCCATGGGCTCGACTTCGAATCCGTTGGCGCTTAGCTCTTCGGCGATTTTTTCAAAGGTGACGATCTGGCGCGGCGAGAGTTCAACCACCAGGGGAATCAGCATGCGCTGCGCTTCCACTTTTCCGGCGCGGCGCGCTTCGAGGTGTTGTTCGAAGAGCACGCGCTCGTGGGCCACATGCTGGTCCACGATCCAGAGTCCCTGGCTGTTCACCGCCACAATGAAGCTCGCGCTGACCTGGCCCAGCGGTTTGAGGTCGGCGATTTGCTCAGGGCGCGGGAGGCTCGCGGGCGCATCCGCGTTGGGAGCGGCGAGATTCGCGGCCCAATTCCCCGCCGAGGATATTGGCGTCGGCGCGAGAGCCGTGCCAAATGAGGTGCCGGAAGTAAAAGGAATGCGCTGCTCGACCGGCTGCATCGGCGCGGAACTTAGATCGAACCCGCCGTCCGAACCGACGCCGGAGCCTAGCCCGATTTCCTCCATCGGCGGAATGATCGCGCGGGGCACGCCGGATTCAACAGGTGCTGGTGTGATTCCGCCGGCAAATGTTCCGTTGCCAGACCCCGTGGAGTGAGGGGCTGCGGCCGCGGCAGCGGCGAAACTCGCGATCGGGCGCGCACCCGTCAGCGCCTGGCGAATCGTATCGCGCGTAAAGTCGTGCACAAAGTTCGAGCGCCGGAAGTGCACTTCGATTTTCGCGGGGTGCACGTTGACGTCCACTTCGTCGTAGGGCATTTCCAGAAACAGCAGTGTCGCGGGAAAAACCGCCGGCGGCAAAATGTTGCGATAGGCTTCGTGAATGGCGTGCAGGATCAGCCGGTCGCGCACCAGGCGGCGGTTCACGAAAATGTAGATGCCGTTGCGATTCGTCCGCTGAATGTCGGGACGCGAGGTAAATCCGCTCACCGTCAGCGATGATTTTTCTTCTTCGGGATCGAGTGCCGGCTCGGTGATAGCCGCGCGGAAGGGCGCGGACGCGGCGGGAATCTCCACTAATTCGGCGAGCGCTTGACTGCCAAAAAGCTGGTAGACACGATCGGCCAGCTTTTCAGCGGGCGGACAGTTAATGATCTCTTGCGTCGGGGTGGTAAGAATAAATTGCTTCGCCGGATTCGCCAGCGCGTAGTGCGTGACCAGAGAAGCGATGTGGCCCAGCTCGGTGGTGTCGGATTTCAGAAATTTTCTGCGCGCGGGAACACAGTAAAAAATGTCAGCGACGCTGATGGTTGTTCCCGCTGGTAGCCCCGCCGGCTTTACGTTGATCAACTTGCCGCCCGCGAATTCGATGCGCGTGCCGTCGGCTTCGGCTTCATCGCGTGTTTCGAGCAGCAGGCGCGAGACGGCGGCAATCGTCGGCAGCGCTTCACCGCGAAACCCCAGGCTGGAGATGGACAGCAAATCATCGGCGGAGCGGAGCTTGCTGGTGGCGTGGCGTTCGAACGCCAGCAGCGCGTCGTCGTGCGTCATGCCGTGGCCGTCGTCGATCACGCGGATCATGCGCTTGCCGCCCTGCTCGACTTCGATGCGAATGGTGTTCGCGCCAGCGTCCAGCGCGTTTTCAAGCAGCTCTTTCACCACTGACGCGGGCCGCTCGACAACTTCGCCCGCCGCGATTTTATTCGCCACCGCTTCCGGCAATATGCGTATCCGTGACATCAGCTGCCCCAGCTTCAATACCTTTGGAATACGATTTGCGAACCCTTTTACTGTAAATCAGTTTCTCTACTGCAAATACCCCAGCGGCAAGCATACAAATTAGCCAGCAAAAGGCCAACGACTTGAGGATCCACTCCCAAGGACCAGTCCGACGTGCCACGAATAGAGCTGCTTCCGCAAATAATGTCGCAACTATGACAAACAAAACGGGCCTATTTTTGCGATATTGCCAGCCCATCACAAGAAGAAATGCTGCGAGTGCTGCAAACCCTTTTTGCATGGCGATCTCGCCTTGAGCTCAAACGCGTTCCGAGAGAGATTCGGAGCAACAAGAATATCATTCAGCCGCTTTCTTCTTTTCTTGAATAGCGATCCCCAATTGATCGAGCTGTTCTATGTCCACGTTCGAGGGTGATTCTGCCATCAAATCTTGCGCGGCAGTGGTTTTCGCGAAAGCAATCACTTCGCGAATCGATTTTTCGCCGGCGAGGAGCATGACCACGCGGTCAATACCGAGCGCAATGCCACCATGCGGGGGCGTGCCGTAGGTCAGCGCGTCGAGAAAGAAGCCGAAGCGGCGGCGCAACTGTTCTTCAGTGAGGCCGAGCGCTTTGAACAGGCGCTCCTGAATGTCCTGGCGGTGGATTCGAATGCTGCCGGAGCCGAGCTCGTAGCCGTTGAGGACGAGGTCATAGCCCTTCGAACGCACTTCCCACGGCGCGGATTCCAGTTTTTCCAGGTCTTCATCCACGATGCCGGTGAACGGATGTTGCGCGCTGACCCAGGTTTTGTCCGCTTCGCTCCATTCGAACAGCGGAAAGCCTGTGAGCCACAGGAATTTCCACTGCGATTTGTCAATGACGCCGAGCGCTTCGCCGAGATGCAAACGCAATTGGCCCGCGATCAACGCGGCGGCTTCTGTTCCTTTAATCTGTTCCTTGGCAGAGACGGCGACGACGAGATCGGCGGCCTTTGCGCCGCACGCCTCGGCGAGTTTCTTTACGTTTTCCGGGCCGATCAATTTCTCGACGGTCGAGGTCAGCCCTTCCGGCGTGACTTTCACGAAGTAGGCGCCGCGAGCGTGCAGCGATTTAGCCTTTTCCGTCAATTCGTCAAGTTGCTTGCGCGAATAGCCCGCGGCTCCGGGCGCAGCAAATGCAAAAACATTGCCTTCGATCTGCAGCTTTTGTTTCGCTTCCTCCGGAAAGCAATGCGTTACCTCGTGCAGTTCCATGCCAAAACGCATGTCCGGCTTGTCGCTGCCGTACTTTCGAATGCAATCCTTGTAGAGCAGGTGCGGAAACGGGGCCGAGGCCTTGACACCCGCGACGGCGCAAGCACGCACCATCACCTGCTCGATCACATGAAAAATGTCTTCCTGGCGCGGGAAAGACATCTCCAGGTCGAGCTGCGTGAATTCGAGCTGGCGGTCGGCGCGCTGGTCTTCGTCGCGAAAACATTTCACGATCTGAAAGTATTTGTCCAGCCCGGCGATCATCAAAATCTGCTTGAAAATCTGCGGCGATTGCGGCAGCGCGTAGAACTGCCCGTGATGAACGCGGCTGGGCACAAGAAAATCGCGCGCGCCCTCCGGCGTCGAGCGCGTAAGCATAGGCGTCTCCACTTCAATAAAGCCCAGTTCGTCCATCACTTTGCGAATTTCAAGAATGATGCGATGGCGCAGCGCCAGATTGCGATGCGGCTTCGGGCGACGCAGATCGAGATAGCGAAAGCGCAGGCGCGTTTCTTCCGCGGCGTTGATTTCGTCTTCGATGGGGAACGGCGGCGTCTTGGCGTTGTTGAGAATGTGCAACTTGGACGCGACCAGTTCGACTTCGCCGCTGGCCAATTCCGGATTGGCCTTCTGCCGCTTGATGACCTTGCCTTCGACGGCGACTACGAATTCGCTGCGGGCCTGCTCGGCTTTGGCGTGCGCCTCGGGCTGCGTCTCTTTGTTGAAAACCACCTGAACGATGCCAGTGCGGTCGCGGATGTCGAGGAAAAGCAGATTGCCCAGGTCGCGCCGCTTCGCCACCCAGCCCATCACCAGTGCGTCGCGGCCGTCGTCCGTGGCGCGCAATTCGCCGCAGTAGTGCGTGCGCTTCAAGTTTCCCAGAAAGTCCAGCAAGTCTTCGTCTCCTCACACAGGCCAAATTCTATTCGCGCTTCAGTAGGACAGGCATTCTTGCCTGTCCTCTGCCGATCCAACCTGACATGTCGAGGACAGACAGGAATGTCTGTCCTACTCTTTCTTTCGCAAATGCTCGAGCAAATCGGCCTCGGTGAACTTTGCCTGCGATCCGTCGGCAAGTGTTTTCAGCGTCCACAAGCCTTCGGCAACTTCATTATCGCCGAGAATGAGCGCATATTTCGCGCCGAGTTTGTCGGCGTGGCCGAGGGCTTTGCCGAATTTTTGCTCCACGGGCGGCAGTTCGACGCTGAACCCCGCTCTACGCAAGCCTTTTGCCGCGCGAACAGCGGTGGCCTGCGCTTTCTCGCCCATCCAGGCGATGTAAATGTCGCGGCCTTGCTGCGCGGGCATTTTCCCGCTCTCTTGCAGCGATAAGATCAAACGATCTTCGCCGATGGCGAAGCCGATGCCTTTGGTCGGCGGCCCGCCGAGCAATTCTACCAGCCCGTCATAGCGTCCCCCGCCGCAAACGGCGTTCTGCGAACCCAGGCCCTGCGCCGTAATTTCAAACGTGGTACGCATGTAATAGTCGAGCCCGCGGACGAGCCTCCAATTCTCGCGGTACATGACGCCGCGAAGTTGAAGCTGATGTTTCACCTCCGCGTAGTGCTTGGCGCATGCTTCGCAGAGGTGGTCCGCGATGCGCGGTAGTGTGGCGATGATGCCCTGCTCGCTCTCCAGCTTCGAATCCAGCACGCGCAGGGGATTCGTCTCGATGCGCCGCTGGCTGTCTGGCCCGAGCTTGTCCTTCACTTTTAAAAGCTCCGCGCGAAGAAGCTCGACGTATTTCGGGCGGCATTCGCGGCAGCCGATCGAATTAAGATCCAGCCGCGCGCCCTGCAATTCGAGCCGGTCGAAAAATGTCATGACCATTTCGATCACTTCGGCGTCAATCGCCGGCGCATCGCTCCCGCCCAGCACTTCCGCGCCAATCTGGTAGAACTGGCGGTAACGTCCCTTCTGCGGCCGCTCGCGCCGGAACATCGGCCCCATGTAGTACAGCTTTACAGGCTGCGGCAATTGCTGCATGCCGTGCTCGATATAGGCCCGGCACACACTGGCCGTGGCTTCGGGGCGCAAAGTGATGTCGTCACCCAGATAAGCTTGAATAGCCTGCGCTTGCACAGCGTTCAGACGGTCCTTAATGTGTTTCGCATATAACTCGAAACGGGCAACATGTGTCTGGTCACTTCCCTTGTCATACTCCTGTCTGGCAAAGGCCATCGCGTTTAGGAGGGGGCCCAAGTCCTTAACGACGCGCTCATTCTCTGGCGTTTTAGGGACCTCTCCTCGGTTCATGGCGTCTTGAAGTCTCACCACGAACTCCTCGACCTTGAGCTCGTAGGACCAGAAGAATTTTGGGTCGTCGATTATTGGCTTCTTTTCGAGAAGCAGTGTTCTGAGGGCTGCCAATTCCTTGGACGGGTGATCTTCAAATTCGTACATCTCTTTCGAGACGACATCTGTGTCAATGCCGATGGATCGCGCGAAAAGCTCGGTGGGCTCAAAAATGGGGAGTCGGATTTCGCCGAAGCCGAACGTAGCGAATACTTCGTGCGCGGTTTGCTCGACACGGTTCCATAGCGACGTCTCGGGCGGCAAAAGGTCACGCGTGCCGCGGATGGCTTGGAACTTGCGCGGCTTCTCTTCTTTTTTTGCTGCGCCTTCGCTCACTCGGCTGGCTCCTCGCGATAAATGTTCTTGTACTCAACGTAGCGCTGCGCGTACGCGTCAATCGATGCCTGATCGATCCCCGTGAGCAGGCGCTTCACTTTCCCCGGCGAGCCCATCACCAGGCTGCCCGCGGGAATCACGGTGCGCTCGGTGATGAGCGTGCCCGCGGCAACGATGCTGCCGGTACCGATCGTCGCGCCGTTCAGGATGATCGCGCCCATGCCGATGAGGCAACGCGACTCGATGGTGCAGCCATGCAGCGTCACGGAATGGCCGACGGTCACGTTGTCGCCGAGGACCAGCGGACACTCGTCGCGCATGACGTGGCAGATCGAGCCGTCCTGAATATTGGTGCGCGCGCCGATGCGAATGTAGTGCACGTCGCCGCGAATCACCGTGCACGGCCAAACGCTCGAATCCTCGCCGATGACTACGTCGCCGATGATGACCGCGGCGGCGTCAATATAAGCCGAAGCCGCGATCTGCGGGCGCTTGCCTTTGTAAGGTCGAATGTCCGGCTGTCGAGCCAATGGAGTCCTTTTTCTTTGATCCGCTTGAGCGCGTTTAGGGCACTGGCGCCGCTATCTCATTGTAGGGGTGCAATATATTGCGCCCCATTCAAGCACCCAAGTATGCCGAGTCACGTCAACATATCATCCGTGTCGCCCGACTGACAAGGAAGCGCGGCTGCCGTTTCTTATTTGGGAGTGCGGCAGCTTGCTGCCGCTTTTCCGTCTGCCACCCCTAAAACCAGCAGCGCTGGACGCCGCACTGCATCTGCGCCATCATCACTCCGTGGAAACCAAGTGCGCACAATGCGGAGCCGCGATGACTTGCCAGCCGGAAAGCGGTTGCTGGTGCGCGGACCTGCCGCGCGTCCCGATACCGGCCGATGCAACGGCATGCCTTTGCCGGAATTGTCTTCTTGCAAAGATCGCGGCGATACAGAAGCTCCGCGAAACAAAAGAAGCGTAAGGTTTTAGTCGATTTGGATTGAAGGGCCGGCGGCGGTGCCGGCAACTTCGGCGAGGCGCGCAGTAACAGCGCGCGCGACGGCGTAGAGACTTTTGGCTCCCGCGCCTGCTTCACCGAGCGCGGCGACGGGCTTGCCGGTATCGCCGCCGATTCGAATGCGCGGATCGATTTCGATCTCGCCGAGCACGGGCACGCCATACGCCAGTGCGGTCTTCGCGCCTTCGCCGTGGCCAAAAATATCAATCGGCTGGTTGCAATGTGGGCAGACGAACGAGCTCATGTTTTCGACCACGCCGAGCACTTCGACATTCACCTGGCGGAACATTTCGATGGCTTTGCGAACGTCGGCAAGCGCGACGGTCGATGGCGTGGTGACCACGACGGCGCCGGTGACAGCGACGGTTTGAATGAGCGTCAACTGCACATCGCCGGTGCCCGGCGGCAGATCGATGATCAAATAATCCAGCTCACCCCACTCCACGCTGCGCAGAAACTGCGTGATCACGCTGTGCAGCATCGGCCCGCGCCAGATCATGGGTTTGTCGCCGGGATTCAGCAGGCCCATGGAAATCATTTTCACGCCCTGCGATTGCACGGGGATGATGTGCTTGTCCTGCGTGGCTTCCGGCTGCTGCGTGGTGCCGAGCATGATGGGAACGTTCGGCCCGTAAACGTCGGCGTCGAGCAAGCCGACTTTGTGGCCGAGCTTTGCAAGCGCCAACGCAAGGTTCACGGCGACGGTGGTTTTGCCCACGCCACCTTTGCCGCTGGCCACCGCGACGAGATTTTTTACGCCCGGAATCGGGTGGCGTTCGGGCTGCTGTTGAGGTGCTGGAGGCATTCGTTTCCTTTTCTTAGATCAAACGGAATCAATTAAGCGTTAGCGCCGTGGCATTTCTTATATTTTTTCCCGGAACCGCAAGGGCAAGGATCGTTGCGGCCCACTTTTGCGCCCGCGCGCACGGGCTTGGGCGCTTCGGCCTGCGCCGGACCAGTCTGATACTGCAAATCTTTTTGCTGGCGCTGCTGGCGGCGTTCGATTTCACGCGCCACCGCGGGTAAATGCTCTGGTTCGCCGGCGCGCGCAGCGGCGCTGGCCGCGGCGGCGCGCGGGCGAGGCTGCTGTTGCGGAGATGGAGCTTGGGACGCGCCTCCCGGGCCCGGCTGCTCGCCCTGCTGCACTTGAATATGGAAGAGGTAGCGCACCGTCTCGTTGTCGATGCGCGTCATCATGTCTTCAAAAAGAATGAACGCTTCCTTTTTGAATTCGACGAGCGGATCTTTCTGCCCGTAGCCGCGCAGGCCAATGCCCTCTTTCAGGTGGTCGAGCGAGAGCAGGTGGTCTTTCCACTGCGAATCGACCACGTCGAGAATGATGCGGCGCTCGAGCCAGCGCATGAGGTCCGCGCCAAACTGCGTTTCTTTTTCTTCGTAGCGCTTTCGAACGATTTCGGCGGCAGCATCGGCAAGCTGTTCGTGGCTCAGCGTAGCGGGATCGGCGCCCGCGGCCTTCATGTCCACGCCAAACTGCGCATTGGCCTCCGCGAGAAACTGCGTGGTGTTCCACTGGTCGGGATGCTGCTCGCGCGGGCAAAATGTGTCCACAAGTTCGCGCACAACATCTTCGGCGATTCCCAGCACGTAATCGCGCTGATCTTTTCCTTCCAGCGCGGAACGGCGAATGGAATAAATCGTTTCGCGCTGTTTATTCATCACGTCGTCGTACTCGAGCAAATGTTTGCGGGCGTCAAAATTCTGTGCTTCTACGGACTTTTGGGCGTTTTCAATGCGATTCGAAATCATTTTCGATTCGATAGGAACGCCTTCGGTCATCCCGAAGCGGAACATGAGCGCTTTGATGCGCTCTCCACCGAAGATGCGCATCAGATCGTCTTCGAGTGAAAGAAAAAATCGTGACGAGCCGGGATCGCCCTGGCGTCCCGCGCGTCCACGCAACTGATTGTCGATGCGCCGCGCTTCGTGGCGTTCGGTTCCGAGAATATGCAAACCGCCGAGCGCGACGACTTCGTCGTGTTCGGATTTGCATTGCTCGGCGAAACTTTCGAACACCGGCTTCCACTGATCCACGGGAACTTGAAAAATTTTGCCTTCGTTTTGGAAGAGCACCATCTGCGCCATCGGCTGCGCCGCTTCTCCGGGAGCGGGCTCCGCGGGAATGACCGCAGGCGCGGCGGCGTACGGCATGGCCAATTTGTTTTTCAGAAAATGATCGCGAGTCATTTGCTCGGGATTGCCACCCAGCAAAATGTCCGTGCCGCGGCCGGCCATGTTGGTGGCGACGGTGACCGCGCCTTTTCGCCCGGCCTGCGCGACGATGCGCGATTCGCGTTCGTGCTGTTTGGCATTCAGAACTTCGTGAGGGATGCGATTTTTTTTCAGCAATTCCGCGATGGCTTCGGACTTCTCGATGGAAATCGTGCCGACGAGCACGGGTTGTCCGCGCTCGTTCAACTGGCGGATGCCGTTGGCCAGCGAATTGTCTTCCTGCAGGATGCCGTTGACGACTGCCTCAAACTTTTCTCTTTCCGTGCGGTAAACAACGTCGGGGTACTCTTTGCGAATCAGCTCGCGATTCGTCGGAATGATCGTGACTTCCAGATTGTAAATCTTGCTGAACTCCCCCGCCTCCGTCGAAGCCGTACCGGTCATGCCGGAAAGTTTTTTGTACATGCGGAAATAATTCTGGAAAGTAATGGTGGCGAGCGTCTGAGTTTCGCGCTCGATCTTCACGCCCTCCTTGGCTTCCACGGCCTGGTGCAAGCCGTCCGACCAGCGGCGGCCGGGCATCTGGCGCCCGGTGAATTCATCCACGATGATGATTTCGCCGTCTTTGTTGACGTAGTCGACGTCGATTTTGTAGAGCGCATGCGCACGCAGCGCCTGACTCACGTGATGCAGGTAAGCGATGTTGCCGGGATCGGAAAGATTGGCGAGTCCCAGCAGGCGCTCGCACTTGCTGAAGCCCTCTTCCGTCAGCGTGGCGGTACGATGCTTTTCGTCAACGGTGTAATCGATGTCCTGGATCAGCTTGGGGATAATCTTGTCGATGCGGAAATATTTGTCGGTGGATTCTTCCGACGGGCCGGAAATAATAAGCGGCGTGCGCGCTTCGTCGATGAGGATGGAGTCGACTTCATCGACGATGGCGAAATGATGGCCGCGCTGGACGCAATGCGCCAGGTCGTACTTCATATTGTCGCGGAGATAGTCGAAACCGAACTCGTTGTTGGTGCCGTAGGTGATGTCCGCGCCGTAAGCCGCGCGGCGCTGTTCGTCATCGAGATCGTGGACGATCACGCCAACGCTCAATCCCAGCGCGCGATAGAGCGGGCTCATCCACTCCGCGTCGCGGCGGGCCAGGTAGTCGTTTACGGTAACGATGTGCACGCCGCGCCCGGCAAGCGCATTGAGCACGGCGGGGAGAGTGGCCACGAGCGTTTTGCCTTCGCCCGTTTTCATTTCCGCGATTTTGCCTTCGTGCAGGACCATGCCGCCGATGAGCTGTACGTCGAAGTGCCGCATGTTCAGGAAGCGACGCCCGGCTTCGCGCACCAGCGCAAACGCCGGGACGATCGCCGGCTCCAGGGCTTGTTGCATCAGTTCGCGAAAGGTAGGTTCAGCTGGGTCGGCGTCTTTGAGCTGCTCCTGAACCTGGGCGCGCAGCTCCATAAAGCGTGACTTCAGTTCTTCGTCGGGGAGCGTGCGTACTTCCGCTTCGCGCGCATTGATGGCCGCGATAGTGGGCTGCAATTTCTTGACGTCGCGCTCGTGCTTGGTGCCGATAAATCGAGCGACGACGCGGTCAAGTATCTGTGCTGCTTCCATGGATGGTTTCGCCGTCTCCGAAAAAAGTCGACAGTCAACAGTTGACAGTTAACAGTCGAAAGACAAGGAACTAAGCGCCCCCACATGAAGACTACGTCCGCGAGGGCCGCTATCTTACCTCGATTGCAAACAATCTATTGTAACTGGTGGGGTGCGGAAGAGCCAAGAAACAGCCGCGAGGGATCCACAAATAGCCTGTCCCAGGGACACTGAGTGTCGTAGCGCAGTTAACTTTGCTTAGTTCCAGTGGTGGGAGTGCCACCAGATTTTCTGGATGTCGAATTTGACATCGCGGCAGAGGTATATCGGTGTGTTTTCGTCTCCCATGCCGAAACGCTGGTAGTGCTCGAAGGCCTGAAAGGAAGTGCAGTTCTCCTGCACATCTTCGAGGCGCCACTGAATCACGATGAGGTTCTTGTAGACCTGCGGGGGCGGACCCCAATACCAATGATTCTGATGGGGAGACCAAGCGCGCGGCAGCCCGTAGCGTGGGCCGAACTCGTTGATCGCGCCGGCTTCACCGTAGTTGCTTGCCCAGATGCCTGTTTTGGCTCGCTCCCCGAGCGGCAACGAATTGTAGATGGTAGCGACCTCACTCACCATCTCGGGCCATCCGAACTGGTCGGCAATCGGCTGAGGCAAAAGCGACTCTTGGCGCACCTCGGCCTTGGAGGGTTTGAAGCCGATAGCGTTTTGATAAGCGAGGAGTGTCTCCGGCGGCAGCATCCACGTCACCAGTGGGATCGCGGGGAGCGCGGCGAGCACGATGACGGCGATGACAGCCACACGTGTCCAGACTGCGCGGGTTGCCAGCCATCGCTCTATCGCCACAGCGCCACCCGCGAAGACCATCGGATAAATCGGGAACACATAATAGTTCTTGGCGTGAGCTACTACCATCGTGACAAAGAAAACTGCAAAGATCACACCGAGCAGGCGCCAGCGGAGGTCGCGGAGAAACCACATTAGGCCCGCCAGCCACATCGGCAGGAGGATCGGGTGCATGTCCATAATCTGCTCCTTGACGAATGCCAACGGGCCGAGCACGACGTTCTTGCCCTCGCGACGGACGTTGGCGAGGTCTTCGATGGTCGGGAAGTGATGGCGGATTTGCCAGATGATGTTGGGCAGAAAAAGCGCGAGAGCAATGGCCCCGGCGATCCAGATCCACTGTCGTGCGAACTCGCGCCGGTGATGGGTCAGAAGGAGGGCCTGGACGACCGCGAATCCAAACGACAGCGTGGAGTGTTTGTTCTCAAGGCCTAGACCGGCAAGGACGCCAAACCACAGCCAGAGCCTCGAATCTCCGGTACGCAAGATACGCGCGATGACCCAGATACAACCCATCCAGAAGAGAGGCTCGAAGGCATTCATGGTGAGGAGGCTGTCCATTGCGAGGGAAGCGGGGCAGAGCAGAATGGCGATGCCGGCGAGAAGCTGGGCATACCGGCCACCACCGAGTTCACGTGTGATCAGGAGGGTGAGCGCGACGAGGGCTGTGCCGGCCAGCGCGGGAAGGATCCGCAGGGCAGCAAGCGAACCGCCCATCAGCATCGCGACTTTCGTGTACGCGGCGATCAGCGGTGCGGCATCGACGTAGCCCCAATCCAGGTGCCGCGCCATGTCGAGGTAATAAAGCTCATCGCGAAAATAGTCGTAATGGCGGACGCTAGTGAAGAGGTGCAGCAGTAGTTTGGCTGCGCAGAGTGCGACTAGCACGGGGACGGCGAACGGGGGCAGAGACTCTACGTGGTGTGCTTCGCCTTGAGCCGAATGACTATCAGGTGCGGACGTACCGGTTTTCACTGTATCCAAGGTTGCGCTCCCGTTTATCCGGTGAGGCCAGTAAGGCGTGGCCTATGACGCTTCCGCAATTTTGGACGAGGATTTCCGGAAAGCAAATTGTTTGGGATGTGCGGGCCCGGGGGAGGGACAAACTGGCACAGAAGTGGGGCCAGCGACTCAGGTTTTCAGACACTCACCTTGGATATCGATCGTTTGGTTCGTGATGATTGGAGACTTTCAGAGCAGGGGAAACTTTTCGTCCGCCCCCCGGTTCGAGGAAAAGTCAAAATCCCCACGTATGAAAGCGATACGCGGGGCACCCGGTGGGTTCCGTGCAGATGCGACAATCTGGATTGCGCATAACCACAATCGTGATAGTGCGTCCCGCATCCCACTTGTCCATGTCTTGCGAGAAAAACGCCGACAGAACCGCACTCATTTCCGCTTGTGTTCGCCTCTGCTCGACAACAAAAAGCAGTCCAGAGAGCGCAATCAGGAGAGCAATTCCGGCAGTCGCGCAAAGGGCAGTCTTCTTGAAGCGATTTTGGCTCATGCTCGACCAGAGACCAGCTTGGAGAGCCATTTTACCGCTTCGATTGCAGGATTGGCGAAGAATCGCCATTACACTCTCGAGCAAGGCTTGCCGCCGTTCGTTCGCCCGCAACTCGAGAGAAATCACGTGTTTTCGGCGCCTTACGCTACGTCAAAGTTTTTCAAAAAAAAGTGTCGATTGGCGCCCCACCCGTTCGACGCGTAAGTGGAGCCGCACCGCGCACCCGGCCACTCGCAACATTTCGGGTCCGGCGCAGCCCAAGTTCCTATATAAAAGTAGCGGCGCTGATACGGCGTCCGCTCAACGCTCAAGGAGAAGAAAATGCGCTTCATGATGATCATGTTTCCGAAAGACTACGAAAACGCAAAACCCGGCTGGGCACCCGATCTCAAAAGCATGGAGGCAATGGGCAAGTACAACGAGGAACTAGGGAAAGCCGGCGTGCTGCTCGCGCTCGACGGCCTAACCCCGCCCGCGACGATGAGCGCGCGCGTTACCTTCAGACGCGGAAAATCGAAAGTTACCGACGGCCCGTTTACCGAAGCGAAGGAAGTGGTCGGCGGCTACTGGATCATCCAGGTGAAGTCGCGCGAAGAGGCGCTCGAATGGGCCTCGCGCATCCCCGGAAAGGATAACGAAATGGTTGAAGTCCGCCGGATGTTTGATCTAACCGACTTCGATCCCGAGACCCAAAAGGAGATCCAAAAGAAGTTCGGCGACGCCGCCGCTGAGATGAGCCAGTAATAGCTTTGGTACTCGCTGAGACTCACCTGCGAATACTTGGCGATGTGTGTCGATTTCAACGCGCGTCATTCGACGTACATGTAGAGAGGGCTTCCGGACATTTAGGGGCGACCGAAGCTCTCTCACTATTCGCAGCAAATAGGAGAACCCCTGGCGGTAAAGGGCCTGCCACCCGCCCATCCAAATTCAAGACGCCCCACTCTTTTGTTTCTTATACAAGTTTCTTATAACTGACAGGAATGCTGCCAGCATTAAGCCACACCAAAGCTCGGCCAGTATAAAAAGCAGGCGAGGCTCTCTGCCCGAATACGCTATGCGAAACGCAAGCCTGACAAGTGTGATGGAGCATAATCCGGCACCAATCCAAAGGACTATCAACTTTGCCGGTCGGCCTTAGCTGTGGATTTGGACATGAGTGGATTCTATACTGGCATGCGTCAATGGG
Organism: Acidobacteriota bacterium; assembly: GCA_013289585.1. GTDB lineage: Bacteria > Acidobacteriota > Terriglobia > Acidiferrales > UBA7541 > Acidiferrum. Next base: position 25,981 of record JABCZR010000024.1, on the reverse strand, counting down.
AAGAAGCTAAGGGATTGCGGAGACTGGACATGAAAACGGCGGTGATTAACGCATTTCTTGGCCTGGCGGCTCTGATGCTCGCGGCATGCGGAACCCCAGAAAAGGCCACAGACCGTAGCACGAGCGCTGGCGTTACCAAGCCAGCCGCAGCGGCCGAGACCGCTGATGCCCTGCTCGCACTCGATAATCAGGCCAATGCAGCCTATCTCAGGAGTGATTCGAAGTTTTTCGAGGGAATGTTAAGCGACAAATTCGTGATGCGCGAAGGCGGCCGGCAGATGGACAAAGCCGCGGTGGTGAAATTGATTGCCAGTAACAAGTGCAACGTCAAAGGCTGGAGGCTCGAAGACCCGCAGATGGCCAGGATAGATGCGGACATCTACGTGCTTAGTTACCGGGGAACATTTGACGGAAGCTGCACCGGTCCGGACGGTAAGTTGAAGATCCCAAGCCCGATTCGCGCTGCGACTGTTTGGATTCGAGCCGGTGGCACGTGGCGAGCCGCGTTCCACGGTCAAGATCCGATTTTCGACGCCAAGAATCCGCCTCTTCCCGCAACGGCCGAGAGCAAGAAAGAAACGAAGAAGGACGACAAGGCTGTGCCAAGCGCGAATATCGCCGCCGATCCGAGTACCAGCAGCCATGATGGCGGTCGAAAAGAACGTCTGGGAAGCCTGGAAAGCAAAGGATGCCAAGAAGCTCGAAGAACTGACGACAGCAGACCTTTCGTTCCAAAACATATAGGGCGCTTATTTTGCTAACAAGGCGGACACCCTGAAAAATTGGACATCGGCATATTGCGACATCAAGGGCGTCAGCGTAGCCGACGGTGCAGGCACATTGCTGTCGCCGAAAGTTGGCATACTCAGCCGTACGGGAACCGCTGAGGGAACATGCAACGGTCAGAACCTCCCGCTGGTGCCGATCTACGGCACGTCCGTGTATGTAAAAGATGGCGACTCGTGGAGACTGGCCTTCAGCTTGAATCGCCTTGATTAGATAGCACGGCCCCGGCCTCCCAATTTGGGTAAATTAGCTTTCGTTTTGCACCGGCCCGCGCTCCAACAGGCCCAGCGGTGCGCGTACGATTTCTACGACGGAGCAGACGGCGAGTAATAAGCGCTTCTGGTCTGTCCGCCGGCACTCGACACCTCAGAACAGCCTGTACTGCCATAACGAGGTCAGCACTGGCTCTCGACCTGGTCAGAAAACCTTTACACTTCGGCGTACAGTATTCAAAAGTGCGGGATAATCCCCTTCTAGGGCGTCTGACTGACGCAGAACGGTCTTGTCTGCGAGACAAGTAAGGTGGCAGATGATGGGGCGCATGCCGAGCACAATCGCTCTCCTGGCGTTAGGCTTTCTTATTCTTTTTGCAGCTTGGCGGGGCCATATCTCTGGCGAACTCGTTGCGGGAGGATTTCGGGGGTACCGGCCTAACCGACAAGACAATCCTCGCGGATTCTACTTCTATCTCGGCATTTACATCGTGGCGGGCACGGCTTGGACCGTCTGGGGAGTGTTGATATACCTGGGTCTGCTACGACCGCTTCCATGGCGCTAAGACTATGCAACTTAGATCGAATGTCTTTCCATCGGTTGGTGAGGGACGATTTCTGATGTTCCTGTGATATCGATCGTTTGGGTCGTAATGATTGGAGACTTTCAGAGTAGGGGAAACTTCCCGTCTGTCCCCCGGCACCCTTACCGGATCGAAATTAACAGGCCGCCGCTGACTCCAAGCGATTGTTCATGTCCACGGCCAAAATTACGCTCGTAGCCCGGTTCCACATACCAACCGAATCTGTGCTTTTTTGAAGGCCAAAACATAACGTCGACGACGGCTTCCGCGCTCACTGAGTTCGGTGATTTGCCTGTTTCGTTGGTGTGAATCCACTCCGGGCCTATCCCAACCATTAATTCCACTTTCCTAGACAGTGTCCAAGGTTTCTTGAAAAGAAGATCGGTGCCCCACTCCGTAGAATGCCGACTGATCAGTGGCGTCACACCAGCTTCCAGTTCGAGCCACTTCTCGATGGGGTGACTTCGGCGGCGACAGTGGGTCCGAAAGACGACCCGCCGCCTTTGAAATTCCAGTTAGTTGCTGCTCCAAGTTCGATGACCGCAACTTCTTTCTCTTCTTTGTCGGTCTGCGCAAATGCGCTTCTGGAGCAGAAAAACAAAACAGCTATCATTATGAATTTTGTTGCGTGCGCCATACCTGTCAACCCACTTTTTGTGAACGTCATCGAAATAGGTGTACGCTGTGCTGAGTATCGGACCGGGATTTTAGCACAGGGCAACTTCGCGTTCCGCGACCTTGCAGCTGCTTCATTGGATACTTCCCGTCAGCGCCGTATCTTCTTCCTGTAATACCGCTTGACAGCAACGCCGGGTGAGCCTATCTTCCCGCGCATCGTCTCTCATTTGACGGGGAGACATCGTGATCCAATACCGCTTCAGGTTCACAACGGTCTATCGCGAGTGGTCCGTGGACTCGGCGCCATTACAGAGGATTTGTGCGATTGACCACTCGCTTGTTTCTGGCTTTTCTTCTTCTCATTCCCGGCGTACTCCCCGCGGCAGGGCAAAGGTCTCAATTCTCGCCCTCGCCGCACGCAACCGACCCCGAAGCCGCGCCTGTGCTCGCTGGTCCCGCCGCGGCTCTCCCTGCGCAGGAAAAGCCCGCGCTCTCGCCGGTCACAAGATCTTTCGTCGCTATCGATGCGCCGGTAATCGCTCTCCAGCACGTCCGAGTCATTGACGGTACTGGAGCGCCTGCCACCGAAAACCAAACTGTGCTCATCGACCAGGGCAACATCCGCGAACTCGGCCCGGATGCGTCGATCAAGATCCCCGAAGGCGCAAAAATTGTCGACCTCTCCGGCCGCTCCGTTATCCCGGGCCTCGTCGGCATGCATGACCACATGTTTTATCCCGCAGCCTCGGGCATGGGACCGGTTCCCGGCGCTCCCGCACTCCTCGACGAAATGGGTTTCAGTTTTCCGCGCCTGTATCTTGCCGGTGGCGTGACCACTATTCGCACGGCAGGCAGTCTCGAGCCGTACACCGATCTCGCCCTAAAGAAATTAATCGACTCGGGTCAGCAACCCGGCCCCAAGATGCACATCACCGGCCCGTACCTTGAAGGCGTGGGATCTTTCGTTCCGCAGTTTCACGAACTCTCCGGCCCCGAAGAAGCCACTCGCATGGTCAATTATTGGATCGACACCGGCGCCACTTCGTTCAAAGCCTTCATGCACATCACGCGGGCCGAACTCGCCGCCGCCATCAAAGCGGCTCACGCGCGTGGCATCAAAGTAACCGGTCATCTCTGCTCCGTAGGCTTTACCGAAGCTGCCGACCTCGGCATCGACAATCTTGAGCACGGAATCATCGTCGACGAGGAGTTCAATCCGCACAAGCAACTCGATCAGTGCCCGCCAGACGCCGGCACGGCGATAGAAAACGTCGATATCGAGAGTGCGCCAGTCCAAGCCATGATCCGCAAACTAGTCGAGCGCCACGTAGCCATCACTTCGACGCTGGTCATCTTCGAAACCTTCCAGCCAAATCGCCCGCCGCTGCAGCAGCGCGTCCTGAAAGCCCTCTCGCAGCCCTCGCGCGTGGACTATCTCGCCGTCCGCGCTCAAATCGCTGAAGGCCCACCGCCCACCGTTAATCAGCTCAAAAAAGAAATGCAGTTCGAGTACGCTTTCGTCAAAGCGGGTGGAGTGCTCCTCTCAGGAGAAGACCCCAGCGGTTACGGCGGCGTTCTGGCCGGGTACGGTGACCAGCGCCAGGTCGAACTCCTCGTCGAAGCGGGCTTCACTCCGCTAGAAGCCATTCACATCGCCACGCAAAACGGTGCTGACTTCCTCGGCGAATCCGATCGCATCGGCACCCTGAAACCTGGCCGCCGCGCCGACATAGTCGTACTCAAAGGCGATCCCAGCCGCAAAATCGAAGACATAGAAAATGTTGAACTAGTCTTCAAAGACGGCATAGCCTACGACCCCAAAAAGCTAGCCGACTCCATCGCGGGAGCCGTAGGCTTCCACTAGCTGTTTTTTCTCGGCGGCGGGTGAGCTCGATTCTCTGCTTAAACGTCCTTCGTAGCGCCAGAGGAAACAATAGAGCACCCGGACCAGTCCATGAGGCAGAGGCGAGTTTGTTGCCTGCTAGGTCCTGATAAACGCGCTCACCGAACAAGTGGAGTCCTAGGGAAATCGGGGACAGACGGGACTATTTCTGATGTTGATGTGATGTCGATCGTTTGGGTCGTAATGATTGGAGAGTTTTCAGAGCGGGGGAAACTTCGCGTTCGTCCGCCGGAAACTGTACCACTACCGAAAGTTAAGAGTGGAAGACAATGGACGGCAGAGGGGATTAGAATGGTGGGAAAAGAGTTTGCGCGATCCTGGCAGCCTGAGTTGGATGCTGCAAGGAGGGTAGCCTCATGGCCAAGTTTGTCGTTCGCGGATCGATTCCCAAAAAGCTCATAATTGCTACGCTCTGTGCGTTGGCGTACGCGTGCGTTCTGACACCGCAGGCATTCGCGCAGCATGGCGGTCATGCGGGAGGAGGCCACGTCGGGGGAGGCGGTCACTTTGGCGGCGGAGCGCGCGCAAGTGTGCCACATGCATCTGCTCCGCGGGCTTCGCACGGAACCACGGTGCCTCCTCAAGTGATCATCCGGCAGAGGCCCATTTTCATTCATCGCCGTGTCTTCGTTCATGCGCCCATCTTCGGGTTTCGCGGGGGCTTCTTTAACTCGTGGTGGGTGAACTGCGGTCCGCTTTGGAGATGGGACTACGGCTACGGCTGCGACAATTTCCTTCCGTACGGGGCGGGTTTTGAGAATTACGTGACCATACCCGTGTACGAAACCGCTCCGTACCTGTACGGTGGAGGAGAGCGCGAGCTGGTGCAACTCTTTCTGAAACAAGGCACGGCGTGGAACGTGACCGACTACTGGTTCGTGGGCGATCAAGTCCATTTCATCACTTTGGAGGAAGGTGGCACGAAGTCGGTCGAACGGACGATGGCCCTCAGCGAATTGGATTTGCAGAAGAGCATCGACGTGAATACGCGGCGAGGATTCCGCTTCGTGAAGCGCGACGCGCCTGTGGAACAGTATTTGCGGGAACACCCAGAGGCCAACCCGCCGCTGGTTGAGCCACAAGAAAAGAACTAACGAGTAAGGCATCTGAATGTTGGCGGGCAGCCCCCGATCCCAGGAGATTTCTTGGGTGGAGTCGGGACAGAACGGGACGATTTCTGATGTTCCTGTGATATCGATGGTTTGGCTCGTAATGATTTGGGTGACGAGTGGCGAGTGACGAGACAAGGAGTCGGGCTGAAGCCCGGCCTCTACAGAGCGCGAATGCCGTTGGCCGTGATGATTGGAGACTTTCAGAGTAGGGGAACTTCCCTTCTGTCCCCCGGCGCCCCGACACCTAACAAGCTCAATGGCTACCTTCTCGGCTCATACCGCATGGCCACCGCTCCCGAGCCGAACTCCAGCCGGCTTATGAGCCTCAAGTCGACATGCTTCGATAGCCCCGCGAACAACGTCGGCCCGTGGCCCGCTAGCCTGGGGTGCACCACGAACTCATACTCATCGATCAATCCCAGCTCCACCAACGCCATCGGGAGCTTCACGCCTCCCGTGAATAGTCCCTTACCCGACTCCCGCTTGAGCTGCTGAACGGCCTTCGCTAGATCCCCGCGCACGAGCTCGGCGTTCCAATCGACCCGGTCCAGGGTGCTCGACACGACGTACTTTTTTGCCGCGTCGATCGACCGGGCGAAGGGTTCCATCCAATCCGGCCTCGCTCCCGCCCCCGCCGGCGGCCGCCACGCTGCCTCCATCATTTCGTAAGTCACCCGGCCTAAGAGGAGGGCATCGGCCTGGTTGAGGTTCTCGATCCCATGACGATGCAAGTCTTCGTCCGGGATGATTGCTCGATGATCGCAGCATCCGTCCAATGTGACGTTGATGGAATACCGAAGGGGTCGCATTCCGGAACAGTACCGCCGATGGGGTAGCCTGGCAAGGTTAGCCCGCTTCAGGGAAATCGGAGGCAGACGGGACGGTTTCGGAAGTTCCTGTGATATCGAGCGTTTGGTTCGTGATGATTGGAGACTGTCCCCGGCACCCGTCCCCCGGCAACTCGTCGGCAATTCTCTTCTGTCTCGTCGCTACTTGCGTTTTGCGCTATGCTTTCGCCCAGTCCTTTCGTCCGCTTTCTTGGTCTCCCGATTTGCTCGCCGTTGGAGGTCCAATGCATCGCTTCGCCACCTTCTTCTTACTTGTCGTTTGGCTTCACTCCGTCGCTTACGCCCAATCCACCGCCGAATCCTCAGCGCAACCTCTGGTCATCACTCATGTCACGGTTATCAACGCCACTGGTACGCCCCTGCTCGTCGATCGAACTATCGTCATTTCCGGCCATCGCATTTCCTCCATTTCCGGGGCCGCGAAGCCGTCTCTGCCACAAGCCGCCCGTGTCATCGACGCTTCTGGCAAATTCCTCATCCCCGGCCTCTGGGACATGCACGCGCACTTTTCCGATGCAGAATATCTTCCTCTCTATCTCGTCAACGGTGTCACCGGCCTCCGCATCATGTTTGGCGATTCCACCGCCCACGAGAGTCGCAAGCAGATCGAAGCCGGGACACTAGTCGGGCCGCGCATGGTCATCGGCAGCAGAATTATCGATGGCCCGACCCCATTTCTGCCCTACTTCATTTCCGTTCAAACGCCCGACGAAGCGCGTAAAGCGGTCGACGCGGAGAAGCAGGCGGGCGCTGATTTCATTAAGGTCTACTCCTTCCTCCCCCGCGATCTCTATTTCGCCATTGTCAGTGAATCCAAAAAACTTGGCCTTCCATTCACCGGCCACACGCCGATGTCTGTTTCAGTTGAAGAAGCTTCCGATGCCGGACAAAAAAGCATCGAACACCTCGCTGGTATCGATGGCTCCTGCTCATCACGTGCAGAGGACTTTCATCTCAGATCCCGACAGGATCTCGTGGAGATGATTGCCGCGGGCAAATCCTCTCTCGCAGGAGGATCTCATCTCGCCGCCATGGGCGTCTCGATTCTCGATAGCTACAGCCCTCAGCGATGTGCCGCTGTCGGCGCTCACCTCAAGTCCAATGGAACCTGGGTCTGCCCTACTCTTGTAATTTTCCGCACCATGGCGCTTGTCGGTGACCCGAGCCTCTCGAATGATCCAAACGTTCGTTATTTGCCACGAAGTATCCGGGTTTCCTGGGAGCCTGAAAACAACTACTTGTTCAAAATTGCCGCCCTGAATCCAACGTATGCGAAGCGCCAATTCGAACATGACATGGTCACGGTCTTTGCGCTGAAACAGGCCGGCGTAGGCATCATCGCGGGCACTGATACGCCGAGTCCCTTCGTTGCTCCTGGCTTCAGTCTTGCAGACGAACTGGAACTTTATGTTAAGGCCGGTCTTTCTCCCCAGGAGGCTATCCGTACCGCCACTTACAATCCCGCACTCTTCCTCGGCCGCGAAAAAGACCTCGGCACTATCGAGCCCGGCAAACTCGCCGATATGGTGCTTCTCGATGGCAATCCTCTGGACGACATCCGTAACGTCCGTAAGATCTCCGCGCTCGTCTACGATGGAGCCTACTATGACCGCGGCGCGCTCGACGCGATGCTCCGAAAAGTGGAACGTCTCGCGAATCGCAAGTCGATCGTGGAGGTTCTTTTGCAGACCATATCCTCCGGTGGCATCGATGCTGCGATTAAGCAGTATCAGGAGCTTAAGTCGACGCAACCCGGCGTGTACGACTTTGACGAAGCGGAACTCAACGCACTTGGCTATCAACTGCTCGGCAGCAAGAATTTCAAAGAGGCGATTCGCATCTTCCAGTTAAATGTGGAGGCCTATCCCCAGTCGGGCAACGCTTATGACAGCCTCGCGGAAGCTTACATGGACAACGGCGACACGCGACTCGCCATCGCCAACTACCAGAGGTCTCTTCAGCTCGACCCTTCCAACAGCAACGCCATCCAAATGCTGAAAAAACTTAACTCCACCAACTAATATCGCCAATCCTTCAGACAGTCTCTGTCATCCCTTGGACGCCACATTGGGCACTCATCTTCGCCTTGGCGGGTGTTAGTGACACGCCCGATTCGGAAGTAATACCACTCGCTCGGTTAACTGGGTTGTAGGCAGCTATCTCAGCGCTTGGCACCGATCCTGGACGGATTACTGGCAACTCGGAAGCTAGAAGCAGAAGAATCGTAACTTCTGGAATGCTCGGTAACCAGATTGAACTACTTGGTGTGGGGAGTGGCGATTGGCCCGCAGGGCAGGCCAGTAAGGAGGAGAAGACGAAGTAAGGGTCGGGTGCCCGGCCGGGCCGGGATAAATTCCGCCCGCCCTTGGCGACGGGGACAGATTGGACGTTTTCTGATGTTCACGTGATATCGATCGTTTGGCTCGTAAGGATTGGAGATTTTCAGGGTGGGGTCTGTCCCCCGGCACGGTCCCCAGGCAGCGACAAGACCAGCAAGATTCTGCAAGCGAGCAGCCAACCTTGAGAATGCGCTGAGTGGGACACGTCCATCGACAGTCGCTTGCAACAGCGTCCAGCTTTTCTTAGAATTTGCTTCACTGTCCGGCTCTGTTGAACCCGGAATATGTGAGAGACAAGCAAGGAGAACAAAATGACGCAAACAAAACCAAGCATCGTGTTCTGCCACGGACTCTGGGCCGATGGCTCGTGCTTCAGTAAGTTGATCGGTCCGCTTCAGGCGGAGGGGTATGAGTGTATTGCCGCGCAATATGGCCTCAACACAACGGCAGAGGACGTCGCCGTGACGAAAGCAACGATAGGCCGCGTCAGCAGACCCGTTATCCTTGTCGGCCACTCCTACGGCGGAAGCGTCATCACCGGCGCCGGCACCGACGATCGCGTTGTCGGGCTGGTTTATATCTGCGCGCTCGCTCCCGACGCCGATGAAACGTCTCAAACGCAGCAGTCCAAATTCCCGAAGACCGACGTCTTCTCCCACATCGAAGTCGTGGATGGACGTATCTGGCTGAGTCCGGAGGGCACGAAGCATTTCTGCGGAGACCTTTCGGAGCAGGAGCAGAAGCTCGTTTGGGCGACCCAAGGCGCTCCCCTACCCGACCTGTTCGAGGCAAAAGCCGGGGGAACCGCTTGGAAATCGAAGCCGAGCTGGTACATCGTCGGCAAGAAAGACCGCACCGTGCATCCCGATCTGGAGCGTTTTTTCGCCAAGCGCATGGGCGCAACCACCTATGAGCTCGACAGCAGCCACGTGCCGATGCTCTCCCAACCAGAACGCGTCATCGAGGTGATTCGCGCCGCCGCGAAAGCTAATCAGGGAGCCGCGGCAACGGCATAAAGCGAGTCGGGGTCATGTTTTAAGGAGCCGGGCTGAAGCCCGGCCTCTACAAAGCGCGGATGCGTGGCGGGTCCAAGAACAAGAGGCCAGATGCCGCCCTAAAGGGCGGCGCTACGTTTAGGAAAGGCTCAGCGGTGCTGCGCCCCTACAAGGAGATCCGGGAACTGTCTCCGACACTCACTGCTTAGACTATTCGGCCGCGGGAAACAACAACTCATTTCCGTCGGGATCGACGATCTTGATGACGTCGTAACCCCACCAGGACTTCTCGCTAGGAACCGAGCGCTCGAGGATTTCACGGCGGAGCGCGGTGAGTCCATCGACGGTCAGTTCGACGAACAAGCGCGACTTGTCTGTTCGCGTGGCATCCTCGCAAAGGATGATCTCGGTTCCCGCGCGATTGACTTGGCAGACCCCGCCCGCGCCGGCGCCCTCGTGCCAACTCTTCTCGAAGCCGAGCATGTCGATGTAGAAGCGAAGTGCACGGTTCACGTCAGCAACGAAAAGCACGGGACGCGTGTACCAGCGGTGAGTGATTTGCACGGTGACGGCTGTCTTGGTCATGCCGGTTCCTGATTCGCCCAAGTAGTAGTAGGCCGACGAGCATATCACGGCCAACCCTGCGAGGTTCGCAAAACAACGCCGAAGCCCGCCCAGGAAATCGGGAGACAGCATTAAAACATAACTTCAAGCTGGCGCGTCATTCGGTAGCGGATGAAGTTGCAGGAAGGCGGCTGCGGCGGCGCGGGCACGCGCCGCGATTTCGCGGCGGTTCGGCCGCTCGGCGACGCCGAGCAGCAGGCTGACCATCAAATCGCGCCAGAGCAGCCCGGCAAACTGCTCGGCAAATTCTGCAGGACGGCCCGTGAGCAGGCCGGACGCCTGGGCCTCGGCCATGATTTTGCGCAAAGCGGCGCGGCTTGCCTCGCGTCCTATCGAGTTGAGCGCGCGCGCCACTTCGGGGGCCTGGACCGCCTCTGCGATCGCCAGCCGGAATACCGCAATGACGGTGGGATCACTTACCTCGCGGACGAACCTCGTCCCGAAAGAAGCCAGCACCTGCTCCAAGGTCTCGCGATCGCGCAGCGCGGGCAGGTTAGCGGGCACGTCAAAGCGCTTGGCGCGCTCGCTGATGCAGGCGATCAGCATTTCCTGTTTGTTGCCAACTAACGCGTAAAGCTCTCGCTTCGAAACGCGCGCGCGTGTAGCGATCTCAAGCGTGCTGGCCATGGCGTAGCCGCTCTTCATGAACGCGGCAAAGGCCGCCTCAAGGATGCGCTGGCGCACCGCGGTTTCGTCGCCGCCTTTCTGGCGGCGTTTTGACCTCGAAGCCGTAGCCATCTCCCTCCCCTGACAACATGGTACCGTATAGTACCACCCTGCGTGCAGGGGTGAAAAGAATTTTAATAGCCTGCGGATGCAACTTTTCTCTTGTAGCTGCGTCTAAAAAGTGTGTGGTACCCAGTGGTACCAAAATATGGTGATTTCGCAAGAAATCAAAAGAGCTGAACAATGAAGATTGAAATGTTCTACACGCTGCTGGCGTTTGCGACGGTCCTGGCGCCCATGGCGCAAGGCCAGTCCACACCCCCGCAGCCCAAGATCACCGGCGTGCTGACGATGCTTACACCAAAACCGGGAGTTACGGTCGAGCAAGTCATGAAAATCATGCCCGCCGAAATTCGTGCGACCGTGCCCCTGTATCTCGACGGCAAGATTCAGCAGTGGTTCACGCGCGGCGACGGCAAGGGCGTCATCTTCCTACTGAACTGCAAGGACGTTGCGGAGGCTCGGGCCCTCATCGAAAGCCTGCCGCTCTCGAAGGAAAACCTCATGGACGAGCAGTTCATTCCGGTCGGGCCACTCTTGCCGCTCGGGATACTCCTGCGAGACAACTCAACCAATAAGTGAATCGAGAAACCGTCAATCCGATAGGAGGCCAAATGTCACCGGAAATCATTTTCAATCTGCATCTCATTCTAGGTTATGTCGCGTGGCTGCTTTGCTTCAGCGTGTACGTCATGCCCTGGCTCAAGTCGATGGATCTGGTCGCAGCGCAACGCGCCATCGCAACGCTGCACAGCTTCCGCTTCTTCGGGCTGGTCTTTATCCTTCCAGGCATCGTCGGCCCGAATCTCCCCGCCGCTGGCTTCGCCACTTTCGCCGCCTACTGGGACCTGGCGACCGGGGTGCTGGCGATCCTGGCGCTTCTCTCGGTAAGGATACGTCCGCTCTTCTGGCTTTTCGTCGTGGCCTTCAATCTCGTTGGGACGATTGACCTCATCCTCGACTACTACCACGCCGTCCGGGTTGGCCTTCCCGCGATGGCAGGACAATTGGGCGCCACGTATGCGATCCCGATCCTCTATGTGCCCGTGTTGATGATCACGCATGTCGTCGCATTCTATTTGCTGCTGCGTCCTCAGCCCGAGGCAGTTCGAGCCCTCGCCGGCGATGGGGCGGCATCTTAGAGTCCCCGGTATGGTCAGAGGCGGTTTGGATGGGCATCGTTAGAAGAAAGGCGACGGCTACAACTGCCATCGCCTCGAATGTCCCTGGTGCTAGCGGGAAGCCAGAGTTTCCACCGGAGCGGGAGTCGGATCACTTTCCGTAAGGCTTGGCTTGCTAGATCCAGAGGAGAGGTTGCCCGCCAGCATGCGGCGGTATTTGCTGCGCTCGTCGAGGTTCATATCTACGATTTCGAAGGCCATATCCTGCGCGCGGGAGTCGCGCATGAGCGCGGTGGCCTGCAAGTTTCTCAGTCCAACCTGCAACCTCAACTGCACCTGCGTCCCGGGAGTCAAGTGCCGGCTGAGGGTGGCAACGCCGCCGGTCAGGCTGGCAGTCTTAATTTCCATCGAGCAGCCTTCTTTAAGATTTGTGCACACCGCGCGGACGGTTTTCTTTAGCCGCACGCGCGTGTGCCGGCGATGCCGCACAAATTTCGATACCGAGGGAATGGCCAGCGGAGCCAGCGCCAGGTCTTCATGCTCGATCCCGCTCTTCGGCAAATAATTTACCGCCCATCCTGGTTCCAGCTTTTCCATCGACTGGAACGCCGCGATCCGCAATTCCTGGGGATGCTGCCAGCCAAACATTTTCTTCGACTCAAGAATCCGCTTGAGGGTGCTGACAGACTCCGGCGCATTGATTCTGCCCAGCGCTTCAATGGCCTTCACGCGCAGAAAGGGACTGGCGCCGGCAGGGATGTCTCCATCGGCGATGGTCAGAAGCTTGCCGAGCGCGTCGCGGTCCGCCGCCACGCCGATTTCATCGATCACCAGCGGCATCACCAGCGGGTCCACATGGTCCAGCAATTCCAGCAAAATCTGGCAGCGCCGCGGCGCGCCGCTCGCCGAAATCTGGCGGATTACGCGGTCTTGCGAAGTCCGCGGAAAATCCTTCATTCGCCCGGGCAAATAGACCATGATCGATTCGGGATCGAGCTTGCTCAGCAGGCCGGCCATCTCCACCGCTTCCGCGATCGGTCCGCCCCGCACGGTGCTCCGCAGGTATTGCACGGTCTCTTCGCCAAGGTCAGCAGCCAGATTGGCGATGTGTTCGGCGTCATCGCGCAGACTGCAACGATTGAAACGCGTGGCCAACTGTTCCATGGTCGTTTGCGGCAATTGCCGGAGAACATTCGTCAGGCCGGCAGCCACCTGCCGCGCGCGCAGCGCTTCGTCAACAAATTCCGGAATGCGCTCTTCGATGCCCATCTTGCTGCGCAGAGTCCGCCCAACTCCCGGCCTCTGACTTTCCACGCCGAGAACCAGATCCAGCGCCTGCTCCATCGCGGGGAAACAGCGGCTGGTGGCCGCTTCCTGGCTCAAGCGAACGAATGCGCCGCTGACGAGGCCTTGCAGTTCGCTATCCTGTTCCACATTGAGGCGCAGCCCGAGGTGCCGCAGCGCTTCGCTCAAAAGTTTCGGATCGGCCTTGGCGTAGAGTTCCGCCATTTCGGAAAGTCCAACCGCGGTTTTCTTGCGCGCGTCCGCCTCTTCGCTGTCCGCGCAAGCGGCGTAGTTCTGAAGAATGCTGATGGCCTCCTCGATATTTCCCTGCTCGATGAGTTCGCCGACATAGGACTGCACGTTGCGTGGCGGAATGCACCAAGCCTCTCCCGAAAGCAGTACCGCGCGCTTCCCACTTTCCGGCACCGCCGCCCAGAACTGCCGGTCCAGGATTTCGCGGTGCGATTCGACAAGTAAACCGGCGTCGCTCATCTTGTCTTCGTGCGCGCCAAGAATCTTGCGGAGATTCTCGATCTCCTGATTCATGCGGTCGAGCATCTGCCGGACCGCGTTGACTTTGACTTCGCCCTTTTCGAAGCGCTCGATGGCGAAGCGAATCGCCAGGTGCTCCGCCAATTGAACAAGGACAGACTCATCCGGCTTCGTGTCCGGTGCCTGCGCGGCCAAAGCCGCGAGCGCCTGCTTCAACGTGTCTTGGGCGCGGCCCGGCAACTGTGACACCTGGTCCTGAAATGCGACCGCTGCACCCACGCCGCCTTGCCCAGCAGTGATGTTTCCGAAACTCGTCAGTGCACCGAGAATTCCAAGCAGCTCTTCTTCCGTTGGTTCACCGCGCCCGGCAGGTCCTCCACCAGCGAGACCAGCAACGACACCGGAAACAAGGGTCGCGCCGCCGTTACCGCCAGCTCCGGTCCACGTGCCCGCCCCCGGCGCGCCGCCTGGGCCACCAGGTCCGCCGCCACCCGGCCCGCCAACTCCCGTTCCACCCCCGCCGGGTCCGCCAGGCCCAGAGCCTCCACCGCCAGGTCCACTCCCCGTTCCACCGCCACCGGATCCACCAGTCCCCGAGCCTCCACCACCCGGTTCGCCACTACCCGGCCCGCCAACTCCCGTTCCACCCCCGCCGGGTCCGCCGCCACCCGGCCAACCCGCCCCTGATCCTCCACCACCGGTTCCGGCGCCGCCCGGCCCGCCGCCCGGTCCAAAGCCTCCCGCGCCCCCGGCTCCTGGTCCGCCAAATCCTGGCCCAACTCCTCCGACACCCGGTCCACTCGATCCCGTTCCAGCAGTTCCGTCCCCCTTGGCACCCTGGGCGGCGGCAATCAATTCCAGCAGTTTGTGCGGATCGTTCATTAAGTCCGTGAACTTATCCTGATCCTTGCCAAGCGAAGCGACCGCCAACTGTGCGGCCATGCTCGCTTCCTTCAGCCGCGAGTCCGTGGCCACAAAGCAAATCTCATTAATGCGGATTCCTTGGGCGCCAGTCAGAGCGGCCTTCAATTGCATCGCTAATTCTGCAGGTTTGGCCTTGCCAGTCGGAAAGGCACGCACGAAACGCGCCAGCTCATCTCCCGTCACGGAGGCGAAGAACTGTACACTTGCCAGGCCGGCGGCGGAGAGCAGTTGTGCAAACTGTTTTTCGGCAGGCGCGCCTTCCAGCGGCACGCCATCGAGCAGCAGCTGGGAACCCGTTGCGCCTAAGAGCAGGCCGCCTTCGGACCCGTAGGGGATGGCCGTATGTAGTTCCTGTCCTGCAATTTGTAGCTGTTCGATGGTACGGGCGTGCTCGAAGCCGTACAGGCGCGCGAACTTCAACAAGATGTTCAGGCTTCTTACGAAAGCGCGTGCTGCCGTTGTTTTTGGATCTGCTTTCATTCCATGCCGCGTAGGTCCCGAATAGGACTCCCTGTCTAGTACCGTAGGGCCAGCCACCGTACCCCGCAATGGTACAGAGGTTCCATGTGTCCGCGCGGTCAAGACTCCTATTGGCCGGGTGGACACACTGAACGACCGGACGGGTACGACCTTGGGAGGGACAGGTGGGAGGGGCTGTCACGCGTAACGCGCGTGACTTGAATAGTCTAAAAGCTAGTTCTTGGAGATCGCTACACGCCCGCGCCGTCGCGTTCGATTGGTTACCTGCGCAACCATCGGCAGGCCACCCAATTCCAACAGCAGTTTCCGCAGCCGGTAGCGTTCATCCAGATCCATTTCCACGAATTCGAACGCCATGGCCTGCGGCCGGGCTCCGCGAACGATCGCTTGCGCCTTGATGTGGCGCACGCCTTGCGAGAATTTCAGTGTCAGCAGCGACCCCGGCGCCAGATGGCGCTCTCCGGAACCGATCCCGCCGCCCAGATTCATCTCGGGAATCGACAGCCGGAAGTTTTCGCGCAAATTCGTGGTCACCACAACAATGTTGCGCGAAAGCTTCAAGCGCGCATACCGCCTCTGCCGGATGACCGAGGCGTTCGCTTCCGGATCCGAGGGCTCGAGCGTCAATTCTTTCCTGTCAATCCCGCTGGCGGCAACCTTTTCCATGCCCACCGATGGATCGACACGAATCAGCGCCTGGCCCGCCGCAATTCTCAATTCATTCGGATAGACCCAGCGCCACACTTGCCGCGCGTCCAGAATGTGCTGCAACAAGGCGCTTGCACCCGAAGCGCGCAACCGGCCCAGAGCTTCGACCGCCTTGATTCGCGTGAATCCCGGCGTCTCATCGTTCTGCGCCAGTTCGATGAGCTTGGGGATGCACGAGCCTTCCCCGCTCATGCCCATCTCATCGATGGCCAGCGGGCGGATCATGACGTCCAACGAATCATAGAGCGCCACCAGCAGTCTGGTCCGCTGCTCCGCAGGCGTCGCGGAAAGTTGCCTCACCGTGCGGTCGTGCGCGGAACGCGGCCACTGCGACAATCGCAGCGGCAAAATCTTTTCCACGCTCTCCGGCGAAAGCTGGCTCAGCAATCCAACGACCTCGGCGGCCTCTCCTGCAGGAGCGGTTTGCAAAGTCTCCACCAGCCGTTGGGTCGCGTCCTCGCCCAGCCCACGGACGACATCGCAAAGCAATTCGCAATCTTCACGGAATCCGCAATGCGCGAAACGGTTCGTCGCATAATGCAGCGTGGCCTTGGGCATCAACCCGAGGATTTCCGACATGCCATCCGCGATGTGGCCGCTACGCAGCGCTTCCTCGATGAATTCCGGCAACCGCTCTTCCGCGCCGATGCGCGGCCGCAGGCTCTGCGTCGATCCCGGCCTTTGCGTTTCCACGCTGTCGAGAGACGCCAGAGCTTGCTGGATCGCGGGGTAGCAGCGCTTGGAAGCCGCTTCCTGGCTCAAGCGCACAAAGGCGGCGCTAATCAGCGTTTGCAATTCCGGTTCGCGCTCGACCGCCAACTGGTTGCCCAGCCGCCGGATCGCGTCCATCAACGCGCTGCCGTCGCCGCTGCCGTAAAGCTCGCCCAGGTCCGATAATCCGATGGCCGTGGTGCGCCGCGCTTCCGGCGCTTCCAGCCCGATGCACGACGCGTACTTCATCAGAATTTCATTGACGGTCTTGAGTTCCCCGCGCCGCAGCATGTCTTCCAGGAAAGCGCGCACGTTTCGCGGCGGCACACACCACGACTCGTCCGACGTCAGGACTTCCTTCTTATTCTCTTCCGGCACCTGCTCCCAGAATTCCTGATCCAGCAATTCCGTATACGACTGCACGGAGAGTCCTGCGTGCGCCATCATTTCTTCCTGCGTGGAGAGAATCTTGCGCAGCGCTTCAATTTCCGTATTCATGCGGTCAAGCAACTGCTTCACCGCGTTCACGCGCAGCTCGCCTTTTTCGTAGCTATCCAGCGCGAAGCGAATCGCCACATGCTCCGCCAGCTTCAGCAGCATCGGCTTGTCCGGCTTGGCATCGGGCGCTTGCGCGGCGAGTCCGGCGAGCGCTTGCTGCAGCGTGTATTGCGCACGCACCGGCATGGCGCTCAGGCGCGATTGGAAGGTCGGCACATCCAGGCGTGATTCCGGATCTTTGCGAGACTTGCCCAGTTGCGCGAAGAGTCCCAGCATTGAACGAACATCTTCTTCCGCGACAGAGAATCCCCCGCCACCTTCGCCAGCGCCGGCTCCGCCAAGAACGCTTGACGATACGCCGCCAGACCCGCCCGCCATGGTGTCCCGCAGCATCGCCGAGGCGGTGCGCCATTTGCCAGGCGGGTTCGCGTCGCCGCCGCGGCCACCCGTGCCGCCGCCGGTGCCTGGCCCTCCTCCAGATCCGGGACCACCACCGGTTCCAGAGCCACCACCTGCTCCCGTACCACCGCCGCCGGTTCCGGTACCGGTGCCACTCCCACCGCCAACTCCGGTTCCACCGCCGGACCCACCACCGAAACCCGGTCCGCCCGCTCCACCAACGCCGCCGCTGCCACTTCCGCCTGTTCCCGTCCCCAGTCCGCCCGTACCTAATCCCCCGGCGCCACCCTGGCCGCCGCCGCTCGGTTCCCATAAGCTGGAGCCGCTGCCCGTACCTGTTCCGGGCGCGCCCGAGCCACCACTTCCGCCCGTGCCACTTCCGCCCGAGCCGCTGCCTCCTGTGCCTCCGCCCAAGCCGAAGCCAGGCCCGGAACCTCCCGAACCGTGTCCAGGCCCGCCCGCCCCGCTGCCACCACCACCTCCGCCGCGCGAACTCTCCGCGGCCAGAATCATCTGCAGCAGCTTGTTCGGATCTTCAAAAAAATCCTTGAACTTGTCGCCCTGCGCGCCGAGCACTTTCTGTGTCAGTTGCGCAGCCACCTTGATTCCCGCAACGGAGGAGTCCTCTGCGACGTAGCGGATCTCGTTGACCTTGATACTGGTTTCTCCCGCCAGCGCGGACTTCAACTGCTCCGCCAGCGAGGACGGCTTCGCATTTCCGCTTGGGAAAGCACGCACAAATCGCGCGAATTGCGGCTGTGTGAGTGTCGGTGAAAAGTGAATGCTGGCGATACCGGAAGTAATCAGCAGTTGCGCAAAGCTGCGTTCGCCCGCTGCCGATCCCAGCGGCACACCATCCAGGAGAATTTGCGTCCCCGAAGCGCCCAGCAGCACGCCGCTTCCGCCGCTGTCATCCAATGCACCGCGCAGTTCCTTCCACGTCGTTTCAAACTGCTGCGCCGTTTTCGCGTGGCCAAACTCGTACAGACGCGCGAATTTCAGCAGGATGTTGAGGCTGCGGACAAACGCCCGCGCCCCGCCTCGTGTCTCGGGACTCATATTTGTCGGTGGAGGTTCCTACCCCTCCTCACGCTTCCCTCTACACTAGATTCCCTTCCGCCGGGAAACAAGCTTTGTAGCGCGATTTGTACTCATCTCAATAACAGATTCCCTTGTCGAATTGGGAACATTGTTTGTTTGCGGCCCTGACGATGGTTCCGGGCGATGCCGCAGGGTGTGCGCGGCCTTGCGCTCATTCCATTCGGTATGGGTCCCCGGGGCGCGAACCGTGGGAAAAAGTAGTACCTTAGGAACCTTGAAAAGGCAGAATCCTTTTCACGAGAATATGGCCGAAGAACTACACCCTCCCCAGCCCATCGTGAAGGTCTTTGGAAAAGCCGCCTCGGCCCGGGCTTACTCGATTCGTGACTTCCTTTATCGCGGCGATGTCCCGTTTCAATTCGTGGAACTCAAGAGCGACGAAGAAGCCCGCGAGCTCGGCGTGGACAATTTCAACGATCCACGTCTCCCCATCTGCCTGTTCACCGACGGCACGCGCATGGAATGCCCGACCATCCGCCAGCTCGCGGAAAAACTCGGCTGGCTTCGTGATCCTTCCCGCTCGGAGTACGATCTTGCGATTTACGGCGCCGGACCCGCAGGTCTGAGCGCTGCTGTCTATGGGGCATCCGAGGGCCTTCGAACGGTGTTAA
The DNA here is from genome assembly GCA_013289585.1 of Acidobacteriota bacterium. Lineage (GTDB taxonomy): Bacteria > Acidobacteriota > Terriglobia > Acidiferrales > UBA7541 > Acidiferrum. Next base: position 6,905 of record JABCZR010000024.1, on the reverse strand, counting down.
TCGAGCGCTCCGTCGTTGGCGGGCAAGCAGGCACCAGTTCCCGAATCGAAAATTATTTAGGCTTTCCGGAAGGCATCAGTGGCGCCGACCTGTCCAAAGCTGCGCGCGAGCAAGCTTGCCGCTTCGGCGCGGAAATTCTCATCCTGCGCGAAGGCGTGCGCGGTGAGTTCACACCGGGCAAAGGCACGGGCTACCTCGCCGACGGCACTAAAATTGTTGCCCACGCCACCATCTGCGCCACCGGCGTAAGATATCGGCGCCTGGATCTTCCCAATGAAGAAAGTCTCTTTGGAGCCGGCGTCTACTACGGCGCTGGCGCCAGCGAAGCGGCTCTCTGCGGCAATGAGCACGTTTTCGTCGTCGGAGGCGGCAACTCTGCGGGACAAGCCGTCATGCACTTCGCCCGGTATGCCCGCAAGGTAACCATCGTCGTCCGCGGTCCTTCGTTGAAACAGACTCTCTCCCAATATCTCATTGATCGCATCTATGCCGCGTCCCAGGTCGAGGTTCTGACACATACCGAGGTCACCGCTCTACACGGTGATTCTGCTTTGCGCGCCATCACTCTCACCAACAACAAGACCGGCCAACAGCGTACCTGTGACACACACTGGCTCTTCCTGTGTTTGGGCGGCGTGCCGCACACGGAGTGGGCCAAGGAAGCCGGCATCACGCGCGATTCGGAAGGCTATCTCGTCACCGGCCCCGATCTCTCACAGAACGGCCACAACCTGGGGAACTGGCCGCTCCAACGCGCACCTTATTATTTGGAAACCAGCATGCCAGGCCTCTTCGCCGCAGGCGACGTCCGGCATGGCTCCGTCAAGCGTTGCGCGTCGGCTGTCGGCGAAGGCGCCATGGCCGTCACTTTTGTGCACCGCTATTTAGCCGCTACGTAAGGGAGGAAAGTTATGGTTGCTTGTACGCATCTCGGTCTGATTCGCCCCGTAAAACCGCATACGAACGGTTGCGAGGAATGCCTGAAAATGGGTGACACTTGGGTCCACTTGCGCCTCTGCCTCGAATGCGGCCACGTCGGCTGCTGCGACTCCTCCAAAAACAAGCACGCCACCAAGCATTTCCATAAAACCAAACACCCCATCATGAAATCTCTCGAACCCGGCGAAACCTGGGGCTGGTGCTTCATCGACGAGATCGAACTCGACTTCCCCTGATCTCTCCGCTCTTACTCGAGTGGTCGGGCTTCACCCGCTTTCAACTTGCACGGAAACATTTCTCTGGATTCGTCGTTTTCAGCTGGGAAATTTCCTTAGCGAGCCTAAGATCATGGCTCTACCATGCCTTGGCGAACTGCGTAGCGCACCAGGCTTGCCGTCTCATGAATATCCAGCTTGTTCATCAGCCGTGTGCGGTGAGATTCCGCTGTTTTCACGCTGATTCCCAGTAATGACGCGACGTCCTTGGTGGATTTTCCCTCGGCAATCAACTGGAGCACCTGCCGCTCTCGCAACGTCAATGAACTTTTGGATTTCTCTGACTTGGAGTGGTAGGCCTCCATGACGCCACGCGATACGCCCGGACTCAAATAAACCTGGCCGCGCGAAACCTGGCGGATGGCCTCCAGCAAATCGCTGGCAACCTGATTTTTCAGCACATAACCTTTCACACCCGCGTCCAATGCTTCGGAAATGTACTGGCCTTCGTCATGTTGCGTGAGGAGAATGATCTTTGTCTTTGGAATAGAACGACTCATTTCCCGCGCGGCATTTAGCCCATTCAGAATCGGCATGCTGATATCCATTACCACGATATCGGGCTGGAGCGACCCTGCGTGACGAACGGCCTCCTGCCCGTCGGAAGCTTCCGCGACGACTTGAAATCCTTCGCGCTCCAGCAGGGCCTTCAGGCTCTGGCGTACAAGGACATGGTCATCAGCGAGCACGATGCGAATTGGCATTCGAATTCTCCGTTGCAAGCTGAATCAAAAGTTTAGTCCCCCGTCCGGGAGCTGACTTGATCGAGAGAGTTCCTCCGATCGCGCTCAAGCGCTCCTGCATGCCGATCAGACCCAGGCCTCTTCGCTTGCCATCAGACTGGACCTCCCGGGCATCAAACCCCACGCCATCGTCTTCGATGGTGCAGCACAGCAAGCGATTCTTCCTCTCAATCTGAATTCGTACTTGGCTCGCCTTCGCATGTCTCGCGGCATTGGTCAGTGCTTCCTGAACGATACGGTACAAGGCTATTTCAAGCGGCCCGGCCAGCCGGCCGGCAATCGTCGTTTTGACCTGGATCCTGAGATTGGCACGCTTTGAGACTCCTTCAGCCAGCAGCCGGATCGCAGGCACCCATCCAAGGTCATCCAGCACGGTTGGCCGGAGTTCATGGGAATACCGCCGCAACTGTTTTTCAACCTGATTCAGCAATTTTTCAATCCGCCCAACCTCTGCTTTTTGATGTTCCGGCAATTCGCGCGCGAGGTCCGCCAGCGCCAGGTGCACGGCCACCAGAAGCTGCCCTGCTTCGTCGTGCACGGCATAGGCGATGCGCTTGATCTCTTCCTCGAGCGTCTCATTCAGCTGTCGAAGAGCCGCGATCGCATCTTGAACACCGCGGTGTGCCATTTCATAAGGCGAGAGCGTCTCAGCCAGGAAATCGCAGCCAGCTGTCAGCAATTCCCGGTTTCGCAACGCTCCCCTTGCATCGGCCAGCATTCGGTGAAGAGCCTGATGGTGCAGGGAGGCCAGTTCGATGAGGCTCATTTTCTCACTGATAGCGCGGCGACCGAGCGCGTAAGCCCGGCCCAACGCAGCTTCGCCCCCACGCAGGGCATATTCACTCAATCCGGAACGATATTCTTCTTCAAAGGTTGCCGCCGGCTGCGTCTTCCGTTTGGTTGCGTTCTTCATGCACGAACTCCGGTGAGCCGCACCACCAAAGCGAGCGCGTCGTCTTTCCCGCGACAATGCTGCTTTAGAATCCTGTCCGCCATTCGTTGCGGAGACTCCAGCGCGGAGAGACCCTCGGCGAATTCGCCTCCAATCCCATCCGTAACAAAAACCAGAGTATCCCCCTTCGCCACAGGAATCACGGCGGCCTGTAGCGCGGGCAATTGCGAGCCAACTACCCCCGCTCGCAAAAGCAGCACTTCCTGGCTCGCTCCTTTTTTCGAACCCGCCCGCATCAATACACCCTGAACATTTCCAACCCCGAGCCAGGTCATCATGCCATGCTCCGGCTCAATGGTTGCAAGACTCAGTACCACACCCCGCGTCGCCCGGAGTCCTTCATGGCAGCGCTGTACGAGGGAGATGACCGGCTCATCCGCGCCCGCCTTGAGAATGGATACCGCCGCGTTTGCCGCACTGGCTGCTTCTTCTCCGTGTCCGATCCCGTCTATTGCAGCGATCAGAATTCCATTTCCCCCGCAGCGAACCAAATGTTGATCGCCAGATTCACCCTGGCCAGGGAGAATGAATTTCGCCACTCCATACTCGACGAGCGGCTCGCTCATTGTTTCCATTTCTTCACCTTCACGGTTGTCCCCCGGCCCGGTTCGGATGCAATTTCAAACTCGTCCATCAGTCGGCGCACTCCGGGCAGTCCAAGGCCCAGGCTTCCCGATGTCGAGAAACCGTCCCGCATGGCCTGGCGGATGTCCCGGATTCCCGGCCCGTCATCCGAAGCGACGATTAAGATGCCTTGGCGGCTCGAAGCGTGGACTTGTTTCAGGCTGATTTCGCCCTTGCGGGCGTAGGAAACAATATTGCGCGCAAGTTCGGAGATAGCAGTAGCGATGAGAGTTGCGTCTCCCGTGGAAAAACCAACTTCGATGGCCAAAGCTCGGCCTCTCTGGCGGGCTGTTACGATATCTTGGTCCGAGTTGATGACCACTCGGATTTCTCCAGCCCTCACAGTTTCTCTCTCAGTCTGTGTTCTTGAATTTTTGAGTCAAATACGCGAGGCCTTCCTCCAAGTCCAGCGCCGTCGCAACGCCTTCCAATGTCAGTCCCAGCTGAACCATAGCAAAGGCCACCTCCGGCTGGATCCCCACGATTACTGTCTCTGCCCCGCGGAGCCGGATCATGTGCGCGATCTCTCGCAGGGTCCGCGATGCAAAGGAGTCCATCACGTCCATCGCGGTAACATCGACGATAACCGCACGGGAACGAAACTTAACAACTTGCTGCACTAAACCCATGCGCAGGTGGTTGAGGTCCGCGTCCGAGAGAGCGGCCTGAAAAGTGGCAATCAGGACCGCTCCCTGTTTGAGAATCGGTACTTCCACGTGGCCCTTCCTCCGCTTTGCCTAGCGTGGCTCCGCTAGTTTCTCAACTTTGTAACCCAACAGTCGTTCTGCCTGCTCGATGCCGCCCTGCAGGTCGCCCACCGTATTCATCTTGCCAAGATCCACCCCGATGGTCACCAAAGTCTGCGCAATTTCCGGCGAAAGGCCCGTGACAATGACGGTTGCGCCAAGAAGCCGCGAAGCTTCCACCGTTTGCACCAAGTTGTTCGCTACCGTCAAGTCCATGGCGGCCACACCGGTGATATCGATTACCACCACTTTCGCGCGGTTGGTGCGGATTCCCCGCAAGAGTTGTTCCGTCAACTGCCGCGCTCGCTGCGGATCGATCACCCCGATGATCGGGAGAATCAGCAAGCGCTCGCGAACCTGCAGCACCGGCGTCGAGAGTTCGCGAATCGCTTCCTGTTGCTGACGGATGACGCGCTCGCGCTCTTGTACGAAACCTACGGCCACGGTATTGGCGATGCGGTTCGCGGCAGGCTCGTACGCATCCAAAATGCGGTTCAATTTTTTGAAATCCGTCTGGTACTTTGCGAACAGGGACCGCGCCAAAACGTCACGCAGCAGGAGAACGATCCCAACCACTTCGTGCGTCTCAACGCCTCGCGGAATAATGCGTTCCGAAAGGTTGCGCGCGTACGCTTGCAGCGCTTCGAAGGCTTCGGTTTCCAAGGCCTCCACGTAACTGTCGTACACCGAGGTCGCTTCCGCGAAGATCTCTTCCTTGGTCATCGCCGTAAGGAGGCGCGTCTCCGTGATGCGCACCACCCATTCCTCGCGCAACTGCGTGCGGTTCTGGCGCAGGTGCGCTACGAGTTCGCGAAGAAGCTCGGAAGGTGCTTCACTCCGCACCAAGTCCACGCCCGGATTGTTCCGTGCCCCCGAGTCCTTCGAACTGCTATCTCGCTTGGACATGAATTCTTTCTCCTTGCTCTGAACGGCATGGACCGGTGCCTAGTGCCTAGGAATGGTCTGGGTCCCCGCAGATTTGGGAGGAATACCATGACTTACCCGCTCCCTCAAGGGGGTGAATTCCTGCGAAGGGCATCAGGTGAATACCTGAGTCGCGAGTTAAGTTCTTATTCGTGTTGATAGATCCCCTTCTTCCTCGGATTCAAGAATGCCTCTCCGCGCGGGTACTACGGTATTCACCTGCACCGACAATGCGGCTCCTACCCAATTGTCCGCTCCCCAGGGAGGTGAAACCATGTGCTATCCAGCGACTTGGTACTTTACGTTTGCTGACAGGAGGAACGATGCCGATCCACGAATTGCCGGCTGCTAACCAGATGCAGGATGCAGGCCCTCAGTCCGGCTCGCCCAATCACAAATCCAACCGCAAAATTGTTGCCATGGCTCGAAAGAACGGCGCCAAAAGCGAGGGCCTTGAAGAGATTCTCTCTGCCGCTTTGCGGAGTTCCGACAACGAGCTTGGGCAGATTCTGCATGAAGTGGACGCGATTTCTAAGTCACTGAAATCGGACCCGGACTTGCAAACCGTCAGGGCTGCCTCCCATCCTGCGGTTTGGTGCGCTGTCAAGCAGGCCCTGCTGGACAGAGAGTTGCGCCATCTGGCTCTCACGGATGAATTGACCTGTCTCTATAACCGGCGCGGATTTTTTGCCGCCGCAGCACAGCAGCTCAAGGTGGCCGGCCGAAACTCGCAAAGCCTCTTGTTGCTGTATTGCGACGTCGACAATCTGAAAAAAATCAACGACTCCTTTGGGCACCAAGAGGGAGATCTGGCGCTGATTCACTCGGCGGACGCTCTGGAAAAGGCTTTCCGGGATTCCGACATTCTGGCTCGCCTTGGCGGCGATGAATTTGTCGTCCTGGCCTCGGAAGCCTCCGACCAAACGAAGGAAGTGCTCCTCCGCCGGCTGGAAAAGACTCTCAAGAAGACCAACGCAGGCGAAACTCGCTACCAGTTAACCCTCAGCGTTGGCGCGGCTCGCTTTGATCCCAAACGCGCCGTTTCACTCGGTGAACTTATGGCTCAAGCGGACGAGGCTATGTATGAACAAAAACGAAACCGTCAGAAATCTTTCCAAGGCAATTCCTGAATCACAAGAGACGCCAGGGGCTTCGGACAAGGCTGCTGCTGAAATAAGATCTGGCTCGGTGCCTCTGGAAGGAAGAATTGAGAAGCGCACCCCTGTAGCCCTGCCCGTGTATCTTTTGCCTGCGGAACAACTGTTCCTCGCCGAAAAGGCTGTTACTGTCAACGTAAGCTCCCGTGGCGCGCGCGTGATCACTAAGCGGCGCTGGCAGGCCGAAGACCAGCCGTGGCTGGCTTCGTTGTTCAACGAGTTTCGCCTACAATCGAGAGTGGTCTATTGTCAGCCTCTGCCGGATGGGCGTTTCTGTGTGGGGTTAAGTTTTCAGTCCGGCTTCATCAATCTTGAATCTTGGTGACCACCCCTGGCAGCCCACCTTTCCGCCCCACTCACATAATCCCTCGAGACCATTTAAGGCAATTTATGATTGCCATGACTGATAGAATTTAGATTTAGTTCAGTTCGGGTCTCATCGCGGCCTCCAAGGAAGTCATATTGGAGGTCATATTGTTTATATCTATAACGTTTCGGCGGGCGAGCGCGAGCTAGGCCTCGCCAACGTTTAGGAGGACGGCGAT
>JABCZR010000023.1 GCA_013289585.1 Acidobacteriota bacterium | reverse complement strand
ACGTCGAGTTTCTGCTCCGCCGAAAGCCCAAACCGTTTCCCTTGTTTCATAAACACCACCTTTGAAAACAGCTTTATACCAGATGGTGTTGCATCGACCGTCTGAACTGGCACGCCTTACCGGACAACTGGAATTCGACCCGTTCACCGGCCTTAGTTGGTATAGTCTCCCCGTCCCGCGGAGGTAGATTGTATTGAGGGCTATCCTAACTCTTGTACTATGCGGCTTGACGACGGAATCGCTTCTGAGTCAGGACAAACCTGTCAAAATCATGTTGGCTACTACATCCTCGACCCCAGCTGCATTCTTGCTTGAGAACCTACCGAAAGTCGGCTGCCCAAACGTCACAATCGTTCTAGACGAATCCAATGCGGACTACGTATTGGAAGCCCAAGGCGGAGACTTTGAAGGTGCTCATGGTTCCGAAGGGTCGCACGGGCCGCGCCCTCCACGACCCAAGGCTCGGTACAGACTCTTTAAGAACAGTGCAGCAGTTTTCGGAACGACTCCAGTTAAGGAAAAGAACGCCGTCAAGGACCTGTGCAAGTACCTCCAAAATGGTTCGTCAAAGTAGACACGTTCATGAAGCAGCCGGTAAATGCGGTTCTAATTGGTACTCGCAACCGGGGTCCACTGAGCTGACGCTACCTTTCACTTAGCCGAAGGTCAATTTCAGTGATGACTAGCGACAAGCTAGAATTTTCATGGTGACATTCAAGCTTTTGAAAACTCAAAAATTCCGCAGTGTGCGCCAGTCTCGGACCCCACCCGGGGGTGCAGTGACACGCCACCGGGGGGTGACACGGGTGGGGGAACAAGGGGTAGGCTAGCGATTGATTGTGCCCAGGTTTGTGCCCACCACCAATCCCTACCGACTGCTACCCAGTATCGGCGCATTGAAGTAAGTACACGAAATCGTTGCACTTGTAGCACTCCGTATCATTTCATCGCACTCTATGTAAGTTGTTGATTCTTCGTGCGAACAATCTTCGGGACCAGGAGGTCGATGGTTCAAATCCATTCGCCCCGACCACTTATTTCCTGAAATGACCTGATTCCTTCCATCCAGACCCTCAGATGTTCTCGCCGTCTATTCGAATGCCTACTCACCGTAGGGGACCCAGATATTTTTCACCTGGACGGCGTGATCGAGGTACCACCGTCCCTCGGCCTGCTCTGTACGGAACCAGTCGATCACGCGGCCTTCGTTGGTGAACACCTGCTTCAGATTTCCCACGGACAGGGATTTCGCGGCCGCGGCGCCGGCTTCATCCGTGAAGCACCAAATGGCGTCGACGTCGTCGTGTTCGGCAAGTGTCTTCAGTAATTCAGGCGCGCGGCCGGTAACCATATTTACGACGCCATCCGGCAGATCGCTGGTTTCGAAAATTTGATAAAGATCACTCGTGATCAGTGGATATTTTTCGGATGGAATTGCGATAACCGTATCGCCCATGGAAATGGCGGGCATGACGAGCGAAAGGAATCCGAGCAAAGGCGCGTCCGCCGGACAGATGATCCCCATGGTGCCAATGGGTTCTTTCATTGCCAGAGCGACATTGCGGAATGGCGGATTGTGCACCGCACCATCAAACTTGTCGGCCCACGCGGCGTAGGAAAAGATGCGCTCGATGCCCAGGCTGACTTCAGCTTCCGCTTGCTTCTTACCGACCACGCCGGACAATCGAAGGGCGATTTCTTCGCGGCGCTGCGAAAGATTTTCGGCGATGTAGTAGAGCACCTGTGCGCGATTGTGGGCGGTTGCTTTGCCCCAACCACTGGCTTTGCGCGCCGCTTCCACGGCGTTGCGAATGTCCTTGCGATTCCCCAGCGGCGCTTCTCCCAACAAACGGCCGTCCGCACCGCGTACTTCAAAGCTGTAACCGGAGTCGGGCCGCGCCTGCTTGCCGCCAATGTAGAGTTTTACCGTGCGATCGATGGCGGGATCGGAAGTGGAGGCGAGCTGGTCAGCCTGCTGGTCGATTGCCAGCGGCTTTGCCTGTAGCGGAGGAGCTTCCTTGAACCAAACAGGTTCGAGGTACTCGAGAAGCCCTTCGCGTCCGCCCTCGCGCCCAAAGCCGCTCTCACGATAGCCGCCGAATCCGCATGCAGCATCGAAGAGATTCGTGCAATTCACCCATACGACTCCGGCCTTGAGCTGCGATGCAATATGCAGCGAAACGTTGAGGCTCTCACTCCACACGCACGCGGCCAATCCGTAAACCGTATTGTTGGCGAGTTCGACGGCTTCGCGTGGCGTTCGAAACGTCATGGCGGCCAGCACCGGGCCAAAAATTTCCTGCTGCGCGACGACGGACGATGGATGCACATTACTCAGCAGAGTTGGAAGGAAATAGTGGCCGCGCGAGGGCATGGGGATGGATGGCTGCCAACAAGTCGCTCCATCAGAGACGCCTCGATCGACCAGGCGCTGGATGCGCTCCATTTGCACGCGATCAACAATCGCGCCGATATCGATGGCCTTATCGAGCGGCGGCCCGATGCGCAGCGTATTCATGCGGTTCTGGATTTTTCCGATCAACGTTTCCGCGATGCTCTCCTGCATCAACAGGCGCGAACCCGCGCAGCAAACCTGCCCCTGATTGAACCAGATTCCGTCGACGAGACCTTCCACGGCGCTATCCAAGTCTGCATCTTCAAAAACGATGAAGGGGGATTTGCCGCCCAGTTCGAGTGAAAGTTTCTTATGGCTCGGTGCGGTCGCCGTTCGAATGGCACGGCCTACTTCGGTCGAACCGGTAAAGGCAATCTTGTCGATGTCTGGATGTTTCACAAGCGCTTCGCCGGTCGAACCATCGCCCGTGACGATGTTCACAACTCCTGGAGGAAGGCCGACCTCCTGGCAGATGTGCGCGAACGCGAGCGCGGTGAGTGGAGTGAACTCCGCCGGTTTCAAGACGACAGTATTACCGGTGGCTATCGCAGGCGCAATCTTCCACGCCAGCATCAGTAGAGGGAAATTCCAAGGGATGATCTGGCCGACGACCCCGCAAGCGGTGTAACCGGGAAATTCCTGTTCGAGAAGCTGTGCCCACCCGGCGTGATGGTAAAAGTACCGCGCCACGAGTGGTATATCAATGTCGCGGCTTTCGCGAATCGGCTTGCCATTGTCCAGCGTCTCGAGAACAGCGAGCCAGCGTGAGTGCTTTTGCACCTGCCGCGCAAGGGCGTAGAGGTAACGCGCGCGAGCGTGTGGAGTGAGCGCTTGCCATGCAGGCAGGGCAAAACGGGCAGCTCGCACCGCGGCATCAACATCCGCCGCGGATCCTTGCGCGACGGACGCAAGCTTTTCACCGGTGGAAGGATCGGCCGTATCGAAATATTCGCCCGCTGTTGGAGGTTGCCAAGCACCGTTGATAAAGTGTCCAAGCCTCCGGCCACTTCGATCGAGCCACGTCAGAGCTTCCCGCGGATCTTCCGGAGCAGGTCCGTAATCCATGGTCATGAATTTTTCGACGATACTCATTCGCTTCTTCCCGCTTCCTTCATCGCTGACCCACTGCTGCTGCCTTATGCCATCGGGTGGCGATACTCCGCCGAATATCTTCCGGTGGCATGGTGTTCCAATTGCCGCTCGATATCCGCCAGCATTCCGCTGACTCCAAATCGGAAGAGCTCCGCATTTAACCAGGAATTGCCCAGCTCTTCTTTCATCAAGAAGAGCCATTCGAGCGCCTGCTTCGCCGTTCGAATACCGCCGGCGGGCTTGAACCCCACTGCCATGCCCGTTTCTTGCGCGTATTCACGGATGGCGCGCGTCATTACCAGGCTGACGGGAAGCGTCGCATTGACGGTTTCCTTTCCCGTGGAAGTTTTGATGAAGTCCGCGCCAGCCATCATGGCGACGAGACTTGCCCGACCGACGTTTCGCAAGGTCATCAGGTCACCGGTTCCGAGAATCACTTTCAGATGCGCCGGCCCGCAAGCGTTCTTGAACATCGCGATTTCATCGTAAAGCGCTTGCCACTTTCCGCCGAAGACGTGCGCCCGGGTAATGACCACATCGATTTCGTCCGCACCTGCCTCGACGGAGCGCCGAATTTCAGCAACGCGTTCCGCGAGCGGAGAAAGCCCGGCAGGAAATCCCGTGGAGACAGCAGCAACGCGAATACCGCTTCCTTCGACGGCGCGGCGCGCGGTTTCGACAAACGTGTGATACACGCAAACCGCCGCGACCTTGATATTCAGGCTTTCTACGCCGAGCCTCTGCACGATCTCCTGCTGCAGCGGCTGGCGCGCCTTGGCGCACAACCGGCGAACGCGCTCGTCGGTGTCGTCCCCGGAGAGCGTGGTGAGATCCATGCACGTAATGGCGCGCAAGAGCCACGCCGCCTGCCATTCTTTTTTCACGGTGCGCCGCGTGCCGATGGTTTGCGCGCGCCTCTCGACCGCACTGGTGTTCACGCGCACTTCTTTCACCCAGTCCAGGTTGAGTGGAATGCCGGAGTTTGGCTGAAGATCGCTTCCCGCATAATGCGCAATAGCTGTATCCGAAGGAAAAATCGGAGAGTGAGGCGCCTGGCTGGATGCGTTCGACGTTCGCGTGTTGTCGCGCAGAGTCATGGCAAGCTTTACCGCCTCAAGCAAAACAGCAGGCAATGTTCAATCTTACCACTTCGCCAAAGAGGGTTTACAGATGTCAGCCGCGAGACAGCCACTCTTTCTCAAATTCCGCCCGGCCGCAAAAGGATTTTTGCGTCCCTACCTTTGTCGTGGAAAGAGCAGCGTAGAGATTCGCCCGCCGAAGCGATTCTTTTTCTGGCAGGCCTTCCCCAAGGAAGACGGCAAAACTGCCGATGAAGGCATCGCCTGCGCCCGTAGTGTCCACCGCCTGGACCTTATACGCGGGGATCAGCTCGATCCCCTCCGCTCCCGCGACAAGCGAGCCGCGCTCGCCAAGCGTAATAACCACGCGCCGCATCCCCTGGCGCAGCAAAAACTCCGCGCATCTTTTCGCATCGTCGATGGATTTCACCGGCATTCCCGTCGTGACTTCCGCTTCGGTTTCGTTGGGAATGAAATAATCCGCCGCGCCAACTTCCTTGAAATCGACGGGTTGGGCGGGAGCGGGGTTCACGATGCAGCGGATCCCATTGGACTTGGCAAAGCGCACCGCGTGATAGACAGTGCGCAAAGGAATTTCAAACTGCATGACGATGGTGTCCGCCTTGCGAACCAGCGGCGCAGCCGCGTCCACGTCTTCGGGAGAAAGCAAATCGTTCGCGCCCTTTACCACGATGATGCGATTCTGCCCGTTGGGTTCCACAAAAATGGGCGCAACGCCACTGGAAACGCCTTCGGCAATCCCTACGTACGTAGCGTCAATCCCTTGCGATTCGAAATTCTTGATGGTGGCGGGGCCGAAGAGATCGCTCCCCACTTTTGCGACCATCCCCACGTTCGCGCCGCAAAGCCGCGCGGCGACCGCCTGATTCGCGCCTTTGCCGCCAAAGCCAAGGTCAAACTTTTTGCCGAAGATCGTCTCGCCGGGCCGTGGAAAAACGTCATTAAACGTTGTGAGGTCGACATTGGCGCTGCCTACGACGGCGATTAGAGACTGCCTGGCCATGACAACTCCCCCCGTCTAAACCGCGCGCGGATTATATAGGAACTCGCTCCGGAATCAGCAACAACTCTCTCAAGCCATTCGAATGGAAATCCTCGCGCTAGCCATCTGCGGAAACTCACTGGAGTCCCGCGTTTATCCTTGACAGCCTGAGCCGCCGTGACTATAAGCAGCCAGAGCAACAAACGCCAAAATCAGCGCTGCGTTCAGCGAATACCGGACGCAAACAACAATTCGCACGGCTCGGTTGGCGAAGGAGCAGCGATTCTATGTTCGTTCCTCATGCTTTCAACATCGCCCTGCTCATGATGATCACCAGCGCCATCTGTTGGGGCTCCTGGGCCAACACATACAAAGGCGTAAAGAATTACCGGTTCGAACTGTTTTACTGGGACTACGCGCTTGGCATCTTCCTGATCTCGCTGCTGCTGGCCTTTACCATGGGAAGCACTTCGAACGATGCAACGAGTTTCCTGAATAATGTGCGCGCTGCGGACGGTGCGAATTTTGTATACACGCTGGCCGGCGGCGCAGTTTTTAATCTCGCAAACTTGTTGCTTGTCGCGGGAATCGACATGGCCGGCCTGGCCATTGCGTTTCCGGTATCCATCGGGATTGCGCTGGTGGTTGGCGTCGTCTCTAGTTATTTGCTGCAGCCCAAGGGCAGCTCGGGATTGCTCGCGGCGGGAGTTGCGTTCGCCGTTATTGCGGTGATCCTGGATGGCAAGGCCTACGGAAGCCTGAAGAGGGCCGCCGGGACGGCTTCTCAAAAAAGCATCATCGTCTGCATCGTCTCCGGAGTCCTCATGGGCCTCTGGGCGCCCTTCGTCACTCACGCGATGACGCAAGGACACTCGCTGGGACCCTATAGCGTCAGCGTTTTCTTCACGCTTGGCGCGTTGGCTTCCTGCCTGATCTGGAATGTCTACTTCATGAAGCATCCGCTTGTGGGAGAGCCGGTGAACTTCGGCGAATTCTTTCGCGGTCCAGCCGCGGGCCACATGCTCGGCCTCCTGGGCGGCGCCATCTGGGGCATTGGGACAGTCTTCAATCTGGTGGCTGCGAATTTCACCGGCGTGGCAATTTCTTATGCCATCGGCCAATCCGCGCCGATGGTCGCAGCGTTGTGGGGCATTCTTGCCTGGAAGGAATTTAAAGGAGCGAATCGCAAGGCGAGAATGTTTCTCGCGCTCATGTTCTTATGCTATTTCTTTGCGATTCTTCTGGTAGCGAAGGCCAACACCGCGAATTAATTGCGAAATGCTTTTTTCTCAGGGTTGGCCTGCGATCTGTCGCGATAGCTGAATCTAGGCTGCGAAAACATTACGGACCATGAACCACAAATTTGCGGGCCGCTCCGCAAGCCGCCTCACGAACCACGGATACCAGTAAGTGCCATAAGCAACAAGCACCATGGACGTGCAACCCTCGCTCGCAAGCCGTTCTTGCTCGGCTCGCTGGATCCCATAAAGCATTTGCACTTCAAAATCTGCCTTCGCAAGCCCCTGCGTCGAAGCCAGTTCGGACAGCCGCCGTATCAAGACCAGATCGTGTGTTCCAAAGGCCGCGCGCACGCAGCGATTTTCTTTCTTTGCCGCCAGCATCGATCCAGCCAGCGCGAAATAGTTTTCATCAACGTCCTGTTTGCGCGGAAAAGCCACTTCGGCGGGTTCGTTGTACGCGCCTTTGACCAGCCTGATGGAAGGGCGCAAAGGCATGAGATTCGAAAGATCTTCCTTTGTCCGACGCAGATACGCTTGTAGACACACGCCCACATTCGGGAACATTTGCAACGCCCGCCGGTAGACTTCCAGTGTCACGTCGACGTAGTTGCTCGCCTCCATGTCCACCCAGACGATAGAATCTTTCTCCGCGCGCTCGATGATGGTTTTCAGGTTGTCAAAACAGAGGTCCGTGGAGAGATCCAGGCCAAGCTGCGTGAGCTTGACGGAAATCTCCGCTTTCAGCCCTGAATTCCGAATCTGGTCCAGCACTTCGAGATAGTGCCCGGTAACCTGTTGCGCCTCTGCGCGATCCTTGATGTTTTCGCCGAGGTGAGTAAACACGGTTCCGACCCGTTTCGTGGCCAGAATCTGAGCGGCCCCCAAAGCGTCCTTGAAATTCTCTCCCGGCATAAATCGGGAGACAGTGCTCCGGACAAATCGATAATGCGTTGCGTGATCGCGCAGCCACTGGTTTTGGGCTGCCGCAAGCAGCAGAGTTCGCATAAGACTCATGAACTTCCCACCTGTTAGGCCTTCGGATTCAGTTTCATTGGGCGAATTTCGAGCGCCCTATTCTAGACCACATTTTCATAACAGATGTTTGCTCCTCGCGAGAAGGGGTCGATGGCGTTGTTAGTGATTCGGAGTGAAGGCAGAAGCCGGGAGAGACAAAGCTTCCTTTGCAAGCGCTTCACTCATCCGGCGGGCGGCTGAAGCTTCGCGGCCAAGGCGGGCTTCACTTTCAGAGCGAACGCGCGCGACGGCCAGGAGTTCGTCCCCCGGCGTGGTGGAAAGCAGGTCCTCCGCGCGAATCATGCATGCGAAAACGAAACGTTCCGGCTGGTGCCGGCGGCGCAGAAATTGTCCGTAATTCACCCAATCGCTCGCCGCGCCGCGCGCATCGGCGAAAGGATCGTCCAGAGCCAGTGCGCGTTGATACGATTGCGCCGCTGCGGCGGCGTTTCCTTGTTTTTCCTGCAACCCCGCCCGATGCGCGAGGGCCAGACTTTCGAGAGTTTTGTCGCCAACTTTTGCGGCGAATTCGATTGCCGCGTTGTAACCTTGCATTGCCTCTGCCGGATGATTCGCCGCGGCATCCGCGTCTGCAATTTTGATGTACACGGCGAGCACCGCACTTTTCTTGTCCCGAAACTCGCCCGGATGGGCAGCAACGATTTGTAGATAGGCGCGGTAATGGCGCGCCGCCGCTTGTAATTCGCCGCGCCGTTCGAAAGCTTGCCCCAGGTAGAGCTGCGCATTGGCTTGTGAGGGATCGGCGTCCACGGCGCGCTCCCAGCTATCCACCGCCTCCTCCGCGTGGCCAAGCCTCTGAGCCAATAGGCCAAAATTTACCAGCGCATCGATGTTCCGCGGCCAGCGAGTCAGAATCTTTGCATACTGCGCGCAAGCCTCTGCGTCGCGTCCTGCCTCAATCAAGCCCCGCCCGTATGCTTCTTGTTGCGCAAAGTTGTCGGGACTGATCGCTGCCGCATGCTTGAGGGCTTCGAGTCCGGCACCGCTATTTCCAGCGGCGATCTCCGCGCGCGCAAGCCGCACTTGCACTGAGGTGTCATCCGGATTGAGTTTAGCCGCGCGCTGAAGCGCCGTCAGGTTTTCCGCCTTGCTTGCCCAGTAAAAATGAATTTGGTCGACGGCCGCCCACGAAAAAAGCAGCACGACAGCGCCGATTCGAACGGCACGAGCCGCGGTGGCCGAACCTGTAAGCCAGCCCGTCGCGGATTCGAATGCACTCGGCGCGGCTTCCGCCGCATCCCGCGTTTTCACCTCTGTGTTCAGCAGCAAACCACTGACGCGGGAGTCGCGCAATTTCCACAAAGCGCCATCGAGGACGAAGTGATGGATATTCACCAGCGCCGTAAAGGTCAGGAAACTGGCAGCGAAGTCCGCATGAAACACCCGGCTGACGATCCAAGGCCCGGGAATGAAGAGCGCAATCCCGCCGGCAATCAGCGTGACCAGATAACGCCAGAATTTCCACTGCACAGCGCCCGCAGCGCGCGCCTCGCGCCTCTGGTAATAGCTGGTGATCCAGAGGTATTGCGCCGAATGCAGCACCGCAAGAATGCCGCTGCTGTAGCGAGTCTGCGGCACTTCATGTCCACTGAATAGTTCCACGAGCGCGGGCAGGAGAAACCACAGGAATTGCGTCACTGCGAGCGTCAGGGGAGCGAGGATCGCGCGCACGCTGCTGCGGCGAGCCATGGATCTAAGCGCCCACCCGGTCGCTGCAACGTAGAACAACGCCAGTATCCCGCGCGCGGGAAGCGTGAACTTTGCAGGCAAACCGAGCGATAGAATCATTGGGTCCGCCGAAGCGCCGGTGTGAAAACTCAGCATCAATAGAAGAAATGAGGCGACGAAGGACGAATGAATCGCGTTGCGCTCCGCGGAGCTCGGCGAAAGACCCGCGCGCCTCGCGAACATCATCAGCAACCCGAAGTTTTGCCCCGTGTAGTGCCACGGGCTCCAGCAAATGTAGAGAGTAAAGATCCAAGGCAGTAGCGGGAACCAAATGTGGGCAATGACTCCGGCCAGGGCAAGCAGGAATGCGACGTGCACCGTAAATATGCGGTATTTCTGAAACTCTGTTTGCGTGTGATACGCGCGATAAACAGTCGCCATGAAGTGCGGGTAATTGAAGAGCAGCGCCAGAAAGTAGAACGCCACTGCCCAGGCCATCGAAAACGAGCTCGACGCGTAGAACGCAAGCAGCAACAGGGGCGCGGACCAAGCACCGCACCCGATAAGCAAATCGATCCACGGGCGGTAAATCCAGAGATCCCGCGTCGCAATTGTGGCCGGTCCCGATTGTTCTGGTTCAGCTGCGAGTACGCTGCTCATCTCTTCGAAGAGTAACGCACGTGGAGAGTCTTTCCCGGTGCTGCCGCAAGTCGAATGCAGAATCGGTTACTTACAGATTCGCGACGGAATCAGGAGATGGCCAGGATGCGCAGGAGCAGACCAGCCGCCACGCCCCCGAGGAGAGGACCAATCACCGGAATCGGCGCATAACCCCAATCCGAGCCGCCTTTACCGGCGATGGGAAGAATGGCGTGCGCGATTCGTGGGCCCAGGTCGCGGGCAGGATTAATGGCATAACCTGTGGGGCCGCCGAGTGAAAGGCCGATTCCCCAAACGAGGCTGCCGGCGAGGTATGGACCAAGGCCCGCCGCGGGGCCCGCTGCAGCGACGCTCTTGGAGAAAATGGCGCCAATTACGAAGACCAGTACAAAAGTGGCAATGATTTCGCTGAGCAGATTCGGAAAGAACTTGCGAATCGCCGGCGCATTGCAGAAGCAGGCAAGCTTCGCAGCAACGTCCGGCGTCTCCTTCCAGTGGGGAAGATAATGCAACCATACGAGCGCGGCCCCGGTGATTCCGCCGAGCATCTGTGCAACAAGATACGGCGCGAACTTCGCAAAATTGCCGTCACGCACCGCGAAACCCAGCGTGAGCGCAGGATTCAGATGCGCGTCGCTGCTCCCGCAAGCGATGGCGGTGAATGCGCCGGCCATCACCGCGAAACCCCATCCCGCCGTGATGACCATCCATCCGCCGCCTTCTGCTTTCGAACGCTTGAGCAGGACCGCTGCGACGACGCCATCGCCGAGTAAAACCAGTACCATCGTGCCGAGGAATTCTCCCAGCAGCGGTGATGTCATCAGAGTGAGCCTCCATCAGGGTTCAATCCAGTCGAATGAGCGCGTGACTGCTTTCTTCCACTGTTTGTAAAACTGTTCCCGCTTCGCTTCGGCCAGTTGCGGCTTCCACGTGCGATCCACCGCCCAGTTGGCCCGCAGTTCGTCCAGCCCTGAAAAGAACTTCACTGCCAGCCCCGCGGCATAGGCGGCGCCCAGTGCCGTGGTTTCTTGAATAACCGGGCGAATGACCTCGCGGTTCAGAATATCGGCCTGAAACTGCATCAACAGCTCGTTTCCAACCATGCCACCATCCACGCGCACGTTTTCAAGCGCGATTTGCGCATCCTTCTCCATGGCCTCGACTACCTCACGGGTTTGAAACGCCGTGGCTTCCAGAACCGCTCGCGCAATGTGCCCTTTGTTGGCGTACCGCGTGAGGCCGGCGATCACTCCACGCGCGTTCTCTTTCCAATAAGGCGCGTAAAGTCCGGAGAATGCCGGAACAAAGTAAACGCCGCCGTTGTCGCTCACCGTCCGCGCAAGAACTTCCACATCCGCGCTGCTCTGAATCAATCCAAGATTGTCCCGCAGCCACTGCACCAAGGCTCCGGATATGGCCACTCCGCCTTCGAGCGCGTAGTGAGCGTTGGAGCCTCCAAACTTGTACGCCACCGTGGTGAGCAGGCCAAAATTGGACGGAACCATCCGCTCCCCGGTGTTCATCAGCAGAAAGCAGCCGGTGCCATACGTGTTTTTTACTTCGCCCGGCCGGAAGCACGCCTGTCCAACCAGTGCCGCCTGCTGATCGCCAAGGATTCCACTGATAGGAACCCCGGCAATCGCACCGAGAGATGCTTCTCCGTAGATTTCGCTGCTCGATCGCACTTGTGGAAGGACGGCGCTTGGAATTTCGAACGCCGCGAGCAACTTTTCGTCCCAATCCAGTGTTTTTAGATTCAGGAGTTGCGTGCGGCTGGCGTTAGACACGTCGGTTATGTGCGCTCCGCCTTGCGCTCCGCCGGTCAAGTTCCAGAGGAGGAAGGTATCAATATTTCCGAAAAGCAGCTCGCCGGCCGCGGCTTTTTCACGGGCTCCGGGAACATTCTCAAGAAGCCAGCGCAGCTTCAAACTGCTGAAGTAGGTGCTGAGAGGCAACCCGGTTTGGAGACGAAAGCGGTCCTGTCCGCCATTCCCGGCGAACCGCGCCACTTCCTCCGCGACGCGTGTGTCCTGCCAGACGATGGCATGTGCAATCGGTTCACCCGTGCTTCGCTCCCAAACGAGGGTGGTCTCCCGCTGGTTGGTGATGCCGATCGCCGCCAGGTCCGACGCCCGCAATCCGCGCTGGTCCAGCGCTTCGCCGATCACCTCCTCGGTGCGCCGCAGAATTTCCAGCGCGTCATGCTCGACCCATCCCGGCCGGGGGAAAATCTGCTCGTGCTCTTTCTGCGCCACCGCCACGACGCGCGCGGACTTGTCAAACACCATGAACCGCGTGCTGGTGGTGCCTTGATCGATTGCGCCAATGTAGCTTTTCACTGAAACGGTCCTCAATTTGCGCCGCGCAACATACTACGCAATGGTCGCCGGTCGCGCTAGGCAAATGGGTAGCAGCCCTGGAGTCGGCCCCTTAAGAAAGTGACTGGTGAACCTACTCATGATATATGCCTTTTTGGCCCCGATACTGCATCTAAGGATGTGGAGATAGATAAAGGAAGCTACTACGATGATGAAAAAGACTGACGTAAACCGTATTGCCTTAATGCTGGGGACACTTGCCCTGGCATTGGGATTTTTTACAGCTCGCGCTGTCGCAGCAGGGCCCGGAAATGTCACGGTCACGGTGACCGCCGTGGGAAAAAAGGACACCACCCCGCCGGCTATCAGCAAGGATGATGTGCAGGTCTATGTGAGCAAGGAGCGCAAGCAAATCGCCGATTGGCGCCGGGGCGAAAAACTGTATCTCGCGGTGGTCATCGACGATTCGCTGGATGTCGGCGTTGCCAGCCAGTGGAGCGATCTGAAAGCGTTCTTCGCGGCGCAGCCGGACAGCACCTATATTTCTGTAGGCTACGCTCGCAATGGAGCGGTTACGCTCGCGCAGGATTTCACCAACAACCACGAACTCGCCGCCAAGGCTTTGCGCATCCCCACGGGCGGCGGCGCATTCGCAAGTCCGTATCTTTCGATTCTGGATCTAATGAAGCGTTGGCCGGCTTCCGGTGACCGGCGCTCCATTCTCTTGATCTCCTCCGGCGTCGACTACTTCCGCGGCGGTGGTTTCGGCCCGAAGAGTCCGGACCTCGATCCTGCCATCGAACGGGCTCAAAAGCAGAACATCAACATCTGGTCGATCTACGCTCCGGATGCCGGACACAGGTCGCACGGATTTTTCCGGACCTCCACCGCTCAGTCAAACCTCGGCCAGCTGTCGGATGAAACCGGCGCCGAATCCTATTCTCTCGGCACCGGCATGCCTGTCACATTCAAGCCCTGGCTGGATGAGATCGGTGTGCACCTTGGCAACCAATACCTTCTGACCTTTAATGCGAGCGGCCAGAAGAAAGGGCGCTTCGAACGCCTCCGCGTTCACACGGAGCTTCCCAACACCGAGTTCATGGCGCCGGCCCAGGCTTATCTGCCGCCTGCAACGGCCGTGCAATGACGCCGCAATCACACTCACTCTGAAGAGTTGGAGGCGCGGACGATTTAGTCCACGCCTCTCTTCTTTTCGGTGATTCGAAGGTGCCGCTTACCCAATTTTCTTGCTTTGCAATTTTCCCTAATCGTCCGAGCCTGTGAGCGCAGCCGCCCGTGTGGAATCGCGAATCACCAGCTCCGGATTCATCTTCTGCCGCGAAATTCTCCAATCCCGTTTCTCCACGCCCGCGTTCACACCTTCCATAATGATATTGACGGCCTGGTTCCCCATTTCTTCCAGGGGTTGCCGCACGGTGGTCAACGACGGCGCAGCGAGCGCCGACAGTGGCACGTCGTCAAATCCCACGACCGAACAATGTTCCGGCACCTTCACGCCCGCCTTGGTCAGCGCGCGGATGGCGCCCAGCGCCGTCATGTCATCGAATCCCATCAGCGCCGTGAAGCGCTTCCTTCGCTGCAATAATTCTTCCGTGAACCGGTAGCCGCCTTCAAATCCGGAATTCGGGTCGAACGAATCCGGAAGTTGCAGCACCAGCGCCGGATCGATTTCCAACCCCACCGAATGCGCATATTTTTGTATCCCGCGCCAGCGTGGCGCGCTGTCAATCAGCATTTTTGGCCCGCGAATGAACGCGATCTTGCGATGTCCGAGGTGGTGCAGGTGCTCCAGCGCCAGCCGTCCGCCCGCTTCGTTATCCACCATGACCGAGCCCACCGTGTCGCCCGGCAATTCGAATCCAATCGTGGCCGCGGGAATATTCCGTTTACTGAGGTCGGCTAGCAGATGGATGTCCACAAAGAGCCAGTTGGCCACCACGATCAGCGCTTCGACGTGATGATCGAGCAGCATCTCCAGATACCGTTCGAATCGGTTTCTCTGGTTGTGCGCGTCCGCAAAAATCTGCACGTACGACGATTGGTAGAGCGCATTCTCGATGCCCCGCAGCACCGGAATGCAGAACGGGTCGGCGATGTCGAAAAACATCACTCCCACGCTGTGGCTCCGCTTGCTGCGCAGAAATCGCGCCATGGCGTTCGGCCGGTAGCCGAGTTTTTTCGCCGCGTCTTCAATGCGCTTTTTCGTAGCCGGCGCGATGTAGCGCGCCAGCGGCGCGTTGTTCAGTACGATGGAAACCGTAGCCGGAGAGAAGCCGCTGGACTTCGCGACATCCCGCATCGTCACCGTGAGATCCTTGCCGCTCCCCCGCTTCACGCTGGCTCCTTTGGAGGCACTATCATCCGGCGGTTGCGGTTCGAATTGCAATGTTCGTCGCTCCACTTGTCCGTGCTCGTACTATTCGGCGGGCACTTCGAATGACATGGTCTTGCGGAAACCTGATGTTTTCCACGCGCCGTAAATCAGGCCAACAGTCACCCAGATCGCGCCAAGTTTCTTCGCCGGCATGCTGAGCTGCAGGAAAATGTAGCCGCAGATTGCGAATCCCAGCACCGGCCACACAACCGGCCACACTGTTTTCCGCTCCGCCCGCAGGAAATACCGCACAAACGCGGCCGCATTCACGCCCATGAACGCGATAAACGCGCCAAAATTGAGCATCTCCGCGCCCCGTTCATAAGACAGAAAAAACGAGCCCGTCAGCGCGATGGCCCCGATCAGGATCACGTTGTTTGCGGGGATCCGTGTCTTTGCCGTGATCTTGCCGAAAAATCCCTTGGGCAGCGCATCGTTCCGCCCCATGCCGTACAGCAGCCGCGCGGCCGCGAGCTGCGCGCCCATGCCCGAACCGATGTTGGCGATCAGGATCGTGAAGTTCAGCAGTTGAAACAGGAAAAATCCGCCCACCTGTCTGGCCACCAGAGGAAACGCCGATTCCACTTGGTCCGCGGGAAACGGCTTCGACCCCCACACCAGCTGCGCTGCGTAAACTTCCAGCGACGACAAGACTCCCGTCACCACGCACACCAGCACGGTGGCCAGCAGGATGTTCCGCCGCGGGTTCTCCACTTCTTCCGAAAATGTTGAAATTGCATCGAACCCGATGTATGTCAGCACCGCGATCGAAGTACCGTGAAAAATCGAATTCAGATTGAACGTCGCCGGATTGTAAAACGGCTGCGTAAAAAATCCCGCGCCATACTGATGTAAGCCCAGCAGAAACCGGATCACGAATCCGAAAAATACGATCACCACGATCGTCATCCCCGCCGCAAGCACGTCGTTGATCCGCGCCGAAGTCTTCACCCCGCGGAGATTCAGCACTGTGAACGCCGTCGCATAGAAAATCGCCAGCGCCCAGTACGGCACTCCCGGCAAGATGTTTTGCGTCAGCTTGCTGCACAGGATCGTGCAGATCAGCGGGTTGAGGATGTAGTCCATCACCATCGCCCAGCCCGTCAAGTACCCAAGCCCGGGATGAATTTCCTGCCCCACGTAGGTGTACGCGGATCCCGCGCTCGGGTATACGCGCGCCAGCATCCCGTAACTGATCGCCGTGAACAGCATGGCCACCATGGCGATCAGCAGCGTGGTCACCACGTGCCCGCCCGCCGCGTTGTTCACGATGCCGTAGAGTCCCATCGGCGCGATCGGCTGGATGATCACGATCCCGATGATGATCAGGTTCCACAGCGTCAACGTACGCCTCAGGCGTGGGCCCGTACTCGCCGCAGTTTCGTTGCTCAAGGTTTCGTCCTTCTCGCAGAAGAGCTATGGTCCCTGGCGGTCACGCTTGCGCCTGGCGGAACTCTCGATGTTACCGGAACAGGCCTCTGCCACCCGCACCCAAGATACCCTGTATTGAATCGTTTCAATACAGCAGTGTGCGCAAATTCCCCCGCTTCTGCAACAGCAAAAGCGAACTCCAGGTGAATCGCCGGCTCTTTCAAACTTTGCCTGCCATTTTTTGGCCTGCACTTCCGTACAGGTGCCAAAATCCACAGGCCGGTATCTCTTGGCTCACGCGAGCCTCGATTTGACGGCAACGATGACCTCCATGACAGAGTCTAATTAAGTAGGCGCCCGGCCCGCAGCATAGGGAAACTCTTGGGAACAGGGTCCATGGGCGAAGCACCTCTCGAGAACCAGCACAGTCGCGCGGCCATCTTCCTCGCGCACGCCGGCGGCTTCCTTTTCATCGTTGCCGCCGCTTTCTGGCTGCGGCGCATTACTCTGCCACCCGATCCCCTCCTCCAAGGCTATCTTCAGGTTATCTCCGGTCTCCTGGCTTTTGTTTTCACCGCCGTCACACTGGTCCGTTTCCAGGGCACGCAAGACCGCATCTCTCTGATTCTCGGTGCGGGCTTCTTCCTGTCCGGTGCGGCGCTGACGGCCAGCAGCGCGCTTTTCTTTCAATTCTCGGTCGATGCGCCCGTTCGGCTTCTTTGGGCGCCGGTGGCGTGGTGGCTGGGAAGGATGATTCTCTCGCTCCTGCTCATTGTTGCCTTGCTCGTGGATCGCTTCATCCCGCGCTCACGTCACCCGCGCCGCGAAATCGCTGGCGCGTTGCTGGCCGTGGTTGCATTGACGTATGCGATCACCGCGGCACTTCGCGGATTTCTTCCCGAAGTTTCACGCCATCCCGGCACTTTTTTCCCCACCCCGCAACAGTTGCTTCCCGGCGCTATTTTCCTGGTGAGTCTCATCTGGTACCGCCGCCGTCTGCAGGTCGAGGACTCCGCCTTTGACCGTTCCATCTATATCGCGGCCTGGCTGAACGTGGCGGCACAGCTTTCCGCCGCGGAGTCGGGCCGCCTCCTCGACGCGCCCTTTGTTTTCGCCGAAGCCCTCACTGTGCTGAGCTATGCCATCGCGCTCGGTGGCGCGCTGATCGATAACGCGCGTCTGTTCGAACAGGTTCGCCATCTGGCCGTCAGCGATCCGCTCACTGGCCTGGCGAACTACCGCCGCCTGCTCGACGTCCTCGAAAACGAGACCGAGCGCACCAACCGCAGCGGCCGGTCATTTTCCGTCCTGCTGCTCGACCTCGATGGCTTGAAAAAAATCAACGATAACTACGGCCATCTCGTTGGTAGCCACGCCATCTGCCGCCTCGCCGATGTGCTTCGAATCCACTGCCGCGCCATCGACACGGCGGCGCGCTACGGCGGCGACGAATTTGCTCTTGTTTTGCCGGAAACGCAGGAGGAGGAAGCCAAGCGCGTTGCCAATCGCATCCGCGAAGTGCTGGCCAATGACGATGAACAGCCGCCGCTTTCCGCGAGTATCGGAATTTCCGTTTACCGCGGAGACGGTGAGCGCATCGAAAAACTTCTCTCCGAAGCCGACCGCCACCTTTATGAGGAAAAAGCTCGGCGGGGAAAGCGCGCTGCTGCCGCGACCCATCCCCGCCGTCGTACCCCAAAAACTTGATCGGTGATGCCGGATTCTGCTATTTGTTCGAATCCCCACCGGAAGCGTAGGGCGCAAGCTGCTCGGTGATCTTCGCCTTATCTCCCACCACCACAATGGTCATCTGATCCGGCTTGATATATTGCGCCGTCATGCGTTGCACATCCGCGGGCGTGACCGCGTTGACCTTTTGCACGTAGGTCTTCAGATACTCTTCGCCGAGGCCCTGTAGGTCCACATACCGTAGCTGCCCGATCAGCGCCCCTCGCGTGGAATTCTGAATCACGAAAAGGCCCGAAATATAGCTCTGGATACCCTGTAACTCCGCCGTGCTTGGCGCTTCCTTCTGCAAGCGCTCGACCTCGAAAAAGATTTCCTTCAACGATGGCCCGGTCGCCGCCGTGGTAACGTCCGCCGTTTCGATCCAGTAGGCGTCGTGCACCCGCCGCGAGATCTGGCTGTTCGGCGAATACGTGTAGCCCTTCTGCTCGCGAATGTTGGAGGTGATTCGCGACCCGAACGATCCGCCGAGCAGTGTATTCGTCACACCCAACGCAATATTGTCGGGACTGTCCGCCGGAGGAACCGGCAAGCCCACGAAGATTGTGGACTGCGCCGCTCCCGGACGATCGGTAACGTCAAGCGCGCGCTTCGCTTGGGTTTTTGGCGTCACGCTTGTGGCTGGCGTCCCCTTCGCCCAGCCGGAAAAACTTTCCGCAATCGCTTTCTTCACCGCAGCGCCGTCAAATCTTCCCGCCACGTAGAGATGCGCCCGCGCCGCTACGAAATTTGCTTGATAAAACGCCTTGATGGCTTCGATGGTCTGTTTCTGGATATCCTCCGGCGCGGGAAGAACCCGTCCGTAAGGATGATCGCCATACAAGATTTTGCGGAAGCGTTCCGTGGCCATCTGCTGAGGAATCGAGCGCGCCACCGTAACTTGGCGCAACGCGTCATTCTTCAGCCGTGCGAGCTCCGATTCTGGCAGAAGCGGATGCAGCGAAACATCCGCCAGAAGCTTCACGGCCTCTGGCCCGAACTCCGTCAGCACATCCGTTGTAAATGCGCTTTCGTCCTCGCCGATCCCCACGCCAAGGTCTCCGCCCATTTGCGCGAACTCTTCCGCCACTTGTTTTGCGCTGCGGGTCGTTGTTCCTTCCTTCAGAAGATTTCCCAGCACGGAGGCCAGGCTGTACTGCTCCGGCGTCTGATTCGCAGTGCCCACGCGCACCACCAGGCTCACCGTCACTTTCGGCAGCGTGCCGTATGGCACCAGTGTCACCTTCATGCCGTTCGGTAGCGTGTAGGATTCATGCGTGGGCAAGGTAAACGGTTTCGCGGGGCCGCCGGCGGGCGGCGTCTGTTTTTGCGCCAAGGAGGGCGCGGCGAAAATAGCCAACGCCGCAAGGACCAGCAGGAACTTCTGTGCGCGCATCGTAGTCATCTGTGTTCGGCTCCTTTTACTGGTTCTTCGCCGGCGCTGCTGCTGCCGGCGCGGCTTGGGGGTTGAGTACGATTACTGTTCGATTCTCGGGCCGCAGATATTCCTGGGCCGTTTTTTGGATCTGTGCGGGTGTCACCTTTTCGAATTCGGCAACCAGTGAATTGATTCGCGCCGGATTGTCGTCGAAGAGCGCAAAGCTCGCCAGCAGGTCCACCAGTCCGAAGCCGCCTTGCCCGCCGATCGTGTCGTACAGGTCGGAGCGCAGTTTGATCCGCGCGCGGTCGAGCGTCTTCTGATCCACCGGCTTGCTCCGCAGCGGCTCCATCACCCCTCCCATGGCCTCCAGGATCGTGTCTGGACTGGTCGCCGGGTCATAGATCATGTTCATGATGAAGAGCATCGGCCCGTCGTAGTCATAGGCGTTGCCGAGAAGATTGATGCCGCCGTTGACGCTCCCCGTCAGGCCGCGCTTTTGCACCAATTCTTGATGCAACAGGCTGTCGTCGCCTTCGATCAGCAACGAATCGATTAGCACCATCGCGTAATAATCCGGCGTATTACGGTCCGGCATGTGATATCCCACGGCGATGGCCGGCCGCTTCGCCAGCGCATCCGTTTTCGTAACGCGCTTCTCTTTGTCCTGCTTCGGTTCGGTCAGGTCCGGCACCGGAGGCAGCTGAGACGGCTTCAGTGGACCGAAGTATTTCTCCACGAATTTCTTGGCATCCGCCGGCTCGAAATCTCCAACAATCGCGAGTGCCGCGTTATTGGGCGCATAGTACGTTTTGAAAAAGTCCTGAACGTCTTTTAGCGTTGCGGCGTCAATGTCCTTCAGATCTCCATAAAAATTGTGCGCATTAAACCAGTTAGCGTTTGCCGCCATCGGCATGTCGATCCACGGGAACCCGCCATAGGGACGATTCAGCACGTTGACCTTCACTTCGTTGCCGACCACGCCCTGCTGGTTCTTCAGGTTGTCTTCGTTCACCGCCAGCCCGCCCATGCGGTCCGCTTCCGCCCACAACGCCGTCTCCAGCTTGTTGGAAGGCAACACTTCGAAATAATTCGTGAAGTCAAAGCGGGTCGATCCGTTCAGGATGCCGCCGTTCTGTTGTACCAGCCGGATGTATTCCATCTTTCCCAGGTTTTGCGATCCCTGGAACATCATGTGTTCGAACAAGTGCGCGAATCCTGTACGGTCGCGCGGCTCAATGCGGAACCCGATGCGGTAGTACACACCCACACAAATCGTTGGCGCCGTATGATCCGGCGAGAGTACAACGCGTAGCCCGTTGGACAGCTTGTAATACTCCACTGGAACCTTGAACTCCGCGGCGCTGCCAGGCCCCGCGCTCGCCGCTGAACTGCACAGTAAGATCATCGCTGCCAGCACCACCAACGCCCGCGCAGCGCGGTCAATTTTCAGAACCATTTTTCCTCCATACTTCCTTGCGGATTTCGGTTAGGCGTTTTGCCAAGGCGGAAGGACAATCTTCGAACCACCCCATTCATACAAGACGTATCCCGCTGCCGGAAGTTTCAACCGTCCTTCCGGTCTTTGCTCCGGGCCGTCAGTATACCGCACGCTTCTGGATCGTGCTCTTTGTTGCCAGCGAAAACCGCGCTTCCGGTTGCGTCCGGTCCAGCAGCCGCCCGGTCACATATTCCCCCACTGCCGGACCATGCTTGAATCCGTGCCCAGAACCGCCGCCGACGAACCAGACGTTTTCGATCCCCGGATGCCGGTCAATTAGGAAATCTCCATTCGAAGTGTTCTCGTACTGGCAGACGCGCGTCTCCACGATCGGCGCATCCTTCAAGGCGGGAAACCGCCGCTCCACGTAGGCTCGAACTCTTTCCCTCATCACCGGTGCGACGATGCGGGACTGCGTGTCCGGATCGATGCGTTCTCCATGCTCGTCAAACGCAATCTTCAATCCGCGGCTCTCGAGATCCGGCATGCCATAGTAGAGATCCTCTTGAAACAGCCACGTGGGCAGCGCCGGCGGCGCAAACCGTGTGTCGCCGCCCGGTATGCCAAAGAAAAAGACTTCCTGGCGGGATGGGAAGATGCGTGGACCAAGAATTTCCGGAAATACTTTGCCCAGCCAGGCGCCGCACGCGAAAACGAATTCGCCTGCGGCGATTCGCTCACCGCGGCTTGCGGCAACATGTTCCACACGGCCCGATCCCGTGGGCTTGATGACCTGCGTGCTGCAATACTCCACCCCCAGCCGCAGCGCGTCTTCTACCAGTGCGGCCACCGCGCGACGCGCCATCAGCACACCGCTATTCGGCTCCAGAATCCCCGTCTTGATGTCTTCAAACGATACTTGCGGGTATTTTTTTTCGAGCGCCGCGCGGTCCATCTCTTCAAACGGTATTTTGCATCGTCGTAGCGTCGAAACCGTTTGCCGCAGCTGTGCGTCGTTATCGCCGCCCAGCCACAGCACCCCGGTTTGATGGAACAGCGGCGCTTTCGCGGCGGCAAAAAACCTCTTCCATTGCTCCAGCGAATTCTGTGACCACAGCGTGTACAGTTCATCCGCACCATAGCCCATTCGAATGATGCGCGATTCGCCCCCCGAACTCGCTCGCGCATTCGCCGGCCCATACGCATCCGAAAGAATGACCTTCTGGCCGCGTTTCGCCAGGTGCCACGCCGTCCACGCGCCAAAAACTCCCGCGCCGATCACTGCTACGTCGTATGTTTTTTGTGCGCTCAAGGTGTTTGCATCCTATCGCAACCCGGACGAAACAAAAACTCAACTTGTAGGAAATTGTAATCCACTAATTTTATGTGAAGTATTTTTCTTCAGCGCTGGAAAGCGGCGGCGAGCTGTTTTCCCCAATGCGATAGGTGATTGAGCGACTCCGTGTGCGTAGGATCGAGGTGCAGCGGCGTGACGGAAACATCTCCGGCAAAAATCGCTTCGTAATCCGTGTTCGGCTCGACATCTCTGTCGATTTTCTGCTCGTACAGCCAGAAGTAGCTTCGCCCGCGTGGATCTTTTCCTTCCGTCAGCTGATTGCGCGTGATTTTCTTCGATTGCCGCGTGAATTTCACTCCGCCCTTCCACGGCTCCGGCACATTCACGTTCAGCAAAACTTGATCCGGCAATCCTTCCTTCAGAATCATTTCCGCCGCGGCACGCGCCACTCGCGCTGATGTTTCGAATTTTGCTTTCGCGCCTTTCGAACACAGCGAAATGGCCAGCGAAGGAATGTGGTGTAGCGCACCCTCGCGCGCCGCGCCCACCGTTCCCGAGTAATAGATATTTTCTCCGAGATTTGCGCCGTGGTTGATTCCGGAAATCACCATGTCCGGTTTTTCCGGCAAAAGTTTGTGCAGCGCCACAATTACGCAGTCCGCCGGGGTTCCGTCAATTGCCCACACTCGCTCTCCCGCCGGGTGGCACACAATCGGCTGCCGCAGCGTGAGCGATTGCGCTGCACCGCTCTGTTCCCGGCTCGGCGCAACAATGCTCACGGTCGCGAATCCTTCGAACGCCGCGGCCAGCGTTCGAAGCCCCTCGGCCTGGTATCCATCATCGTTTGTCAGCAGAATATGCGTCATTCGTCTTATGAGTGCGGAACCAGTCCCGGTCTGCCCAGCAAAAATTGAAGAAGACTGGGCGTGATGACTCTAGAGAATCTTCAGGCCAATGAAACGAGCTAATTTTCTCTGCGGCATCTCGAGCTGAGCGTTCCACAAAAGATTCCCAACTCTCGCCCTTCACTGGATCGCAGTTCGTCACGTAAATTGCGGGTCCGGATTTTGTACGAATTGCAGTCCGTATGCCGCTTTCTCCGATCAACCAAAGCTCAATGCCCAGAATGGCATAGCCGTTTTTGCGGAGCCAGTCTAAAGCATTAGCGCAATCCTTTTGTTCCCACGCTAAGTCTTCGCCATTTACAAAAGCGCTTGCGGTAAGTCGTTCTGGGAGACCTTTGAGAATAGTTGGTTTCATAAATGCAGAAATGGTCGGGGCGCCCGGATTTGAACCGGGGACCTCACGCACCCCAAGCGTGCGCGCTACCAGACTGCGCTACGCCCCGACCGGGGCGCTGACCGCCACAGGCCAAAAACTCAGCAGGCCGGATCGAAGAGGGAATCAGCATTTACAGGCTATCACCGCCGTTCAAGAAGCGTCAAGAAAGCCCGCAGCGTATCGCGCAGATCCAGAAGCATCTTGCGATTCAACAATTGCGCGGAACCTTCCGCCGCAGAATTCGCGGACGCCTGGCTTGCCATACCATCGTTCGAATCCCAGGCACCGTCGTGGTCGCGGAGGTGGCGGCGGGCGCCGGCTATGGTGAACCCTTCATCATAAAGCAATCGTTTGATGCGGAAGACCATGTCCACGTCTTCCTGGCGATAGAGGCGGCGGCCGCCGGAACTCTTAAGAGGTTGGAGCATGGGGAATTCGGTTTCCCAATAACGCAGGACGAACGGCTTCAAATCGGCCAAGCGGCTGACATGGCCGATGTTATAGAGGCCTTTTTCGGTGGCGGTTTGCGCGGCTGTGCCGTTGCTTGGCATTCGTTCGAAATCCTGCCGGGAAGGGGGACGCGGATATCGTAACAGTTTGCGGGGAATTGCTGTAGAGGGAAGCGAACCTTAGTTGCCGCGCGAAGACTTTTCATTATGCGCAGAACTTTCACCGTCCAAGGGTTCGGTGCTTCGCAATTATTCGGGGTTGTCCGAAGAATCGCCGCCGCGCGAAGGTTTTGCACCGCGGGACGATTTGCCGCCTCTGGAAACTTTGTCTGCACGCCGGGATTTGTTGAAGCGCGAAGTTTTTTCAGCACGCGAAGGTTTTTCGTCGTGCGCCGGGCCGTCGCCGCGCTTACGAAGGCGCTGGATGAAGCGGATGGGAGTGCCGAGGAAGTCGAACTTTCCGCGAAGCTGATTTTCCAGGAAGCGTTCGTAGCTGAAGTGCAGCGGGGCTTTCTGATTGGTGAAAATGAGAAACGTGGGCGGACCGATTTTTGCCTGGGTGATGTAGTAGATGCGCACGGGGCGAGCGCCGGGCGTGGTGCCGCGCTGGAGATCGACATCTTCCTTGAGCCAATTGTTGAGCGCCGGGGTGGAGACACGTCTGCGGCGCGCTTCCCAGCACTGGTTAATCAGCGGAAAGAGCTTGTCCGCGCGCTCGCCTGTTTTCGCGGAAAGAAAAACGATCGGCGCATAGCTGAGGAATTTCAATTTTCCGCGAATCATTTTGTCGTACTCAAACATGAGGCGGCCAGCGTCGAAATTTTCCGGTTTGTGGCGCTCGCCGGGCGCGCGCCTGGATTTTCCCTTCGCGGACGCGGCGTCACGCGAAGCAGCATTGCGAGCGGCTTCGACGGCGAGATCCCACTTATTGATCACGATGACCACGGAGCGGCCGGATTCTTCGGCGTAGCTGGCGATTTGCGCGTCGCCTTGGGTGACACCCTGTTCGCCATCGACGACGAGAAGAGCAACGTCGCAGCGCTCCAGGCCGCGGCGAGCCATCACCACGCTCAGTTTTTCCGCTACGAGCGTGGTTTTTCCTTTGCGCCGAATACCCGCAGTATCGACGAATCGATACGTGCGGTTCTCGCGCGTGATTTCCGTGTCCACGTTATCCATGGTGGTGCCGGGAATCGGCGAAACGATAGAGCGTTCCTCACCGGCCATGCGATTCAGCAGCGTGGATTTGCCGACGTTGGGCCGCCCGATGATGGCCACTTCGATGACCTCGGGTAGTTTTTCTTCGGTGGCTTCGTCGGAGAATGTTTCGCCATGCATCGAGGGCGCAGCGTGCTGCGCCCCTACAAGGGAAGGGGAGAACGAGTCTGGATAAAATTGCGCGAGGGCATGGTCGAGAAGATCGTCGACGCCGGTGCCATGCTCGGCAGCGATAGGAAAGACGGGAGCGCCGATGCGGTGGAAAACAGCGGCGTTCGATTCCTGCGACATGGCGTCGACTTTGTTGACGGCAATCACGAAAGGCTTGCCGGTGGTGCGCAGGAGGCGCGCCAGCTCTTCATCGAGAGGCGTGAGGCCTGCCTGGCTATCCACGACCAGAACGAGAAGGGCGGCCTTCTTAATGGCGACATGCGCCTGGCGCAGGATTTCCTGCGGGATCAGAGCGCGGTCGTCGGGGACCAAGCCGCCGGTATCCACGATTTCCAGGGCGCGGCCGCGCCATTCGGCTTTGCCGTAAATGCGATCGCGCGTGATGCCGGGCTCGTTGGTGACGATGGAGCGGCGCGTGCCGGTGAGGCGGTTAAAGAGCGTGGACTTGCCGACGTTGGGGCGTCCGACGATCACGAGCGATGGAAGGCTAGTAGTCATGAAACTGGGTGTTGGTGTAGTCCTTCAGTGTAGCGCAGGAGGGGAGGAAGTAATGAAGCAATGAGAAAGCGAGGTAAAGAGCAATTGAGAATCGTTGGCGGTCTCTTGCTGCCAATATCAGGGAGGCCTGTCGCGCGTTCCAAAAGGGGAATTTGCACTGAGGGTGACACCCGGCAGTTTTTAGAAAGAGTGTGGAGGCATCTGATTGCAAAGGATTTGTGAAACGCTATTGGTGCAAAGAGCGAAAAGAGTGAGCAAAGAGCGAGGCAGGGGTTGAAATGCCCAGCTCCGAGCAACTCGAAGCAGGCGGTTGCAGCCGTGCCCCCTCCCTGGTTTTTGTAAGGATGTGATTCGGCGTGAGTTAGCGAGTGGGGGGCTGCTAAGGATGTGAGCGATAAGGATTTAGGGGCGAGGACAGCGGCAGAGTGTGAGTGCGGGAAGGACCAGCGAGGGTGGCAGCTGATTGTCACGCAGAATATTACCACAGGAGTACCGTACCCGTCAAGTTAAATTTAGGGGCAGATCAGGAAGTAGCTGAGGGGAATGGAGTTAGGCCGTTTTCAATTTTGGCTTGGTCTTGCGGGTGGATTTGCCATTTTTCGCCAGGAGTTCGCGTTCCGCGCGAGTCCAGTCGTCGAGGGGATTGCCGGGAGCGCCGGCGCGCTCAAGATATATCTCATAGGCACGAAGAGCAATGTCCTCGTGTTCCGGATGTTTTCCGTTGGAGGGCGTTTTTTTCATCTTCGGCGAGGCAATTTTTTTCGTGGTTGGCATCAAGTTTCCCCATTTAGAGGGAAGTTCCATTGTAGCCTCGCCAAGAATTGCGTGTCACGAAAAATTCGGATGCTGGCTAGTCGAATTTCTGAACAGTGCAAGATGAGGAGGCCAAAGGGCGTGAAGGCAGTAAAGGAAAAGGGCCCCGGCACTGAGTGGCGGGGCCCTTTTGCGCAAATGGAGCAGACTGGTTAGAAGATGATCTTGCCAACGAGCTGCATGTTGAAAGGCTCGCCGGGCCCGAGGCCAGGAGCGCCGTTGAAGTCGCCGATGGTGTCGGTAACGGTTCCCGTTCCGTAACCGTTGACGGAGCCGGGGCCGGAGGCAAAGTTGACGCGGTTGAAGAGGTTATACATTTCGGCGCGAAGCTGGATTTTAACGCGCTCCTTGATGGGGATGTTCTTGATGACGGAGAAATCCACATCCTTAAAGCTGGGTCCGTAGAATTTATTGCGAGCGACGTCGCCGGCTGGGTCCGTCGGCCCCGTGCAGCCCGCTGCCCCAGGAACACAGAAAGCCGCGGGGTTGATCCACTGGACGCCGGGGATCGATTTGGAGAAGCTGTGAGACACACCAGCAAAGGGGTCTCCAATCAAATCGACGTTGGGGCGAGTGATATCCCAAGGCTGGCCGCTATGGAAATTCCACAAGCTGGCGAGCTGCCAGTCGTGGAAGATATATTTCTTCCAGCCGTTGGCCCAACCACCATTCGGAATATTGTAATTGATACCTACGGAGAGAAGGTGCCGCGTGTCGTAATCGCTGTTGCCATAATCAAACTTGGGATTCAGGCTGTCCGCGATGACGGCACGGTATTCGCTGATCTCATCCAGGGAATGGCCGTAAGTGTAGCTAGCCTGCGCCGACACCCCATGCCAAGTACGCACCCTGAAGGTGGTCTGCAGGGCGTTGTAGTTGGAGGTGCCGGTGCTGTTCAACTGAAGGATGGAGCCGACGTTCGGATAGACGGCATTAAGGGGACCCTTTAGGGGAGTCGCACCGGTCCCCGGGGTTGGATTGAGGTTGTTCATAATGTTGAGCTTGCGTCCCTCGCTGCCGACATATCCGATTTGCAAGACGGCTGAATTGCCAAGGCTCTTTTCCACCTGCAGGCTATAGTTAAAAAAGTAGGGGGTTTTGAAATTCTGACTTACCGAATAGACGCTATATAGATTCGATCCACCTACATAATCCGGAACGCCGCAGCCAGGTTCCGTAGTGAAGTTCAAGCTGGTGCAAGGCGTGACTGCTGGAAAGATTGAGCCGGTCGGAGTGGTCGTCTGGATGGTCTGCCAGTTGTAGCCACTCAACGTGTAGGTGGATACGGGAGAAGGTCCCGTGGGATTGCCCTGCAAGCCGCTGGCCGCATTGATGGGCGGGCGGAAGTCCAGGAACGGGTTCATATTGATCTGGTCGTAGAAAACGCCGATTCCGCCGCGGACAACGAGGTCGCCCCGCCCCGTTGGCTGGTAGGCAAAACCGAACCGCGGAGCGAAATTGTTCTTGTCCGGAGGATAGATGTTACTGATGCCTTTACCTTGAACGAGGAGCCCTCTCCCCGGGATGAAGACAGGGAGGTCATTGTTATCGCTATGGAGCGGCCCGAAGTATTCGTACCGCATACCCAGGTTCAGACTGAGCTTCCGAGTTACCTGCCAGGCGTCAGAGAAGAAGAGGTCGAAGCCAGTGACCTTGATGAAACGCTCGGGATTGCCTACGGCAATGGACGAGCCGCAGGCGGACTTAGCTGGCTGGCCGGCAGGCACGGTGCAAGTTGACACATCGCCGGCAAGAAAATCGGCTAGTGCCTCGGCATTTGCCAGGACGTTCGTTGTGGAGTTTGTTCCTAGCAATGCGGTGCACGCGGCGGTAGGAGATGCAGCACCGCATCCGGTAGCCCCACTCCAAGGTCCCTGAAGCCCGTCAAAGACAAACTTTCCGGTCCCCCGACGATGATAGAATTCATTGACACGCCCCTGCCGGATCTCACCCCCAAAGCGCATCTGGTGCTTCCCCCTGACATAGGAGGCAATGTCCGTGAGGTGCAAAGTGAGGTCATAGCGGCCTTCCGGTGGCGTGAGACCAATCTGCTCGAAATTGCCGATGACGATGTTTGGAGCTCCCAAGATGGGTTGGCCATGATTGGTGGCGTCGGGGCTAAGGAACAGGCCCATGGCCTGGGTATTGAAGCTGTTATTGAAGTCGTGGAAGAGCTGATTGAAATAATTTCCACCGACGAGAATCTGGTTGGTGAGATTGGATTGAAACGTGGTGTTCAGAACCAGCGAGTAGTTGTAAACGTGAATAGGGGCGACTTCAAAATAGTACTTCAAGTTCGAACTGGCAGTACCCAGAGCGGGGCTACCACCGAGCGGGGCAGTCTGGCTACCCTGCCCTCCGAACCAGCGGAAATAGAGGTGGTTTTTGTCATTAATCTGGTAATCCACTCTGGCGACGCCGTTGTAACTGTAGCCCGTAGAAGCGACAGGGCTGAAGTAGTTATTGTTGGTGGCCGGGAGGGCGGCGATACTTCCAGCGCCGGACCTCGGCCAAAAGCCGGTCGGGCCGATCAGGTTGGGAGTGAAGCTGGCCGCATTAACAGGGGCATAAGAGCCATACTTCGAGGTGCAGGATGGCGGATTTGCGCAGTTGGCGAGCAAACCCTGAGCCAAGGAGACCCAGGCGTCGGAAGGCTCGGTGGCAATTCCGGAGAGCCCAATAATGTACTGCTGCTTTTCATAAGAAGCGAAATAAAAGAGCTTGTTCTTGATGAAGGGGCCGCCAACGGAGAATCCATAGTTTTCATTGCGGAGCGGCGGGGCCTTTGTGACGGTAGCGCTGGGCGCGAAGAAAGGCGATTTGGCGGCGTAATATTCGTTGCGGTTGTAGTAGTAAGCCGAACCGTGAATGCTATTCGACCCGGATTTGATGACCAAGTTCACTGTGCCGCCAGCGTTGCGTCCGGCTTCCGCGCCGGATTGCGTCTGGGCCGAGAATTCGTCGATGGAATCGATCGGCAGGACGACGCCGGCAATACCGGAGACGCCGCCCTGGTTCACCGCCGGGATGTTGTGCCAGAAGTCGTTGTTGTCCACGCCGTCAATCTGCCAGTTCATCTGGTTGGGACGGGTTCCATTGAGAGAGCCAAAGCCGCCGACGGAATAGCCACCGTAGCCGGGAGTGACGGCAATGAGCTGCGTAAAGTCGCGCCCGTTGAGCGGAACGTCCTGGACGACATTCGAGGAGATCGTCATGGTCTGCACTTGGGTAGTAGTGTCGAGGGTGAGGGCGGCCGCGGAGACTTCGACGGTCGTGGTTTGCTGCTGGAGGCTCAATTTGACGGCCAAGGTGTAGATGGAGCCGGCGACGACCTCGACCTTATCCACGGTGTAAACGGGGAAACCCGCGGCGGTGACAGAGACATTGTAGAAGCCGAGCGGCATGTCCTGGAAAGAGAAGGCTCCATCCGTCGTGGTAACGGCATTATGA
Source organism: Acidobacteriota bacterium (assembly GCA_013289585.1). Lineage (GTDB taxonomy): Bacteria > Acidobacteriota > Terriglobia > Acidiferrales > UBA7541 > Acidiferrum. The sequence continues at coordinate 61,801 of JABCZR010000023.1, read as the reverse complement.
TCAATTCCGGTGGCGGTTTCCGTGGCCTTCACGGCGGCGTTAGGAACGACCGCGCCGGATGGGTCAGTTACCGTACCGTTGATGGCGCCGCGGAACGTTTGCGCATTTGCCGCCACCGTTAAGGAAAGCACTACAAGGACAGCCAGGACTAGACGCTTCATAAGCAACACCCCCCTCATCGAGATCAAAAAAACACCACGCACATACGGCTCTGCAGCCGCATGCTTTGAAGAACGAAAAAATGACTGAAAGATCGCATGGCGAACCGTTCGCTATCGGCTCAAAGATCTGAACCTACAGCAGAAGATGAAAACAAGCTCCCCGGACCAGCTCGCTTTCTTTTCGGTTCAAAAAACGCCACAACATACAAGCCGAACTGACTTAGTAAGGCGAGTTTTACTCCGCAAATGCTGCAAGTGTCAAGGATAATGAATTGCATAGCGAGTAGCGGAAAAAGTGATGGTTGGCGGGCGTGATGGGGCCACAGAATGAGCTGTGCAGGGCGGCGGAGAGGGATATTGCTGGGAGACTTAGCCCGCCGAGGTGTTTCTGGTAGAGTGCTGACCCGGGGAGGGATAGCCGGGTATTGCGTTATAGCGAATTGTTAAGTTTGCGTAAGTTTTTGAGGGTGGGCTGCGTACTAGTCTATGGAAACACAGAGACCAGGCCGGATGAGTGCGCCGGGAACGATGGAGCCGACGGAGGTGATCGCCCGGGCCAGGGCGGGTGACGCCGAGGCCTGGGGGCAGCTGTATCACGACTACGCTCCGGCGATTTTCCGATTCTGCCGGCGCGCGCTGCCGACAAGGGAAGACGCGGAAGACGCCACGATGGAAGTATTCATGAAATTACGCGGAAAATTGAACCAGTACGATACGACGCGGTCTTTTACCGCCTGGCTGTATAAAGTGGCGGCGAACCACTGCTGGGATTCGCTGCGGCGGCGGAGGACAAGGCAGGACAAGGAAACCGGGGACCTGGAAAATGTGCCGTTGGAGCATCCGGACCCCAGCCAACTGGAACGGCTGATCGAGCAGCGCACCAGCGAGGAAGTGCGCAAAGCGCTGGAGAAGCTGGGCGCGCGGGCGCGCATGGCGCTGGTGATGCGCTATTACTCAGACATGAGCTACGACGAAATCGCCGATGCGCTGGGAGTGCGGCGCGCCTTTGTGGGCGTGGTGCTGCTGCGTGCCCGGCATGAACTGCGGCAGGCCCTGGAAGGCGGCAGCGCGTTGGCTGCGGGAGGAGCTTCGTGAGCCAGACACCGGAAGAGAAATCGAAGCATCTGGACGAAATGACGTGCCTGCTGTATATCGAGCGGCAATTGGACCGCGCGCGTGGGCTGGAAGTGTCGGCGCACACGCAGGAATGCGTGGCTTGCCGGACGCTGCTGCGCGCGATGGAGCGCGAATCGCGGCTGTTGACGCGCGCGATGCTGGAAGAAGACGAGCCGCTGCCATCGCGGCTGGCGCAATTCCAGGAAAAAGCGCGGCGATCGATGCAATGGATTTGGGGATTGGTGTTTGGGCTGGCGGCAACGGGAGTCTACGCATTTTATACACAATATATCCTGCTCTGGCAGACGCAGTTGGAGCAGGCGGGATTCGGCGGATCGAACCTGCTGGGCCTGCTGATTTTTCAGGGCACCATGTGGAAAGGATGGCAATCCGTGATCACACTCCTCGAGGTACTGGCAATGCTGACGCTGGCGGGACTGGGTGCGCTGGTCTTCCGGCGGCGCATCCGGCGCGGATCAGCGCTGGCGCTGGTCTTCGCTGGTTTGTGCACGGTGGTGTCGATGCCGCCGGCGGCTTCGGCGACGGAGTTTCGCAAAGGGCAGAGCCCCACGGTGAACAAGGATGAAATCATCAAAGGCGATGTTTATCTTTCCGGCGAGCGCGTAAAGATCGAAGGCAGGGTGGAGGGCGATGTATTTGCGGCAGGGAAAGATATTGAAATTAACGGGCAGGTGACGGGAGACGTAATCAGCGCAGGAAGGTATTTGCAGGTTCGCGGGACGGTGGACGGCAATGTGCGTTCGGCAGGGAACACCGCAGTGATTTCCGGAAGCGTGGGGAAAAACATGATGTGGTTCGGCGATGTGGTGACGGTGGAGTCGACGGGAAAAGTCGGAGGCAGCGTTACCATGTTTGGCGACTCGCTAGCGATTGACGGGCACGTGGGCCGGGACATTCTCTTTTTTGGAACTGGAATTAACGTGAATGGCGCCGTGGAGGGCGGCATCCGGGAGAAGGGGCACACGTTGATTATCGGCGCGAACGCGCAGGTGGGCGGGCCAATTCACTTTGAAGGCGATAAGCCGGCGGAGGTTTCATCGTCGGCGAAGCTGGCGTCGCCGGTGGAATTCAAGCAGATGGAGCATAGGAAGGAATATCGCGACAGCAGCTATTACATCTGGCAAGTGATCTGGGCCTCGGCATACATCTTGTTCGGGCTGGTGTTGTTCGCGCTGATGCCGAACTTCTCGGAAGAAGCGGTGAAAGCCACGGAGCAATATGGCGCGGCGGCGGGGCTGGGGATACTGGTGGGGTGCGGCCTGCCAATCGCGGCATTGATTGCGTGCGTCACGGTGGTCGGACTGTTCATTGGGATCTCGACGCTCTTTCTATGGTTCGCGGCGTTGCATTTCGGGCAGATTGTGGTGGCCGCGCTGATCGGGCAATGGCTGATGGGGCGCACGCAGGAGATTTGGCCGTTGGTCGGGCGGATGGTGGTGGGTTTTGTGCTGCTGCGTTTGTGCACGATGATTCCGCACGTGGGCTGGGTGTTCAAGTATGGTGCAGCGTTCTGGGGGATTGGCGCGATTTCGCTGGTGGTTTACCGGCGGTTGCAGCCAGTGATTGCGCCGGGAATGCCGTCGGGGCCGTATACGCCGCCGCTGCCGCCCAGTACGACGATGGGTGGGGTGCAGCCGGCGTGAAAGACAGTTATGGGTTTCCAGTGATTGGTTGTTAGACAGAGGAGATCCGGAGCTGTCGGGAATTAGAAATTCCTAAAGGGAAAAGAGAACGGGCCCGCTGATGAGATCGTCAGCGGGCCCGTTTGCCTTTTGCGGAGGCGGAGAAATCACTGGAACTGGCGGACTTTGGCGGCGGTGAATGCGGGTGTGACCGTCGGGCCGAAGTACAGCGCGCGCGTCGCGGCAGTATTGCCGACCGTCAGATTAGTTCCCGGCGTTATGCCGTCGAAATAGGTGCTTGGCGAGCCGCTGTAAAGCTGGGTTTGAAACGAGTTTGTGGGGCCGAAAAAGAGCGGCAAGGACTGCATGTTAAAAGTCAGGCTAGTGGCGGACGAGACGGCCCCTGCGACACGAGTGAAGCGGAGGACGACAGCGTCCACAGTGATTTGGGCGGGGACGGTGGCAGTCGCCGCGGTGAAACTGGTCACGCGAAGGGCGACGGTTTGGCCAGGAAGGATATCGGTTGCGGACTGACTGCCCTGGAAGTTTGTTGCCGGAATGGGCGTCAAGCCTTTGGTGTCTATGACGAAGAAATTCGTGCCGAGGTTCAGTGTGACGTGTACAGGTGCGCCGACGCCGAGGCTGGTTCCGATGACGCTGCCGAGCGAGGCGACGAGGATATCATTTGCAACGATATCGAATTGATTGGACGTGAGCGGTGTGGCGGTGACTATTCCTTCGACGACGTCGGCACTGGTCTCGGAGAGGGGGTCGTATTCCAGCAAAGAGAAAGTGCCATCGTTGTTGAGGACCGTGTCAATGCTGGCGATCTGACCTACTGTTGCCACGCAAGCCTTGTTGTCGATGACGCAATTTGGAGACCCGATAGTAGTTGGCGTTACATTTGCGGTGATGGAGCCACGCAAGGATGTTTGCACGGTGACGGACGTGGCGCTTGCGGCGGTGACTACGCCGGTAAAGTCTTCGACGAAATCCAACTGGCCAGTGGCGAGGCTGGAGAGAAGCGGGGGGAGCGCGACGGTGGTCATGACATTTGTGGCGCCGAGGTTTACCGCTGTTACGGCTTGGGTGACCGTGTTGATGGTCAAGGCTTTGCCGATGTCAAAGCGGATCTGGATGCCGGTTTGCTGGCCAGAGGTGAAGGTCGCCGAGAAAGTGGCGGGGGTAATCGTCGCGAAAGGCTCGCTGACCTGCTTGATACTGAGTGGGTCACAGCCAGCCGAGACGCCCGCGTTGGTGCAATAGGTAACGACGGCGCTCGCTATTCCAACGGTGATCTGGTTGTAGGTTCCGGCAGGAATGTTTGCCAGCACCTGGCCGGCGAAGGCGGAGTCGCTCTGGAGACGCGTCAAATCAACAACAAAGGTGGAAGTGTTAAGGGGAACGTTAACATCCGTACCGCCCGTAGCCGGAGTCAGCTTGATCCCGTTGAGGGTGACGGCGAACGAGAGGATGGAGGTAGCCGGCTGAGGAGCGATGGGCACGGCGGCCAGCGTGAAGCTGACGGTGGCATCGCCGGTGGTGCAGTTGACGGTGCAGACATGCGAGCCTGATGGACCGCTGCAGGCGGCTAAGGCAAGCGAGGCGGTCAGGAGAATGAGAAGCAGAGCTTTGCTACGATTCATGTGGCACCCCACACTAGACTACCCTGCGTTTGCCAGACCTGGGAAGGAAAACGCTTTAGATAACAGTTTGAATGTAACGCGCCCGAATCCGGGGTGAATCGCAAAAAGCGGCGAAGTGTTCAACTGCTAAATGGCATGAATCGAGAGAGATGCGCAGGGCTGCCTTGTGGGAGTGCGACAAGAGCAAGCGGTGAGGTTATGTTATCGTTACTGGTCTCTCCCATTCGCGAAGCGGGAATGAAGGCGGTTATCTGGCGAAGCGCGTATCTAATTCGGCGATGATTCCTCCGGAGGCAAAAGAAAAACGGGGCGGGAAAGCCCGTGTGCGCGAGCCATTTCCGGTTGAGGACGATCCCACAGCGATTGCCGAAGCGGTGCAAGGTGCCGCGGAGGGATCAGCTGGGGGAACCGCCAAGCCGTCCATGCAGGAAGTGTTTGGGCCGGGCGGATTCCTTGAAAAATGCATGAGAGGCGGATTTGACCGCACCACAGTCAGCGCCGACTACGAGCACCGGCCGGGGCAACTGGAGATGGCGGAGCTGGTGAATGATGCGTTCGAAACGCACCATCACGCGATCGTGGAGGCGGGCACGGGCACGGGGAAGACCCTGGCCTATCTCGTGCCGGCGATTTGCAGCGGGCGGCGCGTAGTCATTTCGACGGCGACAAAATCCCTTCAAGAGCAGCTCTATCAGAAAGACATTCCGTTTCTACAGAAACATTTCGCGCCCAACCTGAAGGTGGCGGTGATGAAAGGGCGCGCTAATTTTCTATGCATCTCCAAGCTGAATCAGATGCAGGATCAGGCCCTGCTGAGCGGCATGGAGGAGCTGGATGCGTTCCGGCAAATCAAGGATTGGTCGAAATTGACGGAGACGGGCGACCGCGCGGAGCTGACGTTTTTGCCGGATGACTCGCAGCTTTGGGGGAAGTTGGACGCGAGAAGGGACACGTGCACGGGCAAGAATTGCCCGTCGTTTAATCCCTGTTTTATAACCGGAATGCAGCAGCGTGCCAAAGAGGCCGACCTGATCATTGTGAACCATCATCTGTTTTTTGCGGATCTGGCGCTGAAGCAAGATGATTTTGGGAGCATCCTCCCGGAGTACTCGGCGGTGGTGTTCGATGAAGCGCATGAGATGGAAGACGTGGCCAGCGACTATTTCGGGCGACAGATTTCGAATTACCGGTTTGAGGAACTGGCGCGGGACGCGGATCAGACGCTGCGTTTGCTGCACCTGGGCACGCCGTCACTGCTGCGAAAGACGCAGCGGATTCGCGAGCGCAGCCGGGGCTTCTTCGAATTATTTCCGCCGCGCGACGGACGCTTTTCCTTCTCGCGAAACGAGCGGGAGGCTTTTCTGGAGCAGAACCGCGAAGCTTACGATTCCCTGGTGACCTCCCTGAAAAGCATGGAGACGGAATTCGCGGCGCTGGCGCAGAAGCCGGAAGAGCTGACGCGCATCGCGCGAAGGAGTTTCGAACTGCGGCAGGAGCTTTCATTCCTGTTCGAATCGAACGAGAAGAACTTTGTTTACTGGTATGAGCGGCGGAATAAGGGAGTCTTCCTGACGGCCACGCCCATCGACGTGAGCCAGATTCTGCGGGAACGGCTGTTCGAGCAGTTCGATTCGGTCATCCTGACGTCGGCGACGCTCACGGTGGGTGGGCGGTTCGATTACATTCGACAGCGACTAGGAATCGATCATGCGAAGGACCGTGCGCTGCCACCGGAGTTCGATTATCCGAGTCAGGCGCTGCTGTATCTGCCGAAGAAGATGCCGGATGTGCGCGATGCGGGTTTTCAGGCTGCGGCGGCGGATGAAATCGTGCAATTGCTGGAACTGAGCGAAGGCCGCGCGTTCTGTCTCTTCACCAGCTATTCGCAGATGAATGATTTATTCGAGCGCGTGCGTTCGCGAGTTCCTTTTCCGCTGCTCCTGCAGGGAACGGCGCCACGCTCTGTGCTGCTTGAGCGGTTCAAGAACACGGATGGGGCGGTGTTATTTGCGACGGCAAGTTTCTGGCAGGGCGTAGATGTGCCGGGGGAGCAGCTTTCCTGCGTCATCGTAGACCGGCTTCCGTTCGCGGTACCGAGCGATCCGATCGTAGCGGCGCGGGTGCGGGCTTTGCAGGAGGATGGGCGCAACCCCTTTGCGGAATTTCAGGTCCCGCAAGCGGTGCTGGCGCTCAAACAGGGCTTCGGGCGCCTGATTCGAACGAAAACGGATCGCGGGGTTCTCGCGCTGCTGGATACCAGGCTCCAGCGCATGCCCTATGGTAAAATTTTTCTGGAGTCGCTGCCGCGGTACGGGACGACGCAGGAGTTGGCAGAGGTCGCCCGGTTTCTCAAGGGAAGCGGCGGTACAGCACGATTAAAGCTTGATTCAGCCAGCCCCGCCAGATAAGCCGTGATCTATAGGAAATCGCTGTGAGCTGGCGAATCAATTCTGGAGAGATATGTTTCAAGTCAGCGTGGAAGAGACCTTTTCGGCGGGACATGCCCTGCGCGGTTACAAAGGGAAGTGTGAGAACGTGCATGGCCACAACTATCGCGTGCGCGTGACGCTGGAGGGACCGCAACTGGATGGGATCGGGTTGCTTGTTGATTTCACGCAGCTAAAGCAGGTGATTCGAGAGATCATGGGCAGGCTTGACCACCAGTTCATGAACGACCTGGAGCCGTTCAAGACCGTGAATCCTTCTGCGGAAAACGTGGCGAAATATTTTTACGATGAGGTTACGCGGCAATTAAATAGTTTGCCGCCCGGCGCGAAGGTTACGGACGTGATTTTGTGGGAAACGGACACGAGCAGAGCGCAGTACCGGCCCGGAGCCTAAGACATTTGAGACGCGGGTGAACCGATGAACCGAACTTTCTTCATCATTATGATTCCGGCGCTGCTGGTGGCGGCGGGATACGTGATTGTCCTGAGATACATGGGATTTGCGCCGGGGTATCCGCGCCTGATCATTGCGATGGCGCTTTTTTTTGGCGCAATCTATTGGTTGTCGCGGCGGAATGCGCGCAAAACGGAGACCCACCGTTCCTAGCGGATAGTGGCAGGCCATGGTTATCACCGAAATATTCAAATCGATTCAGGGAGAAGGGACGCGGGCGGGACTGCCGTGCATTTTTGTGCGGCTGACGGGCTGCAACCTGCGCTGCACGTGGTGCGATACGGCGTACGCATTCCACGGTGGAAAGAAAATGAGTGTCGAAGAGGTATGGACGCGGGTGGATGAGCTGGCGGGGCGCAGCGAGAAAATGCAGGGTTCGCAAGCGCCGGTTCCGCTGGTGGAATTGACAGGCGGCGAGCCGCTGCTGCAGGAAGAAATTTATCCACTCGCGGAGAGACTGATTGCCAGCGGTTATACGGTGATGATCGAAACCAGCGGCGAGCGTTTCATCGGGGAGCTTCCGCGTGAGGTAATCAAGATCGTTGACGTGAAGTGCCCGGACTCGGGCGAACCGGACACATTCGAAATGCGCAACCTGGAAGCGCTGAGCGAGAAGGATGAAGTGAAATTCGTGCTCTCGACGCGGCGCGACTATGACTTTGCGCGGGAGTTTACGCTGCAACACGGTTTGGCTGGGCGCGTGAAACAGATTTTGTTTTCCCCGGTGTTTGAAGATCCAGCCGGGAAGTGGGCAGGGCTGGAGCCGCGCAAGCTGGTGGAATGGATTCTGGCGGACAGGCTGCCGGTGCGGCTGGGGCTGCAATTGCACAAGTTTATCTGGGAGCCAGCGACAAAGGGGGTCTAAGAAAAGAAGTAAAGAAATAATGAAGTAATGAAATAAAGATAGCCCCGATACGTTTCGTGGGTGGAGCACGATAAACGGATTCGCATAAGAGACGAGCGAAATTAGAAAGTGCGGGTTCCTGAAGGATTGAATGGCTGATTCTGGCAAAACAGTGGTGTTGTTGAGCGGGGGGATGGACTCGTGCGTGAGTACGGCGATTGCCCGGGAAACGCATGGCGCGGAAAACATCGCGCTGCTCCACGCCGGGTATGGGCAGCGGACGCAGGAGCGTGAGCGGCGGGCGTTTGGAGCGATTGCTGATTTCTATGGTGTGCGCGAGAGGCTCGTTGTGCAGCTCGATCATTTTCGGGCGATTGGCGGGTCCGCGCTTACCGACCAGAGCATTTCCGTTCCCGAAAATGAACTCGGAGCGCCGGGGCCACAAGGCAGCGCGATTCCCGTGACTTACGTACCATTCCGCAACGCTCATTTTCTTTCCGTGGCAGTGAGCTGGGCGGAGGCAATTGGCGCAGGGGCGATTTACATCGGGGCAGTGGCGGAGGATAGTTCGGGCTACCCGGATTGCCGGCCTGAATACTATCGGGTGTTTCAGGAATTGATCCGAGTGGGGACCCGACCGGAGACGCGGATCGAAATCGTGACTCCGGTGATTACCCTGAAGAAAAGCGAGATCATCCGGCGGGGCATTGAGCTGGGCGCTCCTTTCCATTTGACCTGGTCGTGCTACCAGAACGAGGATGCTGCCTGCGGTGCGTGCGATAGCTGCCTGCTGCGGCTGCGCGCTTTCGCGGAGGCGGGCGTGCCGGATCCCATACCTTACCGGCGAGCGGTTTCCGCAACGCGCTAAGCCTGCGGCGGGCAGGCTTGGAATCTGGCACGGATGAGAGATAATGGGGCGCACATTGCCCGGCCATCCCGGGTGGGGTTTCCCCGGTGAAAAAGGAGAATGGAGCATGAAGAGTTTAAATAAGTCGTGGGCGCTCGCCGCGATTCTGCTGGCAGCGCTGGCAAGCATTCTGACGCCACGCGCCGCGGCGCAAAATGACGGCGTAATTCGCGGCCAGATCATGGATATCGCCGGCAAGCCGTGGGCGGACCTGCCCGTTCAGTCCGTCAATGAACAGGGCGTCAAGGTGGATACGAAAACGGACAAAGATGGGAACTACATGTTCCGGAATCTGCGCACGGGCATCTACGTCGTTCGCGTGATGCTCCCGGCGCCGAATCCGCCGTATGAGTCCAATTGCCGGGTGCAGGGCGGTGTTGAAGCAAGGGTTGATCTCAATTTCAAGGATATCGCCGCCAAGCAGGGAGCGGAGTATCAGGAGGCAGCGAAGAAGAATGAAGAGGCCAAGAAGAACCTGGAAGGACTGAAAGCGCACGTCGCCGCGGGAGACGCGCTGGTTGTTCAGGAAAAACAGGTCAGGGCAGAACTGCTAAAGGCTACGCCCGATCAGCGCGACCCGCTCAAGCAAAAACTGGCGGGCCTTTCGGACCAGGCGGTAGCCGAATTCAAGGAAGCCCAGAAGGCCCTTGGCGAAAAGGATCCTAACGCGGCGCTGGTTTGGGTCAAGCTCGGAGAAGCCTACGACTCCGGAGGACGAAACGAGGAAGCAGCGGATGCCTATAAGCAGGCCATTGCGCTGAAGCCCGACGTGCCAGGCTACTACAACAACATGGGCAATGTCCTGGCGCGCATGGGAAAAATCGATGAAGCCAAGGCTGCGTACACCAAGAGCGCGGAACTGGATCCGGCGAATGCGGCGACGGCGTGGCGCAACTTCGGAATAAGTTTGTACAACGCGAATCGTTTGGGCGACGCGGTCGAGCCGCTGCAGAAGTCCGCGGAGCTGGATCCAAAAAACGCTCAGACCTGGTATCTGCTTGGCGCCTCGCTGGTGTACAAGATGACCACGAAAAAAGTAGGGGATCGGGAAGAGGTGCAGTTCGCACCGGGGACGATTGAGGCTTACCAGAAAGCGGTGGAGCTCGATCCCAATGGAACGTGGGGCCAACAGGCGAAGCAAGGGCTGGAGCAGCTGCAGTTGATGGCGCCGGGCATCGATACCAAAGTCAACATGAAGAAAAAGAAGTCTTAAAATATTTTTGCTGCAGGATATTCCGAGGCCGGTTTCGCGTGGCGAAGCCGGCCTTTTTCTATTAACGGTGGGTGAGAGTGCCGGTGATTTTTGTACGGCGAAGCGCCCAGGCGAACGCGAACATGGAGCACGGCAAAAGCAGGGCCGCGGAAAAAAGAAGGACGGCCAGAGGACGCCACAACTCGACTACGGTCGCGCCTCCCAGAAGAGCGGCGCGCATAGCCTCCAGCGCATAGGTCACCGGGTTTAAACGTGCCACGACTTGCAGCCAGTCCGGGAGGATGTTGACGGGGAAAAGCATGCCACCGACAACGCTGGAAACTCCCAGAAAAAACCACTTGGCGGGATTGCCGCGTTTGAAGAGGAGGAGGTAACTCGAGGAAAAGATCCCGAGGCCAGAAAATGCCAGCAAGGTCGCCAGCAGGACGACGACCACTGAAAGCCAGTTCGCGGCACGCAACGGAAATCCGAAAAGCGCGACGCTCCAGGCAAGGTAGACCACAATGCGCAGAGTGGTGGCGACAAAGGGGTAGACGGCCGAGCCGGCAACGAAAACGGGAAGCGAGGCCTGGGTTACCAGAAGGTGTTCGAGAGTGCCGGAATCGCGCGCTTCTTCCAGGCTGCGGTCGAAAGTGTCCAGCGCGGCGTTGAGATAATCCAGGAAGACATAGCCGACAAGCGAAAAAGCGAAATAACCGCCACCCTGCGGAAGGGCGCGCTGGAGCTGGGGAGTGTCCACAAAGCGCGCGACATAATAAAACATGGCGGCGCCGAAAAGCGCCTCGATGGCCTCAAGGACAAAGACCGTGCGGTAAGTGCGCGCGATGGAGAGGTCGCGCCAAAAAAAAAGCCACAATTCGCGAAGGATGCGCGTCATTCGGTGTCGCTCCCTTCCGCGGCGTGGGGGCTGCGTCCCGTGAGGCGAAGAAAAACTTCTTCGAGAGAAGAAACACCGGCGGTGCGTTTGAGTGCGGACGGAGTATCGCAAGCGAGAAGGAGGCCGGCATCGATGACAGCCACGCGGTCGGCGAGTAATTCGACTTCGGGAAGTGTGTGTGAAGCGAAGAGCAGGGAAGTTCGGCCGCGTTGCAGGACATCGGTTTTCAGGAAACGGCGGAATTCCGCGGCGCCGATGGCGTCGAGGCTACGGGTGGGTTCGTCAAGTAGCAGAACGCTGGGCTGATGAAGCAAAGCGCGGACAAGGCTGAGGCGCTGCACAGTGCCGGAGGAGAGTGTGCGTACCTGACGGTCGAGGGCTTCGCGAATTTGAAATTGTTCGGCGAGGAGCGAGATTTTTTGTGAGGCCATGGCGCTCGAAAGTTGATTCAAGCTGCCAAAAAAGTGCAGGTTTTGACGGCCGGTGAGGCGCGGGTAAAAGCCATGGTCGGTGCCGGCGTGATAGCCGAGCCGGCGGCGGACTTCGCGCGATTGAAGGACGGTGTCGTTTCCGGCGACGCGCGCGCGGCCGCCGCTGGGAACGAGAAGCGTGGCAAGAATTCGCAGGAGAGTGGATTTGCCCGCGCCATTGGCGCCGAGAATCGCTACAGATTCTCCTTCGCGGACTTCGAACGAAAGACCGGCGAGTGCGACGACGGTAGGCTTTTCGAAAGGCTGGATGAAAGCGCGCCAACCGCTGCGTGCCGCAGGGAACAACTTTTCCAGAGATTCGATGGTGATGGCGGCTTCGGGCACCAGAAAACTTATAGCGTGTCTTCGGCCCGAAGACAATCGGCGCGACATTTGGATGCACGAGGGGAAGAAAAGAGCGCGGCGCCTTCACGCATGGCGCAACCGCGGATTCCTCGGTAGAATAGTGCGGCAAGGGGTATCCCTCCAGCCGCCGCGGTCAGAAAACCGCGCATGCCCCCAAGGAGCTATGCTGATGGTGTCGTTTGCTGACCGTGCTGCTGCGCCGGCGCACGTGCTGGTCCGAGTGTTGGATCGCGAGTCGGTACTGCTGAATCTCGAGACGGAACGCTATTTTGGGCTGGATGAGACCGGCACACGGATGTGGGAACTCGTCACCGGTTTGCCAAGCATTGATGCGGCGTACCAGGAACTGCTCGCGGAATTTGATGTCGAACCGGAATTGCTGCACGCCAACTTTACGGAACTGCTGAGCCGGCTCGTGGACAACGGCCTGTTGCAAGTTCTGCCCGCTGATGTGGGAACGGCTCCGGCGATTTAGCGCGCTGGAGCGCCCGGCGCAGAGCCTGTTTCTGCGCGCGATCGTGCTGCTGCCCGTTGTTTCCCTGAGCTTGCGCTGGCGTGGATTCCGCGTGACGCGTGCGGCGCTGGAACGCTTCCTTTCGAATGCAAACTCCAAGCAAGACAACACTGCGGCGAGCGGGCGCGCGGCGCTGGTCGCGCACATGGTCAACGCCGCGGATCGCCACGGATTGGTTCATCCGTCTTGTCTGGCGAAGTCGCTGGCACTTTGGTGGCTGCTTGGGCGTGAGGGGATTACTTCTGAGTTGCGCATCGGGATTCGAAAACAGAATGAGAAGTTTGAAGCGCACGCGTGGGTGGAACGCGATGGGACTGCGGTGAACGAGCCGGAAGAGCACCATCGGCATTACGCGGCGTTCGACGGTACACTTTCCTCGCTGCCGTCCGACGAAGAATAAAAAAGGCCCCCAGACCTAGCCGGGGGCCTTTGCGGATCGGGTGATGTCAGATATTGGTGCGATGGGTCATCGGGTGCTTGACCTTTGCCGGCGGCGGAGGCAGTTCTACATTGAGCGAGAGAGAGCTTTTGTTGCGAAGGACGCCGAGCTTTACCGTCTTCTCTTTGTCATCGCGCTTGGAGGAGAGCCTTTCCCGAAGCTCGCTAACCGAGCGGATGCGGTCACCATCAAGCGAAGTGATGACATCGCCGGCTTTCAGTCCAGCCTTTTCAGCGGGTGAGCCGGCGTTTACGTCACGGACCAGAATTCCTTCGCCCTCGGGCGCGCCAAAAAATGCGCCGAGCTGGCCGCTGAGATCTTCGGCATCAATGCCGAGGCGAGGCTGTCCGCCGGAGAGCATTCCGTTGTTCCACTCCATCGAAGGGATATCGGGGATTTCCGGCATGTCGGGCATGCGGAAGGCAAAGGCACCGGCTGACGGCGCGATCATTTTCAGGCTCTGCCGCCGCTCCTCAGACTTACCCAGCGTTGCGCTCAGAGTCTGAGAGCGGCCATCCCGCCAGACGGTAAGCTGAATGCTTCGGCCCGCAGGGATTTCATGGACCATGCGGCGGAATTGCGCAGCGCCTTCGACACGCTGGCCGTTGATCTCCGTCACAACATCATTTTCCTTGAGGCCTGCCTTGGCTGCCGGGCTATCCGGAACAATCTTTCCGAGGACGACGCCACGTTCGGCGGGGAGCTTGAGTTCCCTAGCTTTGTCGGCGGTCACTTCACGCGTCTCGACACCAAGCCAGCCGGAACCATCACCGTCCACGAAAATGGTGACATCGTCTTTTTGAATGAGCGGACTCACTTCCTGTTGCTCGCGGCCTTCCTCCTGCACCACAATGGCTTGCGGAGTGCTTCGCTCCATTTTCAAGATTTCAATTTCCTGTTGCAGCTGCGCGATCCTGGCATCCTGGGGGCTCTGTGTTTTTGCTGAAGTGCCGGGCAGCGCGATCAGCGCCACGCTGAGCGCCGCAACCCCGCCGGCGAAAAGCAAATTTCGCTTGTACATTGTCGTCCCACCCTCCTGCAGATTTAGACGCAGCAAACGCTAAACCGTCGACCGAAGAATCACGATTCGAATCCCGCCGTTGATGGTGCGCAAATGAATCGGAACTCCGCCGTGACCCAATTTGCCGTGAATCTCGCGGGGACGTTCCGAGCTCTCGATGGCGACAGGGAGTTCCGAATAGAAGTTGCCGTTGAGGCAGCGAGCTTCGAGATCAGCCTGGGTGTCGGAAGGCACGGCAAGCACCAGAGAACCATTGGTTGTTTCGGCGGTGAAGCCATTCTTGTCGCGGATGTGCGCGAGCTCCAGGCGCACATTGCCGTTGGTAGTGTGCGCGTGGACGCTTCCGCCGGCATCGAAGACTTCAATATTTCCGTTCACAGTGTGGACGTCTTCCACCAGTTCAACGCCGGCGATGCGCAATGTGCCATTCACGGTGCCCAGATGCTCGAGGCGCGCGCCGTGCGGGACGTGGATGGTGTACTCCACCGCCACTTCGACGCCTTCATTCTGAGGATAGCGCGTGGTAATGGAGACCGCGTCGGGCCTGGCGTCTACATCGATCGTGACGCGCTCGAGGTCAGTTTCTTTCTGCTTGGCGGTTTTGACGGCATGAATTTCGATCTCATTGCGGTCCCATCCCTGCACCTCAACGGCCCCGTTGACGTTCTGGAGTTCAAAGGAACCCCCGGGCTGAAGCGGATAGGATTGATTGAACTCCTTGGTGATGGCATGAGTGGGAACAGCCCCGACCACGGCCAGAGCCAGAATGAGCAAAGCAGTCGCGCGGAAAGAATGACGCAGCATAACGTTCTACCCCCTCTTCGTACCTGCTAACTTCAAGAAACGAGGACCTGAACGAAATTCGCGTGCGCTGAGGTTGCTGCCGCTCAGTGCAACTGAAAATTAAATGTCACGTTCGAGATCACCTCGACCGGCTTGCCATTGACCCATAGCGGTTTGCCTCGCCATTGCTTGATGGCGGCGATGGCGGCGTCGGCAAGGGCTGGATCACCTTCAACCAGCTTTTGAACTTCGACTCGGCCGTCCTTTGTAAGGCGCAGTTGAAGGACGACATTCCCCTGCAAACCGGCGCGCTGCGCGAGCGCTGGATAAGTCGGCTTGGGCGCGGCAACCAGCCGCTTCTGAAATTCGAGAGAATCTTCACGAAGGCCGCCGCGAAACGCCAGCTCCAGGCTGATCAGCCAGCTTTCCAGCCAATCCGTCTTGGCAGGGTCGGGCACGGGAGAGGCCGTGGACGCGGGTTCGGAGGTGAAACCGGGCTCGACCTGGTATTCCTTGAGGTGCAGATTGATGCGGTCCAACTGTTCGCGAATCAGGGATTCGCGCAGAGCGACCTCCGAATCCAAGAACTGAAGGCGAATCTTCCCGCCGGTAGTGCGCAATTTGAGCGGCGCGCCTCCGCCATTCAAAACCGCGGTGGCATGCACGGGGCCCGTCCCAGTGTTCAATCCCTGAATGATCAGATGTAAGGCCGGGTCGGCTTCGATGTGTCGCTCGCCACCGGTGGCCACGGTGGCATCGATGGTTGCAGCGAGATTTCGCGGCAAGTAAACGATGATGTCGCCATTGCCGGAGGCCAGCTGCGAGGGGCCACCGAGATGCACGTTTCCGCCCCCGGTGGGCGCATCCGGATTGATCCACGCAGTAATGGTGCCGCCCGAAGTGGCAGCTTGGAGAGCGCCAGCCACGCGAGTCAAGCAGATGCTTCCACTGCTGGATTCCACTTCCATCGGACCCGAGACGTACATGACACGGATACCGCCGCCACCCGTCTGGGCATGAACTGAGCCGTGCACTTCGCCGAAGTCAATCTGGCCGCCGCCGGTTTGTACGCTGACATAGCTCCCAGCGCGCGCAACGGTGATATTGCCGCCAGCAGTTTCCAACTCGGCGCGCCCGCCAATCTGTCCGGCGCGCACGTGACCGCCACCGGTCCGCAGCGAAGCGTCTCCGGCAACATTGCCTACGTTGATGTGACCGCCAGCCGTGAAAGCCGTGAGGTCACCTGCAACATCGAGAACCTGGATGTGTCCGCCTTGCGTCTCCAGCCTGGCGACAGAGCGGCCGGACGACGCATCGCGGAGAGCAGAGCCGCCGATTCGCCCAGCACGAATGTTTCCACCCTGAGTGTGGAGGCTCGCCGTACCGCCGATATCCTGTGTTTCAATGTCGCCGGCTTCGGTGTTCACTTCGACGCTATAGCCGGCCGGGACAGTTACTTCAAACTGCACCCAGAACTGAGCATCGGTCTGGTGGGCCGCCTGCGCGGGAAGCGCACCGGTGATTTCCACGCCGGAGCCGAGGGCGCGCGCTTTGAGAGAATAATTGTCCAGGAGTTGCTGCGCCGCTGGGCCCCGGGCATCGGTTTCAATGTGTACGGTGTACCGCACCACTGGCGCGGCACCGGCTTCCAGCTGGAAAACTTTCACGGAACCGAGGTCAGTCGTCAGCCGAAGTGTCAGGCCGTCCCTGGTTTCCAGAGTGCCGGCGCGAACAACCGAGGAATGAGCTCCGGGCGATTCTGGATTTTTTGCAGGCTCGATGCCCGAGCGCTCGATCCCGGGGCCAGCTAAACAGAGAGCCGGCAGAATCGCAGCACAAGAAAACAGCGCGGCTGTCTTGAAGAAAACACTGCGGCGAGCGGAAGAAGATCGAATCGGTCGGAGGAGTTTGTTTATCATCGAGCGAATGTCGTTTACCCTGTGACGAACTACTGCACGTCGCGCGGCCCGATCTGACGCAAGGCGGCGGCGCTGCGCAACCGCACGTAGCGGCTGGGATCCTTGCGCTGCAACTGCTGCAATACGCGAATTACATGATCCACCGAGGGGTCAGTTACGGGAGCCACCGGCGCGAGCGACGGTGGCGTATCCGGGATCGGCGGGGCCTCAGGCGCGATTGCAGGCAAACTGGATGTTTCGTGGTCGAGGGATCGAACCAGCAGGTTAACAGCTTCGACGCGCACACCGGGATTCGCATCGCGTTCCAGCGATTCCAGCAGCACTTGACGCACCGCGTCATCCGTCGCCGCGTCGCGCAGCGATTCCAGGGCTTTCATGCGCACGGCCGGATTCTGATCCTGGCGCGCCGCAACGATCAAAGCGTGGCGTACTTGCTGATCCCGCACTCCACCCTTCAAGGCATCCAGGCAATCGAGGCGCACACCGGCGTCGAAACGTTCGCCGTTTGCGAGCACATACGTCAGCACCCGGCGCATATCGTTGTCGTCAGCGTTGCCGGAAAGCACCATGGGTTGCTCGGCGCTAAGCTGGAGCTTTACGGTGCCCGGCGTGGAGCCGGAAGAGGGCGAAGAGGAGATGCCTGCGACCGTCATTTTGGAAAGCTGCTCATCACTCAATTTCGGCCCGGCCATCACGTTCACGGTCTGCCCATTGGGGCTCTCAGGACTTACAGATTGCAGCCAGGGAATCAATTCAGTGCCCAGCAGAACGCCGAAGAGTACGAGCACCGCGCCGCTCCAGGCTGGTCGCAGCGCCATCCAGCGGCGTAGCCAGCCGAACGGCCGCCAGTGTTCCTGAACCGGCGGCGCGGCAAGATCATCGAGTTTCTCCGCCAGCTCGCTGCGGCATTGCGCAAGGAGTGTGCCGGCAGAATCCAGCTCATCGGCAGGTTGCACCCCCATGGCGAAGGCTTCCTGCAATTCGCGTTCTTCCGCGATCTGCGCGGAGCAGGACGCACAACTCGCGAGGTGCGCTTCGATCTGTTTGCGTTCCTTATCGCTGACCTCATCACAAACATAGAACACGAGAATCGGAGCGATGTCCTCGCAGCGAAGGTGCTTGTCAAAAGCGCTCATCGCAAGCCTCCCAGTTCGCTACGGAGTTTGCGCGTTGCGCGAAAAAGCGAATTCTTCACGGTTTCCTCAGTGGTGCCGAGCGCGTCGCCGATGGCGCGCAGCTTCAAGCCCTGGTAATGCTTCATTTCAAAGACTATACGCTCGCGCGGGGAGAGGCGCTCCATGGCCAGTGCGATGCGCGCTTTAATTTCCTGGCCGAAGAGCGTCCGTTCGGGATCCTGCGTGGGGCGATGTTCCCGCTGGCGTTCAAAAAAATCGGTGATGCCTTCTTCGTGATGGCCGGTGTTCAGCTCCGGAGCCTGGTCTTCGGGGCGCGCCTGGCGGCGGCGCAGGTGGTCGAGGCAAACGTTGGTGACAATGCGGTAGAGCCAGGTGTAAAAGCTGCATTCGAAACGAAAGCGGTGGAGATTGCGATAAACCTTGAGGAAGGCTTCCTGATAAACGTCGCGGGCATCTTCCGGCCGCTTCATGAGATTCAGCGCGAGACGCAGAACATCGCGGTCAAAACGGCGAACGAGTTCCTCGAAAGCGCCACGGTCACCCGTTTGCGCTTGAGCCACCAGTGCCCGCTCATCAAGGTTGGGCAAAGAGGTCACCGAGGCCAGGGCGGCGTTGATGCTACCCGAGCGACCGTTGTCATCGGCCAAAGCCAGAGCCCATCTGGGAAGCGGCATTTTTCGCTTTCTCTTCGCGTGGAGCGGTGTTGCCCGTTGTAAAACAACACCTTAACCTGCATTGCAGCCACCGGCTACACACGGAGCGCCACGTGACCACCCAATTTGGACGGACCCTTAGCTCTTGGGTGAGCAGTGCTTCCCACTATAACAACGGGGGAGCTGTGGATTTTGTTTCACTGATTAGCCAGATGTACCCCCTCGGGCGGGAGGTTGCTTCCGGCGGCGAGGATCCAGGCTGGAGTTCAGCTGCTGGCCGCGGCTGCACGCAGACGCCAGGCAGCGAAGGGCCAGGCGAAAAATAAGGCAAGAACCAGAAGGAGAGCGTAGCCATTTGCCCGGTAGAACGAATCTGGTTGCGCCAGCAACTCGGCGGCGCCAGCGAATATTGAAGTCCCCGCTACGATCAGGAAACAGCCGAGAAGATTGAGGCGCATTAAGCGCTGCACGCCGAAAGCGAGCACCGCCAGCAGAATCAGGCGCGCCAGGAATTGTTTGGCAAGATCCGCGGGGCTGCCCCACCCTCCGCCAAGGAGCGCCAGGGCGCCAGATAGCAAGATTAAAATCCGTAGCCAGGGCGGGCGCACTTGTGCAGCCAAGAAAGAGGCGAGAGCTACGACCACCCCCGTCATGAACAGACCTTCGATCAAGCTGCTTCCCACGATCGAGGCGGCAGGCAGAATGGCATCGAAGTCCAATCCGAAGCTGGCGGGAAGCGAGCGATGCACCGTGGGCCAGTAGGTCGAAACCGTGTTTAGAAGACTTTCCAGGCCAAGTAGCCCTGCGGTTCCTCCCAAGCCGATCCACAAGGCATCACGATAATATTCGCCGGGCATGCGAGCGCTGCCGGGCAGACGCTCTTGACCGAATGCTCGCGCGGCGAAATACCACGCTACGCCAAACGGTAGCGCGATGCGGCCCAGAGTAAAAAGTGCACCCAGCAGCGCCGCGATAGCAAGTATTCCAAACGTCAGCTTGAGTGGAACGGCGGTATTGTAGGCATTCAAAAACGCAGCGATCCGGTTGCCCAACAGAAAAACCAGAAGAAATCCGAACAGTCCCCAAAGGGAAATAAATCCGATGCGTCTCCAGGGAATCGATCGGGCGTCTTCTGATTTCAGATTTTTCAGCAGGACGATCAGCGGAATGAGGCCTAGTGCGGCGAAGAAAAGAAAAGGGAGAACATAGGTGAGGATGGTCCGATAAAGCGGAAGCTCTTCCTGTATGCGCCGCCAGTCGTCGGGAATTTTGATGTACGTGCGATAGTTCGTGACTTCGTTGCCCAGCACCTGCACCTCGATGCGGGCATGTGCTAGATCCGCAGTACTGGAAGTTGACGACGGCGCAGGTTCGAGCGGCTCGATCTGTTGCCAAGTCAGCGTGTGGTCGATGCGATGCGGCCGTTTGTCTGAATTGGATTCGACAAGCGTCCAATCCTTCAGGTCGAGTTTTTTTTCATCGCGGAGGAATTTCTCGGCCTGCGCAACCGCTTCTTCTTTTGCGAGCGAAGCGCCGGGCGTTTCCTCGGCAAGCGTGTGCCGGACGGAGTGCAGTGATCCATCGGGGCGCAGGATGACGGCGAACTCCTCTGTCTGGCCATCGCGAAAGTAGCGCACACGCCAGAGCGCGGCCGGAACAGGCCCCGAGTAGATGGCGTTCACTCCCGCGATGCCGATGCGCTGCCGCAGGTATTCGTTGACCAGGGGGTCGGCGATATCGGCGAAGACAGTGGCGTGAATGCAGGAATTTGGATCGTGGCCGCGCTGGCTGAGGATCTGGTCGGCGCGGGCGCGGGCGGTGTGCGCATCAACCGAGAGTTTCAGGTATTCGCCGATGGACGGCGGCTTCAGGCGCCAAGTCAAAACGCTTCCAGATAAAAGGCATACGGCAAGGAATACGATCATGCTTGGCGCGAGTGCGGTGTAGCCACTTGTTCTGATTTCGGAAGTGGAGGGGACGGGTTCGCTGGCAAAATCAATTTCCGGAGCGGGCTCGGCGCGGTTGAGGAGATCCTCGTCGCTTTCGAACGAGCCACGGGCCAGGTACGAGGCGCAGGCAAAGAGCAACGGAGCTGCTGCCGCCGCAGCCACGACGATGCCGGAAATTTTGAAATAGAGACTGTTCGAGCGAATCAGGAGCAAGCCGACCAGCGAAGCATCCACGGTGTAGTGCCAGATGAGCGTGGCCATGATACCCCAGCGCAACATCACGATTCCCGCGACGATTCCGATGATTCCGATTTCAATGCCGCGGATGTAGGCCGGCTCCTGCGGATAATTGCTGTGCAGAAAGCTCCAGAGAAAGGCTGGCACGATAACAGCGATCCACCGCGAGCGCGTGACGCGCATGAAAAACGGAATGGCAAAGAGCCGGAAAGTGAATTCCTCGTTCATCGAAGCCAGCAGTCCAATAGCTACGCCGGAAATCCAGGGGAATAGCGTGTTGACACTGTCGGAGTAATTTAATTCCTGCGGCGCCCAGGCTCCGTATTGCGTTGCGACCATGTAGAAGGCGACGAGAAAACCGATGTGGGCCGCGGCGAGGCACAACCCGACGACGGAGGCCGAGAAAAACTCCTTGGAGCGCAAGCCACGCCGCGTAAAGACCTGGTATAGGCGGAGCTGGCCAGGCTGTAGGCTGCGATAGAGCGGCTCGGCGGCAGGCAGGACCAGGGTAATGGTGATTGCAGTTGCCAGGGCAAGCAGAAGCGCGCGCCCGACCTGCAGCAGGATAAATGTGGAGTAGGCGTCCTTGGTGTCGTAGCCCGCGCCCCAGAGCGGCCAGTCGTTCAACGACTGCAGGAACAAGAGAGTCGCCGCGAGCGCGCCAAGCTTGATTGCTGCGCCCCACGTTGTTTTCCCGCTCTTCGTCAGCTGAATCGCCAGCCAAACAGCGATTCCCAGGAGCAAGAGATAAGGGACGATGAAGACCAGGGCGAGCGTATCGTTTCCAGAGCGGAGTCTTTTGTAACCACGCTCCCAGGCCTCGGGGACTTGCAGGAATTCTTCGCTCTCGCCGATGCTGTTGCCCTGCAGGCGGACCTTCAAGCGATAGGGCGCGTCCTTAGATCGGAAACCATGCTTCTCCCAGGTGAAGGACCAATCGAGGCGGGCAGCCTGTTTCTCCGAATTTGCCTCTTCGGACAGAAAATCCCAACTACTTAAGTTCATGCCCAGCTTGTTGGCGAGGAAGTTCTGCGCCGTAACCTGCGCGTCGGCTCGATCGAGCGAAGCGCCTGCCTGCGATTTGGGCACGATGTGTGTGTAGCCGACGATCTGCCCGGCGGGGCTTACGCGAACGCGAAATTCTTCTTCCTGCTTCGGTTTGAAAAAACGCACATCCCAGAACCAGATGTTCAGTTCCGAAGCCATCAGCCGGTTGGCTTGTTGCTGTCCGAGTTCCCGTTCGAGGTAGACCTTGGCGTTGTCATCCACATCGAAAACGATTGCGGATTGGTAGCCGCTGACGTTTTCGCCGAGGCCGCTTACGAAGTTTTGCGCACGCGCCAGAGCTTCTTCGCGAGAGACTTTGAAGTTGACCGAAGCTTCCGGGAAGGCGCGGAAGAAATATTTGTAAGCGAACAGCGCGCCGAGGATACCGAAAACCACCCAGAAAAATAGCGCGCGCTTCTCGGAACCAGTCAGACGCTCTCCGGCCACCAGGCCTCCTGTTCGGCAAAAAGACGCGGATTCCACACTCTAACGATACGTGTGGCTGGGAAGCAAGTTTCGCTTGGGACAGCCGCACACAGGAAGGTTCCTGGCGGGAATGATATAAAGAGAATGCGCCGTTTGTTCGCCGGCATTCGCAAGAATGATACAAAGCCTCAGCACAGAAGTGCGCATGATCAAAGGTGTTGGCCCGCAGCGCGCCGAATTGCTGGCGCAGCGCGGGATTCGAACGCTGGAAGATTTGCTGGGCTACCTGCCGTTTCGCTACGAAGACCGAATTCATTTCTCAAAAGTGAAGGACATCCAGCCAAACGGCACGTACACGCTTCGCGTGCGCGTGATGAGCGGGCAGGCGGTGCGCACCATGCGGGGACGCGACGCCATTTATCATCTGCTGGTGCAAGACGATTCGGGCGGCTTGCTGCCTTGCAAGTTTTTTCACGGCGGGTATTTGGAAGGACGTCTAAAGCCCGGGCAGCTTCTGATTCTTCATGGCAAGGCGGAAGTGGACAAGCTGCGGCCCGCACGGCTGGAAATGGTCAATCCGCAGATCGAAGTGCTCAGCAGCGAGGAGATGGATTCCACCGAAGTCGGGCGCATCGTGCCGATCTATGAAGCGATCGGCACTTTCGGCTCGCGCCAGATTCGCCGCGCCATGTATGCGGCCGTGCAGCTCATTGATCGAACGATGCCGGACGTGTTGCCCGAGGGATTGCGTGCACGGCTCGGCTACCCTTCGCGGGGCGACGCGCTGATCCACACACACTTCCCCGATCCGGGAGAATCGCTCGATGCTCTGAACACGTTTCGTTCTCCGGCGCAGCAACGGCTCATCTTCGAAGAGTTTTTTCTATATCAGCTCAGCCTCGCGCTGGATCGCAGGGCGACGCGCAAGGAAAATGCCATCGCGTTTCGCGTTCGCGAAGATGCGGTGCGTGAAGCCTTGAAGCGCATCCTGCCTTTCAAGCCGACGGCGGCGCAGAAGCGTGTACTCGCCGAAATCGCGGCGGACCTGGAAAAGCCCGCGCCGATGAACCGGCTGCTGCAGGGCGATGTCGGCAGCGGCAAGACCATCATCGCGCTGCAAGCCGCGGTCATCGCCATCGAAAACGGCACGCAAGCCGCGCTGATGGCGCCGACGGAAATTCTCGCGGTGCAGCATTTTCTTTCCGCGCGGCGCATCCTGGCCAACGGCGGCTATCGCGTGGAATTGCTGATCAGCGGCTTGAAGAGCGCAGAAAAGAACGCGGCCCTCGAGCGCATTCGCTCCGGAGAAGCGCAACTGGTCATTGGCACGCACGCGCTGATCGAGGACAACGTGGAATTCGAGCGGCTCGGCTTCGTGGCCATCGATGAACAGCATCGCTTCGGCGTTTTGCAGCGCAAGCGCCTGATGGACAAAGCCGCGGCGCACGGCCATGCGCCGCACGTGCTGGTGCTAACCGCGACGCCGATACCGCGCACGCTTTCGCTCACGCTCTATGGTGATCTGGACGTTTCCGTTCTCGACGAGCTGCCGCCCGGCCGCACGCCCATCACCACGCGCATGACCTCGGAGCCGCATCTCCCTGGCGTGTGGGAATTCCTGCGCCGCGAAGTGGCCGCTGGACACCAGGCCTACGTCGTTTATCCGGTGATCGAAGAATCAAAGCTCGAGCTGAAAGCAGCAATGGAAGAATACGAGCGGTTATCGAGAGAAGTCTTTCCAAAATTGAAGCTTGGCCTCCTGCACGGCCGGCTTTCGAGCGAAGAAAAAGAAGAAGTGATGCAGCGTTTCCGCAAGAACGAGGCGCAGATTCTTGTGGCAACAACGGTCGTGGAAGTCGGCGTTGACGTGCCCAACGCCACCGTGATGGTCATCGAACATGCCGAACGCTTCGGACTCTCACAGCTCCACCAGCTACGCGGGAGGATCGGCCGCGGCGCGGAGAAATCGCATTGCATCCTGGTCGCGCCCGTTCGAATGACTGACGAGGCGCGCGCGCGGCTCGAGACCATGGTGCGCACTTCGAACGGATTCGAAATTGCCGAAACCGATCTGCTCCTCCGCGGCCCCGGCGAATTTTTCGGCACCCGCCAGTCCGGCGACATGGGCTTCCACATTGCGAATCCGATACGCGACCGAGAACTCCTCGAACTTGCGCGCCGCGAAGCTTTTACGCTGGCTGAGGATCCTGCGCAACAAGACACGATGCAGCGCATCCTTCGCCAACTCCCGGCGGAATGGCAGCGCCGCTACCACCTCGCCCGCATCGGCTAAAGGATTAGCGCGAGTTCAGTTGTTGCGCGGCCGCGTTCATCGACAGTTAGCTCCACGAGGGAGCGCAGAAGGCCTCCTTCACTCGCGAACCGATCCGTTCTGAATTGGACTTTAAGAAATCCTCGCGGTGACCTCACGGCTTATGGCGAATAGCGAATAACAATACCGCACCCAGAGCCAAGACGATCAGCGCACCGGCTATGAAAAGAGAAACGCGTTGCCGTCCGGCACTCCTCCCCGATACGGCAACTTCATCCTCGGGCGAGACGAAACTCAAGAACGATTTCTTGTAGGCCCTCCAAAGCAGAAAATAGGGGACTCCCGTAACGAAAAAATATAATCCCGCAGAAATGCACATAGCTCTGAACATGTGCGCTTCTGGCCTGCCCAATGCGCGGTAGATCTGCCTCGACCACTCAAAGGCCAAGAAATAACCTAGAAAGAGGATTGAGAAATGAGCGGAATAAAACATCTTCAGAAAAGATCTGATTTTCAGTTCCTCAGCCGGAGACTTGACAACGTAGCCGCGATTGCGGCGGTCCGCGGGAAAGATGACCACCCGGCCAGCGCCATCACCTCTAAAATTCGCGCTTACCATAGAGTCAAGAAGAGCCATAAGAATTCCATTCTCCTTGGGTGCATTCCTCGGGCCTTGGTTATCTCCATGTTGCCACCCCCAAAAAAGCGCCCGCCATGAAAAATTGCCCATGTGTCCTTCTCGCCGCTAACGCACGAGTAGTCGTGTGACCGGACAAGCGCCCTCAAGCAGATCCAACGTAAAGATGCTTTGTTCCTTGACTAAAAACTGAAAACTGACAACTAATAACTGCACTCATGCGCGTCATCGCCGGAACCTACCGCAGCCGAATCCTGAAGACCCTTAAGGGTCTTGCTCTCCGGCCCACCAGCGATCGCCTGCGCGAAACGCTTTTCAACGTGCTGGGGCCGGGCATAGCTGGCGCGCGATTCCTTGATCTTTTTGCGGGAACTGGCGCGATTGGCATCGAAGCGTTTAGCCGGGGAGCTAAGGAAGCCGTTTTCATTGAGAAACACGCGCCTGCCGCGAAGCTCATCCGTCGGAACCTGGACTCGCTCGAAATCCGCTCCGGCTTCACTGTGATGGCTGTAGACGCGCTTCGCGGTCTCGCCATGTTGGTTTCCCGAAAGTCGCCGTCCGGACCCGGTTTCGACTGTATTTTCCTGGACCCCCCTTACGCTGCTGCGGAAGAGTACGCCCGCGTGTTAGAATTTCTAGGTTCCGCGGAACTCCTCGCGCCCGGCGGCATTGTGGTCGCCGAGCACCGCCGTAACTTTGACTTGTGCGAAGAAGCCGGCACACTTCGGAGGTTTCGCGTTCTCAAGCAGGGCGATGCCGCCCTGAGTTTTTACCGCCGCCGCAGCGGCGAAGGTCGGTGAAAATCACTCTGCCGAGTAAACCCCCGCTGGCAGGGTCTCATCTATTATGAAGTGTTCGCGTATTGTTGCTTGTAGTGGCGGGTCTTCAGACCTGTGCCGTTCACCACTCTAAGCGAGCGGCGCGAGGTTTATTCTTGAAGAAAGGGAATTGCCTTTGAGCCAGGTCGGCAGGGCATTGGATCTCTTGGGACAGGCCACCACTCCTGCCGCTCCCGCGCGCCCGCAAACCGGGCACGAACCGAAGCTTGACCTCGCTTGGGGAAGTTTTCATCAGGGCATCGGAAGCAGCGTTCGCGCCGTTCTCACCTGGACCAACGTTCCGAAGGATTTTCTGGCGGAAAGTTTCTTCAAGGACAGCTGGGTCAAGAGAAGTATTCCCGGCCGTGCCTTGATTGCCGCGGCGTTGTGGCATGTCGCTTTTCTTCTCATGCCCTTCCCGCAATTTCGGGCCGCGCCCCGCCACAATCCCGCGTTCGATAACACGGAACTCACCTGGTCGGGGCCGATCACCGATCTGCCTCTCCTGGCGACGAAGACTCCCAAAGCCAAGCCCAGTCCCCGCGGCGAACCGCAAAAACCGCTCCCGCAGGAAGGCGCTGACGCTTTCCATCCACGGCAGCGCATTTTCACTGACCCGGCACATCCGAACCATGCGCGTCAAACTCTTATAAATTCCGCCGCGCCCGCGGAGCCTCCAAAAATTCTTCCGAATCTGCCGAACATTGTTCAGCTCCAGCAGTTGCCGGGGCCTGCGCGGCCGAGGATCCAGATCAGCGAAGAGACACTTGCCAAGCTGCGCCCACGCGAACATCGAACCGCCACAGCGACGACCGCGCCGCCGCCGGATTTGCCCGCCTTTGACCAGAAACTCGGGGACCTCGCCCTGCCCGCCTCGCCCAACGCACCTGCGCGCCCAAAACTGGAACTGAACGCCGGGGCACCGCCGCGAGTCGCGCCGCGCGCGCAAACAGGAGACGCCGAACCTGCGCCGGAAGTAGGCGCCGCGCAAGCCAGCGCCGCGAATGGAAATTCAGCGACATTCATTGCACTGTCAGCAACTCCTGGCCCGCCGGCGCCGGCGATTCAGCCGCCGCAGGGAAATCTTGCCGCGCGTATTTCCATTTCGCCGGAAGGGAAGCAGCCGGGAGTTCCAGGCGGCTCGCCAGACGCAACGCATGGCCCAACCGGGGGAGCAGGCGGCAGTCCCGGGAGCACCGGAGGAGCCGGAACGGGCAACGGCGGCGGAAAAAATACGATGGATGTGAGCATCAGCGGCGGAAATCCACCGGCTAACAACGGCGTTTCCGGCCTTGGTGGAGCTTCGAAAATCGCCGCGCCCACGCCACACACGTTGATTACCAAGCCGGAAGCGCACGCAAGAATTGATGACGCGCCGGAAAGAACAGGGCCGCCGAATTTCGCGGACCTCCCCGCGGGCGCGCAACCGGAACAAATCTTCGCGTCGAAAAGGATTTATAAGCTGCTGGTCAATATGCCCAACCTGAACAGCGCGACGGGGAGCTGGATTCTCAACTTCTCTGAGCTGCGCACACGCGCCGATGGACCGCGGCTCAGTTCGTCGGACCTTGTTGGGCCTTCTCCGTTGCGAAAGGTCGACCCGAAATACCCGCCCGCGCTCATCAGCGAACACATCGATGGAGAAGTGGTGCTCTACGCTGTGCTCCGCCGCGACGGAACTGTGGACAGCATCCAACTGGTGCGCGGCATTGATGAGCAGCTTGATGCCAACGCCATGGTGGCGCTCAGCCAGTGGAAATTCCGGCCTGCGACCCGACAAGGATCGCCGGTGGAACTCGAGGCCATCGTGCACATCCCTTTTCATTACCGGAACGACCGGTAAACAACTCATTTTTCAGAATTGAGATTAGGAGCGCCCCTCGGCGAGTTTCACCAGCGCATATAGAGCGTGGTTGACGGGAGTGGGAACGCCTAGTTCCGCCCCTCGGCGCGAAATGAAGCCATTCAGCGAATCAATCTCCGTGCGCTTGCCGCGATTCATGTCCTGGGCTGTGGACGAAAGCGCCTCCGCCATTTGCGTGGCGATCTTGAAAGCGCCCGCGATGGCGGTCTTGGGATCTTCCAGCCCCGGCGGGTGTACATTTGCGGCGTGTGCGACGGATAGCACCTCGTCCACAACCGTCTCCACTACCTTCCGCGCGTCGGCGCTCGCGGCAATCTGGCCGTATTTCGCGCGCCCGAGTGCAGAGACGGCATTCAACGCGCAATTCCAGATCAGCTTGGTCCAGAGCTCTCCTTCTATATTTTCCGAGATGCGGCAAGGCACGCCGGCGCGCGTAAAGAGAGCAGCCGCGCGTTCCGTCCTTTCGTTTGTTGGCCCGAAAACAAGGTCGCCACGGCCAACATGCTTTACCCGGGCGGGTTCCGGCACGGACGCCGCCACATAGACGACGGTGGGAAGCGCTTCGATGGCAGCCGCGGCGCGAATCTGTTCCACATTATCAACGCCGTTTTGAAAACTGAGGACCAGCGTGCCGGGGACAAGCAGCGGAGCCAATGCCCGCGCGGTCGTCGCGTTGTCCGTAGTCTTCACGCAGAAGAGGACCACTTCCGCGCCGCGCACCGCGTCGATCTCGGTTGACGCTTCTACTTGGACGCTCTCTTGAAACTGCAGTGTGTCGAGGAAAAGTCCGTTCTTTTTCACCGCTTCGACGAACGCTGGCCGGCCAATCATCGCCACCGGCGCGCCCGCACGGGTCAGCAGCCCGCCGAAGTATCCGCCTACGGCGCCCGCACCCACGACGGCAATTCTGGGCCAGCCCTGCTGCTCCGTCACGGAGTGACCACGCTGATGAGGCGATCGATGTCGCGCTCGGTGTTAAACAAGTGCGGCGAAACGCGAATGTTGCCTTCGCGCAGGCTGACGACAACATTTTCGTTACGCAGATGCTGGTAAACTTCCGCCGTTTTCTCCAGGCTTCGCGCGGCAAAACATCCGTACGGGCCGCGGTGCGCGGCGTCGAGAGGGCTCGCCAGAACAAAGCGATCTTTGGGCAGCCGTTCGAAAAGCAGTTCGATCAATTTTCGGTTGTGAGCCAGAACCCGCTCGGGTCCCATGCGCTCGACGAATTCCACTGACGCGTCCATGGCCACCAGGTTGAAATTGAAATAGCTGGCCCACTCCGGCGCGTCCCAGCGCTTAGCGCTTGGCGCAGGTTTGGGATCATCGAAATTCAATGCTGCAAAATTGTCCGAGCCCGCCACCGCCATCCAATAAAATGGCCCTGGCCGGACCATCTGGAGGTGCTCGCTCTTTACCCATAAGAAACCCGTGCCGAAGGGACCGAGCAGCCACTTGTAGCCGGCGCTCACGACAAAGTCCGCACCAAGGGCATGGACATCCATGGGCATCGCGCCGCAGCACTGGCTGGCGTCCAGCAGCAACAACGCTCCGTGCGCGTGGCAGGCAGCGGCAACGCGCGCCGCATCCAGCAGCGAGCCGTCGTCGAAACGCACCAGGCTTACGGAAACGAGCCGCGTCCTGGGAGTCATCGCGGCGATCAAATCGTCTGCAGTAATAAAGCGCTCGCGGGGAGCCACGATTTTCAGTTTCACGCCCTCGCGCTGTTCCATCGGTTTCCATGTCGTGTACTGCAGCGGGAATTCACTCTTCGCCGTAATGATCTCGTCGCCCGGCT
Source organism: Acidobacteriota bacterium (assembly GCA_013289585.1). Classification (GTDB taxonomy): domain Bacteria; phylum Acidobacteriota; class Terriglobia; order Acidiferrales; family UBA7541; genus Acidiferrum. The sequence goes on along the minus strand of JABCZR010000023.1, from coordinate 32,147 downwards.
TCCATGGCAGACCGTAGGCGACCGCGGCCACGCCGGCGCTTGCTCCGCTTGTCGCCGCAATCTCTTCGGGCTTGCCACCGATCAGACGCGCGATGGATGCGCGGATGCGATTCGGAACTTCATAGAAAGTGGAGTCCGGCATGTGATGCGGACTTTTCTTCGCTTCGAGCGCGGCTTGCACGGCCCGAATGGACACGCGCGGCATCGGCGACTGGCCGGAAACATTCAAATAGGTGGCGTCTTCGATTTCGAACCACTCCTGGCGCCAGTCGGTTTGCATGGGAGTCGTCGCGGTAGCCATAAGTTTCTCCTTCGGGGAAGCCACAGGGGATTAGTTTCAGGCGTGCGTAACCGGGTACAACGTCCAAATTGGGCAGGATGCCTGCGCTAGAAATGGCCGCGCAGTTCGCGGAAGGCGGGCAGAATCACAAGTTTTCCCGAGCCGCCCATCACCGGTTCGTGCTCCAGATTCCAGGTGTGCTGGTGAGGGATATAGACGGCGTTCAGTCCGATCTTCATCGCCGGATTGATGTCGCTGCGCGGGCTGTTGCCGATCATCCACCCGTGGGACTTTACGATTTTGTGTTTGTGCACCAGGCCGCCGTAGGTTTGCGGATCCTTCTCCGGCACGATTTCGATGAATTCGAAAAACCCCTGCAGCCCGGAGCGCTCCACCTTGGCCGCCTGCTCCGCGGGCTCGCCTTTCGTGAACAAGATGAGGCGGTGCCGCTCAGTGAGATACGCCAGCGTCTCCGGCACTCCGTCCATAATTTTTGGCGGAGTGCGCTCCAGGTCCACGACGCGGCTGTGAATCAGCGCCAGCGTCTCGCGCTTGGCCATCTGGTCGGCGAGCTTTATGTAGGTTTCTTCGAGGGAGCGGCCGAAGCTGCGCACGCCGTAGCCGTACTGGCGGATATTCTTGCGCTCCGTCTCGTTGAGGATATGGCGGATGTACGCGCGGGTGTAGCCACAGGGTTCAACGATGCTGATGAAATCTTCGATCAGCTTCTCGAAGAATACGTTGTTTTCCCAGAGCGTGTCGTCCGCGTCAATCAGCAGAGTGTTGCGTCGCATCGATATTTGCTCTTTGTTCCATTCGCGCAGCCGGCGGCGTACGTGCCGGTGCCCCCCGTTCAGTCTAACAGCCGGATGGCGTCTTCTGCGATGGCCGCGGCTGCGCCGGGCCGGCCCAGGCTTCGCGCCGCATCACGCATTCTGGTCAGACGCGCGGGATCGTCCAGCAGCTTCGCGATTTTCCAGGCGGCCGCGGGCAAATTGTTGCAGCGGATGGCGGCTCCTGCTTCGAGCAAATGATCCGCGTTGCGTTCCTCTTGTCCGGGGATTGGCTCGATGAGAGCCATGGGCAGCGCGCGTGCCAGCGCTTCCGAAGTCGTCAAACCGCCCGCTTTGCCCACAAGCAAATCTGCTGCGGCCATGTATTGGTCCATCTCGGTGGTGAAGCCCACGCCACAGAGCTTTGGAGAGCCGTCGGATAATTTTCCGGCCGTTCTCGCCACCTTTTCCAAACGCTCGCGGATTTTCTCCGATTTTCCGGCAATCGCAACGACTTGCCATGGCCGCTGCAGCGCCAACAGATCTTTCACCAATTGTTCGACCGGGCCAATCCCGTAACCGCCGGCAGCCACGAGGATGACGGTCGCCTCCGCGGCGAGGCCGAAATGCCTGCGGGCTTCATGGCGATCCAGCGGTTTTGCGAAAAGTGGATCGACCGGAATGCCGGTGATTCGCAAGGCTTCCCGTGGCACGCCGATGCGCGCCAGATACTCCGCGGCTTCGTCAATCGCCACATAATAGCGGTCCACCGTGCGGCACAGCCACATGGCATGCACGTCGTAGTCGGTCACTACGATGGCGTTGCGTGCGCGGAGTTTTCGCTTGGCGATCAGCCAAGCGATAATTTCCGCGGGGAGAAAATGCGTGGCAACGCAGAGGTCCGGCTGAACGCGCTTCAGCAGGCGGATCATCGGCCCGGTATTCAACCGGTCGAGCGCCAGTCGCCGCCGCGGGTGATGCCATGGCTGATCGGTGCGCTCGTAGAGCACTCCCATCAGCTCCGGGGCGCGCCGCACCATTGAAATGTAGGTCTTGTCGTAGACGCGCTGGAAAAGTTTGCTGACGTGCTGCAACGCGTCGATGTGCTCCACGATGCAATCGCCGCGCGCGGAAAACGCTTTTTCCAGCGCTTGCGCGGCGCGCACGTGTCCTGCACCCGATGTTGCGGAGAGCAACAATACCCGCGGCTTGGTTTTCATCAACGGGGAATTCCTCTGAGCGAGGCGAGCATCAGGAAGCCTTGCGCTGGCCGGCGGCGAGCTGCTCGAGAATTCCTCGCGCGATCTTCTGGATTTCGCCGAAGCGCGTCAGGTATTCCTGAAAATCGTGGTTCAGTACCCGCGCTTCCTTCGGACCAAGCTGTGTGCGGAGAATCATGTCGCGCAGCTTCACGGGGTGCGGGAGCAGCGCGTCTTCCTGCAATTCTTCCAGCGCGAGATTCACATCGTAGTGATACATGGCTTCCCCCAGCGGAAACATCCGTCCACCATATTCTACTCAGTTTGTGCAGCGATCGGAGAGTTTCGCAGAAAGTAAAACTGGAGAGAAGGCCTAGGCGGCGTTTGCCGTGGCGGGCACGAATTCGTAGCGCGCGATTTTCGCCGCGATGCCCACTCGCCCGTTTTCCGTCGGCTCGACGCGCACGATCTTCCCCTGGCAACGGATGTTCACATCGCCTGAGCGCGTGATCTGCTCCGGAAGCGTGATAACAAACTCGATTTCACTGCCGATTTTGAAATTGGCATCGGCGAGAAAGTAGAGCCCGCGGTAGCTGACATCCCGCGTCTGGGCGCTCAGCTCTTTCTCCTGGCCCTTCGGCGGCAAAACACGCAACGGCAAACTCATCGTGAATCGCCTTGCTTCACGGCGATCCGCTCCATCACTCATGGATGCCCCCTGAGTCTTGCTGGGTTCGCGCAAAACTAACATCCGCCTGCGCAAACTGCAACGCGAAAATCAGAAATTTTTGTCCTAGTACGAGCTCTTGTCCGTTTAAGTACGCCAGCAATATACTCCAGGGTATCTCAGCCGATTCGGCAGTACTGTTACGCCTATGGACAGCCGCGAACAACGCCGTGTGCGGATGCGTCTTCCCGTGCGCTTGCGCTGGGCTACGCCCTTGGGTCAAAAAATCGAGCTCGGCGAAACGATGGATGTGTCGCGCCGCGGCCTGCTTGTCTCTACCAAGGAGCCGCACACCGCAGGCGTCCCGCTGTGGGTTACTTTTCCTTACGACGCTTCGCTTGGCGATGGACAGCCGGAAATGTCCGCGCGAATCGTCCGCTGCGCAGAAGTTCTGGAGGTTATTCGCTCCGCCAATTCGCGCGAGAGAACGCAAACGGAAAGCGCAACAGCGGCCGAGCGTTCCGCGAAATTAGATCAAATTGCCCGTGCCCTCGCTCTCTATGATGCCCCGGCGACTTTTGCCGTTGCCATTCAGCTGGAAGAGCATGCGAACGGTCCCTCCAACGGAAACGGCCACCGCAATGGACCGGAACGGCGCGGCAGCCCGAGGCGTGCCCTGGCCGTGCCCGTCCATGTGCGGCCGGAAGCGATCCCCTGGTTTGAAGAAGCCATGACCATCGAATTTTCTGCGGAGGGCATGCGCTTTCGCAGCCACCGCGAGTACTGCCCGGGAGATCACTTGAAAGTTGCATTTGAAGATGCCACTCATACGCCATGGTCCGGCGCGCGCGAGTTTCGTTCGAAGGTAGTCCGCGTCGCTTCTGCGCCGGACTCTGTCGCTCTTGATGTCAGCGTTTGCCGGTTGAAATAGTTTCTCTCTGAAGTATTCTGCCATTCCATCTTTTTCGCCTGGTGCGCTACACTCCTCATACTTTCAAGGCTCATCGATGACTGCCGCACATGACTCGCGCAATTTTTTTCTCGAAGGCCCTGCGGGACGACTTGAAGCAATTCTTTGGACTCCTGCCACTACCGTTCCTCCGCAGCTCGCTGCCGTCGTCTGCCACCCACACCCTCTTTTCGGTGGCACCATGCACAACAAAGTCGTCTATCAAGCGGCGAAGTCTCTCGATGCCCTTGGCATTCCCGTTCTGCGATTTAATTTTCGCGGCGCCGGTCTAAGCGGCGGCGAACACGACCGCGGCCAAGGCGAGCAAGGCGACGTCCGTAGCGCACTCGACTTTCTCCACAATGAATTTCCTGGTGTGCCGCTCTTGGTGGCAGGTTTTAGTTTTGGTTCTGTAGTCGGATTGCGAGTGGGTTGTGAAGATCCCCGAGTTTCCCACCTGATCGGTCTCGGAATTCCCGTCAATAGCTCAGATTTTTCTTTCCTGAACGGCTGCAACAAACCCAAGCTCTTCGTCCACGGCAGTAACGACAAATTTGGTGCGGCGGAAAAAGTCAAAACGCTCGTCGCCTCATGGCCAGGCGAGAACCGCCTCGTGGTGGTGGACGAAGCCGATCACTTCTTCGCCGGCAAACTCGACCAACTGGACCGTGCCATCAACACCTGGTTGACTGACGATGTATTTCGCACCGCTCACTAAGAGCCACAGATTTCCTTTCCTTATCTTTCTCCCTGAACTCAGTGTTCTCCGCACCCTCTGCGTTGAGTCTTCTCTTCAAGCCCCTTCGCCGCGCGAAAAAAGCTTCGTGAATTCGTCGACCGTTGCCGGAGCCACCCGCAGCAACCGCGCGTTGGCCTTTACGTGTTCCACGCGCGACATTCCTACCAGCGCCGTCGTAATTCCCGGCGACGACCTCACAAATTGCAACGCGCGCTCCGCGTCATTCTCCAATCCCAACGCTTCCGCAACAAATCCCGGCAGATTTCGCGCCACTTGTCCCTGCAGCAGCGAAGCGCTGGCGATCAGCGTAATATCCAGCTCACTTGCCGCTTCCATGATGGTGCGGTCGCGCCCCTTCAAGGATTGATTGCCGAGAGTCAGCGCTTCCGTCATCCCCAGGTTAAAAGGAAGCTGCACGAAGCGGAAATGATGCAGCCCGCCCGCAATTTCCTGTGCAATCTGCACCATCTCTCCGAGCTGCATGGCATCGCGCGCGCGCGCATCCTGCCGAAAGCCGTTCCACGTGGCCATCCCATAATATTGAATCTCTTCCGCCTCCACCGCCGATTCGAGAAACGTGAATGCTTCGCGCACGCGGTTCAAGAAATCTTCCTTGCTCACTTCCGAGAGTTGCGATTCTGGATTGTGTAGGTAATAAATATCCACGCATTCGACGCCAAGGTTTTTCAAGCTGCGCCCGAGCTGGTTCTTCAGGAATTTCGGCGTCATGCAATGACTGCCCGCGGCAATGTCCTTCGCGGTAAAGACTCCCGGTTGAATGTACTCGCGGAAAAAATACTCGTTGGGATCGGCCGGCATCGAGCCGTCCGGCGTCAAATAACCGCCCTTGGTGCAAATCACGAATTCCTCTCGCGCCAATCCTTTCGCGGCCAGCTGCTGGATCGCTGCCCCGATGCTGCGCTCGCTCCGCTGAAACCGGTAGTTGATCGCCGCATCGATCACATTGATGCCGCTCTCCACCGCTGCTGCCACCGCCGCTGCGTACCCTTCGTCCGTCCTGGTATCCGGCTGCCCGAGGTAGGTGCCAATGCCGATCGAAGAGAGCACGAGCCGGTGTGCTTCACGAAAATGTCCGTTTGCTGCGCGGCCCGCAAATTTCTGTGCGTAGCGTGTTGTTCCGTCCTTGGTCGCAGACTTGGTCATGGCGCTCCTTCGCTGGATGGGCCTGTTCCCGGTTTCTCGGTACTCGCAGCCTCGCTGCTCTTCGCCGCAAGCAGCCGCGAACACGCCCGGAGAATCCTACGATACGGCCAGTCTTTTTCGCGGAAGAAAATCTCGCCGTCGCGGGGATTGCTGAAATACCACTTCGCCACCAGCCAGAGGTGCTCTCCCAGATCGCCTTCGCCCACGCTCATTTCCGTTTCGAGGTAATCCCGAAAGAGTTGTTCCGCTGATCGCGGCTGGCTGGCGATTTCTCCGAATCTTAAAGAAAACGGCTCCGCGAGCCGCCCGCCCCGCACGGCATACACGCCAATCGCTTGCTCTTCCGCAGTACGCTGCAGAATCACCGCGTCCAGGTCCTGAATCCGCCGCGTGATTTCCGGCCTTCCGCGCAGCACTTCGTCGAGTTTTTCCACTTTCTTGTGCAGCGCGGAAGCCCGTTCGAAGTCCAATTCCTCACTGGCGCGTTCGCGCTCCCCTTCGAACGTGGAGCGTAGCGATTCGCCGCTCGTTTGCAGGAATTGCAGCAGGTGCTGTACCTCCGCATCGTATTCTTCTTTGGAGCAGCCCGCAAAGCAGGGCGCCAGGCACATTTTCATTTCGGAGTAGATGCAACCGGGGAATGCGGGATCGCGGCGGATCTTGATCTGGCAGCGCCGTACCTTGAAAAAATCCAGAGCGCGCTCAGCAAACGCTTGCGCGGAACGCCGCGAAGCAAAAGGGCCGTAATACGTGCCGCCCGTCGGCACGCCCGCATCATCCACCGGAATTCGCCGCGTCACGTAGCACCGCGGATAGGCATTTCTCAAATTCACTTTGAGGACCGCCGGCGGCCGCAAGCGCATCATCGCGTGGTAGCGTTTGGGAAATAGCTGCTTCGCCTGCACGTAGTAGGTCAGAGTCTGTTCGAACGCCGAGCCCGTCAGCCGGTAGCGGAGGCCACTCGCAAACGCGCTCAGATTCAATCGTTTGCTGCTTGGATCGATGGGACCCAGCAGCCGTTGCAGCCGCCTCTGCAAATTCTGCGTTCGAATCAGAAACGGTTCGGCCGTTTCTTCGCGCGGCTGTATCAGGCAAACCGCCGGTAGCGGCGGCAGGGAAGAGAAAAATTCCTCCGTGCGCCCGGCATCAAATTCGAGTCCGCAATCGAGTTCCAGCACGCGGCCAGAATACTACGGAGAGGCTAAGACTTCAGAACCCAGGAGGAGATAACGAGGCGCTGAATTTCGCTTGTGCCTTCATAAATCTCCGTGATGCGCGCGTCGCGGTAATTGCGCTCGACCGGATATTCACGGCTGTAGCCGTTGCCGCCATGGATTTGAATCGCTTTGTGCGTGACGCGCGTAGCCATTTCACTCGCGAACAATTTCGCCATGGCCGCATCCATGGTGAACCGCGCTCCGGTGTCCTGTTTCCACGCCGCCTTGCGGATCAGCATCCGCGCCGCATCAATTTCCGTGGACATGTCCGCCAGCATGAATTGGATAGCTTGAAATTGTGAAATCGGATGGCCGAAGGCCATGCGCTCCTGCGAATAGTTCAACGCCGCTTCGAACGCTCCCTGTGCAATCCCCGTCGCTTGTGCGGCGATGCCGATTCTCCCGCCGTCCAGCGTGGACAGCGCCACCTTGTAACCTTCGCCTTCATTCCCGATGCGATTCGCCGCCGGCACTTCGCAATCGGTGAAAATCAGCTCGCTGCATGCCGTCGCGCTGATTCCCAGTTTCTTCTCTTCCTTGCCAACCTTGAATCCCGGCGCCCCTTTTTCCACCACAAGGGCTGTGATTCCTTTCTCGCCCTTCGCCGGTTCCGTGTTCACGTAGACGATCGCCGCATCGGCCGCGCCGCCGTTGGTGATCCACGCTTTCGTTCCATTGATCACGTAGGCGTCGCCCTTTTTCACTGCTTTCGTTTGCAACGCCGCGGCGTTCGAACCGGCTTGCGGTTCCGTCAGCGCATAACAGCCGATCTTTTCGCCGCGCGCATAGGGCACCAGGAATTTTTTCTTTTGCTCTTCGGTTCCGAGCCGATGGATAGGATCGCAGTAAAGCGAGTTCTGCACCGACAGAATCACGCCCGTCGAAGCGCAGCACCGCGAAATTTCCTCAATCACAATCGTATAGCTGACATGATCAAATCCCGCGCCGCCCTCGGACTCCGGAAACGCGATGCCCGTCAGCCCGAGCTCCGCCGCTTTCTTGAAAAGTTCACGCGGAAAATGGCCCGTTTCATCGAGCTCCTTCGCGAGCGGCTTCACTTCGGACTCCGCAAATTCCCGCACACTCTTCCGCAGCAGCTCTTGCTCTTCGGTCAGCTCCAGATTCACAGCAGGCACTCCGTTCCTTTAAAAAATCGTTCGAACAGCATGGCCAATCGCGATACCACTGGCCCGCGAGTTGTCGCGCGGCGAGGATAAACTTTGTAGGGTTTGTCTCCTCAGGCGGATCGCTGGCATCAGGCCAATCCCTTCGAAAGCCGTTCGTACGTAACCTTCAGGTCCTCCGGATGCACGCGCGTCTCACCCGTCACCGTCATAAAATTCGAATCGCCAAACCATCGCGGGAGGGCATGCAGATGCAAATGCCCCGCCACACCGGCCCCCGCCGCCCGGCCCAGATTCATTCCCAGATTCATCCCATCGGGCTTGTAGTTCTCGCGAAAGATTTTTTCGACCCGCTGCGCAAGCTGCATCATTTCGTTTAGAGTTTCCGCATCGCACAAATTCAATTCCGCCACGTGCGCGTACGGCACGATCATCACATGCCCCGACGTGTATGGAAAACGGTTCAGGATGACGAAATTTTTAGCGCCGCGATGGGCAATCAACGTCTCTGCATCGTTGTTTCGCGCCAGCGCATCGCAGAAAACGCATTCCGGCTGCTCGCCGCTCGTGACCTGCGCCATGTACTGGTAGCGCCAGGGAGTCCAGATATAATCCATTGCCGCGTTTCCTTTGCTTTCAAAGATGTGCGCACAGCATAGCGCAGAACCGGCGCGGCCGTGGCACACCAACTCTAGACCCGGCTGAACCAGCCAGTGAGCCTGCATTCATTCTTGTGTGGATTAAAACTGCCCCGTCCGTTACAGCGGGCAAATTAGGCGCGCGGAGAATCGCTGCCTGCGGCGGAAGCCTGCGCTTCGGCGCTATTCACAAAATCCTTCAGCTCTTTGCTGGGCTTGAAGAAAGGAATTTTCTTCGCCGGAACTTCCACTTTCGCACCCGTTTTGGGATTGCGCCCCACACGCCCGCGCCGTTGCCGCGTACGGAAACTTCCAAACCCACGGATTTCAATCTTGTCGCCCTTTTGCAAGGCCGCGATGATGCTGTCGAAAATCGTTTCGACGATGGTCTCCGACTCTTTACGAGGGAGCTCCGTCAAGCTAAGAACCTCCTCGATCAGGTCGGCCTTCGTCAATGTCGGTTGCTTGGTGGTCATCGCTATGCCTCGTCGCGCAGTGCCGGAAAAGACAGCCTCAACTCGTCCGCCGCGGGGCGGCCGCCCTAAACTGTGAATCCAAACGGCTTACGGGGGACTCGCCCTTCGCCGGGTTGCACCCTTCCTATCACTAAAATGACCTGCGCGTAAATCAAATTGTATTGCTGGGCCCTGCGGGTCCTGGTCTTGCACCTGCTAACGCGCCGACAGCTTGGATTTCAGCGCGTCCCCAATCGTCGCCGTCGAGGAGGACTTTGACGTCGACGTCGAACGATATTGCTCGATTTCTTTGCGCTCGATCTGCTTTACCGCCGCGCGATAGCTGAGGCCGATGCGCCGCGTCTCCGGGCTGATTTTGATTATCTTGAAATCGTATTCCTTGCCCGGCTCCAGCGGACCAGCGCTCTTCAGCGGTCCGGTCGTGGGACGGAAGCTCGATGGGCCTTCATCGCGGCGCTTGCGCTCCTCGATCTCCGTGTTGTGGCAGAGCGCCTCGATATTTTCGCCCAGTTCGACGAACGCGCCGAACGTGGCGATGCGCGTCACTTTGCCCTTCACGATTTGCCCAACGCGATTCTGCTTGAACCAGTCGCCCCAGATATCATTCACCTGCTTGATGCCCAGCGACACGCGGCGATTTTCCGGATCGATCTTCAACACTTTGGCGGTGATGTCCTCGCCCTTCTTGAAGACCTCATGCGGATTCTTCACGCGGCCCGTCCAGCTGACATCGCCCACGTGTACTAGCCCATCGAAACCATCCTCGATTTCGATGAACGCGCCGAACTCGGCAATGTTGCGCACTTTACCCGTTACGATCGTGCCCACTGGATATTTTTCAGCAACCTGCAGCCACGGATCAGGCAGCGCCTGCTTGATTCCCAGCGAAACGCGACGGTCGCTTGGCTTGATGTCCAGCACCACCACATCCACTTCGTCGCCAACCTTGGCGAGCTTCGAAGGGTGCGTGACCTTCTTGTTCCAGCTCATCTCCGAAACGTGGACCAATCCTTCGATCCCTTGTTCCAGCTCCACGAACACGCCGTAATCCACCACGCCAACGATTTTGCCCTTCACCTTGCCGCCGGCCGGATATTTCTCCGACGCGCCCACCCAGGGATCGGCCATCAATTGCTTCAGCCCCAGTGATACGCGCTGCTTTTCCTTATCGAACTTCAGGATGATGACGTCGAGCTCCTGCTCCGGCTTCACCAGATCCGAAGGATGCTTCACGCGGCCCCAGCTCAGATCGGTCAAGTGCAGCAATCCGTCGATTCCCCCCAGGTCCACGAACGCGCCGTACTCCGTCACGTTCTTGACGTGCCCGTGCACCACCTGGCCTTCGCTCAGCGTCTCCATCAGTGCAGCGCGCTTCGTTTGCAGCTCTTCTTCCATCAGCGCGCGGCGGCTGACCACCACGTTGCCGCGGCGCCGGTTCAGCTTCGTGATGCGCACCTGCATTTCCGTGCCGAGCAGATCGTCCAGGTTCTGAACCGGCCGCAAGTCATACTGCGAACCTGGCAGAAACGCGCGCACGCCGATGTCCACCACCAGGCCACCTTTGATGCGGTCCACCACTTTGCCCGTGACCGTCTCCTTGGCTTTGAACGCCGCGTCAATCTTTTCCCACGTCTTGCGCCGCAGCACTTTCAGGTACGACAGGATCGTAAAGCCGTCCTTGTGCTCGCCGGTCCGTTGCACTTCGATCGTGCTGTTCGGCTCGGGACGCGGAATCTCCGTGTCCGCGAATTCCGCGGCAGGAATCAGGCCTTCCGTCTTTCCGCCCAGATCCACCACCACGCCATGTTCCGTGTAGGCGACAACTTTGACTTCGATCACTTCGCTCGACGCGGCAGCTTCCTGCTTCTCGTCGTACTGCTCCATCAGCTTGCTCATCTCTTCCGAGCCGGCTGCTTCTTCGTCCGCGGAAGCCGCTTCGGCGTCCGCCGCTTTCGTCTCGCTGTGAGCTTCAGCAGCGGTATGCGCCGCCGCCGCATCGGAAGACGCGCCCGTCGCTAGCGGCGCCGTCGGCGTTGCTTCTGTCTTTTGAGATGAATTTCCAGCTTGGGCTTGTTCCGTTACGGCAGGAGCAGCCTGTTCGGCCGCATCCTCTGCTGTTACTGCTGCTTCAGGATGCGCCCCGTTCGGAGTGGTTTCGGCTTCGGGTGCAGGCGCCGCAGCGGCTGCATGGGACGGGTTATCGTGGTCGGAAAACATGGTTGTTGGCCTCCGGGATGTCTATCCCTGTTTTGTCGAAAATATCCCTGCGAAATCCCTGTTGGGGTCCGTGCAAGGAGGTTAACCGCAGAGCGGTTACTTGGGACACAGATGCTGCGGGCGTTCGAAACGCTGCAACTGTAAAAGGATACTCGCCGCCTCAACCCTGTGTCAATGAAACCGCTGCTCGGCGCCGGCCCACAAACTTGCCCGTCGCAGTTTCCGCATGGCGGTTCGCTCAGCGAAGGCGCAGCGGTCCGTCAACTACGGAGAGTCTTCAGCAATTTGCGTGCTCGCGCCTTCATGGCGGGCGTCCCGGCACGTTCAGCTGCTTCTAGATTTTCGATGATTTCAGGAAGCAGGCTAGCCTCAGCTCGTGCAAGCTCCGTCAGGCCCTGCAGAGCAAACGTTTTCACAATCGAGCTGGTATCTTTCAGATATCGCCTCAGCCCTTCGGCCGCGCGCTGTCGTTCTTTCTTCGTTAGAGGTAGTCGCGGAATCATCTGCGCAAGGTGCCAGCGCAGTTCCTTCTGCTCCGCTTCGAAAAGCAGCCCCAAAAGTTCAGCTTTGAACGGCTTCAGAAGGCCCGGATTTTTTGCGGAAATCTTTTCTGCCGCGTCCGCCGCGCGCATCCGCACTACGGCGTCTTCACTCCACAAGTAGCCAATCAGTTGGGGAAATCGTCGCGGCTCTCGCAAAACCAGCGCGGCAACTTTGTTCGCGCGTCCGATCGACCGCTTGTCGGTGCTTTCGAGCCAATCCTTCAGTTTTTCGCGGGGCATGCGGATTTGTAAGAAGCAGAACGATGCATTCCAGGACTAGGCTCTCGCGCGGCCGGCTTGCGTCTTTTCCCGCCGAAAATCCGGAGCAGATACTTCAATCGTGCGGCACATCTCATAGAGTCTCGAACGCATACGGCTTCCGATGCGCTGCTCCAGCGAATCCTCCCGGGTCGGCAGTATCAGTTTGCCGCCGGGCAGCCGCGCCGCTTCACCTTCCGTGGCCGGATTATCCAGATAATTCGTCGTTATGATCGTCGTGCGGTTCTCGTTGTACCGTGCGTTCAAGACAATCCCCACAATATCGCGCACCCAATCCGAAGGCTTGCTCGCGCCCAGATCATCCAGCACGAGAATCTCCACCGTTCGAATCGGCTCCAGAATCTTCATTTCCGTCGATTCGCTCGCCGGGTTGTAACTCGCCTGAATTTCTTTTAACAGTTCCCGGTAATCACAAAACAGTCCCGCATGCCCGCGGTGAATCAGCTCTTTCAACGCCGCCACAGCCAGATGTGTTTTCCCGACTCCTGAAGGCCCGATGAACAGTAGTCCCTTTTCAGAAGAACCTGGGTACTCGCGCACAAACCCCTGCGTCACTAGCTTCGCCTGCTTCAACGACTGCGCGTGCTGCGCCATCCAGGTCTTCCCGTCGGTCAGGTCCGTGACGTAACTCTCAAAATCGCAATGCTCGTAGCGCTTCGGAATCCGGGCGCGCTCCATCACCCGCGTCGCGCGATCCTGCATCCCGCAGTCGCACGCCACCGCCATGCTGCCCGCCGCGCCATCCGCCCGCGGCACCAGCTTCCACCCCGTCCCCCTGCAAAGCGTGCAATTCTCCAGCGCCATAATGTAGTGGCCGGTCTTTAGACCGGTCTGTAACGCTCCGGTTCATGCAGCCGGCGGGCTTAGCCCGGCTGTTCTTCACTCCAGCGCCAACAGCATACGAGCACACCTCGCGCACAGCAAGTTGTCATCATTGGGAAAACTGTGGAAGGAACTGCCAACGCTTGTCGCTGAAACGGATCACTGCTCTCTAATCTCTATCTTCCAAACCTCGGCGTCGCCCGCACAATCGCATGCTGTTGCGTCTTCCCCTGCACCCTCGAAGCCGCCACCCGCGACAATTCCTGCTGCACCACTTGGGCGAATTCCCCCATCTGCCGTTCCATCTCGATGAGCTTCTCGCGCATGTTCAAAATAATCTCGATTCCCGCCAGGTTCACGCCCATGTCCCGTGCTAGCGTCAGGATCACGTCCAGCCGCTCCAGGTCGGAATCTGTATACAGCCGCGTATTTCCCTGCGAACGCGATGGCTTCAGCAGCCCAACGCGCTCGTACAGCCGCAGCGTCTGCGGATGCAGCTTATAAAGCTCCGCCACGGCGCTGATCATGTAGCCGACCTTGGCCCGTTTTTTCGCTCGCGGTGGCATTCTTGCTTCCCTACACTCCCGACTTGCTGAACAAATCTTTTCTCGGATCTTCCGGCGCGATGGTCTCCAGTTCCTTCATCAGATTTCGCACGCGCTCATCCGTCGGCGGCGGCACCACCACCTGAATTTCCACGTACTGGTCGCCCCTAGCGCCATTTCGCGCGCTCGGCACGCCTTTTTCTTTCAGCCGCAGCGTCTTTCCGCTATTCGTTCCCGGCGGAATCCTCACGATGGAGCGCCCGTCAATTGTCGGCACTTCCACTTTCGCGCCCAGCGTCGCCTCGCTCACTGTCACCGGAATTTTCGTGTACAAGTCATCGCCACGCCGCTCGAAAAACTCATGCGGCTTCACCACCACACGCAAATACAAATCGCCCGGCGGCGCGCCCATCGTCCCCGCATTGCCTTTGCCCGGAACTCGCACTCGCCCGCCGTTCGCCACGCCCGCGGGAATCCGCACGTCAATCGTTTCCGTCCGCCGCACTCGTCCTTCGCCTCCGCACGTTTTGCACACGGTCCGCAGCTTGCCCGTGCCGCCGCACCTCGTGCACGGCACGTTGAATTTCATTTTTCCCGCGGCTTGCTGGATCGTTCCCGTTCCATGGCACGTCGGACAAGTTTGCGGTGAGCCCACCGCGCCCGTTCCGTGGCATGTCTCGCAAGTGTCCAGCCGCGTGATAGTAAGTTTTTTTACTGCGCCGCGTACCGCGTCCCGGAAATCAATTTCGATCTGGTATTCCAGGTCGCCGCCCGGCTCGTGTTCCGGCTCCATTCCCGCGCGCCCTCTTCCGCCGGTGGTGAAAAACTGGCTGAAAAGATCGCGGAAATTCGACCCGCCGCCCGCCGCGCCGGACCCGCCGCCGAAATCGAATCCGCCGAAATCAAAATTGACGTCCTGCCCTCCGTCTTCGCCCGGGTGCCCTGCTCCCGGACCGCCGGGAGGCATATTGTCGCTGTAAAAGCCATGCTGGTCGTAGATCTGCCGTTTCTTCGAATCGGAGAGGACGTCGTACGCTTCCTGCAGTTGTTTGAATTTTTCTTCCGAAGATTTATCGCCAGGATTCAGGTCCGGGTGATACTTCCGCGCCAGCTTGCGAAACGCCGTGCGAATATCCTTCGCGCTCGCCTTCCGCGGCACTCCCAGCAGCTCGTAATAATCTTGCTTTGCTGTCGTAGGCATCGTTGCTCTGAGGGAATATTTGCAGGGGCGCTCGCCCTTGCGGACTGCGCCCCTGCGATTGTTGTTTCAACTTAGTTCGGACGCTTGTTCTCGTCCACATCCACGTACTCGGCGTCGATTACGTCGCCTGGTTTCTTCCCTGCCGGCGCGCTTCCGCCGCTCGTCGAACCGCCCGCGGCGCCCGCACCGGCAGCCGCGCCCGCTTCCGCCGCCCCGCCTGCCGCCTGCGTCGTCTTGTACAGCTCTTCTGCGACCTTGTGCAGCGAGCGTTCCAGGTTTTCCGAAGCCGACCGGAGCCGTGCCACGCCGCCTTCGGTGATGGCCTTCTTCGCGTCTTCGATCGCCTCTTCCGCCGTCTTGACGTCCGCTTCCGCAATCTTCTCGCGGTTTTCACGGAGCATCTTTTCCGCCTGATAGAGGATGCCGTCCAGGCGGTTGCGCGCCTCGACCTCTTCCATGCGGCGGCGATCATCTTCACTATGCGATTCCGCCTCTTGCCGCATCTTCTCGGCCTCTTCCTTGGTCAGGCCGCTCGATGCCGTGATGGTGATCTTCTGCTCCTTGTTGGTGGCCTTGTCCTTCGCGCTCACGTTCAGGATGCCGTTCGCGTCGATGTCAAATGTGACCTCGATCTGCGGCGTCCCGCGCGGAGCGGGTGGAATCCCGTCCAATTTGAACTTGCCAAGCGAGCGGTTGTCCGTTGCGAACTTGCGCTCGCCTTGCAAAACGTGGATTTCCACGCCCGGCTGATTGTCCGCCGCGGTCGAGTACGTCTCTACCTTGCGCGTCGGAATCGTCGTGTTGCGCGGAATCTGGGCGGTCATTACGCCGCCGAGCGTCTCCACGCCCAGCGAAAGCGGCGTCACGTCCAGCAGCAGGATGTCCTTCACCTCGCCGCCGAGTACCGCGCCCTGAATTGCCGCGCCTACCGCCACGACTTCGTCCGGGTTCACGCCCTTGTGCGGCTCTTTCCCGCCGAAGAACGTGCGTACCAGCTGCAGCACTTTCGGGATACGCGTTGAACCGCCAACCATCACTACTTCCTGGATGTCGTTTGGCGACATCTTGGCATCCTCGAGCGCTTGCTTCACCGGCTTCATCGACCGTTCCAGCAGGTCGTTCATCAATTGTTCGAGCCGCGTCCGCGTCAAGTTCTTCTCGAAGTGGATTGGTCCGGCAGCGCCCGCGGTGAGGAACGGCAGGTTGATCGTCGTTTCCATCATCTGCGAAAGTTCGATCTTGGCCTTTTCCGCCGCTTCCTTCAGCCGTTGCAAGGCCATGCGGTCCTTGCTCAGGTCGATGTTGTTCTCTTTCTTGAACTCATCAATCATCCAGTCGACGATCCTCTGGTCGATGTCGTCGCCGCCCAGGTGCGTGTCGCCGTTCGTGGACTTTACTTCCACCACTCCCGCCCCAACTTCCAGCACGGAAATGTCGAAAGTGCCGCCGCCCAGGTCGTACACCGCGATCGTTTCGTCGCTCTTCTTGTCCAGCCCGTACGCCAGCGCCGCCGCCGTCGGCTCATTGATGATGCGCACCACTTCCAGGCCGGCGATTTCTCCAGCCTGCTTGGTTGCCTGCCGTTGCGCGTCGTTGAAGTACGCCGGCACCGTGATGACCGCTTTGGTCACCTTCTCGCCCAGAAAATCTTCCGCCGCGGATTTCAGCTTGCCCAAAATCATCGCGGAAATCTGCGGAGGGCTGTACATCTTTCCGAGAATCTCCACGCGCGCATCGTCATGGTCGCCTTTCACCACTTTGTACGGGATGCGCTTCATCTCATCGGTCACTTCATCGTAGCGCCGGCCCATGAACCGCTTGATCGAATACACCGTGTTCTCGGGATTCGTCACTGCTTGCCGCTTCGCCACTTGTCCCACGAGACGCTCGCCCGTCTTTGTGATTGCCACCACGGACGGTGTCGTTCGCGCCCCTTCCTGGTTGGGAATTACCACCGGTTCGCCGCCTTGCATCACGGCCACTACGGAGTTTGTCGTTCCCAGGTCAATTCCAATAATCTTACTCATCGTCACAGCTCCTTCTTGAATCTCTTTCTCTCTTGGTCTGCACGCAAAACGCTGAACCCATGCCCATCCAGCCCGGAGGTCCTACCCCAGGCCCAGAACGAAATGGAGTATACAGGTTGAGTGTGTGCTTGTCAAGTTTTCTTATAACAGCTGTAATGGCCATCTTTTCTTTATCTTACACTCCCAATCCCATCACCATCCCCCAACTTCATCAACTTTTCCTTGATCTTTGTTAATCCCTCCATTATAATACGCTTTCGTAACTGGCGGCGGACCAGCGAAGGAGTCTCTCGTGTCCGCCTGTTCTAACTTGTCCCTGACATCGTATCCGGCTAACTCCTTTAAAATCTGTAGCCAGAGACACTCTCTTCCGCAACCACTTTATAATCAACACTTACACCAGGCTCTTGGACCTGCGCATTCTAAAGGACTTACAGGCTCCGCGGCTTGCATGCAAGTTCTTCATTTTCAACACATACAAGTACCTCGCGCAACTGCACGGAACAAAGAACTTATAACCCCTTTAGAATCCGCACTTATGAGAATTTCTCCCGCAAACCCTTTAGAATCCGCACTTGCAAAAAATGCCGGGGGTGGGGGTCTTATGCTTATCTAGCGGTTCGTTCGCACAACGCTTCCCGCCAGCGCCGCAACCAATCTTATAGTGCCCCCGCTGCGGCTATCTCTTTCGGCGCGCGCATAGCCAGGGATCAACCGCTGCTCCCGCATTTATATCGTTTCGAGGTAGAATTCTCGTTCGTGCTTGCAGGGGCAAATCGCTCGAGGCATTTCGGAGGATCGTGTGAATCGTCGGCGTACTTTGGCAGCACCTCTTCTATTAGGCTTACTTGGCGCTTTCGCGGTGCTCTTCGCGTCGGCCGCGCCCCAGGCCGCCTCCGGCGTTACCGACGTTGACCCTCACAAGGCCTTCGGCTCGAAGACCGCGCCCGTAATCATGGAAGTGTTCAGCGATTTCCAGTGCCCGGCCTGCAAGACCCTCTTCATCTCCACCAATCGCCAGCTCATGGACTACTACGTCACCACGGGCAAGGTATACCTGATCCATCGCGATTTTCCTCTCCCCATGCACGCACATTCGCGCGTTGCCGCTCGCTACGCCCGCGCTGCCGCGCAGATCGGCAAGTTTGAGCCTGTGGAACAGGTCCTATTTCAGAATCAGGAAAAGTGGGAACAGACTGGCGATGTGGACGGCACCGTCGCCACCGTTCTTTCCCCCGCGGAGATGGCCAAAGTCCGCGCGCTTGTAAAGGGCGGCACACTGGATGCCGCCATCGACAAGGACACCGCTCTCGGCCAGATGTACCGCGTTAACCAGACCCCTACCACGATCTTTCACAGCAACGGTCAGACCTATCCGTTTTCCGGCGTGATGAGCTACGACATGCTCAAGCAGTTTCTCGATCAGTTGCTAAGTCAGAAATAGGCGCTCCTTTGCGGCGAAACTAAGTTCATGATGCAATCCAGCCCATTCAACACCCGCCGCGCCATCATCTGGCTCGGCCGCCTGGTCCTCGGCGGAATCTTCATTTACGCGGGATTCTCCAAGCTCCTGATGCCAAACAATCATCTTTGGCCAATGTTCGTACTGAAATTTTCTATCTCCATGAATATCTCCAGCTTCGCGCAGCAGGTTGAATCGTACAAAATGATCTCGCACGAGGCGTCGCAAGTGGTCGCACAAACTCTGCCGTTCGTCGAGATTGTGTTGGGCCTGCTGCTGCTGATTGGCTGGCGCTTGCGAATCTGGGCCACCGCCATCACGGCGATCATGGCGGGATTCCTGGCGGTCGTGACGCGCGCGTACCTTCTGCACATGGACATTAACTGCGGCTGCTTCGGCACTCCGGAAAAGCTCACCGGCATGACCGTCGTCCGCGACGGCGCCTTCACCGTTCTCGCGCTGCTGATGACCGTCTTCGCCTTCATCGAAGCTCGCAAGCCCCACCCCTGGTCCACGCCGGAAAAAGCCTGAGCGGCTATCACTCCCATGAAAACGCTAGCTGAATATCTCGACCTTGCTGCGAAAACTCACGGCCATCTTTGCGCCGGCCAGGTGCTGGGTGTGCGGCTGGCCATGCTTGGGTTGCGCGAACTCGGCATTGACGATCCCATCGCCGAACGCAAGCGACTCGTCACCTACGTCGAAATCGATCGCTGCGTCACCGACGCCGTCGCGGTCGTCGCCAATTGCCGCCTCGGCAAGCGCGCCCTGAAATTCCGCGACTGGGGAAAAGTCGCCGCCACCTTCGTCGACCTTCAGACCGGCCGCGCCGTGCGCGTCGCCGCCAGGGAATCTTCCAAGCAAGCTGCCCGCGAAATGTTTCCCCAGCTCGAAAAAGAGGCCGGCCAGCAGAAAGCCTACGCCCAGCTCTCCGACGAAATTCTTTTCGACAAGCAATGGGTAAAGGTAGAAGTCCAGCCCGAAGATTTGCCCGGCTTCAAAGGCCCCCGCGTCGTCTGCGCCCAATGCGGCGAAGGCATCAACTTCAAGCGCGAAGTCACCCGAGACGGCCGCACGCTCTGCCGCGCCTGCGCCGGCGAAAAATATTATGAACACCTTGATTGAATTCTTGTGAGAGTTTCGAGAAAGGTACTCTGCGTTTCGGAGCCTGGGCTATTCCTGCCCGCCTTGCAGCTGCTTCATATTGCCTTTGCGGATGATCAGGACGGCGAGAAGTACGAAAAACGCGACCACCAGCAATAGCCAAACGATTCCTTCCAGGGTTGCGACGACCGTGCGATACAGCTCCAGCACCCAGACTTCCTGGGTCAGCGCTGCTGAGAGCGCCGCTTTATTATAAGACGTTGCGCCAATGTACTCTTCCAGTGCGCCAACCCGAGTGCCGGAAGCAACGCCAACCACGACGATCGCGAACCTCAAATATTTCGACAATCCAACGCTGATGTGCGCCGCAAGGAAGCGGTGCAAAATCACTTCAATCGGATCCTGGGATAGCCACGCTACGCCCGCGGCCACGCCACCGGCCAGTAAGAACGAGACAGTAAAAAGCAGGACAAACATTTCGGGCGGCTCCTGTTTCTAAAATAGGTGATAGCAGAAACTAGTATTGCTGAATTGTGTTTCCGGCACCACCTCGACTTTCCACCCTGTTCCCAAAGTGCAAAGCCTTCCGACGCGAAACGTCGTTGAAACTTTGCTTATGCGTTAGAATTACCCTTCGATGCTGAGCCTGCCACCGATCACGCTGCGCTTGCGCGGCTTCAAACTGATTGACCGCGTCGCGCTGGCGTTTCTCTTACTCTGCTCGATCGCCCTCGGCGCGGGCGCCGGCCTGATCTTCGTTTATGCCAGCGACCTGCCGGAAATACGCGCGCTGGAAACCTACCGTCCCGATGTGGTCACCGAAGTGTATGCCGATGACGGCCAGCTCGCCGGCAGCTTCGCCATCCAGCGCCGCATTCTGATGACCTACGAACAGTGCCCCAAGGTTCTCTACAATGCCGTCACGGCCATCGAGGACCAGCACTTCGAAGAGCACTGGGGCGTCGACTTCCCGCGCATGGCCACCGCCGCCTTCCGCAATCTGATCAAACGGCGCATCACCGGGGGTGCCAGCACTATCACGATGCAACTGGCCGGCAATCTTTTCCTGGACCGCAGCGACCGCAGCGTCCGCCGCAAAATCCAGGAGATTCTGCTGGCGCTGCAGATCGAACGGCGCTACACCAAGCCGCAAATCTTCACCATGTATGCCAACCAGGTCTACCTGGCGCACGGCAACTACGGCTTCGCCGCGGCTTCGCAATTTTATTTTGGCAAGCCGGTAACCGACCTGAAGCTTACCGAAGCCGCGTTGCTTGCCGGGATGGTTAACGGTCCGAAATTTTCTCCGCTTTCGAATCCGGAGGCCGCTCTGGGCCGTCGCAATCTGGTGATTCATCGCATGGAAGAGGAAGGAAAGATTTCGCCGGTGGACGAAACCGCCGCGCGGAAATCGCCGCTCGGTCTGCACATTCAATATCCGCGCAACGACCTCGCGCCTTACTTTTTCGAAGAAATTCGAAAATACCTCGAGGCCACTTACGGCACTGAAGCCGTTCATGAGCGCGGCCTGCGCGTCTACACGACGCTGAATATCGCCATGCAGCGTTTGGCCAATCAGTCCGTCCGCGACGGACTGCACACCTACGAACGCCGCCACGGCTGGAAAGGCAATCTGCCGAACGTCATTCGCGACAATCTCGGCAAACTCGACAGCTACGAGGATGACGATTGGCGCCACACGGTTGAAAAGGGAAGTTACGTCACCGGGCTTGTGCTTTCCATTGACGAGAAGAACGCCGTCGTCAAGATCGGTCCGCACCGCGCCATTCTTTCGCCCAGCGATTTCGCCTGGACCGGAAGGAAAAAGCCGGCTGACCTTTTGAAGGTCGGCGATCTTGCTCAGTTCTCCATTCAGGAGCTACATGACAATACCGCGCGCGTCCAGCTCGAGCAGCAGACTGGGCCGCAAGGCGCCATGCTCGCGATCGATAATCCCACCGGCGAAATCAAGGCCATGGTGGGCGGCTACAGCTTTGAAGATTCCAAATTCAACCGCGCGACGCAGGCCGTGCGGCAGGTCGGCAGCTCTTTCAAAATCTACGTGTACGCCGATGCGATGGAAAAAGGTTCGACGCCATTCGACACTATCGTGGATACGCCGTTCACCACCATCAGCGGCGGCCAGCCCTACTCGCCGCGCAATTACGATGAAAAATTCGAAGGCACCATCACGCTGCGCCGCGCACTGGCCGGCTCGCGAAATGTCCCCGCCGTCAAACTGGCGGAAAAAATCGGCATCAACTCCGTCGTGGATATGACGCGACGCTTTGGAATTACCACGCCGCTTCCGCCGTATCTTCCCTTAGCTCTTGGCGCGGCGGACATGAAACTCAGCGAACACGTCTCGGCCTTCACCGTTTTTCCGAACGATGGCATTCGCATCGATCCGCACATGATCCGGCGCGTTACCAGTTACGACGGAGCTCTGCTTGAGGAAGCGCATCCCGAGGTGCACGACGTGCTGTCGCCCGATGTGGCGCGCACCATGACCGCCATGCTGGAAGAGGTCATCCAGTTCGGCACGGGCATCCAGGCCAAAGCGCTGGGCCGCCCCGCGGCCGGCAAGACCGGCACTACACAGGACTACACTGACGCCTGGTTCGTCGGTTTTACACCTCAGTTGACCGCAGGGGTGTGGGTGGGGTTCGACGACAAACAGATTTCGCTTGGAAAAAAAGAGACCGGCGCGCGCGCGGCACTACCCATCTGGCTCGAATTCATGCAGGGCGCGCTGGCCGGAATGCCCGCAATCGATTTCCAGAATGTTGTTTCCCTGGAGCAGCAAGCCGCCGAGCATCGCGTCAACGTTGATACCCCGGATACAGCCCCCACGGAGGATGAGCCGCCCGCCCGCAAGGAAAAACCACCCGCCACCGCTTCACCAGAAAAAATCACACCCTAGGATTTTTCTGAAGAAGCGCGCCGACCTGCCGCGATCTCGCAATCGAGTCCAATTTATTATCGGTTTATACGCGAACCTAAAAGAAATTTATCTAAATTCTATGAGTATCTGCACATCAACCCGGCCTTTGCTGTCTCATAGAGTCCTCAAATTATCTTAAATATCAGTCTTTGTAATGGGATGCGGATCCTTGAGCCCTGTGCGAAGCGTGGCATTCCAGTTGCACTTTCCTCGTCCCTCAGGGAATCGCGGTTCGATGAGAGAGAACCCAAGCGATACAGAGTCGGCTCCGAAAAAACTTCTTGGAGCTGACCTGAAAATAAGCTCTACCGGAGGCAAGTAATGTTTATTAAGCGGTTTCGGAACGGAGCGGCGCTTTTCGCTCTGATCATTCTCTCTATGGCAAGCCCGGTTTTCGCGCAGATCACGGCGAAGACGGGAGCAGTCAGCGTCGCAGTCACGGATCCGCAGGGCGCGGCCGTGGCAGGCGCAAAGGTTACCTTGAGCTCTCCCCTAAGTTCCGCGCAGACCAAGGAAACCGCAGCGGATGGAACGGTCGTATTTCCGTTGCTCAATCCCGGTTCCTACAAACTCACAGTCGAAAGTGCAAACTTCAAACGCACTTCTTTGAACGATGTCGGGGTTCACGTAACTGAGGTTACAAACCTGACTGTGCAGCTGGAATTGGGAGAAATGGCCACCGAAATTACCGTTTCTGGTGATGCGGTGCAAGCCATCAATACCACTAACGCCACGCTTGGCAACGTGATCAGCGGAGATGTGTTGCACGAGTTGCCGCTGGCGACGCGCAATTTCACCAGCCTGCTGGCGCTGAACGCGGGGACTTCCTCCGATTTGCCGGACGCCACTGAAGCAGGGCGCGGGCTTCCGGTCATATTCGTGGCGGGGCAACGCGGAACCGCAAATAACCTGGTGATCAACGGGACCGACGCCAACGACCTGGGCGCCAACAATTTCAGCACCGTGCCAATTCCATCGCTGGACAGCATTGAAGAGTTTCGCGTGCAGACCAGCCTCTATGACGCGTCCGAGGGAAAAACATCCGGAGGCAACATCAATGTATTGACCCGCGGCGGCACGACCACATACCACGGCGAAGCGTACGAATTCTTTCGCAACGACGCGATGAACGCCAATCTGTTCTTCTTCAATGCAGACGGCCAACCGCGGCCAGAACTCAAACAAAACCAGTTCGGAGGCAATTTTGGCGGGCCAGTGCCAAAGCTTAAAGACACCTACTTCTTTGGCTCCTACGAAGGAACGCGGCAAATCAACGGAGTCGCCGGCGGAATCTCCACGCAATTCCCGGTGCTTGGTTCAACGCGTACCGAGGCGGACATCGTGGCGGCGCAACATCTGCCCGCGGGAACCACGATCGATCCAGTGGCGCTGAAACTATTGCAGGCTCCGGGACAATTCAACGGATTCCTGATTCCCTCCGGAACGCCCGCTGCCAATTGTGTGGGAATTCAATGCACTTTTGGTTTGTTCTCTATTTCCAAGCCATTGCTATTCAACGAAGACCAGTTCAACGCGAACCTGGACCGGAACATCGGGACACGGCACAAGATTTCGGAGCGCTTTTTCTTTTCCAATTCCAACACCATCAATCCGCTGGGTGGGGAAGACGGCGCCAGTCTGGGGAGCGGGACGACCACACCGCTCGACAACCGCTTAATTACACTCGCATGGACTTATACCATCACGCCGAACCTCGTCAACGAAGCACGGTTTGGTTATGACCGGATTGTTACTTCGATTACGCCAGCGCCTACGGCCACGCTCGCTTCCGTGGGCATGACGCGGTTCAATGAAGCCACGTTCAACGACATTCCGGTGTTACTGACTGGCGATATCGCGCCGGAGTTCGGAGGTATTTCCACCAATTTTGACCAGGCGGAAACCAACAACACATTCAATTTTGCCGACACGGTTGCATGGACGCACGGCAAACACACGTTCCGGGGCGGATTCGAATACCGGCGCTATCAAATAAATCTATTCAACAATTTCGCCTCGCGAGGCGCCCTGATTTTTAATACGTTCAATGACTTTCTGAACGGCAATATCCTGGAAGAATTTGTCGGCTCGGGCCAGACCGACCGGGGATTCCGCGCCCGCGACATCGGGGCCTATTTTCAGGACGACTGGAAAGTCAACCGGCACCTGACACTTAATCTTGGAATCCGCTACGACTACCTGGGGCCGTCCACCGATGTGAAGAACCGTCTGGGCAATTTCGATCCTTCGCGCCTCGACGCCACCACGCTCGCGAACGCCGGCGCAGGAATCCAAAACGGCTTCATCCTTCCCGCGGCTGCGAACTTCGGGGCCATCCAGGGCACTCCGGGCGTCAGCGGCTCGACACTGCTGAGCAACAGCCCGCACAATTTCGCTCCGCGCGTGGGCTTTGCCTGGGATCCCCTGGGAGACGGCAAGACATCGGTGCGGGGCGGCTATGGCTTGTATTACGTTCGCATTTCAAACCAGATGCTGCTGCAATTGATCACTGGGGAGCCCTTCTTCCAGTTGTCCGCGAATCTTTTCCCGGGCACTCCGCTCTCCAATCCGTTCCCGAATCTGCCAACGGCCGGCCAGTTCCCTATCTTTTCGACGCCGCCAGCATTTACGGGCTTCGACGCCGGGGGGAATGCGACGTTTGACGGAAGCCTGCTGGCGTTAAACCCCTTCGACCGGCACCTGACCACGCCGTACGTCGGCAACTACAATCTGTCGGTCCAGCATGCGCTGCCGAAGAATTTCAACGTTGAATTCGGATACATCGGCTCGCAGGGCGTACACCTGCTCGATGGCTTGCAAGTGAACCAGGCGCGGCTGGCCAATGCCGCCAACCCGATTGTCGTCGGCGGTGCGAACGGAGTTCCGCAGACGACGATAACGACGAACACATTGGGCAACGTCGAGGCCCGCGCAGGCGTGCTAGGGTTTGATGCCGGTGGCGGCTTGAACGCGGTTACCGAACGCGGGCATTCGGGCTACAATGCGTTCATCTTCACGGTCAATCACCGGACAGGCAACTTGTTTCTGCAAGCCGCCTACACGTTTTCGAAATCCATCGACAACAACTCGGGGAGTCCGACGCAGGACCTCGGCGCAACGCTGGGAAACAACGTGGATCTCACGGGACAGAAGGCGCTCTCGGACTTCGACCGGACTCACCGGATCCAAGGAACTTATGAGTACAATATTCCTGGCTTCAAGACCGGATCCTGGCGATATCTGCTCGGGAATTGGGCAATCGGAGGGCTAACCACATTCCAATCAGGGGTGCCCAATTCACTTACGTGTTCCAGCTGCCCGAGCAACCTGTTCGGCGTGCAGCCACAGAATACTTTCCCAGAAGTCATCGGCAATCTGGGGAACCTCATGAAGAGCGGAGCGCCCGAGAACTTCACGACCACCAGCGTCTTTAATACAGGCGTCGTTGGGCCCACGACATCCTTCCCCGCGGGGACGGTGGTCTCCGGGCTCAATACGGCGGGCGGGTCCGGCAACCAGTCGTTCACCATCGGGGCCGGCGGAGGAGCTCTGTTCGGAAATCTTGGACGGAATATCGCCCAGGCCCGCGGACCCTTCCAGCAGAACTGGGACTTCTTCCTCACCAAGAAGTTTCCGCTGACGGAAAAATACAATCTGCAATTGCGCGCGGAGTTCTTTAACATTTTCAATCATCCGAACTTCGCCATCACCAATACAGACATCGGCTCGCCAGCGTTCGGGATCTATTCGAGCACGGTGGGCAATCCCCGGATCCTGCAACTCGCCCTGAAGTTCCAGTTCTGAGCGAGTGACGAATAAAGGAGAGGGAGGAACGAAACGCTCCTCCCTCTCTTTTTGTCTCGGCCTGTCAGACGCACCAGGCCGCGGCTACAGCTTCTGAACAATGACATTCAACGAAGAAGTCTGGATCGCGCCGAGGTTGACCTGGGCGGGGTTCATTCCCAAACTCAGCTGCCAGAGCTGATGCCCGGCACTATCCGTCAAATTCAGATTCACCGTGAATTGTGTGCTGATCCCCATGGCGCTCGGGTTGGTGTACAGGACGCACTGCGCCTGCCCGTTGGTCAGTGGTGCGGTCCCCTGGAAACTGAGCAGAGAAGAAGTAACGGCGTAGGAAAGAATTCCCACGACCGGATTGCCATCTGGGTATTTGAAGTTGAGCGTCAGCGCAGGCCCGGAGGCGCCGGGAAGAATTTCAATGGCGTGTACCTTGGGGTTCTGCACGATGCTGTCAAATTCAATGACCAGCTTGCCGTTCGAAGCCGTCACATCCGCGCCTTTGATCAGGGCCCCGTCCGTACCGGCTTCAGCGAAGATGTCGAGGCGGGGGAACACAACCGCACCCTGTATCTTCACATCGAAAACGCGAGCGCCGACCTGCTGAAGCTGGGTAACGGCCTCGGTGAAATACAAGTTGACGTGGTAATTTCCGTTGAGAACGGGAAAGGTGTAGGTCATGGGGACAATGGGATTACCGTTCCAGCGGCCATCCTGGTAGAGGGCGGGATCGTTCGTGCCGGTGATTTTGGCCGCGACCGTGCTGGCAGTGCCTTCGTTGTATCCGTAGTCCGCTGCCCAGACGTGGCCCAGCGAGTCAGTGTAGCTTGGTCCGCCGCAATTGACGCGAATGGGCTGCTGCGTCTGTGCGGCTACCGGCAGTGAAACAATCAATAGAAATACAATAAGTCCAATCAGTTTTCTCACGAATCCGCCTCCGAGGTGGGTTCCCTTTGTTTGCGATTTAGTTCAATTCTTGTTTCAAGCGAGAGGGCCGAGAGGGTAGGGGTTCCTGCCTGTAGCTGCAATTGAAAAGTACGCGAGATTCTGGAGACAAACAATTGTTCGCAAGAACGGATTAAGGTCAGTACGAAAATCGGCCAAGATACTGTCCGTAGTGATTGTACCAAATTTGAACTGGTGCAGATTCTGGCTTAGCCAGGGCTAGCGCTTCGTACGGAACGGATCCCAGCCACCGGAAATGAGTGACCGCTCTCCGCCGCTCTCCTGGAGCAGAACCACGCCAGATTCCTCTGTGATTTTTCCAATCCGTGTCAGCCTCACATTTTTATATTTTCTGGGCAACATGCCGGCTTTGTTCGCTGGAACGGTGAACAGAAGTTCGTAGTCATCGCCGCCGTGCAGCGCCAGTTGAAGCGGGTCCAGGCCAAGCTTGCGGTCCGAATCGGAGACCCGGACGGCGGGGAGCTTCTCACTTTCCACTCGCGCACCGACTCCGCTTGCTTCGCACAACCGTGCCAAATCGCTGGAAAGTCCGTCGGAAAGGTCCATCATCGCGGTGGCCATTCGACAATCCGCAAGCCACTGGCCCAGAGCGAGACGCGGCGAAGGATATAAATGCTTCCTGGTCAGTGGGTTCTTATTATTGGCGGATCTTCTGCCTCTACGGAGAACGCGCAATCCCAGCTCCGCCTCTCCGAGCCGCCCGCTGACATAGATAAGGTCGCCCGCCCGCGCTCCAGAACGCCGAATGGCGCGGGAGGTTCGGACTTCGGCTACGACAGTGATGTTGATGAGGATTTCCGCGCGACGGGTGGTGTCGCCACCTGCAAGTAGACAGTCAAACTTGCGCGAGGCCCGGCGCAATCCACCGAGGAATTCCTCGAGCCATCGCCCGGTGTGGGAGTCGGGCAGGGCCAGACTCAAGAGAAAGCAACGAGGCGTGCCGCCTACGGCGGCCACGTCGCTCACCGCTCGCGCCAGGCATTTCCAGCCGACTGCGTCGGGTGGATGCGTATCGCGAAGGAAGTGTGTGCCTTCGAGAAACCAGTCGCAGGTCAGGATGATCTCGTGGGCTGGCTTAGGGCGAAAGAGGGCGGCATCGTCACCGATACCCAGGGCGAGGCGGTGGCCAGCCGGATTCCGGGCTCGGTCCACCATGCGCGCGACGATGCGGTTCAAGATGGCGTTTTCGCCGCGGTTATTGTGTTTCATCAGCTTTGCCAACACTCCAATGCTCTTTTGTGAGACAGTATAGCTCCCTAGTCCAATTCAATTGTTCCCTGGTGCCGGTTTGAACCAGATGATTCCCGGTGGTAGTGCTAGTTCCCTGTACGAACGGACAGGGGACAGGTTTGCACAGCCTGACCTACGAACAGCAAAATACAGGGTTGACGGGGAGGGCTACAGAATTTAGTATGGGCCAGGTCGCGGACCAAGGCTCACGGTTCAGATTTGGTTGAAAGTAGAGTTCCTAATGAACGGGCACCAGGGTCGATCGCCCGGCAAGTCAATTCTGGAAGGTTTGAGGGCTCTTTTTGCCATGAGAGGTAAGAGCTACACATTTTTCATCGCGTCGACTCCGGGGAAGCTCCGGAAAGTCATCGTGCCGGCGTATGTGCTGCACGGGATCGCGGTGTTGGCTCTCATTGGCAGCATTACCGTTACGGCGGCAGTCGGTTCCTACTCGAGGATGCTCTGGAAGGTTGGGAACTACAACGCGTTGCGGCACGACCAGGAAAATCTGAAAAAGCAGTACCAACAATTGCAGAGCACGGTAAACGACACGAACCAGCGCCTGGATTCGTTGCAATCGCTGGCTACGGAAGTGGCGATGACCTACGGCGTGCTGCGGTATCACCCGGCGGCTTTTGACGAAGGTGATAACCCTGTGGACGCCCAAGACGCCTTCGACCGCTCGATCGAGCAATACACGTTTTTGAAGCGCAATGCCGCAGTGATCGCGATTTCAAGCAACGGTCTGCATTTGCTCTCACCCACAAGTTTCGCCGATTCCACTTACACACCGACGATCTGGCCGGTCATGGGGCATATCACGGACAGTTTTGGCGAGCGTCTTGATCCGTTCAGCGGTGAGGGCGCGTTCCATACAGGCGTTGACGTGGCGTCGGACTACGGTGCACCGGTGCATGCGACGGCGGACGGGATTATTACCATCGCCGAAAACCATGCCGGCTACGGCCGTCTGGTGGTTATCGATCACGGATTTGGCATTACGACCTGGTATGCGCACCTCTCGGCGTTCACGGCCGTTCCGGGCGCGCGTGTGAAGCGGGGCGAAGTGGTGGGGTATACCGGAATCAGCGGCCGATCGACCGGGCCGCACGTACACTACGAAGTACGTATGAACAACGCGCCCATCAATCCGTGGCGCTATATGAAGTCAACTCCTGCCGGGGACTAATTTCCGAATAGCATGTATCGGGGTTTGCGTGGCGGGCTGGGGCCCGCCGGTTTTGTTTCTGGCCGCACGGACTGAGTTTCTTAGCAGGTCCTCAGGTGTGCCCTTTCTTCTGCGGGGCGCTTTTTTGAGGCTGTGGCGTGTTCGGGGTTGTGTTCGGCGGAATTGCCGGTGAAGCGGTTCGCGCGGCCTCCAGGAATTTGGGAGTAATTTCAAGAATTAGGCGGACGGATTTGGTGTCCCCGCGATCCAGCCTTGCGACATCCGCGCTTTTCAGCAGTTCGAGATAAGCCTCGCGGGTTGTGGGATCCAACTGCTGTCTCGTTTTGGCATCATTTAACCCGGCCTGTGCCAGGATCACGACGCCGTTAAGCAGGTCTGCAAGCTGGCGCGCAGTGGCTTCCGCAGCGCATTCTCCTTCGGCTACGACGCGCAGACGGTCATTCTCCGGCTTTCCGGCAAGGGTGATCCACTGAAGTTGATCGAGGAGCGTGGAGAGCTCAGGTGAGCGCAGGCCGCCCGGTGCCTGGGCCGCCAGCTCCGTGCCGGTTCCCGCGCCTTGGCGAATTACGGCAAAAACGGGCGAGCCTGCCAAGCGTTCGAATCGCGCCCGCCATTCCGTAGTGTCCGCGTTGGCCTTCTTTGCGGCCAGAAAAACCGCGAGGCCGGCATCGTCCGTGAGGGCGATGCGCTTTTTACTCAGAAACGTGAAAGAGATTTTCCTGGAGCTTCCGCTGAGCGAGACCGAAAAAATCTCGCGTGAGCCATTGGTTGCGGCCGATCCTATTTTTCGCGCGTAGGCGATGATTTTCTCGCGATCGAATTTTCCATCGGCAACGGCAAAGAGACTTGAGTCATTGCTCCGCCGGAGGACGGCAATCGCGAGACGATCAAGGTCGCGTTCGTAGTCGAAGCCGGTATTCTTCAGAAACTCCGCGTAGTCGGCGTCGGCTTGCGGTTTCGGAGCCCAGGCGAAGAGTTGCGCAAAGAATGGAGCGCGACGCAGTTCGTCAAAGTCAGCGAAAAGAACGGCGCCGGCCTCGGGCGGCATCAAGGCGAGAGCATCGCTGCGCGCGGTTTCGTTCTGTGCGCGCCAGCGCTGGTAGCCGAGAATGGCGATGGAACACAGAACTGCTGTGAGTGCTACTACGCCGATCCACGCTCTCCTTTTCATCGCGGCTGCCCCATTTTCAATTCCCTCAGAGAATTAGTGATTGTCCCATTGGAAGGGTTGCGGAGACACGAAAATCCGTCGTAGAATGGAGCTGCGAGCCGCATTGTTTTTGGCCTGTGGATGCCGGGATTAGCGATATGGCCCGGGCTTGCGATAACTTATTGATAGCAGGCATGATAGGTGGTGTCTAGGTGGATACGGGGCGGCCTCGTTTTCCACAGAGCTGGCCCTCCACGTGCTCCAAATCTGCCAGCACCCCCTTGCAATTCTTATACCTCTTCTGCTATCCTTACCCGGTTTGAGCGGCGCTGGCGTAGCTCAGCTGGTAGAGCATCTGATTTGTAATCAGAGGGTCGGGGGTTCAATTCCCTCCGCCAGCTCCACCAGGAAATTTTTGCAGGGGAGCGAGGGCGGAGCGAATCCTGTAAGCGAAAACGAACGGGCTGGTGTCTCTTGACACGAGTCCTATTTGTGTTTTTGCGCGATTCGTTTGCAAGTTGTTGAAGGATAAGTTCGGGACTCGTAGTTCGCGTCCCTAAATGATTTTTTGGGACGGGTGGGTGAGTGGCTAAAACCAGCAGACTGTAAATCTGCCGCTCCTTGCGGGCTACGAAGGTTCGAATCCTTCCCCGTCCACCAGGCTCTCGTTGTGGGGTTACAGAAAACCGCAGGGCAATCGCATCAAGCGATGTTCGAGCGCGGTCCAATTCGGGGCGTAAGCGCCGCTCAGGAAGAGTGCGCCGCGAAGGGCGAAATATGCAGGGGACACGGGTTCGGCCTGGGTAGCTCAGTTGGTAGAGCGCGTCCTTGGTAAGGACGAGGTCACCGGTTCAATCCCGGTCCCAGGCTCCAGGATTGAAGCGACAAGTAATGTGAGTCGCGGCGGGGGACAGTTTTTGGGCAACACCGGGCGGGGGTAACTCAACGGTAGAGTCTCACTCTTCCAAGGTGATGGTTGCGGGTTCAAATCCCGTCCCCCGCTCCAGATTTAGAATTGCGGCGCAGTCGTTACATAAAAGACTGACGCAGAGGGTGAAAGAAAATGGCGAAGGAGAAATTCGAGCGCACGAAGCCGCATGTGAACATCGGGACGATTGGTCACATTGACCATGGCAAGACGACGTTGACGGCGGCGATCACGAAGGTGCTATCGAAGCACAACCCCAAGGTGCAGTTCCGGGCGTTTGATTCGATTGACAACGCGCCAGAAGAGCGCGAGCGCGGAATCACCATTGCGGTGTCGCACGTGGAGTATGAAACGGCGAACCGGCACTACGCGCACATGGATTGCCCGGGACATGCGGACTACATCAAGAACATGATCACCGGAGCGGCGCAGATGGACGGGGCGATCCTGGTGGTGGCGGCGACGGATGGACCGATGCCGCAGACGCGGGAGCACATTCTGCTGGCGCGGCAGGTGG
>JABCZR010000022.1 GCA_013289585.1 Acidobacteriota bacterium | reverse complement strand
AGTTAGCGGAGAGCGAACCTATCACCGTTTTGCAGGCCCAGATGCGGCATGCAGACGTGAGAACGACGCTCAAAGTCTACGCACACGTTATCCCTCAGTCGCAACGTAATTCGATGGAGCGGATTGCGGAACGTTCAATTGGAACAAATGTTCCGAATGGAACAAAATCAATCGCTTAAGGTATTGATATGAAAGAAGTTTGGTAGGGGCGGTGGGGATCGAACCCACGACCTTCGGCTTAAAAGGCCGCTGCTCTACCACTGAGCTACGCCCCTATGGGTGAATTTCTTATTGTAGCATGCTCGCCGCCGCCGCCAAGGACACCCGCCACTCCCGCTCGCCAGCCACGCCGGCGGCGCACTCGTATCCGCAGTCAATCGTTTGCTGTTTCAGGAAAAAACTTCGTCGCTCACCCGCGGCCGCTTCCTCTTCCACTCATAATCCTTCCGCAATTTCGCCTGGTGCTTCTTCACTTGCGCTTCCAGTTCGCTAAACGCCTTCTTGCAGCTAGCGCGCACATTTGCACCTGTCCCGATTGCATGCAAAGTCCCCGTGGGCAACGACAAATTCAACGTGCAGGAGTACTCATCCGTTCGCAGATTTTTTGCAAAGGAGCCGTGCAACTGCACCAAGTCCGGCGAGTAACTCCGCAGCAATTTCCCCAGTTTTCCAACGTGTCGCTCAACTTCCGCTTCCACCGGCTTCTGTCCCTCGACGTGTTTGTAACTTATGGAAAGTTTCATGCTTGCACCTGTTCGGCATTCAGAAGGAGGGCGGCGTGGCGCGCGCGGATCCGCTCTTCGATCCACATCACCGAAAGCATAACAGCCCCACTCCTTCCCCGCAACGTCGCCCCCGATTCGGTCGTGGGTCCGTTTAAATTTTGACCTTGAGCAACAGATTCGATGCCCACTCTCTCGAACCCAGAGCAACCTGAAGAAAGACGATAAAACTCGACGCAAATCTCTCGAAGTGCTAATGTTTGTCCATGCTCGCCCACATATTCAGCCTCACCTCCCTGAAACATATCTTCCACAAAGTCAGAGAACTGCTCCGCGAGGCCAGCGATGTCCGTTACGTAAGCGTCCCGATCTGGAGACCCTGGCGGAACTTCTAGCGCTGCGTTCCCCGATTCCCCTCGTCTGCCGTTATTTCCCTCCCGCGTTGACACCGCTGTTCTCCCCCCTCTACTCTACTCACAGCGCATTTCGCGCTTTCTTTCATGTCAACGCGTCGAGCCAAAAATCCCCCATCCGCAAGCGCACCCGAATCCTCAGCCACCCCCGCACCCACAAGTACTCTGCGTGTCGGCCCCGCTGGCTGGTCTTATCCGGACTGGGTGGGCTTTGTGTATCCTGCTCGCCGCCCTAAAGGTTTCCACGAAGCTGCCTTTCTCGCTGAATTTTTCGACACCATCGAGATCAACACTTCTTTCTACCAGCCTTTGCGTCCCGATCACGCCTCGCAATGGCTTGACCGTGTAGCCGCCAATCCCCGCTTCCTCTTCACCGCCAAACTCTGGCAACGATTTACTCACGATTCCCCTGTTGATGGCTCTGTCTCGGCCGCAGAAGACGAACGCGCCGTCCGTGCTGGCTTCGACATCTTGCGCGCTGCGAATAAACTCGGCGCTGTCCTCCTCCAATTCCCTTTCTCTTTCCATCGTTCGAAAGAAGCCGTCGCCTCCCTCACCGCTACTCTTAAACGCTTCGCCGACTATCCGCTCGTCGTTGAAGTTCGCCACTCCTCTTGGGACTCGCCAGACACATTGGCTCTTCTCCGCGAACACAACGTCGGCTTCTGCAACATCGATCAGCCCATCATCGGCCGCTCCCTCTCGCCCTCCTCACAAACTACTTCTCCTATCGGCTACGTCCGCCTTCACGGCCGCCGCTACGACACCTGGTTCACCGACGATACTTCGATCCCTGCCTACGAGCGCTACAACTATCTTTACTCCTCCGAAGAGCTCGCACCCTGGATCACCCGCGCCCGCAAGGTTTCCGAGCACGCCCGCGACACTTTCGTCATCACCAACAATCATTTCCAGGGCAAGTCCGTCGTCAATGCCCTCCAGCTCATCAGCATCCTCAAAGGCGCCAAAGTCAAAGTTCCCGAGCCTCTTCGTCAACACTATGCCCAACTCGATTCCATCGCCGACATGCCTCCCGCTGAACCCACTCTTTTTCCGTTAGCTGAATCAGGCGTAGACTCCAAAAAGTAAGCGCTTCCCGCTTCTAGGCCTCGCGCCAACCCAGCGGCGTCCCCTTCGCAGAAGTGTTGCCAAAAACGATACGATACCGTTAGAGTGAATCACGCGCAGAGCCCCGCTGCACTGGAGGACTTCTCAAAATGCGCGTACCTTCCGATCGCTGGCTCACGGCTCAGGAAACTGCCACCCACTTGGACACCACCAGCGCCGAGGTATGCCGCTTACTCAGTATCGGTCGCCTCTCTGGAACCAAGCAGAAAGATCCTCGCCGCGGCGGCATCGCTCAATGGCTGGTCGACCCCAAATCCATTAGCGCGGAAAAAAAGCGTCGCAGCTCCCAGCGCTCTCGCCTGCTCCTCCGCAAGAAGCCCGCCCCCAAACCCAGGTGATTCGAACTCGCATCTCTCAGGCGTTCCCGGGAGTCTTCGCCCGGCGCTTACCCCGGCTTTTTTCCGTGCAGGCTGGCTGCTCCTCCAGACCATAGCGAAAACACAGTATCGCGCCGCCCACGCACAGCCAATGCGTTGCGTTCACCATCGCGCTAGTTTTTGTTTTTGGATTTAATTCAGGCGAGCGGCTAGCCGGCGGTCAAGGCTCATCGAAAGGTTCTGGTCGAGCACCACCGCCACATACCGCGAGCACGTTTGCATTTCTCGATTTGCCCAGCTCGCAATCGAAGGCAGCTTCACACGGAACACTTGCTCAAGCTTCGAAACCGCGCGGTAGTAAACCGATACTTCCTTAAGCCACGGACTCTTCTTTTTCAAACCCGGCGACAGGTTATCGCAAAGCGCAAGCAGCGACCCAAAATCCTGCGCCCCAATCCCTTCGCTCTCAATTCCAGCTGACGTTCGGAGCGTCTCCGACAGCGGCTGATTGGCAGTCGTTATCCAAATCGCCCGCCATTGCGACACCGCGAACCGCACCAGCGCGATGCTTGCGAACACGAGAATGAAGAGAGACACCATTTTGCTCAACAGTAGTTTCCCGCTTTCCTGCGATTCTACCAATGGAGCGGGAGTACCACCCGGACAGGACTCCTGGCGAAAGCCAACTCTCGCCCTAACAATCTGAAAATACACATGTTACAGGGAGGCCCTCTACCCAAACCGCATCCCCTCAGGCCCGCCCGTCCCAAAAGTAACTACTCTGTAATTTCCATCACAACATTCCTTGACCGCGCACCACCAAACCCCTAACTTGGTTTGAACTGGGAATTCCCAAATCTTATCTCCACTCCATGACTGAACTCCAAACTCGCCCTGTCACGCCTCTCGAGGAGGATCACGATCTGACGCGCGAACTCCGGAAGATTGAGAAGCGCGACTGGTGGGTCTGGGGCTACTCCATCTTTGTCATGCTCCTCCTGACTTTCGCGGTCATCACTTTTACTCTCCCTCTTTCGCGTCAGGGCACAAAAACTTTCCTTTACCTCAAGATGGAGGACGCCGTCTTTGGTCTGATCGTTCTCATCCTCCTTCTCAACCTCTACACCGTCTACCAGCAAGTTCTCATCAAACGCTTGCGCTTCCAACTCGCCGAGAAGCAGGGGCATTCTGACATTCTTCGCAACATGGCCATGGTCGATCCTTTGACCGGCCTCTATAACCGCCGTTTTGGCGTTCAACGCCTCTCCGCGGAGGTTGCTCGCTCCGCGCGCCGCGGTCATCCTTTGACCGTCCTTACTCTTGACCTCAACGATTTCAAGCTGATCAACGACCGCCACGGCCATCCCGCCGGTGACCACGTCCTCCAGGAATTCGCCCTCCATCTCAACAAGGTAATTCGTGGTTCCGACATGGCTGTGCGTCTGGGCGGCGACGAATTTCTTGTTCTTCTTCCGGAATGCACTCTCGACCAGTTACAGCTCGTCTTGGACCGCCTCGGCGCTCTCGAAGTAACTTGGCAGGCCCATCGGATTCCCGTCTCTTTCTCTGCCGGTTGGCAGCAATACTCGCTCGGCGATCGTCCCGAGGAACTTCTCGCCCGCGCCGATCAAGCTCTCTACGCCGGCAAGCGCGCCAGCAAGAATCCGTCTTCACCGGCAGCCCGCATCGAATCTGTCGTTCCCCCAGTCCATCTGATGGTGGATGTCACCTGCCCGCATTGCCAAAAGAAGAATTCCGTCGCGCTTGACGCCCACTCCGTCCCTACTCACGCCAATCCCTGGAAAGTCCAATGCGCCCATTGCAAACTGGAATGGGAGCCTCTTCTCCCCGGCCCCATTATGGCCGGCCCATTTCCAAAATAATTTCCCCGTCCGCTGTCCGTTCGAATCAAATTCAAGTTCCAACGCTACCGCCCTCTTCACAAATCCCGTTCTAGCGTTACAATGGCCACGATGTGGATTTGTCCAACGCCTTCCGGCAAATCCGCTATCTACGGAGGCCTTGTGATTGCCACGCTCCTCGATCGTCGCACCTTCCTTCGCGTTTCCGCTGTCGCTGGCGGCGGCATTCTCCTCGCTCTCCATACTGATCAGGTCACCGAGCTCTTCGCCCAAACCCCGCAAGCAACTCCTCCGGCGTTTCTTCCCACTGCTTTTGTCAGCGTGGCCGCCGACGGCGCCGTCACCATCATGGGCAAGAATCCCGAAATCGGCCAGGGCGTCAAGACCAGTCTCCCCATGATCATCGCCGATGAACTGGACGTCGATTGGAAATCCGTCCGTATCCAGCAGGCTGATCTTGATGAAACAAAATACGGCCCTCAGCGCGCCGGCGGCAGCACCGCCACGCCTATCAACTGGGACCCTCTTCGTCGTGTCGGCGCCGCCTGCCGTCAAATGTTTGTCACCGCCGCCGCGCAAACCTGGTCCGTGCCCGAATCCGAGTGCCAAACTTCTTCCGGCCGCGTCATTCATCAGCCCACAAACCGCTCTCTCACTTACGGCGCGCTCGCCGAAAAAGCCGCTGCCCTGCCCCCGCCCGATCTCAAATCCGTCAAGCTCAAGGATCCCAAAGATTACAAAATCATCGGCCAGCCTACTCACAGTGTCGACAACCCCTCCATCGTCACTGGAAAATCTCTCTACAGCATTGACTTCAAAGTTCCCGGAATGTTGTACGCCGTCTACGAAAAGTGCCCCGTCTACGCCGGCAAATTCCTCAGCGCCAATTTTGACGAAATCAAATCCCAGCCCGGCGTTCGCCACGCCTTCTCCGTCGATGGCACTTCCGACCTCCTCGGCCTCCACTGCGGCGTCGCCATCGTCGCCGACACCTGGTGGCAGGCCAACACCGCAAGAAAAAAATTGCGCGCCAAGTGGGACGAAGGCGCCACCGCGCAGCAAAGCAGCAAAGGCTTCGCCGATCGTGCCGATGAGCTCTCCAAACAAGCTCCCACGATCACCGTCCGAAAGGACGGCGACGCTGACTCCTCCCTGCAATCCGCCGCAAAAACCGTCGAAGCCGCTTACGCCTACCCCTTCCTCGCCCACGCCCCTATGGAGCCCGAAAACTGCCTCGCGCATTATCACGACGGCAAACTCGAATTCTGGTCGCCCAGCCAGACTCCCGAATCCGGCCGCCAGCAAGTCGCCAAGCTTCTGAACATTCCTGCCGGCGACATCATCGTCCACCTCAAGCGCGCCGGTGGTGGCTTCGGCCGCCGCCTCACCAACGACTACATGCTCGAATCCGCCGCTATCGCCAAGCAGGTCGGCGTCCCCGTCAAGCTTCTCTGGACCCGCGAAGACGATTTCCATCACGATCACTATCGCCCCGCCGGCTTTCATTATTTGAAGGGAGGCCTCGACGCCTCCGGCAATCTCGTCGCCTGGCGCAATCACTTCATCAGCTTCGGCGAGGGCCAGCAGTTCGCTCCTTCCGCGAACATTCCCGGCAACGAATTCCCCGGCACTTTCCTCCCCAATTTTTTCTTTGGCGCTTCGCTCATGCCCCTCGGCGTCCCCACCTATGCTCTGCGCGCTCCGCGTAGCAATGCTTTCTCCTGGGTCTTTCAATCTTTCACCGACGAGCTCGCCCACGCCGCCGGAAAAGATCCCGTCCAGTTCCGCCTCGATCTGCTCAACCTTCCCCGTATTCCCGGCCCCGACGGCAAGCCTGATCCCAGTGACCTCGACGCCGCTCGCATGAGCGGAGTCCTAAAACTCGTTGCCGAGAAATCCAACTGGGGCAAGCGCACCTTGCCCAAAGACACCGCCATGGGCGTCGCCTTCCAGTTTTCTCATCGAGGTTATTTTGCGGAAGTGATCGAACTGCGCGTCGACCCCAAAAAACAAGTCAAGGTAAACAAAATCTGGGTCGCCGGCGACGTCGGCAGCCAGATCATCAATCCCCTCAACGCCGAAAACCAGGTTCGGGGCGCCATCATCGAAGGTCTAAGTTCCGTCATGACCTACGAAATCACGATCGACGCGGGCCGCGCCGTCCAAAGCAATTTCCACGAATATCCGCCCGTTCGAATGAATCAAGTCCCCACTGAAATCGAAGTTCATTTCCTGAAAACCGATAATTCGCCTACCGGCCTCGGCGAACCCGCCCTGCCCCCGGTTCTCCCAGCTGTCTGCAACGCCATTTTCGCCGTCAACGGCCAGCGCATCCGCTCCCTCCCGCTCTCCAAACACGGCTACTCCTGGGCCTAATCTCCTCTGCGTAGGGCCCGCCTTCTGAGGCGGGCCGCTCCGCGGCACGTCATACAACTCTTCCGCTGAGGGCACCCGCCGCAGGTGTCTCTCTTCGCTTTTGATCCTGTCGGCGCTGGGCTTTAGCCCGGCCACCCAATCCTCACTCATACCGCAACGCCACCAGCGGATCCACCCGCGCCGCCCGCCGCGCCGGAATCCAGCACGCCACGATCCCCGTAATCAACAGCACCAACGGCACGCACACCAGCGTCCACGGATCGTATGCCGATACTCCCCACAGCTGCGTCGCAATCACCCGCCCGATTAACAGGCTCATAATCAATCCAATCGCCACTCCAATCCCCACCAGCCGCAATCCCATTCGCACCACCATCTTCAGAACGTCCGATCCTTCCGCACCCATCGCCATCCGAATCCCGATCTCTTGCGTCCTTCGCACCGTCGTGTACGCCAGCACGCTGTACACTCCGATCGTCACCAGCACCAATCCGATCCCTCCAAAAATCATCATAAGGAAAAATCCAAATCGCGGCCCCGCAAACGAGAATTGCTGTATGTACCCTTCCAGTGTCCCGGTAAACGTCAACGCCACGTTTGGATCAGTCGCCCAGATCTCGTGTTCCACAGCATTCAGCATGGATAGCGGTTCATTCGCCGTCCGCACCAGAATCCCTCGGAACGCCGATCCCGTCACAGTGTATGGCACCCAAATCTCCGGCTTCACCGGATCCTGCAATCCGGAGTTCTTCGCGTCCGCCACCAGCCCGATGATTTCGAACACCGGCTCTTTCACCGCATCTTCAAACTCCGCCAGTTGCGCAATTTTCACCTGTCGTCCGACCGGATTCTCTTTCCCCAGGTACTTCTTCACAAACGTCTGATTCACCACCGCCAGCTTCCTCGCCCCGTTCACTTCCGCTTCCGTAAAACTCCGCCCATCCAGAAACTGAATCTTCACCACACCAAAATATCCCTCGCTGCACAATTGAAATAGCGCGTTCCATTTTTCCGCGTGCGTCTTCCCGGGAATCTCGATGTCGCTTGGAATTCCCCCATAGGGCGGCAGCGTGCTCGTTTCCGTCGCTTCCACCACGCCCGGCAGCGCCTTTAGCCGCTGCAACAGCGGCCGGTAAAACCCTGTCACCTGGTCCGCCGTCTTATAACGATCCACCGGCAAAGGAAGCCTTGCCACCAATATATGGTCCGGCTGCAATCCCAGCTTCACATCCCGCAGCGCCACAAAACTTCTCATCAGCAGTCCCGCCGCCACCAGCAGCGTCAAGGACAGTCCCACCTCCAGCACCACCACTGCATCGCGCAATTTCCCATGGCGGAATCCGCCGCTAATTCCCTTCCCACTATCCCGCAAAGGCTCGTTCAAATCTTTCCGCGCCGCCTTCAGCGCTGGCACTAGCCCAAACACCAGCGCCGTCAGCACCGCAACGCTCAGCGTAAACGCCAACACCGGCATGTTCAGCCGGATCACCGCTTCGGCCGGGATGATATTCTGCGGCATCAGCGCCACCAGTGATTTCAAACCTCCCCAGGCCAATAGCGTTCCTACCGCAGCCCCGCCCGCTGCCAGGATCACGCTCTCGACCAGTAGCTGTCGCACCAGCCTCCATCGGTTCGCCCCCAGCGCCGACCGGATCGCAAACTCCTTCTCCCTCGTCGTCGCTCGCGCAAGCAGCAGATTCGCCACGTTTCCACATCCGATCAGCAGCAACAATCCCACCGCCGCCAGCACGATATACAGCGTCGTTCGAAACTGTCCTACCACCAGGTTCGTCAGCGAGTCCACCTGCACCGTAAAATGTTTCGGATACTCCGTCGGGTACACCTTCGCCAGGTTGTTCGCCACCACCGTCAGATCCGCTTCTGCTGCTTTGACGGAAATCCCTGGCTTCAGGTGCCCCATCAAAAACCAGTGTTGTTGAAATGCTCCGGCGATTGTTTTTGCTGCCGCCGCACGGCTCGGCTTCATGGGAATCCACAAATCCGCGTCGCCCCATCCAAATCGCGGCGGCATGATCCCGATCAGCGTCCGCGAAACTCCGTTCAGCACAAACGTCTTGTTCACAATCGAAGGATCCCCGCCAAAACTCTTCATCCAGGTCTTGTACCGCAGTACAAACACCGGCGGTGCCCCCGGCTCGTAGTCCGCTTCCTGCGCCATCCGCCCCAGCAGCGGCTGCATCCCAAAAAACTCAAAGGTTCCCGGCGTTATGTAATTCCCTTCGAACCGCTGGCTTCCCTCGGCCGAGCGGTACAACACGTCCGTGTTGTCATTGGCAATCACCGCGTCAAACACGTGATTTTGCCCCATGATGTCCAGCAGCTCGGGGCCCAGGTATCCCGCCCGTCCGCCAGGGTCGCTTCGCTCCGTGTCATGGATCTGCATGGACATATACCGTTGCGCATCCCGGTACGGAAACGGCTCGATCAGAATGTTCTCCATCACGCTGAATATCGCCGTTGACGCCCCAATTCCCAGCGCCAGCGTGATGACCGCCACCGCCGCAAATCCCGGCGCCTTCTTCAGATTCCTCAGCGCATACCGGATATCCTGTCCCAGCGTTCCCATATGAACCCCCAATTCCCTGAACTCCCACTTACCCGTCCCCGTAGAGCCCACCTGTCGTCTACTCGACCTCGCGCCAGGGCTCCAGACCGTTCTTCTCCGCCCGACCTCCCGCCCCGTAGTGGCGGGTCTTCAGACCCGTTCTTTTCTCCCATCTAATGTACGCACTCCCCCATCGATTAGTTCGACGACACCACCCACAAAAAGTTGCCAATTCTCTTTTGTTTTCACGGTGGAGCAAACAGGCAGGACGGCCACGAACGACCCTCGCGACTTACACTCAAATGACAAACCCAAGGTAAATCTTTCCGTGCCCAAGCCATTAAGCATGGGATGGAAGTTGGCCATAGCCGTTTCGTGCTTAATCGTCGCATTCATCCTCTGGATGATTTTCGTGACGGACGCGCCTTAACACCCCTTACGCTTGTATCCCAACCTAATCCCAGTACTGATGTATAATATTACTTTATATTAGCTATTCCCGTGTTATAATACAGTGTGCTTTTTACAACCCACTCTCGCCAAATCTTCCCTTTCCTCTCTGTGCCACCCTCCTTTCCCGTTTTGGAACCAGTCCCCCTCTCTCTTTTCCTCTCTCTTCTCGCTCTTGGCCCCAAGAGCGTTTCACAACTCCTTTCCATTCAATCCTTTCCTCACTCTTTCTTAAAAATGCCGGGGTGTGGGGGCCCTCTCCAAACATCTCAAGTGCCAGTTGCTCCAAAAAATCTCACATCTGAGGACCACCATGAACGAACCATCCATCAACTCTAGTTCCGCCAGTGACTTGCCCCGCTGCCAGTATCACACCCGAACCGGCCGCCGTTGCCGTCATGCCGTCTCCAACGCCGCCACCGGCCTCTGCTCCAAACACTCGGCCTCCCGCCCCGTCCGCCTCGAAGGTTCCGACCTCACCGCCTATCTCACCGACGGTCTCTCCGATTTCACCTCTGCCATCCCCCTTAACAAGTTCCTCTCCCGTCTCCTCCAACTCCAGGTCGAAGGCCGCATCCACCCGCGCCGCGCCGCTGTCATGGCCTACACTTGCAACTTGATCCTCCGCACCCTCCCCGCCATCGAACACGAACTCTATCCCGAAGATGAACCCGTTACCATCGACTTCGGCACTCTCCCCCGCCCGCCAGGCTGCCAGGGTTTCCGAATGCCCGCCCGGCCAAGTCATCCAGACATGCACTGGCGTACCCCCAGCTCTGATGTGCCCAATTCCAAGGAGTCCTCATGACTGCCCTGAGCGCAGCCGAAGGGCCTGCCAAAAGCGCAGTTACGGGCGGTGTCGCCCCCGCTCCCGATTGTTGTAGGGGCGCAGCACGGCTGCGCCCTCTCCGGGGCCTCGCTGGTCATTTACAGGAGCAGGTCGCTCTCTGGAAGGAAATACGGAAGCAACAAATGAGGAAATCTTCTAAACGATTTTGCGAGGCAAGAGCGGGTTCAAATGCATCGTGAGGTCATAAACCGACGCGCCGCAAGCCGCCGACACATCTTCCGGCCGCGAACCCGCCTGCCCGTCGAAAAACGTAACCGTGTCCCCGATCTTCACTCGCTCTTCGCTCCCAATCTCCACAATGCAATGGCTCGCGGAGACCGAAGCAATCACCGGATAAAGCACTCCATTGATTCGCACTTTCGCGCCCTTCGCCGCCACTCGCGGCCAGCCGTCCGCATGCCCCACCGGCAGCGTCGCTACCCACACATCGTCCTTGGCCATGTATGCTCTGTTGTAGCCCGCGCTGTCTCCCTTGCGCAGCTTTTTCGCATACACCACGCGCGCCTTCAGGCCGATTGCCGGACGCAACTCCAGGATTCCCGTGTGCCGAAATTCGTTCTCCGAATAAATCCCATAAATCGCCATCCCCGGCCGCACCATGTCCAAAAACGCATCCGGATGCTGGAACAGTGTAAAACTCGAAGCGGTGTGCTTTTTCCCCAGCGCAATTCCTTCTTTTTCCAGAGCTCCGCAAGTATCCTGAAACCTCCGCAACTGTTCTTTGTCAAA
Source organism: Acidobacteriota bacterium (assembly GCA_013289585.1). Taxonomy (GTDB): domain Bacteria; phylum Acidobacteriota; class Terriglobia; order Acidiferrales; family UBA7541; genus Acidiferrum. The sequence goes on along the minus strand of JABCZR010000022.1, from coordinate 90,806 downwards.
ATCCATGTCCTCGGCGAACGTCATCATCGTTCCCTGGATTTGCACCGACTTCCTGCTCGCCAAGTCTCTGATCAGCGGCGCGGCTTGATAATACGGAACGCCCACGCGCCCAATGCCCGTATCGACGCAAACATGCGGCGCAATGTTCTTCTGCAGTTTCGCCGCGACCTTGTCCAGTACCGGGCCCATCCGCGTGTAGATCATCGGCATGATGTTCCGCGCCACGGCCTCTTCCAGATTCGTCTCGTCGAAGGGACCCATCAACAGCACGGGCTTGCGAATCCCAGCATCACGCAGCGTGATCGCCTCGTGAAATTTCACTACCGCAAATCCGAGAATTTCCGTCTGTGGCTCCAGCAGTTGCGCCGCGTTGGCCACCCCCGTGCCATACCCATTGTTTTTGATCACCGCCAGAATCGGCCGCTCGCTCACGCGCCGCGAAATTTCCAGGACATTGTGCCGCAGGTTTTCCTTGTCAATTTCCACCCACGGATCAAACGAAGAATCCTTGGACGTGGAGGGTTTCTCGGTTTGCGGCGCGTCCGCGAGAGAAGGAACAGAATGGAGAAGTGCGGGGAGAGCGAGTCCGGCTTCCAGGAAGGAGCGGCGCGAAGATTTCATGAGCGGCTACTTCTTGAAAAGATCGTCAAACGCTTGACGCGCATCGTTGTGCCGCGGCGGCGCCGATGGGGGCGCGGATCCGGCTGGAGCTGGCTGCGAATAGGAAGTCGGCGCGGTGTCTTTTTCCACCGTGGTGCGAAATTCGTAAAACTTGCAGTTGTTTTTTGCGTCTTTCGGCGAAATGCGCTCCGGGATTGGCTGCGTGCACTCGAACTGCGCGCCGGAATCGAAAAACCGGCACTGTTTGCAGCAGTGCAATTCCAATCCGCATTTCGGGCACGTTCCGTTCGGATCAAATCCCGGAGTCAGCACCGCTCCGCAATTCGCGCAGCGCGCGCGCGTCACCGTTCCCACCATGCGCGGCGTGCGTGGCCCGAACTGATCCGCGCCGCGCGGCCCGCCAGCCGGCGGTTTGCGCTCGTGCGTTTTATTCTTTTTATCTTCTTTTTCCGCGTCGCGGTACCCGCGGTGGCTGTACTTTCGATCCACAAACGCCTCCGTCCGCCAGTCTCGACGGACTGCAACGGCTACAACTTAGACTTTATGCGCTGTCGCGCTTCCCTACTTGGCTTAGTTCCAATCGGATTGCTACACTCGGCCGGATTGCGCAAACATTACCTAGAATTTCCTTGCAGAGTTGCGTGCGTCCGAGAGCAGGAGATGGGTACACTATGTTTTTAGTCCTCTGGGAGTACGAAGTCAAGCCGGGTTGCGAAAAACCGTTCGAAAAGCTCTATGGGCCCGCCGGTGCCTGGGACGAGCTCTTTCGAACCGATTCGCACTACCGCGAAACTCGCCTGCTCCATGATCCCTTTCGTTCGAATGTATACCTCACGCTCGATTTCTGGACGACCCGCCACTCCTATGAAGCATTCCTCGCCACCCACAAATCCGAATACCAGGCGATTGACGCTCTCGGCGAAAATCTAACCCTAAGCGAACGCCGCCTCGGCGTATACGAGCTGGTGGCGCCATGATGCCTGCAACTCTCTTGAGGCCATCTCTCGAGATCTCTGGTCTCTGTTCTCGGATCTCGATTCCCCGCTTCAGTTCTTTTCCTGCGCACTCTTTCCAATCCACATGCCCACAAATCCGTCCGGCTCCAGATCGGGTTGCAGAAACTTTCGCGGTGTTCCGTTCGAACGCAGCACCGCTTCCGCAGCAAGATATCCGCTGCGTACTGCGCCTTCCATCGTGGCCGGCCAGCCCGTCGCCGTCCAATCTCCGGCAAGAAATAAACCGCGAACGGAAGATTCCTGTTTTGGCCGCCAGCGGTCCACTCCCGGCTCCGGTGAAAATGTTGCGGCGGCCTCTTTTATGACGGTAGCCTTCACCAATTCCGCCTGGCGTGCCGCGGGAAACGCGTGCCGCACTTCGTTCAAACAGAGATCGATAATTTCCTGGCGCGGCTTTTGCAGCAAATCGTATGACGCGCTAATGACCAGTTGCAGGTACTGTCCACCTTGCACACTCCTGCTTGCTCCGTTCGAATCGCCGTACAACGCCGTTTTGTTGAAAACCCATTGGGTCGTGGTGTCCAGCAAAGTTACGAACGGCTCTTTCATCACTTGCCGGTCAAACCAGAAATGCACGCCGGTAATTGGCGAAACTTTTATTTTGTCGAGATTGGCGAGCGAGGGATCCGCTTGCTTCACGCTTTCCGGCAGCAACTCCGCGAGCGCGGTGTGCGGCACGGCAAAAACATACGAGTCCGCAGTTTCTTCTTTCCCTTCATCGAAGCGAACGCCGGCGATTTCTCCATTTTCGATTTTCAGGCCACGCACCGGCGCGCGCAAAACCACTTCTCCGCCGCGCCGCTCGATTTCCATCTTGCATCCAGCGTACAAATTCGCGAGCGGCACGGCAGGCACTCCCATGCGGTATCCCGTGCGATTCGAAAGAAAGGCTTTCCAGAAAACATCCACGCCAAAACGCGCGTCGGTGCGATCCAGTTCCTCATCGAGCGCGCTGACAAGAACGACGCGCCAGAATCTTTCGATCGCGCCGGGTGTCTGTCCGCGCCGGCTCAGCCATTCGAACATGGAGAGGCCGCCACTTTCCTCGAGGTCCGCGGGTTTCCCCTGGGTGCGCAAAATATCCAGCATCGCTCGCGCGATGGACAATTTGTCGCGCAGGGTCAGCGGTGCGAATGCCGCGAAAGAGCCGGTCATATGAAAAGGCGCAGGAAAAATCCCGGCTTGTATTTCGCCGCGGCGGCCTTGCGGATCGAGGAAAAACAGGCGGTCGAAGAATTTGATTTTGTCCGCGGAGCCGACACGCGCGTAAAAATCCGCAAGGTTGGTGCAGCAGCCGAGTGTCACGTGCTGGCAATTATCGACGTGCTCGCCGTCCGGCAACACGTACGAGGTTGCGCGGCCGCCGAGGAAGGGACGCTGTTCAAACAGGCGTACGCGCCAGCCGGATTCAGCCAGCGCGACGCCGGCTGCCAGTCCCGCCAGGCCGCCGCCGATCACGATCACGCTTTTCAAGAATATTCTCTTCCGTGTGGCGGCCGAAGCGCGCCTTGGCGATGAACATCATTTTTTCAGCTTTCGAAAGGCGCACGCGCTCACCGAAAACGGCGAAATCGACCGACTCGATGCGTCCGAGCAGCGCACTGTACGTGTGGACGAGCAGCCACAACGCGCCGCGGCTGTCCGCGTCGATCAGGCCCAGCAGCGCGGAGCCTTCTTCGTACAATTGCCAGGCACGCTCGGATTCGAATCGCAGCAGCTCGCGCACGCCGAGTGTCGATTCGGTGCGGCCAAAATCATCGGGAGAGACTCCGTAACGAGCGAGGTCCTCTTCCGGAAGATAGACGCGTCCGAGTCTGAAATCTTCGTGGACGTCGCGAATGATGTTGGTGAGCTGAAACGCGAGGCCGAGTTTTTCCGCAAGGTCGAGGGCGCGCGCATCCTGGAAACCGAAAACGTGGGTGCAGGTCAAACCGACAGTGCCGGCGACGCGGTAACAATATTCGCGCAAGCGTTCGAACGTCGGATAGGTTTGCACCGTGAGATCCATCTCCGCGCCGCTGATCAAATCGTGGAGATATCGCGCCGGCATTTTGTACCGCTGCATCGTGTCGACCAACGCCGGGAGAACTTCCGCCTCGCCAAAGGAGGGCTCGGAAGGTAATGGAATCGCTGCCGTTCCATCAAAGACCTGTGAGTTACCGGTAACGGCCTCGTCAAAAGTGGCGCGCCATTTTGCAAGGCCGCGCTGCTTGGCGAGAAGCCCATGATCTTCATCCGAGACGTCATCGACGAGACGCATAAAAGCATATAGAGCTGCCATGGCGTCACGCTTGGGTTTCGGCAAAAGAAAAAAGGCGGCGTAGAAATTGCTGCGGGAGGCACGGGCGATCCGGTAGCACTCCGCGTAGGAAGCCTCGATCGTGGTGTTCGAAACCGGGGCAGCCTGCTGAGCCGGTACAACGGTGCGAGCGGGAACATGAACGGATTGCTGCGGCTCAGTGCTTCGGCGCAGCAGGTGAGTCACCAATGTTCGCCCCAATAGCCCCGCTTGCATCCGTTTGCTGATCGAGGGGCGATGGTGGAGAGTGTCGTAGCCGATGGATTCGATGGCGTCGAGAACGGCGACCCCGCCGCGGCTGAACATTTCGAGGTCAATGCTTAGGCGGCCGTCCACCAATTTCGCGAGGGGCATGCCTTCGGCAAAAAGTTCGCGCGTGCGTGCGATCAAGTTCTTCATCAATTGGACGTAGCGGTCATCAAAGCGGCGCTCGACGATGTCATTTTCGGTGAGGCCCTGCGCGGCGGCGGCATCAAGTGGAATGTAGATGCGGCCTTTTTCCAAGTCGCGCGAAACGTCCTGCCAGAAATTGGCGAGTTGCAGCGCGGTGCAGGTGGCATCGGATAGTTTCTGGCGCCGATCGTCGCGATAGTCACAGAGATAAAGTACCAAGCGCCCGACGGGATTCGCGGAGTAGACGCAGTAATCCAGAACGGCGTCCCAGTTGGGATAGCGCTTCACGGTTTGATCCTGGCGGAAGGCTTTCAGCAGATCGGCGAAGGGCTGTTTGGGAAGATCTTTCGCTACGATCGTTTCGCGCAGCGCGACGAAAACAGGATGCGAGGGCTTGCCTTCGTAACAGGCGTTCAGCTCGTGCTCCCACCAGTGGAGGAGTTCGAGGGCGCGATTCGAATCGGGAACTTCGTCGCCGAGATCGTCGGCCCAACGGCAATAGGCGTAGACGTTGTAGAAATGCTGATGGAGATCCTTTGGGAGGAGCCAGGAAGCGACGTTGAAATTCTCGTAGTGGTGAGTGGCGAGCCAGCGGGTGTATTTCTGCGCGGCTTCGGGGGTGCAGCCGGGATTCGGGGCGTGGCGGGTGATTTCAATTTCGCCGGGGCGCAGCATTAGCGGAGAAGTTCTCCCGTTCTCGACATTACTCGCAAATACGCGAGCGGTGCGCCTTGGAAGGCAGAGGGCGTGTCGTGCATTTGAGGTTCTGGGCTGGAGGGAAAAGCGGGAGCGTGGCTCCCGCACTCCAAAGTCATGGCCGGACGGCTAGTTTAATTTCGCCGCTGCGGGACTTCATGCGTTCGAATGCCTGGGGCAGGTCGGCGAGCCGGATTTCTTCGGTGACGAAGTCATGCGCGGAGATGTCTCCGCGGCGGATGGCTTCGAGGGCTTCGCGAATAAAACGCGGCGTGTGGTGGAACGGAGAAATCAACTTGAGCTCCGAATAATGGATAACCGCGGGCTCAATCTCCACGCGCGTGCTGGAGGGCAGGCCGCTAAAGAAATTCACAACACCGCCGCGGCGCACCATGGCGAGGGCCTGTTTCCAGGTGGCAGGATTTCCCGCCGCTTCCACGACAGAATCTGGTCCCAGATGGTCTTCGGTCAGGGCCTTCACTGCGCTCACGACATCAACGACTTCCGTGACGTTAATGGTGGCGAAGGCGCCCAGCCGTTTGGCAACATCCAGCGGGCCGGCGCGCCGCGCGAGCGCGATGACGCGCACGCCTCGCCGTGAAAGCATACGAACATATTTCAATCCGATAGGGCCGCAGCCGATGACGGCGGCGGTGTCACCCGTGCGCACTTCCATTTCATGGATTCCGCGGAGAACGCAGGCGAGCGGCTCGGTGAGCGCAGCGCTCTGGTCATCCACGGAGTGCGGCACTTCGAGCATATTTTCGACAACGATGCGCCCGGGGATGCGCATGTAATCGGCATAGGCGCCATTGTTGAAGAGCAGATCGTCGCAAAGATTTTCTTGCCCACGGCGGCAGTGGTAGCAGCGCAAGCACGGCGCGGAGTTGGCGGCAATCACGCGCATGCCGATGCGCCAGCGTGCATCCACGCGCTTGCCTACGGCTACGATGTCGCCGACCAGTTCGTGGCCGAAGACGGCGGGCGGCTGAATCATCTTCTCGTGATAGCCGCGTTTCCAGACTTTCAGGTCGGTGCCATCGGTGAGCGCCAGCCGGACGCGCAACAAAACCTCGTCCGCGGACAATGCGGGGACATCGATCTTCTCGATGCGGAGATCTTCGCTGCCGTAGAGCACCGCTGCCGTCATCTTTGACGGCACGGACATCCGTGGTTCGGCTACTTTCAATTCTTCGCCTACTTCCGTCTTCTTTGGCGTCGTCGTTCTCATCCGTGGGTAATCAAAATCTTCAAGGATTCTACTGTCGGCTTGGCCGCAAGTTCCAGCCCCTCCTGGATTCTAGCGAGCGGAAACCGGTGCGTCACAATCTCCATGACCGGCAGTTTCTTCTGTAGCACCAGGTCTGCCGCTGAGTCTTGGATGTCCACCGCGGCGCTATAGCTGCCCAGGATTTCTTTTTCGTCGATCCCTACAGCAGATGCAGGAAACTCAATCCTGGTTACAGGATCATTTGCGGCGAACAGCAGCACACGCCCACCGGGCCTTACCGCTGCCAGCGCATCCACTACCACGGAAGGATGCGCAACCGCTACCAGAACCGCATCGGCGCCCCGCCCCTCCGACCGGGCCTTGATCTGGTCCACAAGCTTACCATCACTGGGGTCAAAGGACTCTAATGCTCCGAGAGTCAGGCTCTTGGCCCGCCGGACGGCCATGGGGTCGCTAGTGTAGAGCCTGGCGCCTTCGAGATTCGCAACCATAAGCAATTGGAGGCCGATAGGACCACAGCCAGCGATGAGCACGGTTTCGCCCGCTGTAATACGGGCTTTCTGCACGGCTTTGGCGATGGTGTTGATGGGCTCGATGAAGGTAGCTTCCTCGAAAGTTACGTTGTCGGGGAGACCCACGATGCCGCGATCGGCGACCCAGGGCATGGCTTTTACGTACTCGGCGAAGCCGCCGCCGTTGGGAGTAAAGCCTGCGGTGAGGCCGGTGGTCTGGTATTGGCTGCATTGGGAGAAAAGGCGGCGCTCGCAATAGAAACACTTTCCGCAGGGGATGTGATGAAAACTCATGACGCGGTCGCTGAGTTTCCACTTGGTGACGCCGCGGCCGATGGCTACGACGGTGCCGGCAAGCTCGTGGCCGAGGATTTGGGGAGGCGGGACGTAAGCGTGAAAGATTTTTTTGATGTCGGTGCCGCAGATGCCGCAGGCGGCGACTTTGATGAGGACTTCACCGTCGGTAACTTCGGGGACAGGGACTTCCTCTACGCGGACTAGACCTTTTTGGCGGTAGACTCCGGCGCGCATGGTTTTGGGGAAGGGGCCTAGAGTGCGCGGCGCTTCGAGCGTTGTGCCGGTGCGGCTCATCGGGCGGCCACCCGCTCCTCGGATGCCGACGATTCCGCCGTCAATCCTGAGATGAACGAATCAAGGAACTCACAAAGCTTCTCAGCGACACGCTTTGTGCGCGAACCAAATCGGATCATAGCTGGGATTAGCTGGGGAGAGTACGCGATCTTGCCGAGAATCCTTCCGACTGCAATTTGCCCATTCTCCGAGATATGCTCGCTGAAATCCATCGGCAGATCTTCCTCGACAGTATCTGAAATTGCGCGAAGCGTCAGAGCCGGAATGCCACGGCCTTGCGCTGCAGCCATGACGCGAAAGCTCTCCATATCCACAGCATCTCCGAAAAGTCCGATTCGGTTTTTCTCCGCTGCAGTCAGAATGAGTTTTTTCGAAGTGAGCAGCTTTTCTGCCGTCGAAGCTCCCCGGTTGGCCGCTTGATCCAAGAGCCACGTGGTTGAAGGCATTGTGCGCCGTCCACTTATCTCACCCACTTCGCGGAATGCCAGAATGTCCGAGGCGCGGTATGCGCTCCTCAAACCTCCCGCCAGCCCAGAAGACACGCAGGCGTCAAAGACATCTTCCATAACGGATGCCGTTGTGCGTCTTGCACATTCCCATCCTATGCCTGTCAGCAAAACCCGCACGGTATGCTGCCCGACTTTCGCGTCATAGATTTCGAACGGAACCTTGGAGATACACCTAAATTCGCGCTGCTTGCGCCAGGGGGCGAATTCGGCTTCGACGGCGAAGGTGACTAGGATGCGCATTCGTTTCAGAATTCCAAGTTCGAGCGGGCCGGGCCAAAGCCCGGCAGCTACACAACACCACAAGACAAAGACAAGAAAAACGCACAGGTCTAAGACCGGCCACTACAAACCCGGGCCGGCTAAAGCCCGCCGCTACACAGAATACAAAAGCTTAGGCGGCGGCGCGGGTCATGCGCTTGGCACGGCCTTTGGCGATGTAGCCGTTGGCTTCGTACCAGCGGACGGCGCGTTCGAGCGCGGCGGCGACCGGGCCGGCCTTGAAACCCAATTCACGACGGGCGCGCGAGCAATCGACGTACATCATGTGGCGCGCGATCTTGACGCCTTCGACCGGGATGCCTGGTTCGCGGCCGATGAGGCGCGAGAACGCCGTACTGGCATAGGCTACACCCAGAGCGAGGCCGTGGGGAATTTTCAGCTTGGGCGCGGGTAGGCCGGTGATTTTGGAGAGCAGATCGAGCATGCCTTTGAGCGTGAGATTTTCCGCGCCGAGGAGATAGCGTTCGCCGACTTTGCCTTTTTCGGCGATGAGGAGATGGCCGGCGGCGCATTCTTCCACGCCGACGAAGTTGAGGCCGGTCTCGACGTAGCCGGGCATCTTGCCGTTCAGAAAATCGAGGATAATTTTTCCGGTGGGGGTGGGCTTCCAGTCCCAAGGGCCGACGGGCGTGGTGGGCATGGCGACAATCACGGGCAAGCCATTTTTCGCGGCGGCGAGAGCTTCTTTTTCGGCGAGCCATTTCGAACGCTTGTAGTGGCCGACCATTTCTTCGAGTTTGGCGTCGGTGAATTCGTTGGGGTGCTGGGGGCGGTCAACGGCGATGGTGGCGACGGTGCTGGTATAGATGAGTTGCTCGACACCGGCACGCCGGGCGGCGTCCAGGAGATTCTTGGTGCCGCCGACGTTCGAATCGTAGATGTCTTGAGAGCGCTTGGCCCAGAGACGGTAATCGGCGGCGACGTGGAAGACGCGCTTGACGCCCTTCATGGCGCGATCGAGAGAAGCGGGGTCGCGGAGATCGCCGGTGACGTACTCGAGGGACAAATCGGCGATGGCGCGATTGGTGCTGGAGGCGCGCATGAGCACGCGGACTTCGTCGCCGCGCGCGACCAGTTGGCGCGCAACGTGGCTGCCCAAAAAGCCGGCTGCGCCAGTGACCAGAGTGGTCATGAGATGTGGACGCCTTCTTCGCGGGATGGGGCCGGCTGGGGTTCGCTGCGGAACGAGTCGTGCACATCGCAAGATTTCGAAACGGAGAGAATGTCGCGCTCCACGCGGGTGGAAAACTTCCGCCATTGTGAATTGGGAATCAGCTTCCGAGCTTCGGTGGCTTTTCGCGAGGCGGAATCGGAGGCACAGGCGGCCGTGATCAGCCAGCCGTCGACGTCCAGGCCGGAAAGCAGGATTGAGAATTCCCGGAGCTGGGAAAGGTCCGAATCTTCGCGGAGGGAAGAATGGATGGCGGTGAAAAAACCGGAGAGGCGGGCGGCGCGAAGTCCTTCGAGAGCCAATTCGAACGCGCCGGCGCCACGGATGTCGCGTGCAGCTGCCGGGGATTGCGGGGCGATTCGAACGGTGAGAAACAATTGCGGTGACGGTTGAAATTCATGAATGCGGCGGCGCAGGCGTGTGCCGGAGGTTTCGAGAAAAACGAAGCGGCCGCTCTGCGCGATGGCGCGGACCAGGTGAGCGATTCCGGGATGATCGAGAGGGTCGCTTCCACCGATCCAGAGGATGGGCGCGGGACTGTCGAGAATGCCGCGGATTTTCTCGTGCGAGACGGGATGCTCTGAACCCGAATGAAGGACCTCCGCGGCGTCGAGAAAATCGATTAGTGGTGCTGAGTGAGCTTTCTGGAAGAATCCGGCAACACGAGCCTTGACTAATTTTGCGGAAAGCAGCGCGGGGAAGCGCATGCGGGCTAAAACCCGCTGCGCAGCCGAAATTCGCTGGGCTGGAACTTGAGGGCGGAGAAGTCTTCGGTACCGCGCGACTGATTTGCGAAGCGGGCCAGCGCGTAGACGGGGAACGAGTTGCGGTAGAGGTGGTATTTCAAATAAAAAACGCCGGGGAAACCGGTGCCGGTGAAATCGGGTTCGTTCCAGGAGCCGTCCTGCTGCTGCTGGTGGACAAGGTAGGAGACGGATTTGGCGACGGCGGGGTCGTTGACGCCAGCGCCAGCGAGCAAACCGATGAGGCCCCATGCGGTCTGCGATGCGGTGCTTGGCCCCTGGCCCTTTGTGAGCGGTTCGTCGTAGCTGCGCAAGGATTCGCCGAAGCTGCCATCGGGTTTTTGCACGGTGCGGAGCCAGGTGATGGCGCGCTGGCAATAGTCGGTAGTGGAGAGCGAAACGGTTTCGAGCGCGCGGAGGACGCCGCTGCTGCCATAAATATAGTTGACGCCCCAGCGGCCAAACCACGAGCCGTCTGCGGACTGATCCTTCAACAAAAACTTCACGGCGCGCTGGATGGCGGGATGCTGCGCGCGCCAGCCGAAGCGACCGAGGCATTCGACGACGCGGGCGGTGACGTCGGCGGTGGAAGGATCGATCATGGCGTTGTGGTCGGCGAAAGGAATGTTGCAGAGGAAGCCGCGATCGTTGTCGCGGTCGAAAGCGCCCCAGCCGCCATCGCGATTCTGCATGCTAAGGAGCCACTGAATGCCGCGGCGGATGGCACCTTCCATGCGTTTCGAATCGGGATGCTTGACGCGCTGGAGAGCCATGAGCACAAAAGCGGTGTCATCGACGTCGGGATAAAAATCGTTGCGGAATTCGAAAGCCCAGCCGCCGGGCTCGGCGTCTTTGTTCTTGATTTGCCAATCGCCGGGGCCGAGAACCTGTTTTGAGAGCATCCAATCCGCGGCTTTCACGAGCGCAGGATGATCCGGTGGGAGGCCGGCTTCTTCGAGCGAGACCATGGCGATGCAGGTGTCCCAGACGGGCGAGACGCAGGGCTGCATTCGAATGGTGTCGACGTCCTCGATTTCGAATCGCGAAAACTCCTTGATTTCGCGCCAGGTCAGCGGATCGTCAGGGCCGTGGCCGAGGGCCATGAGCGCGAAAATGGAATTCATCATCGCGGGATAGATGGCGGCGAGGCCTTCGGTGCGCTCGAGGTGATGGAGCATCCAGGATTTTGCTTCGCGAATGGCGCGCTGGCGAAAGGGCTTCCAGGGAAGTTTTTCGTAGAGCTTCAGGGCGCGGTCAAGCGCCAGGAAAACGTTTTTCCAAGAGAAGAACTGTTTGCTCCAATCAAAGGCGGCGTCCTTGCGATTGGAATCCTTGAAAAGTTCATCGACCTGGGCGTGCGCTGGCAGGCGAAAATCCGGGCGCAGCGCGCAAAGGATGGCCATGGGAATGACGATGCCGCGCGTCCAGGAGGACATTTCATAGATGTTGATGTAGCACCAATTCGGAAGAAGCATCAGCTCGACGGGAATGGCGGGGACGAGTTCCCATCCGACGGCCCCGACGAGCGCGAGATAGAAGCGCACGTAAGAATTGGTGTGTTCTAAGCCGCCAAGGCGGTGCACAGTCTTGCGAGCCTGGACCATGTGGGTTGAGTCGGTGGAATCGCCGGCAAGTTTCAGGGCGAAATAGGCTTTGCAGGTGGCGTTCAGTTCCGAGGGGCCGCCGGGATAGATGCTCCAGCCGCCGTCCGGCAGTTGCCTGCCCCGAACATAATTCGCCAGCTTGGCAATGCGCTGCGGATCGGCTTTTCCCAAAACGTGGAGGTAATAGATGTAATCGGATTCGAGAGTAGTATCGGCTTCCAGCTCGCCCTGCCAATAGCCTTGATCGGCCTGGAGAGAAAGCAGGTGGTTTGCGCCGCGCTCAATGGACGTTTCCAGATGCTGGGCCCAGTTTTGCTGCTGCAATGGCACAGGCGCGGGCGAAACGGGAATTTCTTCTCCCATTCGAACGAATGAGGCCATGAACGCTCCCCCAGAGCGGAACTTCAAAGTGGCGCACTCGAAAGATCGGCCAGGCTCGCCCAAGAATCGCGTCAACTGCCGCGGTCCGTGCTACTTCACGGAAAAGGCTTCGCGACGGTTGCGTTCGAGTAACACCAGTACTATTAAATTATCGCCGCCTTCTTGTTGACGGTCAACGGATAAGATGCCATTTTGCCTCCCTGGCGATGTCAGATGGCAACGCGCGCTGGGGCCTCCAGAGCGCGCTGGACGAGCACGTGGAGGGGTTCGGGCAGGGGCTGGCCTTCGCGCTGCGTGACGGAGGGCTTTTCTTTGAGCAAGCGCGCCGGGAGCTTCATCCAGGCCGGTTCCGCCGCCTGTAGAACATCTCCGGTGCCGCGAAGAACGAGGGCATCGGCGCGGTCGAGGGCGGCGCGCGCTGAGTCCTTGAAATCTTCTTTTGCGGGATCGATGACTGCGAGGTAGAGGCTGGGCTTCAAGAATTGGAGTAAAGAGTTGCTCTCGACGATGAGCGCAGCGGGTTCGCCATGGGCTTGTTCCGGGGATTCGTGGAGGGCTTGACGGAGGAGCGGAAGCCCCTCGGCAAGGAAGCCCTGCTTTGTGCGCAGCCAAAAAGAGCGCCGCGCGCCCGCGGCGAGGAATCGAGAGCTGTCCGTGCCGGAGTCCGAGCGGGATTCCCAGCTGATGGCGCAGACGTGGTCTGTCGGCGCGCAATCGCAATTGTCGCCGTTCTGGGCGCATACGCCGTGGCCGTACTGCGTGATTTTACCGGCGATCCAATTCTCGTGGGGAAACGCGGAGATGATGTCGCACACGAGCTGGGTCTTGCCGATGCTTCGGGTGTGCCCGCCAACGACAATCACGCGCCACGCCGCTGAAGATTTTTCACTTGCTGGCAATTTTGGCCTCTAATTCTTTGATGCGGGCAGCCAACTCCGGCAGCCGCCCATACCACGCGAAGAGCTGCTTGAATTTTTCCAGCGAACGGGCCGGCGTTCCCCAAACGGTTTCGCGGGCGTAAATCGTTTTTCCACCGAGGACGCCACTTTGCCCGCCAATCACTGCGCCGTCTTCCAGTTTGCAGCGCTCTCCAAAACCGGCCTGCCCGCCGACGACGACGTGTTTCCCAAAAATGCAGGAGCCAGACAATCCTGCCTGCGCGGCGATCACCGTGTGCGCGCCGATCCGACAATTGTGCCCCACGTGCACGAGATTATCGAGCTTCACGCCTTCGGCGATGCGTGTATCATCGAGCGAGCCGCGATCGATGGTGGTGTTTGCGCCGATTTCCACGTCGTCGGCAATCTCCACGATCCCAGCCTGGGGAAATTTAAAATATTTCCCATCGCCCTGCGCGTATCCGAAACCATCGGCGCCAATCACTGCGCCGGAGTGAATTTCCACGCGATTTCCGATGCGGACTCCGCCGTAGAGAGTCACGCGCGGATGAATCCGGCAATTTTCACCGATCCAGGAACCAGCTCCGATGACAGAATGCGCTCCAATCTGCGTCCCAGCTCCGACGTGCGCGTCCTCTCCTATGACAGCATAAGGACCGATGCCCGCGCTTGGTGCAACGCGCGCCAGCGGCGCCACGATGGCTGTCGGATGAATTCCGGAGGCGATGGGGGGCCGCCCGAGCAGTAATTCCGCGGCTTTGGCGAAAGCGAATTTCGGCTCTGAACTGCGCAGAACGGTTTTTCCAGCAAGGGTTACGCCTTCTTGCGCAACTACGCAGAGTGCCGCGGATGCCGCTGCGCGCGCGGCATGTTTTGCGGCCTCGACGTAGATTAAATCGCGAGTCCCAGCCCGTTCGGGCGACGCGACGCCCGCCAGTTCCACGCCGCCGTCGCCTTCGAGCGTCGCGCCAATCAACGGGGCCAGTTCCTTCGCAGTTCTTGTCATCTTGGACCTCACGAAAAATCGTACAGCGGTGGTTCGCCTTTCGGGCGTGTGTTCCAGCGCCCGTGCACCCAAACCCACTGTTCCGGATACTTTCGAATGATGTCTTCAATCACCTTCGTGAATTTCTGTGTATTCTCCAAAACGTCCCGCTCGGTGTCTCCCGTTCGAATCAGCTCCACCGGCGGCTCAAATCGCAGCCGGTATTTTTGAATGCTCGCATCCCAGACCGCATAGCCCGGCACCACCGCCGCGTCGGTGTGCAGCGCCACGCGCGCAATTCCCGTGGAGGTGCTGGCTTGGGCTCCGAAAAAATCAACGAAGACGGCTTCTTCGGGCATGGTGTTCTGGTCCGCGAGGATTCCGACTGTTCCAGCGTCTTTCAGGACTTTCAGCATCACGCGCGCGGATTCATTCTTGAATATAGGCCGGTTGCCGGACAAGCAACGGTAGCCGTTCACCAAATCATCGATGCGCTTATTGTCCAGAGGCCGCGCCATGTAATGGAGAGGATACCCATAAACGGCATGGGCAAACGAGGAGAGCTCCCAGGCGCCAATGTGTCCGGTGAGAAAGAGCACACCTTTTCCCCGCCGCTGCCCTTCCAAGAAGTTCTCGTTGCCATCCAAGAGAACGAGCTGGTCGATGTTCTCTTTCGAATATTTTGGGAAGCGCGCGAACTCCGCGGCCATCCATCCCAGATTCCGTACCATGGCATGAATGACCGCGTTGCGTTGAGACTCGCTCCACTCGGGAAACGCGATTCTCAGGTTTGCTTCGGCCGTCTTCCGCAATCTGGGCGAGAGATCGTACAGAATCCTGGCCATTGCCGCGGCAACCGCGCGCGCAAGGGGCCTGGGCAGGAAGCCCAGCTTCTTAAGAAGCAGCCAGACCGCCGCGTATTCGAGCCAATCCTTCATCCCAAGCTAAATCCTTTCTAAAATCTCGCCGCGCGACAGTATGCCTGCTCGCTGGCTTGCCCGCCACTGCTCACAGTTCTGGGAGGCTCCAGTCTAAGCGGCGAAGAGAGGGTTCTAGTTCATGTTTAAAAGATTTGTGAGTCTGGCTGCCGTGTCGTCACTGTTGCTGCCGCAGGCGGCCTTGCACGCGGGACCGCTGCCGGGCCATGAGACCGTCAAAGTCGCCGAAGGCATCTACGCGTTCATCACCGCGGAGTCGAACAATGCCATCGTCAGCGGCAACTCCGTTGCAATCGTTGGAGACGACGGCGTCCTGGTGGTGGACTCGGGAAACTTTCCATCCGAGACGCGCAGGATCATCGCGGAGATCCGCCAGCTCACGCCACTTCCCGTGCGTTACCTGGTGCACACGCATTGGCACCGCGATCATACCGATGGTGACAGCGAATATCGCGGGGCCTTTCCGAACGTGGTGATCATCAGCACGCCGTACACGCGGAAAATGATTGGCGACGTCGCGATGAAAAATCTGGACCAAGAGATCAAGGAAGGCCCGGACTACGCGAGCTATTTGCGCAAAGTGGCGCAGGACGGGAAAGGCAGCTCGGGGAGAACGCTGACCGCCGAAGAGATAACTTACAGCAAGGAGTTCGCGGATAGCATCGAGGCGGCGGTCGCGGAATTCAAACAGGTGAAGCTGCTGCTGCCGGACGAGACGTTCGATCAAGAGATGGCCATCCATCTCGGCAAACGCGAAGTGCAGCTGAAGTTTCTGGGCCGTGGGAATACCGGGGGCGACGCGGTTATCTACGTTCCAGACGTCAAGGTCGTTATGGCGGGCGACCTTCTGGTGTATCCGACGCCGTTCGCGTTCGACTCGTATTTGACGGAGTGGATTCAGACGCTCGGCAAACTCAAGGCCATTGGCGCAACAACAATTATTCCCGGCCACGGGCCGGTACAGCACAACAACGATTACATTGATCTGATGAGCAGCCTTCTGCAGTCCGTCAACTCTCAGGTGCAGCAATCTGTGAAACAGAATCTGAGCCTCGACGACACGCGCAAGAAAGTGGACGTGGCGAGCCTTGAAAAACAGTTTGTGCGTGACAATCCAAACCGGCAGCGTAGTTTCGAGGCTTATTTTCTGGGCATAGCCGTGGAGCGGGCCTACAAAGAAGCCAAAGGTGGCGCAATGTAGGCTGCGTTTGGCGGTCGGCACCAAGCTGGAGATGTGCTGGAGATGTTCGGCTCGTTTTCGCCGCCATGCTAGACTCGGAAACCGTGGAAACGGTTTCCAGCGCTCCAGGCATTCCCGCAAAGAGCAGTCCTGCCGCGCGCATTGGATGGGCCGTCCTCATCCTCGTGACGCTTTACGTTTGCTACTTCAGCCATCTCGGCGCGATTGGTTTCGTGGGGCCGGACGAGCCGCGCTATGCGTGGATTGCGCGGGAGATGGCCGAGAGTGGCGATTGGGTGACGCCGCGGCTTTACGGAAAACCGTGGTTCGAAAAGCCTCCGCTCTTTTATTGGGGCGCGGCGCTGAGTTTCAAGTTGTTCGGCGTGAGTGAAGCGGCGGCGCGTTTGCCGAGCGCGATCTCCGCGCTACTCGCAACCCTAGCACTTGCCTGGCTGGCTCTGCGTTTGTATGGGGCTGAAACTGCGCGATGGCTGTTACTGCTACTTCCCACAACTGTCGGGATGATCGGCTTTTCGCACGCTGCCGCCACGGATATGCCTTTCGGCGCAATGCTCACGATTGCCATGGTTTGCGCGGCCGTGGCGTTGGGGCTGATCCGCGACGAAAATTCTCCAATCATTCCTCAGACACCCTGGCTCGCCCTCTTGCTCTTCGGTTTCTTCCTCGGGCTTGCTGTACTGGCAAAAGGCCCGGCGGCGATCATTCTTTCCGGCGGCGCTGTTTTTTTCTGGGCGGCCTTTACCAAGCGCTGGCGTGACGCCTTCCGTCTCCTTCATCCCGCTGCAATCGTGTCCTTTTGCATTACGGCCTTCCCCTGGTACATCTTGTGCGCTCGCCGCAACCCGGACTTTTTCCGTATCTTCATCATCGAGCACAATTTCAAACGCTACCTTACCCCCGAATTCCAGCACATTCAGCCGTTCTGGTTCTATATGCCGATATTGCTCCTAGCTCTGTTGCCGTGGACACCAATCTTTGCGGCAGTTGCCAACGACTTACGAAGATCCCCCCAGGTAGAATCTTGGCGATTGTCTCCGAGCCTGTTGTTCACTTGCTTGACAGCCTTTACGATCCTCTTCTTCAGCGCATCGAACTCGAAGCTACCTGGATACATCTTGCCGGCGATCCCCCCCCTCGGACTTCTTGTTTCGGAGAGTGTCTCGCTCCGCAGCCGAAGGATTGTTTCGGGGAGTCATTGGATTGGGATTACGAGCGGGACGACCTTGTTTATCATGGGTGCCTACTCTCAATTCCAAGCAGATACGATGCAGTTAACTCCCCCGGCCCTAGCCCTAGTTGGTGGCGGGCTTGTGAGCGCAGTGCTGGGCGGCCTGCGGAGACTTTCGGCGTCTTTGGCGCTCGGTACGCTGGCTGTGATCCTGACCATTCATCTGGCGCTTAGCGGTGCGGCTCGCCGGGAGATCGACTTAGCTGTCTCGGCTCGTCCTGCTCCTCAGATCGCGCAGGCGATCTGGAACAACTACTCCCCGGAACACTCTTCAACTTACAAGCTCAGAAGGTCATACCAATACAGCTTGAATTTTTATTTTCACCGAGAACTTCCGGAATGGTCAGTAGACCGTGTTCAATCCGGTTGGGTCTTTACTTCTGGAGGCGGAAGCAACGAGTTACGGCGGCTCGGCTTGCGATGCCCGTTCATCGGCTTTAACAGAGCTGTCACCGTCTGCGAGGATCTTGGATCAGTGAGCGGGCTTGCCGGTAGCGGGGAGCTTCAGCAGGAAAAATGAGACGATGCGGTTCTCGTACATGCGCTTGTCTTCGTCGTTCAAGCTGGCAAAGTTTCCGTGGGCGATGATGGCCTGCTCGCGTGGCTCGGGGGCTTTGATGAACATCTGCCGGGTGATCGAGGCAAGCTCCGGATCGTCGAGCGCCTGAATGAAGAGCGTCGGGACGCCGGCGAGCGTGATCAGTTTCCTAGAAAGCGGCGGATCATCGCGGTGCGCGTAATTCAGATATTCGAAACTCAGCTCCGCCGAGCGCACCATGAAGGGGAAACCGCCCAGTCCGTTACGCTCCACGCCCACTTTCACCATCTGTTTGGGTTCGTCATAAACGGAATCGAGCACCAGCGCACGAACGCGCTTGTCGCTTTCCGCTTCGCGCAGCGCGGCGTAAGCGCCGAGATTATAGCCCCAAACGCCGAAGCGCTCCGGGTCCACATCGTTTCGCGCGGCAAGGACATCAATGGCGGCGCGCAATTCGTCGGCTTCACGGTAGCCGAGGGTGGTGAGACCGGCGTTTCCGCCATGGGCGGCAAAATCAAACGCGAAAACATTGTACTGATGGTCCTGCAACGCGGAGACCAGCGTCAGCAGTTCGCCGCGGCTCGATTCATAGCCATGGCACAAAATAATCGTGGGAGCGCCGCGCAGACCGGGAAAAAACCAGCCTTCCCGCTTCCCCAGCCCGGGCACTTCGAACTCCACTGCGTCCGGCCGGCCGGGAAAACTGGCCATATTGATTTCGCTGCTGGTGCGCTGCGGCTTGACGATACGGTAAACGAGAAACCCGGCGATGGCCGTGGTAGCCAGCACGGCGAAAAACACTAGCGCCAAGAGCGCCATGAGGAGCTTGGTGTACCAACGGGTTGGATAGCGAAGCTCGAAAAGGATCTGCATTCGTCGTGTGCGTAAATGGGCTGGCGGGAGACGCCGCTTTTTTACTCCTCGGAAAAAAAGAACAACAATTTGCATCGTAGCATAGGGCGCCGAGCGCGGCCCCGGGCAGCGCTGCACTGTGTGTCGCATTTATATCGCCTGCGGACCGGCCATCGGCGCAAGCGCCGACCCGAATCGGCTATGATAGAACGCGCGCGGCAGGGGTCGCGCCGATTTCCTTCCGTCCATGAATATTGTCGATTTGCGACAGACCACGGTCCGGCAGATTGAGCCGCTTCTCGAAGAAGAAGCGCGTCACTGGCGTGACGAATTGCACTGGGACTACCGCAGCGCGCTGGAGCTGATCAAGCGGTTCCTGGACGCGCATGCGCTGGCTGGTTGCGTCGCGTTCGAAAACGGCTCGGCCGCGGGCTACTCGTTTTATGTACTCGAGGAGCAAAAGGGGCTGATTGGCGGGCTGTACGTATCGTCGAAATTTCCGCAGACGGTGATCGGACGGAGGCTACTCGAGGAAATGCTGGTCTCCATGCGAGCGCTTCCGCATCTGGCGCGGATCGAAGCTCAGTTGATGCCCTTCAGCGGGCCGGTGGACACTCCACTGCTCGACCAGGGATTCCGGCTGTACACACGCCAGTTCATGCTACAGGACCTGAACAAATTGCCGGAGGCCAAGCCGGGCGCTTCAAACGGGATGCGGCTGACGCGGTGGAACGACCGCTACTTCGAACCGTGCGCCAAGCTGATCTATCTGGCGTATGCAAACCACGTGGATGGGGAGATAAACGACCAGTATCGCAGCCGCAACGGGGCGCTGAAATTTTTGAAGAATATTATCTTGCTTCCAGGTTGCGGGCAATTTGTGCAGGGCGCTTCGTTTGTGCTGCATGAGCCTGGCAGCGATGACCTCGTCGCGGCGGTGCTGACCAGCGAGGTTTCTCCGGGTGTGGGGCACACCACACAGATCTGCGTGCTGCCCGGTTATCAGGGACACGGCCTCGGACGCATGCTGATGCAGACTTCGGCGGAGGCGCTGCACGCGATGAAATTCAGGGAATTAACACTGACAGTGACTTCGGAAAATCACACTGCCGTCCAGCTTTACGAGAAAATCGGGTTTCACACGATTAAGTCTTTTACCGCCGGAGTTTGGCCGCGATAGCGATGCAGTTTCCATCGAGAAGTTAATGCACGGGGGTCTGACTCGCCTTGCGCGCGGGCTCGAATTCGTCGCCGGGGAGCCAGCTGATGAGCTGGGGCAAAGCTGCGGCGCTGAAGCCGAGCATGAAACCGTATCTTGCGATCACGGCGTCGCCGGTGAAATCCATTTCCGGCTTGTACTCATCACTGGGCTGGTGATAGCGGTGGTCGGTGTAATCGCGGGCTTGCTCCTGGCCCCATTCCGCGGGATGGCCTGCGAACTTGATGCCTTCGTTGACAGAAAAAGAGGGGACACCTACGCGCGCAAGACTGAAATGATCGGAGCGGTAGAAATGTCCGGCTTCCGGGCGCGGGTCGGGCCGAATGGCCAGATTGAAATCCATCGCGGTGGCTTTTACCACGGGATAAAACGTCGTTCGTTCCGCGCCGCTGACTTCCACTTCCTCAGGCGTGCTCAGCGGCGGCACGGCGTCAAAATTCAAATCGATGGAGATTTTTCCCGGTGGCACGGGCGAATGTTTTCCGAGATATTCGGAGCCGAGCAGACCTTGCTCCTCGGCAGTGACTGACGCGAAGAGAATTGATCGCTGCGGCGCCACGGGCACTCCGGCCCACATGCGCGCGAGCTCCAGCAGGATCCCGCAGCCGGTGGCATTGTCGACGGCGCCGTTGTAAATCTTGTCACCGAGGAGACTCGGATCGATCCCCAGGTGATCGTAGTGCGCGGTGTACAGGACGGCCTCTTTCCCGAGCACGGGGTCGGCGCCGGGCAACATCGCCAGTACGTTTTTGGATACAAACGGTGTCAGCTTGCTGACGACGTGAGCCTTCAGATGGATCGGCAGCGTAAGCGGTTTGAAGTCCTTGCTCTGCGCGCGCTGATACATCTTCTCGAGATCAAGCCCGACCAGTCCGACAAGTTTTTGCGCCACTTCCAACTGAATCCACGAAGCCGCCTGCAGCTTCGGCGTATCGTCGCGCTTCAGATACGAGCGTTCGGTTCCCCAGGAATTGCGCACGACTTCCCAGCCGTAACTTGCGAGGTCGGTGCGATGAATAATCAGCGTGGCCACCGCGCCGCGCCGCGCGGTCTCTTCGAACTTGTAGGTCCAGCGCCCGTAATAGGTCAGCGCCGCGCCTTTAAAGAAATCGGGATCATCCGAACTTGGCTCGTTGACAAAGAGAAGCGCTACTTTCCCGTGCAGATCGACGGTCTTGTAATCGTCCCAGCCGTATTCCGGGGCCTTGATGCCGTAGCCCACGAACACGATCGGCGCATCGATGTCCGCGATCTCCGTCTGGCTCTCATTGTTGGTCACAAAATCGGTCAGATTTTTCGCTTCGAAAGATTTTCCATTTTCTGCCTTAAAGGCAAAGGCCGTGTCGGCAAGAGTTTTTACTCCGACCATGGGCACATTTTGAAAATAAGTTCCGTTATCGCCCGCCGGCTTCAAACCGTAGCTTTGGAATTGCTTGGCGATGTAATCCGCGGCGAGGTCACCGCCGGGCTGTCCCGTTCCACGCCCTTCGAGCTTGTCGCTGGAAAGATATTTCACGTGCTCACGAATTTTTTCTTTGTCAATGACGGGAGGAGCCGCTGGCTTCTTGCTTTGCGCCGCTGCGCGCTCGGTCGTTCTGGTAATGTAGACGAGCGCCAGCACCGCAGACAATCCGATCACCGCATATTTCTTCATGGAATCTCCCCAACCAGAGAAGGAATTACTTTTTGGCGCGGTCCTTGAGCAAATTCTTCAGCTCGCTCATGAACTCCTGCACATCCTTGAAGTCCATGTACACGGAGGCAAAGCGAACGTACGCAACTTTGTCCAGCTTTTTCAGACGGTGCATGATCATTTCGCCGATTTCCGTGGTGGTTAGTTCCCTTTCCGTGGCCTCGTGGACCACGGCTTCGATCTCGTCCACGATGGCTTCGAGCTTGGGCGTGGCCACCGGACGTTTCTCGCATGCTTTCAAAAGTCCCTGTAGGATTTTTTGCCGTTCGAAGCGTTCGCGACGGCCATCTTTTTTGATCACCATGTAAGGGATTTCGTCGATGCGCTCGTAGGTGGTAAAGCGCCGGCCGCACTTCAGGCATTCGCGGCGTCTGCGAATCGTATCGCCGCCGCGGCCTTCGCGCGAATCGATCACCTTGTCGTCCACATGCGCGCAAAAAGGGCACTTCACTGGGCTGATTCTCCTTGCCGAGCTGCGGCTTCGCTCTCTGCTTCTTTTTCTTGCTCGGCCATTTCGCGCAATTTCCCGAGCGAAAACCCTTCATGGATCAAGAGAGGCACGCCCGCCAGACTACACGCCGCAAACGTGATCAGCCATAACACAATCGAAGCAGCGGCTGCCGGCTCACTTTCTACTCCAAAAATCGCGGTATACGCAAGGAACGAAGCTACCTGCGAGCCACCGCCGACACCCGGGAGTTGTACGGCCGAACCTACCAGCGTAAAGGCCATCACTAGCATGGCGTCGCCCATGTCGATCTTGGCAAGCGCCCCGCCAAAACTGTGGGAAACCCAGAGATAAACCAGCAAGACGAGGAACCAGTGCGCCACGGAATAGGCAATCGACAACGCCAAATCTTTCCAGGATTGGATGGCCTGCACCCCTCGCGCAAATCCCAGAAGGATTCCCGCGAACTTCGCTCGCCATCCGCGGGACTTCAGCCATCCTTGAAGCCTGCGCTCCATATAGGCCGTGCCGTGCAAGCGCAAATACACGAGAAAGGCGACGGCTGCCACGACTCCGATAGCACAGAGCAATCCCGTGGTTCGTGCCGCGATTTCCAACTTAGTCGCCGCTCCACCTGAGTCCGCATTCGGCTTGAAAAGCAACAAGGCGATCGCGGCAATCACCGCCGCGCTTGCCAAATCGAAAATGCGCTCGAGCACGTAGATCCCAAACATCCCCGAAACCGGGAGTTTTTCTTTCCGCGCCAGCAAGAGCGGCCGCACCGGCTCGCCCGCACGTCCCAGCAAAAAGACCGCAGAGAATCCAGCTAGCGTCAAACCATAGATGGTTGCGAACCGCGATGGCCCAAGAGTTCGCTGAAAAACCTGCCATCGCAACGAACGAATGGCGTAACAGCCATAGATTGCAAGAACGGAGAGAATCAGAAGGACTGGATTTGCGTTGCGGACCGCTTGCAATAGTTTGGTTCCGCTGAAATCCCCGAGATGCAGCATCCCGCTCGAACGGTAAACGACAAACCCCAGCACCAGCAGCCCGATCAGGACGACAAGAAGTTTCCTCGACTTTGTTTGCATGCGCAGGTCAGCGTAGCGGGAGCGGTCACTCGACGTCAAGCTAAGTCATGAATTCTTATTGATTGTCTCTTCGCGCGGCGAAGTGCTGCGGGTCCCGCAGGAGCGCCACGGCCGCGCGGCCATAGCCACTCTCCACATTGCTCGCGTGAGCTTGGAATTCCGGCGCGAGGGCGCGGCGCAATTCCGGCAGGGCGTGAAAGGGCACGGACGGGTAGAGATGGTGCTCGAGATGGTAATTCACATTCGACCAGAGAAACTCCAGGGTGGGATGCGTGATGATGGACCGCGCATTCGTCCAAGCGCCGCCTTCGGTGACGTCGTGGTGCTCGGTCACGCTGCGCAGAACGGACGCGGCGTAGAGGCCGCTGAGCATCGGAGCAATCACAAAAATAAGGTAGCGCCTCCAGCCGAGCAAGACTGCAATTCCAAGATGTAGCGCCGCTCCGGCAAGCAGTTCGAGGACAATCCTTCGCCGAACAGCGGCGGGCGTTTGCGGACGCAACCCGTAGGCATTCACGCCGATTTGCGCGAAAGCAGGGATCAAGAAATAAGCCCAGCCGGGGACGCCGCGCACAACCCGGTTGAAAAACTGATACTCGGGGTCTTTCGCCGAATGCGCATGATGGTGATGATCGAGATGAAACCTGCGGTGCGCTTCCGCGGAGATTCCCGCCAGCGCCAGCGTGAACCAGGTGTAGAAATCGTTCACGCGCCGGTTCCTGGAAATGAGGTCATGCGTGCCTTCGTGGCCCTGTACCAGCAGATCGTGAAACGGTACGAAGCCAATCAGGAAGGCGATTCCGCAAGTGAGCCACCAGCGATGAAAGTAGATGGCCAATGCGGCTGCGCCAACCCAGAAAAGAAGGTCGAGAAGAATTCGAGGGATGGAGCGATAAGGACGAGCGCTCAAATTCTGAGCAAGAGTGTCAACCACTGGATCCGGTGTTAGAGCCATTTCGTTCCTATGCTTCTGCACGGCAAAGATCGCTATTCCGATTATTGCGCTTCTTTCCTCCAATGAATCAGAAACTCGAGGAAAAGCACCGCAAAGAGCAAGTCCACGACGGTCGGTACCGCGAGGCCCACGGGAATTGTCCCTGCGAGCGCGTGGCCGAAAAACAGAATGAACACGAGTATTTTTCCTACGACACCTAATTTCACGATGCCGTGGTTTTCGGAAAGTGCGCTGCTGACCCAGTAGTAGCCCAGGCCAAACAGAAACAGGCACGACGCAAGCAGCTGCAGGATGAGTGGATCGGTCGGGTTCGAAATTTCCATGCGCATTCGAAACTCCGCATTGGTCAAAAGAAAAAGAACGGCTCCCGCGGCGAACGCGTTCCACGCGGCGGCAGCAAGAAACATCCAGCGGTAGTAGCGCATGCGCGATTCCATAAGCGCGCCCTCGAGATTACTGGGCATCTTGGGCACCGATCGAGGCACCAAGAAATCGCAGGATTCGCGAACTCACTTCGCCGGCAAGATTCAAAGCCATCCAATGACCGGCTTCGGGAATCTCTTCGAGCTTTGCGCCCGGGACCATCGCGGCCAGGGTTTTCGCATGCGCGACTGGGAAATGTTTGTCATGGCCGCCCCACAAAAACAGCGACGGCGTTCGAATCGCGGGATAGAGCTGTTTCAGGCGCGGCAATGTGCCCTGATATCCGGCGCACATTCGGACGACAAAACGCCGCACTTCGGGCCGCTGAAAGCTGTCCCATAAATCACTTCGCAATTCCGGACTGAGTTTATAGCCCGCTGGAAGAAACGTTCGAATCGCGCGAAAAAAAACGGCGCGCGGAAACCGTTCGAGCAAGATGCGGTTCCAGCCGAACTTCCGGAGCAGAGCGATTTCCCAGGAAGTTTCTTCATCCCAGATCACCAGAGAATTCATCACTACCAGGTGGCTCAGGCGCTGGGGACACTCCGCGGCAAAAGCCAGCGCGGGCTGCCCACCCATGTCTTGCCCGACAAGGGCCGCACGCTGCACACCCCAGGCGTCCATCAGCGAGAGTAATCGCCGCGCCATGTCGAACGGTGTCGCTCCGCCGCGCCATGCGTCGCTACATCCCATTCCCGGCCAGTCAAACACGAACACTTCGAACTGCCCCGCGAGACGTGTGGCGACATCCGACCAAATCTGCAAATTGTCCGGATAGCCGTGGAGGAGAATTACCGCCGGTCCGCTACCGATACGCGCGACGCGCACCTTGCGACCGGCATGCGTCTCCATCGCTGTCTGCAACATCAGGACAAATCCTCACGAACGCAATCGGCGGCCAGTATTCCCGAGATGGCGCAAAAACTTACCCACTGTCCAGGGTGCGTGGCGCTGCCCGCCAAATAGAGACCACGCAAATCCGGACTGCGGTGCGGCAGGCGGCCTTCCCGCATGAACTTGGCGGTCATCACCGGATTCATGCTGTCCCGCGCGAGCGAATACTCCTGACCCCAGCCGGAGGGAGTCCGGGCGTGCAGGACGCGAAATTCTTCAATGCCTCCGCGCCACCAGTTTTCTTCCAGAAGCTTTTCCAAGTTCTCGAGCTGTCCTGCTTGGCCCAGCTTCTGGGCCGCCTGATAATCCATCGGCCCCAAGAGGCGCGCCGCGCACCATCCTTGGGAGATTGCTTCCGGATTCAGCACACCAGGGCGGATGAGCAAACGGCACCGCGCGTCTCCACCGGGCAGGAGAAACCGCAAATAAGGGGGCTGCATTTTGGCCTTTACCGCAAGATAGGCGCAGACTCCGGGCGATTGCAGCGGCAGCTTCTCGCATCGTGTGCGGCTGCGGCTCTTTTCCGCATCGAGTAAATCAAGGTAGGTGGCGATGCCGCAATCGGAGACCACCGCGTCAGCTGGGATCAACTCTCCCGTTTGCGTTTCGACTGCAGTAACCTTTCCATCGGCCGAAACGATTCGCCGCGCTTTGGCATTAAAGTGGAATTCAACACCCGCCTCTGCCGCAAATCTTGCCAGCAGTGCCGGTATGGCTCGGATGCCGTCCTTCGGATAAAAGCACCCGACGGAATGCACCAGAGCAGAGACAAACGCCAGCGGGCTCGGCGCCTCTTCCGGCCGCTGCCCGGCGACGTGTGTCCAGATCGAAAGCGCATTCACAACGGAAGGGGGCAATTTAGATTCGCGCAGGACAGACTGGAGAGAACGGAGAAGAAAGCCGGCGTGCCGCCATCTTCCTCCACCCAGCAGTGCTAAGGGACCCGGCGCAGTCCCGTAAAGCATCGGGCGCAGGGAAGCTTCAATCGCCCCGGTGCGCCTGACAAAACGCAGATACCGATTCCCGCTTCCCGGCCAGGTGCGGTCGAGTTCCGCGGCAGTTTTCGCGTCGCTGGAGTAGATGTTGACGGCAGGCTGACCCGGCGAATCGACGCTGTAAACATGTTCGATCGCGCGCAGTTCCAGGTGCTCGGTAAGCGCAATTCCCAGAGACTTGAAGGCCCATTCCAATCCTGGCCGATCCAGGAGGATGTACGGTCCGGCATCAAACGCAAAGCCTTCAAAGTTGCAACCGGAAGCCAAGCCTCCCGGTTCGGAGCGCGCTTCCAGAACAATCACGCGGTGTCCGGCGCGCACCAACCGCAGGGCCGCGGCGAGCCCACCCATTCCCGCACCGATAACAACAGTTGTTCCGGTCATGCCACGACACCCGGCTCAGGTGGCGCATCGGGTCTATTCGGAAAATGGAGCCCGAGCAAACGTCGGAGACCGCGGCGCAGAATTCGCCGAGCAAACGTCTCGCGTTGGAGTGGCGGAAACGCCTTCTCGTCCATCTCCGGAACAAACAAAGAGCCGCGCCCACTTCCGAAAACGTAAACTGGATAGGCAAGGAAACTGAGGAGCGTGGAGAATTCCGTGTCGTATGGCCCACGCCACTCGCGCAACGGCTGGTCTGTGCCGATGACCTCGATGCGGCCGCTGGGATCGCCAAACCAGTGGCAAGCCGCGCGCAGAATAATGCAGCGATTTGGCTCGCGCACGCCCATGTGCCGCGCGGCCACCAGGTCCAACGCTAACGCATCTTCGCTGGCATAAATCCTTCTAGGCGATTTTGGACGCGGACATCCCATGATCCCGACTAATCCGTCAGAAGCTTCATCGTAGGCATCGAGCAAAGCAAAATCCGGGGGAAACGCATCGAGGAGCGTCATCAGAGCCGTTTCACGATGCGCCTGGCGTTCCACAAACAAAAATTCGTCGCACCGGCCGCCCATCCATTCCAAATTCCCGATGGTTAAATAGGCCATCTCGACGGGATGGCTGCGCATCTTGCCAAAGGAAATCCTGAAATCGGCTTCTCTCCAGCTTTGCGAAATCGTGTTCTGCGCCATGCCGCGAAAATAGCTATGCGGCACCTGGTCTTTCGAAGCGTCGACGATCTCGAGCCCCGTTTCGCTCATGCCGAAGTAAGCCGCGACCTCCGGGACACCCCGTTTGGCAAAGAACTGGTCGTAAATGTTTGCCGATTCCATGAGGACCGCCCGGCTGTAACCGCGCTCGCGCAAGAACGCGGCCAGTTCGCGGAGGAGTTCAGCGTCGGTGATAATCGAGCGGTCTTTGGTGTGGTATCCAAGCATGAACGAGGGCTTGATCACCACGCGCAGTTCCTCGGCGCGCTTTCCTAACTGCGCGGCGCGCTCTTCCAGTTTTTGTGCAAGACCAGATTGGTCGAGCAGCCGGCGAAATACGCCGCACTTCTCTTCCTGGGGTTCCCCGGAATGTACCCAAACGCGCCCTCCGCTGCCAATCTTGTTCTGTGTCACAATCTTCCGCCGCAGACTTCGAGGCAAAAAATATTCGCCAACGTCGGCGATTTTCGCTGCCAGAGTTTCGTCCGTCTCACCTGGGGCCAGGCGGTTCTGGTCGTCGAGCGATTCAGCGAGGATCTCGAAAATCCGCGCGTGCCTTTTTTCGTCTTCGCATACGCGCACAAAATCGTCGGCAAGTTCGCGTCCCAGCTCGGGCGTTAGTTGCGCCAGGGCAATCATCCGCTCGTAACAGAGACTCGCGGTTTTCTCCGCGTCTACATTGAATTCGCAAAAATCCCGAAAGGGACCGTAGTTCAGGTACTTGCGAATATCCTCCGAAACTTTTCCGGTGACCGTACCCATCCAAGTGACCGCAGTCGCCGCCGCACGCGCAATCGGCGCGTGCTTCCAGGGGACGTGCTGCCGGACGGAGCCCGCCCAGCCGCCAAGCATGCCGCCGAACTGTTGCCTAAATGTTTTCACGCGCAAGAGCGGACTGCCCAGCTTGAGCAAGGCGCCGCGAATATAAATCGTGTGCATCTCCTCGTCGCGCCACGCCCAGATGAGTGCGTGGCTGATCAGCTCGCGCACGGGATCGCTCAAGGGCATGCCGCCGAGCCGTTTCGTCATCAACTCCTCGCGATAGCCGACAGTGACGAGCTCTTCGCGTTCCAGGGCCATCAGGCAGAGGCCAAGGAGCTCCTCGCGCGGGCGACCGACGTATTTCTCCTGCCAGCCCGCCAGCTCCCTGGTGAATTGGTCGTAGATCAATCCCACAGATGCCTCCCGGCATTCCCATCTACGCACGAGTTCTCGCGCGGGACAAGTCGCTGACTAAACACACGTACGCGATGAATCATCCATAATTTTCAGAGATTTCAACGACTTAGAGGGTGCTGCAAGGGTGGCTTGAGGGAGGCGAAGGGCCAAGGCCGTGGATGGCTTGTGTCCGGGCCTTGCGGTGAGTAAGATGCCCAGCAGAACGGTCGGCAGTAAGGCCAGAATCCAAGGGGAACATTTTGCTAGCAGTTTACGTTCCATAGTTGGCAGGCCGAGATGGACTGCCAGGCGGCTCTTTGAGAGAGGGGCCGGCTCGCAGACACGCCTTGCACCGTGGCAGGTTAAGAGGCTGAAGATACGTTGGAGCAGGATACCCAACTGGTCCAGCAATGCCTCCAGGGCGACGGGTCGGCCTGGGAGGAACTTGTGCGTCGCCATTCGCGCCGCATCTTTAACATTTGCTACAGGTTTACCGGAAACCGCACGGAATCCGAGGACCTGTCGCAGGATGTCTTCCTCCGGGTTTACCGCACACTGGCGAGTTATCGCTCTGCCCATGGCGGTTTCGCAACTTGGATGACTAGCGTGACGCGCAACCTGTTGATTGACCATTATCGTAGAACCAAGAGGGACCGCATTACCGATTCCCTCGACGACGCCATGCCTGCGGTGGAAAACAAGGCCTCCTCCGCGCGGCGCCCAGATGAGCAAGCACTTCTTGGCGAGTTGAGCGGCCAGGTGCAATCGGCGCTCAGGCGGCTTTCGCCAGAACTGCGCGAAGCGGTGATTTTGCGCGACTTGCAGCAACTGGACTACGCGGAGATCCAAACAGTATTGGCTGTGCCGGAAGGAACTGTGAAATCGAGAATCAATCGCGGACGTATCGAACTGGCTCGCGTCCTGCAGCAAATGGGAGTGCGGCCGTCATGAACGGATTCGTGATTTCGAAGCGAGCGCGGTGCATGGCATGAACTGGACTTGCGAACAAACCGAAGAGCGCCTGAGCGATTACTTCGACGGACTCCTCCAGCCCGCCGAGCAAACCGCTTTCGATCTCCACGTAAATACGTGCGAGCGCTGCACCCCGCTGGTCGCCAGCGTTTCGAATGTCCTGGGCACCCTGCACAAACTGGAGCCGGTCGAGCCTTCTCCGCAACTCGTCAATTCCATCCTGACCGCCACGCTCGGGCCGCAGAGCTGGCGCAACGCCAAGCGCTGGCTGCGCAATCTCCAATCGCCGCGTTTTGTGTACAGCGCGGTCTCCGTGGCGGCTACGCTCTTTGTCGTCCTGTGGGCTTTCGGGTTCTCCCTGCGGAAACCGAAGCTTGCGGACCTCGCACCGGCGACCATTTATCACAAGGCCGATAACCAGGTTCATCTGGTCTATGCGCGAACCACGAAATTTGTCGGCGACCTCCGCGTGGTTTACGAAATTCAATCGCGCCTGCGCCAGGACAACGAAATTCCGACTACCCCCGAGAGCACGATCCCGCAATCTGCTCCGGGCAAACAGCCGGGCCAAACCGATAGGACTGACCCCGCTTCGCCCCGGCAACAGAATCGCGCCGACGGCGTTCAGCGCAATCTTGAACTTCTTGCCGCGGAATTCCCCGTTCTAAGCGGCTCATTTGGTGAGAGGAGAATTCGATGAAGTGTGCCGTCCATTCTGAAGTGGACGCTGTCGGTTACTGTCGCAACTGTGGCAAGGCCATGTGCGCTGCTTGCACGCGCCCCGTGCGCGACGTTCTCTATTGCGAAGATTGCCTAGCCACCATCATGGGTATTCCGGGCGCAGTTCCCGCTGCCGCACCCGGCACTCCGGCATCCGCACCTGCGATTCTGCCGCCGCCCCTTCCCCCGCGCTCACAACACAACCCGGGCGTCGCTTTCCTTCTTGGTCTATGCCCCGGCCTCGGCGCGGTCTACAACGGCGAATACAACAAAGCTTTGATCCACGTCGTCGTTTTCGTAGCACTGATCGTCGGCGCCAGCAGTGATATTGATACGGGTCTCATGGTGATCCTGATTCTTGCCTCTATCGGGTTCTGCTTCTACATGGCGATAGACGCCATGCGCGTCGCCAAAGCCAAGAATCTTGGGGAAAATCCATCCGATGCTCTGGATTCGTGGACCAGGAATCGCCCCGTTGGCCCGATTCTATTGATCGGACTTGGAATTCTTTTCCTCTTGAACAATTTCGACTGGTTTTCTTTTCATCGCGTCGAGCGTTTCCTGTGGCCGCTGATTCTGATCGGCGTCGGCCTGATGTTATTTCGTAACCGCCTCGGCAACCGCTCCTAGGCCGTGGCGTTTTGGAGGATGAACTTCGATGAGTGATCGTTTCCGTTGCCCCTGCCGCCGCTGCACTATTCGCAGCCTGATGGGGCCTGCCATTCTTATCACGGTCGGCGTGCTCTTCCTGCTCGCCCAAACGCGTGGCGGCTACTTTTCGTTCGAAAATACCTTCCCGGTCATCCTTATCGTGATTGGCCTCGTGAGTCTGGCTTCCGCCCTGGCGCCCATGGACGGGCACGTGAGCGATGCCTACGCTCCCGTCCCGCCACCGGGTACGCCTAGCGCCGTTCAAAATCCGCCGCCGAATCCGTTGCCTGGCCAGGGTCAGGGGCAATAAATCCTTATGGCCAGAGACTACTCGCGCCGCAGTTCCCTTTTTCCCGGCCTGGCGCTGATCTGCGTCGGAGTGCTGTTGCTCCTCCACAATTATGGCGGCTATAGCATCGGCCAATTCCTGCATCGTTGGTGGCCGCTCCTGCTCATCTTCTGGGGTGCCATCAAGCTCTACGAGCGAACAGTCGCCAGCCGTTCCGGCGATCCAGGCTCTTCGCGCGTGACCGCCGGTGAAGTGCTTCTCGTTCTAGGGCTTCTCTCTCTTCTCGGCGTCGTCGTGGCCGTCGATTACGGCAAGGAACATCTGCCGGGCGGCAACTGGAGCAGTGGGATTGGCGACAAGTTTGATTTCCCCCTTGAAGCCGCGCCCAAAAGCGTTCCTACCGACGCGCGGATCACCATCCGGAATACCCGCGGCGACATCAGCGTGCATTCTTCTGAGGAACCTGAGATTCGCGTCTCCGGCAAGAAGAACGCCAAGGCCTGGAACGAAAACGACGCCCAGAAGCTTGCCGATCGCGCTTCCATCGAAATCGTGCAGAACGGCGATGGCTATGAAATCCAGCCTTCGGGGGCCGGTACTGGCGATTCACGTCTGAGCTTTGATCTCGAAGTCTCCGTTCCCAAAAAATCTTTGCTTACGATTCGCAATGAAAGGGGCGACATCACCGTCTCCGATATGGCTACTCCCGTCACCATCATCAGCGGCACGGGAGACATTGAAGTGCGCAACACCTCGGCCGATGTGTCGATTGATACGCGCAAAGGCGACGTCAAGGTCTCCGACACCAAGGGCAACGTGAAAATTGCCGGGCACGGCGGCGAAGTGACGGTAACCACCGCAACGGGCGGGCTGACTCTCGACGGCGAATTCTTTGGACCCATCACCGCGGATAAAGTAGCCAAGGGCGTGCGCTTCGTCTCCCAGCGGACGGATCTCACTCTTACTCAGCTCACCGGCCATCTGGAAACGAGCTCCGGCAATCTCGAAATCAGCGACGCGCCCGGCAGCCTGACCTTGCGCACAAATCGTTACGACATCTCTGCCGAGAACATCGGCGGCAAAGTAAAGATTGATAATCGCGATGGAAACGTGGAGGTGCGCTTCTCCACGCCGCCGAAAGAAGACGTCGAAATCACCAACGCTTCCGCTGGAATCAATCTGAGCCTTCCTGGATCTTCCAGCTTCGACATTGTTGCCGATTGCCACTCCGGCGACATCAATTCAGAATTTTCGGCGGATTCCCTGAAGAAGACTTCGACGGAGAACGCCGATTCTCACCTGGAAGGAAAATACGGGAGCGGCCGCGGGCCCAAAATCTCTTTGAAAACCAGCTATGGCTCCATCTCGTTGCGCCGGACGAGCTCCGATATGCCGGCCCCGCCGGTTCTACCTGCTCCCCCGCGGCCACCAAAGGCGCCCAAAACCTAAGCGCTTCACGATGGGCGTCGGACTCCTGCTCGTTGCAAATTATTAGAAAAGGTTGCGAAGCGGGGCTCAGTCCAGAAGGTCCACGTGGAAATGCCCGCCATCCGCTTGCGAATTCACAAAATCTTCCGAGTTCGCCCAGTCGCTGTACGGGCACAACGCGCTTCCCTTCCAGCCAGTCAATCGAATCTTCTTCTGCTCGGCGAGCAGCGTAAGCTGCTTCCGGATTCGGCGCTCCGGCACATTGTAGAACGCCGAAATCCTCCGCGTACTGATGCACGCCGATTTGTGGCCATTTCCCGCAAGCCGCAGGATTTCTTTCTGAACGAACTCGTCGGAGATCATTGGCGCTCCATGGAACAACCGGTGGCTGACATCTCGGGGCTAGAAGAAGCTCAAACGTCGGTTGTGGGATGAGCGGGGAGTATATGCTTCCGGAACGCGTTTGCCAAGCAATGTCATTGCCGCAAAACGACGGCGGGAATTCTGCTACCGGTCGGCCATCCGGTTCAGTTCTTCGAAGAATTTTGGGAAGGAGACGCCTGCGCAATCCGAATTCCGGATGACGGTATTTCCCTCCGCCCCCAGGGCCGCCACCGCAAACGCCATGGCTATCCGGTGATCTCCGCGCGGCTCGATTTCTGCTCCGCGCAATTTTCCCGCGCGCCGGCCCGCGACTTTCAATCCATCCGGCCGCTCTTCCACCGTGGCGCCCATACGGCGCAAATTTTCCGCCAGCGCTGCAATCCGGTCGCTTTCTTTGACGCGCAATTCCGCCGCGTCGCGAATCTCAATTCCCTCCTCGGTGTACGGTCCGAGCGCGGCGAGCATCGGCAACTCGTCGATCAACAACGGAATCTGCCGGCCCGCAATCGCGCCGCCTTTCAAGGAACTGCCTTTCACCGACAAATCGCCCACCAGCTCTCCCTGGGAGCTCTTCAGTCCCAGCATCTGAATCGATGCTCCCATCGAGGCAAACAAATCCAGAATGGCCGTGCGCGTCGGGTTCAATCCCACGTTGTGGATCAGGAGATTCGAATCCGGGAGCACTGATGCCGCCGCAATAAAAAAAACAGCCGACGACAAATCGCCGGGCACATCCAGGGGCTTGGCAATTAACTTGCCGCTTCCGTTTCCGCTGCCTAGGCCATGAATCCGGACGGTGCGGCCGTCTTTCTCAATTTGCGCGCCAAATTCCTCCAGCGCGAGCTCCGTGTGATCTCGCGTCCCGGCCGGTTCCGTCACGCTGGTCACGCCGTCGGCGAACAATCCGGCCAGCAGCACCGCCGACTTCACCTGCGCGCTGGCCATCGGCATCATGTAGTGCATGGCTTTCAGCCGGGACCCGCGTATCTCCAGCGGCGCAAAGTTATCCTCGCGGCCGCGAATGTCCGCGCCCATCTCTCGAAGCGGCCCGATCACCCGCCCCATGGGCCGCTTCTGCAGCGACTCGTCACCGGTCAGCTTCGACGTAAACGCTTGACCGGCCAATATTCCCGCCAGGAGCCGCATGGTCGTTCCCGAATTCCCCGCATCCAGCGCACGCCAACTGCTCTTCAACCCTCGCACACCGCTCCCTGTGACCTGCACCGTATCCTTGTCGATCTTTACTTCGGCGCCTAGCGCACGCATACAATCCAGCGTGCTATGGCAATCCGCCGCCGCCGAAAAATGACGCAGCTCGCTCGTGCCTTCGGCCAGCCCTGCCAGCATCGCGTAACGGTGCGATATGGACTTGTCTCCCGGCAGCTCCAGCCCACCGGTCAGGTACTTCGCAGGTTGAACGGTCTCTTTTTTCACGCGCCGATTTTACCATGCCGCTTCCAGCTTTCTCCGTGGCCTCTGTGCTCCGATCTCCGCCTTAGCTTCCTTTTCGAACCCCTTCCATACCTTCTCCTTCTCCCTGTTCCATCGGCCAGTTTTTTGCAGGGAACCACCTGTACCACGCCTCGAAATCTCAGGGCATCGGAATACGTATTATTGATTGAGGAGATTCTTCATGTCCGCGCGCAGCACTTTTATCCATCTAGCCACCAAAGCCGGCATTCTGTTCGGCGCACTTTTTCTCGTTAGCGTCCTGCTCGCCGCCATTCCCGGCCATCGCGCCCCCGCGCCGCAATCGCAAGGCTCACAGCAATCTTCCAGCTCGCAATCTCAGGAATCACCGGCCATGGACCACAGCAAAATGCCCGGAATGGACATGGACGACGCCAAAGCCAACGAAGCCCGCGCGGTTCACGACATGACGCCCGGGCGCATGGACGCGCACAACCTGCACATGCACATGACCGCGATGCGCACGGCGACGGCCGAAGACACCGCGCGCGCAAAAGAAGTCGTGGCGCAGCTTCGCGCCGGCCTGGAAAAATACAAGGACTACCACGTAGCCTTAAACGAGGGCTACAAAATCTTCCTGCCCAATATCCCGCAGCCCGAATATCATTTCACAAGTTATTACAACGGCTTCCTGGAAGCTTTTTCCTTCGATGCCTCGCGCCCGACTTCCCTGCTCTACAAGAAGACTCCCGGCGGCTACGAACTCGTCGGCGCCATGTACACCATGCCCAAGCGCGCCACGGAAGAGCAGCTTAACGCCCGCGTCCCGCTCAGCATTGCTATGTGGCACTTGCACACCAACCTCTGCATGCCGCCAAGAGGCCAGCTAGGCAAAGCGGACATGACTAAATTCGGCCTGAAAGGTTCCATCGCCACGGAGGAAGCCTGCGACGCCGCCAGCGGCCGCTTCCATCCCGTCATCTTTGGCTGGATGGTCCACGTCTACCCGTATGAAGACTCTCTCGACCAGATCTTCGCGATGCACCACCACATGGATTGATTCTTCTTCAATCGATCAAAGCGCAAGCGTTTTTGATTTCGCTGGTTAAATTAGGCGGTGAACTTCATATCCGATTCGAATCCGCTGCGGTAAGAGACCAGCTCACTCCACGCGCGCGTCGAACACTCCCGTCTCAATGACTCCCCCGCGTTTGATCTGCACAAAAATCCTGTAATCCCCCGCGCGCGGGAAACCGTACGGAAAGCTGACCTCCGCAGGGACTGAACTGCCCGGCGTCGGCATTGCCATTGGCATGCCCATCGCCATAACGCCAACTTGCAGTTCCCCTGCTTCGCCCGTATGCGCCGTTCGCGCCAACTCCATCGCCGCCATCGAAACCGAGCCCGCCGGATGCACGTGCGCAAAAATGCTCATGTCCTTGCTCACAAACTCCGCGTGCCCCGCCATCCCCATGTACGGTTCCATATCCTGCGCCGGCTTCCCGTCCTTGTCTTGCACGCTAAACTTGAAATTCATTGGCGTATTGGCCTTCAACGACCCGTTCCCACGCTCCCACACTATGCGTCCGCCATCGGCAAGCTGCGAGACGTTCGAATCTCCCGCCATCGCGGCGATTCCACTGCTGCTCCAGGACGAATCATCTCCCGCCAGCGCCTTACCCTGAATCTGCGGCAACTCCACGTTTCCTACCAGCGTCCACGGAAACCCGTGCTTATCCACGATGTCCGCAAAAACTTCGTACCTCCCCGCCGGCATGCTCGGCAAATCCTCCGCGAACGCGCCATCCGCCGTGCGCTGCGGATGCAAATGCCACATCTTTTCCAATCCCGGCGCGCTGATCAAAAACAGGTGCATCAAATGATTGTGGTCTGGAATCACATCCACCATTTTCACGCTCTTGGACCACTGCGCATCCTGTCCCTTCGCCCGAATCACCAGCCGATTTCCGTCTTCCAACTGCGTCTCCGCACTCGGCGGCTTATAAAAATTCACGCCGCGCTCGTAGTTGCCGGCTTCCGCGCCCCACCACGCTCTTCCCAAATACAAAATACCCGCCACCACAATCGCCGTAATCGCCATCACCACGCGGGCACGCCGCACGCGCACAGGCGCCGGCGTCTCACCCGGTTTTAGATTGCCTTCTCGCACCGCAGCTCCCGCGATAAAAATGATCCCGATCGCCAGGAACATCATCAGGAAAGCCAGCAATCCCCCGAGCGGTTTTTCCATTTTCAGGGTGCGCCGCGCAAACGCGGGCACCGGGACCGAGAGCTCTCCTTTGCCTTTTGCGCCATCCACCGTCACGCGAACCTTCAGCGCGCCATCTTCCATCAGCCAAAGGTTGCCGGTGAAAAACTGCGGATCTTCCTTGGATCGTTCGGCCACGTCGGGAGTAGGAAGGAGTTTGGACCCCGCACCGCTCAACCGCATCGGAACGATCTCCATCGTTCGAACGTCGTTGCCGGCGGCACGAATCTGGATCGCCGCCACGCCGGGGATCACCTGAGGCACTCGGACGGTCACAAAAAGATGGTACGGTCCCGCGTCACCCTCGCAATAGACATCCGAACTGCCGACGTGCGCGCTCAGGGACAGCGCGCCTGCGAGCACAAGCACCAGAACTGTAATGGAATAGCGCGCGCGGGGCCGCAGCGCCTTCATCGCTTCATCCGCCGCATCCAGTCCCCCCACGAGAATCCCAGCCGGGCCGTAATAATGGAAATCACCAGCGCCTCGGCGATCACTTTCCAAAACCCAAAGGCCGTTGGCTCTGCGATGTGAAACTTATAAGGGTCGTAGAGAACCCCTGCGGGATCAAAATACGCAAAATAACCCATGCCGAAGACCCAGTTCCGCGCCCCCGGGGACATCAGGAAATTCGCAAACGGCCATTCCGCCGCAAGAAAACTCAATACGAACAACGGCCCCGAGACCGCGGCCAGCTTCCATCTTCCCCACTGCTCCCTCTTGTTCCACAGCAGATCCAGCACGATTGCGGGCACAATCAGCAACAGCGGGAAGTGCAGCGGAACCAGATGAGTAATGTTTTGGTAGACCGGCCCCAGCTTCGGTTGCGCGGGAAACAGGGGCAGGATCCATTCGAACGCCAGTTGGATGGCCATGTAGGTTGCCGCGATCATGGTGCAAGCCCATCGCCGCCCCAATCCCCAAGACGTGCCGATCAGCATCGGAGGAAACCCAATAGCGATTGCCAGGTAACAAGCCGCGCTATGCAAGTTCACAGGCCACGTCGCATCCGTCAGCATCGTTCCCATCTGCACAACGCAATCCGCGCCCACAAATACGAAGAGCCACCCCAACGTTTGCCGCACGCCTTCGCTCGCGCGGCTCATCAACCCCGCCATTAACGCCAGCGCTCCCACTTTGATCGCAAACGATCCGAGCGACAGCAGCACGTGCGGCGGGCTCATAATCTTTACGTCCAGCCCGTACGCGTTGTGCCACCAGTTATCGAACGGCGCCGACGTCAGCATAGCCACGCAGCCCCACGTCGCGATGAACGCGCCCAGGGGCCCGCGAAATCCCCAGATCTTTACGGAGGCCTCTTGGGCCGCAGCATCTCCGCCAAATGTCGTCGCCAGAATCATGTAGCCGCACGCAATCCCCACCAGCACACCATTCAACTGGATCAGGATATGCGCCGGCGTCCAGAAGGTGTCCCGTCCGATTGACATGTGCCAGGAAATGTCCCAATGCCCGCCAACCATGCTGGAAAAAATTCCTGCAATGACGCACCAGATTGGCCACGGAATAGATTCCACGCTTGCGGCTGTGCGTTCGCTGAACCGCGCTTGTAGGGGTTGCCCTAGAGGAATAGTGTCTGCCATGGTTGCCAGCTCCTCACCGCCGTGGAAAATTCAAGCTTTGCTATCGATAGTTCCCGATGCTGGAAGTTTACACTGTTGCGTCGCGCGACGGGAATCTCGCGCGACAGCCCGGATGCCCCATGATACGGATGGGGCCATTGAGAATTGCGGGCCTAGTACGTCCAGACTGTTTCTCCTATTCCTTCGCCTCCGCTCGTTTGATTGCTTCCCCGTACCCCGCCGCGTATCATTACCGATTCATGCTTACGGCCCTGCCTCACCCGTCAACTTCCCGCCGCTCTGTTGCCTTGGCGCTCTTGGTGCTCTTGGTGCTCTTGGCCTTTCACGGCCTCGTGCCCGGCTTCGCCATCGCGCAGGAATCCAACGAAATCCTTCCCCTCAGCCAGGTTCGTGCGGGAATGCAGGGCTATGCCTACACTATCTTCGCTGGCGACCAGGTTGAAAAGTTCGACCTCGAAGTTCTGGGCGTCCTCGATAATTTTTTCGGCCCCAAGCAATCCATCATTCTCGTCCAGTTGAAGGGTCCCAAGGTCGAGCACACCGGGGTCGTTGCCGGAATGAGCGGAAGCCCCGTCTATCTCGACGGCAAACTCGCCGGCGCCTTGTCACTAAAACTCGGCATCTTCACCAAAGAGCCCATCGCAGGCGTCACGCCCATCGAATCCATCCTGAACCCGCCCACCCAGAGCGCTCCGGCGCAAGCCAGCAACCAGCAACTTTCGTTGCCAAGCGCATCCGTCACAAACACCGGCTTGCCTTTGGGCTCAACGCTCCAGCCCATTGAAACGCCTCTCGTCTTCTCCGGCTTTCAGCCTGCAGCCATTCAGCAGTTCGCCGGCCAGTTGCAAAGCTATGGCATGGTGGCCGCGCAGGGCGGCACCGCCTCGCCCCGCGCCGAAGATGCGCATCTTGCCGCAGGAGATATGGCCGGGATGGTTCTCGTTCAGGGCGACGCATCCATCAACGCCTCCTGCACCGTAACCGCGGTGCGCGCAGATCGCGTCTATCTCTGCGGCCATCCTTTCTTGAGCCTCGGCGACGTGCAACTTCCCATGGCGCGTAGCCGCGTTGTCACGACACTTTCCTCCGAGCTCGCTTCC
Organism: Acidobacteriota bacterium; assembly: GCA_013289585.1. Lineage (GTDB taxonomy): Bacteria > Acidobacteriota > Terriglobia > Acidiferrales > UBA7541 > Acidiferrum. Next base: position 51,322 of record JABCZR010000022.1, on the reverse strand, counting down.
ACCAAAATCGTCAATGTCGGCGGCTCCATCGGCACGATCACCGGCGACCATCTCACCGCCGTCACTGGTAAGCTCGGCGCTTCTCCTTCCATGGTTCCGCTGGATCTGACTCTGCAGACCGCAGGCGGCACAAAAACACTTCACTTCGAAATCGTCAATCATCCCAAGCTCACACCCCTTCTTGTGGCCATCACCACTTTCAGTGGCCTCACCCAGAACTCCCTCTATGGCGAAGGCACCACGCTCCACCTTTCCGGCGAAATTCGACTGCAGGGTCACGCGCCCGTGCAGATGGAAAACACTTTTGCTCCAGGGGATTTCCTCTCTCCCGACGGCCTGCCAATCGCCCTCACCATGCAAAATGTTTTCATGCGTCTCTACAACAATACCTTCGAGCCGGCAAAAGTGGAGCGCATCTCGCTCCGCGTTGAATCCGTTCCCGGCCGCAAGTCGTTCACGATTGAGAGCGCCTGGCTTGAAAAAGGCGAAGCCGCTCCTGGCGAGACTCTTCGTGTCCGCGTTCTTCTTCGCCCCTACCGCGGCGTTGCGCGCGTGGAAGAGACCACCGTGCGCGTTCCCGAACAGATCGCGCGGGGATCCAATCTTCGTGTACTCGTCTGCGACGGCGATCTCCTCAATCGAGCCTCTCGCGGTTTTTCCTTTTCCGGCGCCGGCGGCGGGCCAGCCGGCCTCGATCAGCTCATCGCTCTTCTCAATCGCGAGCGCCGCAACGACCGCCTCTACGTGGGCCTCTTCGCGCCTTCACCCACTTTGCTTTGGGATGACAAGGAACTTCCCAACGTTCCGCTCTCTGAAATCAACGTCGTCGACGGCCGCCCAACTCCCGGAAGTGTCCAAGTTCTGCGCGAATCCTTGGCAGGCGAATCCTCCATCCCATTGGGAGGCCCCGTAACCGGCGTCATATCTTTGAATCTCCAAATCCGGTGAAAATTTCCATGCACAGCTTTCAGAAACATCAAGGCAGTGTCAGCACCCACCACTTTCTCCAAGCTGTTGTTTTTTCCTTACTTCTTTGTTCCATTGCTTCGTTACCTCTTCTCGCCGATCACGTCCGCCGCTGGCGGCAATCCACTTACGAAGAATTCCTGAAAGGCACTGCGCACGGTGTCGCCGTCCGCAGCGACGGCCGTCTCGAGCTCGCTCCTAAATTCACTCTGCTCGCCGATGCCGATGCTTCCTACCTCTGGTCAGTCCGCCTCGACTCCAAAGGCACGCTCTATGCCGCAGGCGGCTCACCAGCAAAAGTGTTTCGCTTCGATTCCAACGGCAAACCATCCGTGGTCTTTGATTCCACGGATCTCTCCGCGCAGGCCATCGCCTTTGATTCGAAGGGCACGCTCTATGTCGGCACTTCTCCAGATGGGAAGGTTTACAAAGTTTCTGCAAGCGGCGAAAAATCCGTCTTCTTCGATCCCAAATCAAAATATATCTGGGATCTCGGCTTCAGCATGGACGGCACCCTTTACGTCGCCACCGGTGACAAAGGCCAGGTCTTCGCTGTAACTCCCGACGGCAAGGGCGAACTTTTCTATTCCAGCGATGAAGCCCATATTCGCGTTCTCGCTTTCGACAACAAAGGCAATCTTCTGGCCGGCACCGAACCCAGCGGCCGCATCCTTCGCATCAGCCGCGCTTCAGGAAAATCCGCCGCTGAGGGTTTTGTCCTGTACGAAACTTCCAAGCGCGAAGTCACTGCTCTCGCCGTCTCCTCCGAAGGCGTTATCTACGCCGCGGCCATCGGTGAAAAACAGCGCAACACTGGCGCCGCCCCAACGACCGTCATCACCGGCCCGCAGGGGACCGCGACCATTAACACGGGTGGTGTGATCACTGGTGGGCAGGCGCAGCAGCTGACTTCCTTTGCTCCTTTTCCTCCGCTCCTCTCCAGCAGCATCTATCGGCTCAGCGCCGAGGGCGTTCCCGAAGAACTTTGGACTTCACGCGAAGATGTCGTCTATGCGCTGGGGCTTGCCTCCGATGGCCGCCTTCTCGCTGGAACAGGTAATAGTGGAGCTCTCCTCGCCATCGACCGCCGCGGCGTTTTCGCGCAGCTCGCGAAAGCCGGCTCCGCACAAATTACCGGCATCGCGCGCAACTCTGCCGGAAAAGCTTTCTTGTGCACCGCGAACCCGGGAAAGGTTTTTTCTGTCGGTCCCGAATACGCAGCCGAGGGAACTTACGAATCCCGCTCCTTTGATTCTCAACTTTTTTCGCAGTGGGGACGGCTCGAATGGTGGGGACCGCCGCCTGCCGATGGCGTAAAATCTGCCGCTCATTCGAATGAGCCCCGCCTCGAGTTTTTCGTGCGTAGCGGCAACACCGAAGATCCCGGCAAAGAATGGTCCCTGTGGTTCGGCCCGTACACGAAATCCGGCGCCGCCATGGAAGCGCCGCCCGCTCGTTTCGCCCAATGGAAAGCCATCATTCACGACGGCCGGCCAGGCGACGGCATTGACTGGGTCAGCCTCGCCTACCTCCCTCACAACGTCGCACCTGTGATTGACGGTATCGCGCTCCAGGATCCTGGCGTGCGCGTGCAGAGCCAGTTGAACATCTCCGTAGGTCAGCCAACTGCGGTAACTCTCAAAATGCCTCCATCAGCGAATCCCACCGGCGTGATCATTGCCCAGAGCGGAACACCGGCCAAATTCGAAGTGCCGCCGCAAGGCACCCTGCAAAAAGGCTATCAATCCGTCCTATGGAGCGCGCACGACGACAACGACGACGAGTTGCGCTACACCGTCTACTATCACGGCGAAAACGAACACGACTGGAAACTTTTGAAGAACAATCTCGACCAGAAATTCTATTCCTGGGATAGCACCACACTGCCCGACGGCGCCTACTACCTGAAAATTGTCGCCACCGACGCCCTTTCGAATCCGCCAGACCTCGCCCTAAAAACCGAACGCGAAAGCGAACGCTTCGAAATCGATAACACCCCTCCCGTCATCGACGGTTTGAAGGCAGGAGTGTCAATGGTTCAGTTCACCGCGCGTGACTCGGGGACCAGCATCGAGCGCGCCCAGTACAGCATCGATGGTGGCGATTGGACCCTTGTTTCCCCGATTGGCAGCATCAGCGATGCGTCGGAGGAAGGCTACGGATTTTCGATCAACGGGCTTGTACCGGGAGAACACACGATTGCCGTGCGCGCCTACGACCGCTTCGAAAACGTCGGCAGCGCCAAAATCACTTTCACCGTCCCACCCGCCAAACCCTGACGCGGATGCGGCCTGTACAGCCGATCAAGTGAACGTATTCTGGCCGCACTTCTCGGAAGCATTGCGAAGAACAAGCGTGAAAGCACGTGGCACTTTTCGAAGGCGGACTGATTTTCAGTTTGTTTTAACTGATCTCTGATCACTTCTTTTCAACTCACCCAGCGTTCCGTGGCCGGAACCGCCTGGAACTTCTCAATCTCCGCCCCAAACCCAATCCGCCCGTCGCCGTAAGGCTCGTTTCGAACGTGTACTACCCGCGCCGTGCACCTCATCTCCTGCGACTCATTCCCGGTCACTTCCGCCGGCATTCGAAGTGTGGCCTCGATTGGCATTCCCACCTGCAGCGGTGCCGACGACGCGAAGAAAAAGCCCCCCCGCGAAACATTCAAAGCTTCGGTAAAGTGCTCCGTCTTGTCCGAACTTACTCCCATCGCACGGAAGCGCAGCGGGGTGCGAAGACTGAAGCGCGTTAATTGGCGGCGTTCGGCAGGCTTCATTTTGACTCCCAGCGTTCAGAGAAAAGTCGCTTGCGGACTCTCTCTCGACAAAGGGGAGGGTGCTTGCAGCCTAACAGAGCCACCAACGCGGTCAAGTACCAAAGCCTGGATGGCCAATTGATACCAGTACCCGTCTCCCTTTTGGAGTGCGACAGCGTAGCTGCCGCTTTTCCTGCTGCGCATGGCTTCGCCATTCCATTCTGACCGCTGTATCACCCCTGACGACTCACGCTTCCGCATGCTATATTGCCTCTTTCGAAAGGACAAAAAACGCGCTAAACAAGAACACTAGTTCAAGCATTCCGAACCAAACCTGGTCCCATGAGCACAGCCCCACAGGTCGAGAACAGCTCCTTCCAACCGCCAAGTTGGAAAACAATCCTCGAAGCCCACGCGCGCATCGCGCCGCGCATTCACCGCACTCCTGTGCTGACTTCCGCATCAATCGATGCGATGACGGGCGCCCGGGTCTACTTCAAGTGTGACAATTTTCAAAAGACTGGTTCCTTCAAGATTCGCGGCGCAACCAACGCCATCTTTTCTCTTTCGAACGCAGAAGCCGGCCACGGCTTCGTCACACTTTCCAGCGGAAACCACGGCGCAGCCGTGGCGCGCGCGGCGGCATGGCGAGGCGTGCCCGCGTATATTGTGATGCCGAAGAACGCGCCTGCCGTGAAAGCGCGCGCGATCGAAGCCTACGGCGGACGCATTACTTTTTGCGAACCAAAAATGTCTTCGCGAGCTGAAGTTGCTGCGCGTGTTCAGGCGGAGACCGGTGCCTATCTGATTCATCCTTATGACGATGACCGCATCATCGCCGGGCAGGCCACGGCCGCAAAAGAACTACTAGAGGAAGTTGGCGATCTGAATGCCGTTTTTGCTCCGGTCAGCGGCGGCGGTCTGCTGAGTGGGACTTGTCTTGGCGCCAAGGGCATTCGAACAGACGTTCGAATCTTTGGGTGCGAACCCGAGCGCGCCGACGACGCTCACCGCTCGTTGACTACCGGCACGCTGCAATCGCTCGAATCGAGCGACACCATCGCGGACGGCCTTCGCGCTTCGCTCGCTCCGCGCACTTTCGCCATTCTGCGCAAAAATGTCGAGAGCATTCTGCTCGTCAGCGAAGAAGAAATTATTTCTACTGCGCGCCTGATCTGGGAGCGCATGAAAATCATTATTGAACCATCGAGCGCGGTGGCCGTTGCGCCGCTGCTGAAGCCCAGCATAGTCTCATCGCTGAATTTCATGAATCGCCCCGACGGGGGCGCTCCCAAACTCGGCGTGATTCTCTCTGGCGGAAACGTCGATCTTTCTTCCCTTCCCTGGATTCGCTAAGGCGTCAAAACGACAACTCTGAAGACCGGAACCATCTGAAGCGCGGCGCTCGCCTCCATGTTGTCCGGAGTATTCGGCGAAAAAAATGAGGAAGACCTGGCATCGAACTGGATCGAAAGCCGAACGCTTTCATCGGGAAGAACGCGGAACAAATTCTCAGCACTCTGAGGCGTTATTTTCACTTCTGGAGCTGCGCCGCCAAATTCCAGCGGCCGCACCGAGCCGTCGGCGAAAACGACACAGTTCCACCCCACATTGCCGCAGGCGTTGCGCTCCGGGATTGCTTCATCCGAGGATGGGTGTTGAGCCATCAGCAGCAGGCGAAGCTGGCGGTATTCTTCTGCGGGGATTGTCGCCGGAATATATTCGGCGCTCAGCGCCAAGAGATCCACTTGTGCAGGATGCGCTGCGAAAGCCGGAGCGAGTTGCTGCCAACCGGATGCAGCGTCGTCCGCGGCGCTGCTTGCGCGGGCGTCGATGGCACGAAGAGTGATGTAGATATGTTGGATTTCGCGAGGCGATGGCACTGACGCGAAGACGGCGGAAGATGTGGATGCGGCGGAGACGGAGGAGACGGATGCGGCGCCCATTTGCACAGTGACGTTGCCGGTGGCCGGCGTGAGCGGGCAAGAAGTGTTGCCAACGGCGACGCCGCTGCCGTTGCCGTTCCAGAAGCCGCTGTAGCAGGAATTGTTACAGCCGGAGAGGGTTGCGCAGAGGAGAAGCGCCGCGGGAAAAATGATTCGAATCACGCGGCATGGGGCTTGCCTTGTGGTCGGGGGTTGCATCGGGGGCCTCACTTCCGGGGACTGCGTAAGAATAGCACTTCCGAAATGCATCGCGTGGAGCGTCTATTTTTCTTTCAGCTTGAGCTTGCCATCGGCCTTATTGGATTCTAGGAATTCGCGGAGCTGGGGCGTGGCTTCCAGCAAGCGGATCCATTGTTCGTAGTAGAGCGTGACGGGAAAACGGCCGAGGCCGTAGACGCTGACGCCGCCTTTTTCGCCGACGCGAAATTCCAGCGAGCCGCCGCGGCGTCCGCCGGTCGCTTTTTCCATTTCCGCGAGTTTTGCTTTCAGCTCTTCGTAGGTTGGCTCGGCCATGGTGCATCTCCTCAGGTGGATGGGGTGGAGGCAGGATTATACAATGCGTTTCGATTTGACGGGGCGCGGGCTATACTCCTGCTCGCGAGTCCGCTTGAGGAAGGTGAGGCATGCCTGACGAGCAAAGCTGGATCGTGGACTGGGCCAATCTTCCGCCGGGGATTTCGGGCGTGTCGTTGTGGGCGGGGCTGCATGACGCACAAATCATCGCCATTCAATCCAATCTTTTGCACCGCACCGTTACGCTGAATCTGGAAATCGAGCATTTGCGGATTTTCTATGAACTGCCGCTGGACATGCAATTTCTGTTCCGGCTGGAGGGCGTGCAGTCCGCGCGTGTGCTGAAGTATTCCGTTTGGCCGGGAGCGTTCGCTGTGCCGTCGGGAACATCCAAAGAGGAAGAATCGCGGCTGGTAGCGGCGTACCAGACGAAGTGGCGGGAAGAATCGGTGAGCTGGGGCGATCTGGAAAAAGCGGTTACGACCGACCACAAACAGGTGATTGATATTTCGGATGCGACTCTGGCAAGGGGAGCGGACGGATCTGTGGCTTTGCGCATCGTGGGGCTTTTCAATTACACAACTTATCATGAGCTCCTGCTGCGTGCTGAGAGGCTGACGATTTTCAGAAGTGACGCCGGAGAGCTGGCGGTTACGGATTTGCTGAAGCTGGGTGAGGTGTATTGGGACGCGCTGGAACGCCAGAAAGATGAAGATTCCGCGGACGGGCATGGGGGCGAGGCTTAGTGAAGCTCTTCTTTCTTATCCTTGGGGACGACGGTGTTTCTCAAGCAGTTTGAGCACGCTATCGAGATCGGGATACCCGGCGCCAAAGCTCCGCGTGAACCAGTTCCCGCCGCGCTCCGCAATCCTCTCGCCGTCCGCAATCACCTCGAACTGGCCGGTCTTACCAGGCGTAATGACAGCGTCAACATCCAGGCGCTGCTTGATGAGGGCCACGAGACTCGTGACCTTGGCTTTGTTGTTCTGTCAAGTAGGACAGTGAACGATTTCGATCTTCATTTTGCTCACCCATCTGTTTCGTGTAGCGCCTGTGGCTCACGGTTCGTCGCGCTATGGGAATTGTAGATTAAGACGGCGATTCCGTATCAGGAATTCACGCATCATAATCGGGCCTGAAGTCCATTTGCCCGTGGGAGTAGGAGAAATGTCGGGTTGGAGACACAGCAACTTGCGCTAGTTTCGTTGCCATAGAACTCGTCAAATTCGTCGATTCAAAACGCGCGGGTCCGGCGCCAGGGTTTTCGCAAGAAGGAATGCGACCGTAGCATCGGGCTAAGACCAGGCATGTGGTGTAGAATCGCTCGCATGGCGATAGACAGATTGCAGGTGGCTCTTACGAAGGAGCTGGTGAACCAAATGCAGGAGAGCAAGAAGCGTTCGCGAGTCAGCAGACTAGCTGCAGCTATTTGTCTGTTCGTTTTGACGCTGATCCTGGCGCCGCTGGCGACGGGGAAGATGAATGTGGATTTTGATCCCAGCCTGGATTTTTCGAAGTACAAGACATTTGCGTATGTCGGCGGCGCGAATACGCTGGAGTTCCGGCAGCTGGATCCAAATCTCATCAGCGACCGTGTGCATGCAGGGGTGGCGCAGGCGTTGATCGCGCGCGGACTAAGGGAAGTAAAGCCCGATCAGCAGCCCGACCTGGTGGTGAGGTATTGGGCCAACAGCCAATCCCAGATGGTTTCCGCGGCTGCAGGAGCTTGGGGCGGATTCGGATTGTTCACGGGCAGCTATTGGGCCTATACCTACGACCTGATGTCGGCGGAAACCCGTCTGGACGCAACTCTAGTCATCGACCTGATCGATTTGAAGCGCAAGGACCTGGCGTGGCGCTTGTACGTGGAACAGAAAATCACCGATGACGATAGTATTTGGGGCAAAGTGTTGGGACAGATCTCGAAAGGTTTTGAGAGTTATCCGCCGTCGAAAAAAGAGATCGAAGAAAAGCGAGAGGAACGGGCCAAACACCCACCCAAGCCTGCGGCACAGTGACGTGATTGTACCCGCCGAGCGGACTTAGCACAGTCAATCAAAATACGAGCCTTCAACTTCGTCCCGCCTGACCTGTTGCCAGCAATGCAGTACTTCGACGGTTATAACTTTCATTGAGAGATAAGCGAGGTCTGCGCGAATCGTACAAGAGCCGTGAGAACTGCTGGCACAGTTATTGCGGTGGGAAGTGGACGATGAAGTCTGCGCTTACGGAAGTCGGTTTTCCGTCGCAAGTGGGGGGTGAATAGATCCAAGTCGAGACAATCTGAACCGCCTGTTTCTCGAGGTCGGGCTTTCCGGCGGTCATGGGTGTTGGGTTATGGACATGCCCATCTGATCCGATGGAGCCATGGACCTGGACGTCATACCACGGCCCTGGGCCTGCTGAGGGCGGTTGTGGAGCGGACTGAAGGATGGGGCGGCGATATTGGGTACAAGGGAGAATGGTGCGGGCATTCGGCGGTGTCAGGGCGGCCCAGTCGATCGGAGCTTCCATAATGGTGAACTTCTGATCGAGTTCCATGCGCAAAGTGCCGTTGACGTAGTGGCGCATGTGGGCAGGAAACAAAACGCCTTCAAACGAGAAATAATCAGTGTTCTCGATGAGATCTTCTCCCAGATGCCAGCGGACGATGGCGCCGAGTTCCTCGTCGAGGCAGATTTCGTTGGATTGCTGGGATCTCCCTTTCACAGTTTCGAATTGAATGCATTTGGCGCGGCGGCCAAAAAGCGTCGCTGGGGTGATGGAAGTAATCGTGTCGGACTCATCGAATCGCCCGTTGACCAACGGAGTCAGCCAGTGAACTTCCAAGGCTTCGATCGGCGGAGGGACGAATTCGCTCTGCACAATCTTGTCGGGTAAATGAATACTGATGGCGTTGTAGTCTCCGAAATGCGTTTCGTAGCGCTCGCTATCGATGGCGTAAATGACGTTGTAGGTGCCGTCCTTGGCAACGCCGTCGGGCGTATACGCGCGAAAAGTCACGTCCAGTTTGCGGTTGGGCAGAATATGGGTTGAACGGCTAACGGCATTAGAACGCTCCAAAAGGCGAACTGCTTCGACGCGAAGTGCCATATCCTGTGCGCGCAGGTGAATGGCCGAAGCAAACATGAGAACGGAAAACAGGCGAAGGGCGCGGAAGAACCGTGGCATAGTCCCTCCCGAGGGCGGCAAAAAGAGTATACGACAAACGACGTGACTGAAAATTAATTTCCGCAACGGGCAAAGCGTTTTGAGCGTGAGATCGCTGCCTGGCAAGCTGCTGGCTGGGCGCATCACGGGATACGACGCTTGTCGAGCCCCGCTTCACTTTGGCCCATTCGGTTTGAGAGTAGAGTGTTAGGACTCAACGCCGCAAGGCCATGTGCCGACAATTCCATCTGACATATTAGCAAGCAACGCTTCGGTAAGTATCTTCAGGGGATGGTGACGATCGCTGGATGAAGTTCCCAGTTTGTGGCCACCTGAGCGGAGCCGCGGGCGTGATCGAAATCCTGGAAGGCCATACCGAGAACCTCTACCGGCAAGGCCTGGGGGAGTTCTCCTCCAGTTTGTGAGTCGAGCTTAAAGCCATGCTTGGAGAGCTGGGTTTGCGCGTTCTGGCGCGCGCTGCAGAACTGACTGTCCACGGGAGTTTCCACAATTACCCTGGATGCGTTTTTGTCCGCGGTCATAGAAATCTCGAAGTGCACATCGCAGTCTGCGCCGTTAACGCTGGCTTCCTGCAGGAACGCGGTGGCCACGTGGAAAACCTGAAGTTCCCGCCCGGTTCGAGGTGCTTCGGGGAGGACGATGTCATCTTGCGTCCAACTGAGAATGGTATCCACCCCGATTTCCTGTGCGGCAATCACGGGTATCGAGACGTGTTTAGCGGTATGCCGGAAATCAAGAACGTCCGGCTCAAGTGGCAGGCATTTGCAGAGATCTTCGGGATTCGGCTGCAGCACGCCATAGTTGGTACCATTGCAGGCGACGCAAAGCAGAGCGAAGATTGCCAAGCCGCCAAAGCGGAGAATTTGGTTCAGGGGTCCAAACCTGATTTGCCGGGGGACCTGAATTCTCTTTTCCGGCGTCATGAGGGATGTGCTTCCTGGCCGTGTTCACCGGTTTCGAACTTCGACATGAAGCCGAATTCGCGAAGCCTTTTCATCAAGCCGGCGAGTCGTTGGCGATCTTCCTCGAGCACGGTTGTAAATTCCATCCCGAGTCCGCAACCTGGCTTTACATGGCGGACAATCGCTTCGGCGCGGATCTGTCCTTCTTCCACGAGAAAATGAAGTCTAGTGATCGAGCCGACAGGCTTGGACTCCAGCGTCAGAAGAAACATGCCGCTGGAGCTAAGATCCCGAACTCGCGAAGTATCGTCATATCCATACGCGCCCCAGCACACGAAGACGTCCGCTAGCGAATGAACACGCGAGCTAAACCTTCTTGAATGGGGGATCTGAGGGTTCATAACCAGCCAAAATAAAGCGTAAGTGCGCGTTGCGTAGGATTCTGTTCCCTTTTGGACACAAGGAGAAATCCTCATCTGCACGTAGAATCAAGAACTGCTAGCGGCACGGTGTCAGCTCTCTTGGCCCCCTGTAAAGTCTGACAGTGTTGTGGGAGGGTCCGGACACCAGCTGCAATGCATAGGTATAAGACTCCAAGTAGGATTGGCCGCAAGGAACTCGCGAGCAGAGGGAGAAATGTGACCGCCAGTGATGGAAATGAACAAGCCGGAGACTCGAACTTGCTGAACTCTTCCTCTACTCGTTCGCTGGTGGCAGGCGACCTTGCCGCGGTATTTCTGCCAGCCCATGGGATGCTGTGCGCTTCGCTGCGGCATCGGGGCCTGGAGATTTTGGGGCGAGTGGAAAACCTGGATAGTGTTGCGGCCCAAGGAAGTACAGCGGGAATACCGTTTTTGCATCCTTGGGCGAACCGGCTTGCAGGACTGAGCTATTCTGCGGCCGGAAAAAAAGTTGAGCTGGACGCGGGGTCGCCACTTTTACACTTTGACGCGCGTGGATTGCCGATACACGGAGTCCCATGGGCTTTGCTGAGTTGGGAAGTCATTGACGCCAAACAGGACGTATTGGTGGCAAGACTCGAGTGGGGCCGCAGTGAGTTGCTCGCTTTGTTCCCGTTCCGTCATCGCGTGGAAATGCGGGCAAGCGTACAGGCCGACGGCTTAACCGTGGAAACAACGCTCATCGCCAGTGCGGAGGGCCCTGTGCCGATAAGCTTCGGGTTTCATCCTTACTTCACCCTTCCAAAGCTCGCGCGGGCGAATTGGCAAGTAGAGATTCCCGCGATGCGGAAACTTTTGGCGGATTCTCGCGGGATTCCGACCGGCGCGGGAGAGTCGTACGACGGATACAGTGGACTTTTGGGCGAGCTTGGGTTCGATGATGGCTTTGCGCTGCTGGAAGAACAGGCCGCGTTCTCTGTCGCGGGAGCGGGCAGAAAGATTATCGTTCAGTTTCTTGAGGGCTATTCGAATGCACAAATCTACGCGCCGAGGGATAAGGATTACATCGCGCTTGAGCCGATGACGGCGCCGACGAATGCCCTGGCGAGCGGCAGCGGGCTGAGGCTCTTGGAACCGGGAGGCCGGCACCGCGCGGCGTTCCGCGTGCGCGTCGAGACAAACTCCTTAAACCAGGCGCTCTGACTCACTTCGCCGTGCTTCGCGTGAATCAATGAAACGAAGGGGCCAGCTGGGGCCACTCCTCGGTGAGCAACTGACCGGAAACATTTCGCCGTGGACCACGTATTCTATGGTGGGGGTGAACCATGTACTGCGACCGTTGTGGCTCCTCACTAAGCGCGGGCTCCCAGTTTTGTAGCGTGTGTGGCAAGGCGTTGACGCCGGGGCCGGTCGTGGGACCGGCTGGGACAGTCGTGGCAAGGGCCGTGCCGTCAGAAGCGCGCGTTCAGCGGCATATTCAGCTTGTGGCTGGGTTGTGGGCGGCGAATGGCATCCTCCGGCTAGTGGAAGTCTGCTGGATCCTGGTAGCTGGGCGGCTATTTTTTCCGTTTATGCGTGAGTGGGGTGGCACCAACGGGTGGCCGTTTGGACGATGGGGATTGGACTCGCTCATCTGGGGCGGTATCTATACCGCGGGAATCTTGATGGGCGTGCTGGGAGCGGCGCACCTGCTGCTGGCGTGGGGCCTGTTCGAACGGCAACCGTGGGCTCGTACGCTGGGAATCGTGGTGAGTTTTTTGGCACTGCTGCGGATGCCGTTCGGGACGGCGCTGGGGATCTACACGCTTTGGGTGCTGCTGCCAGAGAGTTCGGCGCGGGAATATGAGGTCATTTCGCGCGGTCGCGGGCAATTGAATTCGGTGCGAACTTCCTCGTAAAATTGAAGAGCTGGCCCACCGCGCTGGCTTATTTCCTGGACCGGCCGCGAACAACATGGACGATCAAAGAGATCACTGCGGCGACTAATAGCAGGTGAATCAGCAGACTCGCAACATGGTAAACCAGGAATCCTTCGGCCCAGAGCAAAAGCAAAACCATAAACAGAGCTAGATAGGCGCTGAATTTCATCGAATCCCTTCCCGGTACAAACTTTCGTCGAAGATGCGGGGTTACTCTATCATCTGTGGGAAGTTAGCCGCAGGATAGTCGGTAGAGCGGCACACTCTGGAAACCGGGCGCTCCACCGCCTCTTCGTGTTCGCTAAGAAGAACTTGGGCCAAGGAGGGAAACTTATTTGGCGGACTGGTGTTTGAACGTATGGCAGGTTTTGCGCGCAGAACGGAGCGTTATAAGACGGGCATCCTGTGATAGAAGGGTTGCCATCCAAAGGGGTTAAGCGAAGGGTGAGGATTAGAGGATCTGAAGGGTTGCAGGAGCTGAAGGAACCCAGGTCGAGGGAGATTGAGAACATGGTCAATCAGTCGAGAATCGCTAGGAATTCCAGAGAGAGTGGGTTTACAAGGGCCTCGAAGGGAGGCTCGATTTGGCGCGGAACAGTAGCATTGGCATTGGCGTTTTGCATGAGCGGCGTCGCGCAGGCGGGACAAGAGCAGCAGCAGGGGCAAAGCCAGGGGCAGCAACAGGATCAACAGCAGGGGCAGCAGGCGCAGGACAGGACACAAGCCGCCCCGATGCCCCGGCCAGTTTACCCCTCGCAAGACGCGGGCAAGCCACCATACGCGCAGGACCGGCAGATGCAGAGTGGACCAGCGGGTCCGAGTGGGCCGGGTCAGAACGCGCCGTATCCATCTCAGGGTAGCCAGGGCCAACGACTGGGTCAAAATTACCCCTATCCTCCCCAAGGCGGGCCAGGTGGGCAAGGCGACCAAGGAGCTCTTCCCGCTCAAGCGGCACAGTATGCGCAGCCGGTGCCGGCAACTTTGACCGTCCCTCCAGGCACGATCGTTTTCATTCGGACCGACAGTTACCTCTCCAGCGACAAAAGTAAGGTAGGGGACCCGTTCACGGGCACGCTCGAAAAACCAATCGTGGTGAACGGTTGGGTGGTGGCGCGGCGCGGGCAGGTGGTGTCGGGCGTGGTCAAAGAAGCGGTGCGCGCGGGGAAAGTAACCGGCGTTTCGAGATTGGGAGTTGAGATAACGGACGTGACGGCAGTGGATGGCCAGCAAGTTCCGGTGCTGACGGAACTGTGGAAGGGTTCGGCCGGCACATCGCACGGGCAGGACGCAGGGACGATTGCGACTACGACGGCAGTAGGAGCAGGGATCGGCGCGGCGGTGGGATGGGGAGTGGGCGCGGCGATCGGCGCTGGAGCCGGCGCAGTAGCGGGAATCGCAACGGTCTTGCTGACGCGCGGACACCCAACGGTTCTGCCTCCAGAGACGCCGCTGAGCTTCCGGCTAGTGGATCCGGTGAAAATTGACACCACGAAGAGTCAGCAAGCTTTCTTCCCTGTTTCCCAGGAAGACTTTGAGGGCGGGAGAATGGTCCGCCGCGGACCGCCGCCAGCGGGCGGGTATCCGGGTTACCCATGCGGGCCATATGCGCCTTGCTACGCTTATCCGGGTTATGGCTATCCGGGCTACCTGTACCCGGGTGTTGCGGTTGGTTTCTATGGATGGGGGCCGAGATACTACGGCGGGTATTATGGCGGGTATCGCGGTGGGTATTACGGCCGATACGGATACCATCGGTAATCGTTGCGGCGCGCTGCGCGGGCAGAAATGCGCTTTCGGCTGAAGGCAGCCAAGGAATCATTCTTTCTGCCTGGAATAAAAACGGCACGGTGACGGTCTGAAACTTCTAACAGGGTGTGTGCGCGGGATGTGGGTGGGCGTCAGTGTCCGCATGCGATAGGCTCCCTGAAAAGTTATCTCTTGTGCTAACCTCTAGGCGTTTTTACGGTGAACCGTTTACGGTCCTTGCCCTTGCCCGGGAAAAACCATTCGCAGAAGATCTCCCTCCGTGCGAATGGCGGGCGCCCTCCGACCGCACACGATTGCCGGGAGTCAAATCCAGTCGGTGGCGTGGGCGGACTATGAAATTCAGCACTGCTGTTATTTGCAAGACCCTTCTCTTCCTTGCGGCGCTATTCACACTTTCATGCTTGAGCCCTCAGGCTTCGGCACAAGGGAAACCACCGGCTGACAAGAAGGCCGCGCCCGCGGCGAAATTCCCTGCCGCCAAGAGGCAGGCGCCTGAACCATCTTCCGCGGAAGCGGATGCGGACTTCGAGAAAGCGTCGGATACGGACGCAGACGGGCAGGAAAAAGAGAAAGACCCCGCTAAAGCGACGAAGGTCGACAAAGACGGCCCCAATGCAATTCGCAAGCGTGACGAATGGTTTTACAAACAGCGCAGTTCCGCGAACGGCCGCATTCCCGCGGGAGTTAGAGCGAAGGCACTCGAGCACATGCAACGCCGGTTGGAGGCAGAGGGCAGGCTGGTGCGGCACCCGGACGGTTCTTTTGCGGAAGTGGCCCCACGGTCGACGGCGGTGACGCCGTTCACAACTCCCGTGACGAACACGTGGTCTTCAATTGGGCCTACTCCTACGGCGGGAGGATTCTTCAGCCCAGTGACGGGGCGCATCACGACGATTGCGATTGATCCGACCGACGCGACAGGAAATACGCTGCTCATCGGAGGGGCGTTGGGCGGAATATGGCGCTCGACTGACGCAGGAGCGTCGTGGACAGCAGAAGGCGATCAGGATCCATCTCTCGCCATGGGCTCCATCGCGTTCGCGCCGTCGAGTCCCGCCACCGTCTACGCGGGGACAGGAGAGCAGGCTTCGATTGGATTCGATATTTACTATGGCGCAGGAGTGCTGAAGTCCGCGAACGGAGGACTGACGTGGACGCAAACCTGCACAACAGGTAGCGCGACTTGCCCGTTCATCGGCCCGTACAGCAACGCAACTCCATTTGGTTTTTTTACATTGGGCGGAACACGCATCAGCTACATTGCGGTAAACCCAACGAATCCCGCGATGGTGCTTGTCGGAGCCCAAACGCAGTTCGCCGAGGGACCCACCGAAGGCGTTTATTGCTCGAGCGACAGCGGCGCCAACTGGAGTCTGGTGGCCTCGGCATCCGGAGAAATGTCTACCTTTGTGGGCTTCGCCTCACCGACGGTGGCGTTTGCAGCGCTTGGAAATCCCTTTGGCAGCACGACGGGGAAGAATGGAATTTATAAGTCAACGAACGCAAATAGTTGTGCGCTGACATTTACGGCGCTCGCGACCGGTTTGCCAACCGAGAGTACGATGGGCCGGATCGATCTGGGCATCTCGCCACTGTTCGCCACGGACAATACGGTTTACGCGTCTATCGCCGATGGCACCAACCAGTCGGAGCCAAACCTTGGCGTTTGGGTAACCACCAACGGTGGAACAAGCTGGACCCAGACGACTGCGCCCGATATTTGCCAGGCGCAATGCTGGTACGACAACGTAGTGAAAGTGGATCCAAACGGCGGCGCGCATGCCTTTTTTGGCGGCTCTGCCGTGAGCACGAATACTGGACCGCTCTGGGTGCAGCGTACCGCAAATACAGGAGCGACTTGGACTTCGGTGATCCCCGCTGTCACAGGAATACCCGGATTGCCCCACGTGGACAACCACGCGATGGCTTTCATCAAGTTGGCGAGCGGCAAAATACGCATGTACTTGGGCAATGACGGCGGAATCTGGCGCACCGACGACGCGGAAGCAGCCTCCGTGTCCTGGACGAATTTGAACAACACACCACTGACGCTGACGCAGTTTTATCCAGCGCTATCCATCCATCCTTCTTCGCAAGCGGTGGCCTTTGCGGGAGCGCAGGACAACGGAAGCCAAATCTATGAGGGTCCGCCAGGATTGGCCTGGATTGACAATGGTATCTGCGGCGATGGTACGGGGACAGCAATCGACAACGTGGTCCCGAGCACGGTTTACGTGGCCTGCAACGGACTCAATCTGGCGGTTTCGACGCAGAACGGAGCGCCGAACACTTTTCTCACGGCGGTCAACGGAATTAATCTGAATGACAACTCGAGTTTTGTGCCGCCGTTTGTAACCGACCCGAGCACGGCGAACGTCGTCTACGCCGGTTCGACGAAAGTCTATCAATCTGTGGACACTGGGAACGCGTGGACGGCTATTTCCGGCGACCTCGTGAACGGGGCGAACCAGGATGAACTGACGGCCCTCGTTGTTGCACCGGGTAACCCCAAGGTGGTGTATGCCGGAGCGGATACAGGTCAGATTTTCGTGGCCACCAACGTGACGCCTGGAGCTGGCACTTTCGCTGCGGTAACCGGACAGGCGAGCCTGCCGTTACGTCAAGTTTCCGCGATTGCAGTCGACGGCGCGGATGCAACGGGCAAGACAGCGTACGCGGCGTTCTCTGGATTCGCCTTTGCTTCAGATGTACTGGGCCATCTCTTCAAGACCACGGATGGGGGAGCGACCTGGAAAGACGTCAGCTGCACGGTGCTGAACTGCGCTACGCCGGCCGCGAGCGACCTGCCAAATTCACCGGTGAATGATGTGGTGATTGACCCGGATATCGCCGGAACCTTGTACGCGGCGACGGACATAGGAGTTTATCAAGGGACATGCACAACCACGTGCACCTGGTCTCCACTTAGCATGGGATTGCCACGCTCGGCGGTGCTTTCGCTGAAACTGCACCATGCGTCGCGCACCCTGCGCGCGGCCACGCATGGCCGTGGCGCGTGGGACATTGTGCTGAACAATTTCACGTTTCCGGGGCCGCACATTTCTTCGCTTGGGCGGGTTTCCGTGCCCGCCGGCATACTTGCGCCGTTTGTATTGACGGTCAATGGGAACGGGCTAGCTGGCGGAACGGTCAAGTGGAATGGTCTGACAACTGGCGTGACCCAAGGTGGCGGCACGGACACGCAATTGACCGCGACGATCGCGACTTCCCTGACAGGCGGAGGAGGAACGCCGCAAATCACGGTGACGACGGGGGCAGGGACGAGCAACGCGCTTACCTTCACGGTGCTTGGGGCGGCCCCGACGATTACGTCCGTGAGTCCGACGAGCAAACCGGTAAATTCGCCTGCGACGTTAATTACCGTAACGGGCACAGGATTTTCTTCTAATGCGACAGTTCTGATGAACCCTGATGTGGGCGGAACGGCGATTCCGACCACTTTCGTAAGTTCGACACAACTCACAGCGACAATTCCAGCGAGCTTCATGGCCAACTTTGGGAGCACGAATTCCGTGGGTGTGCAGAACCCTCCGCCCGGCGGCGGCACCACCGTTACGACTCAAACGGTGACCTTACCAACGTTTGTCGTGGTGGCTCCAGCACCGATTAACGACAACTTTGCGAATGCGATCAACATCACCACAAACACGTTTACTGACACACGCGATAGTTCGGGCGCGACGATGCAAACGAGTGATCCCATCCCGTCCTGCGCCCAAAATGTTCAGATTGGTTTCACGACAGGGACATCCAACACGATTTGGTATAAGTTCACGCCGGCATCCAACGGAACAATTACGGATGTGGACACGATTGGGAGCAGCTACGACAGCGTACTCTCGATTTGGACGGGGTCCTCTAGCAGCTTGACAGCGTTCGCCTGTAACGACGACATCGTCTCGGGCGTCGTTACGCAATCTCAATTGCAAAATCTTCCTGTAACTGCGGGGACGACCTACTTCATCATGGTCAGCTCCTTCGGGCCAGCTGATCCGAATCCGATCGCACTTGGCGGCGAAACCATTTTGAACTTCACTTTCGCCGGGGCAAGCAATCCGGCGCCGACGATCACGAGCTTGAACCCGGCTTCGGGACAGGTGGGAACGCCAGTTACGATCACGGGCACGAACTTTGGCGCAACCCAGGGAACGAGCACGGTCACGTTTAATGGGACAGCCGGAACACCGACAAGCTGGAGCGCGACGAGCCTCGTCGTGCCGGTGCCCACTGGCGCAACGACTGGACCTGTAATTGTGACGGTGGGTGGTGTAGCCAGCAACGGTGTCACCTTCACGGTGACTGCCGCAAATACGGGTACATTTTCCATCACTAGTACAGCCGTGACGGTCACTGCTGGGAGTAGCAGCACTTCCACAATTAAAGTGACGCCGAGCGGCACATTCAATACGGCACAGCAAGTGACGGTTACCTGCCCAGCTACAGGGGGAGTTGCCGTGGCCGGTGTCAGCTGTACGCCGCTGACCATCACGATTCCCACGGGCACCAATCCTGCACCCATCAGCATGCCGCTGACGATGAGCGTGACAGGGCCTTCATCGTCGTTGTCAGCTTCCTCTGCACCGGCTGAGCGTACCCTCTATGCGGCGGGCATCGTTCCGTCCAACCGCGGCAAGGGCTGGTGGATGCTGAGTGCCGGCGCGGGGCTGGCGGCGATGCTGTTGCTCTTTGTTCCCGGACGAAAGCGGTACCGCGCGGCCCTGGGGCTTGGCCTGGTGTGCGTGCTGAGCTTTGCGCTTGGTTGCGGCGGCGGAAGCGGCGGAGGTGGCGGGCCAGTTGCGACGACCACAAAGGTATCCGTGGCGAGCACAAAGGTACCAAGCGGGACGAACATCGCGTTTGCGATCTCCGTAACGGCTTCGGTGGGCGCAAATGGGCAGGTGCAACTCTTTGACGGTTCGACGGCGCTGGGCACGCCCGTCTCCGTGACCAACGGGTCGACGTCAATCAGTAATGCTTTGCCTGTGGGAACACACTCGATCAGTGCGCATTACCTTGGCGATTCGACCACGCAAGCGTCACAGAGCGGCGTGCTAAACGTAACTGTAACGGGAGGGCCCGTACAAATGTCTATCATGACAAATCCGGCTGCGACTCCAGCAGCGTCGCCGATTAACGTCACCATCAACTAATACAATCCGGCTCAACCGGCACAGCGGCCCCGAAGTTTTCGGGGCCGCTCTTTTTTTGGAAACGAGAATCTAACGCAGAAGCGCTGAGGACACAGAGACAGCACTGAGAAGAGGGCATGATGTCTTTTCTTCCGGCACCCAACTGCCGCCATATCGTGCCCCTACGTGGGCAAAGAGAAGAGAGAAGCATATCCCTCTGCGCTCGGGATGACGCGCGCTCGTCGGATGCGTCAGTTGACGTTAGGTGGAAAGAAAATGTTCCAAAACTGGGGGGCCGGAGAGAGGAATTCGATGGGCATGAGGGCGCCTTCCTGGTTGAGCTGGGAAGGGCGGACGACGTTGACTTCGACCTTTTGTTGGGTCTTGGGATTTTCGAGGATGAACTTGGTGCCCTGGGCAAAGCCCTCGGGAAGAATGATCATGGCGCCGGTGGCGCTGACGGTGTGGGTGAAGCCTTCGACGGCTTCGGCTTTACCGGTAACGTGAGCGAGGATGCGCATGCGCAGCAGGACGCGCTGGGCGCGGCGGCGTTCCTCGGCGGTGGGCTGCCGATTGAGCGCGGGACGGACGCCAGGCGTTTCCCCGGGCTTCGCGTAGGCCGAGGGTTTCACGTTCGGATTTGAAAGGCTTTTCACAGTTCCAATCCCCAAAAATCCATCTCTGGCGCGACAAGCTCGACGCCGTATTCCCAGCCGTCGGGGCGCGCATTGCCCTTCCAGACGATCACGGCAGCGTTGCTGGACTGCGTAGCGAGATTGGAAAGGGCCAGGCGGTGCTCCAGATTGAGAGATTGCTGGAGAACGACCATGCAGCCGTAGGGATTGACGATCCGGGTGTGGGCTTCGACCACGATGCGCTTGCCGGACTCATCGTCCCACTCGAGACGCACAGGAACGCGGGAATTCATGCGGCGGCCGCGACGCTTCTCGCGGTAATGAGCGCTGACCGTCTTGCTTTCGCGCAGCTTTAGCGACATGTTTCCCTCTAGAAGGCCATGCTAGAGTTGAGAGGAAAAACGGTCAATGGTACCAAAGCGGGTGCGCGCGAAAGAGTAGCTGTACGAAGGGACAGGTGAAAGCGAGTGCGGGACAGGGTGTGAAGAATCTGATCGTGAATGCGGACGACCTTTGCTGGACGCCGGGAGTGAACCGCGGGATCGTGGAGGCGTTTCGCAACGGCATCGTGACCAGCACTTCCCTGCTGGCAAATGGGGCGGCGTTTGCGGACGGCGTAAATGAGGCGAGGGCGGCGCGTGGGCTGGGAGTGGGGGTTCACTTGAACTTGAGCGACGGAGCGCCGGTGGCGGACCGAGAGACGGTGACAAGCCTCTTGAATGACGAAGGCTTGTTCGCGGGCGGCCCGCAGAGCTTGTTGCTGCGGCGCGCTCGCCGGGGGCTGGTGCTGCGTGAAGTGGAGGTAGAGTGGGAAGCGCAGATTGAGAAGGCGCGTGACGCGGGGATTGAGCCGACGCATCTGGACGGACACAAGCATGTGCACATGCTGCCGGGATTGTTTGAGATCGCGCTGCGGCTGGCGAAGCGGTACGGGATCGGGGCGATCCGGGTTTCGCTGGAGGCATCGAGCCTGCGGGCGGCGCTATCGGCCGGGGAAAAGCATCGAACCGGTGTGGTGATGAAACAGGGCGTACAAGCGCGGGGATTGAAGCTGCTGGCGCGGGATGCGCGGAAGCAAGCCGCGCGCGCGGGGATTGCGACGGCGGATTATTTCTGCGGGATTGCGCAGACCGGCGAATTGACGCGAGAAGGCATAACGCAATTCCTGAAGAGCCTGCCGATAGGCACGACGGAATTGATGTGCCACCCCGGATACGCGGATGCGGCGCTACAGAAAACGGCGACGCGGCTGCAGGATTCGCGGCAGACGGAGCTGGAGATCCTGACGGACACGGAAATTCGAAATCTTGTCGCATCACAGGGGATTCGCCTGATAGAATATGGCTTCGTCGCCCAGGAAGCTTAAAGAAGGCCACTCTGATAAAAATGGCAAGTGATTCGCCTGTCCGGTACTCGATCGTCGTTCCGTTCTTCAACGAACAGGAAAACATCCCATCTCTCTACATGAAACTGACCGAAGTGATGGACTCGATTGGCGAGCCGTTCGAACTGGTTTTCATTGACGATGGAAGCAAGGACGATTCGTTCAAGGTGCTTTCTGAGATTTTCGAGCACGATGGGCGCGTCAACCTGGTGCGGCTACGCAGGAATTTTGGGCAGACGGCGGCATTGAAGGCGGGGTTTGATTTTGCGCGCGGCGACGTGATTATTTCGATGGACGGAGACCTGCAGCACGATCCCGAAGAGATTCCGCGCTTTCTGGAGAAAATCGAAGAAGGATACGACTTGGTGAGCGGTTGGCGTGTGCAGCGGAGCGATCACTGGCTGATGCGGCAGTTTCCCAGCCGCGTGGCGAATTGGATGATGGCCAAGCTTTCTGGAATTGATCTGCACGATTTTGGGACGACGTTCAAGGCCTACCGCCGGGAAATCATCCAGGAAATTCAGTTGTATGGCGAACTGCACCGGTTCATCCCCGCTTTAGCGAGCTCCGCGGGCGCGCAGATCGCCGAAGTGCCGATTTCGAATATCAGCCGGAAGAATGGCAAATCGAATTATGGAATTGGAAGAACGATTCGCGTGCTGTTGGATCTGGTGATCGTAAAATTCCTGCTGGATTATTCGACGCGGCCGCTGCAGTTTTTCGGATTGCTGGGATTGGCCGGGGCAGGAATCGGCTTTGCGATCGCTACTTTCCTGGGCATCGATAAACTCTTGCACCATACGGATATGATGACCGAGCATGGTCCGCTGCTGCTCCTGTCCATCGCCATGTTCGTCAGCGGCATTCAATTTGTGTCCATGGGATTGCTTGGTGAGATCAGCGCCCGTACTTACTACGAATCACAGAACAAGCCGATTTACTCGCTGCGCGAAGTGAAAAGCCATCGCAAGGAGCTGGGCGGGGCAGCAGAGCAGTCGCGGCCATCCGGTTCTTCCGACCGTTAGCGGACACACAAGCTCACAGTTCAAATGACGAATCCTTCCGACGCCAGCATCACCAGCAACGGCACGAGTACGCGCAACGACACCAATTCTTCGACCGCACCGGGAGCAGATAGAGCGTCATCTCCTGCTGGGCCTTCTTCGGGCGCGCGCCCGCGAACTCTTTCCTACCTTGCCGCTATCTTTCTCTTTTGGGGCTTGATCTACATTCCCGGGCTGGCGTCGCCGCCGATGATGGACGATGTGGACTCCGAACACGCAGAAATCGCCCGCGAGATGTTGTCGCGGCACGATTTTGTGACCATGTATGTGAATGGCGTGCGTTACCTGGAGAAAGCGCCTCTGCCCTACTGGATCATCGCGGGTGTCTACAAGATTTTTGGCATCAACGAGTTTTCGGTGCGTTTGCCCCTGACACTTTTTGCGTTATTCACTTTTCTCGCGGTTTTCTGGCTCACGCGGGAGATTGCGGGCGAGAAGGCGGGATTCTTTTCGGCTCTGGCAATCGGGACCGCTATTGGGCCGTACATCTACACACGGTTTCTGATTCCCGACATCATGGTTTGTTTCTGGCTGACGATTACCATGCTTCTGTTCCTGAAAAGCCTCGACCAGGCCCAGCCTTCGCGATGGGTTTGCTGGTCCATCGGCGTCGCAACCGCCTTGAATGTACTGACCAAAGGATTGATCGGGGTGGTGTTCCCCGTGGCGATCCTGGGCGCGTACCTGCTCATCACGCGAAACCTTCGGCATCTGCTGCGCATGCGGCTTGTTTCCACGACGCTGGTGTTTTTGGTAGTGGCGGCTCCGTGGCATGTGCTGGCGACGATTCGAAATCCCCCGCGAGGAGAAGCCAAAGGGTTTTTCTGGTTTTTCTTCATCAACGACCAGATCTATCGGTATCTGAACATGCGGATCCCAAGGGACTACGACAAAGTTCCGTTTTTGGTGTTTTGGGGCCTGGTGCTGGTGTGGCTTTTCCCTTGGACCTTTTTTGTGCTGAAGGGCCTGGGGCAAGTGCCCGGGCGAGTCAGCAGCTGGCGCGAGCGTCTTGAAATCGAACCACGTGCGGCCCTTCTGATGGCGGTGTGGACTCTGTTCGTTCTGGTCTTTTTCAGTTTTTCGACCAGGCAGGAATATTACGTACTTCCTGTGCTGCCCGCGCTAGCCGTGCTGTGTGGCACGTGGCTCAGCCATGAGGAAGCTTCGCCGATCGGGAGCACGCTGCGGCGCAGCGGGTTGCGGATGTCGGCTGGCCTCATGGTGATTGGCATCATCGCGTTTATTGTGGCGATGTTTATTCTCGTGGTTACGCCGGCGGCGCCGGCCGACACGGACTTCGGCAACCTGCTGCAGAAAGCGCCGGGGATGTACAAACTCTCGATGGGGCATCTTTTTGACCTTACCGGAAGAGCAATGGGCGCGTTTCGATGGCCTCTGGTCGCTACGGGAATCGCTTTTCTGACAGGGACTTTTTTCTCGTGGTTTTTCCGGAAGCGTGGTTCGCCGCTGCGCTCGAACATCGCGCTGGCCACGATGATGGTGGTGCTCTTTTATGCTGTCCATGTTGCGCTGACAACGTTTTCGCCGGTGCTCGGTTCGAAGCCGCTCGCGGTGGCGATCGAGAAGGAATATCGGCCTGGGGACATGATCATTGTAGACGGGGCCTATTCGGCGGCTTCCAGTATTAATTTTTATACCGGAGTGCAGCTCCACATGCTCAACGGGCGATATAACGATTTGTGGTTCGGCTCGCTGTTTCCCGATTCGCCGCCGGTGTTTGAGGATGACGCTTCATTCGCGAAGCTCTGGCTTGGCCCGGGGAGGATCTTTTTTATTGCACGAAATGCCAAGAGCGTCGACAAGCTGAAACCATTGGCGGCACCGTATTACGAAGTGGCACGCTCGGGAGAAAAGGCCGTTTACAGCAATCGGCCGGCGAGCTAAGCGAGAATTTTTACGAGTGCGAAGTGGGGGGCCTGCCTAAGAAGACGGTCCCGACAAGCGCCCTGCGGACATGAGCTAAAAGCGCGGCAGTTCAGGAACGGAGAGAATCTGTGAATCGTGAACAGTTTTACGAAATGATGAGCGGCGAAGGCACGCTGGACTACGAATTGTATCTGAACACCAAGGCGCTCCTTTCCTGCCAGAGCAAGTATGAAGAGCTGTGCAATAGGGACGAGTTGCAGTTTCAACTAGTCCATCAGATTGAAGAGTTGTGGATGAAACTGATCGCTTACACGCTTCTGGATATTGACGATTACCTGCAGCAGGAAAATACCAACCGGGTGATCACCCTGTTCCGGCGCGTCCATATCACGCAGAAGATGATGATCGAGCAGATCGCGCTGCTGGAGACGATGTCTCCGAAAGAGTACCAGGAGATTCGAAAGCGTCTCGGCAACGGAAGCGGGCAGGAGTCGCCGGGCTTTCGCGTGCTGCTGAAGATGTACCAGCCGATCTGGAATTCGTTCAAGGAACACTATCTGGACAAACATGGGCTCACGGTAGAGAAGATTTATGACTCGGAATATGCGCACGGCGACGCCTACGTGGTAGCCGAGGCGCTTGCGGAGTTCGACGAGCTGTTTCAGAAATTCCGGTTCGAGCACATGCAACTGATCCATCGCACGATTGGATTCGCCGCGAAATCGCTGAAGGGCCGGCCAGTGGAGATTCTCGAAGATGGCATGCGGCAAAAGTTTTTCCCGGAGCTATGGGAGATTCGTGGGGAGATGACCGACAGGTGGGGCGCGGAGTACGGAGTGAAGAGAGATCCGCTGGGCGGGCTGCATTAGAGAGTGCGTAGAGATCAGCGATCAGTGATCAGTGATTGCCGGCTAGGGCGCGATATTCGCCGCGGAAGAAAAGCAGGGGTTCGCCATCGTGAACCGCGGCGGTTTCCACTTCCCCGATAAAAACCGTGTGATCGCCGGCAATGTGCGAATCCACAAGATTGCAGGTGAGGTGGAGGATCGCGCCTTCGAGAACAGGAATGCCGCCGGGCGTCCAGTGATAGCGAATGGCGAGGCGCTGCTCGGCTTCGGCGCTTTGCTCTCGCTTGGCGAAGTACTCGGAGATGGCTTCCTGCGTATCTTTCAAGACGCTGACGCCAAAACGCTTTTTCTTCTGCAGCAAGGGAAGCAATTTGGCCCGGTGGTCCACGCAGATCGCAATCAGCATGGGATGGAGCGAGACGGAAGTAAAGGAGTTGGCGGTCATGCCGTGCACGAGACCGGGCTCGCGCTCGACGGTGACCACGGTTACGCCGGTGGGAAATTGGCCGAGGGCTTTGCGAAATTCCAGAGCAGTGGGTGGAGGAGTGGTCATCTTTGGAATTTTTGAAGATACCATACTGGGTGGCGGGAAAGCGAAGCGGGACGGATTGACGGGAATCTTGAGAATGGATGAGCCAGTCGCGTGAAGAAGAATCAACGGAGCGAACCATTATGGCGCGAAAGATCGGGATTCTAGGTGGGACGGGAGCGGAAGGCTCTGGGCTGGCAAATCGCTGGGCGCGGGCCGGCGAGCATGTGCTGATTGGTTCACGCGATTCGGCGCGCGCACAAGAAACGGCGAAGCAGATTCGCGAACGTATGGGAGAGCCCACGCAGATCGAGGGGATGGACAATGCGTCCGCGGCTGCAGCGTGTGATGTTGCGGTTTTAACGGTTCCCTTCTCCGGTGCGGCGGCGTTGCTCAAGCAACTTAAAAGCGTTTGGAAGCCTGGAACGATTGTGATTGATACGACGGTGCCTCTTGCAGCCACGGTGGGTGGCGCGGCGACCCGGATGCTGGGCGTGTGGCAAGGCTCCGCGGCGGAGCAGACGAAGGAATTTCTCCCAGCCGGCATAAGCCTTGCGGCAGCGTTGCACAATCTCAGTGCGGAGTTACTGGCTGGGGATGGGGCAGTGGAGTGTGACGTCCTCGTATGTAGCGACGACGAGAAGGCCAAGCAAGTGGCATCCGAACTGGTGGGCAAGATTCCGGGTGCGCGCGCAGTGAACGGCGGAAAACTGGAGAACGCACGGATTGTGGAGTCGCTGACGGCGCTACTGATCGGGCTGAATATGCGTTACAGAGTTCATGGCACGGGCATTCGATTCACCGGGCTTCCCTTGAAATGAAGAACTGTCTTGCGCGCTGAGGCCGATTTATTGGCGCTTGCCTTGATGGGTTTTTGAAGATAAAAGTATGCATAAGTAATCTAGCGATGGCCGAAATTACAATTTGCATTTCAGATAAAACGTTAAGAATCGTGGGAATTGCTCTGGCCGCTGGTGTCCTGGTTTGGATCTCTGCGTCTTTGTGGGCTTCAGGTATTTTCACTCCAAAGTATAAATTGGTTGCTTACGTTTCGGAAGTGTCCGGCTTGGGCGTAGGGGCGAAAGTAACACTTGATGGACTTCCGATTGGGTCCGTGGTTGCCATAAAGCTTGCAGAAGGCTCGGCGAGCCCCGAACGAAGGATTCAATTGGTTTTGCGGATTAGTAAGCGCTATCAGGACGCGATTCGAAGTGACTCGGTTGCTACTGTGACGTCTGAAGGACTTTTGGGGAACCGATACGTAGCTATCCACCGGGGATTTAAGGGGGGCAGTGATAAACGCTAACGGCGAAATTCCAGCTGTGCCCACGAGGGAATTGACACTCAAGGAGTTCAGTAATTCTCTTGGGAAAATGGTGGACTGCTGGCAACTAGAAAAACCATCTACGGGAAGTAAAGCTCAAGCTACACCCGAAACGCCTCCCAAACCGCAACATTAAACAAACATACTTGCCAGGATTACCCCTAGAAGGGAAAGGAGGATGACAGAATGGCGCGGGCGAGTTTGCGCTTCTGCGCGAGGGTCTTCATCACCGTTGGGATGATGGCCACTTTCATGCCGAGCGCGGCGATGGCGGCGGATTGGGATTTGTCGACGGGATCGATGATGAAGGTGCCGGTGAAGTCGGCGTAGAGTTTGGCGACGCCGAGGGCGGTCGACTTGTGACCGAGCTGGGTGAGCATTTTGTCGGACGGGCCTTTGAGGGATTTTCCGCCGACGATAGGGCAGACGGCAAAAACCTTTTCTTTGTGAGCGCGTAATTGGTCGCGGACTCCTGAGACAGCGAGAATGGGGCCGATGCTGATCAGCGGATTGCTGGGGCAGATGATGATGCGGTCGGCGGCGGCGATCGCTTCGAGAACGCCGGGAGCTGGACGCGCGGATTCGACGCCGTCGAAGCGAATGGCGCGGACGACGGGTTCCGTGCGGCGTTTGACGAGGTATTCCTGAAAATGCAGCGGACCCTCATTCGAATCGATGATGGTCGGGACGGCGTCGTCGGACATCGGAAGAATAAGGGACTTCACTCCGAGGGCCGTTCGAATGGAGTCGGCGGCCTGCGACAACGATTTCCCTTCGGCGAGCATGGCGGTGCGGTGGATGTGGGTGGCGAGATCGCGATCGCCGAGATTAAACCAATTCGCGCGGCCATAAACGGCGAGGCGTTTTAGGGCGTGAAACGATTCGCCGCGAAATCCCCAGCCTTTCTTCGTATCGACAATTCCCGCCAGGGTGTAGGTGACAATGTCCAGGTCGGGTGAGATTTTCAGCCCGTGGAGCGTGATGTCGTCGCCCGTGTTGACGATGATGGTCAGGTCGCGCGGGTCCATGACTTCATAGAGGCCGAGGAGAAGTTTTGAGGCACCGACCCCGCCGGCGAGCGCTGTGATTTTGAGCTTTTTGCATGGCGACATAATGAAGATCAGATGCCAGCGAGACCGTCGCTACGCGGATATCCGCCCGCATCGGAGATGGCCTCGATACGGCTGCGAACGCACGGAGAAAGAAATCCTTCACGTCCGGCAAACTCGGGATAGATCGCCAGGCGTTCGCGCAAAGTGAAGCCGCGCGATTCGGTTTCCGACTGGAGGCGGGAAATTTGCGGCCAGGCGGCTTCGGGATTGATGAAATCCCGGGTGACCGGCGAGATACCTCCCCAATCGTTGATGCCGGCGTCGAGCAATCGAGGAAACTCGTTGTAGCTGAGATTGGGAGGAGCCTGGAGGTTCACTTGTGGGCCGAGGATGAGGCGGGCGAGTGCAATGGTGCGGAGCATGTCTTCAAGCGAAGGCTCAGGATGCGTGGCCATGGGAATTTCGGGTTTGGCGCGAAAATTCTGGATGATGACTTCCTGAATGTGGCCGTACTTTTCGTGAAGCGTTCGAATGGCGAAAAGTGAGACCATGCGCTCTTCCATGGTTTCGCCGATACCGATAAGAATTCCGGTGGTGAACGCGATGGAAAGCTTCCCTGCTTCCTCCATGGTGCGCAGCCGGAGCGCGGGCACTTTGTCGGGAGCGTTAGCGTGTGGCAAGCCATCGCGCATCAGTCGCGGACTTACGTTCTCGAGCATGAGGCCGACGCTGGCGTTCGAATCCTTCAGGCGCTCAAGAGCGGGGCGGTCCATGACGCCGGGATTGGAGTGCGGCAGCAGCCCGGTCTTTTCCAGAACCAGCTCTGACATGGCCGCAAGATAGTCGAGCGTGCGGGCAAAACCTTGTTTGCGAAGAAATTCGCGTGCCTCCGGAAAAATGCGTTCGGGCTGGTCGCCCAGGCTGAAGAGCGCTTCCTTGCAGCCGGCGCGGCGGCCTTGTTCGGCGAGCGCGAGAACTTCGTCGGGCGTCATGAAGTGCGCGCCAGGCTGTCCGGGATCTTTTCGAAAAGTGCAGTAGCTGCAGTAGTTACGGCACAGGGTGGTCAGCGGAATAAAAACTTTCTTCGAAAAGGTGATGACAGTTCCCTTGCCGCGGGCGCGAATTTCGGTGGCGGCGTTCAGCAGGTCCATCAGG
Source organism: Acidobacteriota bacterium (assembly GCA_013289585.1). Classification (GTDB taxonomy): domain Bacteria; phylum Acidobacteriota; class Terriglobia; order Acidiferrales; family UBA7541; genus Acidiferrum. Next base: position 21,954 of record JABCZR010000022.1, on the reverse strand, counting down.
GGCGCTTGCTCAGCGAGTAGCAACGCGCTAGGGCGATCGATGACGAGCCCTTCTCGAGCGCCGCTGAGGATATCTTCGATGCGAGGGTTCGAAGAAGGAGCCGAGCCCGATTCTGAAAGATGTACTTTCACAAATAACTTGCCACGAATTCCATGAAGAATTTATCACAGAGGTCACGTAGAACACAGACGGCACCGGGCAGATCAGCGGAAGAGATCCTCCGCGGGCGGGCGGATGATGCTGGCCGCCGGTTCGTGGCAAGGTTTGTAGCGGTAGCCTCGAATGAGCACGACCGGTGAACCTTTGGATTTGTCCATGAGAAGCCCCGCAGCGGCGGCGAGTTCATCGGCAACGGCGAGAATTGTGGCGGTCAAGAGTTTGCCGTGACGATCCAGCGTGCCGCGCAGGTCAGCCAGGACGGGCACGCCCGCGGCGCCGATGGCTACTTCCGTTAGCCCCAGTCGCCAGGGGCGCCCAAAGGTATCGCTGATAATGACGGCAATGCGCTTGCCTGTGCGCTTGCGAAGAGCGCCGGCGATTTTTTTCGCGGAGCGATCAGGATTTTTCGGGAGCAGCGTAACGACATCCTTGCCGCGCACATTCGAATGATCGACGCCCGCGTTGGCGCAGACGAAGCCGTGCCGGGTTTCGGTGATGAGCACATGATCGCTGCGGACAATACGCCGCGATTCGCGCAAAACGATTTCGATTGCGCGAGGATCTTTTTTCAGCCGCGCAGCGAGGGCGAGCGCTTTCGGTGAAGGCTTAACGCCCGCAAGTCGCACCAGGGCGCCTTCCGACTTGGAGACAATTTTCTGCGCGATGACCAGGATATCGCCGTCTTCGAATGGCGTGGCAGCTCGCCGCGCAGCGCCCGTAACCAGCTTGGCAAGATCATCGCCGTAGCGAATCTCCGGAAGTCCAGGAATTGAAAAAAGCCGCAATTCCGAAGCCGCAGGAATGTCCTTTGCAAGAGAACGGCGGGATTTCGATTTCTTCGCCATGAACGCGAAGAAGGAATCTTACTCGACACGACAGAACCTTTCACCAACGAAGATTCCGGCATGCTAAAAAATCAGCGGCGCACCTGAATCGGAACAGGTGCGCCGCCGTGATGCCATGTTGAGAAGAACGATTACTTGTGAGGTTTTTCGTCCTTTGCATCTTTAGCGGGCTTCGCCGGTTTGCTGGCCGGCTTTTCTTTCTGGTGCTCCTGCTGCTGCTTTTGCTGGAGTTGCTGCTGTTCCTGATTGTGTTTCTGCTCGAGCTGGTCCAATTGCTGCTGATGCTTCTGATTCAATTGCTGCTGTTTTGCTTCGTCGGCGCTTTTCTGTGCGTTCAAGCGATCCTTCTGCTGTTGTTGCTCGACCTTCTGGCGCTCCTGATCCTGTTGCTGATGGAGTTGCTGCAATTCTTGCTGATGTTTCTGATCGAGCTGTGGGTTGGCGGGGGCGTTCGAATTCGCGGGCCGCGCGGTAGGCGGACGGTCGCCGTACGCCTTTTGGTTGGCGTTCGGGTTGGCATTGGGGTTGACATTATTAGCGGGTGCATTCACCGGCTTGACGCCTTGCACCGGTTGAGCGGCGTTATTGGGCGCGCCGGGACGATTCGAATTGCCGGTTTGGGGCTGACCGACGGTTTTATTGGCCTGCGCGTTTTGCGGCGTAGCCGGTTTCGCCGGAGGAGCGATCTTCACATTCGGATGCACCTGGGCAGCTTGCGGCTGGATCTGCTGCACCTGTGACGTCGAAAGTGGTCTCCCGCCATTCGCCTGGATAGCTTCCTGGCGTTTCGCGAACGGCACTGGAGGCGGCGGCGGAGCGGTCTTCGCCACCACGGCGCGGCCCTGCAACGCCGCGGGCGGCTGCTTAGCTGCCTGTGCTCCTGAGCCCAAGACAGCCTGTCTGGAGGGCGCGACCGCTGGAGTCGTAGCCGCAACGGGTGCGGTGGCAATTTCCCTCGCGTTTACAGAAACGCTATTCTTGGAAACGGATTGCGCGGACGTAAATGCTTGTGGAGTCGTGGCCGCGACTGCGCCGGGGACGCTCTGGTTCATGTAATGCTGGTTGTTCACGGTCACATTGTTGTTGGTAACGTTGGTGGTCTTGTTGATGACCGTGGTGTTGTAATAGTTGTTGACGACGGTGGTGTTCACCGTGGTGTTTGAAACGTTTACGTTGTTCACGTAAGTGCGGCTCACCGGATAAGACGGCACGTAGACTTCGCGCGGTCCCAAGGGGAACCAGCCGACGCTGACGCCGGCAGCAAAACCGCCTCCGACGCCAATTCCGACAGCAAAATGCGGCCCGCCAACCCAGGCGACCAGCGCAGGCGCATAGACTGGACGCACATAGGCGACGCCTACAACGGCGACTGGCCGAGGCGCGCACGGCACCCAGCCCCAAACTCCACCGACAGTTATCCAGCGGCCGTAGTGAAAGGGAGCGAAGCCCCAAGGCGCATCATCCACCCACGTGTAACCCCATGGCGCGATGTAGGCCCAATGACCGTAGTGATAGGGAGCCCAACCGACCACAGAAACGTGCGGAAACCAGACCGTGCCGTATTCCGGCACTGGCCGCCAGCCTCCGTAATCGTCGAGGTCTTCATAGCCGATGGCGTCGGTCGAAACATATTTTGCAGAAACGGAATGATCAATGCGGTGGTCACGCTCGGCGCACCAATCGTCAAAATCTTCGTCGTCGCCGCCGTAGCTCTGGACGTCGGCGTCGAGCTGATCGGTGCCGATGAAGGTGCCGGCCTCACCCGGATGAACGGTGTAGGCCGAGCCGCCGCCGGTGACTTCGCCTTGGCCATCGCGGACCACGACCACGGTGGTATCGCCGGCTTCGTTTACGCTGATCTTGTAGTTTCCGGTGCGCAGGATGGAAAAGGCCAGGTTGGGTGTATCTACTTCAAAAGTTTCATCGTCACCAAGACTCCGGACGCGGATGTTCAGCGTGCCTTCGGTAACGCGGATCTGAGTGATATTGTCGGTCAAATTCAGGAACGAAAAACCCGTGGTGCTTCCCAGGCGGATAACCGCGGATCCGATATTCAATTCGGAGCGCGCATCGGTGTCGTTCCAGAGTTTATCGCCGGTGGTCATGGGGCGATTCACGACGGCGGAAACCCAGTCTTCCGTGCCCGCGGGTTCGAAGGACACCGCGCCACGGGTGAAAGCAAGCCGCGCGACGCGGCTCGGAGGGTCATCATCATCGGCGGCGGCGCGCTGTGGTGCGAGAAAACTCACCGCGAGCGCGATGGCGAGCAGGCCCACAAATTTCCGAGCGTATTTTCTCATAGCGGATTTTCTCTCCTGAACCGAAAGCGGTGCATATGCCTTTGCATCGCAGACTAGCATTCCGTTGTATGCAACGAACGTCCTATTTGGAACAGTAACATCCTGCCTCAGCCGTGCCTCTATCAGGCTATTTCTGCATGTCGAAACAGGAAATGCCTGGAATAGAACGCTCTGATTTATTTAACACCCCTGCGCAGAAAGAGTTTCTTTGTGTGCGGTGGCAAGGACTTTGCATTAGCAGCGAACGGGGGGCGGAACTCTGAAGGATCGAGAATAAGGCGCGAGAGATTCCCAGGCACTGGATTCAAGATTAACAATGGAAATGCAAATTGTCCGCCGAAATAAATAAAGCAAGCCCGTCCAGGTCATCCGGACGGGCTCGCCTGCCGCCAAAGGCGATTAACGGTGGCCGTGAGAGCCGCCTCCGCCGCCATGAGAAGCACCGCCTCCACCGCCGCCGTGAGGAGCACCCCCGCCACCACCGCCGTGCGAAGCTCCACCTCCACCACCGCCGTGAGGACTGCCACCGCCGCTGGAACCTCGGCTCGGCCCACTATTGGAACGCGAGGGAGCCGGATAGCTGCGGCTCGGAGGAGAGTAAGTCCTTGGCGCCGGGGAGGATCGCGCGGGTGGGGGGTTATACGCGCGCTGTTGCGGTGAATTGCCGCCGTTGTTGTAAGACGGTGACGTCCGCTGCGGCGGCGAATAGGAGCGATTGCCGCCTGTTGACGCGTTTACGCCAGGTTGCGATGAACCAGCCCAAGGCGGACGGTCGGAGCGGTTGACTTGCGCCGTTTGTGAAGAGCCATTCGATGGGCGATCTGAACTGCCGAAGCCCGCGGGCGCATTGCCATGATCCGTAGTATTGCCCTGGGCGGCCCAAACGCGCGCAGTGGATCCGTTGGTCGAGCGTTGCTGTGGCGCGTTGTTTGCTCCACCGGTCGTTGTGCGAGCGTTGCCCGACATCGTTGAGGCCGGACGGCTCTGCGAAAGTTCGCGCTGGCGTGAATTCATCGTGTTATTGCTTCCAGCGCTCGTTCCGGGAGAATTGCCGGTGCGGCCTGTCGTGAGCGCGGTGGTATTCAAGGTATGGACCGGCAAATGGGAGGCCGCACCCGCTGGAGTTGTGCGGGCCATCACAGGGCGATTTTGCACATTCGTCGGCGGGCGAGATACGTGTCCACCGGCGTTGGCTGCGCCGATATAGCTTTGCCTATTCGGCGTGAACGAAGCGCTGTTGCTGACTTGCGCGCCCTTCAAGGAAGCTTCCGTGAGGTGGGCAGCGCCGCGATTAACCGCCTGGCCGTTAACAAAGGTGTTCCGAGAGGTTGCCGTCACAGCGTTGGTGTTGTGCGCGTAGGCGTAGTTAAAGCCATGAGAGTTGTTGATGACATTCACGTTGTGAATCGTGGTGTTGTGAATGTTGACGTTGGTGACGTAGCGGTTGCTAGCATGATACCAAGGACGATACGGTTCGCCGAAACCCAGCGGGAACCAGCCAACTCCAATACCAAATCCAAATCCGCCGCCCACGAAGCCGACAAAAGCAGGTCCATAAATCGGGCGGCCATAGTAGGGACCTGGGCACCAGCCCCATCTGCTGCCGATATAAGCCCAGCGACCGTAATGGTAAGGAGCAAAACCCCAGGGTGAATAATCAACCCACGTCCAGCCCCAGGGGCCGACCCAATTCCAGTATCCGTAACTATAGGGAGCCCACCCGGGGTCTACCGCATTGGGATACCAAACATTTCCGTAGTCGGGTTCCTGATTCCAGCTACCGTTCTGGTCCAAGTCACTGTAGCCATCCATGTCACGCGAAACGTATTTGGCGGAAACGGAATTGTCTTCCTTGGCGTCGCGCTCTGCGGCCCAGCGGTCCAGGCCGTCGGGTGCCGGGGCAGGCTGAAAGTTGGACTGGATATTGTCTGTACCGGTGAATTCCGCTTGCTCGCCGGCCCGAACCGGATACGTCTTGGTGCCCGCAGTGACTTCGCCTTCACCAGCGATCACAGTGATGCGGGTAGCATCGCCGTTCTCACTGACGTCGACCCGAAAGTCGCCTGCCTGTTTGACAGTGAAAGCAAGGTTAGGAGTGTCCAGTTCGCACAATTCGCCCTGTTGCAGCGCTCGCACGCGAAAATTGATGCTGCCTTCCGCGAGCCGCATTTGGGTAATACCAGCGTCCAGATTCAAGAACGAGAGTGCGGTCATGCTGCCAAGATGGATAGCTACCTGGCCAGCCTGCAGTTCGGCACGGGAATCTTTGTCAGCCCAAAGCTTGTCGCCGATGGTCACTGGACGGTTCTTGGCCGCGCTGCCCCAGTCTCCTTCCCCTCCAGGCTGCATGGAGACGGTACCGTCGATATAACTGATGCGCGCAACGCGAGTGGGTGGATCCTGCTGCTCGTCATCCGCTTGGGCTTTTGGAGCCACCAAGAAAAGAAGACCAGCCACCGACAACAAAAGCGAGGCGTTACGAATCAACGCCGAAAGCCCAAATTTCCTCGTGCCATTCAATGTCGTCTTGTTCATGATGGGCCTCTGTCCGCGGCCTGGACGCTGGCAGCCTTACGGTTACCAGAATACGCGTTCCAGCTGCTCGGAGCTATCTTCTTATAACTCCTGTAGCGTAGAACCCCAAAGTGGAAAAGAAGTTGCTGAGGAGTGGGTTCCTGCTTTCGGTTGCCGCGCAAGTTCCATTTCGTTAACCTTTTATTATGTTTGGGTTACAGGTGTCTTTTCGCGGCATTGCCTACACAGACTCGGTCACCGTTCTGCACTTGGAACCGAACACTGATGGGGTCACGGTGAACTCAGACTGCGAGGGTGTTCGGCAGTTCGCTCAGTCGTTCGAATTGTCACAAATCAGAGCGATCTAGCCAAACCGCCGATCTGATAGCCCACGCCACGAATGGTTCGAATGAGTGTGCGATCCGAACCGAAGTCCACTTTTCGTCGAAGATAATTGATGTAGACGTCGACGACGTTGGTCATGGTGTCCAGATTGAGTTTCCAGACTTCTGCGATGATTGCCGCGCGGGAAACGGGCCGCCCTTCGTTGCGCATGAGAAGTTCGAGGAGAGCGAATTCCTTGGGACTCAGCGCTAGTTCGTGGCCGCCTCGCCGGACGGCGTGGGCCATGCGGTCGAGTTGGAGATCCTCGATTTGCAGAACGGCGCGCTGCGAGCGGCTGCCCCTGCGCAGGACGGCGCGAATACGCGCGGAGAGTTCGCTGAAGTCGAAGGGCTTGGCGACGTAATCATCCGCGCCGGCATCGAGGCCGCGGACGCGCTCCTCGACTTTGTTGGCACCGGTCACAATGAGGACAGGCAAGTCTGGCTTTTTGGAACGAATAACACGCAAGACATCCAGTCCCTGGGCCCCCGGCAGAGTCAAATCCAGAAGCACAAGATCGTACGATTGATCGGAGGCCAGTTGCTGGGCCGCGATTCCATCGGAAACTACTTGTACGGAAAACTGTTCCTGCTGCAGTGCTGGCAGAGAAAATCCGCCAGCGGCGCGTCATCTTCGGCGACAAGAATGCGCATGTGCCCACACAAACCACGTAGATTTTGGAAGGGGTGAATCCAATCTGGATTCACCGCAGTGGTGTGTCAAGGAGATGAGAAAAAATGGTTGCCGAAAGAACGCCACCGCAGCAGGCCGGGAAAGAGTGTGCTTAAATATGGAGAATATCCGGCCCGACGGAGGATGCCCATGAATCGCAGACTTATATCTTTGACGACTTTTTTCTGTTGCACAGCAATACTCACGGCCGGTTGCGGAAAGACAGCCGATCAGCAAGCGAGCCCCGATGCGAACTCTGCTGCAAATTCTTCTCCCTCGATGGCGGAGTCAGCGAAATCAGCGGTCAAAAAGATCATCGAGCCCAAGCCGCTGGTAGTTCCCGCTGACACCGTACTGACCGTTGTGCTGGATCAAACGCTAAGCACGAAGACTACGAAGTCTGGGGACAGATTTTCAGCCACGGTGCAGGCTCCCGTGGTCGTGAACGAGAAAGTTGCTATTCCCAAGGACGCGCGCGCCCACGGAATCGTTAATGATGCAAAGGCTGCGGGCCGGTTCAAGGGCGGAGCTGTGCTGGCACTCGCGCTGACCAGCGTCACCGTGGACGGCCAGGACTACGCGATCCAGACTTCCGCTCCCACCATGGCCAGCAAAGGCAAAGGCAAGCGCACGGCGGTCATGGTTGGCGGTGGCGCAGGCGGCGGAGCGCTGATCGGCGGTTTGGTCGGCGGCGGCAAAGGCGCTGCCATCGGTGGCTTGGTCGGCGCTGCGGCGGGCGCCGGGGGTGCCGGGTTAACAGGCAACCGGGACATTACCTTGGGCTCGGAGTCGACACTCAATTTCAAGTTGTTTCAGCCTGTTGAGATCAAACAGAAATAACCAAGAATCCTGGACGCCCTGCCGAACTGCAACAACCCCGCAGGGCGTTTTGTCCCTATGAGATAAGATAGTGGAGGGATTCGAAGGACAACCATGGAAAATGCGTATATCTGCGACGCCATTCGAACGCCCATCGGCCGGTATGGCGGGACGCTGGCGGCGATTCGAACAGATGATCTGGCCGCGATTCCGATCAAGGCGCTGATGGAGCGCAACGCGCGCATCGACTGGGGCGCCGTTGACGACGTAATTTACGGCTGCGCGAACCAAGCGGGAGAAGACAATCGCAACGTGGGCCGCATGGCGCTGCTGCTGGCCGGTTTACCCAAGGAGGTGCCCGGCACGACGGTGAACCGTCTCTGCGGATCCAGCATGGACGCGGTGGCAACCGCCGCGCGCGCCATCAAGTGCGGTGAAGCCGAGCTGGTGATTGCCGGCGGAGTCGAGAGTATGTCGCGAGCGCCTTTTGTGATGGGCAAGCCAGACAGTGAGTATTCACGCTCGATGAAATTGGAAGATACCACCATGGGGTGGCGATTCATCAATCCCCTGATGAAGGCTAAATATGGCGTCGAGACTATGCCGGAAACCGGTGAAAACGTCGCCGAAGAGTTTCACGTCTCTCGCCAGGATCAGGATGCGTTTGCATTGCGAAGCCAGCAGCGTGCGGCGGAAGCAATGCGAAGCGGGCGGCTGAGAGAAGAAATCGTTGCGGTGCCTATTCCGCAGAAAAAGAGCGATGCGCTTCTTTTCTCAGAAGACGAGCACCCTCGGCCGGCTACCACGTTGGAGGGACTCTCGAAATTGAAGCCAGTGGTTAAGCCGGAAGGTACCATCACCGCGGGAAACGCATCCGGGATTAACGATGGCGCGTGCGCGCTGTTGCTGGCCTCGGAGGCGGCGGCAAAACGCCATGGTTTGACGCCAAGAGCGCGCGTCCTGGCCGCTGCGGCCGCGGGCGTGGCTCCACGGATTATGGGGATGGGGCCGGTTCCGGCAACTCACAAAGTGCTGGCTAGAGCCGGCTTGACGCTTTCACAAATGGACGTGATCGAATTGAACGAAGCATTCGCATCGCAGGGACTGGCGGTATTGCGCGGACTGGGGATTCCAGATGACGCGCCGCACGTTAATCCCAATGGCGGCGCGATTGCCCTGGGCCATCCCCTGGGGGCGACCGGCGCTCGGCTGGTAACGACCGCGCTGTATCAATTGCAACGGACCAAGGGGAAATATGCGCTTGGCACGATGTGCATCGGTGTAGGCCAAGGAATTGCGCTAATCCTGGAGCGCGTTTAGGAACTGGGTCGTCTCCCGTCGCGACGCGGATTACTTTCGCGGCTCGGCGCGCTGGAAATCCGGAGCACAAACTCAATCGGAGTCAACTCGGGCCATGCCTTTCGCCGAACTGAATGGTGCGCGAATTCATTACCTCCTGGAAGGCCCAGCGAGCGCGCCGGTCCTGGCCTTCTCAAACTCGCTCGGTACGAACTATTCCATGTGGGATTCGCAGGCGGAGGAATCTCGGAAGAAATTCCGGATTTTGCGGTACGACACGCGAGGCCATGGACAAAGCTCCGTCACACCAGGAATTTACTCCATTGAGCAGCTGGGAAATGACATGATCCGTCTGCTCGATACATTGAGACTCGACCGGGTGCACTTTTGCGGGCTCTCGATGGGTGGGATGATTGGCATGGGGCTTGGAGCAAATGCTCCTGAGCGATTGGACAAGCTGGTGCTCTCCAACACGGCCGCAAAGATCGGAACTGCGGAGTCCTGGAACGCGCGAATCGAAATGGTTCGGAAGGATGGGATGAAAAAAGTGGCGGCTGCTGTCCTCGAGCGTTGGTTTACTCCTAGCTTTCGAATGAACGAGCCTGCGGCCGTCGCGCTGGTACAGCATATGCTCGAAGAAACGGACCCGGAGGGGTATGCATCGTGCTGTGCCGCAGTCCGCGACTTCGATTACCGCGAAAAGCTTGACGGCATTTGCTGCCCAACTCTGGTGATTTCAGGAACTCATGATGCGGCCACAACCCCGACGGACGGACAATTCCTTGCGGACCACATCGCCGGCGCGCAATATGCTGAGCTAAATGCCGCGCATCTTTCGAACGTGGAAGACCGCGAGAACTTTTCCAGCAGGCTCGGTATCTTCCTGAACGGGTGAAGGGGCTGGCCAATCGGCGGTGGGTCACGCGCGAATCAGGCAGCGGGTGCGAGAAGCGGATCGCGTTCGATGAGGAATGTGCGGGTCACCAATGAACCGTCAGTGAGCAACGCCGTCGCCGGGAAATGCGAACGCCGCACCCGCGATAAGGTGCCCCAGCGCTGGACCTTCCAGTCCTCCCCAACTTGGCAATCAAACACCACGTCACCGTGATTGCCGATGAGCACCAGTTGGAACGGAGCAACCCCTCGTGGTTCCGTTGACTTCAGGGCTCTTACCATTTCCGAAGCCAGGCGGCCGGCGAGGTTTAAGTAGCTGCAGGACTGCATGGTTCGGGACCACTTGCTTTTATTGGCTTTGATTCCAGCGCCGACCGTCTTCCTGGAAGACTCCATAGTAATGCGTTCTCCTTCAAGGATACCGTCTGGCTCGGAAGATCTTGCTCTTGCTTCCAAGCCGCCCACCCCGGGAAGCCTGCCATGTGCCGCGCACTCCGCCAGCTATATGGCCCGATATTTATAGCTATATAGCACAACTTTCAAGTTGTCAACTCCGAATCCATGTTTTATAACGAGAGTACCTGGAGCACCCTATAGCACCATCCCTGGTCCGCTCTATAACAGTAGAGGTGACCGGAGAAGCACGCGGCGCTCGCCAGCCTTGACGAAAGCTTAGAATAGAATATCGTTCTTGCTATGAAATCGGTTCCTACCAAAACGCTTGAGAAGGAGCGGCGCGCCAATTCTCGGGAGAGAATACCCGCCAAAAACGGCAACGGCCTGCCTGCGTACCAGAGAATCCAGAACAGCATTCGAAAGCGCATCGAATCCGGCCAATTACACCCGGGCGATGCGGTAGCATCGGAACGCGACTTGGCGAAGATTCATCAGGTCAGCTTGATGACTGCCCGCCACGCCCTTGCCTCACTCGAACGCGAAGGGGTTGTGGAGCGCAGGCGCGGGATTGGGACATTCGTCGCGGCCCCGAAAATTCATTTTAATAAACTGATGAGCTACACCGAACAGATGGCTAGCCGCAGCCTCACGGCAGCATCCAAGGTGCTCTTCGCAAAAGTGATCGACAACGAGCCGGAGGCGGCGGCGAGGCTTTCCCTGCCTCCCACGAGCAGCGTGATCAAACTCGAACGGCTGCGGCATGCTGCGAGCGAGGCTTTTGCCCTCGAAACTTGCTATCTGAGCGCCACAGAATTCCCAGGACTCTTGGAAGCGCCCCTTGGACGGGAGTCGTTGTTCGGAATTCTCGAGCGCAACTACAAGCTGGAACTGGGGTATGCCGATGAAGAGGTGGACGCTACAGCCGCGGATCCGCGGATCGCGGAACTCCTCAACGTGCCGCGCCGCGATCCGCTTCTGCGCATCCGCCAGGTGATTTATTCCACCAAGGGCCAGGCTGTCATGTATGTGCTGGGATTCTATCGTTCTGATCGGCACAACCTGGTCATTCGGCGATTCCGCTAGCGCGAATCTTCCACCAGGTTAAGCAATACTTTTGTTTCAGGTCCAACGAACACTAGATGCAGTGAGGACGAAGCATGCTGGTCATCCTGAAGCGCGACAACGAAGAGATCAGCCGCGAGGCCGCACAGCTCGTCGCCGGCGCCGTGCGCAAGAAACCCGCATTGACGCTTGGATTGGCGACGGGCGGCACCATGACTGGCGTCTACAAACATCTCGTGCAATTTCACAAACAGGGATTACTCGATTTCTCCCAGGTAGTAACTTTCAATTTGGACGAGTATCTTGGCCTCGCTGCCACGCACCCGCAGAGTTTTCATTATTTCATGCATGAGCATTTCTTTCAGCACGTCAACGTCGATCCCCGCAATATTCATATTCCGGATGGGACCGTGCGAGGGAATTTCGAACAATACTGCGCCACTTATGAAGACGCCATTCGAAAGGCGGGAGGAATCGATCTTCAAATTCTGGGCATCGGCCGCAACGGCCACATCGGCTTTAATGAGCCGACTTCCAGCCTCGGATCGCGCACACGGCTGAAAGTGCTGAGTCAGGAAACGATCGACGACAATGCCAAGTTTTTTGCGCCCAGCGAGGAGAGCCCCCGTTGCGCCATCACCATGGGCATCGGAACGATCCTGGAAGCCAAGAAAATAATTTTGCTCGCGACGGGCGCCGCTAAAGCAACCGCGGTCGCCAAATCCATTGAAGGCCCGATCGCCTCCGCGGTTTCCGCCTCAGCGCTTCAGCTCCATCCGGAAGTCACCTTTATCGTCGACGAGCAGGCTGCTTCGCAACTTACGCAGCGTGACTACTACCGGCGAGTCCTTGAGATGACCGCGCTGCTTACTCCCGAACGAATGTCCTGAAAACAGTAGGTCACGTGCTTCGGCTTGACCAAAACCGTCTAAGCAGTTCAGATATATGCGGGGTCTTGCCGGCGAAATCTAGAGTTTGCTGGGGCGCAAAGATGAGTCACACCAGACTATTTCCGATGTTTCTGAAGCTCGCGGGACGGCCGTGTCTCGTGGTTGGCGCCGGGAACATTGCCGAGTCAAAGATGGCAAGCCTGGTAGACGCTGAAGCTCGCGTACGTGTTGTAGCACTCGAGGCAACTCCAGCGGTGCGCTCCTGGGCCGATTCGAACTCGATCGAATGGCATCAGCGCCGTTTTCGTCCCGAGGATCTTGACGGGATGTTTCTGGTAATCGCCGCGACATCTTCGACCGAGCTCCATGAACAGATCTTCCAGGAAGCGACGCGGCGCGGCGTGTTGTGCAACATTGTCGACGTTCCGGCACTCTGCGATTTTTATTACCCGGCGGTGGTGCAGCGCGGCGCGTTACAAATCGCCATCTCAACCGCCGGGCAAAGCCCATCTCTTGCGCAACGATTGAGGAAAGAGCTCGCGGAACAGTTTGGACCGGAGTACGCGGCTTGGCTTGAACACCTTGGTGAAATCCGCGACAGACTTTTTTCTGCGCCGATGGATCCGGAACAGCGGAAGCGCCGACTTTACGATCTTGCAAGCAAGGAGGCGTTTGAGGCATTCCGGAGAAACGTCCAGAATTGAAGTGCGCTCAAGGAGCTGCACCTAACCCAAGCTAATTCAATACGTTCCATCCGCCTAGAATCAAGATTTTCGATACATGAAATGCGTTCTTCCGCATAGTCGGAATTCCCGCAGAGTGTTAGCCTCTAGGCCTAAAGTCAGGCAGGGCGAAGCGCCCCCAGCTGATGTGGCAGCGGTTGCCCTTGATTCATGCCAGGCCTCAGGAGTACCCCATGACTGCGCCGATAATGAGAGGGAAAATTTATTTAATGGGAGCCGGCATAGGCGATCCCCATCTTTTGACTACGGAAGCCGTGAGGCTGCTTAAAGAAGCTGAGGTTGTCCTGCATGACGAGCAAGTCTCCCCGGAGATTCTCGATCTGGTTTCAGCCTCGGCACAAGTGCGCAACGTGGACAAGCTTTGCGAACATGCCGGTTTTTCTCAGGAAAAAATGAACGCTCTGCTGATCGATTCAGCCCGGGAAGGACGATTGGTAGTGCGCCTGAAGAGTGGTGACCACCTTGAACCCGAACAGGTTGCCGAAGAGATGGTAGCCCTCGCTCAAGCTGATGTCGATTTTGAACTTATTCCCAGTGCCAGGGCGGCTATGGCGGCCGCCGCGGGACAGAATTCGTCGGGCTAAGCCACTAGACGTTTCAAGCTGGGACGCTTCCCTGCCGTTTCCTGCGTAAAAGCTCCGCCGCACGCTCGGCAGTTTCCTTTACCAGAAAACCCATTTTCGGATGTGAAGGCTCGAGATCGGGTTTTATTCCTCGGCGCGATAGTTCTTCCGATGTCGTTGGCCCGATCGAAGCGACGATCGCGTGGCTCAGTCCTGACCGCATTGCATCTTTGAGATTCATCTCTTCGGCGACCTGAAAAAGATGCGCCGCCTGTGCGCTCGTGGTAAAGAGCACTACATCGATGTTCCCTTCTGCAAGTTGCTGGACAGCTGCGCGAAGCGGAGCCAGGTCCTCCGGCAGCGCCCATTGGTAGACCGGCACGCGAATGACGCGAGCACCTCGTTCGATGAGTCCGTCCAATAATTCAGGATTGGAAACCCCATATTCCTGCACGGCGATTCGTGCCCCCTTCAGGCGGATTCCTTCTGCGGCCTCTGCTGCTGCGTCCAACGTATGCAATAGTTCGCGCCAGGTATTAGGCTCAGGAACAATAAGGGCTGGTGTGATCCCCATTTCCCGGAGAGCAGCGACCGGCTTCGGCCCGCGGGCCACAACCTTCAGGCGTTGCAGCGCGGCGATGTAATCGTCCCGCCCATAAGCTGCCTCAACAACGGCCAAGAGCGCTCGGCAGCCGACGCCGGTCAAGAAAATGACCATGTCGAATTCGTTGGCAAAAAGCCTGGCCGCAAATTCCAGCGCTTCTTTGTTCGATTCCAATGGAACTTCGCGCATAGACGGCGCAACGACAGGCTGACCACCGTAAGTGGAGATCAACTTGGATAATTCCGCAGCGCGGCGGCTCTCCAGCGCCAGAACTCGCAGTCCCGCAAATCCGCTCATAACCATGAATTGTTCACTAGAAATGTCCGCCCCGCCACCAATATTCGGCAGGTTCACGAACAACGGTCTCACTCTGGATTTACGGCGGGGAATGCAGGCAGAAAATTTCGGCAAAGTGGTGCGCCCGGGGGGACTCGAACTCCCGACCTTCTGGTTCGTAGTTAGATTCTAGTTTGCTATCTCGTTGATTCGTCTTGGCTCTGCGTACCTGATGTACCCTGGTTTTAGGTGGTTTTCGGGGCTTATTGGACCCATTTCGGACCCAACTTTCGCCGAGCACTCTCCCTATCGAGAGGAGGCGTGTCTGCGCAAATCTTGTGCGGTCCACTTGAGCACTTTGTTTGTGAAAGCCTGATCAAATCTTTCCGGGTCAAATGGCTCCTTCCGTCGCCTCTTCAACCATTGTTTCATTTCCAACTGTAATTCTTTATCCGGATTGTTCATCGCCTCAAGCAAATCTGCGTATCCTGAAGGGCCGCCGCAATCCTCTGGCGGACATGCACGCGCCCCATCCAAACAGACTGGGATCCAATTTCCCTTCTCCCATGGCGATTCCTTCTCGATGACGATGTCATGGTCCCAGCGATCTCCAAAATCGTATTCATACCTAAATCGGCCTTTGGCTATTCGAGCGGCTCTCTCCAAAGTGACGCGAGACTCATCGCGCATCTTATCGTCAGCGAAGTCCTCATTGAGGACGCCAAATTGTTCGTTTCCGATCACGAATCTGTGGAGATGCCGCTTCTCCCACGGCATCAATTCCTGAAGAACAGAATGGAAATCGTGCAGATGAATATCTCCGAGGATTCGAATTAATCTCCAAATAGCTGGCTGCACCCCAAGTAAAGTCACCTTCACGTGGAAAACTGTAGGCCTCGCCAGCTTATGTGCTCGACTCACCATCGCGATCGCTTGAAGAATATCATTCTTTGAGGGTGACCCGGCCGAAGCAGGCTGGGAGAAAGAAAGACTTACGAACGCGTGGCCGTTCTTGAAATTCTCAGAACGGGAACTTATCGGACGCGCATCTTTATGAGAGATGGCGCCAGTCGGTTTGATCCGCGACGAACATTAGCGCCGACTACCACTTGGCATACAAGCTTCGGTTAACACCTGGCCAAGAATTTCTCGGGGGCCAGATTGCTGTTCCCGAGGCAAGATGACTACTAGGAGGGCATCGTGAAAAAAAGATTGCTCACAAGACTGACCCAAATTTCCTTCACAAGCTGATAGTTGAAAAACTACGCGGCTCGCCCGGAAGATCTCTTGCTCTGCTTCTTGATAAATATCTTCAACATCTTGCTGTGAAGGGCTACAGCGAGAGCACGCTGAGAGTTCGCCGCGTGCACATGGAGATGTTCCTGAAATGGTGTAGAGCAAGCCGAACCGCCAGGCCGACTCAAGTTACGCGAACTTCTCTCGAGAGTTATCAGAGATATTTGTTCCAGTACCGAAAGAAAGACGGACAGCCGTTGGCTGTTGCCAGCCAGCATTCGCGGCTCGCACCGTTGAAGGTTTGGTTCAAGTGGTTGAACCATCGAAAGTATATTTCGAAAGACCCGGCTGCGGAGTTGGAGCTACCGCGCGTGGGATACAAGCTACCGAGCGTGATGAACAAAGATGAAGCTGAACGTGTTCTGAGTCAGCCCAATGTTGGGGAGCCACTGGGCATTCGTGATCGCGCCATGCTTGAGCTTCTCTATTCCAGCGGATTGCGCCGGATGGAGCTTCTACATTTGAAACTCTACGATGTGGACCAAAAACACGGCCTTATAACGGTTCGCCAAGGAAAAGGCAAGAGAGACCGCGTGGTGCCGATCGGTGACCGGGCCTTGGCTTGGCTGAATGTATATCTGGATAGCGTGAGGCCCGACATCGCTTTAAAGCCGGACAGTGGAGTCACTTTCCTCACATCGAATGGTGCCGCATTCACGCCGAATTACCTGAGCTGGCTGGCTCGCCAGTGTGTGAAGTCTGCGGGAATCGGCAAGGGCGGCGCGTGTCACATCTTCCGCCATACCATGGCGACGTTGATGCTAGAGGGGGGCGCGGACATTCGGTACATCCAGGCAATGTTGGGACACGTACGGCTCGACACCACGCAAATCTACACACATGTTTCGATCCGCATGTTGAAGCAAGTTCACACTACCACTCACCCAGCCGCACGGCTGGACGTAGAGAACGACCAGGCTAGAAAGCTGCCAAAAAACTCCGCCCAACCGGTGGATACCGAGATCTTACAAGATTTGAATAAGACTCAATCGGGAGAGCCTGACTAGGCACACGCTCCTCTAGTGTTAAGCGTGCCATTCATCCAAATCGTACAATAAGAACGACGATGTCCATAACTCAGCAGGATGCATCACAGGGCAAGGCCTGTCTTTCCTCAAAGGCTTTCTGCTGGCCAGCGGAGACAGTCCCGAGATATCCACAGGCATCTTACTACCGCGCCAGATACTACGATGCCTCGACTGGCAGGTTCATCTCAGAAGACCTTCTGGGATTTATTAGCGGCGTAGATTTCTATAGCTATGTTCTGAACAGGCCTATTCAGATGGCGGATCCAGCAGGCCTGAGTCCGCAGGATGTTCAGCGAATTCGACAGATCTGCCATTCGTGTGTGCAAGATATGGTAAAAGGCGGAGTCCGACGGCCGGGGGACGGCATGATGAATGGAGCTCTTAATGACCAAAACTCTAACCAATCGCTCATCGGATTGATTAGAGGTTCGAAGTATATCGGCTGTAAGGACCAAGCTTATAGAGCTGTAGGATGCTTGGACAACGGAAACGCAATAAAACCATTCGATGCCAACTGGGACTTCTCAGCGGTCGCGTGGTGGGCCGGCTTTCACACAATCGTAAAGGCCCGGAGTAGTGATCCGAATGATCCCATTGTGTACTGCGATCCGTGGAGGGATACGACTTGGACGGCACCTCAGAATCCTCTTCCTGAGCCCTGGCCGCATTCGAAATTTTGAATTTCCAAGCGAAGAGGTATTGCGATCAGTGAGAGCATTTCACTTGGACTGTTCCGAGGGACCGGAATTACACCGGAGTACCCCAGTGATTCTGAAGTGAAGGTGCATACGACTCTTTGTTCTTGGTGCTCGGCGATTTCGGAGGTTGTGGGATTTATGAAAAGAGTCTTTTGGACTATCGGAGTTGGCCTTGTCGGCGTTTTCATTTGCGGGCATGCGGGGGGCAGGGTCGGGCTCATTATTGGCTTGATCTGGGGCGCGTGCATAGGATCTGGCTTTGGGGCCATTTTCACTCAGACTATGCCGACTAAACGTTTAGTCGTATATTGGGCGGTGACTCTAATGTTGGTGGGACCTTTTTTCGGCGTTGTGGTCTACGCCGCGCCTAGACCCTATGTCTCTACTGCCCAACTGGCAGTTGCCGGCGTTGTAGGTGGCTTGCTGGGCGGATTACTTGGTGTTTTGGTTGGCGCGTTACAACTAAGCCACCTCCGCCGAAGATTGCCGAGTGGCTGAGCCTGTCTCACTTAACTGCCGTTAGTCTTGAGGGCAGGTGGCTGGCGGAGACGGAGCCGAGAAATCTACAGGCATCGTACTATCGCGCCAGATACTACGATCCTCAGACTGGAAGATTCCTCAGCGAAGACCCGATAGATTTCCGGGCTGACATTAATTTTTATAGTTACGTGAGAAACAATTCAGCTAATTTGGCAGATCCTACAGGATTAGCACCTGATTCTCCGAAGCTGCCGACCGTTCCAACTGGGAAAGCAGGTTGCAGCTTCGTGGGTTCTCAGTATCATGGGGGGGGGCATGTATGACATGCATGTATAGATGTCGAGGTTACGGAGCTATAGTTACTTTTCCTCAACATGTATTGAGGCCCTGCCCCAGCATTGATCCCATCACCGGCCTTGTGCATACTGAGGAAATCCACCCCGATTGCCGAAACGACGAACCATGCAAGAAAAAGGTGCCCAATCCCAATCCTATACCTTTGATAATTATCATACTGCTCATAATATCAGCTCTCGCGGGCGGTCCCGGTCCCATTCCCGCTACCTAGGACCTAGAGCTTCCATTATTTGCCCTATTCGTCGCACCGGTCACGCGAACAACTACGATATGGATGACACAAAGAAAACCTGGACCATTTGAGACGTAACACTAGTAGGGAGCGACCATGGCAAGCTTTAACACTCCAGAGGTAGAACGTGCTATTGAAATGATAGAAAAAGGCAACTATCTGGAGGCGCAAAAGTTATTGATGCCCTTAGCTGAATCCGGCAATCCGAAGGCGCTGTGCAACCTGGCAAATCTTTATCATTTTGGCTGGGGTGTGCTTATTGACGGGGAAAAAGCCATCGAACTCTATTCTAAGGTTGCTCAACAGAATATTCGAGAGGAGCATCTGTCCAGTTTGGCCTGCCGGAACTTGGCAACCATTTACACAACGGGGCTACCTGATATACAACCGGATCCTAAAAAGGCTGCAGACTTCTCCGCCCGTGCAAACGAACTCGGGTTTGAAATGTGAAGTATCCGTCGTTCGCCAGGATCTCTCGCCTTGTTCCATGAAGTTGACTCTAAACCCGGACCCTTACGAACCAAAGGGTCCGGCACCCGGTCAGTGCCTAGAAACTAAGGGCCTGCCACCCGCCTTGTCGCAAGCCACTGCATTTTCAGCACGTTCCCCAATAGCAACCAAGGTTGCCATACGGCACCCGTTTGGGGTGACGTGTCATGCCCCTCCCGGCGTCGAAGACGCCGCTGTTCTGGCGCTCCACGGCGCTCTACGGCGCGAGGCGTTACCCGGCCCTGGCAACAGGCTTTCAGACCGTTGCCTTATCCACCGTTCAGCCATTTTATTATCCCGAAGGCAAACATGCACAGTAGCACTGCTACAAACGAATAACGGAAGTGCGTTCCCCACTGCCAAAGGCGCAATTCATCCGGATCCTCCGGGCGTGGGCCCAGACCAAAGGCAAGCTTGCCCGGTGAACTCCAACCCAGATTACGGAGGCTGCGTTGCCATTTCAACATGGCCACGTTTCCCCATGCGAACGACAGACAAAACAGTGTCAAGACTACTGGTTCGGCCATCGTCGAATGTCGCACCCAAGCAAACCATAGCGTCAGCGGCACGACAATCAAGAATGCTACCAAGGCCTCCAGCGCCGTTCCGGCTCGCACAAAAATTCCTATACCATCGGAAAACTTCCGATTCGCTTGTTTGTCCATACCTAATCACTCCTTCATTTTTGGGTGGCCGGGCAGTTCTTGCAACTCTTCCCGCCTGAGAGCAACTTGCAACTGCCGCCCATTACTACGAGACCGGCCCCAGCGCCTACTCCGCCGCCACCCGAAGCGAAGACGCTTCCGTTCGACATGCCGATGGAAGCTCCTCCACCCACAGCTCCTGTCGCTCCTACGCCCGCGAACCCCTGCACTTGCACAAAACCATTTTCCATGTCACAGATGGTGTTGCATGTGGGACATACTACGCTCGTGAATTGGCCGCTCACTGTCGCTCCATTTACTGCTCCGAGGCCACCAGCCGAGCACCACAGTAGGCCACTGTTACCCTGAGAATCGCCTACTACCAGAAGGGAACCCTCGGCTCCTCCTCCGAACCAAAACAGGCCGCCCATTCCCCCACCCGTAAGGCCTCCGCCCCAAGCCAGCCAGCCTTTTGGATCGCGCAGATCCAACGGGCGGTTGTGAACGTAAGAATAGAAGTTTTTTCCCGCACGGAATCGAATTAGGTCTTCGGTTAGGAAACGCCCAGGATTTGCATCGTAGTATCTGGCGCGGTAGTAATACAGGCCAGTTTCGGTGTCCGATTCGCGCGCCGTGTACTGGAACGAATTGACTAGCGACCCTGTAGAAGCCGTTAGTTTGCCGAAGGAGTCATAAGTATACGTATTGGCGATCGAGCCGGCCGCGTTGCTCAAGGATGTAACCGAGCCAAGGCCGTCCGCATGGTAGTAGCTTGTCGCCGCCGAGCGCAGCATGGCAAGCGGCTCATCAATGTTCTGCGTCTGCGAATACCGGGCCACAACTGTTCCCGCCGCGTTGGTCTCTTCCACCAAATTGTCACCGTCGTAAGCGTAAACGCTGGTGGTGCCTGCCGAGAAAGATTTGTAGATGCGGCGGCCGAAGGGATCGTATTTGAAGCTAACCGTGCCGCCCGAGCCAGGCAGCGTAACGCTGGTGAGACGGTTCTCGTAGTCCCACGAATAGCTTGTGGAGTTCGACCCAACCACCTTTGTCTGCGTGTTCCCGTTGTTGTCATCTATTCAGCCTGCCAACGCTACGTTGTCCATGAAAAATGCCTTAATGCTGGGTCTCAGTAAGAATATTGTATTTACGCTGTATATACCCAAGAACACTGACCAACAAAGAAGCGCCAAGGGGCGGAACTCTGGAAGGATAGGCGAGGGGATGGCAAATCGAAGATAAAACACAAGCAAAAGAGAATCGAGGAGCCCAAGACCAACGGCTATAAGTCTGATTCCTTTCATCCGCCGCCACATCCCGATCGCAACCGTAAAGTACAGCACAGCAGCCACGAACTCCACTGCAAGCTCACCTACGCGCCCAAAGTCAAAACCCGCCAGAATACCAAGTAACTTCGGGGGCATCGCGCCAATTTTGAGGATTAGTATGCGATCGACACCGATGCCTCCATATGGCCCCGGATCTCCTGCCAGTGCCAGAGCGCGTGACAATAGAAAGACGATATAGGCCATCCAAGCGCCGCGACATGCGTTCCAAATAGCAAGAATCTTTAGGACCAACGAATTGGGGGAAAGCAACATGGTTTAACTCCTTGGGTCATCGAATGACTTCGACGTGGCTATGCTTGACCGGTCTGTTCGGTCCCATTCTTTCACTTCTTCGGGGGCTCCAACACGGGTGTCTTTCCTGGATCTGGGATCAAGATCGGGCTATCGGCCACTGGATCGACGGTCCCCTCAATTTGGAACGGACAGCTCTGAGCATCCTTGCATCCCTTCAGCCTTCGAATCCTATTGAATAGAACGACGAACTTTCCGTCGATGCAATCACAGAAGTACTCGCAAATGAGAATCTTGCTATTCGGCCTGGACGGCACCGGCTTCACGATCGCCCGAGTGCAAGTGCACGTGAAGAGAAGGTGCTCACCTTGCTGTAGTCCACGCGGATCAGTCAAATTAGTAGCTTGGTTATGAACATATGCGTAGAAATTCTCACCGGCCACGAATTGCAGTGGATCTTCAGTGAGGAAACGCCCAACGTTCTGATCGTAGTATCTGGCGCGATAGTAATATAGGCCGGTTTCTGGGTCAGATTCACGAGCCGTGTACTGGAACGGATTCACCAGCGAGCCCGTGGACGCCGTCTGCTTACCGAACGAATCGTACGTGTATTTAGTTCGAGTCCAAGACTCGTTCGCGGTGCAGTTCTCGTTCGTTGTCCGAGTCCGACCATCTCTCTCAGAATTGCGAGCGAGCGCTGACATCGGCTCCGATACTACCTTCAGAGTGC
>JABCZR010000021.1 GCA_013289585.1 Acidobacteriota bacterium | reverse complement strand
TGCGCCCAAGCAGCCCGCCATCAAAGCGCGCGAACGTGCGCCCGCATCCGCAAGGGGACAAGTTCAATCGGACAAGATCGCCCGTGCGATAACGAATCACAGGAAACCCCGGGCGCCCCAGATTCGTGATCACCAGCTCCCCGGTTTCTCCTTGTTGCACTTCCTTGCCATTTTGTGGGTCGAGCACTTCCGCGATGAATTCGCTTTCGATGACGTGGATCCCTCCCGGCTGAAGTTCGCATTCGAAACTGTGAGCGCCGACTTCCGAAGCCCCCGCGTGATCGAAGCACTTGGCGCCCCAGGCCGCTTCGATGCGCGCCTTGGTCTGCGCAATGTTGGCCCCCGGCTCGCCCGCGTGAATCAGTGCGCGAACCGGAATCCAGCGGAGATCGAACTTTTCTTTCGCGGCAATCTCCGCGAGCCGCAGCGCATACGTTGGCGTGCAGCAGACGACCGTTGCTCCCAGGTCGCGCATCATCTCGAGCCGCTGGAGCGAATCCCATCCCCCGCCCGGAATCATCATGGCGCCGAGCTGCCTCGCTCCTTCCACCGTCGCCCAGAATCCGATAAATGGCCCGAAGGAAAACGGCAGAAACACGCGGTCGGCAGCGGTTACTCCGGCGCCTTTGAGCACGTACCCCCAGCAGGTGCCCCACCACTCCCAGCTGTCGGGAGTGTCCACCACGCGCAACGGGACGCCGGTCGTGCCGGAAGTCTGATGAAATCTCGCATAAAAACTTTCAGGAAAAGTCGTATTGGTTCCAAAAGGCGGAGCTTCTTCCTGCGCGCGCACGAGTTCTGACTTGCAGGTAAATGGCAATTTGCGGAAATCAGAAAGAGACTGAAGGTCGCCGGGCGAAACTCCCGCCTCTTTCCACTTCCGCATGTAGAAGCGGTTGCGGCCTATCAATTGCGCAAGCAGTCCGCGAAGCTTCTCGAACTGAAGATCCTGCAGCTTCTCCCGCGGCATCGTCTCCAGCGCTTCATTGAAATACTGCGTGGGCTTCTTCACGTGGAAGTTCTTTCCGGCTTCAGCGCGGGAAAAGGCGCGCCGCGTTGTCGTACAAGATCTTGCGCTTCGCCTCGGCGCCTATCGGCAGGGCATTGAACTTCTCGATGTTGCCTTTGATTGCCGGAACGCCGGGACCCGGCCAGTCCGTGCCCCAGAGCACTTTGTCTGCGATGTCTTCAATGCGCGGAAAATACTCCATCAGTTTCTGCGGAGGAATACCGGAAATGTCCATGTACATATTCTTGTGACGGCGAACCAGGAAGAAAGCCTCGTTCATCCATAGGGGCCGCCCGCCGTGAGCGAGAATGACGACGAGATCGGGATAGTCGATACTCACATCGTCGCAGAGCATCGGCTGCGCATGCAGGTTTCGCGCGCCAGGGAAAATGGAAGTCCCCGTGTGCACCATGATCGGCATTCTGTTGGCTTGCGCCCGCTCGTAAATCGCCGCGAGGCCGCGGTTTCCGTCCATATAGTCATTCGGCGAGAGCACCTGGTGCGACGGATGCATCTTGATAGCCCGAATCCCTAGCTTCGCAATCCGGTCCACTTCCACGCCTGGATCGGGAACGGTTCCCGGAAGCACACCGCCAAATGCAATCAGCCGATCCGGCGCTGTACTGCAATACTTCGCGCTCCAATCGTTCACCTCCGGCGTGAAGCCAATAATTTGGGGCGCCACATAATTAATCAGCCCCGCTCGTTCAATCCCCAGGCTGTCTAGCAGACCCAGGAACGCCTTGGGATCGGCCGAATAGCGCTCGACATCGGCGTAGTCCTTGCGCCCGCGCTTGATCAACTCGAGCGCCGCCGGCTTCACCATGTGGTACGGCATAATGTGAACGTGAATGTCTATTATGGGTTGCACGGTTCTCCGTTGCGCTGCGGGATGACGTTCGAGACCGTCATCATGGATACACCGCCTGCTCAGCAACCGTCCGAATCGTTACGGCTGTGCTGCTACGACGTCGCCCTGTCCTCTTGAGCATCACCATCGATGATTCCCGGGGGATGGGGTAAAGAGATCGGGCCCTAAGGCAGAGCATAGGCAATGATGCCACCGCCGACCTTCAGCTTGGGATTCTTACCACCGCCGGAGGACACCGCAAAATACTGCTTGCCGTTAACGGCATACGTCGAGGGCGTGGCAATGCTCGATGTCGGCATCGTGTCTTCCCACAGGAGCTTGCCCGTCAGCTTGTCGAACGCGCGGACCTTGTTGTCGTAGACAGTTGCGGCGATGAAAAAGATGCCGCCTTTCGTGACGATTCCCCCACCATAGTTCTCACTGCCGGTGGTGGGGTCATTCAACTCCGGATAATCACCGAACGGAATCTGCCAGACATATCGACCCGTGTTGAGATTCAACGCATTCAGCGTGCCCCACGGCGTGCTGACCGCAGGGTAGCCATCCGGGTCCAGGAACTTTGTATAGCCTTGGAACACATAGTCGACGTTCGCGCTCGCGTTGTCAGTTGTAGTCGCCGGCTTCGAGTTGTCATCACTGATGTAAGTCGTCAGGCCGTCGATCTGAGTCTTGCTCAGGCTGCCTTCAAATCCGGGCATCCTCCCCGATCCATGGGCAATCATTTGTGCGATCTGCTGGCTCGCCATCCGCTTGGTCAGTCCAAGCAATGCGGGGAACGACGGGGGGTTGCCCTTGCGGTCGACGCCGTGGCAACCGGCGCAGGAGGCGTTGTAGATCTCGGCAGCAGAGGCCTCGCCGCTGGTCTTCTTGACCTGCGCCCGCAACTGCAGGATGTAGGCTTGTTCGTTGGAGTTGATATAGAGAATGCCGGTCTCGGGGTCCCAGGCAGCGCCGCCATATTCGCCGCCACCATCCAGTCCCGGAAAGATGACGGTGCCCTCGAGCGAGGGTGGATCAAAGCGGCCACGGTTGCTCAGCGTCGCCAGGTGCGCCCGCACCGCCGCGTTGGCGGCGGGCGTGCGCTGGGTCAACGTCTCCTCCGTGAGTCGCTGACGAGCGAACGGTTCAGGCGCCGCAGGCAAGGTCTGGCGTGTCGCGAGCTTTTCGCCCGGAATGGTGCTTGGAAAGACGGAAACCTCCTGGACCGGAAACAGGTTTTCGCCCGTGACCCTGTCGAACACCCAGACGAAACCGTACTTCATAATCTGGGCTACAGCAGGAATGTCCCGACCGTCACGGCGAACGGTGACGAGCGTCGGTGGCGTCGGTGGATCGCGATCCCACACATCGTGTTCCACGAGCTGATGGTGCCACAGACGCTTGCCGGTATTGGCGTCAAGCGCCACCAGCGAGGTGCCAAAGAGCGTATTGCCCTCGCGATCGGCGCCGTAGAAATCCTTAAATCCCATGCCCGCTGACGCCAGCGGAAGGTAGACAATGCCGCGCTCAGGATCGAGGCTCAGACCGGACCATGCGTTGGCACCATTCGCAGTCTTCCACGCATCCTTGGGCCACGTGTCATACCCAAATTCGCCGGGATGCGGGATCGTGTGGAAGATCCACCTCAGCTGTCCGGTGCGCACGTTATAGGCGCGAATATGACCGGGCGTCGCGCCAGTGCTACCGAGGATAATGAGGTCTTTGTAGATCACGCCGGGCGAATTGACGTTCACCGATACCGAGCGTGGATCTCGCTCAAGGTCCTGACTCAGGTCGACCTTGCCGGTATCGCCGAAACTTTCGATCAGTTTTCCGGTGTTGGCATCTACCGCCATCAGTCGATTGCGCGAGGTGAACAAAATCCGCTCATCAGTTCCGTCGGCCCAATAGCAAACGCCGCGCAATCGCCCATTGCCGCTAACCGGTGCTCCCTCAGCCGGATCGTAGACCCAGTTCTGCGTGCCAGTGGCCGCATTGAGACTGAAAATGCGCCCCTTCGGAGAGGCGAAATACATGCGTCCTTTGACGACGATGGTGTCACCTTCCATGTCGTTGGTCGGGGCGCCATCACCGGTTTCAAACGTCCACGCGACCCTCAGGCGTTTGACGTTCTTTGTATTGATTTGATCGAGCGTCGAATAGTGTGTTCCGTGCGGATTGCCGTGATAAACGGCCCAGTCCGCACTAGAAGCCTGCGAGGAAGGCTCGGCGCCTGTAGCGGAGGAATGGGCCTGAGCGTTAGGCCCTTGCACCTGGCTGGAGGCGAGTAATGCACACGCCACTGCAATTGCGATTCGTTTCATTGGCTCATCCTTCGTGGCGAGCGTATTCGCGTTCGCGTCACCCGCTCTTATCCATGCTCTTGGTTCTTGCGCCGCTTACTTGCCAGCTACGGAATGGGTTTCTTCGCTTATTCATGACGCAGCGCCGATGCAAGAAAGTACAGAGGTTTAGAGTTAAGTGCAACGCGGACTTTGCGGAGCCCCAGTTGTGTTGACGTGCCCGGCATGAAATGGTCCAGCTGGAGTGAGAGACAGCAGACGAAGCGGTTATGAAAACTTGTTTTGCTTGTCATGAGAAAGCTAAGGTGAGCGACCTGGTATTCACTCACTACGCCCCTGAAGCGCAAAATGTTTATCTGGCTGATCCGCCTTATACCCAGGCAATCAGTCCCGCGAAGCATGAAGCGCAAGCCGCAGTGCTGTCGTTGGTCTTCTCTTCCGATACTTCTGAATCGTTAGGCGCTACGACGCAAGAAGCTGCCGCCATGTAGCAAAAGAATAAAGCGGAAAAAGGAAGCGACAGGGCCGCCACGCGCGGCTTTTTGCGTCCTCGATGGTTTGGCCGAAGTTGAAGCAACTTCTCTGGAATGAATGGCGGGGACGACGAGACTCGAACTCGCGACCTCTGCCGTGACAGGGCAGCGTTCTAACCAACTGAACTACGTCCCCGCTGAAGGGTTGAAGCGTCACAGTGGTGGGCACTGTCCGATTTGAACGGACGACCTTTCGGGTGTAAACCGAACGCTCTAACCGCTGAGCTAAGCGCCCAACCAATTCCAATTCATCGTACAGGAAGCGGCGCGAAGCGTCAACGCGCAGGGAAGTGGCGCCAGCGCGAGCGCGAAATGGGCGCGTTTTGTTTTGTGGGACTCCGCTCCAATATCGGAATTGATCGCCGAATCGCGTTGAAGGGCGCGGCGATGCTGCGCCCGGACAACAGCGAAATTGCAGGCTGGGGCGAAGGGCGGCGTGGCGACGATGCGCGCGTAGAGCTGCTGATTTGCGGGCGATTGGCGGGGCTTCCTTGCACTTTATTGGCGCAGCCAGTAAACTCGTTTTCTTGTTTGAACGCAAAGGACGCATACAGAGATGCTGATTGTCCGGGATTACGTCGCGCACATGGCGAAAGAAGTCGTGAAACAGCTGGTGGAAGGCGGGCACATTGAAGTGAAGGATGCCGCTGCGCTGGCCAATCGCGTAAGGCTGCGGATGACGGAAGAACTTACCGTCGAGGACCGGCTGAACGAAGAAGTGCGGAATATCCTGGTGGAGCACCAGGATGAAATGCGGCGCACGGGAGTTTCCTATCAGGAGATGTACAAGAAGGCGAAGCAGCAACTGGCGCGGGAACGGAAATTGATCCTTCGTTAGAAAATGGAAATCAGAAAATCGAAACTCGAAATTGGAAAATTGAAATGGAAACGGCGCGAAGCGGGGGCAGGGAAGCTCCCGAAGAATGATGGGGAAGAGGGTGGATGAGAATTAGCCGGGAAAAGATTGTGAGATTGTCGCACCAGATCACGGAAGTGCTGGTGGATAGCGCCGATGTGGAATTCGTGGATGACCGGGACACCATCCGGCAGCAGGTGGTGCTGATCCTGACGGGCGCGCTGAAGGAAGAAGAGAAGGTAGAGCTGGAAGTCCGCAAGAAGATTACTTCGCAGAAGAAGGAAATCCTGGAAGGCAGCGAAGAGTGGGACGTGCTGTTCAAGAAGTATTACGGCGATGAGCTGCGGAGGATGGGAGTGGCGGCGGCGCCGGATGACCGGGAGAGAAGATCCTGAATTGAGACGAGGTTGTGAAGTAATGAAGTAAAGAGGTAGCGACGCCAGGATTAGGGCAACGTTAATAGGCACACCGTCCCGATAGCTTTACGTTGGGCACTCTTCCGGAACGTAAAATAAAAGAGATGATGCCCATAACGGCCCAAGAAGTAACACAGGGCAAGGTCTGCCAGGCCTCAGGGCAGGTCAGAACTGGCCTGACGAAAGAGGTCGGAGAAATCCACAGGCATCGTACTGCCGCGCCAGATACTGCGATCAATCGACCGGGCGCTTCCTCAGCGAAGATCCGATTGATTTCCGAGGCGGAATTAATTTCTACAGGTACGTCAGAAACAATCCAGCCAATTTTGTAGATCCAATCGGGCTAGCGCCCACTCCGTCGGAACCTAAGCTACCGACCGTTCCAACTGGGAAAGCAGGTTGTAGCTTCGTGGGTTCTCAGTATCATGGGGGGCCATGTATGACATGCATGTATAGATGTCGAGGTTACGGAGCTATAGTTACTTTTCCTCAACATGTATTGAGGCCCTGCCCAAGCGTTGATCCCATCACCGGCCTTGTGCATACTGAGGAAATCCACCCCGATTGCCGAAACGACGAACCATGCAAGAAAAAAGTGCCCAATCCCAATCCTATTCCTTTGACACTTATCATACTGTCAACAATATCAGCTCTCGCGGGCGGTCCCATTCCCGCAACCTAGGACCTGGAGCTTCCATTATTCGTCCTATTTGTCGCACCGGTCACGCGAACAACGACGATATCGATTACATAAAGAAAACCTGGACCATTTGAGACGTAAGACTAGTAGGGAGCGACCATGGCAAGCCTTAACACTCCAGAGGTAGAACGTGCTATTGAAATGATAGAAAAAGGCAACTATCTGGAAGCGCAAAAGTTATTGATGCCCTTAGCTGAATCCGGCAATCCGAAGGCGCTGTGCAACCTGGCAAATCTTTATCATTTTGGCTGGGGTGTGCTTATTGACGGGGGAAAAGCCATCGAACTCTATTCTAAGGTTGCTCAACAGAATATTCGAGAGGAGCATCTATCCGGTTTGGCCTGCCAGAACTTGGCAACCATTTACACAACGGGGCTACCTGATATACAACCGGATCCTAAAAAGGCTGCAGACTTCTCCGCCCGTGCAAAAGAACTCGGGTTTGAAATGTGAAGTATCCGTCGTTCGCTGGGATCGCTCGCCAGACCTACAGCTATGGCTGGTTCAGCAAAAAGATAGCTTATGCGAGCCATTCGGTCGGCAGCGGGGGGCCGACCCTTTCAAGATGAGCACAACGTTGGCGTCGCATACGCGGGTTTTGCGTATGTGGTTTAGAATCAAACGTCACGCCGGACGAGTTTAACTTTTCGGGGCTGCTGTCGTGGATGGATGAGATAATCGGAAAGCGCGCAGGAGGTTCGCCATGGCGACTGTCTCTGTGAATGTAATCATCAAAGATCCGGATATCCTTGGCGGAGAGCCTGTGTTCCGGGGAACCCGCGTTCCTTTCAAGGTCTTAACTGACTATCTGGAAGGGGGCGACACGTTGGATCAGTTCCTGGAACAGTATCCTAGCGTCAGCCGCGAACTTGCCATTGCTGGCATCGAGGAAGCACGGCTGAGCCTTGTCGCACAGCTTAAATGAGAGTTCTTGTTGACGAGTGCGCCCCACGAGCGCTCAAGAAGCACCTTGTAAATCACGGCCACGAATGTCGTACCGTTCAAGAAGCGGGGTGGTCTGGAAAACAGAACGGCGAACTTTTAAGCCTCGCAGAAGCTGCTTTTGACGTCCTCGTCACAGTGGATACAAATCTCCTCTACCAACAGAACCTGGCGGGTCGCAGAATCGCTATCGTAGTTCTCCAATCGCCCTCCAATCGCCTAGAGCACCTGCGCCAAACATTTCCAGCACTCGCTTTGGCCCTCGCGAACATCAAGCCTCGGGAAATCGTTCAAGTTGGAAGTGGTATGTGAGATCTCCGATGCGGACTCGGACATTCAAAGAGCGGCCCAGCTGTAAGTTCGACATTGAAACCGGCCAATATTACTATCGCGCCTGATACTATGATCAGACGTTGGGCGCTTCCCTGGGTTCATCGTGACCTGCTATTTTTAACAGTTGTGAATTCCTCGTGATGAAGCATAACCTTCCAGTTGGCATACGTCCCCCGTTGGACTCCACCCAGACGGATCGCTAAGGAGGATGAGTCATGCCCCAAAATCACGAACTTGGCAGACTCGAACAAGCCCGCACATCAAAGACACCATGGAGAAAATGGGGCCCCTATCTCAGCGAGCGGCAGTGGGGAACAGTTCGCGAGGACTACAGCCAGGACGGTAATGCCTGGGACTATTTCACTCATGACCAGGCCCGCTCCCGCGCCTATCATTGGGGCGAGGATGGTCTAGCCGGGATCAGTGATGAAAAACAGCTGCTCTGCTTTAGCGTAGGTCTGTGGAATGGCAAAGATCCCATCCTCAAAGAACGTATGTTCGGGCTGACGAATAGCGAAGCCAATCACGGCGAAGACGTAAAGGAATATTACTTCTACCTGGATAACACGCCCACGCATTCCTACATGAAGTACCTGTACAAGTATCCGCAGGCGGCGTTTCCTTACAGTGATTTGATCGAGTCGAACAAGCGGCGCAATCGTGGCGACATGGAGTACGAACTGTTGGACACGGGTGTCTTTAAGGATGATCGCTACTTCGATGTCTTCGTGGAATATGCCAAGCAGACTCCAGAGGACCTCCTTATCCAGATCAGCGTGGCTAATCGCGGGCCTGAGCCGGCCCTATTACATGTCCTGCCGACACTTTGGTTCCGCAACATCTGGACATGGTGGCCAGGTACACCCAAGCCGTCCCTGAAGCAGGTGTCTGGCCGGAGAGGCGTACAGGCTGTTGCGGCGTCACACGCGGAATTGGGCGAGAGGTATCTGTACTGCGAAGGAGAAGTTCCACTCCTGTTCACAGAAAATGAGACTAATAACAAACGGGTCTTTGGCACGGACAATGCCAGTCCGTATGTGAAAGACGGGATCAACAACTACGTGGTTGAAGGAAATCACAACGCCGTCAACCCCGAGAAAACGGGAACTAAATGCGCGGCACACCATGAGTTGAATGTGGGTGCAGGAAAGACAGCCACCGTCCGTCTGCGGCTGAGCGATCTGGCGCCTACGGCGATGGGCGATCCCTTCAAGAGCTTTGCCGAAATCGTGCAGACCCGTCAAAACGAAGCAGATGAATTCTATCGAGCCATCACACCGGAGCGCGTCAGTAAAGATGAAGCCCTGGTCATGCGCCAGGCGCTGGCCGGGATGCTGTGGTCCAAACAATATTTCTTCTTTGATGTAGACAAATGGCTCACGGAGCATGGTGACGATCCGATGAAGCCGGGCGCACGATCCATGCGAAACAGCGAATGGTTTCACATGGTGAATCAAAACATCATCTCGATGCCAGACAAATGGGAATACCCGTGGTTTGCGGCGTGGGACCTGGCGTTCCACGCCATCGCGCTGTCCACGGTAGATGTGGATTTCGCAAAGGAACAGCTCGATCTGATGCTACAGGAGTTCTTCCTGCATCCGACCGGCCAGATCCCGGCATACGAGTGGAACTTCAGCGACGTCAATCCACCTGTGCACGCATGGGCCACTATCTTCCTTTACCGGACCGAGCAGGCTCTCAAGGGCCAAGGCGATCTGGAGTTTCTCAAGCGATCTTTTTCGAAGCTGATGCTGAACTTCAGCTGGTGGGTGAATCGAAAAGACCGATTTGGCAAGAACCTTTTTGAAGGCGGGTTCCTTGGGCTGGACAACATCGGCGTCTTCGACCGTAGCTCCCCACTGCCCACGGGTGGCTGCCTCGAGCAGGCCGACGGCACGGCGTGGGTGTCAATGTTCTCCCAGAACATGTTGGAGATAGCCATTGAGTTGACCGCTCACGACCCCATGTATGAAGACATGGCCCTGAAGTTTGCCGAGCATTTCATTTGGATTGCACGCGCCATGAATCAGACTGGTCCTGAGGGTATGTGGGACGAAGAGGATGGTTTCTATTACGACGTCCTGCGGCTCCCGGACGGTACCGCCAGGCGGCTAAAGGTTCGCTCCATGGTCGGACTACTGCCCTTGTGTGCCACCACCGTGATCGAACCGTGGCAGCGCGATCGGTGCCCTCGAGTAGTGAAGATCCTAACGGAACGCTACGCACGGATGCCCGAACTCAAAGAGAGCATACATGCGACCGGGCCCGGCCATTTTGGATATGGCGAGCGTGGTATGGCTGCCTTGGTGAATGAGAACAGGTTACGCCGAATTCTGACGCGCATGCTCGACGAGAAAGAATTCTTGAGTCCTTATGGGATACGAGCCCTGTCCCGCTTCCATGAAGAACATCCCTTTGTCGTCAACGTCGAGGGCCAAGAATACCGGGTGAACTATCTGCCGGCGGAGTCCGACACCGGAATGTTCGGTGGAAATTCTAACTGGCGTGGTCCGATATGGATGCCGGTGAACGCACTGCTGATCCGCGCTCTGTTGTCGTTCTATATTTATTACGGTGACAACTTCAAAATCGAATGCCCGACTGGCTCGAGCACATTGATGAACCTGTTTGAGGTCGCTCGGGAAATTGCCAACCGTCTGACCCGGATATTCCTGCGGGATAAATCCGGGCGGCGGCCGGTGTTCGGCGGCACGGAGAAATTCCAGACCGATGCGCAATGGAAGGATTACATCCTGTTTTATGAGTATTTCCACGGCGATAACGGCGCGGGTCTGGGAGCGAGCCATCAGACCGGATGGACGGGCGTGGTCGCAAAGCTGATCGAGCTTTTCGGCCGTCTCGATGAGCATCAAGTTCTGGTTGCTGGCAAATCAAGCGCTTTTGCGAGGACAGTAGGAACCACGTAACAATCGATTCGGTCGAGCTTGGATTCATAGGATGCTGGGCGGCGAGGCGCAGGCAGGATGAATCCGGCAATAGATGCGAGACGCAGATGAGAGAGAAGGGGCAGCCCGAAACTTCCTAGAGGTTTAATTCCGCCCCGTCCGAAAGCTAATCCGAATCACCTTAGCGTTTGCGGCTGTCTCGCTCGGCCCGCGCCGGTGTGCAATTTTGAACAGACTCTACTTGTCCAAGCCCCTAGGATTCGGTCTCCAACGGAAATAAATGTTCGAAGAGAGGCTGAGAAGGGAGATCCCGGTGTCAGAGCAGAATTCTCACCTCGAGCAAATGGGACTGGGGCTGCGGCTGGATCGGCCCGAACCCGATACGATTCCGACCCAACTCGGCGGCGAATCCTACGTGCATGAACTGATCTCCAGTGGAGCACCGCTAGCGGAGGTATTGGATAGATTGTGCTCCGCGATCAACGTTGAAATAGGGAATGTAGCGTCAGTGGTCTTGCTTGCGGACGGTGATGAAGAGGGCGCGCACACGCTGGCGAAGTGTGCAGCGCGCTTCGGATTGTCAAACTTCAGGTCCGCCGGGATCTTTTCGCGGAACGGAGAACTCCTTGGGACACTGGAGACGTACTGCTGCCCACCGCGAACCGCCACTCCCAGTGAAATCAAGATCATAGAGAGAGCGAAGCAGGTCGCAGCGTTTGCCATCGAGAGGCGCCGCTCCGAAGAAGGCACGCGGAGCGTGCTCGAAGCTTAGAAGGCTGAAATGAGAGAGTTCGCTACGAAATGCCGACGTCCAGGAACTGATGGACGACAGGTTTCGTAGAGAAATCGTGCGGGCCGCGCAGGATTTGGAGCCTTGACGGAGCATCCATGTATGAAGCGTTCTTAGGATTGCGCGAACAGCCCTTTCGGCTCACGTCTGACCCGAGATTCTTTCACCTCGCCGAACCGCACGCGAATGCCCTGGCCACCCTGATCGAAGCAGTCATGAGCCGCAAGGGCCTAGTGGTGATGACGGGACCTTCGGGGACTGGTAAGACGATGGTGGTGCACACGACGTTGCATATTCTCGCGCAGAGGGCCACAAGCCACCGCCCGATCTCTTCGGCATTCTTTCTGAACCCCACACTCAGCCGGGAAGAATTTCTGGAGGCGATCCTCGCCGAATTTGAGATTCGGTGCGCGGAGACGAGCAAAGCGGCGAGACTCGAGGCGCTGCAACACATGCTGCTTGAAACACGAAGAAAGGGAGGATTCTCGCTTCTACTGGTCGACGAAGCGCACCTCCTGACGGAGGAGCTTCTGGAAGAAGTGCGGCAATTGAACAACGCGGACCAGAACGCGGAGAAATTGCTGCAGATTATCCTGTGTGGCCAGCCGGAACTGTTGGACGTGCTGCGACGGCCGGAGTTGCGGGCGCTTCGGGAAAGGGTGGAGTGCAGCTGCGCTCTCCGCCCGCTCAGGCTCGAAGAGGCCGAAGCGTACGTTGCGGAAAGGCTTTATTGCGCAGGGTTTCGCGGGCAGAATTTCCCTTTCCCCGCGCCGGTTCTTGGGGAGATTTTCAGGAGAACCGAGGGAATTCCGCGGTTGATCAACCTGTTCTGCGACACTTGCCTGACGATTAGTAGCAAGCGACAACAGGCAGTGATTGATCTGAGAGTTGTGGAAGAAACTGCTTTGGAACTGGGAATGAGTGAAGAGTGCGCCACGCAGCGGGAGACTACGGTGGGCGCAGGACGGACAATCTTCGATCGCGAGGCGGTGGACGCCATGCAATCCATCCTCGCGAAGGCCCAGGCACGCGGATTTTCCGCAGAGCAAGTGCAAGTGCATGGACCATCTTTGGTCGCGTCGCATGCCGGCCAAAAGGCACCCGGTGCTATCGATGAAACGGCGGTCGCAGCGAGCGTGAATCCTGCTAGAACCGTCGGAGCATGCGTTTCCGACTCGATTGCGCCACCCGATGAGGAAAGAAGACGGGAAAAAGAAACACGTTCAGCGACTCCTCTGACGAATGCGAAAGGCACGGGTGAGAGCCGAGTATCTTTATCAACGGCAAATAACCCGGAACTTTCCCTGGCGAAGAGCCGCGTGCTTACGCTGGAAACGATGAATCAGCTTCCCCGCAAATCGCGCGGAAGATCGATTCACGGAGTACTACTTTCCGGGAATTCATGGGAGTCGGGGAGTCCCCGGAGGGAAACTCCGCCGATGGGGAGGGATTTATTGGCCGCATGGCCGCGCCTGGCTTTAGCAGTCCTTCGAGGTATCGGACATCTTAACTCCAGGGTCCAAAGCCAGGCTCTTGCGGTGCTTCGAATTATCAGACGCGCGAACTCCGTGGTCCAAAGCCGGGCTTTAGTGGCACTCCCAAGCATCAGGCATGCGAACTCCATGGCCCTGGAATTGCCGAGTCGTTGGGTGGCTGACTTCAAGCGAGATTGGAATGCCATGATTGAAGCGATGGCATTCAGAGAACAGAGAAGATCGCTGCTCCGCTGGCTACGGGAGCCGATTCATGCAAATTCATGGCGCCGGGCAGGAACGAGCCCGCTCAAAACCCGCCGCGGTTTTCATTCATAGCCCCCGCATTGATTCAGCTTAGTTAGTAATGCATCTGCTTTGCGCGCGAGGGCGTGAAATCATTTGAGAGCGCGAGTTGCTGTTCGGCCAGACCTAAAAATCGAACCGCCGATCTGAGTACCGCCACTACAAAAGATTTTGTTGACGGTTGGGCGTCAGAGGTGGCGGACCGGGAGGAGGCGTATCGGAAGGTTTTCTTAGTGTGGGTTTTCCTTGGATCGCAGGTGGGCCGACGATTTCTCTTAACTTGAGTGCGCGAAGGCGGTCTTGAACCAGCTGAAACTCGGCGGTGGTGATGATGGCCCCGTCTTGATGTGGGAGGATTCTTGCGATTTCTTTGTTCATGGATTCGAGGCGCTCGGGGAGCGGAGGATATTCACTGAAGGCTTGGGGAATTTTCTTGGCCGCGGACGTCGGGGAGAAGCTGCGTTCGAGGAAGCGGAGGAGACATTCAGGATCGTAGCCGGACTTGTAAAGGTACTCGAGACCGTAAAAGTCGGCGGCGCGCTGGGAGTCGCGCTGGAATTTGAGGTAGGTGACGGCGATCGAGAGGTCGAAGCCCTGATAGTTTCCGTAACCTCCCCAGCCTCCGGGACCGAGGAGCATCAAGGGGAATGTGGAGAGCTGCATCGTGGTGGGAACTGTGGCGAGCTCCATAAGTCGGCCCTTAGTCGCCTCCTTGGTCGAGGAACGCATCGCGGTATGCGCGATGCCGCGGGCCAGCACGCCGGCGAGTTCGGCTTCGCCATTGACCTGAAGAATCAGGCCGGTGTTGACGTACAGGAAGCCGCCTGGCAGGACGAAGCCATTGACTACCTCCGATTCGATCACGCGGACGGAAACGGGGACGCGGGCATCGGAGTTGGCGGCGATTTTTTGAAGGAGGCGATTTACGTAGTCAGTGACGACGGGATCGGCGAGAAGTCTTGAACTACGCTCGACTGCCTGCGCCAACTGCTTTCCTAGGGCCTGCTCCTTGTCCAGAGAGAAGAGATTGACACCTTTGCCGACGTCTCGCTGACCGATGGCATTGAGGTCCTCGTCGGAGTGGGATGGTTTGAGTTGCGGGGCGGGATGGGCGCGGAGGTTGGAACCGGAGCAAAAAGCCGCAAGGACGAAGAGGACGATTGCGATTGGAGAATGGGATTTCATGTTGATGGCGCCAGCACGGGACCAGCAGGCCCGAAAACGAAGAGGGGCACGATGTATCGCGCCCCTACAAATTCAGGATAAGAAAGCATTGGAGATCAGGGTTGGGTGTCGGGGCGACGCTTCAGGGTTGGGCGGTCGTCGTCGGGGGTGCTGCTGGGGTCGGTGGTTGTGGGTGGCGTTTTAGATTGCTCGGTTTTGGTGCGCAGGGTGGGCTTGCCGGCGACGTTGTCGGTGGCCTTGCGGGAGAACATGATGCCGCGGAGGCGGGACTTTACGGAGTCAAATTCGGAAGTGGTGACGATGTATTCGGACTTCGCCGGGAGAATGCGGGCGATTTCTTTTTGGGCGGCTTCGATGCGCTCAGGTGTTGGCGGATGGGTGGAGAAAACCTTAGGGATGGTACCGGGACGGCGCTTCTCATCGGCCTGGATGCGCTCGAAGAAAGTGACGTAGGCGTTCGGATCGTAGCCGGCCTTGTACATGTACTGGAGGCCGAGGAAATCGGCTTCGCGCTCGGCGTCGCGGCTGAATTTGAGGAAGGTGAGCGGAAGGGCGAGATTCAACCCTTGATAGATGCCGTAGCCGGCCCAGCCGCCCGGACCGAGGAGCATCAGGGGGATGGTGGCCAACTGCATGAGTTCCCCTTTGGAGGCGTTCTTGGTGCCGTGGCGCGCGGTGACGTGAGAGATTTCGTGGGCCATGACGCCGGCCAGTTCGGCCTCTTCCTGGGCGCGAAGGATCAAGCCGCTATTGACGTAGAAAAAGCCGCCGGGTAGGGCGAAGGCGTTGACTTCGTCGGAGTCGATGACCTTGATGGTGAAGGGTACGCGGGCATCGGAATTGCGGACGAGGTTCTGGCCGACGCGGTTGACGTATTCGGTGACGACGGGATCGTCAATCATCTTGGAAGAGCGTTCGACTTCCTGGGCGAGTTGCTTGCCGAGCGCGATTTCGCGTTCAAGGGAGAAGAGGTTGATACCCTTGCCGACGTTGCGATTGCCGATGGCTTCGACGTCTTCCTTGGAATTCTTGGGGTTCACAGTGTCTTGCTGCTGGACGGGCTGGGAGCCGGGGGCCGGTTGCTGTGCTGCCGGCTGAGTCGAGGCGGGCTGTTGCGCCGGGGGCGAGGGGGTCTTGGAAGGATCCTGAGTTGTGGGAGGTGGAGGGGGATTCTGGCTTTGAGGAGCAGAGAAAGCGGGAGCGGCCATCAGGACAGTTGCCAAAGTGAGTTTCAGAGCCTGCCGGAAGATGTGTGGCATATGGTGGACCTCTGCCTAACCAGGATTATACACCCCTAAATCGCTGGATTGGCCTTTATCATTACAATGACTACGATGTTTGAGGGCGAAGGAAGGTTTCCTGCGCGGAGGAGGTTGGGGTTGATTTAGGGCTGGCGGCGCGAGAACGAGGGGAGTGTACGCTTTGGCGAGTGCGCTGGGGCGATGCGCGGAGGGAGTTGACACTCCGGGCGGGGCACTCTAGAGTCAAAGCCAGACTCATGAGCGTGTCAAAGCTTCAGATCGGGCAACTTTGGAAGAAAGACGGCACCAAGGACATTTACCTGGTAACACGGCTGTATTCCGAGGCGATGAATACCATGGTAATCCTGCGAAAATCGGGCTCGGAGGGTGAAGGGCAAATCCGGGTGCGTGTCGAGCGTGCTGGGGACGGGCAGACTATTCCCGGCTTCTCACCGGCGCAAGAAGACGAGAAGTTCTAACCTTCAGATATAGCTTTCAGGGCTGGCTTTTAGATTGAGCGAACGTCCAGCTTTACCACGTCATTCACACTCATCAATTCTTTTTGAAGAAAAGGCTCGCCGTATTTGACGCCAATCATTTCACCGTAGTGGCGAGCCAGCTGGTTCATCTGGTCCTCGAGACGGTCGATGGCGAGGAAGACTTTGGATTTCTTTGAGCCAGATTTAGGGCCGAATTGCGTGCTGTAGGCGAGGATGGCTTTGTGGCGCTGGGGATATTGGGCGGTAATATCCACGATGAAGGTGGGGCGGACGGCGGCGTAGGCGGTGGAATAGAGAATTTTGTACGGGCGGTAGGGTTCGCCTTCAAGGGGCAACTGCTTGAGGCCGGCGAGGAAGCAGCCTTCATAGCCGAGATTGGAGGCGTGGTAATGATCGGGGTGGCGGGCTTCCCAGTAGGGAAGGATGACGGTTTTGGGGCGAAGTTCGCGGATAACGGAGGCGAGGCGAAGTTTGTGCTGGCGAGATGGCTGGACGTCGGAATCGGGGACGGCGAGGGTGCCGCGCCATTTTGCGCTGAGGAGCTTTGTGGCTTTGGCGGCTTCGCGAGAGCGGGTTTCGGGAGTTCCGCGAGTGCCCATTTCACCGGCGGTGAGATCGAGAATGCCGGTTTTGTAGCCGAGCTGGGCCATTTTTAATAAGGTGCCGCCACAGGTGAGTTCGACGTCATCGGGGTGGGCGGCGATTGCGAGCAGATCGAGATGCATGGAGCCTCCAGATTCTTGAGATTGTAGGGCAGGTGAGGGGATTTTGTATGTGCTGAGTAAAGTTAAGAGAGAGCAGAGATCGGAAATCAGAGATCAGAGATCAGAAATCCGAAAGCAGAGAATCGGACGGAATGCCGGTAGTGCTGGAATGTGCTAGGGTCTGAGATTCGAAGATGATGGAGAACCGGATGAGTTCGGCGGGATCGCTGCTCGGGTGCGTGGCGCTGGTGACAGGGTCGGCGAAACGGCTGGGGCGGGCAGTAGCTTTGCGGCTGGCGGCAGAGGGCGCGGACGTGGTGGTGCATTATCGAACGTCGGCTGCGGAAGCGGAGAGCGCGGTTGCGGAGATCGAAAAGCTGGGGCGGCGAGCGGTGAGCGTCGCGGCGAATCTTGACAGCGTTTCGGAAATCAGGCGGCTCTTCGACGAAACGGCGAAACAGTTTGGACGGCTGGACATTCTGGTGAACAGCGCGGCTAATTTTCTTCCCGCCAGCATTGTGTCCACGACGGAAGAGATTTGGGAGGCTTCGCTGGATTCGAATCTGAAGGCACCGTTTTTCTGTGCGCAGGCGGCGGCGCCGTTGCTCCGGCGGGCGAAGGGGACGATTGTTAATTTTGCGGATACGGGCGGATTGCTGGGATGGCCGGGATACATTCCGCATTCGGTTTCGAAAGCGGGAGTAGTGATGTTGACGAAGGTGCTGGCGAGGGCGCTGGCGCCGGAGGTACGGGTGAACGCCATCGCTCCGGGCACGATTACGATGCCTGGCGATCCGCCGGAGTGGGAGGCGGAGTTCATCAAGCTGGCACCGTTGCAACGGTCGGGGAGTCCGGCGGACATTACGGACACCGTACTGTTTCTGGTGCAGTCGAAA
Source organism: Acidobacteriota bacterium (assembly GCA_013289585.1). Classification (GTDB taxonomy): domain Bacteria; phylum Acidobacteriota; class Terriglobia; order Acidiferrales; family UBA7541; genus Acidiferrum. The sequence continues at coordinate 91,005 of JABCZR010000021.1, read as the reverse complement.
TTTGTTACCGGACTGGTGTTGGTGGTTGATGGCGGGCGAACCTTGTGAAGAGCGCATGAGCGGGCGCGGATAGCTGACTTTACTCAACATTTGAAAAAAATCCTTTCCCACTCCGTGCAGAGAAATGCGGCGGGGTGTATTCTATAGTTTCGAATGGCCGCATAAATCTGTCGTGATTGCCGCGCGACGGCCGAACAAGCGAAAGAAGAGGAACGGACAGGATTGATGGACAACGAAATATCAACACAGCCTCATGGGATGGCAGATGTAGAGATTCAGGAATGGCTGGAGTCGCTGGACTCCGTTTTGGAATCGAGCGGGCCGGAAGTGGCGGCGGAGATTCTGGAGCGGCTGCGGGCGCATGCGACGGTGAATGGTATCGATTTGCCTTTCACGGCGAACACTCCTTACGCGAACACGATTCCGCCTCGGCTTGAACCGCTGTTCCCGGGTGACCAGGAACTCGAACGGCGCATCAAGAGCTTGATTCGCTGGAACGCGCTGGCGATGGTGGTGCGCGCGAATCGGGTGGAACACAATATCGGCGGGCATATATCGACGTTTGCGTCGGCGGCCACGCTTTACGAAGTGGGGTTCAACCATTTTTTCCGCGCGAGAAGTGACGAGTTCGAGGGCGACACGGTTTATTTTCAAGGGCATGCGTCGCCCGGAATGTATGCGCGAGCGTTTCTGGAAGGACGCCTGAGCGCACAGAAGCTGGAAAATTTTCGGCGCGAGCTGAAGCCAGGTGGCGGGCTTTCTTCCTATCCACATCCTTGGTTGATGCCGGATTTCTGGGAGTTTCCGACGGTGTCGATGGGCCTGAGCCCGCTGATGGCGATTTATCAGGCTCGGTTCAATCGTTATCTGGAGGATCGCGGGCTGAAGCCGGCGACGGACGCCAAAGTTTGGGCGTTCCTCGGTGACGGTGAAACCGACGAGCCGGAATCGCTGGGAGCGATCACGCTGGCCTCGCGCGAGAAGCTGGACAACCTGATTTTCGTCATCAACTGCAATTTGCAACGGCTGGATGGACCGGTGCGCGGCAACGGACAGATTATCCAGGAGCTGGAATCGGCGTTTCGCGGCGCCCGCTGGAACGTGATCAAGGTTCTGTGGGGCAGCGAGTGGGACCCGATTTTTGAGCGGGACACGGAAGGACTGCTGGTCAAGCGCATGGGCGAGCTGGTGGATGGGGAGTACCAGAAACTGGTGGTTTCATCGGGCGCGTATGTTCGCGAACATTTTTTCGGGAGCGATCCGCGGCTGCTGCAGCTCGTTGAGCCGATGTCGGATGAAAGTTTGCGGCGGCTGCGGCTGGGCGGGCATGACCCGCGGAAAGTCTACGCGGCGTACAAGGCGGCAGTGGAGCACAAGGGCGGGCCGACGGTGATCCTGGCGCGCACGATCAAGGGCTATGGGCTGGGAGAGGCGGGCGAAGGGAAGAACGTCACGCACCAGCAGAAGAAGCTCAATGAAGATGAATTGCGGGAGTTTCGCTCGCGATTCGGGATTCCCCTGAACGATGAAGATTGTATTGAGCTGCCATTTTACCGGCCGGCGGAAGACAGTGTGGAAATTCAATATCTGAGAGCGCGGCGAGAAGCGCTGGGCGGGTACGTTCCGACACGCAGCACGCGTTCGAAGCTGCTGCAGGCGGATCACGACGAATTGTTCAAGGAATTTCATGAGGGCAGCGAGGGCCGTGAAGTTTCAACGACGATGGCGTTCGTGGGCATGTTGCGAAAGATGCTGAAGGATGCGGAGATTGGGAAGCTGATTGTGCCAATCGTTCCGGACGAGGCGCGGACGTTTGGTATGGAATCCTTGTTCCGAACAGTGGGGATTTATTCGAGTGTGGGACAAAAGTATGAGCCGGTGGACGTCAACACGTTGCTTTACTACAAAGAGGCAAAGGACGGGCAGATCCTTGAAGAGGGGATTACTGAGGCCGGGTCAATGGCTTCGTTCATCGCGGCGGGCACAGCGTACGCAACGCACGGGATCAATACCATTCCGTTTTTCATTTATTACTCGATGTTTGGATTTCAGCGAATCGCGGATTTTATCTGGGCTGCGGCGGACATGCGCGTGCGCGGATTCCTGCTGGGCGGGACTTCGGGGCGGACGACGCTTTCCGGCGAGGGATTGCAGCACCAGGACGGGAACAGCCAGGTGCTGGCGCTGCCAGTGCCGAATGTGAAGGCCTACGATCCGGCGTTTGCATATGAGATTGCGGTGATCATCCAGGACGGGATTCGGCGGATGTATAAGGACGGCGAAAACGTATTCTATTACATCACGGTGATGAACGAGCCGTATGCCATGCCGGCGATGCCAGGCGACGTGAAGGAAGGCATTTTGAAGGGCATGTACCGCTTCCGGCGAGCGACGAATTCGAAGTCGAAGTTGCGCGCGCAGCTTTTCGGGAGCGGCGCGATTCTAAACGAAGCGCTGCGAGCCCAGGAGATTCTCGAGACCAAGTATGGAGTGGCGGCCGACGTCTGGAGCGTGACGAGCTACAAGGAACTTTATAAGGACGGCAATGAGTGCGAGCGCTGGAACCGTTTGCATCCAGCGGAAAAGGCGCGCGTGCCGTACGTCACGAAATGCCTGGCGGATGCGCCGGGAGTGTTTGTGGCGGCTTCGGATTACCTGAAGACTTTGCCGAATATGATCAGCAAGTGGATGCCGCGACGACTGGCGTCGCTTGGGACGGATGGGTTCGGGCGCAGCGAAGGGCGCGCTTCCTTGCGGGACTTCTTCGAAGTGGATTCGCGCTTCATTACGCTGGCGACGTTACACGAGCTTTTCGTAGACGGGAAGATCGAGCGTTCACTGCTCGACAAAGCGATTAAGGACCTAGGAATCAATACGGATAAGCCGAATCCGGTCATTTCCTAGGAAGCGAGCGCGGATGTTTCGCAGGGGAAGATATCTCGTGCGACTCGCGGTTGTCGTTCTCGCAGCGGTGGTGGCCAGTTTGGCGCCCGCGAGACAGGCTAGTCCTCCATCGAATGCAAGCTCGGAAGCGCGGCGCCGCGAGTTCACGCAGCGCCTGGTGGCAGCCGCGATAGAGCGTACACACCATGTCGTCCGCTACGAACCTGCCTACGTACGCATTCCGTATCCCGGAGGAGATGTGCCCGCGGATACGGGTGTGTGCACGGATGAGATCATCCGCTCGTACCGGAGTGTTGGCGTCGATCTGCAGAAGGAAGTTCACGAGGACATGGCGCAGAACTTCGATCTCTACCTGCGAAAGTGGAGATGGCTCGCGAGCCATCCGGATGCGAACATCGATCACCGGCGAGTGCCGAACTTGATGGTGTTTTTTGCGCGCAAGGGTGAGTCGCTGCCGCTGTCCGCTCGCGCGGAAGATTATGCGCCGGGAGATGTTGTGACGTGGGATTTGGGCGGGGGCGTGCCCCATGTGGGCATTGTGGTGGACCAGAAATCCGCGTCGAGCGGGCGGTTCATGATCGTCCATAACATCGGCCAGGGGCCGCGGATGGAAGACGTCTTATTCAACTGGAAGATTACTGGCCACTACCGCTACTTTGGTCCGGCGTTGTAGGGTGCGGAGCGCGGACGGCGGCTTGCAGAATTTCTCCCGGCTTGATGCGGCCGGTGGCGAGATTGGCGACGAGTTGGGAGTTGGCGGCAAGAAAGTCGTATTGGCCTAGTTCCTTGGGAAGAACCCAGGCAATTTGTTCGAATGCGCTGGGCAGTAGTTCGGATTCGGAAATCGCCACGGCGTAAAAAAGGATTTCCAACTCCTCGGGCGTCGAAGCGTATTTGTGAACCACGCGGCCGATGGGAACACTTTTCTGAAGTGTGGCGCCGAGTTCTTCTTTCAATTCGCGCGTTAATGCGGCTTCGGGAGCCTCGCCAGGCTCAACCTTTCCGCCCGGGAATTCCCACTTGAGAGGAGAGCTGTCGTTTTTGCGGCGCTGGCCGATCAGCAAGCGCCGATCGGTGCGCTCAATCACAGCCGCGACCACCATCCTCATGCGGCAACATCCCTGATCGTCTTTTGGGATTTCACGATACCTATCTCTACCTCTGCGGACGGGGGTTTATTCCGCGTAATAACTTCTCGAGTTCCATTGCGCCTCTCAGCAACGGCGGACCGGGCGTGTTCAACAATTCATCGCTGATGACATGCACATTCCGATTCCGGATGGCTGGCATGTCCTTCCATGACGCCACGCTGTAGGCCTGATTTGGATCGGCTTTTTTGCCGGTCGCGGCCCATGCGAGGATGATCAGCTCCGGCTTGGACTGCGCGATCTGCTCCTCGGTGACTTTCTCGCCAGCCGGAACCGCCATCTGGCCACCAGCGAGCTGCACGAGCTCCGCTACCCAGGGCGGGGAGGAGATCCGTGGACTTGGCCAGGCCTCGCAATAGATCCTGACCGATGTTTTGGTTTTGCTGGTTCTTTTCTTGAGGGAGGCGAAGGCAGCGCGCATCCTGCGCGCCACCTTTTCGGCCGCGGCCGCTTTCCCGGTGATTCTACCTAGCAGACGAATATCGCTTTCGATATCCGTCAATGTCCGTGGATTCATGGCTAGAAAATTCAGCGGTTGTTCCAGCAGCTTTGCGACGGTTGCCTGTTTGTAAGGGACGGAGCCAATGACGAGCGAGGGTTTCAGATGCAAGATGGCGTCAATGGAATCCATGTGCCAGCAATCGCCGAGCTTGGGAAGTTTGGCGACGGGAGCGACGTCGGCACACCATTTTGTAACTCCTACGAGCAAATGCTTTGCACCGATGGCGCAGAGGATGGATGTGGCGCTTGGGGCGAGAGAGATAACGCGCAAGGGAGCTTGGCGGCTTAGCTTCATGGTCGCTGGAAGAGGATAGCAGAGGGACCAGGTTCCGCGGATGGGCGAGCGTGGATTGACTCTGCATCGCGAGTGTGTTGCACTTCGTTTTCGGATTCGAGGAGGAATCGCGTGCGTCTTGGATGGATTGGGCTTTTCCTTGGTTTTCCGTGGGCGGCAATCGCGCAGACGCAGAGTGTGCCAGCCAAGCCGGACGTCGTGCAATATCACGCCACGATTGACGTGGTGAAATATGTTTATGGGACAGCTCCGCCCGTGGCGCGGCTGCGCCCAGGAAATATTCTTGAGGCGAATTCACTGGACTGCTTTGGCAATGCGATCAAGAAGCCCGGGGACACGCTGGCGCTGACGAAAGGAGACAATCCGCTGACGGGGCCTTTTTTTATCGAGGGCGCGGCGCCGGGGGATACGCTGGTCGTACATATTCTGGATTTGCAGGTGGATGGTGATCAAGGGCTTGGCGCTTTTGCGCCGGGGTTTGGGGCACTGAATCAAACCAATTACACGCCGATGTTGCACGCGCCGCTGCCGGAGAAAATCTGGTTTTATCCGATCGATCACGCCGGCAATACGGCTACGTTTCAGGCGCTGGATTCGAATTACAAGGTGAAGATTCCACTGCATCCATTTCTCGGGTGCATCGGGGTGGCGCCGGCTGGCGGGGAAGCGCGGAGTTCTATCGTGCCCGCGGAATTCGGCGGGAATATGGACGCGCCGGAGGTTTCCGCGGGGAACACGCTGTATTTGCCCGTGAATGTGGCGGGGGCGCTGCTTTATTTTGGCGATGGGCATGCGGTGATGGGCGATGGCGAGATTGCGGGCACAGCGATCGAAGTGCCTATGAAGGTGCGGCTGCAGGTGGACGTTGTGAAAGGGAAGCATTCGAATTGGCCGCGCTTCGAAAATGACAAGGAGATTATGGCGGCGGGGATTTACCGGCCGGTGGACGACGCAGTGAGGATTGCGTTCACGGAATTGGTGGCCTGGATTCACGCGGACTATGGGCTGTCTGAACTGGACGCTTACGAATTGCTTTCTCAAGTGGGCAAGGCGCACCTGACGGAGATGGTGGATCCGAATTATGTGGTGGTGGCGTCGATCGAGAAGAAATATCTACCCCCAAGGAAGTAAGAATGGAACCTTTTATGCGATACAGGTGAGATTGCTACTCCATGCGAGACGTGCTTGAGACAGTTCGCGGGAAGGTTTTCATCCACCCCGTCAGCAAGGAACCCTATGGACGAATCCGGATTCCACGCGCTCCGGAAAAACGCAGGGCATTGAAGGGCAAGCTGTATGACTTTCTCGCGGAAGATGAAGGTGGCAACACATTCACGGTGGCCGAGGACGGGGCGGTCTGGTTTTGGGATCACGAGACAGATGATCTCGTCCATCTCTCCAGCTCCGTCTCCGAGTTTGTCGCCCATTGCATAAATCCCCCACCAATTGAACTGGACCCCAAGAGGGTGAAGTCCGCGTGGGTCGATCCCGCTTTTGCCAAGTCAATCGGCAAAAAAGTGCCTCCGGACGGCTGGATTAAGAAGCCGTCTAAGCCAAAGTAAGCGGCTCGCTTGCACCGCCGCGTTGAAGATTTCGCCGCTCATTGCCATACTTTCGGATATGTTCAGCGAGGCGGTTCTCGATCATTTTCGGAATCCGCGGAATGCGGGAGAGCTTGCCGGCGCCACGGCAGCCGTTGAAGTGAGCAATCCTGTTTGTGGCGATGTACTCAAGCTGGCGGCGCGGGTTGTTGATGGGCGGTTCGAGGAAATGCGTTTTCTCTGCCGCGGTTGCACGACGTCGATCGCTTGCGCATCGCTCTTAACGGAGCAGATGCGTGGCCGCACAGTAAGCGAGGCGCGGGGGATCACCGCCGAAACGCTCTCGGAATCCCTTGGAGTGCTACCCCCAACAACTTTTCACGGAGCGCAACTGGCCGCCGACGCATTGGAGGCGCTTCTTCAAAAACTTGGGGCGGCCAGCCGCTAATTCCCGCCGCCGAGAGCCTTATTCATCGTTTCCGGATCATTCAGATTCAGAACGCAGCCCTCTTCGTTGGTGCGCACTTCATGGATGTCGGCAGGGTGGGCCCAGACTACGGCGCGTGCTCCCGTTTCCAGCGGGGCGCGGAGAAGTTCATCGTACAGGGCGGATGAAAATATTAATGGATGGCCGCGGCGTTCTTCGTAGACGGGGAGCACGATGAGTTTTTTCGACTTATAGAATTGCTCGATCAGCTCATGAACGAGATCGGCGCTGATGAGAGGGTGATCGATCAGGCAGAGCAAGATGCCGTCGGTACCTGGAGGCAGAGTGCGCAGCGCCGCCTGGATGGAACTGAGCTGACCCTTTTCCCAATCTTGATTGATGACGATTTCATCGGGTTTGAGGTCGATGGCTTTGGCGATGGGTTCCGCGTGAGCGCCGAGGACAACGCGACGAACTCCGATCTGGCGATGCGCGGTGGCTTCGAGAAGGTGCTCGAGAAAAGGGCGACCCTGGTAGGCGAGCAGGGCCTTCGGCGAGCCCATTCGGCTCGAGGTCCCGCCGGAGAGGATGACGGCGGCGAGCATGCGCTCCCTTTCAGCGCTCCGTGAGGGCCGGGCGCGATTCGTAGTTCAGTTTCTTGTGCGCGGCGGATTGCGCATTGCGGCGCACGGCGATTAGTTCGGCGACGATGCTGACGGCGATTTCTTCAGGTGAAAGCGCGCCGATTTCCAGGCCCATGGGTGCGAATACGCGTTCGAATTCTTCGGGTTTGTAGCCTTCGGATTCCAGGGCCTTGTAGACGGATAGAACTTTGCGTTTGCTGCCAATCATGCCGACGTAGCGGGCTTCGGTGCGCACGGCCCAGGCCAGGACGCGCATGTCTTCTTTGTGGCCGCGGGTGACGATGAGGAGGTAGGTGGCGGCGTTAGGATGCAATCTTGCGAAGGCTTCTTCGTAACTGGTGTGCACTTCGAGCGCCATGGGAAAGCGTTCTGTGTTCGCGAAGGCCTCTCGATCGTCAACGACGCCAACGGCGAATCCGGCGGCGCTCGCGGCTTTGGCTACCGCCATGGAGACGTGGCCGCCGCCGAAGAGATAGAGCATGGGCTGAGGCAGAATCGGCTCGACGAAGACTTCCAGTGTGCCGCCGCAGATCAGGCCGTTGTCGTAGGTGGCGTCATTGTTGAGATTGAAAACCATTTTGCGCGGGGATTCGTTCTGCATGACTTCCTTGGCGGCGGCCCAGACATCGGCTTCGACGCAGCCGCCGCCGATGGTACCGGCGATGGAACCGTCTTCGCGAACGAGCATGCGAGAGCTTTCGTAGCTGGGGATGGAGCCGTTGGTGTGGACGATGGTGGCGAGGGCCGCGCGACGGCCGGCGCGGCGCAGCTTGACGATTTCTTCAAACAGGTCCACGGATTTCCTCTGGGTTCAGCGTACGGCGCGACAGGTTTGGTGTCAATGCGCGCTGCTTTCTGGACACTATTTCGAGTGAATGCTACCTTTCGAACGCTCAACGCGAGGTTGGAGGAGTGATGAAAGCCATTGTTTTTCGGGAGCACGGTGGGCCTGAGGTTTTGAAATACACGGATGCGCCAGATCCCGTAGTGCGGGCAAATGAGGTGCTTGTTCGCGTGAAGGCGTGCGCGCTGAATCATTTGGATCTGTGGGTGCGGCGGGGAATTCCTGGGGTGCCGTTCCCGTTGCCGCATATTCCAGGGAGTGACGTGGCAGGGGAAATCGCGTCGATTGGGGCGGATGTCACCACGGTGCGGGTTGGACAGAAAGTTGTCCTGGCTCCCGGCGTCAGCTGCGGAAAGTGCGCGGCTTGCATTTCCGGGCAGGATAATCGCTGCAGGCAATTCACGAATCTGGGATACATGATTGACGGCGGGTGCGCGGAGTTTGTGCGCGCTCCTGAAGTAAATTGCATGCCTTATCCGGAGAATCTGAGTTTTGAGGAGGCGGCGTCGATCCCACTGGTGTTTCAAACGGCGTGGCACATGCTGGTTGCGCGGGCGGAGTTACAGCCAGGCGAAGACGTGTTAGTACTTGGCGCGGGAAGCGGGGTAGGGAGCGCTGCGGTTCAGGTGGCGAAATTCTTTGGCGCACGGGTCATCGCGACGGCGGGGAGCGACGAAAAACTTCAGAAGGCGAAGGAGCTTGGCGCGGATCAGCTGATCAACCACAAAACGCAGAAAATTCGGGATGAGGTGCGCCGCATCACGGGGAAGCGGGGCGTGGATGTGGTGTTCGAACACGTCGGAACCGCAACGTGGGATGAAAGCATCGCCAGCCTGGCTCCCTCGGGGCGGCTGGTGACCTGCGGAGCTACCACCGGGTACGACGCGAAGATCGATCTTCGATTTCTATTTAGCCGGCAACTTTCGCTGCTGGGATCGTATATGGGGACCAAGTCGGAGCTGCAGACGGTGATGAAGCTGGTGGCTGCGGGCCGGCTGATGCCGGTGGTCGATCGAGTTTTTCCACTCGCGGAAGCGGCGGCCGCGCATGCTTATCTGGAGTCCAGCTCGCAATTCGGCAAAGTGGTTTTAAAGGTGTAGTGATATTCTCTCAGCGTCGCGCGGATCGAAACAAGGGCGCGGAAAACCATGGCGAGCTTTCAAGCGTATCTTTCGGTGTGGATTTGCAAGTGGCGAGTCAAACGTCGGCTAAGAGGTGTGCGTGACTATCGCCGCGCGCGAGCGATTCTCAAGCCGGATCCGTACAAAGTGCCCGATTCGATTCGCGTGACTGCTGCACAGATGGGCGGCGTTCCTGGGGAGTGGGTCGAGGGTCCGAAGACCGGCGAAACTGTGTTGTTGTATTTTCACGGCGGCGGATATTTTGGGTGCTCCGCACAGACGCACCGGCCGATCACAGCGGGTTTTGCTCTTCAAGGCTTTCGCGTCTACGCGCCGGACTATCGGCTCGCGCCGGAAAACAGATTTCCGGCGGCGGTGGACGACGCGGTAGTCGTGTATCGTGCGCTGCTCGATGCTAGTCACCTGCCGCAGAGCATTGTGGTTGCAGGAGAATCCGCGGGTGGCGGCCTGGCTCTATCTATGATGCTTGCGCTTCGAGCTGCTGGGACTCCGCTTCCTGCTGGCGCTGCTGTTTTTTCTCCCTGGACGGATCTCGCAGCTACGGGAGATTCCGTTCGAACGAACGCGGACCGTTGTGCGATGTTTTCGGGCGACGACATCGCTCCGACGGCGGGCTACTATCTTGGAGACACCGATCCACGCAATCCGCTTGCGTCTCCTCTTTACGCCGATTTGGGCGGACTTCCCCCGCTTCTGATTCACGTGGGGGTGGACGAAGTTCTGTTCGACGACTCGACGCGGCTGGCCGAGCGTGCGCGCGCTGCAGGAGTGACGGTTGAGCTAAAGATATGGCCGGTGGTACCGCATGCCTGGCAACTTGCGCCGCATTTGATTCCGGAAGGGCGTCAATCTTTACGGGAAGCCGGGGAGTTTCTTCGGGCTCAAGTGGCGAAGGCAGATTCCAGCAAAGTGAAGATGAGCTACGCATGAGCGAGACGTTCACACGCGATCCGAATGCATCCGAGATTAGTGTCGAGACGCTGATCATCGGCGCCGGATTTTCCGGGATTTGCATGGGGATCAAGCTGCGCGAAGCGGGGATGAACTCGTTTCTGATCATCGAGAAAAGCGCGGACATTGGCGGGACGTGGTGGGACAACCGCTATCCGGGCTGTGCTTGCGACATTCCGTCGCATTTGTATTCCTTCTCGTTCGAACCTTCAACGGAATGGACGCGGATGTATCCGGGGCAGCGGGAGATTCATGCTTACCTAAAAGGGGTCGTAGAGCGACACGAACTGGCTCCGAATATCCGCCTGAACACGCGGTTTTGCGAAGCGGTGTGGGATGAAGGCACAGGGGAGTGGCTCGCCACAACGCTGGACGGCCTTCGCATCCGGGCTCGCGTGCTGGTTTCGGGGATGGGAGCGTTGCATGTGCCGCGCTATCCGGAGATCAAGGGCATCGAGCGTTTTAAAGGGCCTGCGTTTCATTCGGCAAACTGGAATCACAGCGTGCGACTGGAAGGGAAGAACGTGGCCGTAGTGGGTACGGGCGCTAGCGCGATTCAGTTTGTCCCGCAGATCGCGCCACGGGTTGGGAAACTGCATCTATTTCAGCGCACGCCGCCGTGGATCGTGCCGCGGCTCGATTTTGCATTCAGCGAAAAATGGAAGCGCCGATTCCGCAACATTCCGCCTACGCGCTGGGCGTTGCGGCAGTTCATTTTCTGGCGGCAGGAATTTCGCGTGCTTGGTTTTCTGGGCAACGAAACGATTCGCAAGAAGGCCGAGGAAATCGCCCATCGCCACCGCGAGCGCCAGGTGGAAGATCCCAAAATTCGGGGCGCGTTGACGCCCAACTATCAGCTGGGCTGCAAGCGCGTGCTGGTTTCCGACGATTATTACCCGACGCTGAACCGTTCGAACGTGGAGCTGGTTACCGATGCGATTGCCGAGGTGCGTGAGCAGAGCATCGTAACGGAGAACGGGATCGAGCGGCCCATCGACGTGCTGATTTATGGGACAGGTTTCCGAGCCACGGAACCGCTGATTGGTTGCCGGGTTGTGGGCCGAGGAGGGGTGGAAATACACGAAGCGTGGGGAAAGCGAATGAGCGCCTATTTGGGCGTCACTGTTAATGGGTTTCCGAATTTTTTTATGATGCTTGGGCCCAACACCGGGCTCGGACACAATTCCGTGGTGCTGATGATCGAGGCGCAGGTTCGCTACGCCATGAACTGCCTGAAGCTGATGAAGCGGCGCAATCAGCGCGTGATCGAAGTTCGCGCCGAGAGCCAGGCGCGATTCGTAGAAGAGATCTATCGGCGGATGGGCGGCACGGTATGGCAATCGGGCGGCTGCAAGAGTTGGTATCAAGACCCGACGACGGGTGAGCTCACGACAATCTGGCCGGGTTCTGTGGTTGCGTATCTTCGCCGCACGCGTTCGGTCGCACCCTCCGACTACGAGCTAACGTCCTGATTTCCAAGGCAATAGAGACGATGTTTGTCTAGGCTGCCGCGTTATGCGAAAATGAGGTAGAAGAGGCGACATGAGCACATCGCTGGGCAAACACGTTACGCTTACGAAGCCTGATGATTTTGGGAGTTTGCTGGAAGACGAAGGCATCATCTTCACGCAGCTCGATAAGGCTGTGAACTGGGCACGGAAGAGTTCCATCTGGCCGCTGAGCTTTGGCTTGGCCTGTTGCGCCATCGAGATGATGTCCATGTCTGCCGCGCGCTTCGATGTTGCGCGCTTCGGCTCGGAAGTCTTCCGCCCATCGCCGCGCCAGGCTGACCTGATGATCGTCGCCGGGCGTCTTTCCCAAAAAATGGCCCCGGTGATTCGCCAGCTCTACGATCAAATGCCCGAACCAAAGTGGGTTATTTCCATGGGCGCGTGCGCCACATCGGGCGGCGTCTTCAACAATTACGCCATCGTCCAAGGCTGCAATCAGGTGATCCCCATTGACGTCTACGTGCCCGGTTGCCCTCCACGCCCCGAAGCACTTCTCTACGCCATCCTCCAGCTCCAAAAAAAGATCGACAACGAAAAGGGCTCCTTCAAGCGCGCCCTGAATCTGTCCTAAAGCCGCGGTTTCTCACTCGAATGAAATACCTGGCCGTTCGTTTTGCCCTCATTCCACCGCTCCTAGCTTTGGCCTTGCTGCCGCTCAGCGGTGGCAGAGGCACGCCGCTGCAGCCGCCAACGGCCATGGGTTTCACATTGGTCTGGAGTGATGAGTTCAGTGGCGCCGATGGGTCTTCACCGGATGCGTCGAAATGGACTTACGACAGGGGTGTAGGCGGCAAAGGCTGGGGCAACAACGAGCTGGAGACCTACACGAATCGAACACAGAACGCGCAGATCAAAGGCGGCAACCTCGTCATCACGGCGTTGAAAGAAACTTACGCGGATCCCAGCGATGGCGTCACTCGCAACTACACTTCGGCGCGATTAAAAACGCAGGGGCTGTTCAGCCAGGCATATGGCCGGTTCGAGGCGCGCATCAAGATTCCTACGGGGCCAGGATTGTGGCCTGCGTTCTGGATGCTGGGCAACAACATCAGCGCGGTTGGCTGGCCGAAGTGCGGCGAGATCGACATTATGGAAAACATCGGCAAAGAGCCCGGAACGGTTCACGGTTCTTTGCATGGACCAAGCACGACCGGTCCCACAAGTGACGAGACGGCGCCGTTCAGACTGCCCGCCGGTCAAAATTTCGCGGACGATTTTCACCTGTATGCGGTGGAGTGGGAGCCGGGGACGATCCGATTTTATGTAGATACGAATCTTTACGCAACGTTCCGTCAAGCGCAGTGGCCCGCCAACGGCACATGGACTTTCGATCATCCCTTTTTTATTCTCCTGAATGTGGCCGTTGGCGGGGACTGGCCCGGTTCGCCGGACAATACGACCGTCTTTCCGCAGCAGATGTTGGTAGATTACGTTCGTGTGTACACCAAGCAGTAGCTGCGTGGTGCGCTTCCCGGCGTTAATCTTCTTTCCTTCCGCGTTCCGCGACTTATAATTCCGTGCGTGCAATTCTGAGAGAGAAGGGAACTGCTCCATGACAACGTCTCCCGATTCAGCCCGCCAACTTCTTCGCCATACCGTGGCAACCGTCGCGTACCGCGGAAGCAAAGCACTGCGTGGAGCTCCGGCAGAGTTTGCCAACTCTCGTATCGGCGAAAAGCCGCGCACGCCATCGCAAATCCTTGCGCACATGGGCGACCTATTCGACTGGGCGTTCACGATCGCGCAAGGCAAACAGGAGTGGCACGATTCGACGCCACTGCCATGGAGTGCAGAAGTAGAGCGGTTTTTTGCGGCGATCAAGAAGTTCGATGATTTTCTGGCGTCCTCCGAGCCACTTCACGTTTCAGCAGAAAGCCTCTTCCAAGGGCCGATCGCAGACGCGCTCACTCATGTCGGGCAGATCGCCATGCTGCGCCGGCTGGCGGCTGCGCCAATCAAGGGTGAAAACTACTTCAAAGCGGAGATTGCAGCGGGGCGTGTTGGCTTGGACCAATCTGCGCCACGCCGCGAGTTCGATTGAATAAGCGGCTCCAGAGACCGTGGCTGGGGCAGAGAATTCTCTGTGCCAATGGCCGCGGGACTTTCTTTCGTGCTCCTGCTGTCGCCACCCTTATCGTCGCTTTGCGGACGCGGGAAGTTGTTTGCGGGAACACGGAGAATTAGTTTTTGTGCAGGTTGTTGGCGACCACCGTGCTGTAAACAGAATTCAGAGACTGCTGGAGCAGACGCAATTTCGCCGTATCCCGTTCTTTCTTCATCATCTCTTGCAGGATGGGCTCGAGAAAGCGCCCGTATTTAGCGAGTGTCACAGTATCGTGGGCGGCGATGGCGCGTTCCACGGAACGCTCCGTTTCGGGCGTAACGACTTCCAGCCGCCCTACAAAAACACGCACGGTTTGTGAGGGAGCGGGGCTAATCGAGAGCGGTACCACGGAGTTCACAAAGCTTGTGGGAACGATATACAAAAGGCGGGTACCCTCTTCGAACCAAGAAGTGCGCCACGTTTCGACCATTGCGTGAGCCTCATCCTGGTAGAGTCCCTGGGCGACGAGCAATCCCTCCAGTTCTCTGCCAAGGGAATCGACGCTGTCCGTCAGTGCTGGAGAGGCCAGAAGTAGCTGGTCCTGCAGTGCGCCGGCGATGCGGAATCCCACCTTGTCTCCGCGCCGTTCGAAAAGAATGACATTGGGGATCGCTTCGTCGGTGTGAGATTGTACCAAGAGCTTGCCATCGGGGGTGACGTTCGCTGAGATCGGTGGGGCAAATGACGAGACCCCTCGATAAAAAAGAAATTTTTCTTGTTGCTCGCCGGCCGAGGTCTTCACGAGCAGGGGAGTCGAAGAAGTCTGGCGGGCCGCATAGTAGTGGTTGTAGCTGGTGTCGGCAGGGAAGTTCGCGCGAAGACCGGGCGCTACGGTGACTGAATTCCAAGCAACGCTCCCATCGGCTTGTTTGCTATAGAGAGAGGCATCGTTCAGGGAAGTGCTGGGTTCGACGCGGCTGGCGCGCGGGTACCACTCTGTGATCAAACCTTTGTAGAAACTTACCTTTACGGAAACGGTTTCTTCCTGCGAGTCGTATAAGTAGAGGACGGGAGTCTCCATTCGAACGGTGCCGCGGAGGCCGAGTTTGAAGCCAGCGTTTCGGAAGTGTTCTACGAACGAGGGGAGGTCCGTGGATCCCGTTAAGGGCGACCAGTCTACGGCCTGTCCGTTATCTCCTGCGATTGAGGTAAAGGTGCCCCATTCATGCGCCGTCAGGCTGGAGGAAGCTGGGCAGGCGTCCGTGCCCAGCAGACCGGATGAGAGGGCGAAGCAGCCGGCCAGAAGAACGCAGAAAATCGGCCGTGTTTGAGTTGGCGCCATAGTGGAGCCTCCTAGAGCAGTCAGCGCTTGCGTACAAGTGCGCTGACGGACAAGACGGATCGGGACCGTCAACTGTTAACAGGGAAGAACGGACGGCAGAGAAGTGGGATTGGGGGGCTTCCCACTCGCTTAGTCGGAACGGCGAGCACTGAAGAACTACACTGATGATGACGCGCTCTTAGAGAGATCGCTAAGAATCCACGTTTCCTGATCTCCCAAGCCGCTCACGGAAGTAGTCCTTCCAACCGTCGGGGAGCACCGTCACTTGCAAGGCGCGCCTTAGCGAGGTTACGTCCGCAGCATTGTACCTCTTTGCGACGTAGAGCCGTGTAATCTCCGAAACAGGAACGGCGTTGGGATCTTGGGCAAGCAAGGACATCTCATCGCCCGCGCCGACTTCACCTTCGCGTGTGACGGCGAGATAGAAACCGGTCCGCGCGCTGAGCAGAAATCTCTTGACCATGTCATCGGACTGAAAGCGCACGCCGAGTTTGTAACAGGGCAAGCGGGGCTGCGTGACGATGACCTCTGCGGAGCCGACAGAGAAGCGATCGCCAAGATGGACGAACCGTTCCGTCAAACCATCCGATCCACCATTGACCGTGAAGTTCTCACCAAATATGCCCATGGGGAATGGCAGGCCGGGCAATTCTTTTTTCCAATAGTCGTAGTGGGCAAGGGGGTAGCAGTAAACGGCCTTGAATGCGCCACCGTGGACGGTCAGGTCCGCCTGCCGGTCGCCGTCTAGATTAAGCGTTCGCAGAGCGACTCGGCCTTTGACGGACTCTTTGAAAATACCGGTGGTTACAATTCGGCCGTGCCAGGTGACGTCACGCGGAAGTCCAGTGTTTACGGAGACGATCTTCATTTTTTTTCTCGGTCATTAGTGGCCGAGGTAGACTGGCTTCCGCCATCGAAGCCGTCAGTTCTGTCGCCAAGAGTGAATCTGTATATTCGCACAACTGGGCTGCGCCAGGCGTAAAAGCTCTGCTAGAATCGCTGGCATGAAAAGGCGCGAAATGATTCAAACACTCCCTGCTGCAGCGTTACTCTCAACGGCATCCTGGGCGGGATCGCGTGGAGAGAAGTCTGGCGCAGGGCAAACCTCAACCACTGTTTACGAGCTGCGCATCTATCACGTGTACGAAGGCAAGCTGGATGACTTGCTCCGGCGCTTTCGCGAACACACCATGAAGCTATTCGAGAAGCATGGAATCAAAAACGTGGCGTACTGGACGCCCACGGACGAGCCGCTAAAGGGGAAGACTCTGGTCTACATTCTCGCGCATCCGAGCCGCGAAGCTGCGACGGCCAACTGGCAGGCGTTTCGCGATGACCCGGAATGGCAAAGTGTGCGCGATAAGTCCGAGGCCAATGGCAAGCTGGTGGAGAAGATCGACTCCACGTTTCTCACTCTGACGGATTTCTCACCACCCCTCAGCTGAGCTTGGGTCGTGGAAATGCCTTGCACCGCCATTCTGAGCTCGGATCTAAGCTTCCGAAATCGCTTGTAGTGTTTCGGGGAAATGGGCTGGGGTCGCTGTTCCACCTGCCCAGTGCAACACGGTTCCTGGAACGCTGCCTTCTTTGCGAACGTAACCCATACCGACGACGCGAGGCGGGTCCCAGATCCTTGCGGCGCGAGTGACGTAGCCAAGCTCCTTGGCGTCAAGCGAAAGCGTGGCGCCCGCTTCAGGTACCATATCGCCGGTGAAGATCAATCCGGTGCGCTGGCGATTCACCTGTCCGCGCGAACGCACGCGCTCCACTATTTCCTGGCCGGTATAGCAGCCCTTCGTATAGCTGATGTGGGTGTCCTGCAATCCCGCCTCGTGGGGAATTTGCTTCTCGCCGAAATCATAGCCAAACCAAGGCACGCCCTGTGTCAGTCGAATGGCGCTCAAGGCGGAATAGCCGATGGGGGTGCCGCCATGTTTCCGCGTGACCTCCAAGAAAACCTGCCAAAGGGCCGCCAGATTTTCCTGCTGGACGATGAATTCCGCGCCGGCGATTCCGGCAGGCGAACGCTTCACAATCCTGCAGGGAATCGAATCGACGGCACCATCGATGGAAGTGAGATCACGGAGGGGAATGATGTCCACGCCGGATAGTTCTTGGACAACTGCTGCGGCTTTCGGACCCTCCAGCGCCAGAGTGGCAAAACGGTGGCTCTCGTCGGCAAGCGTCACGTTATCCATGATGATGTATTTGTCCAGCCACTCGATCAACCGTTCGCGAATCATGGCGTGGGAAACGCAAAACAGTTTGTCGGCAAACGCATAAGTCTCAATTTCCGCGAGAATATGTCCTTGCGGATTCAGGAGCAGCGAAACATTGCCTTGTCCGGGAGAGAGATCCTTGATGTTATTTGTGAGGATAGCGTTCAGGTAGCGCACGCGGTCGGGCCCGGTGAAGGAAAGGTAGGCGCGATAGTTTTTATCGATCAGCGCGAGGCTGTCGCGCGAAGCGCGGTACTCGGAGGCAGGGTCACCAAAGTCGTCAGGAAGAGCGCACCCAAACCATGCGCCCATTTTTGTGCCCGCGCGCAAATGCGCCGCGGCTAGCGGTGTATCCAGTGCGGCGCCTGTTGCACTCGTTTCCATTTGTCGTCGCAGTTTCCTTTCTTCAGTCTATCAAAGTGCGCCCGGGCACGCGCAGCCGCGCCAGGAAATCCATCCGGTTCCGATGATACAATCACATTCATGAGCGACGGGTTGCCAACACTGAATGCCGCTACCGAAGGGTTGATTCACATCACCATTCCTGTGGGGATGCTCCAATGCAATTGCTCCATCATCGGGGATCCGGTGAGCCGCGAGGCGCTGGTGATCGATCCCGGTGATGAAGTCAACCGTATCCTGGACCTCCTCGGCCGTCACAAACTTACCGTTAAAGCCATCGTCAGCACGCACGCGCATATCGATCACGTTGGAGGACTCTGCAAACTGCACCGCTACACGGGCGCGCCGGTACTTATGCATCGCGACGACTTACCTCTCTACCAAGCGATGGAAATGCAGGCTGCTTTTCTGGGGGTCCACCCTCCCGATCTTACTGAAATCGATCAGCTGTTGAAGGAAGGCGACTCGCTTCACTGGGGCTCGTTCGAAGCGCAGGTGATTCATACGCCGGGCCACACTCCGGGAAGCGTCTCGCTTTATCTTCCGCACGATACCGGCAAGGTCACGCCGGCTGGGGAGCTAAAGCGCATTACGGTGAAAGATGAAGCGGGAGAGGAAGTCTCCATCGCTCAACTGCTGAAACAGAGTGTTTCCAAGAATCTCCCGGCAGAAAACGGGGACACGGATCAGGCACCGACCATCGTAGCCCCCGATGAGGCTGTAAAAATTATGAAGCCAGTGCCGCAGCTCTTCTCCGGAGACACGCTTTTTGCCGGAAGTATCGGGCGCACTGATTTGTGGGGAGGCTCCCTGGACCAAATCATGAAATCGCTGCGGACGAAGCTCATGGGATTGCCCGATGAGACGGTTGTGTACCCTGGGCACGGACCCGTGACTACCATCGGCCACGAGCGCGAACTGAATCCGTTCTTGCGCCCGGAGTAGAGCTTCTGGAGAAACCATCCCTTCAGTTTTGCGTTTTTTGTTTGGCCAGCCGCAACTCTTCCATCACCGATTGCACCAACTCCTTCGCGTGCACCAGCTCCTGATTGATCATCCGCAAGTCCATCGCCGGAACCGCGGGATTACGCTGGCTTGTACAATAGACTCCGTGCTGGCCAACGAGAACAAGCGCATTGGTCAAGCGGTCCAGCGAGACCGCAAGGCGCCCCCGATCGCGTCCAAGCATCTGCTCGAAATGTTCCAACTCCTCTTTATGTTCCTCAAAGGCCGACATCGTTCGATTTCCTCTTCCCGGCTCCCCGAGATGGAGTTGCACATCGGGCACACCGGGTTCGCACCAAACTTTACCGCATCGCGCGCGCGGAACATAATTCGCTAAAGCCACAATGTAGCAAGTTACTTCTTCTTTGTGGCAGGAGTTTGATCTTTGCAGTTAGCGTCCGGTCTCTCAGCGTTCTTGGGAAGGGACTGGGCTGGAGCAGCCAACCGATGCGACGTTCCGACCTGGTTCAGCATAACGAGCGGGGAAAAGGCGCAACCACGCGCACCTCACAGATTGTTTTTGGTGAGAGGCAGCACTTGTTGCGGGTGCTCGACTCCCTGGAGGGCACGGATCTGCCGATCGCCCGGCTGCAGCAGGAGCGGCGCATCCTGGAAGAATTGATTCACGCGCGCACCCGGGATCTGAATCAAATCAATACGGCGTGGGACGAAAAAATTGGCCTGGTCTTGAGCGCGGATGCCAAGCCGGAAATGCTGGAAAAACTTGTGAAGCAGGCGCCCGCGGAGGACTTTTACCTGCTGCGGTTAATCAGCGAACACCCGCGAGCCAATGCCAAAACGTTGCACAAGCTGGCAAAACATTCCTACGGAGCGATCCGAGAAAACGTTGCGCGCCATCCTAACGCGGACGCCACAACGCTGACGTGGCTCAGCAAGGACCGCAGCCAGCCGCTCTGGTATCTGGTAGCTTTCAATCCCAATACGCCGACGCCGCTGCAGCGCCGCCTGCGCGATCGCCTGAAACGCCTGGGCGAAAACCAAGCTTCCAAGTAAATCCCAATTTCCGCTCAGGAAGTGAGCATTCGGCCGCGCTCGTGCTAGCGGAGCTGTGTCTGGTGAGACTGTGGAGGCCGGGCTCGTTTCCAGATCTCTTGAGCTAATGAACCGCGATGGAAACGGTCGCAGTGGTACGACCGAAGGCGTTCGTGGCGTAGAGAGTATAGGTGGTTGAGACGGCAGGAGTGACCGAAACGCTGGTGCCGCGAACGGCGCCGATTTCTGGTGACACTATGGTGTAAGAAGCCCCCGTGACTTGCCAAGACAGTGTAACTGGAGTTCCTGCGGCGACGGAATTAGCGCTCGCGGTGAAAGAAGTGATTTGTGGCGACGGGCCTGTGGGAATGTTGTTCTGCGTGTAGAGCGGAGTCATCTGAATTACTTCGAAGTCAGAAGCCGTAACCTGGCCCAGATTGTGCAGATCGTTGTTGTCCCAGCGATCGTCGGGCGCGCCACTGAGGTACATGTTCGAACCATTATCGGCCATGATCATGCCGTATTTTTTCAAGGCATTGAGGATTACCTGGTTTGCAGCGGAAAACCCGGAGACATCAAAGCCGGCCTTCAGCCGCACGCGCATGCCCATGGGTGCTGCCGAGGGATTGCCGGAAGTAGACGCCCAGTGGGAAGCGGGCGGGATAAAGGCCGGGCTGCTATTTTGCAACGTAAAGCGAAACGCGTGGCGGACCTGGCCGGCGGAAACTTCATCGTAACGAACGAGGCCTGGGAAAATTGGAAGCCCAGCGGCGTCGGCGCTGGTCCAGGTGAAGGGCCGCTGCTCATCCGAAAGCAGATCCCAGACTGCGGCGGAACCGGCGTTCCAGGAATTTCCTGACACCACCGAGCTGTAAAGTTCGTAGAGAAAGCAAGTCGAATTGTCGAGAACGAGAACGTGGCGGTCTCCGTTGCCGGGATTTGGGTAGCCTTCGATCGGGGCGGTCACGGGGATGGGCATGGGCCCCTGGTCGCTTTCGCTGCCATACGCGGAGAAGTTGATGGTGACGGGTGCTTGTTGGCTGCCAACGACGAGATAGGGAATGCCGATCGTGGAGCCTTGATATTGTCCTGCGCCGAAGTCAGGGTGCATGCCGGTGCCGCTGCCGATGAAAGAGATGATGGCGCTCGAGTTTGGATCAACCGGAGCGGAAGAGATGTCTTTGTTCCAGAGGTTATCGGCAGGGAAGGGCAAGAATCCTCCAAGGCTGGCGCCCTGACCGAGGTTCATAGAGCTGCAACTGGACGCTTGGGTTGAGCCGGTTACCTGCAAATTTACTGAAGCGGATGTGCTGCTTCCAGGATTGGGATTACTGACACTGATGGCGTAAGTGCCCGCGGAACTTAATACTCCTGTGGCGGTGAGTTGAGTTGCGGATACAAAAGTTGTTTGAAGCGGCGTCGTGCCCAAGAGGACTTGCGCGCCGTTCACAAACTTGCCTCCCGTAACTGCGAGAGTGAAAGTTCCCGTGCCAACGCTGGAGGGATTAATCCCCGTGAGCACAGGGATCGGATTCAAAATGCTAACGCTGCTAGACCCGTTGGCGGAGGAGTCCGCCGAACTTGTTGCACGTACCGAGATTGGATTGGGACTCGGAAGAGCCAACGGCGCCGTATAAGTTCCGCTCGTGTTTATGGTTCCGAGGGCTGCCGAGCCACCGACAGCGCCGTTCACAGACCAGGTCACCGAGGTGTTGGAAGTACCGGAAACCTTGGCGCTGAATGGGAAGGAGTCACCCGCGCGGATGTTTGCGCTGGAGGGCGACACCACTACGCTGACCGAAGGCGGAGGGGGCGATGGCTGTTTGGTTGGTGAAGTGGAGGCGGCACAGCCAGCAATCGAGAGTGCGAGAAATACCGAGTTTAGATGTAGAGCTCTGCGCATATTTTCGGGTACACCCGAGGAGCCGTTCGAACGTGCTGTCAGTTTGGGGCACGGAGCGGCCGGAGGATACTGGACGAAAGGGCAGAAGTAGGTCGATGTCCTGGAGATGGGCCGTCAAAGGATGGGCACTAATAACATCTCATGGAGTCGGGTGTGTGCGCGTCCTTCGCAGGCTGCCAAAAGACGGGCTTCAGATTCTCTTATGCGCTTTAATTTGTCGGGAGGCCAATCTGCCAAAAGAGAAAACTCAAAATATCGGTGTTTTCGTCAATGATCTTGTTGACGGGGCGGCCACCGGAGTGGCCGGATTTGGTGTCGTAGAGGACCAGAATGGGATGGTCTGAACCGGAAGCGGCTTGCAGCCGTGCGGCCATTTTCCGAGCGTGCAATGGCGCTACGCGGGTATCGCCATCGCCGGTGACGAAAAGCGCTGCGGGATACTTTGTGCCACTCACGACGCGATGATAGGGAGAGTAGGCGTAGAGATAAGCGAATTGATCGGGATTGTCAGTGCTGCCGTATTCGGAGACCCAGTAGGGAGCTTCGAAGAACTTTTGGTAGCGGAGCATGTCGAGAAGGGGATAGCCACAGACGACAGCGCGAAAGAGGTCGGGACGCTGGGTCATGGCGGCGCCGACGAGCAGGCCGCCGTTGCTGGTGCCGTCAATCGCGAGCCTGGAACTGGAGGTGTACTTGCTGGCGATGAGGAATTCAGCGGCGGCAATGAAATCGTCGAAAACGGTTTGCTTTTTTCCGAACATCCCGGCGTGGTGCCAATCCTCGCCAAATTCTCCACCGCCGCGAAGGTTGGCATCGGCAAAGATTCCACCGTGCTCAGCCCAGAGGATTGCAAGCGGCCAGTAGTAAGGCGTTTCGCTGAGATCAAAACCGCCATAGCCGGTGAGCAGAACGGGATTCGAACCGTCCAGCGTCAAGCCCTTTTTGTGGAACAGGAACATGGGGATCGGTGTCTTGTCCTTGGACGGATACCAGACTTGTTCAATTTCGAATGTGCCGGTGTCCAATGAAACTTTGTCCCTGGCCCAGACCTCGGATTTGGCCTGCGTGACGTCGTAGCGGATAATAGCAGGCGGAAATGAATAGGATTCGAACGAAAAGAAGAGTTCCGGGCTTTCCCATCGGCCTTTGGTCGAGCTCACGGAGCCGAGAGCAGGAAGCGCGATAGATGATTCTACCTTGCCATTGGCGTCGAAGACCTCCAGCTCGGACGTGGCGTTGTGCGTGTACTGGCCGATGAGCTTCCCGCCGGAAGCCGCGATGGATTCCAAGTGCACGCCGCTCTCTGGAACAAATTCGTGCCAGTGTTCGCGTTGAGGCGTGGCCAGGCTGGTGGAAAAAATGCGCCACTGCGGCGCTTTCCAATTCGTGAGAACGAACAGGCGATCTCCCGCAAACTCCGGATAAAAAACCGCGTTCTCGGCATTTTCGGCGGCGACGATCGGGCCGTTTTGTTTTACGTTTTGGACGTAAAGCTCCGTTCTCTCCGATCCAGAGCCATAAATGATAACGTAGACGAGGTAAGCGCCGTCTTCCGATAGTGCTAGCCCGATGCCCTTGTCCTTGGTGAGGCCCTTGCCAAAAATCATCTGATCCTTAGCGGGATCGCCACCCATGCGGTGTACGAAAGCGCGAGGTCCCTCCGGAGTGACAAGGGAATAGTAGACGGACTTATTGTCGGTGGTGAATTCGAGAGAATCATATCGGCCCTTTGGGAAGGCGTCAGGGAGCGACTGCATAGTGTCTACGTCCAGCACGCGCGGGGTAATTTCATCCTGCCCGCCGTCGCGGCGGCCGTAGAAGACGAATTTTCCGTCACGGCTGACGCTCTCCAAGGTCACGCTTGCGGAGTGATCCGCGGTCCAGGGCAGGGGATCCACCAGAACTTCGTCCGGTGCGTTCAAACCGCGCCGGACATATAGGACGTAGAGGTCCTGCCCGGCCAGCCGCTTCCGGAAAAAATAACGCCCGCCTCGTTCCATGGGCGCTTCGAAAGAGTCGGTGTGCAGGAGTTCGCCGAGACGCTTGTTGATTTGTCCTCGGCCGGGAAGTTTCGAAAGCACCGCGTCCGCACATTTTTGTTCCGCGGCAATCCACGCGCGCGTTTCCGGGCTGTTTTGATCCTCGAGCCAGCGATAGGGGTCGGCCACAACGGTGTTGCCGTAGGTGTCTTTCGCTGAATCGAGTCGCGCCGCGGGCGGACACTTTGCGGTTGGTGCGGCTTCCTGCGCGGCAGTAAATCCTGCAATCCACAGCGCGAGTCCGAGCACAAATCCTCCCCGCAGAGCGCAGAGCCAGCGAGTGATTGCCCTGTGGCGGACGCGCGGGATTCGGTTCAAATTCGCACTCACAAAGCCCTCCTCGACTTCTCCGGAAACCGGATATTATCACCGAATCCGTGGGAGGGCCGACGGCCTTCGATAGTAGAATTGATTCGCGTTGTGTTGACGAAAAACTCCGTGATCCTCAGGTGAGAATGCCTGCGAATGACACGCCATCTAGCAGCGTGATTGCAATCTTGCGCAACTCCAAACTGCGCATCGCATTTATATCCGCGGTGGTTTTGATCCCTTGCTTGTGGCATCCACGCATCGAGGCGGGTGATCTGGCAAGCCACGTCTATAACTCGTGGCTTGCCCAGTTGATCGAGAAAGGCCAGGCGCCGGGGCTCTATTTAGAGCGGCAATGGAATAATATTCTGTTCGACTACTGCTTGGAGCACACCGCGAATGTTGTGGGTTTTCCGGCGGCCCAGAAAATTGTGGTTGGCGCCTGCGTGCTGATTTTTTTCTGGGGAGTTTTCGCGCTGATCGCTCCCATCACAGAGCGCCTGCCGTGGTTCCTCACGCCCTGCATTGCGATGCTGGCCTACGGCTACTCGTTCAACATGGGTTTTCTGAACTATTATCTGTCGATTGGATTGGCCTGCTTCAGCCTGGCGTTTTTCTGGCGGGGGAAGGGAATGGATTGGATCGCCGGAATGGCGCTTACGCCGTTGGTGCTGCTCGCTCATCCGATTGGCTTCGTCTGGCTGATCGGAACGCTGGCGTACGTGCAAATCAGGAAGAGGCTACCAGGTCGGTGGAAATTGGGTCTGCCTATGGCGGCTGTGGCTGGCCTTTTCGCGCTTTACTGGTATCTGGCGCACAACGCCGCCAGGTTCACGGCGGATTGGGATCGCGGGCCGTTCTACCTCTATAACGGTGCCGATCAATTGGCGCTCTATGGACAACGGTATGTCTGGCTTGCGGCAGCTCTGTTTTTTTTCGGAATATTCTGCGTGGTGTTCCAGGCCATCGCGCGGGGCCGAGAAAAGGAATCCTGGAAGTCTTCCGCTTTGCTGTTC
Organism: Acidobacteriota bacterium; assembly: GCA_013289585.1. Lineage (GTDB taxonomy): Bacteria > Acidobacteriota > Terriglobia > Acidiferrales > UBA7541 > Acidiferrum. Next base: position 65,825 of record JABCZR010000021.1, on the reverse strand, counting down.
GAATTGTATTTCGTAAGCTTCTTCGCCACCGCGCTGCTGCCGGAAAATCTTCGCGTCTCTCTCTATGCGGGATGGGTCGGGTTGCTGGGTTCCCGGCTGACGAGCATCTCGGCGGTTTTTGGTTTGTGCATTCTGGGTTTTCTGAAGCCCAGGAAGTGGCACGCCGCGGGCTTTGGGATATGCGCCATCATGTTCTTTGGCTTCTTGTACCGGGATGCGAAGTGGATCAATCAATTGGAGGCCAACGCAGAATCCTTAGTGAGGTCATTGCCGCCCGGAACGAGGGTGGTAGCGACAATCTGGGCGCCCGCAGGATCGCGCGTAGCGTTTGTCGGGCATGTCGTCGATCGGGCGTGCATCGGGCATTGCTTCAACTATGCCAACTATGAGCCTTCCTCAGGACAATTCCGGGTGCGCGTGCGGCCTGGGAGTCGTGTGGTTACGGATTCCTCGGACGATTCCGAAGATATGTCAGCAGGGCAGTACGATGTCCGGGACGAGGATCTTCCTCTGAAGCAAATCTACCAGTGCGACCCGGCCGACCTGACGAAGTTGTGCATCCGCGACCTGCAAGCAGGAGAAAAAATTGGCCGAATCGGCTATCACCCGCCGGAGTGAATACGCGCAACCATCATGGTCGCCGGAACAGAATACTCACGGAGCGTTTCGATCCAGACAGCGCCGGTGCTTGTAGGAACGGACTGCTTGTCAGTCCTATTCCGGAGACGAATTAACGCACGCTGGTGAAAGCGAGATACACAGCCAACGCCAAGCCTGCGCCCGCCAGAACCAGAGCCAGAACGATGGCCAGCCGGGACGGCCGGCCCACGATCAAGACTCCTTCACTGAACTGCTGAACGTAGCGCACATGGTGCCAGGAAGCGATGATGTTGAGCAGTACACCGAGTAGAACCAGACCCACACCCAAAGGAAGGGACAGAACCGAGGGTGCTGCGGGGGCCCCGCCGCGAGCCGACTCCAACTCCCGAAGGAACAGGCCGAAGCGAGCGACGACGAAACCAAAGGCCATGAGGGCTAGGCCGGTGCGAATCCACGCGAGGAAGGTACGCTCCGCGGCGAGGTAGACGCGAGGATCTCGAGCAGGATCGTCAGCTGGCATGTGGGTCGTGGCCGGGCCCTTTTCCCAGCGTGAAGAGTTGGAGGATAGCACCATTGGGATTGCGGATGTCCGGCTGGGGCTGGAGACAAATTGGCTCTTGCAACAGTCCAATATCTGGTAGAATTGGCCGAAGGTGAGAGACAATGCTTCCACTCCATCTCCAGCCGCAAAGCCACGTTCCGCTCTATATCCAACTCCGAGATCAATTGCGCGCGCTCGTCCATGCGGGTGATTTGCGCCCGGGCGATCGCATACCCGCCAGCCGCGAACTGGCCATCATGCTCGGCGTGCACCGCACCACGGTGGCGAACGCCTACGCCGAATTAGAATCGGAAGGACTCATCCAGGGCCACGTCGGCCGCGGAACGTTTATCAAAGGCAACGGCAACGGCCTGAAGATTACGCCGCCCGCTCCACCGGTATTGAATGGGAACGAGGGAGTGCGCTGGGAGCTGTTGTTTGCGGATGAACGCGGTGAAGAGGTTCTGAGCCGTTTGACAGCCAGCGCGCCCGTGGATGCGCTTTCTTTTGTGATGGCGCGGCCAGCGCAGGAATTTTTCCCGATCGAGGAGCTACAGACTTGTGTGAACGCCGTGCTACGGCGCGAGGGCGCGGAAGTTTTAAATCTGGGCCCTTCCGACGGCTACCCGCCGTTGAAAGAGGCGCTTCTCGAGATGCTGCATCACGATGGCATCGCCGCCAAGGATGAAAACCTCCTGATCACGGACGGCTGCCAGCAATCGTTTGATTTGATCAGCAAAGCGTTTGTGCGGCCCGGCGATTCGGTGATCATGGAAAATCCGACCTATCCTGGAGCGGTGGCGATTTTCCACGGGGCGCGTGCGCGTTGCTTGAGCGTTCCAGTGCGGACGCATGCGGAACCCGGAACTCCGCTGGGACTGGACCTGGAAGCGCTGGAAGCGACGCTGGCGGCAAATCGCGTCAAGCTGATCCTGCTCACGCCGGACTTCCAGAATCCTACGGGAACGTCGATGCCGCTGGCTTCTCGGCGCAAGGTGTTGGAGCTGGCTGGACGCCACCAGGTGCCAGTGGTGGAAGACCATATTTACGCGCGGCTGAATGCACGGGAAGAACGGATCCCGTCCCTGAAGCAGCTCGATCGTTCCAACATCGTCATTCACATCGACAGCTTTGCGAAAGTGGCGTTTCCTGGATTGCGGGTGGGGTGGATTGTCGCTCCGCCAGCGGCTATCGAACGCCTGCGTGTGGTGAAGCAGACGACAGACCTGCACACGGATCAACTGGCGCAAGCCACGCTTGCGGAATTCTTGCGTCGTGGACTCTTCACCAAGCACCTTGCCAAGATGCGCAAGGTATACACTTCACGGTTGGCCGCTCTGGACGAGGCTTTGCGGAAGAATATGCCCGAGGGCACGCGCTGGACGCGGCCAGAGGGTGGCATGTGTTTGTGGCTGGAACTGCCCATTGGATTCGACGCCAGCGAGCTGCTCATTCACGTGAAGGAACGCGGCGTATTGTTTGCTCCGGGCCGCTATTTTTACGTGCAAGCTCCGCTGCCGAACACCCTGAGGCTTGGATTTGCTAGCCTGGATGAAAAACAGATTGCGCGCGGAGTGGCTACTCTGGCGGAGTTGTTGAAGGTCGAGATGCGCAAGCGCCAACGTGGCGTGCGGCGTGCGGAACGCAGCCGCGTAGCCCTGGTTTGACGGAACGAAGTCGAGGAGTTGCGAAGAAGCACGTACGGAAAGGCGGACGGGTTCAAAATTTGAGCGACATCATCAGGCTGGAGCCCAATCCTTCGAACAAGTGTTTTGGCTGCGGCGGCGACAATCCCGGCGGGATGAAATTGACGTTCGAACAGGACAACGTCAATCGCAAGATCGTGGGCCGGTTTACTTTGGGTGAGAGGTACCAGGGTGGCGGGGGATTCGCGCATGGCGGGATCATCGCGATGCTTCTTGATGAGGCCATGGGAAAAGTTTGCCGCTTTCGAGACGTTCTCGCGGTGACCGCGGAATTGACCGTCGAGTACCTAAAGCCGGTGAGCGTCGAGAAGGAGATTATGGTCGAGAGTCACGAAGCGGAGCAAAAGGGAAGAAATCTATTCTTGGTGGGCGAGATTCGAAATACGGCAGGTGAAATTCTTGCAAAAGGGCGCGGACGATTCGTGGTGATCGGACAAAAGTGAAAAAGTTTGGCGGAGCACTCCGTCGATAAGCTCAGGGATTGAGAGGAGAAGCACAATGGACGCGAAGAAAGTAAACGGCAGCGGGAACGGAAGCAAGGGATCCAGTGAATGGCGCGTGAAAGTCGGTCTGGCAGAGATGTTGAAGGGTGGCGTCATCATGGACGTCACCAACGCGGAACAGGCTAAGATTGCCGAGAAAGCTGGCGCTTGCGCGGTGATGGCGCTGGAGCGCGTGCCGTCGGATATCCGCAAAGAAGGCGGAGTGGCGCGCATGGCGTCGATCAAGGTGATCCGCGAGATTATGGCCACGGTGACGATTCCGGTGATGGCCAAGGTGCGTATCGGACATTTCGTCGAAGCGGAAGTGCTGCAGGCGCTCGAAGTGGACTTCATCGATGAGAGCGAAGTGCTGACACCTGCCGACGAAGAAAATCACATCTGGAAGCATGATTACCGCGTGCCTTTCGTTTGCGGCGCACGAAATCTGGGCGAAGCGCTGCGACGGATCGCCGAGGGCGCGGCCATGATTCGAACAAAGGGCGAAGCCGGCTCTGGAAACGTGGTGGAAGCTGTTCGCCACATGCGCACGATCGTCAGCCAAATGAAGAAACTGACGACCATGCGCGACGATGAACTGATGCGTGAAGCCAAGGAGCTTGGCGCCCCGCTCGATCTTATTCGCCAGGTTGCCAAGACAGGGAAGCTCCCGGTGCCGAATTTCTCCGCAGGCGGGATTGCGACGCCCGCCGACGCGGCATTGGTGCGCAAGCTGGGCGCGGAGGCCGTGTTCGTCGGTTCCGGTATTTTCAAGTCCAGCGACCCGGAGACGCGCGCGAAAGCCGTCGTCAAGGCCACCACACATTTCGAAGATCCCAAGATTGTGCTGGAAGCACACGAAGAGCTAGGCGAAGCCATGAAGGGACTCGATATTCGTCAAATGGAAGAGAAGGACATGCTGTCGACGCGCGGATGGTGAAGAATGAAATTGAGCGTTCGACGCGACAGGAAACAGATATTTGGTCAGCGTTTTACGCGTGGGACGATTGAATGGGGCATCCCTATGGTGTGCCTGGAGTGCGTTGGCATACCAATGTTCGGATGGTTCGCCGTACTAGTAATGGTAGTGCCCGCGACGCTAGTGGGTGTGCTTGCCGGCGCCGCCATAGAGCATTTCTTAGTCTCCGATAAAACAAGCGCGAATTGAATTTGTTGAAGACACGCGTGATTCTAAAAGTCGATAGGGGAGCCAGTAAAGTGAAGATTGGAATTCTGGCGGTACAAGGAGACTTCGAGGCTCACGCCGCGATGCTGGAGAGGCTCGGCGTGGAAACAACGGAAATCCGCACGCCCGCGCAACTTGATGGCTGTGAGGGACTGATCCTTCCGGGCGGAGAGAGCACCACTCAACTTCAGTTTCTCCAGGAAGAGGGCCTTAGCGAGGCCATTCAGAAATTTGCGGCGCGCGGCGGGGCGATCTTTGGAACATGTGCCGGTGCGATTTTGCTCGCCACGGAAGTCCAGAATCCTCAGCAGGATTCGCTGAAGCTCGTGGACATGACCGTTCTAAGAAATGGATATGGCCGGCAAGTCGCGAGTGATGTGGTCCGCGGCCATTCGAATCTCAAGCGTGAACCTCTCGAAATGGTTTTCATTCGCGGGCCGATCATTCAGCGGACCGGTCCGGGCGTCGAAGTTCTCGCGGAATTCGCAGGGAAGCCCGCTCTTGTGCAATGCGGCCAACTCCTGGCCGCCACTTTCCATCCGGAACTGACCGACGACACAACCGTGCATGAACATTTTCTCCAGCTTGCAGCACCGGGGAGCAACCAATTGTTGGGCAGCCTGAAGGCCTGACCGTGAATCCGGCCGAGAAGGCGAAGCTTGCTGCTCGAACGTTCAGCCGCACGAAGGTGCTGTTCGTTTGTGTGGGGAATGCCTGCCGGAGTCCGATGGCCGAGGCCATCGCGCGGTATGACGCCGCGGATGTCATGGACGCTTCAAGCGCGGGCTTGAGCCCCATGGGCGCCATACCGGAACTGACCAGACAAACCCTGAAGAACAATGGCTATACGGCGGATGGTTTGACATCGAACAGAATTACATTGGAAGCCTTCGAGGCCGCGGATATCATCGTCAACATGACGGGCAAGCAAAGGGAAGAAGCATTTCCTGAACATGCTTTCTCGCCTCATGACAAAATCGAGGATTGGATCGTGCGAGATCCGTTTGGCGCGGATTCGGATACATACCAGAGAGTCTTCGAAGGCATCCAAAGGCGTGTGGGCCAGCTTGCCAAAGGTCTGAGAGATAAGAGAGAGCATCGGGGAGAAGCGGTCTAGGAGTTCCATTGCGGCGGGAAAAGACGAGCGTATCGCAAGAAGACTATCTGAAGGCTATCTGGGAAATGCTCGAAGAAGACCAGACGCCGATTAGCGCGCGGCTTGCCGAGGAGCTGCGCGTCACTCCGCCCGCGGTGACCGCGGCGTTGAAACGCATGACGCGCGACGGCCATGTCCGCGTCGAGCGCAGCGGACGGATCGATCTTACGCAAAAAGGCCGGAAAATCGCGGAACGACTGGCGCTGCGGCACCAGCTTGCGGAAATGCTTCTGACCGAAGTGATCGGACTCTCATGGTCGAAAGCTCATGATGAAGCGGAGCGCCTCGAGCATGGCATCTCGCCAGAAGTGGAGGCTCTTCTGCTGAAGCGTTTCGGAAACAAGAAAAGCTGCCCACACGGCGTTCCCATGCGTGGGGGAGTAGCGAAGTTGCGGAAGCAAGGGGCGGTGCTGCTCGCGGACTTGCGCGCCAAGGAAGCCGCTGAAATACTTTGCGTTTACGAAAAAGACGCGCAGTTCCTTGAATTCCTGGAGCACCTTCGCCTGCGGCCATCAACTACCGTGGAAGTCTTGAAACGCGAATACGACGAAACAATGACGCTGCGCACGGGTGGGAAAACCGTGCATCTGGGGAAACCGGCCACAAGCCGCATCTGGGTTCAAAGACTCAACGGTTGAGCTGATCCTTTTAGTCATCTAAGCTAAACAGTTCGACATTTGCAATTCCTATTGCCGTTCGTCGAGTAATGCTTTCAGACGCGCATAACCCGCACGACTAACGGGTAGTCGTACGCCATCCGTCAGGATGGCAATCCTACTCTCTTTGGCGTAAGGCTCGATGCGCACAACACGTTCCAGATTCACGATATAAGAGCGATGAATTCGAACAAAGTTCGCCGGGTTGAGGCAGGCTTCGAGGCCGGCAATCGTCTGCTGTTTGAGATGTTTTTTCCCTTGAGCGGCCAAAGCCACGTAATCATCTTGCGCTTCCGCATAATCGAGCTTCCCAACTGGAATTAGCGTGACCTTTGTGCCGTCTTTGACAACGAGGCGCTCGAGAAATTGCTGGGGCGGACGCGCGGCGGCAGAAAGTTCCGCTGCCGCGGGCATTTTTTCGCCGAGCCGGGTTTTCGCGCGTTTGACCGCGGCGTCGAAGCGGTCACGCCCGATGGGTTTCAATAAATAGTCTACCGCGTGGACATCAAAAGCGCGCATGGCGTATTGGTCGTACGCGGTGACAAAAATAACCGGTACGTCGGTGCCAATCAGTTCCAGCACATCAAATCCTGTCAGCTTGGGCATCTGGACATCGAGAAAGATCAAGTTTGGTTTGTGTTCCGCCACAGCTTTCACCGCTTCCATGCCATTCGCGCACTCAGCGGCAATTTCAATCTCCGCATGGGATTGCAGAAACTCACGAATGACGTGGCGCGCGAGCTCTTCATCATCAACGATCAGCGCCTTCCATGACTTGACTGGTGAGGCACTCATGCTTTTTCCTCGCTCTCCACGGGAAGGGACAGGCTGACCTGAAACAGTTCACCTTCGGTGTTCACGCGAAGGCTGGCTTCTTTTCCGTAACGCGCTTCGAGGCGCTGCTGGACATTTTTCAATCCCAAGCCGCCCGAACGGCGAGGGGGCGCATCGGGATCCCAGGAATTCTCGACGACAATCGCCAGTCGGCCGTTTTGCCGCTCCGCGCTAAGCCGGACGTTGCCGCCTTCCGGGAGGCTCGCGATCCCATGTTTCACGGCATTTTCGACAAGAGGCTGGAGCAACAGGGGTGGAAGCATGCAGGACCTGGATTCTTCCTGGATGTTTTCCTGCATGTTTAGTCGGTCGCCGAAGCGGATTTTCTCGATCGCCAGATATTTTTGAAGCAGTTCGAGCTCTTCTGAAAAGTGGACGACCGCTTTCTCGCCCAATCCGAGAGTCAAGCGCAAGAAATCGCCAAGCAGGACACACATGTCTCTCGCGCGGACCGGATCGACGCTGGTTAAAGCACTGATGGAATTGAGGCTATTGAAGAGGAAATGCGGATTGATCTGGGCTTTCAAGGCTTTTAGTTCTGCATCGCGCGCCTGGATGCTGGTCTGCATGGCGCGCGCCTCGTGCTCGTGGGTGGCCTCCTGCGCGAGAGCGACGTAATGAAACGATACCGCCAGGAGATAGAACACGCATCCCGCGCCATAAACGATTGCAGCTCTCTCTGCAAAACGACCTTCAATACCTTGCAATGAGGGGAAGAAAGACAGTGCACGTGCAAGAAGTTTTCCCAGGCCCAGCCACAACAGGCTGAGGATCTGCGCGGCCACCACGTGGGTTGCCAGAAGCCGCCACAGGGGCGTGCGTTCAATGGGGGCGATTCGACACGAATACCACGCCGGCAGGGAAATCACCTCCCCCACCGAGGCGAGCCCGAACCCGATGAGGCCTGCCTCCAGCCAGGTTAGACCTCCCGGTGTCTGCAGAACGAATGCCAGGACTGCGGCAATAGGTAGCGCGGCAACTTTGTAAATTCGGTGCTGGTTCTTCAGTGCGGTATTGAGATTCATGGAGGCGTCTCAGTTTTTGATTTCGACGCCCCCGAAGATTACCGCGCCTGTGAGAATCAAAACCTTGCGGCGGGGATCGCTAAGGTCCACGGTTCGTCCAACGCGAGTCTTGTCTGCTATGCCGCCGAAAATAGGAGTTCCGCGAAACGCCACTTGCCAACTGTCGGGCACGCGAATTTCGATTCCGCCGAAGATGGCATTAATATCCAACGTAGCTTCCTCAGCCTGCATGTTGGCCTCAGTTAAATCGATTTCGACGCCGCCAAAAATCGCGTTGATGTGCCCCCCTTGAAAATCCTGGCTGGTTACCCTGCGCTCGACACCGCCAAAAATGGCGGAATCTTCCAAAGTTGTGCGCGGGTCCCCTCCAATCGGTGGGGCGGAGGGATTCCTTCGCGCTTCAATCGCGCCCCACATCAACATCAGGCCTGCGGCGATGAGTAAAACCGGCCAGATATCGTTCCAGCCAAAGTGCCCGATTCCCAGCTGATTGAGCTGAAGGAAAACCCCTACGGTGATCAGCACTATGCCCCAGAGCCGGTGCTCCCGCCTCATGAGACTTGGGATGCCAGCGCAAACAAGAAGCAGCGGCCAGAATCTCCACAGACGGTCAACCGAGATAATTCCCATGTGGTCAAGAAGGAGGGCGATTCCGGCGAGAACCAGGAATGCACCCCAGAAGATGCCGCTTGTGCCTCGACGACCGAGATGTATGCCAACCGCAATCGGGCCGCGCCGAGGCCAACGGCCGTCGGGGCCCGGCTTGGCGCTGTCCGTAGCGTCGCGGTGAATCCGGTCGCGGAGATCGTCGGCAAACTTGCGGGCGTCGGATTTGTTCTCGTCACTCATCACTGGTCTCCCATCGCCGGAGAGCCTGAGCCGCACTGGTACGCACCTAATTTCCCCCAGAAAGCATCCCGCAACAACACTGCCCCTATGATGATGAGAATCACCGGCCAGAATGATACCAACAATTGCAGCAGGCCCGAGAAAAACCCAGAGTGATCAAACACATAAGCCTGAAAAGCGTGGATCGCTGCCAGAATCAGCGCTGGCAGCATTCCCGTTGTCTGGGCCCCCGCTGTGCCTGCGGAACTCGTAATTTGCCCTGTGACCGCGTCCAGATTTACGAAAAGAATCAAGAATCCTAGAACGAGGAGGGTCGCACCTGTAATCGACTTCAGTCCTGAAGGAGAACTGCGCTTTGCCGGCATGTTGGCCTCCCGTGGAGCGATTTCCTCGCCCCTAGGTGAGGATAGGGGCCGGGCCAGGGGGCCGCATCTGGAAATCGGCGGGAACGCCGGATTTACCGGCGAATGGCGGCCCCTGGCAGGGGAAAAGGGGCAGGGGGAATAGTCGTTTCCAAAGAGCGCCCTGAAGTTTGCTTGCAAAATCCGTCAAATCGCATTAGGGTATGCGACACGCGTTGTCGCAATAGCCTGCCAAACGTTCGCTATCAGGTTACGAGGAGTTTGCGGATGACTGCATCGTTGGGGAAGGCCACCCATTCTCGCGGGGAACGTTGGCGCTGGATTCTGTATGTGGCATTTGCGCTAGCGGGCGCTCTGCTTACCTTCGTGGGCGCGCGGGCACAACAAAAAGCTACGGATGAAGCCACCTTCCGCAAACTCATTGACAACTATTGTGCTGCGTGGAGCGCGGGTAACGCGGAAGCGCCGGCAAAATTCTACGCCAAGGAGAACGGCCTGGTTTTCTACGACGTCGCTCCCTTTGCCTATCACAGTTGGAAAGAGTATCAGGCGGGCGTACAAAAGGAGTTTCTGGAGAGCGCTGAGAGTGTTAATTTGACCGCCGGTAAGGATCTAAAGGTCACGCGGCGCGGAACGATCGCGTGGACGACGGTGCCAATGCATTTGACGGAGAAGACAAAAGACGGTAAGACTACGGACCTGGATCTTCGATATACGGGGATTTGGGAGAAGCGCGGCGCAAGCTGGGTGCTCGTTCATGAGCATCTTTCTGTGCCGCTCGCGGGAAACTAAAGTCTTGACGACGAGGGCTGGGCGAATTTCGCCCATTGCGCAAGAGATGTTCAAGACACTTCAGTATTACTGGAATGCGGCCAGGGGCTATCGCCTCAATCCATGGAAAAGCCCGTACCTGCGCTGGCGGTTTGAAACCTTCCTGGGCAAAGAGGGCGCCAATCTGACTCCCAGCAAGTTCTTTCATCTTGCGTGGAAATACCGCGATCATATGGAACGCTTCGTGGACTGGGCCGCGGAGCGACGCCGATTCCAACGCCGGCGCCACGCCTGAGAATCCTCTCGCATTGCATTCCTTAGAGCAACTGACTCACGCCGTCACCTTGCGGCGTATAATGATGTTTGAGAGGAGGATCCATGGAAGAGCTGAAGATCCTCCAGAAGACAGATGCATTGTACGAAGCCCGATGGTGGGAAGCGGAGCCCGCTGGGCGAGTGCACTGTTACCTTTGCCCCCGCCACTGCCACATACATCCTGGCCAGGCCGGCTTCTGCTTCATTCGAATCAATCAAGGCGGAAAACTTTATAGCCTCGGATACGGGGCGCCTGCAGCCTTGCAAATCGACCCTATCGAGAAAAAACCCCTGAGCCATTTCTTGCCTGGCACACGAGTTTTCAGCATGGGCACGGCTGGGTGCAACATGGGCTGCTTTTTCTGCCAGAACTGGGACATCTCGAAGTCGCGTTCCGATCAGGTTCATTCGCGGCACATTCCTCCGGAAGATGTGCCGCTGCTGGCGCTGAAATATGGGTGCGAATCCATTGCGTTCACATACAACGAGCCGACCATCTGGGGCGAATATGTCATCGACATCTGCAAGGCAGCGAAGAAGCATGGCCTCAAGACGGTTATGGTCACGAACGGCTACATCACTTACGACGCTTTCCACGATATTTATGACCACGTGGACTCGGCAAATGTCGATCTGAAGGCGTTCACCGAGAAGTTTTACGGGAAAATCACGCTGACGCATCTTCAGCCGGTTCTCGACACACTCGAGTGGCTGAAGAACGAGACTAAAGTTTGGTTCGAAATTACAAACCTGATGATCCCAACTCTAAATGATGACCCCGTGGAGATTCGCAAGCTCTCAGAGTGGATCCTTACCCACCTGGGCCCAGACGTGCCCCTGCACTTCACCGCGTTTCACCCGGACTTCAAGCTGCAGGATAAGCCGCGGACTCCGGCCGCGACGCTCGACCGGGCGAGACAGATCGCATTGGATGCCGGCCTGCACTATGTCTATGAGGGAAATATCTACAGCGATGGTGCAAACACGTATTGTCCGCAGTGCAGCGAATTACTGGTGCGTCGCTCCTGGCACGATGTTCTCGAGAACCATCTAAAGGCCGGCGCATGCCCGAAGTGCGGATTGAAGATTGCCGGTGTCTGGGCAAATGAAACCAAAAAACGTGGATCTCCGCGGGGCCTGTCCGCAATGACTCGGGCTTACGGCCATTTGAATCTGTGAGTCTCTCTTACTACTGTTGATGGAAGGAATAGAAACCGGGTCCTACCCGCATGCCATGGTGCCAGGCGACCGGAAACGCCCACCATATCAACGTGCCCAGAAGCCCCTGAAAGAATGCGAGCGAAAGAATGTTGCGCTCGCGCGCGAAAAGCCACGACATTACCGTCCCGCCAAACCAGGTGATCGGAATGAGCACTGGATTGGGCCAATGCAAGGCTCCAAAGATGGCGCCAGAAATGAGCGACGCGCGAATGGGGCTGTCCGTTGCGGTGAGGAGGCGATTAGTCGCGTAGGAGTTCAGGCCCACCTGTTGCAACAGGCAGAAAGACATGTATCCGAAGAAACGCTGGGGAATCAGGAGATGCTCGGTCGGGCGGCTCAGTCCGCCAAGGAAAACTCCAATGATGCAAAGCGCCAGAACGCATGGCACGAAGAAAACGGCCGATTGTTTGGTCGCGCTCCAAAAGTTATCCGCGCGCCAGCCCAGGGTTTTTGGCGTGTCTTTGTGAAATAGAAAACTGGCAATAAGCCAGGCAGGAAAAATGAGCCAGGAATGCTTGTACGTCGACTGAAGCTGCCAGATGAATGCACCGACCAGCGCGCAGAAGGCCATCACTTCGGCCAGGTTCAGAAGACGAGAGTCCGCGTTTAGCCGCATTCCGTTATTCCGCGAGCTGTTCCTCGTCCGGATGGCTGAAGTCTAGAAGCCTTAACACGCCCTCAAATAATCTGTCTATTTCCGGCTCGGTGACTTGATGCGGCGCAAGGAGTTCTTGCAGATCAAAGTCTGGAAACCCGCGGTTGGTTACGCGCGCGGGGAGCAATTCACGCAAGCGGCGCGAATCGATGGTTCCCAGCGATCGAATCTCTTCAAAGACGACGCGCCGTAAGGGATCCTGGAACACTCCCGGTTCCAACAGCCGGCAGATTTCCAGGCGAGTCCCCGGCTTAAGCAGTACGGAACAGAGCAGCCGCAGCGTATCTCTCTCCAAGGGGATATTGCCTTCCGGTTCCTGGTTATGCGTGCGAGGTTTCATTATTTCGCTCTGATAAAATGAGATGATACGAGCTGGGACTAGGTTGTGTTTGAAGGGACGGAGCGCATGCAGCAGAAACACCGAGTCATCATTCTGGGTGGTGGATTTGGGGGACTGGCGGCTGCGAAAAATCTGAAACGAGCGCCCGTCGAGGTCACACTCATCGACCGCAGGAATTTTCATTTATTCCAGCCACTCATGTATCAAATTGCGACGGGCTCGCTTTCGCCCGGAGACATCGCCGCTCCCCTTCGCAGTGTCCTGAGCAAGCAGAAGAACACGCAGGTGCTTCTCGGTGATGCCGTGGATGTGGACCCCGATGCCAGGCGCGTGATCCTCCGCGATGGGGCTTCGTTCGAATACGATACTCTCATCGTAGCGACCGGCTCGCAGACATCCTACTACGGCAACGATTCCTGGCGCGAATGGGCCCCCAGCCTGAAATCCGTCGAGGAAGCCACCGCCATTCGCCACAAGATTCTCTACGCGTTCGAACGCGCCGAGCGTGCCGAGACGGAAGTCGAGGCCCGCGCCTGGCTCACCTTTGTGATTGTCGGCGCCGGCGCGACTGGCATGGAGCTCTCCGGAGCACTCGCCGAAATTGCCACGGAGACCTTGCGACACGATTTTCGAAAAATCAACCCGACCGAAGCGCGAATCATTTTAATGGAGGGGGCTCCCCGCGTTCTGGGAGCTTTCCCCGAGGATTTATCCGCCAAGGCCGAGAAGCTGGTAACCCGTCTCGGCGTGGAAGTCATCAAGGGCGTCATGGTTACAAACATCAACGCCGATGGTGTCACCTTCAAGCGGGGCGATTCCATTGAGCAACTCGCCGCGAGGACCGTGCTGTGGGCTGGCGGCGTCACGGCCACGCCGTTTGGGACCAAACTTGCCGAGCGCACCAGGGCCGAAACGGACCGCAGCGGCCGAATCACCGTAAATCCGGATTTAACCATTCCAAAGTACCCAGATATTTTCATCCTTGGCGACCTGGCCAGCGCGATGGACAAGGAAGGGAAGCCACTGCCCGGAGTAGCCCAGGTTGCCATGCAGGGCGGTGCGTATGCTGCGAAAGCCATTCGAATGCGGCTCTCTGGCGATACCGAACTGCCGCCATTTCACTATTTCAATAAAGGCGATATGGCCGTTATCGGCCGAGCCGCTGCGGTAGCCAACATCTTTGGCTTTCACGTCTCCGGCTTGCCCGCCTGGCTGATCTGGCTCTTTATCCACCTCATCTACATCGTTGAGTTTCAGAGTCGCGTACTCGTCTTCATTCAGTGGGGATTCGAATACCTCACGTTCAGCCGCGGCGCGCGACTGATTACCGGCGAAGCCGCTACGGATTCCGTTGACGGGTCTCACGCCGGTAGACCTAAACGGGAATGTTAATGGGTGAATAAAGCGCCCGTTGCTTCAATTGCGGTCCCGCCCGCGAACGGTTGCGGACTATTCTTTTCCAGATAGGAGAACTGCACCCCGCCCGAGGACACGCCAGTTATGTCGCAAAGTAATCCCATTTCAAGCAAACGCTGGCTGCTCCTCGTTTCGGGCATCCTTGTTCTTTTGCTCCTCATCGCGGCGGGGTTTCTCTTTTCCCGCGAACGCCACAGTGAAGAGCTCCTTCGACGTACGATCGTGAAAACCCTTGGCGAGCAATTTAAGAGTGACGTTGAGCTCAGAGCCATTCACGTCAAGATCTTTCCCCGTTTTGCCGTCGCGGGTGAAGGCCTGAGCCTTCACTACCATGGCCGTCTGGATACGCCGCCCCTGATCCGCGTCGAACATTTCAGTTTCGCCATCGGCATCCTTGGCCTGCTTCGGCCCGTGAAGCACATTCCTCTTGTGCGAATCGATCAAATGACCATCACCATCCCGCCACGCGATTCCAGGCAAGAACGCACTCCCAACCTCGAACCCAGCCAGAATAGGGCCTCGAGTCCTGCGGTCATCGTCGATCAGGTGATTTGCACGGCCACGAATATCGTCATTCTTCCCAAAAAAGCTGGCAAGGAGCCGCTCGTCTGGGACATCCACGAACTCTTTCTCGATTCGCTGCGCGTGGATAAGCCTGTCGCTTTCCACGGCCATCTCACAAATGGCAAACCGGTCGGAGAAATTGAAACTCACGGGACATTCGGTCCATGGGATGTGGATGATCCGGGTGGCAGCCCCGTGTCTGGCGAATACAAATTCTCTGACGCGGACCTCGATCCCTTTCCAGGTATAGCAGGCACTTTGTCCTCGACGGGAAAGTTTTCCGGCGTGCTTTCAGAGCTTCAGGTTCAAGGGCAAACTGATACGCCCAATTTTTCGTTGGACAAGGTAGGGAAGCCGGTTTCCTTGCACACGGACTACTCCGCAACAGTCGACGGCACCAACGGCGATACCTACCTCCAGCCAGTGAACGGCATCCTTGTTCGCTCGCTCATTGTCGCCGAGGGCAGCATTGTGAACGTTCCCGAGAAAAAGGGCCATCTCATCACCCTGGACGCAAGCGTTCCCAACGGACGTATTCAGGATTTCCTGGGCCTGGCCATTAATTCCGATACGCCGCTGATGACTGGTCCCGTCAAGATTAAAGCAAAGATCATCCTTCCTCCCGGAAAGGAAAGGCCTATTGAAAAAATAATCATCGATGGCGACTTTGGCGTCGGCGATGCTAAATGGAATAGCCCGGCGATTCGCGAGCAGCTGGAGTCCCTCAGCCGTCACGGCGAGGGTAAGCCCGCGGACACAGACGCCGGCAGCTCCGTCTCGGATCTCCGTGGCAGCTTCCACTTGGAAAAAGGCGTGATCCGCTTTAGCAGCCTGACCTTCATCGTTCCTGGTGCGGCGATCGACCTGGCCGGCACTTATGCGCTCCACGATGGCACTCTCAATTTCAACGGCCAACTTCGCCTTCAAGCCAAACTCTCACAGACCATGACGGGCGCAAAATCCTTCTTCCTGAAAGCATTCGATCCCTTCTTCAAGAAGGACGGCGCCGGAGCAGTGCTCCCCATTACGATCACCGGCACTCGCGACAAGCCGATCTTCGGCGTCTCCGTCTTGCACAAAACCATCCAGAAGCAGATCGACGCCGGTAGAGATAAGCAAGCTGGCAAGAATCCCCTAAACTAGCGGGTGTCTGCCGGACTCAGATGTGTCCTCTATGGCGTTACACCCTTTCCCCTGCGGTCCAGCGCGCATCAATCGCTTTCCGGTAATTCTTTTATGCTTCTGGCGAGCTTCTCGACTTGCTCTTTGTATTGCTGAAGCGTATTGACGCTCATCTTCGAGATCATCTCAGGTACGAAGGGCAATACGGCCCCCACCACCATCTGCGATTCCAGGTGCTGACGAATGAGAATCTCCAGGACATGTCTGGATTCAGCCAGTTCCTTCTCAACTTCCCACAGTCTTGCACGCAACTCTTCGTTCGTCATTTTCATTCTCCAGAATGTTTCGCCCGGCGCTCACGAACGAGCGCTCGACAGTGGACTCTACTTTATAGTTTATGCGCGGGAACGCGCTCAGCGACGAAAAGATCTTAACGTAATGTTCAGGAATTTATGGGTGGATTAAAACCTGCTTGGTGGACTTTCGGATGGTGCCGGGGGCCAGAATCGAACTGGCTACGCCCGCCTTTTCAGGGCGGCGCTCTACCAATGAGCTACCCCGGCACAAGTGGTCTAGAAATTGTAGGGGCGATGCCAGGTTGTGTCAAATTCGACGCAAAGAGTCTTGGTAAATCACTCTGCGGATTGATCGAATTCGCGCATCCAATTCCGATTCTTGAGAACTTCGCGAGGCTTGGTGCCATCGGGAGGTCCGACAATGCCGTCCTTCTCCATGAGGTCAATCAGACGCGCTGCACGGCCGTAGCCGATGCGCAGGCGCCGCTGCAGCGTGGAAGTGGATGCGCGTCCGGCATCGCAGACCACGCGAATCGCGTCTTGATAAAGAGCGTCGTCGACATCCTCCCCTCCGTCGGCATCGCCTTCCGCCGCGCCCTCGGTCTTGGCGTTCTCATCTTTCGGTGCTTCGAGGAGTTCTTCCTGATACTTGGCCTGCGCCTGCTCGCGCCAGAAGTCGCATACCGCCGTAATTTCATCCTCGCTCACCAACGGGCCATGAATGCGATGCAGACGCGCCGAACCGGCCGGGAGATACAGCATGTCGCCCTTGCCAAGGAGCGATTCGGAACCGTTCGAATCGAGAATGGTCCTTGAGTCCACTTTGCTGGCCACGCGGAACGAAATGCGGGCAGGGAAGTTTGCCTTAATCAAGCCGGTAATCACATCCACCGACGGCCGCTGCGTCGCGAGAATCAGGTGAATTCCCACTGCGCGCGCCATCTGCGCCAGCCGCGTGATGGACTCTTCGACGTTGTTCGTATCCACCATCATCAGATCCGCCAGCTCATCGATAACAATCACCAGGTAGGGGAGTGGTTTATGCTCGCTCTCTTCCAGATTGTCGAACAGCGAAAGCGACTGCTCTTTCTTGAAAGTGCGGTTGTACTGGTCGATGTTTCGAACGCCCCGTTGCGCCAGCAGCTTCAGCCGGTTCTCCATCTCGCGCGTGGCATTCCGCAGCACGTTGGAGGCAATCTTGGGATCGGTCACCACGGGCGCAATCAAGTGCGGAATGTTTTCGTATAGATTCAGTTCCAAACGCTTTGGATCGACCAGCACCATCTTCACTTCGTCGGGGCTCGCCTTATACAGAATCGACATCATCAGCGAGTTGATGAACACGCTCTTGCCCGTGCCCGTGGAACCCGCGATGAGCAAGTGCGGCATGGCCGCCAGATCCGTGATTCGAATGCGTCCATGCAAATCGCGGCCCATCGCCAGCGTCAGCTTGCTCGGCGAATTCAGGAACTCCGGTGCTTCAATCACATCACGCAGCGCGATCGTTTGGCGGTTAAGGTTCGGGACTTCGATTCCAATCGTCGATTTCCCCGGAATGCGTTCGATCAAGATCGATTCAGCCTGCAGCGCCAGGCACAAATCCTCTGTCAGCCCCGTAATCCGGCTGTACTTGATCCCTGCTTCCGGCTTGAATTCGAACGTTGTGACCACCGGGCCGGGGTTGATCTGCGTCACGCGCCCTTGTATGTCGAATTCCAGGCACTTCTCCTCAATCGCGCGCGCCCGATCCTTCAGTTCGGCCTCATCCAGCTTCTGGCTGCGTTCTCCCTCCCGAAGCAGCGTAGGGGAGGGCAGTCTGTAGTTCTGATGGCCTTTGGCAATCTTGGGCTCACCCGATTTCTTCGCGGCCGACTTTTCCGTCTCACGGTTGAGCACAAAAATTGGCGCTTTGCGCTCTTTGTCTTTCTTTTCTTCAATGTCCTCTTCTGCTGTCCCCGTGCTGCCTTTGAAGATGTCGCTTTCGTCGGCGAAGCGAATGGTCTTCGGCGGCTCGTTCAGCACTTCACCCTTGCCGATGGATTGTTGTGGAACGGGTTTTCTCCCTCTGAGTCGCGATTCCTCTACGCGACGGCGCATCCGTTGCTGCTGGCGCTCATCGCGCCACGCGTACCATCGCGCTTGAGCTTTATGCAATATCCCCAGCCGTTCCACAGCCCCGATCGGCCCCTTCGGGCTGGTTGCCCATGCGTGAGTTCCCGCAAACGAAAAACGTGTGGTCATGAAAATCGCCGTAATCAGTACGGCAAACGCAATCAGATAGGCGCCCCAATTGAACCCACTGCGCAACCCCCCGGCCAACAGCGTCCCCAAGAAGCCCCCCGCGGGAACGGCGCCACGAACGGCCGGTATGGGGAGCAAGCCGAGAAGGGAAGGCACCGAGAGGAGCAGGAGCCCGTATCCCACCAGGGTCGCCACATGGGAACCGATGGCGTGGCTACGAAACCACTTCCAGCCAAGAACCAATAGCCCCGCTGGCAAAAGAAACGCCGCAAAGCCGAACATCTGAAACAACAAATCGGATCCATAAGCTCCCGCAGGGCCTATCCAATTACGCGTGAGATGGTCCTCAGTTCGCGGGGCGCTGACGTTAAATGAGCTGTCGATCGGTTGATAGGTAAGCAGCGCAAGCGCCATCAACACAGCAGAGATCAGGCACAAAAATCCTATCAGCTCGTTGAGCCGTTTGTTTTCCGTAGGTGTCAGAAAGCGCAAGAATTTCTCCTCAGCTTTTGGGGAAGGCTGAGTGCCGCGGCGGGTGCTGGCGCTATCGCGATCCCGCTGGAGGAACGTTCGAACGAAGAAATCATATCAAACGGCGGCCGGCAGACAACAAATACTTTCAGCGTGTGTGTTCGCAAAACACGCGGTTGGGCAAATCCTGCGGCCACCTAGCCTCCCAGTCGGGATGCCCAATACAAAACGGCGCTGCCCAAAATAATCCGGTATACCGCAAATGGCGCAAACCCTCTCCGCCTCACCCAGGCCATGAACCACGCGACACTGCCGTAAGCAACGATAAACGAAACCACAAAACCGATCGCCAGCACCACCCATCCATGTGGATTAATCTGCGAAACGCCAACTGGATTCTCTCCCCTCCCGAGCAGCGACTTCAAAAGTGTATAACCCGTCGCCGCGACCATCGTCGGAAACGACAAGAAGAACGAAAACTCCAGCGCTGAGGCTCTGGACATTCCTGCGAGTTGGCCCCCCGCGATAGTCGACATCGATCGCGACGTCCCTGGAAAGACTGCCGAGAAAATCTGGCAGACGCCAATCCATATCGCTTGGCCCATGCTCATGTCCTCCATGTGCCATGTATTGATCCGCGTTCCCGTTGCGCCCAATCCTGCCGTCTCCGACGTGGAATTCAGTTCGTCCACAATCCACATGATGATCCCGCCGATGAGAAGTGAGCTTCCGATGACGTAGGGGCTTTCGAGATGCTTCCCGATGACCTTGATCAGCAATAGGGAAGGGATAGAAGTCACCACGAACGCCAGCATCACCAGGCTAAGCGGGTGCGTCAGCCAGGTACGGTCGTGTCGTTCGCCGCTCGGGAACGTAGACCAGAGCTTGACGAAGCGCTGCCGAAAATAGATTGGCAAAGTAAGGATGGCGCCGAGCTGAATCACGATTGAGTACATCTTCCAATAGCCGCTGGCAAGATCGATGTGTAGCAACGCCTCCGACAGCCGCAAATGCGCCGTCGAACTGACCGGCAAAAACTCTGTCAACCCTTCCACGATTCCTAGCAGCACGGACAGAACGTAATCGTTCAATTCTTTTCTCCAGGGTGTGGTGCGCTTTTGGGCGGCACCAATCTTTTGCGCATCTCGTAGGCGTCCAACCGGCCCAGATAGTACCGTTTCAACATCGCTTCGATACCATATCCGTGGCGCTGCCAGAAGGCAATCGCCACCTCATTCTCGATTGCGGTTTCCAGCAAGATGGTGCGCACCCCGCGCAATGAAAGATTCCGCTCACTTTCTCCCAGCAGTGCGGTACCCGCGCCGCGCCGCCGGTGAGTCTCCGCTATGTCCAGCGTGATGATGTGGGCAAGAGGAGGGTTCTCCTCCGTCAAAATAAATCCGACGATGCGCGATACCTCCGTCGCGACCAGGCAATCAGCGGAAGGTAATTTCAGAAAATAATTCAGCATCGTTTTGGAGTAAGAAATCCCGGCAGGGAAGCACGCCTGGTCCAGGCGGTACAGCGCGGAAAAGTCGTGCGGCTCGTAAGACCGCAGCGTCACCGGCCCGGCAAGCGCGGCGCCGGGTGCCAGGTCTCGGGATGTGCGCCCCTTCGCCATCAGTGCTCAGATGGCATTTTCAATCCTAGCGCCTTCACGGTAACCTCGTCCGGAACATTGTGGCCGTTCTGCTTCGTCACCACGCCGAATCCGCCGCTGTAGTCCCACATTGTCCAGCCGATGCCATGTTTCTCCAGAGACTTTCGCACGTCGGAAATCCACGCCGCGCGATCCTCGGCCTTCGCCGCTTTTCTGTACGCCCCAAATTCGTTGCACACCAGGACAATGCCCCAGCGTTCCCCCCATGCCGCCACCTGATCAAACTCCGCGTCCATCCGTGCCCCATTCCACTGGTCCATCCCGTAGCGTGCGACTTGCAATCTCTTGGCTGGATCGGGCACGCCCGCAGCCGCTTCCAGCACATTCTGCGCGTTCGAGGGGTACGGCAGGCCTTTCACGAAGTGCCAGTAATTCTCTCCCCACGTCGCGCCTTGATGTGTAAAAACGTGCGGCGAATAGAAGTGAAAATTGTAAATGATGTTGGGGTCGCGTAGCGGCTCGATGAACAGTAAATCGTCGTCATCCGACCACCGCGCTCCGGCCACGATGATCGTCTGCCGCGGAGCGCCCTCGCGAATCGCGACCGCCAACCGCGATTGAATCCCAGACCACCGGTAACTGTCGCGGCCCTCCGGCTCGTTCAGAACTTCAAAAAACACCAGGTCGGGATCGAGATTCGAGTAGTGCTGCGCCAGCCCGCGCCAGAAATCCGCAAACTGCTCGACAAAATCATTATCGGCCGCGAGTTTATCCTTGAAGTCCGAAGCTGGATGGGCATCAATCATTACCGCCAATCCCTGATCCACAATCATCTTCACCGCGGCATCCAGGTATTTCAGATATTCCGTCGGTATCTGATCCGCTTGTTTGCCACGGAACATTGGTTGGGGATTCACGCTCAGCCGTACGTGGTCAAATCCCATCGCCTTGATCAACGCAATGTCCTGCGCCGTGTTCCACGTCTCAAAATGTTCTTTGGTGTACCCCTTTGCGTCGTAAACCTGCGCAAACCATTCGCTCAAATTAATTCCATGACGCAAATGCTGCGCACGCCGCTGTGCAAGGCTGGAGTCCGGAGGCGCCTGCGCAAAACTGGCAGGTAGGGCAGAAGAGAACGCACCAAACAGAATTAGAGCTGCTGCAAGAAAACGCGGGGGCACGATAAATCGTGCCCCCGTTGGTACTTCGAGTCCTTGTCGATCGTTCATAGTTTGACGGTGACGGTCTTCACCTCGGTGTAATTGGACAGCCCATATTCGCCAAGTTCGCGCCCGATCCCCGACTGCTTGAATCCGCCGAACGGCGCGCCCGCGTCGAACACATCAAAGCAATTCACCCATACTGTGCCCGCGCGAACGCTGTCCGCGATGGCATGCGCCTTGGTAATGTCCTTGGTCCACACGGCGGCCGCAAGCCCATACAAAGTCTTGTTCGCCCGCTCGACCACTTCGCTCAGGTCCTTGAACTTCAGGATGGACATTACCGGCCCGAAGATCTCTTCCTGCGCGATCTTCATGTTGTCCTGCACGTCGGTAAAAATAGTGGGCTCGATGAAGTAGCCTTTGTCGCCCACGCGGTTGCCGCCCGTAGCCAGCTTGGCCTTGTCTTGTTTCCCTGCGTCGATGTAGCCCATGATCTTATTGAACTGGTCCTGGTCCACCTGCGGTCCCTGTTCCGTTTTCTTGTCGAAGGGACTACCCACCGTGCGTCTCTTCGCGCGTGCCACGGACTTCTCGACGAATTCGTCGTAGGCCTTCTCTTCGACAAACAGCCGCGAACCCGCGCAGCAGCACTGCCCCTGATTGAAAAACAGCGCCTGGTGCGATCCTTCAACGGCTTCATCCATATCCGCGTCCGCGAACACGATGTTGGGGCTCTTGCCGCCCAGTTCCAGCGTTACGCGCTTCAGGTTGGTATCCGCCGCGGCGCGCATGATCAAGTGGCCCACTTCCGTTGACCCGGTGAACGCCACCTTGTCCACGTCCATGTGCCGTGCAAGCGCCGCTCCCGCCGTTGGTCCGTATCCTGGCAGCAAATTCAGCACGCCATCCGGAAAGCCCGCCTCCATGGCCAGCTCGCCAACACGCAGCGCCGTCAGCGGCGTCTGCTCCGCCGGCTTCATCACCACCGTGCAACCCGCCGCCAGCGCCGGCCCCAGTTTCCAAGCCTGCATCAGGAGCGGGAAATTCCACGGAATAATCTGCCCGACCACGCCCACGGGTTCTAACTTCGTGTAGCAGAAATAGTTGCCATTCACCGGTATGGTCTTCCCCTGAATCTTGTCCGCCCAGCCCGCGTAATACCGGTAACACGCGATCGTCAGATTAAGATCCGCCGCGCGAGCCACGTGTGCGGGCTTGCCGTTATCTAGCGCTTCGAGTTGCGCCAGCTCATCGGCGTGCTTCTCAATCAAGTCCGCCAGCTTGTTCATCAAGTTCCCGCGCTGTGAAGCGCTCATCTTCCGCCACGGTCCCTTTTCAAATGCCGCCCGCGCCGCCGTCACTGCCTTGTCGACGTCCGCTGCATCGGCCTCCGCCACTTGCGTAATCACTTCGCCCGTCGATGGATTGATCGTCGGAAAAGTTTTTCCCGAAACGCTGTCCACCCACTTTCCGTTGATTAGTAGTTTTGTCGGTCCAATCTTGACATTCGGTTCCATCACAGCCGTTGCCGTAGCCATTTTGAATTCCTCCTAAGTTGGTGCTCGTGCCGAAAGGTAGGTGCGGAAGAGGACCCCTCGAGCGCCGCCAGGCGCGAGCCTACTGCGAAGGGAAGCGTATACCCGCGAACCGCGAGAGGCAAGCGGCTCTAAGTGAACCTGCGCCCCGGCCACCGAAACTACAGGAAAGACCTGATACTAAGTCAAGGTAAACACTGGATTCCCAACGCCCGCCATTTGATGCACGATACACCACAATCAAGAGAGCGGCCGCTTCCGTGGTCAGGGCCCTCACCCTGGTAACCCCGAACTCATTAGCCCTGACACGGAGGCGGCTCACCCTAATCCTGTTACGAAGCCTCTGCATTTCTCGTTTTTGTGGCACAGCCGATCCTGTTCCGATCAGAACGCAATCTATCTCTTCCGGCCCGGGCGCTCGCTCGCCCACTGAACGCGCCTTTGCCGGATCTCCTGAAATATCGGGGACTCTGGACCAATAACAAACCATAGGATTTTCGGCTCATTGCTGAAATGAATGATATAAAACTTGTGGTCCTGTTCTTCCACCTCCACACGATCATGGGGGCATTCCTCGATAAATCGAGCTAGCTCCTCGGCGTTGGCTTCGCGAATTGGCAATAGCTGAACGGCCACTTTTCCAATCACCGCGGTATCCGAAACCGCTTCGACCAATTCCTTGAGATCCGCTGTTTTGATCGCGAAGGCACCTGACCAACCGTTCGGCATTCTTGCACTCCTAAGGACGGGGACGCTGAATCAGTTCACCAACTGGCTCCATTACGCCCTTCCCGTTGGACGCCGGCGGCTGGCGCGGTTAGCTGGGTGGCTTCGCCTGGTTTCGTCACGTACGCTGCCAGCAGCAAGCTGGCCCCGAGAAGCAACGCCGCCAAACCGTAGGGAGCGCCCGGAACATGCAGTCCCGCGCCCGAAGAAATCGCCACCGCGAAAACTTGCGTGAACAGGATTGGCCCGGCCATGCCCGTGACGGCCCGAAGTGAGTTGATCGCCCCTTGCAGCTTTCCTTGGGACGAAGGATCGACGTGGCGCGACATCAGCGATTGTATCGCCGGTGCGGCGATGCCCCATAGGGCAATGAAAGGAACGACGGCCATGATCATCCAGCCGCGGGTGGCGAGGGCGAACCCTGCAAAGCCCAGTGTGCCGAAGACCAAGCCGCTGAGAAGGCTGCGGCGTTGTCCGAAGCGCTTCACAATCGGTCCGACGAGCGTCCCCGAAACGATGGCCGCGCAGACTCCCACAAGGGAAAGGGAGAGGCCGACTCCGCCCCGGTCCCAGCCGTAGCGGTACATGGTGTAAAGCGCCCACATGGAGGGTAGGGAATTGTGCGCGAGATAGTAGAGGGTGGTGACGACCGAGAGGCCCGCGAGCTCCGCCTGCGAGCGCAAGAGTTTCAGTGACCCCAGCGGATTCGCCATATGCCACGCGGACTTGGCGCGGCGTTCGGGCGGCAGCGATTCGGGAAGAACGAAATAACCGTAGAGCGCGTTGCCAAAACTAAGCGCCGCGGCGGCCCAGAACGGAAAACGCAGATTGATGTTGCCGAGATAGCCGCCAATGGCGGGGCCAATGACAAAGCCGAGCCCAAACGCCGCGCTGACAAGGCCAAACGGTTTGGCGCGCTCTTCCGGCTTGGTCACATCGGTGATGTAAGCAAACGCCGTGGACACGTTCGAGGTGGTAATACCCGAAATCAGGCGGCCGACGAAAAGCCAGCGCAGCGACGGTGCCAGCGCCATGAAAACGTAGTCGATGCTCAGGCCGAAACAAGAAATAAGGATGACGGGCCGGCGCCCGAAGCGATCCGACCATGCTCCCAGAATGGGTGAAAAAATAAACTGCATGGTAGCCCATGCGAATCCGAAGTAGCCGGTAATCGCCGAAGCGCGGGCGAAGTCGCCGCCCTCGAATTGCCGAATGAGATCGGGAAGAACCGGCGCAATGATGCCGAACGCCAGAAAATCGAATGCCACCATGATCAGAATGAAAATAAACGCGGCGCGGCCAGGATTCGGAGCAAGCGGAGAAGAGGGAGAAGACAATCGAGGCTCCTGATGACGAAAGATTGTAGCGAGGAATCCGCACCCTCGCTACAACAACCAGTTGAGGAATTCAGCCCTGCAACCGGCTGCCATCCAATCCTGGAAGGAAATGCGCGTTGTGTATTGTAAGAATTTTACCGGGCAAACGCTGGACGCCGGTGCGCTGTGCTGGCGCTCAGATTTCCAGGATAACGGGAAGAATCAGCGGCCGCTTAGAGGTCTGTTTGCTGATGTAGCGCTTCAGGTCCACGCGAATTTTTTCCTTGATGACGCCCCAGTCGGATTTTTCTTCGGCGTTGGATTCCTCGACCGTCTTCATGATGACCACGCGCGCTCCGGCGATCAGTTCCTGCCCGTTGTCGCTCATCAATCCGCGCGTCACGATTTCCGGATGCGACTCCATCTTGCCCGTGTGCTTGTCAATGGCGATGATCGGCACCACGATGCCGTCTTCCGAAAGATGCTTTCGGTCGCGAATAACTACGTCTTCAATTTCGGCAAGAGAGCCGGAGTCCACGCAAACGCGTCCCGCCGTCACCGGATCGCGCCGGTACGCACCGTCCTCCGTGAACTCAATCTGCTGACCATCTTCGATCAGCAAAATTTCGCCGGAGACCACGCCCAATTGGCTCGCCAGCGCTGCGTGGCGGAACAGGTGCCGGTACTCGCCGTGCACTGGAATGAAATACTTCGGTCGCACCAGTTGCAGCAGAAGCTTTTGTTCTTCCTGGCTGGCGTGCCCGGAAACGTGAATGATTCCCGCAGAATTGTCGTAGTAAACGAGCGCACGCCTCCGGAACATGTGGTCCAGCATGCGAAAAATGGATTTCTCATTTCCGGGAATGATGCGTGCCGAAAGAATGACGCTGTCGTTTTCGTCCACGGAGACGAAACGATGATTGTCTACGGCAATCCGCGAAAGCGAAGACATCGGCTCCGCTTGCGTGCCGCTCGCCAGAATGATGATGCGCTTGGGATCGAATCCGCGAATGTCCTGCTGACGGACGACCATGCCGTCCGGAATGCGCAAAAGTTCCAGCGAGTGAGCGATCTCCACGTTGTCGACCATGCTGCGGCCGACAAACGCAATTTTACGATTCACTCGAGCGGCGATGTCAATGACCTGCTGAATCCGGTGAATGGACGAAGCGAAGCACGACAGGATCACGCGCCGCGGCGCCGAACGGCACAACTCTTCAACACGCGGAACAATCGCTCGCTCCGAAGGCGTAAATCCTGGCCGCTCGACATTCGTCGAATCGCTGAAGAGCGCCAGCACGCCCTCGCTTCCATACTTAGCGAACGTGTGCAGATCAAACGGCGCGCCGCCCACTGGCGTCTGGTCGATCTTGAAGTCTCCGGTGTGAATCACAACTCCGGCCGGTGTCCGGACGGCCAACGCCACGCAATCCACTGTGCTGTGCGTAACGGAAATAAATTCAATTTCGTATGGACCAATCTCCACGAGCCGGCCGGGAATCACTTCGCGAAGCGTCGTGGATTCCAGCAGCCCCGCTTCATCCAGGCGTTTCTTTACCAGCGCCAGCGTGAAGCGCGTCCCATACACCGGGACATTCAGGTCGCGCAGAATATACGGCAGCGCGCCAATGTGATCTTCGTGGCCGTGCGTCAGCACAATGGCGCGCACATGGGCGCGGTTCTGCTTCAAATAGGAAATATCTGGGATAACCAGGTCGACGCCCAGCAATTCCGATTCGGGGAACATCATGCCCGCGTCGATGACGAGAATGTCGTCGCCCGACCGCAGCGCCATCATGTTCATTCCGAATTCGCCGAGACCACCCAGAGGTATAGCTGTGAGGGCTTGTGAGGACTTGCTCAATGACGCGTCAGCTCCGGGACGCAAACGAGAATCGTATCATAAGGACGTGACTGGTGACTCGCGACTGGCGGCGGCTGCGTGGGGCACAAAAAAAGCCAAGTCATTCAGCGGTCAGGACCGGTCGAAAAGGCATGCGCGATGGAAACGAGGATGACGGCGCCGAGCACGGCGGCAGCGAGTGAGTAGAGAAAGCCGCCGCCCAAAATTCCCAGCTTTATGAAAATCCAGCCGCCAATGTAGGAACCGATCAAGCCGAGGAGGATGTCACCGATGCAACCAAAGCCTCGGCCGCGCGCAATTTTCCCGGCGAGCCATCCGGCAACCAGGCCGAAGAGGAGCCATGAAACGAAGCCGTGCGATTCGAACCAGACCCGAACTGACCGTTCTGTAATCACTTGTTCCGCAAACATTAAGCCTCCTGATCTGGCACCGATTGTATCCGATATAGCAGCCAAGGCAATCCAGCGCGCGAGGGAATTCTGTTCTTACCGCGATGCAGGCTGTTGCTGCGTCATGCAATGGAGCGTACCGAGTCCCAGCACGAGATCGCGGCAGGCAATCCCCACGACTTCCCGATCGGGAAACAGACCCGCGAGAGTGTTCAGCGCTACGCGATCATTCGAATCATTGAAGGTCGGAACGATCACGATTTTGTTGGCGATGTAGAAATTCGCGTAACTCGCGGGCAGCCGCTGGCCGTCGAAATAGATCGGTGCGGGCATGGGGAGTGTCTCCACCCTAAGGGGCCGCCCATCCTGGTCCTTCATCGTTTGCAGAAGAGCCAGATTCTCCTGCAACGGAAAATAGTTGGCGTCATTGGGATCTTCTTCCACGATGGTCACAACGGTCGTTGGATTCACGAAGCGCGTCAAATCATCGACGTGGCCGTGGGTGTCGTCCCCAGCGACACCGTTTTTCAGCCAGAGCACGCTGGTCACACCGAGATACTCGCGGAACACTTGCGCATAGTCTTGTTTCGTAAAGCCGGGATTTCTTTCCTGAACTTTGCTTAACAGGCATTCCTCTGTCGTGAGGAGAGTCCCTCGGCCATTGACGTCAATGCTCCCGCCCTCGAGCACCACCCGCCGCCCTTTGTGTTCCGGAAGAAATATCTTGTGCTTTAGTCTCTGATTGGCTTTGGTGACGACAGCGGCGTCCTTCTTATGATTCGAATATTTTGCCCACCCGTTAAAGACAAAATGATTGAACACGACTTCTCCGGCTTCCTTCAGCACGCAGATGGGCCCGGAGTCACGCATCCAGCCGCGATCGGTGGGCACGCGGAAAAACGCGACGGCGTCTAGATTCGCGCCGGACTTTTTTAGGATGCTTCGAACGCGCGATTCCGACGCGCCGTTCTCCACGAGAAGATAGACCCGCTCGATTTTCGACAAATGCCGGACGATTTCCGCGAAAGCCCAGGGAATCGGCGCAAATTTCCCAGGCCAGTCCGTTAATTCATGCGGCCAGCCCAGCCACGTAGCGTCGTGCTGCTCCCATTCGGCGGGCATTCGAAAGCCGAGGGCGCAGGGTGTTTTGGATCGCGGCGGTGTGCTCATTGGAAAAGAGAATTTAACACAGAGATCGGTGAGGTCACAGAGATCACGAAGATTAAAAAACCGAAGCCGTCGCTCAATGAGAGATCATTCTCTGTCCAGCCAGCGGTTCAGGATTGGCGTGTAAGCATCGATGCGGCGGTCGCGAAGGAAGGGCCAGTTGCGGCGGGTGTCTTCGCTTTTGGCGGGATCACATTCGACAACAAGGATTTCTTCTTTGTTGTCTGCGGCTTGGGAAACAATCTGGCCGAAGGGATCGGCCACAAAAGAATTTCCCCAGAATTCCAGTCCGGGATCGCCCTTCTCTGGCTTGCCTTCGAATCCAACGCGATTAACGACGGCAGCGTAGACTCCGTTGGCAATCGCGTGAGAGCGCTGGATCGTGCGCCAGGCATCAAGTTGTGCGGCGCCGAGCTGCGCCTTTTCATGAGAGTGCCAGCCAATGCTCGTGGGGTAAAAAATCACTTCCGCGCCGCTCAGCGCCGTGATTCGCGATCCTTCCGGATACCACTGGTCCCAGCAGATCTGCACGCCGATTTTTGCATACCTGGTCTGAAAATTCGGGAAACCGAGATCGCCAGGCGTGAAATAAAATTTTTCATAGTAGAGAGGATCGTCGGGGATATGCATCTTGCGGTATTTGCCGAGAAAACTCCCGTCGGCATCCAGAACCGCGCAGGTATTGTGATAAACGCCTGGGGCGCGGCGTTCGAAAAGCGAAACCACCAGCACCACTTTCTTTTCCTTGGCGATTTGCGCCAATTTTTCCGTTGTTGGGCCCGGCACGGCTTCCGCAAGATTAAAAAGTTCGGCGTCCTCGGTGCGGCAGAAATATTCGCCGTGAAATAATTCGTGCATGCAGATGATCTGCGCGCCGCCCGCGGCCGCTTCGCGGATTTTCTCGATGGCGCGCGCCAGGTTTTCATCGCTGTTGGCCGTGCATTTCATCTGCACCAGCCCGATGGTGAATTTGTTGGCCATGAATTTTAGTTTAACATGAGCAAGAAAAAATATTCGCGCGCGTTTTGCGCTATCATTTGTTCCGGATTTGTAATATCAATCTGCAAGACGTTCCAGCACCTTCGCGCGTAAGATGCTCGAGAGAAAATCATTCGCATTACCCAGATACTCTTTCATGGTCGAGGAGACGTAATGGCGAAGCAGCGAAAAAAGACGGTGACCGGACGCGTGCTGCACGACCCGGTGAAGGATAAACTCCGGCCGATGTTCCCGCTGGACTTATCCAAATGCCGCACCGTCGATGAACTTGTCCGTGCCATGGGCGATACCGCTTTTACCGGGCGCCAAATCGGCGACGCCGCCGACGTACTCGAAATCATGGCGCGCGACAAGGATTGCTTCGTGGTGATGACCCTTTCCGGTGCGCTCACCGTCGGAAAAATGGGTTTGGTTTTCTGCGACCTGATCGAATCCGGCATCGTAAAGGCTATCGTTTCTACCGGCGCGCTTATGGCCCACGGCCTGGTGGAAGCGACGGGCTACAAACATTTCCGGTACAACGACAAAATGGATGACCGGGAGCTGTTTCACGCGGGATACAACCGCGTTTATGATTCGCTGGAGCCGGAAACGAACCTGGATCACGTCGAGGAAGTGATGGACCATATTCTCGACGAATGGGACGCGGAAGACGTGGTGTGCAGCTGGAAGGTTCACCGGCGCATCGGCGAGTTTCTTCACAAGGGTTCGCAAGGGCGGGGAATTCTGAAGTCCGCGTATCTCCATAATGTTCCGGTGTTCGTGCCGGCCTTCAGCGATTCGGAGCTGGGGATCGACTTTGCGCTGCACAAGATCTCGCGGCAGAGAGACAAGCGGCCGCTCCTGCGCTTTGATCCCTTCGAGGATTTCGAGAAATTCGCAGACACCATGCTGTCCACGAAGCGCATGGGACTTTTCACCGTGGGCGGCGGCGTGCCACGCAACTGGTCGCAACAATTTGGCGTGTATGCCGAACTGCTCGCGCGGCGCGGCTACAAGAAAATTCCGTTGAAACGCTACAACTATGGTGTGCGGATCTGCCCAGAGCCGGTCCACTGGGGCGGCCTCAGCGGCAGCACGTATACGGAAGCTGTTTCCTGGGGGAAATTCGTGCCGCCCGAAGAAGGCGGAAAGTTTGCGGAAGTTTTCGATGACGCCACGGTGGCGCTGCCGTTGATCGTCAGGGCAGTGCTGGAGCGCATCGGCCATTTCAAGAAAACCTGACCGGGCAATTTCAAACGCAATCGCTACCAGGCTTGTGATTGATCGAACAGAAGAACAGACCGCTTCGGAAGGCGGTCCCTAGGTGAACTAGTCGTCTTCGCCGATGAGGATGGCCGCGCCCAGAACAGTGGTCCACAGGCCGCGCTTGTCGCCGACGGCGGATTGCGTGACGTTCATGGTGCGGACGATTTTGTTGGAGATGCGGTAGACTTCTTTTTTCTCGTCAAAGCTCAAATCCGGATCAAATTCCACGTTCAGAGTGGTCGCGAGCATTTCCGCGGCGAGTTCTTCGGCGTATTCTCCGGCCACTTCTTCGGTTTCGCCGAACGAATGATGCTCGGACAAGTATCCGTACATGGATTTGTCGCTCGGCAGCGCCAACCCGATACTCGCAGCGATCAGCCGATGCGCTTCCTTGGTGGAGTTTTCGCTGATGACCGTGAACGCCACTTGGCCGGGTTTGATGTGCTTCAATCCTTCGCTTCGCGAAATCAATTTGCAGTTGGGAGGAAAAATCGAAGAGACGCGGACAATGTTGCATGCCGCAATCCCTGCGTTCCGCAGGGCAAGCTCGAAGCTCGAAAGCCTTTCGCGATGTTTACCGACGCCTTTGGTGAGGAATATTTTCTTAGCAACGAACGCCATGGTGCCGGTTGGCCGTGCCTCCGTGAGTAGAATATGCGCGAAAAATTTTCTCGCTTTGGAAAAGTAACAAGAAGGTATTGGAGTGTCAATGCATTTCATGCCTTCGCAGCGGCGCAGCGCGCGCAAATGTGAATAGGAGATGAAAGCTTGGCCAGGAAGGGATCATTCGGAGCTGAAGTGACGCAACAATTTGCCGAGCGGCTTGCATACCGCCAGGAGTTTTCCAAGATCATCGGCGGTGAAATCGGGGCCGGCACTTTTCGCCGTTGTGCCTTTTCGGCTGATCTGAATGACACCGATCACCTTTCCTTCGGCAAGGATAGGAGCGCTGATGATTTTCTGGATCGATTCGGCAGTTTCGGAGTTGATTTTCACCCCTTCAAAAACATTAGCGTGCCTCGTGGTGATGAAATTGTTCTCAATCTCGGGCCGGCTGTCGCGCGCGGTCCGCGCGGCCAGCGCGGAATTACTCGACAATGGAATGAAACCTACATTTTTCAAAGCTTCCGGAACCAGAAAATGCAGGTGTCGCCAGCGCGTGGAAACGCCCATGATGGCGACTTCGTCCTTGCGCACCGACAGGTTCTTGGCAATTTTTTCGGCCACGGTAGTCAGCGAAAATTCGGACGCGGAACCCACTTCCGCGCTAAGGGCAGTCGCGATTCGTTCGAGTTCGGTGACAAGACCTGAGGTTGCGCTCATTTGGGTTTTATCTTTTATGGATCTTCAGCCAGCAGGGAGTTGGCCGGGCCGACCCCATCCGTCGATATGGCTATCTTCAAGCCAACACGCTTCGGCAGCAAGAAGTATTCGAATCGTTTGTGCCCGCTGAAAAAACAGGCCAACTTGCATCCCCTCGCGCATCTGCCTATACTGATTTTGCCGCGATTGCTCATCGCTTCTTCGGGTTTGCTGTGGGCAAACCAGGAAGGACTTCCGCGGCGGAGAGGGCATGTCCGCTACGGAAACCCAGCCTGACTCAAGTTATCTCCTCAGAAAGCTTCATTCTTTTACCGGCATACTCCCCGTTGGCGCATTCCTGGCAGAGCATTTCTGGTCCAACAGCGCCGCTTTGGTGAGCCGCGCGAAATACGACGCCACTTCCGAGGAATTGCAGACTATTCCGTTCCGCCTCCTTGTGGAATGGGGAGCCATTTTTCTGCCAATGCTTTTTCACGGCGGCTACGGAATTTATATTTGGATCAAGGGCAAGTCCAACGTCTCCGCCTATCCGTGGGTAGGGAATTGGCTTTACACCACACAGCGTTACACCGGATTGATTGCTTTCGCTTACATCGCATGGCACTTGTATACGGAGCGCTGGCTCACCCACGGCAAGTCCACGTACGAAAATGTTGCCCAGGACATGCAGAATCCCTGGTACCTGGCGTTTTTTGTGATTGGAGTTCTCGCCTCTTCTTTCCATCTCGGCGTGGGAATCTGGAATTTCGCCTGCAAGTGGGGACTCGCTGCCACCGTCAAGGCGCAACAGGCTGCGGGACGCTTCGGCGCACTCGTTGGAGTGACGTTTGGGGTCGTCGGTGTCCTGATCATTCTTAGCTTCCGGTTCGATTGGCATCCCTTCTCCGCGTACCTGCCAAACAAATGAGACAGCCAAAAATTATCGTCGTGGGCGGTGGTCTGGCCGGGCTGATGGCCACCATTCGTGTGGCTGAATCCGGCGTACCGGTTGATCTTTTTTCCATCGTCCCGGTGAAACGGTCGCATTCCGTCTGCGCGCAAGGCGGCATCAACGCGGCAAAGAATCAGAAAGGCGAAGGCGACACCACCGCGAAGCATTTTGATGACACCATTTACGGCGGCGATTTTCTGGCGAATCAGCCGTTGGTGAAACGCATGTGCGAAGCCGCGCCGGGGATCATCGACCTGCTCGATCGCATGGGCGTGATGTTCAATCGCACGCCGGAAGGGTTGCTCGATTACCGTCGCTTTGGCGGAACCCTCTATCACCGCACAGCTTTTGCGGGAGCGACGACCGGCCAGCAATTGCTCTATGCGCTCGATGAGCAGGTGCGGCGCCATGAATCCGAAGGCAAGGTCAAGAAATTCGAAAGCTCGACCTTTTTATCCGCGGTGATTGACGAGGGTGGTGTATGCCGGGGCATTTGCGCGATGGATCTGCGCACGATGGAAGTGAAAACCTTTGTCGCCGACGCGGTGATTTTCGCGACGGGCGGAATTGGCGCAATCTTCGGGCGCTCCACGAATTCCGTGGTTTGCACCGGATCGGCGCAATCCGCGCTTTTGCAGCAGGGCGTTGACTATGCCAACGGCGAATTTATTCAGGTGCATCCGACGGCGATTCCCGGCGAAGACAAGCTGCGGTTGATGAGCGAGTCCGCGAGAGGCGAAGGCGGGCGCGTGTGGGTGCCGCGGAATCCCGCCGAGAAGCGTGCACCGAAAAATATTCCTGAAGCCGAGCGTTTCTATTTCCTGGAAGAGTGGTATCCAAAGTACGGCAACCTAGTGCCGCGCGACATTGCCACGCGTGCGATCCACCGCATCGTCTACCAGGAAAAACTCGGCATCGACGGGCAGCCCGCCGTCTATCTGGACGTAACGCACATCCCACGCGAAACACTGGATCGCAAACTCGAAGGCATCCTGGAAATTTACGAAAAGTTCTGCGGTGTTGATCCTCGCGAAGAGCCAATGAAAGTTTTCCCCGCGATGCACTACACCATGGGCGGAATCTGGGTGAATGCCGAAGATCAGGCGACGAGCGTTCCCGGCATCTACGCAGCGGGTGAATGCGAGTATCAATACCACGGCGCCAATCGGCTAGGCGCCAATTCGCTGGTTTCCTGTATTTTTGGCGGCGGGCTAGCCGGCCCCGCCGCAGTGAAGTACGCGAAGAATCTGCAAGCGGGAGCGGAGTCCACAGCTTCATCGGTTTTTGACCGCGAGAAAAAGCGCCAGGAAGAAAAGAATCAGGCCCTTCTGACGCAGGACGGCTCTGAGAATCCGATTACGATCTGGCGCGAGCTTGGCGACATCATGACGGAGCACGTCACGGTAACGCGCATCAACAAGAACCTCGAGAAGGCCGACGCACAAATCCGCGCGCTCCAGGAACGCTACAAGAAGATCAATCTCAGCGATCGTACCCGCTGGTCCAATCAGACGCTCAATTTCGCCCGTGAGCTGGAAAACATGATTATCCTGGCACGCGTCGTCACTGTGGGGGCGCTGGCCCGCAATGAGTCTCGCGGCGCGCACTATAAGCCCGAGTTTCCGGAGCGTGACGACGCCAACTGGCTGAAGACTACGCGCGCAAAATGGGCAAATAACGAGGTCCAGCTCACTTACGAGCCGGTGGATATATCACTGATCACGCCGCGGCCGCGCCGTTACGACGCCGCGAAGTAAAAAGCATTCGCCAATAGCGGAAGAGGGCTCCATGGCAGACGCAAAACTAGTCATCGTCAAGGTAAAACGGCAGACGGGGCCGAAGGAGCCGGCGCGCTGGGAGGAGTTTTCGCTGAAGTGGCGTCCTTCCATGAACGTCATCATCTGCCTGCGGGATATTGCGGAAAACCCCGTAACGCGCGACGGCAAAAAAACGACCCCGATCTCCTACGATTCGAATTGCCTCGAAGAAATCTGCGGCTCCTGCGCCATGCTCATCAACGGCAAGGCGCGCATGGCGTGCTCCGCGCTGGTGGACCAGCTCGAGCAGCCCATTCGAATCGAGCCGCTCTCAAAATTCCCATTGGTGCGCGATCTCACTGTCGACCGCCAGTTCATGTTCGAAAGCTTGAAGCGCGTGAAGGCCTGGATTCCTATCGACGGCACGTACGACCTGGGCGAAGGCCCGCGCGTTTCGCCCGAAACGCAGGAGCAGGGCTATCCGCTTTCGAACTGCATCTCGTGCGGGAGCTGCCTCGAAGTTTGCCCGCAGGTCAACGAACACAGCCAGTTCATGGGAGCGGCCATCATCAGCCAGGTGCGGCTTTTCAATCTGCACCCCACGGGCGCGATGAACAAGAACGAGCGCCTCGCAGCGCTCATGGGTCCGGGCGGCATCCAGGATTGCGCCAACGCGCAAAACTGCGTGCACGCCTGCCCCAAGAACATTCCGTTGACCGAGTCCATCGCCGCCGTTAATCGCGAAGTCTGGAAGCAAGCGCTTCTCGGCTGGCTGGTGGGGTAACCGCTTGGCGCTCTGAACTCATTTCCGTTACCATCAAACGTTCCGCTTGGGGGAAAAGCATGGTCCGCGCTCTGATGCTCGCTGTTGTGTGTGTTTCGACGATTGGCCTGGTTGGTTTCGCCTTGTCTGCTGATTCCATTTCCGAGAAAGCGCGGAAGCTTCACAGTTCGTCGATCGTCGTGGACACGCACGACGACACCACGCAGCGCTTTCTCGACGGCAAGTTTGATCTCGGCGCCCGCAACTCCACCGGCAGCATTGATATTCCCCGGATGCGCGAAGGCAACCTCAGCGCGATTTTCTTTTCCATCTGGATTCCCAGCAAAGTGACGGGGCCGGAAGCCGTGGATCGCGCCATGGTACAGATCGACGCGGTTCGCGAACAGGTCCGCAAGCACCCCAACGATTTGGTCATGGCCTCCACAGCCGCGGAGATTCGCGAAGCTCGCAAGCAGGGCAAGATCGCCGCGTTGATGGGCGTCGAGGGCGGCCATATGATCAACTCCGACCTCGGTGTGCTGCGCAGCTTTGCGGCTCTCGGTGTCCGCTATATGACCTTGACGCACAGCGGAAACGACGAATGGGCCGACTCTTCCACCGAGAAGCCGGCACACAACGGTCTCACCGATTTTGGCAAAGACGTCGTCCGCGAAATGAATCGGCTGGGCATGATGGTGGACATTTCTCACGTCAGCGACAAGACCTTTTACGACGCCCTGGAAGTCAGCAAGGCCCCGCTCATCGCTTCACACTCCTCCTGCCGGGCCATCTGCGACGCTCGCCGCAATATGACCGATCAGATGATGAAAGACCTGGCGGCAAAGGGCGGCGTGATTCAGATTAACTACCACGTTGGCTTTCTCAGTCAGGAATTTCTGAATGCCGAAGTTGCCAATCCGGAGCTGAATAAGTCCATTGCTCTGGAGGTCACGAAGCGCTGCGGCGAGAATGAAGGCTGCCAGTTGATCGAAGGCGACCGCATCACCCGCGAATATGTCGTGCAAGGCAAACTTCCGCGCGTCGATTACACTAAGATTATCGAGCACATCGACCACGCCGTAAAAATCGCCGGTGTGGACCATGTTGGCCTGGGTTCCGACTTCGACGGCGCAAACATGCCTTATGGTATGGAAGACGCAAGCAAGCTCCCGGTCATCACCGAAGCGCTGCTGAAAAAGGGTTATTCCGAAGGTGATGTGAAGAAAATTCTCGGCGAAAATACGCTCCGCGTCATGACGGAAGTCGAACGCGTTAGCCGCGAGTTGAATAACCAAAAGTAAGGTCAGTGTGGGAAGTTCTGAAAAAAAAGCATAGGGGGACGTTGGAAAATGAAATGCGCAACGTGGTTTATGGCAGTTTTAGGAATCGCAACGCTATTTCTGGGCTGCAAGGCCGAAGCGCCGCCCCCGGAGCAGCCTAAAGCGGAAGCCCCGGCCGCTCCCAAAGCCGAAACGCCACCTCCGGCCCAACCACCTCCCGCTCCGGCGACGAGCCCAGCAACCGAGGCGCCCCACCAGGGCTATGACCGTGCACTTCTTCGCCCCGCGCAACTCAAGGACCAGGCCCCGGACACATACCAAGTGAAGTTTGTCACCACCCGCGGCGATTTCACCGTGACCGTGCATCGCGATTGGGCGCCCATCGGCGCCGATCGCTTCTACAATCTCGTCAAACACCATTTTTTTGACAACGCCAGCTTCTTTCGCGTCGTGCCCAACTTTGTAGTGCAGTTCGGAATCAATGCCAATCCCCCGGTTTCGGCCGCCTGGGCCAATGCAAATATCAAGGACGAGCCCGTGATCGGGAGTAACAAGCGCGGCTACCTGACCTACGCGAAGACGCGCATGCCCAATACCCGCTCGACTCAAATCTTCATCAATCTGAAGGACAACCCCGGGCTCGACGCACAGGGCTTTTCTCCCTTTGGAGTCGTTGATCCTCCAGGAATGAAGGTTGTGGACATGTTTTACGACCAATATGGGGACGACGCCGGTCCCGACCAGGACCAGATCACCAAGCAGGGCAAGCCGTATCTCGACAAGGGCTGGCCCAAGCTGGATTCCATTAAGAGCGCCACGCTGGTTGGGCAGTAAGGGGCCGTAGAACGCCCGAGAATTCAGCGCAGCCATTGATTACTTTTTTCGATGAGACGCATCTAATCTTTGTGAGGCCGAACCTTTGACATCAGGAAGGCCCGGAAAGTATCCTTGAGCTTGATGAATACCTGTTGCCAGAACATGTGTTGTCCCTGCACGCAAAACGCTGCGTGTCGCATGACATCCATCTCTGGCCAGAGGAGTTTCCGGACTTAGTTGTAGCTAATCAAAAAGTTCCGAAGCCCACGTGCCAGAGCCGCTGGTAACGTGGGCTTTTTTGTTTTTGGGCAAGGATTTTCTGGGCATTGACCCGGGGAGCAGGGAATCATGACCGTGGCAGCCATACCGGAAGTCGAGGAACGACATACTCGCGATGCCATTGAAGCGGAAATCAGCCGCTTCGAAGAGTGCGTCCAGCAGTTGCAGAGCGGCGCCATCACCGCGGAACAGTTTCGGCCTTTCCGCTTGAAACACGGCACATACGGGCAGCGGCAACCCGGGTTTCAGATGCTTCGGGTAAAGGTCGCCGCCGGTGTGCTCAAGGCAGATCATCTTCGCGTCCTCGCACGTCTTGCCGACGAATACTCCACGGGACGCGGCCACCTTACCACGCGCGAAAACGTTCAATTCCACTTTGTAAAGCTCGAACACGTGGCCTCGGCGATGCGCCTGCTGGCCGACGCAGGGCTGACCACCCGCGAGGCGTGCGGCAACACCGTGCGCAACGTCACCGCTTGCCCGGTGGCTGGTGTTTGCCCCGGCGAAGCATTTGACGTGACTCCTTATGCGCTTGGAGTTTCGCGCTACCTCCTGCGCCACCCCGATTTTCACGATCTGCCCCGCAAGTTCAAGATTGCCTTTTCCGGCTGCGAAAACGATGGCGATTGCGCGGTTGCCGGGATTCACGATGTCGGCCTCATCGCGCAAGTCCGCGGTTCGAACGGCACGTCACATCGAGGGTTCAAAGTCTTGGTCGGCGGCGGGCTGGGCAGTTTACCAACGGAAAGCGCCGTACTTTCGGATTTCGTCCCGGAAGAAGAACTGCTGCCCACCATTGAAGCCGTGTTGCGCGTCTTCACAGAAACGGGAAACCGCAAAAATAAACTTCTGGCTCGCCTCAAATACGTCTTGCGCGCGAAAGGTATCGAAGAGTTTCGCCGCCTGGTCGCGGAGAAGCGCAAAGTCTCTCAAGCTCCGGCGGAAAAGTTTGTGGTTCCTTCCCCCATCCAGCCAACGCTGGTCACGATTGCGCCAGCGCCTTTGTCTTCATCGGCGGCGGTTACGCAAATCGATCCTGATTACGACCGCTGGGCGGAATCCAATCTGATGTCTCAGCGCCAAGCTGGATACGGCGCCATCTGGATCAAGCTTTCCGCCGGAACGTTCTATAGCAACCAGATGCGCGGCCTTGGGGACGTTTTGGAAAAGAACGAACTGACCGGCGTGCGCATTGCTGTGAATCAGGATCTCGTTATCCCCTGGGTGCCCTTTGACCGCGTGCGCGCGGTCTATGATGATCTTCGCGCGTTCGACCTGGCCACTCCCGGGGCGCGCACCATTTCCGACGTTACGGGCTGCCCGGGCGCCACCACCTGCAATCTTGGCATCACGCGTTCGCTCACGCTGGCGGAAGTACTCTCGCGCGAACTGAACGGCTACACCGACCCGGAAATCCAGAAACTCCGTATCAAGATCAGCGGCTGCCCCAATTCCTGCGGTCACCATCACATTGCCGATATCGGTTTTTACGGTAACGTTCGAAAGATTGGCGATCAACAAGCGCCTTATTACCAGCTCCTGCTTGGCGGGAAAGTGGATTCGAATGGCGTGCGCTTTGCTCGCCAGATCATGGCCGTGCCCGCGCGTCCGATTCCCACCATCATTCGCGAGCTGCTGCTGTTCTACCAGCAGGAGCGCCAGTCAAAAGAAACTTTCTCCGATTGGGTCGCGCACACCCCGGATAAGGTTATCGCCGAACAATTAAAACCGTTCGCCGACGTTACCAGCAGCGCCGAAGACATTTTTGTCGACTGGGGCGACACAGAGACCTATTCGCTCAAGCTTGGCCGCGGGGAGTGCGTGGCATGAGCGGCACCGTCTATCTCATCGGCGCAGGCCCGGGTGATCCCGAGTTGCTCACCTTGAAGGCTGCACGCTTGCTCGCTCATGCGGACGTTGTCCTTCACGATGCGTTGGTCAGTCGCGAAGTCCTAGCCTTAATTTCGCCGGCCGCAGAGCTCATCGATGTCGGCAAGCGCGCCGGCCGCAAACTTCTCACGCAGGACGAAATCAATGCGCTCCTTGTTAGCTATGCGCAAACACCGGGAACCGTTGTTCGCTTGAAGGGCGGCGATCCTTCGATCTTCGGCCGCGCCGGTGAAGAGATCGAGTCGCTGCGCAAATCCGGGATCCCCTGCGAAATCGTTCCCGGCATCACCGCCGCGCTAGGAGCCGCTGCAGCCGCGGGAATTTCGCTGACCGATCGTCGCGTCGCCTCTCAAATCCTGCTGACAACGTTTTCGCGTGGCACGGATGGCAGCGTGATGGAGTGGGGCTGCGTCACAAGCACGACTACGCTGGTTCTTTACATGCCGAGCGCCGATTACGCCGAAGTTTCACAAAGACTGCTCGATGGCGGCCTCCCAGCGGATCTTCCGTGTGTGATTGTTTCGAACGCTACTGGCGTTTCTCAGGAACTATGCTGGTCCAACGTAGGGAGCCTCGCCAGCGATAAAAAGTTGCCCGCGCCAGCCCTCTTGATTGTGGGCCGCGTGGCTTCGCACGAAGTTCAAGAGCTGAGCGCGTCGTTCTGGGATCGTTCCCGAAAAAATCTAAATCCGCAGCGCGTGTCGGTAATTTAGTTTGCAAAGGAGCAGACCAATGAGTGCAGAACCGAAATCAGCTAGCAGTGAAAGCCGCTGGAAGTTGTCGTTAGATACATGGGCCGTGCTTGCCGCGTTTCTCGCGGCTCTTTTGATTCGTGCGGGCGTTTTCAAGCATGTCCCCTGGTGAAGATTCCTGGAAAAATGGAGACGATGAAACATGGCTGATGTAATCACAGTTCCACAGGTCCAGCCGGTACAGCCGGCGCTGAAATTCTTGCGCGTGATTCCCGGCGTCCTCTTGCTCGCGGCCATCGGCTACGCAGGCAAACTGCTCGAACAAAATGTCGGCGGCTACGCTAAAGCTCACCATTGGACGTTTCCAAATATCGAATACGTTCTCTGGGCCATTATTCTCGGCCTGCTCGTCTCCAATACCGTCGGCGTCCCGGAACTTTTCCGCGCAGGCGTAGCCACCTACGAATTCTGGCTGAAGGCCGGCATCGTTTTGCTCGGCGCGCGATTCCTTCTCGGAGACATCCTCAAGCTCGGCGGAGTCAGCCTCGTCCTCGTCGCTATTGAAATCACCGGCGCCATCGCCTTCATGACGTTTCTTGGCCGAATCTTCAAGCTGAAGCCCAAACTCACCACGCTTCTGGCGGTAGGCTCAGCTGTTTGCGGCGTCAGCGCCATCATCGCCACCAAAGGCGCCATCGATGCCGACGACGAAGATTCCTCCTTTTCCATCGCCGCAATTCTGGCTCTTGGCGCGCTCGCGCTCTTCACTTTTCCGCTGATCGGACACTTTCTCCATCTCAGCGACCGCGCCTATGGTCTGTGGGCCGGCCTCGCCGTGGACAACACCGCCGAAGCCACCGCCGCAGGCGCGCTGTACTCCGACGCCGCCGCCAAGCTCGCCGTTCTCGTCAAGTCCACACGTAATGCCATGATCGGCTTTGTCGTTCTCGCCTACGCCATCTATTGGGCCAGCCAGGGCCAGGCCAAATCGGTAGGGAATAAGGCCGCCTTCCTGTGGCAGAAGTTCCCGAAGTTTGTTCTCGGCTTCCTGCTGATCTCCGTGCTTGCTACCTATCATTTCTTCAACAAGGACCAGGTCGGGGCGCTCGCCAATCTTTCGCGCTGGGCGTTCTTGCTCACGTTCGCGGGCGTCGGGCTGCGCACCAATTTCAGCGACATGCGCAAGCAGGGCCTGCGGCCGTTCGCGGTGGGAGCCATCGGCGAAGTGGTGATTGCAGGGTTTACCCTGGGGCTCGTTTACGGCGCGAGTAAAATCTTCGGCTGGTAGTAGGGATTGCGCGAGGGAGGTCGATTGCCGTAGAAACGCTGGCGAGATGAAGCTAATCGGCCCGCCGCTGCTGCACGCCTTTCGCTGCCCCCAAAATCAAATTGTACGCGGCTTGCCGCGAGACACCCGTTTTGTCCTTTTCGCCGTAGGGTGTTGACGCCACGCCGAACGCCGCTACCTTTTCATACTTGAACATTTCGGTTAGAGCGGCAGCAAGCTCGAGGCTTGTCGGTCCGCCAGGAACAGTCAGGGGGTGGCCGGGCACTTCGCGCGGATCGAGTCCATCCATGTCCACGTGAATGTAGATGACGTCGGTGGCTTCGGAAAGGCGCTTCATCGCGCTGTGAAGATTCGCAGAGCGCGCTCTAACGTCCTCCAAGGTGAGCTGCTGAATTTCAGAGCGGTCGAGAAGCTCCTGTTCGAGGGGGTCGGTATCGCGCACGCAGACCTCGACGATGTGACGAGTAGGAACGGCTGGCTCCAAACCGGTCTTGAGGCGCATGCGCGTGAGGCACTGCCCGGCGGCGATGGCCACGGGCATGCCGCCGAGCATGCCGCTCAGCGTCGTCTCTGGAGTGTTGAAATCACCGTGGGCGTCAACGAAGACCATACCCACGCGCAAGGGCTTCCCGCTGGGGCCGGAATGCTGCAGCCCGCTGAGCATTCCTAGAATCGAACTACAATTCGCGAGGAGCCCCACCGGCAAAAAACCGTTGCGGCGCTCGTCGGCAACGACTTTCGCAAGCTGGGCCTCGGCTAAAGCGAGACGGTTCCAGGAGCCATAGGCCTTCTCCT
Source organism: Acidobacteriota bacterium (assembly GCA_013289585.1). Lineage (GTDB taxonomy): Bacteria > Acidobacteriota > Terriglobia > Acidiferrales > UBA7541 > Acidiferrum. The sequence goes on along the minus strand of JABCZR010000021.1, from coordinate 23,198 downwards.
CGTCGACGGAGAGCGCCACTGGAGACGAGACATGAGTTGGAAAGCCTTGATCCTCAAGGAGCTTGCGGAGGCCGCCTTGCTCCAGGTAGTCAGGACCGCCGGAGAGTTCGGGGACGTTTCGCTCGCCCACATAAGGCATCTTGACCAGCGCCACGAGTACCGGATTTCCGTTCTTATATTTAATTTGGGCGAATGAAACTCCCAGCAGCGGCAGCAGGCCCAGAAGCAATAGCGTCATCCCGCGTTTCATCATAGCGTTCTGTGAGATCCCGGAGCTTCGAAGTTAAAGCCCAAGAACGGTAACGAGTTCGCGCACCGAGGCCGATGACTTTTGCAGAGAGGCATTTTCCTCGGGCGTCAGCTTGATTTGGATGATCTCTTCGACGCCCTTCGCACCGAGTTTCACGGGCACGCCGACGAACAGTCCTTTGATCCCATACTCTCCGTCGAGGTAAACGGCGCAGGGTAGAATTTTCTTCTTGTCCTTGAGAATAGCTTCAACCATTTCCACGGCTGCTGCGGAGGGAGCGTAGTACGCCGAGCCGGTTTTTAGTAAGTTCACGATTTCCGCGCCGCCTTTGCGGGTGCGTTCAACGATCGCGTCGATGCGCTCTTTGGGCAAAAGGTCCGGGAGAGGGATTCCAGCCACTGTGGAATACCGCGGCAGCGGCACCATGTCGTCTCCATGCCCGCCAAGCACGAAGGAGTGAACGTTCTCCACGCTGACCTTGCACTCCATCGCCACAAACGTGCTCATCCGCGCCGAATCCAGCACGCCGGCCATGCCCAGCACGCGGCTCTTAGGGAAACCGCTCACCTTCAGCGCCGCTTGTGCCATGGCATCCAGCGGATTTGTCACCACGATGATGATGCAGTTCGGCGAATGCTTCACGATCTGCTCGACAACGGCCTTTACCACGTCGTAGTTGGCCTTCAGCAAATCGTCCCGGCTCATACCTGGTTTGCGCGGAAATCCCGCGGTGATCACCACCACGTCGCTGCCCGCGGTCGCAGAATAATCGTCGCTCGCGGTGGAAATTCCCGTTCCGCGCGAATCCGTCCGCGTGATCGGCCCGGATTCCATCATGTCTAGCGCCTTACCCGCCGGCGGCCCATCCAGAATATCCGTCAGCACCACGTCGGCCAGCTCTTTGTCCACAATTCGCTGTGCCGTCGTCGACCCCACAAACCCGCCCCCCACCACTGTCACCTTTTTTCTACTCATGCCTCTCCTCGTCTCCTCCGAAGGTTTCTCTGCGATCTCTGTGTCTCTGCGTTAGTTTTGGTTTTCTTTAGTCTCGACTACCGCGCCGCCGCCACGCCCTTCATGTTCTCAATAATCGCCGACGCAAACGCTGACGTCCCCACTTTCGTCGCACCGGGCATCAGCCGCTCGAGGTCGTAAGTTACGCGCTTCTGCTGAATCGTTCGCGCAATGCCGTCCTCGATCAGTGTCGCCGCTTCCTTCCACCCCAGAAACTCAAACATCATCGCCCCAGAAAGCATGACCGAACTCGGGTTAATCACATCCTTATCCGCATATTTCGGGGCAGTACCGTGCGTAGCTTCAAAAACGCCGAATCCATCGCCGATATTCGATCCAGGCGCCATCCCCAAACCACCCACCTGCGCCGCGCAAGCATCCGACAAATAATCCCCATTCAAGTTAGACGTCGCCAGCACGCTGTACTCATCCGGCCGCAGCAGCACTTGCTGGAACACAGAATCCGCAATGCGGTCGTTGATCATCAGCTTCTGCTTCCACTGTCCCTTGCCGTGCGTTGCGTAAATCGCGTCCAGAATCTGCTTTACTTCCCCGTAGACTGCTTTCTTGAACGCGTCCGTAGCCTGTTCCAGCCCTGGCTCGATCAGCGCCGCGTTCTGTTCCACGGTCAGCGCCGGATTCTTGTCCAGATTGTCCACGATCCAGCTCTCGCGCTCGGTAATCGTCTGCGAGCGGAATTCTTCACGCGCCAGGTCGTAGCCCCAGTCGCGGAACGCGCCTTCTGTAAATTTCTGAATATTGCCCTTATGCACCAGCGTCACGCTCTTGCGCTTGTTGGCCAGCGCATATTTGATCGCCCGTCGCACCAGCCGCTTCGTGCCTGTCGGTGAAATCGGCTTGATCCCCACCCCCGAATCCCAGCGAATCTGCTTCTTCCCATCCTTCAACATCACGTTATTCAAAAACTCCAGCAGTTGCTTCGCCTCCGGCGATCCGGATTTCCACTCAATGCCGATGTACACATCCTCGGTATTCTCCCGGAAAATAAATACGTTCATTTTTTCTGGTTCGCGCACGGGGGAGGGAACTCCCTGAAAGTAGCGCACCGGTCGCTCGCAGGAATACAAATCCAGAATCTGCCGCAGCGCCACATTTAGGGAACGGATGCCACCGCCTACCGGAGTCGTCAGCGGCCCTTTGATAGCCACTCGAAAATCCCGGATCGCATCCACGGTTTCGCCCGGCAGCCACTCTTTAAAAGCGTTGAACGCTTTCTCACCCGCGAAAACTTCGAACCACGCCACACGCCGCTTTCCGGCGTAAGCCTGCTCCACCGCTGCGTCGAACACCCGCCGTGACGCCTTCCAGATGTCCCGCCCCGTTCCATCCCCTTCGATGAAGGGGATGATCGGCATATCTGGTACCTGAAGCTCGCCTCCGCTGTATCCGATCGGCTTGCCTTCGGATGGAACAGCTTTCCCGTTATACGAACTCTTCATGAACGCGGCTCCTTGGAATAAATTCGACTGCGCTACGGTCACGTGAGGGAAGAGATGTGCCCCGGGCGACCAGCGCCCCGCAACCCGGCAGGCTCGGGTGAATTGCAGAACATATCACACTCACGCAGCAGGATAGTATAATCGCGCCCGAATCTGATTTTGCAAAATAGGAGAGAAAACCATGATGATGGACTGGAATCAATATCATAAAGAGCTTGGCGCCCGAATCGGCGAGCTGATGAAACTCTCGCCGGACACGGTTCGCGGGTATCAGACTCTCAGCGCCGCCAATTCGAAGACCAGTATCCTGGGCGAAAAGACTCGTCAGCTGATCTCTTTGGCCGTCGCGATCACCACCCACTGCGATGGCTGCATCGTGGTGCACACGGAGGCCGCTCTCAAGGCCGGCGCTTCGAAGGAAGAAATTGCCGAAGCACTCGGCGTCGCCGTCGGCATGAATGCCGGTGCCGCCCTCGTGTACTCCACCCGCGTCCTCGACGCCGTCGACGCCAAATCCGCCGCCGCCCACGCCGGCTGACTCCTGGCGCACTTACGATGGGACTGTGCCGCAAAAAGCCGATCTCTGTTCTCTGATCACTTTCTTAGTCGTAATACTCCTGGCCAAGATGCGTGATCAGATCCTCACCCTTCATCCAACGGAGCGTGTTCTTTAGCTTCATGGATTGAATGAACAGGTCGTGCTCCGGGTACAGTCCCGGCGCGGTCATCGGTGATTTGAAATAAAAGCTCAGCCATTCCTGAATGCCGCGCATCCCCGCGCGTTGCGCCAGGTCCAGGAACAGAACCAGATCGAGCACAATCGGCGCCGCCAGAATCGAATCGCGGCAGAGGAAGTCCACCTTGATCTGCATCGGGTAGCCCAGCCACCCGAAGATGTCGATGTTGTCCCAGCCTTCTTTATTATCTCCGCGCGGCGGATAGTAGTTGATGCGCACTTTATGAAACATCTTCCCGTACAACTGCGGATACAATTTCGGCTGCAGGATGTACTCCAGCACGCTCAACTTCGATTCTTCCTTCGTTTTGAACGAGCCGGGATCCTCCAGGACTTCGCCGTCTCGATTTCCCAGAATATTGGTCGAAAACCATCCGTCCAGCCCCAGCATCCGCGCCTTGAACGCCGGCGCCAGCACGGTCTTCATCAACGTCTGCCCGGTCTTGAAATCCTTCCCCGCAATCGCCACGTTGTGATCGTGCGCCAGCGTTTGAATCGCCGGAATGTCCACGCTCAGGTTCGGCGCGCCGTTCGCATAGGGAACTCCGCTCGTCACCGACGCCCACGCATACAGCATGGACGGCGCGATCTCCGGGGAATTCGACTTCATGCCGTCGACAAATTTTTCCGGTGTCGAATGCACCTCGCTCGGCTTTAGGAAACTCTCCGTGGACCCGCACCAGCAAGTCACCAGCCGTGTTGCTCGCGAGGTCTTCCGGAAATTCGCGATGTCTTCCTTGATTTGCAGCGCCAGTTCGTACTTGTTCTTGCCTTTCTTGATGTTCGGTCCATCAATCATCTTCACGAAATCGCGGTCGAACGCCGCTTTCATCGGCTTGATCGTCGAAAGGAATGGTTTCACCTTTTCAAGGTCCTGCGGATTCAACACTCCGGCATTGGCCGCGGATTGGTACGCGTTATCCTTGAAAATGTCCCATCCGCCAAACGCGATATCCTCCAGCTCCGCCAGCGGCACGAATTCCTTGATCTGCGGCGTCCGCCCGTCCGTGCGTTTCCCCAGTCGAATGGTGCCCAGCTGCGTGAGCGATCCCACCGGTTGCGCCTTGCCCTTGCGGACCAGCTCCACTCCCGCCATGAACGTCGTACTGACTGCGCCCATGCCCGGCAGCAGAACTCCCAGTTTCCCCTTGGCAGGCGCGATTTTAGAAGGCTTATCCATGCAACTCCTTTTGATGAACGATCGCCGCGCGATCGAGAGAGAAATTTGAATTGGTACAAGAGCCTTTGCAGCAGAAGCGCGCCGCATCCACAAACAAAACAGTAATGATGAGGGAAGAACCCGGGATTTGCAAATGGCAGCTCGAAAAAAACCGGATATTTTTCGGGACGAACCTGCAGAAAGTTGGTCTCAGTCTCTTCTACGGTCTCTATGAACCTTCAGGACAAGGGCAAGTTAATTGTGTTCCGCCAGCGAGTCGCAGCGGAGGTAGAGTGAGCTAAAGGACGAGCCATCGTCCGCGACGGAGGAATCTTAAATGAAGTCTTCAATCCGATATGGACAGTTATTGCTTGTCTTGGCCGTACTCATCACCGGCGCCACTGTTTTCAGCGCCGGACTAGGCGCCCAGGATGACGGCTGGCAAATCGTACGCGCTGATTACGGCTTCAAGAACCAGCGCAGCGACGTCACCGACATTCTCAAGGATTTGATCGCACGCGGCGGTGTGGATGGACGAGTTGCGGTCAACAATCAAACCATGGGCGGGGATCCAGCCGTCGGCAAGGATAAATCGCTGCGCATCTTCGCCAGGAACAGAAGGAATGAAGAGCGCGAATTCTCCTTCAATGAAGGCGCTTTCGTGGACGTGCGTATGTTTGCCGTTCGCCGCGACGATTGGGACGATCGCCCGGGAAACGCTGGTGGTCGCTACCCTTACGATTCGAATGGCCTGCAGATCATCCGCGGCTTTTATGGCGTGCAGGGAAGGACGGCTGATGTCACCGAGCACCTCCGGCGCAGGTCGCGCGACGGCGTCCTCACGCTTCTTGTGAGTAACAACGAATTGGGCGAAGATCCCGTTCCCGGCGCGGACAAGATTTTAATTGTGGTCTACAGATTCCGCGGCCAGGAGACGGCCACCGCCGCGCGTGAAGGAAATACGCTCACGATTCCATAGCCGGTTGTTGCTGTCACTCAATGCCGAATTATTGCGGTCGCTGGCCGCTGCGGGATGGCAATCTAGAACCACTCGCTCCGGTACGCGATCCACCAGCTGACTACTCCTATGGGGATCAACGCCGCGAGCGCCCACCAGAGCGGCAACGCGAGGTCCGCAATCAGTCCCAACGCGCCATAAGTGAGCCAGAACACCTTTCGCTGCATAGCTCTATTCTACCGCCGGGCCGCGGGAAGCTTTCCGCCAATGTCGAGGCGTTGTGCTGGTTTGCGCCGCTTCCCAACTGCTCGCGACCATAATCGTCTTTCAGTGCCGGGCCCTCGGCCGGCGGAGCTCGTACACCAAATAGGCAACGACTGCGAGGTTGATCAGCAGGGCGAAAACCTTCCCGGCGCTTGCGTGCTTGAAGAGTTCGTAGAGTTCGAGCGGCAGGAAGGAAGCAGTTGTGATAATCGTGAAGTACTCGGCCCAGCGTTTCCTGAACGCCAAACCCAATCCTTCGGTGAAAAATATCCCCGCGTAGATGAATGTCCCCACGCTCAGCTCTTTCAACCGCCGATCGTCCATGATCGACAGTTTCTCCAGCAGTTTGAGAATAAAATGATTGTGCGGATCGACCTGGAAGGCGGCGATCCAATGCTCGATGCTCGCGGCCACATCTTTATGCAATAGCTTGAGAGCCCCGACGCCCACCGCGATCAGCGCAAAAGCTTTCAATAGTTTGAACGCGGCAATGAGCAGCAGCCCGCGTCCTTGCGATGGTTTCTTCGGCATTTTCTCGTTCAGCAGATGTAAGCTGACCGTGAATTGTACCTTAGCACGCCTCCGAAGAACTGCTTTCGAATGCCCGCGCGGACTTAGCTTGGAAGATCACCCGTGCCGCTCGGCGCGGGCAATTCCGCATTCGCGTAACCGCTGATTTCGCACGCCAGTGATATTTCCGTGGATTCCGGTTTTTCCCATTCCATTGCATTCCTCCCGACTAATCTTCGTTCCCAACTTGTTTTCAACTTCGCGGCGCTCACGGCAACACGAACGCAACCACGTAGTCGCCTTGCTTGGTGCCCAATTTGCCGTGGCCTCCCGCCGCGATCACCAGATATTGTTTGCCCTTAATGCTGTACGTCATCGGTGTAGCCTGGCCGCCTGCAGGCAACTCGTATTTCCACAATTCTTTCCCGGAATCGGAGTCGAATGCGCGCAAATAGTTGTCCATGGCCGCCGCAGTGAATACCAAACCGCCCGCCGTCACCATGGGCCCTCCCAGAGTAACCGTTCCCGTATTCATTCCCGGGATGAAAGTTCCCAGAGGCACATCCCAGACTTTTTTCCCGGAGAACAGATCAACGGCGGCAACCGTGCCCCACGGCGGCGCATTGCACGGGAGACCGCTCGGCGATAGCAGCGGCGTTCGAAACATTGCGAAAGGCGCACCCGTTTGCCGCGCGAATTCGCCGTGCAGCCGGTCGGAATCGCTGGCGTTCTTGCGCGCATCTGCCAGCTCCGCTTGCGGTATAAGCTTCACGAACATCGGCAGCCGGTTAGTGTCCATGAACAGCAAATGACGCTGGGCATCATATGCGGCGCTTCCCCAGTTCACGCCGCCCACGTTGCTGGGATATACCAGCGTGCCCTGTAAGCTGGGTGGCGTATAAATGTCTCCCCACCGTGCCGCTTTCATCTTGTCCACGCACCACTGCCGCTCCTGCTCGTCCTTGCCCCAGGCATTCTCGGGCGTCAATTTTTCCGGAACCACGGAGATTGTCGACGCCGGCTGCGTCGGCCAGGACTCTTCCCCCGGAATGTCGGTCTTCAGCACGGGACGCTCCTCAATCGGAAGCAGCGGAGCACCAGTCAAGCGGTTCAGAATGAAAACGCGGCCCATTTTCGTGGTGATGGCGATCGCCGGCGTACCGTCCTTCCAGGCAAACAGCGTGGGTTGCGAAGCCACGTCGTAATCCCACAAATCGTGATGCACCACCTGGAAGCCCCAGACAAATTCCCCTGTGCTGGCGCGCAACGCCACCACGGAATTGGCCCACTTATTGTCGCCCTTTCGAATCCCGCCATAGTAATCGGGACTGGCGCTTCCCGTCGGAACGAAAACCTGATCGCGGTCAGTATCGACGGAAAGCGTAGACCAGGCATTGCCTGCGCCGGTACGCGGCGTCGTCTGATACGCCCACGGCGCAATCGGATCCCACGTCCATCGGAGCTTTCCGGTTCGAACGTCGAACGCTCGAACAATGCCGCGCTCCACGGTGACCGCCCGATTGTCGCCCATCGAAGAGCCGGTGATGACCAGGTCTTTATAAATCGCGGGAGCCGAAGTCACCTGATAGTCGCCGGGATCGCGCAGCCTTACGCTATTTGTAAGGTCCACTTCGCCGGCGATCCCAAAGTCTGCACACGGTTTTCCAGTCGCGCCGTCAAGCGCAATCAACCGCGCATCGAGTGTGCCGATGAAGATCCGCAAAACGCAGGGTTGCCCCGCCTTTGCGGCTGGTTCGCGCCACGCGGCCACGCCCCGCGAAGTCACTTCCGACGCCCCGTAAGGCAGCTCCAGCTTGGGATCGAATTCCCAGAGCTTGGCGCCGGTCTCCGGATTCAGAGCCATAACCTGGTCGAACGGCGTGCTGAGAAATAGCTTCCCATCGATCAGAATGGGTGTCGCTTCGAACGCCGCTTTGTGGTCGAGTTCTTCGTCGTGCGGGAATGCGCCGGTCCGCGCGGTCCAGGCGACTTGCAGTTGCGTAACATTGCCGCGGTCAATTTGCGCCGCCGGAGAATACCGCGTGCCGCCGGCATCCCTGCCATAGTTCGGCCAGCCCGCGTCGGGCTTTGCTTGCCCACGCGACTGCGCGACCAGCCACAAAAAAAAGAATCCGATCACCATCCACCGAAGCGGGCACGATATTCTTGTGTTTTTCATGCGCTGAGGAATACCTCACAAATCGGGACTCACGCAACGAACTTGGGATGAACGGGCCTGGCGCTGGGACGAACGGGAATCCGTGACCGTCAGCCTGTTCCTGTGATTGACGGGTACACAAGATTGTAGGAATACTACACATAGGGAACGAACCTGAGATGCGGACCAACATCGAGATCAACGACCGCTTGATGCGCAAAGTTATGCACTCCACCAAGGCGCGCACCAAGCGCGCTACAGTCGAAGCCGGCTTGCGGCTCCTCATTCAAACGCGCGCGCAGATGTCCATCCGCCGTCTTCGCGGCAAAGTCCAATGGGACGGCGATTTGGACCGCTCACGTCGGCACCCCTGACCTCGGCGCTTCTACGAAACTTCCTCCCGGCAGTACCTTCTGGTCCACTCACTGCTCTTCATGGGAGTTTAAGCAATTCCGGTCTTTGCGTGACATACCGCCGCGACCAGCGCAGCTCCGTATTGTCATGCAGCACCACTTTGTATTCCCCGTGAAACCACGGCAGCATCTCCCGAATGGCCTCCAGCCGTACCACCGTTCCTCGATTGATGCGAACGAATAGCTTTGGATTCAGTGTATTCTGCAGCGCATCCAGCGTGCTCCGCAGGGTGTGCGTTTTCTTCCCGCAGTGCAGCAGCACGTAATTTCGGTCTGCCTCCACCCAGGCGATCTCCTTGACCGCCAGGAAAATAGCGCGGGAATCCTCCTCAATCAGAATCCGTTCCGGAAATGCTTTCTCGCGCTCCAGTTGCTCGAGCATCGCCTGGACCCGCGAAGAGAAACCATCCGTGGATTGCTCGTGCTGCGCTCGGGCTCTCTGCAACGCCTCGCGGAATCGCTGTTCACTGACTGGTTTCAAAAGGTAATCGAACGCATGTACTTCGAACGCCCGCAGAGCGAACCGGTCATGCGCGGTGATAAAAATGACGCGGGGCAGCGGAATCTTGGCGGAATCGAGCGCTCGGATCACCGCAAACCCGTCTAGCCCCGGCATCTGCACATCCAGAAAAACCAGGTCGGGGCGGTGTTTTTTTATCGCCGCCACCGCAGCCTCGCCGCTCTCTGCTTCGCCGGCGATCTCCAGGCTGTCTTCCTCGCGCAGCAGGCGCAGAATTTTGCGGCGCGCAGGCGCTTCGTCGTCCACTACCAGGACTCGAAGTGGCGGCTTCAGGCTCATTCGACGGCTTGTGACGGTTGATTCGAATGATGCAGTGGGACGCGCAATGTCACTTCCGCGCCGCCGGTAGGCCGGTTAACAATCGAAAACTGCTGCCCGTCGCCGTAAAGTTGCGCCAGCCGGTCGCGAATATTCGAAAGCCCCACTCCTCTTCCAAACACGCTGGAAGAATCCAGCTCCCCAAGGCCGGCGCCAGTGTCGAGGACCTGCAGAATCAGGCTGCCGTTTTCCCGCTGCGCGGAGACCGACAGCTCCATGGCCGCAGCTCCGGACTTCATTCCATGCCGCAGCGAGTTTTCCAGCAGCGGCTGCAGGATGAGCTGAGGCACCAGCGAATTGCTCAACGACGGATCGATCGAATACGTCACGTGCAGTTTCTTTTCGAAGCGCTTCTGCATCAGGTCCATGTACAGCCGCGTGATCTCCAGCTCTTCCGAAAGCGGGATCTCATGCGCGCGCGATGCGCGCAGCGTTAGCCGTAGCAATTCGCTCAGTTGCGTGATCATCGCATCGGCCGCGCGCACGTCCTCGTACATCACCGCGGATATCGTGTTCAGCGTGTTGAATAGAAAATGCGGTTGCAATTGTAGCCGCAGGTTCTCCAGTTGCGCCTGGGCCAGTTTTGTCTGCAGTTCAGCCGCCGCCAGTTTTTCCGCCTGCGACAGTCGGTACCGTTCGAACGCGTAGTAAGCCAGCACGATCACCGTGTAGCCCACGAAGTCGTTCGAGAACTCCATAGCATACCGGTAGGTCATGATGCCGTAGTCGTACGGCCCCATCCCCAGCGGTGGGGCCAGGATCTGCCGGCTGACCGCCATCAACGTAGTGTGCAGAAAAGAAAAAACGATCGCGCCCGAAATGTGCAACGCGACGCGACGCAACCATCCCACGCATTCGAACAGATAGTAGCGCGCAAAAAGAAGTACAAACGGAAGCAGCAGGAATACCGAATAAACGCCGGTGCTCTCTTCCAGAAGCCGAGTCCCAAACGTCCCCGCGCGCTGCCGGGAAAGATCGTCCAGGTATCTGTACTCCACGGCACTGACACAGATTCCCGTATAGATGAGGAACAGGATGGTCCATACGCGAACGCGGGACAGCCGCGGCGGTTTCGCGATGGAAAGAACAGTCGTCATTGCAGGAATGTCTCGAGGAAGATTATGCGCCAACAGCAGCGCGTGCGGGAAGGCCAGACGATTCGAATGGGCGACAAAAATTGCAAAGCCCGGTAGCTACGAGCAAATCACTGCCGTCGCCGGCCGGATGTATCCAACGAGCTGATCATGGTTACCGCCACCAGCAGCACAATTGCTCCAACCAGAGCGTAAACAATCACGACCCTCTCCTGAAGATTCGGGCTGGAGAGTTGCAGGCGGACGGCCAAAGACAACAGCCTTTATTTTCAAAGAGTTATGCAAAAACGAATATGCAGAATGGTCGCCAAATGCGGACAATTGTGCGCCGCTTTGCACGACAGACAGGTACTAAAACTAAGTGCTCAGTACCCAGACTTCTTGGACTTTATAGGAGTGATTTTCAGCTCTTGCTCAACCGGATTGAGCCGTCACCAGTATGAATCGTCAGTGGCTGGCCCCCGCCATTCATCTTGCCTCGAATCTCGGATTTGCTGAAAGTGCCTTCCACCGTAACGGGAATTCCCAGGCTGATGTGCCCGTCGCCCGTCGTCGCTTCAATGTTGGCCTGGAAATCAGCGGGGAGCACGATATCCACGCTGCCGTCCCCGGTTCGAACGGACCAGCTCGTCGCCATCTTCGAGCCAGGCAAGACGCGCGTGTCCACGCTGCCGTCCCCCGTTTTTACGCTCAACGCATCGAAGCGCCCCACGATTCGAATGTGGCCGTCTCCCGAGTCGGCTTCGACCTTGCCATCCAGGTCCCGCGCCTCAATCGACCCATCGCCCGTCCTCAAGCGGATGTCGCCCTTTAACGTATCCACGCTGATGCTGCCGTCGTTGGTGTGCAGATCAATCTGCCCATTGAGAGAATTAGCTTTCACCGACCCGTCGCCCGTGTGGACATTCACTTTCCCGTTGATGGAATCGGCCTGCACCGATCCATCGCCCGTTTCCACCTGCAGGTCAGCCTCGCGGGGCATCCGCACTTCGATATGCAATTTCTGGCTGTTCTTGCCCCAGGAGAAGCCCCAATGCCCGGTAATCCGCGCCGTCAACTCGACCTTATCGCCGTCCTGTCGCGAGTCCACTCGCAGGCTCTTGCCCAGTTCGTAGCCCTGGTACTCCACGCGAAATTCGACCTGCTTGGTGTCCCCCGTGGTAACGCGCACGCTGCCGTCATTGGTATCCACACGCACGTTGGCCCGCCCCGACACCACGTAGGACTTCACCACTTCCTCGGCCTTTGCCCGCGGCGCGGTTGCTGCCAGCGTCAAAAGGGCCGCACAGGCCATTCCCAGTCGAAGGCCGGTGAAACGGTAGGGGAGTAGAGTCATGGATAAAAGCCTCCGTAATACAAATATCGCATTCTGAGACTAGATACGACATCGCGGGTCGAAATGTTCCCCACCATGAATGGGGTGAGGAGGTGCCCTCATTCTAGCGCTGTAACCATTTGAATGCCTTGAGCAATGCGCACCGTTGCTGGTAAACTACCACTGGTAGAGACATGAGCGCCCAAACTAAACAGAAGAAGGCTGCCCGGGAAATTGCGGCCATCATGTATGCCTCTCTCCAACAATTTCCCCAGGACGAACAACAAAAACGGCTTCAACAAATACAAAAATAGCCGGCAAATCTAGCCGCAAGCCGAGCGGTAAATCTCCCAAGCTTTCTTCCACTCGGGGGATCCGTCCTTCACCCCGGCGCGCCTCAACTGCTCGCTAAACGCCCTCTCATCCCTGGTTTCGATCGCCCTCAGCGCGCAGCCTTTACCAGTGCCCGCTTCTTCTGCGCTTCTTTGGCGGCGCTGGGGCCGCGCCCGCTCACCAACCGCGTGTGCTCGTCCATTACCTCTTTCACAGCGGGGTCAATTGCTTCGGGCTCACCGAGTGCCCGCGTTGAGGTCTCTTCGGGTCTATTTTTCTGGCGCATCGCTCCCGCTCACTCTGTTTCAAACTGATGAACCAATTTCTATTCCCCCCAGTCCAGCCGACCACGAGTTTTGTGAGCCAACCAACGGCTTGCGAAGTGCCGCCCAGATCTCCCTCAATCTCCATTTCACCGCCGCGCGGCAGCCTTTTTGGAAGTTACGGATCTCAACTTTGCCGCGCCGGGCTTGGGACGTAGGGCAGCCAGGAACTGCTCCGTGGGCAAGGTATTGATGACGTCGTGCTTCTCCAGCCAGCCGCGCCGGGCCATGGTTACCCCATACCGGATAAAGGAGAGATTGGCGGCGCTATGTGAATCTGTGGAGATGACGACCTTGACTCCGCGATCCTTGCACATCCGCAAATACACATCCTTCAGGTCGAGGCGGTCGGGGTAAGAGTTGCACTCCATGGCGACGCCGTTTTTCGCGCAAGCTTCCAAAATCTTCTCCATATCGTAGTCGATGGGGTCGCGGCGCAGCAGAAGCCGTCCAGTGGGGTGGGCGATGATCTGGGTGTAAGGATTTTCGATGGCGGCGAGCATGCGCTCGGTCATTTCAGCGCGGTCAAGATTGAAATAGGAATGGACTGAGCACACCACCACTTCAAGTTGCGCAAGGATTTCGTCGGAATAGTCGAGCGAGCCGTCTTTCAGGATGTCCACTTCGGCGCCCGCCAGCAGCCGAATGCCCAGGCGTTTGTCGTTTGCGGCGTGGATTTTCTTGATATGCGCGGCCATGCGCTTTTCGTCGAGGCCGTTGGCTACCGTGACGGCTTTCGAATGATCCGTAATGGCGATGTATTGGTGGCCGAGCTGCCTCGCGGCTTCGGCCATTTCTTCGATGGAGTTTTTTCCATCGCTGGCGGTGCTGTGCATCTGCAGGTCGCCCTTCATACCCGCGAGCGTGATCAGATGAGGAAGCTTGTGGTGTTCCGCCGCGGCGATTTCCCCGGCGTTTTCGCGGAGTTCGGGCGGGATGAAGTCCAGCTTCAGCTTCGAATAAATCTCTTCTTCGGTGCGGCCGGCGACGCGCTTTTCGGCTTTCAGAGTGGCCAGCGCGTATTCGTTCAGCGTGTAGCCCATGTCGTTCGCGCGGCCGCGCAGCGTCACGTTGTGCTCTTTCGAACCCGTAAAATAAAGAAGCGCCGCGCCGAAGTTTTCTTTCTCCAGCAAACGAACATCGACTTGCAGACCGTTTTGCAGCGTAAAGCTGACCTTGTTTTCTCCGTGCGCCAGGGTCTGGTCGATCCCCGGAAACTCCAGAATATGTTTGGCCAGAGCGTCGACATGTTTTTGCGAAGTGTGGCCATCGGCCAGAGTAACCAGCAAATCGAGGTCGCCGACCGTTTCCTTGCCGCGCCGCAGCGATCCCGCGGGCGTGACGTCATGGACGGCTTTTCCGGCTTTCTTGATGTGCGCGACGATCGCCATCGCCGCATCTTCCGCGACGTCAATGTGAAAACGCCCGGAAGATTTCTTGAAGACCTCCACGGCTTTCAATATGTTCTGTTCGCTTTTTTCGCCGAACCCCGGCAAATCGCGCAGCTTTCCTTCTTTGGCGATGCGCTCGACGTCCGCCACCGTGCCGGCCTTGAAGTTCGACCAAAGAAACGCCACTTTCTTCGGCCCCAGCGACTGCAGTTGCAGCACATCGAGAAGCGTCGCCGGATATTTCTTCAGCAGTTTTTTGCGTAGCGCGTAATCGCCGGTCTCCACGATTTCCGCCAAATGCGCGGCCATCCCGTCGCCGATCCCCGGGAGTTCCTTCAATTTCTTCGGATCTTTTACCATCTCCTCGATGGAATCCGGCAGGCCGTCGATCAGTTCCGCGGCCTTCTCGTAGCTGCGGTACCGGCCGATGATGGCGCCGTCGATTTCCAGGAGTTGCGCGGTCTCGCGCAGGATGCGAGCGATCTGTTTGTTGTCCATGATGGGACGATATTATAAGCCTGCGAGCCGGAGGTAAATGAGGTAAAGAAAATAGAGGATGTAGAGGATGTAGAAGCGCGGAAACGTCTCCTTCACCGTCCCATGCAAGTTTATGCGGGACCAAACGTCGGCCAGGGCTCCGGCTTCTAACTAAAATTTATCTACACTCCAAAAAAAAATGGCCGGCAGAGGGGCGCTCCCTGCCGGCCGGATGATGGCTTTACGGCTTAACCGCCTGCTTTGGAGACTTCGGCTGCCTGGGGCCCTTTGGGTCCCTGGACAATTTCGAATTGCACCGTGTCTCCTTCTTGCAAAGTGCGATAGCCATCCCCAGTGATGGCGGAATAGTGTACGAAAACGTCTGGACCATCATCGCGCCCAATGAAGCCATACCCCTTGGAATTATTGAACCACTTGACGGTGCCTTGCAATTCGAGTGCCTCCTGACAGGCGTTAGAAGTTATACCAAACTGAATCGAGCACACAGTCCCGAACCCGTGTGAGTACAAATTGCGCGGAGTGTACCAGAATCAAAGTTCGAGTCAATAGAACATTATTCTTTTATAGCAACCATCATGTCGGAGTTATACCTGTACAAAAACGATTCAAACGAATTTCAGCTTTTCTGTCGTTGCTCTGGAGCAAGGAAACGAAAATAAAATAGAATGCCGGCGACGGATTTTGCGTCGCGGAGTTTTCCCGTTCGAATCATCTCTTCTAATTTCTTGCGGTTATAGGGGCGGGAAATTATTTTCTCGTCTTCCTCGGGTTCCGCTTCGCCGGCGGCGAGCCCTTTGGCCAGGAGAATGTACATTTTTTCTTCGAGAAAGCCCGGAGTGGGGAACATATACAGGAAAACCCTTAGGGACTTTGCGCGGTAGCCAGTTTCTTCGATCAGTTCTCGGGCGGCCGCCTCGCGAGGACTCTCGCCGGCGTCGATCCGGCCGGCCACCAGCTCCCAGAGATACTGGTGGGCGGCGTGCCGGTATTGCTGGATCAGCAGGATGCGGCCGTCGGGGAGCACAGGGAGAACGACGACGGAGCCGGGATGGGTGATGACTTCGCGCGTGGTTCGAACGCCGCTGGGTTCGATGACTTCGTCGCGGCGGATTCCGAAGATCGGTCCGTCGTAGACAATTTTGCTGCTCAGGACTTTGGCTTTTTTCAAGTGCGGTTTCGCTGATGATTTTTTCATTTGTATGTTCCTTCTCGCTGCGGTTCGTGGGACATGATACCGAGAAAAAGGAAATTCGCCAGCGGCTGCGCGGGACTCATCCCGTTTGCTTGGGGTTCGTCGTGCGCCTATACTCGGCGCTGGCACAAAAATGGCGATCAACACCATCATCGTGGATGACGAGAAGCCGGCGCGGGACGAGCTGGCGTTTTTGTTGAAGGGTTTTCCGGAGATCAATGTGATCGGGCAGGGAAAGAACGGCGTGGAAGCCGTTTCGCTGATCAAGGAACATTCTCCGGACCTGGTTTTTCTCGATGTGCAGATGCCAGGGTTAGATGGATTCGGAGTTTTGAAAAAGCTGGTCGAACGAAAAATGAAAGTGCCGCACGTGGTTTTTGCGACGGCTTTCGATCACTACGCGGTGCAGGCGTTCGATGTAAACGCGGTGGACTACGTTTTAAAACCGTTCGATAAGGCGCGTATTTCGAAAGCCATCCAGCGCGCGCGGAAGGAGATTGAGGCGCACACCAGCCCGACCGAACGGCTCGAACAATTGGTGCTGCAGCTAGGCACAGGGAAACAGGGTTCCGCGCCGCCGGTAAAACTGCTGGTGAAATCGCAGCAGCGGCTGCTGCTGGTAGGCGCCGAAGATCTGGTTTTTGCTTCGATCCAGGACGGCGTGATTTCCGTGACCGCCAAAGACACCGAAGGCACTTCAAACTATCGCACGCTCGAAGAACTAAACGCCGCGCTCGATTCCGAATCCTTCTGGCGCCCGCACCGCTCCTACCTGGTGAACATTCACCACATCAAAGAAGTCGTGCCGTGGTTCAAATCCGGCTACATGCTGAAAATGAACGACAAAAAAGCCACGGAAATTCCCGTGAGCCGCGCCCAAACGAAACGCTTGCGTGAGCTTTTTAAGTTATAATCAGTTTCAGAGAGAATCGCAGAGACCAAAGGGAAAATAAGGGATGCGAATGTTCCCCAATTCACTGCCGACCCAAACACTTCCAGCCGAATCTGAGAATTCCAGTTCAATACTAGTGGTGCTATCAGATTTCGCCACCGCAGTGACCTCCATACTAGTCTTATTCGGGATCGCAACGATTTGCAGGCGGATTTGGCCGGATCGAACGTACTTGCCAGATTTTGTCGCCGTTTTCGTGTTTATTGCTTGGATTGTTTTGCTCTCGAAGCTTAAGATTTTCCCTGGACGTGACACGGCTGGTGCCAAGGCGAATTCCTCCGTTTATTCCTTTGTGAAGACCTTTCTCTACTTCTCGGTTTTCTTTTCGCTGTTTGACATATGGAGACATGAGTTTCGCGGAGCGCGCAGCTTAGTGACGAATGGCATCAGTGGATTGCTGGTCGCGGGTCTTATGGCAGTATTTGGTGGAGACTCTAAAACGTTTGGAGCAAGCGATAATACCTAGATACCGTTTTCATTGTTAGCTAGCCCTCGCATTTCAACCAACTGCAAAGTGCCAATCGTTTATCTTGAATTGCTCGCTAATTCCGCCAATTCATGGAGGTGGAGGTGCACCAGGGCTGCCCTCGGGGGGCCTTTGCCGCAGGTCAAAAATAGCCCTTGCAATATACTCCCGATCTGGTATCATACTCTTAGGGCAAATTGTGCTTCAGGCAACTTGCCCTTTTTCTTTGCCCGGTAGCCGGCCGCGGATCGCTCTGGTTTTCAACCTTCTGAAAACTCAACTAGAACATACGGGCTCTTCCAGCCTCGCGGTCGTCCTGCGCCCGCAGAGTCTCAGGGAAAAAAGCAGATTCCTCGGGCAAAACTGGCCCTCGGAATGACAGGTTTACCCTACGTCTCGCCAATACTCGTTTTTTAAGGACTATCATGATGAAAAACATAAAACCCAATGCCGAACTCGTCTGGAAACAATTTGAAGATCTAGTCGTTCCGCGTCTGCGCCTGAACATCGTGGATCGCGCGGTCTATTCGCATCTACTGCGCCACAGCCGGCTGGAAGGGAAGGTGCGGCTGCAGTTTTCCATTCCCTGGCTGGCCCGAGCGGCGCGGCTCACAACAACCCGGATCCCCTCGACACTCCGCCCGCACTCGAAGCGATTGTGCTTAAGTGCCTCTCGAAATCTCCCGACGGCCGTTTCCAGACGGCAACCGATCTCCTGCAGGCGCTTGAAAGAGTGTCAACAGGTGGTGCCATCATTGTCGTCCATGGAAGAAAACGGCACACAGCCGCTGTGGCTATTGCTGCCAGTCTGCTTGTCATCTGCGCTGCAGGCCTCGGCATGTATCTGAAAGGGTCCAAGAAAGGCGGAATTGATTCCATAGCCGTTCTACCTCTTGAGAATCGGAGCAACGATCCCGAGGCGGACTACATTTCCGATGGAGTCACCGAGAGCATCAACGACAGCCTGGCGCGGTTGCCTAGTCTGAAGGTGATTCCGCACAGTGTCGCTTACCGTTACAAAGGCAAGCGATGGATGTCCAAAAGATTGGTGAAGCACTTGGCGTGCAATCCATACTCACGGGCCGCGTCGCGCAGCGAGGCGACGACCTTACCATTGGCGTCGAACTCGACGACGTGCGGAACGGCACACAGCTTTGGGGGCAGCAATACAACCGCAAGCTGGCCGATCTGCTGGCGGTGCAAAACGACATCGCCAGGGAGGTTTCTCAACGGTTGCGCTCGCAACTTTCCGCAGCGGATCAGCAAAAGTTGACGAAAGGCTCAACGGACAATCCCGAGGCCTACCAATTTTATCTCAAGGGCAAGTACTTCACGAACAAATTTACCAAAGATGGGTTTGGCAAAGGTCTGGACTATTTCCATCAGGCCATCGCTATCGATCCCAACTATGGGCTGGCCTACAACGGTTTGGCTTACAACTACATCAATCAGGTCGATTGGTTCATACCTCCCAGCGATGCGGGGCCCAAAGCCAGAGACGCCGCCAACAGGGCATTGGCGATCGACGATGCGGACGCCGACGCTCATGTTTCACGCGCAATCATTGCCCACTGGTACGAGTGGGATTGGGTTGCCGCGGAAAGAGAGTTCAAACGAGCCATAGAATTGAATCCCAACGACTCGGAGGCTCACGGGTACTACTCCTGGTTCCTGGCACCAATGGGGCGAAAGGACGAGGCAGTTGCGGAAGCCAAGCGATCTCAGCAACTCGATCCACTCTCCTCGTTAGCGAACTTCATCGTCGGATCGGCTTTGGTCTTTACACGACAATGGGACCCGGCGATTGAGCAAGTGCGTAGTGCCAAGGAGCTTGACCCAACTTTCTGGTTTGCTCCCTGTTTCTTGGGCCGGGCTTATGAATATAAAGGAAGACTGCCGGAGGCGATTGCCGAGTTTCAGCGCGCGCTCGAACTGGAGAAGGACAATCCCGAGATTTGGTCAGGCCTTGGACACGCCTATGCTTTGTTGGGGAACAGGACCAAAGCGCAAAGGTATTGGATCATTTGAAAGGGTTATCGGCGCACAGCTACGTCGCGCCATTCAACTTTGCAGTCATTTATGCGGGCCTGGGAGAAAAGGATCAGGCAATCGCATGGCTCAATCGGGCCTATGCAGACCGATCGTATTATATGGCGGTTTATCTGACAACGGAGGCGCGTCTGGATAGCCTCCGCTCAGACCCACGCTTTGCTGAACTCCTGCGGCGCGTCGGACTACCAGAGTAGCGTAAGCCGTTCGCTGCGCCCGTCGGCGCGGGTGCGGGCTCAATCTTGCTACTAACCTCATGAATTTGGGACGATTCCACTTATCCGGTAAGTGGTTTGTCATGCGCTTCGCCGTTAGCGAAAAACGCCTGTCGTCCTAACTCGGAACAAATAGAGCTAAAGTCTTTTCAGTTGCTGTGCTTTGTGAGTTTGCTGTCAAGCACTGCAACCAAGGGCTTACCTTCAGTCGTTGGTTGGACACCGGTTTCGCGCACGATATTAGTTGCGGTTAGCGTCTTGCCGTAGAGGCGGTGGTTCGCATCATTGTCTGGTTCGACCGTTGCGCCTCCCAGGGATACGCCAGCGAACAATCCCTTGGCCTTCCCGTAGGTCAGAATGTCGGCGTCCGACGCACTAGCCGCGGTGGCGCCGGGGCCCGCCGCTGCAGTCGCATCCGTACCCATCTTGGTCTTCCCGTTCAGAATCTGATCTACGACTTTCGGAGTCATGAGCAGAAGGACGAAATCAGTGGACGAGCCACCTATCTGCAGACCAGCGCTCATACCGCCGACTGAATACATCGCAGGGGTTGACCACTTGCCCTCGAAGTTTTGGCCACCTCGACAGAGCAAGGGGCCGCGGCCCCCGCTGCCGCCGATACCGATACCGAACTTCTTTACGTTAGGTAAAATGAGCACGCAATCAGCCTTTGACAACAAATCCGGTGAGATGTCTTTGCTGTTGAGAAAACCCTGTAACACGAGGGTGGCTTGCCGAAGTGTGTCTTCGTCCTTCTCCTTGTCCCCAGCAAACACAGGCAGAATCATCAACAGCATTATGGAAGTGAGGAAGCAAGACAAAGCTTTCCTGTTAATCCGCGCACTCGTTTTTTTAGACGCAGTTCGTAGCATGGGCCCCTTCCTTTCTGATTTAAGGTGTTGCCTGGCCGAATCTTGACCGAGCCCCCACAGGCGTATTAAGAAGAGTAACGCAGAGGTTAGCGGGTTGGGAACTGTCAATCCATACAGGGGCGGACCATCAACGTGATTCAGGGGCATAGAGAGCCGTGAAAGGCACGGGGAAGTTGTGGCACTGGCAAATCGGAAGTAATCCCCCAACAATCCAATTCCACTTGCCTATATAGTCGCTTTATCGGAGATGTGAAGTAATACTTCACTTGGACGGTTAGTGCGTTTATCGGGAGTTAGGCCATTACTTCCGGGTTGCCGACAACTCGCCCAGAACCATGTTTTTGACGCGTACCGTAGCCCCAGGCATCCAAGTGTCTTCCTAACGAACGTGGCTGTGCCTAGCCACAATCACAAACACCGAAATTAGATCGTCATATTAGAAATTATATTAGTGCGAAAGCTGACTAGACGGTGATCGTCGTGCCGTCGAACTTGGTGAATGTAAAACCACTAAAGGGCTCGTTATAGGTTGCGCGCTGGTCCCGCAGGATGCTGATCGTGACTGCTTCGCCGAGCAGTAAAGCTTGCTGGGCATCCGAGCGCCAGTGCACTCCGGCCATGTCGCGCCCTAAGGCAACATTGTTGGCGAGTTTATTCAGTTCGCCACCCACATTGATCTTCCCTGCGTCAGGACCAGTGTAAGCGAGCAAACTCTGACCATCATCGGAAGCTACCACCGGCTTGGGTATTACGAAGGTTTCGTCGAAGAAGGCCTTCAGGGCGGTAACGCAAGCGCCCGCGAGCACGCCATGCCCTTCGCCGTAAGACGGATGCTGGGGATTCCCTTCGGGGAAGGCGGCCGGCAAGAGGTATGAGCCCGGGTTCTTTGCGGAGATCTGACCGATTGCTGCGGAGTTCAGAACATCACTGTGGATGGGGTATTTTGCCACTCCCGTGATCGTGTTGTGGACAAGGCCTCCGTACGCCACGGGCCGCAAAGCCCGGTGCACGAACCACTTCTGATACCACATCGCCTTGAGCGCCCGGTTCGAGACTTCGCCCAGCAAATCTTGAATATGTTGAGGTCCGAAGGTTTGAACCCCCGCCTGATTCGCTATTTTGAGGTATGGGTTCCCCAGATTGAACGGTGCCTTGTTTCCTAGAAGCCATTGTGACGCGAACAGATAAGCTTGGTAGGCAAAGTCTGCATGGACCCAGGCCCCGAGGTCGCGACCGTTCTTGAGGTAAGTGGTAGTAGGCAAAACGTTATTGGCTGGGAAAGGTCCCTGCCCGTTTTGCACCTCCAGCCAGGAAGTGAAGTCCGTTAGATAGTCTTTGTCAGCGACGTAGGTATTGTACTTCTGCGCGACGCTGAGTGTTCCAAAGATCACCGGCAGGAGGAAAAACTGAGAGATGTAGGGCCCGATCAGGTCGCCCGGCGTAGAACCGCGGAACAAAGTGCTTGCAGTGATCTTCCCGTTCACTTTCGGTCCTCGGAAGTCGGAAAGTTTGTTCAGGTCAGTGATCGCCGCTGCGGTAATTGGCTCGTTCCCGTATTGAGAGAAGGGGATGTCGCGGGCTAAGGCCATCCAGTAGTCTTCTACCATCTCGCCTGCCCTCTCCGCGCTAGCCAGGGCAGGTGAGGGCGGGATGGTCAGTTGCCCGCTATCGGTGCCTTCCAGATCAAAAGCCAGCCCTCCCTGAGGGCCCTGCAGCTTCACATTTCCTCCGAGTGGAATTTCCGCGAAATCCTCGGGATCGCCGGTCTTCACGGCCGTCAACAACGCGCGGTATGCGGCCCTATCAACTTCGCCGATGCTGTCATGGGGCAGACCTTGGGAATAATTACCGATAAAGTTGTCATACCGGGCTTCGTCGCCGTTATTGATCTGGCGTGGAGTTGGAACCTTGCGTTCGGCAGTCGCTGCCTTCAACCGAATTTGAAAAGATCGCCCTCTACGCGACGAATCATCATCGTCATCGTCGTCGTCGTGGTCAGAGATGCGGGCGACGCGGCGAGCTTCGGCATTCTCAGTTAACAACAACGCGGGAAAGCCGACACTTGCGGCCGCGACAACAGTAGAAGTGCCGGCACGACCCAAGAATGAGCGTCTGCTCAGGGAATTAGATGTCGAGTCCGTTGCCAAATCCTGAGCCTCCGCTTTGCCGTCCAATCGATCTTGAATCTCCTCAGGGTGTTTCTCCGCCTGGTTTTCGCTCATATAACCTCTCTTAGTGCCCTTCGCTCATTGCCGTTTTTGTCCGCCACGGGGTCGGGAAATCCTTTCCAAGAAGGCAGACGAAAATACAGTGAGGAAAGGGAGTGGAAAAAGTGAAGTAACTCTGCTTCCGCCAAGCCGGAAGTGTCAAGCAAAAAGTCAGTAAAAAGATAAGAGAGGAGCGTCGTAAGAAACGATTGTTCAGACCAAGCTCATGATAAGTGCCAATGAGGGACACCCCCGCGCCAATCCAGTACCTCATTGGCCAGTAGCTGTTGCGGCTCTTTCCACCTCACTTCTCGTCATGGTGCAGAGTCTACAGTTGGTTCTGGTCGTGTGATGAGCTAACCGGAAGTTATTTCGCCCCAGAAGCGTGCTAGCTCCTGGTAAGTCGCCTTACCGGACAATGGGATCGGGGCCAATTTCACTTGTACGATAACCGCGTTAACCAGGACCTATTCGGAGATGATGCGGTCGGCCCATTCGACCAGTGAAACGAAAATGGCAGGATTGCCGAAC
>JABCZR010000020.1 GCA_013289585.1 Acidobacteriota bacterium | reverse complement strand
TCAGCGCGGGAAGCAGGTAGCGAGTTATCTCGGGCTGATTCCGCGGGAGTACAGTTCAGGCGGGCATCAGCGGTTCGGATCGATCAGCAAGCAGGGGAATCGGTTTATGAGGATGCTGTTAGTGGAAGCGGCGCAGGTTGCGGTGCGTTGCGATCCCGGCATGCGTTCGGAATATTTGCATCGCTGCCACCGGAAAGCGAAAGGAGTGGCGAAGGTGGCGGCGGCAAGGAAATTGGCGATTCGACTCTACTGGATGCTGCGCACTAATACCGGGTATCCAGGGGTCGTTCGTGTCGAGGGCAGCCCGCGGGTGCCGCTGGTCAGCGTGAGCTAGACCGAAGGGTTGATTGGGCGCTCTCGTCCCGGTTCACACCGGGATTCGGATAGAAGAATCATGGCCGCAGTAAGTGACTGTATCGATGGTTGGCGGAACGATCTTCGGATGCGGGCCGCTGAAAGCTGATTCACCGTGAGAGTTTCAGAGCTTCGTCCTCCACCTCTCTGAGATCCAAACGGTGCTGCAAAGCATGGCCGGGAAGAAGTGTCTCTTGACAACGCCTTCGTTCTTATCGAGCCGCACCCCGGCCCGCCCCAGCGGCTTAGGACTCTGCACCTGTTCGGAAGAACTGGTGGCGGCTGGCGCGGCGCGGGAGGAGGCTAGCGGGCGAACATGGAGGTGGCCACCCCGCAAGAAATTTGGATTGACGAGAAAGCCGCATAGCGAGACAGTTTCAGCAGTAGCATCACTGGGATTCTTGGCTATGCTGACCCGAACGGTTTTAGCATTCTCACTATTGGCTTGGGGATTGTTTATGGGCATCCCCCCGCTCTCTCATGCGGCTCAGAAAAACAATTCAAACGGGCAGACGAACGCGGCGAGGCAACCGCTCCAGGTAACCATCGTCGTGCGCGACACGGCGGGAGCCTCGACGGGAATTACGCCAAATGTGCAGCTCTATGGCGAGGCGCAGGATGGAACCCAGTATACGGGGGTACCCAGAAACAAGGGCGATCAATGGACCTTTATCGTCCCGGGGCCCGGCATGTACACCGCGGAAGTCAACGCCCCCGGTTACAAGACGGCGCAGCGAATCATTTCCATCACCAACGAAACAGATAATCCTCAATACGATGTGACGCTGGAACCGGACAATCAGCCTAGCAAAGCGAAGGGAAGTTCCATCCTCGCCCCCAAAGCCCGTGCCGAACTGGATCAGGGCAAGCATGCCCTTAGCCTGAAACAATTTGACGAAGCCAAGGCGCATCTGGAAAAAGCGCTGCATCTTGCCCCCACGTCGCCGGAAGTGAATTACTACACCGGTCTGCTTTACTACTACCTGGGGAATCTCAGCGCCGCGGTCGATCGCCTTCAGAAGTCCATCTCCATGGATCATGGGAATGGCCAGGCGCTGCTGGCGCTCGGCGAAATCTATTACACGCAAAAGGATTATCCCCGTGCAACGAACGTGCTGGAGCAAGCTCTGACGCTGGAACCGGATTCCTGGCGTGCCGAAGCGGTGCTTGGATCCTCCTATTACAAGCAGGCGGATTACGAAAGGGGCCGCGAGCACGCCCAGAAGGCCCTGACGATCGGCAAGGACGAAGCCAGCGGCACAAGTTTCCTGCTGGGGAAATGCCTGGCAGCTTTGGGCAGAAAGCCGGAGGCCATCGCTGCGTTCCAGGCTTTCCTCGAGCAGCAGCCTGCCTCGGACATGACGCGGACGGCGCAAGCGATGCTGAAACAATTACAGTCAACTCCATAGGGACCCGATCAACAGATTCAAATTGCCGGCATTTGCAGGAGGCTGCGGTTGTGCGGCCTGGACGAGTACTAGAGCGAGCCCGTGACCAACAGGGTGCAAAATCGCGCAGGCGCCAGGCGCGATTCCTTGACTTGGCGGTGTGCCGACTCAATAATGGTAAAGCATGAGCGTACGCGCCGGAGGCGCTGAAGAGATGTTCCTTGACGTCAAGGAATTAGCCGTCCGCAAGCTGCGCATCCGGAAGACCTACGCGCCGGGCAGCATCGATTTTCATTCGGCGGAGATCAAGCAGATTGAGCCGCTGGAAGTGACAGCCACGGCCGAATTGCTGGAATCGCAGATTCGCATTGAGGGCAACCTCGAAACGAAGATCGAGTTAGTATGCGCGCGGTGCCTCGAGCCGGTGGTGGAAGACGTGAGCCGGTCGTTCGACCTGTTCTACGCGCCGCTGCCAAAGGATGAGAAGCCTACCGTCGACCAGCTGAAAGACGACGACACCGAGATTGGATTCTACAAAGGAGAAGGACTCTTCCTGGCGGACGTCATCAAGGAGCAGGTGCTTTTGGCACTCCCATTGAAGGTAATCTGCCAGAGCGACTGCCGGGGGCTGTGCCCGAACTGCGGCGCGAACCTGAACCACGAAGAGTGCCGGTGTGAGACCCACGCGACGGACCCACGAATGGCCCCTCTCGCGCGCTTCAAGCAAGACTGGCTGAAAAAACAATAGCTTTCCAGGGCTGTGAAGCCCGATTTCATCCACGCCAATCTGTACGTGCGGCCGCAAGTGCGGCCGACGCGGCGGGAACGAGGAGTAGTGCTATGCCTAACCCAAAACGACGGCATTCGAAACGACGCACCAGCACAAGGCGGGCAAATGACTTTTTGTCGAAGCCCGCGCTGGGGAAGTGTCCGAATTGCCACGAAATGAAGCAGCCTCACCAGGCTTGCCCGCATTGCGGTTATTACAAGGGCAAGGCCGTGAAAGCGTCGGCATAAAATTTTTCTGTCTTAGCCTGCGGACAATCATTCCATGATCACGATCGCCGTTGACGCCATGGGCGGAGACCACGCGCCCCGCCCCGAGGTCGAAGGCAGTGTGCTGGCCGCGCGGGAATTCGGCGTACGTATCTTGCTGGTGGGCCAGCCGAACGTGGTGCGCCCCGAGCTAGCGAGGCATGCTTCTCCGAGCCTGCCTATTGAGATCGTGCCAGCAAGCGAAGTGATCACCATGGAGGATCATCCGGCACAGGCATTTCGCCGGAAGAAGGACAGCTCCGTGCACGTGGCGGCGCGTCTTGTGCGCGAGGCCAAGGCCGATGGAATGGTCAGCGCGGGGAATACCGGCGCGGTCATGACCGTGGCGAAATTCTTGCTCGGAACGCTGGAATCCGTGGATCGTGTGGCGCTGGCCGCTCCTTTCCCGAATGCCAAGGGCGGCGTTTCCGTACTACTGGATGTGGGCGCAAACGTGGATTCGAAGCCGGAGCACCTGGTGCAGTTCGCGGTGATGGGCGAAGTGTATTACCGCGCGACGTTTGGCAACAAACGGCCGCGCGTAGGATTGCTCTCGGTCGGGGAAGAAGAGATTAAGGGCAACGAGCTGACTCGCGAGGTTTATACTCGGCTGAAGAAAAGTCCCGTGCATTTCGTCGGCAACGTCGAGGGCGGCGATCTCTTTTCCGGCAACGTGGACGTGATCGTCAGCGATGGGTTTGTTGGCAACATCGCTTTGAAGATTTGCGAAGGCCTGGCGTTTCAGATTTTCGGCCTGCTGCGGAAGTCCATCAACAGCTCGCTGGTTTCGCAGGTGGGCGGGATGCTTTCGAAAGGCGCCTTCAAGGCCTTGAGCAAGACCATCGACTACACGGAGTATGGCGGCGCGCCGCTGCTGGGTGTCCGCGGTGTTTGCGTGATCGGGCATGGCCGTTCGAATGCCAACGCCGTGAAAAATGCTATTCGCGTGGCCGCGGGACTCGCCCGCGCGCGCATGAACGAGAAGATCGAACAGGAGCTCTCCGCCGCGGTCGCCGTGTAATGGCGCAAGTGAGGAAGAAACGATGGGCAAAGTCGCATTCATGTTTCCGGGACAGGCTTCGCAATACCCGGGTATGGGAAAAGAGCTGGCGGAGAAATATCCGGCGGCGCGCGCGGTTTTTGACGAAGCGGACAAGGCGCTGGGTTTTTCCATCTCGAAGATGTGCTTTGAGGGCACGGAAGAAGAACTGAAGTTAACGGCGAACACGCAGCCGGCGATTTTGACATGCTCCGTGGCCGTGCATCGCGTGCTGGCGGAAAAAGGTTTAACCCCGGACTTTGTGGCGGGCCACAGCCTGGGAGAGTATTCGGCGCTAGTGGCGGCGGGCGCGTTGAAGTTTGCCGACGCGGTTCAACTCGTTCGAAAGCGCGGCACGTATATGCAGGAAGCCGTTCCCGCGGGTGTCGGCGCGATGGCCGCGATTATGGGTTTGTCTCACGCGGTGGTGGCGGATTCGTGCAAGCGCGCGGCCGATGGCGAAGTCTGCTCGGCGGCGAATTTGAATTCGCCGGACCAGACCGTGATTTCCGGGCACGCCGGCGCCGTGAAGCGCGCCGTGGAGCTCGCTTCGCAGGCGGGAGCCAAGCGCGCGGTGATTTTGGCCGTGTCCGCGCCGTTTCATTCGGCGCTCATGATGCCCGCGCAGGAAAAACTGGAAAAAGATTTGAGGAATACCGAGTTTTCGAACTTGCGCGTGCCGCTGGTGACCAACGTGGATGCGGACACGATAGAGACCGGCGAGGAAGCGCGCGAGGCGCTCATCCGCCAGGTGACTATGCCGGTGCGTTGGGAAGAATCCGTGCGCTTGCTGATTGACGAAGGCGTGAACACCTTCGTCGAAGTCGGGCCGGGACGTGTACTGACGGGACTGTTGCGCCAGATCGAGCGCTCCGTAGCGGCGCTGAACGTCGAGGACGAAAAGAGCCTGGCGATGACCGCCGAGAAAATTGCAGGGGCGAGGTCGGACGCAGCCTAGTAGCACAGGCTTTTAGCCTGAGCTCTTCAGAATTTCGCCGAGAGGAAAGCCGCAAAGGCTGAAGCCTGTGCCATAGAGAAATGTTTAGCCTAAGAGAGAAAGTCGCGTTGGTAACCGGAGCGTCGCAGGGAATTGGGCGCGAGACGGCGTTGACGCTGGCGCAAGCCGGCGCGAAGGTCGCTGTTGCCGGGCGAAATGAAGAAAAACTCGCCTCGCTGGTCGACGAAATTGCCGCGGCCGGCGGCGAAGCGTTTGCCATAAAGATGGACGTGGCCGAAGCCGAACAGGTGAAGGCAGGGTTCAAACAGGTCCTGGAAAAGTTTGGCCGGCTGGATATTCTGGTGAACAACGCCGCGATCACGCGCGACGGCCTGGCGATGCGCATGAAGCAGGACGACTGGGAAGCGGTCATTCGAACGAACCTGACCGGCGCCCACCTGTGCATCCAGCAAGCCTTGCCCACGATGATGAAGGCGCGGGCCGGCCGCATCATCAATATTGCTTCTGTCGTCGCGCAAATGGGAAACGCCGGCCAGGCAAATTACGTCGCCGCGAAAGCTGGATTGATCGGCTTGACGAAGGCGATCGCCATCGAAATTTCTTCGCGCAACATCACGGTAAACGCCGTCGCGCCTGGCTTCATCGAGACACCGATGACTGACGTTCTTGGCGACAAAGTGAAAGAAGAATTGAAGACGCGCATCCCGTTAGGGCGAATGGGCTCAGCGCGTGACGTGGCCTCAGCGATAGTTTTTCTGGCCAGCGATGAGGCCTGCTACATCACCGGCCACGTCCTCGACGTGAATGGCGGCATGTACCTTGCATGAATTGTTTTATATTTGATGCGAGAATAGCGTGGCCGAATACAGCCAAGCTTGGGAGAGGTACAGGAGGCGACGAAATCGATTCATCGTTGTTGCTCTCTCCATCTTCCCGGCAACGCTGTTGATTTGGGGAATTTCTTGGTTCGCCCACAACGAAAGTGCCCTTTCGGTCGTACAAGGAGTCTTGGTTCTGTCTTGGTTTCTTGGGACGATTGTCACGTCCTACCAAACCCAGTATTGCCCCTGCCCCCGCTGCGGGAAGCAGTTTAGCTCCAAGTGGTGGCATCACAAGGGCATGGCTTTTGCTCGGCGCTGCGCGCACTGCGGACTGCCGAAATATGCCAATGACGACAGCCTACAAAGTTGACCTTGCGGGGCGGGGTAACTAGAATGGGCAGGTTATCCCGGAGCGCAATTTTAGGGTAGTGGGGCCGCAACCGCCGTGGGCGGTGGCGAATCGGATTGGGCAGGCTGTACCGAACGAGTTTTGACGCACCCGAGCAGCACCAGCGAACGGGGCAAATCAAGCGATAGCAAATCGCGGAGGATACTGGAATGGCGAGCGTGGAAGAACGCGTTAAGCAGATTATCGTCGAGCAGCTCGGCGTAGACGAAGCGGAGGTGACGCCCACGGCGTCCTTTGTGGACGACCTGGGGGCGGACTCGCTGGACCAGGTAGAATTGGTGATGGCGTTCGAGGAAGCATTTGGCATTGAAGTGCCGGACGAAGACGCCGAGAAAATGACTACCGTAAAAGACGCTGTCGAATATATCGACAAGCACTCCAAGGGTAAGTAAGCCACGATATTCACACCTCATCAGGGAGCAGTGAAAAGTTGACTCGCCGCGTAGTGGTTACGGGTGTTGGACTGGTCTGCGCACTGGGCATCGGTACCGAGGAAAGCTGGAAAAACCTCGTTGCCGGGCAGAGCGGCGTGGGGACCATCACGCAATTCGACACCACTGGATTTGATTGCAAAATCGCCGGTGAGATCAAGAACTTCGATCCCTTCCAGTGGATCGAGAAAAAAGAATTGAAAAAAATGGGCCGCTTTATCCAGGTGGCGCTGGCCGGCGCGGATTTTGCGGTGAAGTCCGCGAACTGGAAGCCGGAAGATTCGGACCTGGATGAAGTCGGCGTTTACGTTTCCTCCGGCATCGGAGGGTTCGACATCATCGAGCGCGAACACCGGAAACTGGTGGATGGCGGGCCAAGCAGGATTTCTCCTTTCTTTATTCCTTCCGCGATTGTGAATCTTGCTTCGGGGCACATTTCGATTCGTTACGGCGCGCGCGGGCCGAATTCCGCGACGGCTACGGCGTGCTCCGCTTCGGCGCATGCCATTGGCGATTCGTTCAAAATTATCGAGCGCGGCGCCGCGGAGATGATGATTTGCGGCGGGACGGAAGCGACGATTACGCCGATGGGTATCGGTGGATTCGCGGCCATGAAGGCGCTTTCGCTGCGCAACGACGATCCGGCGCGTGCAAGCAGGCCGTGGGATGCCGGACGCGATGGCTTTGTGGTCGGCGAGGGTGCAGGAATCCTGATCCTCGAATCTCTGGAGCACGCGCAGAAACGGAACGCTCCGATTCTGGCGGAAATTGTCGGCTACGGAATGTCTGGCGACGCGTATCACATCACGCAGCCCGCGGAAGATGGCGACGGCGCGTTTCGCGTGATGCGCGCGGCGATCAAAGACGCCAAGCTGACGCCCGATGACATCGGTTACGTGAACGCGCATGGCACTTCCACGCCGATTGGCGACGCCATCGAGACGCGCGCGCTCAAACGCGTTTTCGGTGAACGCGCGAAGCAGGTGCCCATCAGCTCGACGAAATCGATGACCGGACATTTGCTGGGCGGCGCAGGCGGATTGGAAGCAGGCATCAGCGTGCTGGCGCTGCGCGATCAGATTCTGCCGCCGACGATCAACCAGGAAACTCCGGATCCGGAGTGCGATCTGGATTATGTGCCGAATCACGCGCGCAAAGCGTCGGTGGAATATGCGCTTTCGAATTCATTTGGGTTTGGCGGCACGAATGCCGCGCTGATTTTCAAGCGCTGGTCTGGCAAGTAGCATCCCCTTTCGCGCCTGTCGCAATTCGGTTCTGGATTTAGAGAAGGAAAAATTCCGTGAAGATTATCGTGTGCATCAAGCAGGTTCCGGCGAAAGACGCGCCGCTGGCGATTGCCGGAAACTGGATCAAGGAATCGGACATCGGCTTCGAGATGAACGAGCCGGACAGCTACGCACTGGAAGAAGCGCTGCGGCTGAAGGAAAAGCATGGCGGCGAAGTGATTGCGCTTTCGCTGGGACCGGAGCGCGTGAAGCAGACGATTAAGGAAGCGCTGGCGAAGGGCGCGGACCGCGGAATTCATATTGTGGATGACAATTTCGCGCAGCTCGATCCGCTGGGCTCCGCGAAAACGCTGGCGGCCGCAATTCAAAAAGAAAAAGCGGACCTGGTGCTGACCGGATTGCAGAGCGACGACCACGGATTCGGGCAGACCGGCGTGCTGCTGGCCGGGCTGCTGGATTTGCCGCATGCGACGATCATCATGCAGATTGAAGTGGACGGCGGAAAAATGAAATTGAAGAGAGAACTCGAGGCCGGCTGGTTTCAGCACATCGAGTGCCCGCTGCCGGCGGTGCTCTCGATTCAATCCGGCATCAACAAAGTGCGCTACGCCACGCTGAAAGGCATCATGGCGGCGAAGAAAAAAGAGATTGCCGTGATGACGCGCGAGTCGCTGGGCGTCTCCGCGGAAACGACGCAGAAGATTGAAAAGATTTACGTTCCGACGAAAACCAAGAAGACCGAATTCTTGACCGGCACGCCGAAAGAAGTGGCGACGAAGCTGGTCGAAAAGCTGAAGTTCGAAGCGCGGGTGATCTGACCATGAAAATACTGGTGATCACCGAGCAGCGGCAGGGGAAGTGGAACAACGCGAGTTTTGAAACATTGGCGGCGGCGCAGCAGATTGCGAAAGACACGTCGAGCGCGGTGAGCGCGCTGGTGATTGGCAAAGGCGTCGCGGCGTTCACGGACGAGCTTGCGGCCAAAAATGTTGCCGAAGTCTTGAAAGTCGAGCACGACCTGCTCGAAGCTTACACCGCGGATGGATTTTGCGTCGCGCTGAAGCAAGTGATTGAGTCGGCGAAACCGGAACTGGTTTTGTTTCCTCATACGTATCAGGTGCGCGACTTCGCGCCGAAACTTGCGGCCATGCTCGGCAAAGGAATGATTGGCGATTGCATCGGATATCGCAATGAAGGCGGCAAACTCGTTTTCGTTCGGCAGATGTTTCAAGGCAAGACCGCGGCCGACGTCACGTTTGCGGGAGCAGCGCCGTGGTTTGCTTCGTTCCAGTCGGGTGCATTTCGCGCGGATTTGCTGGCGGCGCATCCTTCGGGAAAAGCGCCGGTGAATGCGCTGAGCGTATCGCTCAGCGCCGAGCAGATTCGCACCAAGCCGCTCGATCTCTTCAAGGAAGCAAAATCGGCGGTGGATTTGACGCAGGCGCCGCTGATCGTTGCCATCGGCCGCGGCATCAAGGCTCCGGAAAACATTCCGCTGGCGGAAGCCCTTGCGAAAGCGATTGGCGGCGAGATTGCCGCGTCGCGGCCCATCTGCGATGAAGGCTGGCTCCCGATGGAAAGGCAGATCGGCAGCTCCGGGCAAACCGTCGCACCAAAATTGTATCTGGCGCTGGGAATCAGCGGCGCGATCCAGCACGTCGTCGGCATGAAAGGCGCACGCACCATCGTTGCAATCAACAAGGATGCAAACGCGCCGATTTTCGAAATCGCTGATTACGGCGTTGTCGGCGACATCTTCGAAATCATGCCAGCCCTCACCGAAGCCCTGGAAAAAGCGAAGTAAATCTCGGGCGTTACAACTCCATCGCCATTCCTGGCGATTCCGCCGCACGCGAAACGACAAATTGGCCCTTTCGTCTTCAAGGTTCTAGCCAATAATAATCAAGAATCACGAAGCGGAGGAGATTTATGAGCAAAGTGGAAGACTTTCCGTACGAGACAAGACTCAACGTCCTCTACAAGCCTTTGGAACTCGTCGACGAAAAAGCGCTCGCCGATGCGTGTGCGTACAAGTGGTACAACCAGACTCTCTGCCAGGTGAATGGCTCCGTGGTTCGTCTGGGCGTGGTGCAGGGCGAATACCACTGGCACAAGCATGACGACGATGACGAATTTTTCTACGTCGTCGAAGGGAAGCTGCTGATTGATCTCGAAGGCCGAACGATCGAACTTGGTCCGAGACAAGGCACCGTCGTTCCGAAGGGTGTTCCGCATCGCACGCGTGCTCCGCAGAGGACGGTGATCCTTATGCTCGAGAACGCCGGTATCATCCCAACGGGAAATTGACATCCGTATCGAAGGTGATGAAATCCTGATTTCCCCTTCCCGCCTTCCCCGAAGCCCTGGAAAAAACCAGGCATGATAGTGCCCCAGTGTTGCCCATTAGCGTATAATCTTGGAAAGATAATGAAATTCGAGGATTACAAGATCATCCTTTACCGCCAAGACGACGGCTCTTGGGTCGCCGAGATTCCCTCCGTTCCGAGTTGCTACGCCCTTATGGACACACGAGAAGAAGCCCTGGCGGAGCTTGTTCAGGTTTTCAACATGGTGGCCGAAAGCTACAGGGAAAGAGGCGTCCCACTCCCCGCCGACACAACCGAGATCGTTAATGCCTAGCGCGAAGGCGCGGGACTTCTAAAGAGTTGCAATATTCCTGGGCTTTCTTCTCAAACGCACTTCTGGAGGTCACGAACATTGGGAACACCCTGATGGTCGTTTACTGACTATTCCAATCCACGGCGGACGGGAGATCGGGCCGCCACTTTTCTTTAAGATCTTGCACCAATTGGGAGTTACGCTGGAACAGTTTCAAAAGCTGCGCTAACCAGCTTTCCTAATGTGTAGAATCGAATGACCTCATGACCATTCAGCGGGAACAACTCGAAGCCGACGTGCTCATCGTCGGCGCAGGGCCAGCGGGGCTGGCTTGTTCGCTGCATCTCGCGAACCTTATCAAGAAGCACAATGCGTCTGGGGCGAAGCCGGAGCTTTCGGCGGAAAATATTTACGTGCTGGAGAAGGGGCGGGAGGTTGGAGCGCACCAGCTTTCGGGGGCGATCATGAATCCGAAGGCGCTGGCGGAGCTGGTGCCGGACTTTGAGAAGAGCGCGCCGCTGGATACGCCGGTGACGGACTCCGCCGCGCTACTGTTCACGCAGAATTCTTCGTTTCGATTTCCCATCACGCCTCCGCCTTTCCAAAACAAAGGGAATTACGTTGTTTCGCTGAGCAAGGTTGTGAAGTGGCTCGGCGGGCTGGTGGAGGCAGCGGGCGTCAATGTGTTCAAGGAATTTGGCGGGGCCGAGCTTATCTACGAACGTGATGGCATCGGCGGCGTCATCACGGAGGACAAGGGGCTCGATAAAAACGGAAATTCGAAGGCCAACTTCACTCCGGGATACGAGCTGCGAGCGAAAGTGACGGTGCTGGCGGAGGGCACGCGCGGATCGCTGACGAAGAAACTCGTCGAGAAGAAGAAACTCGACAACATCAATCCGCAGAGCTACGGAATCGGCATCAAGGAGTTGTGGGACGTGCAGCCGGGACGCATCGAGCCAGGCTATGTGGCGCACACACTGGGGTGGCCGGTTTCGACGGAGATGTACGGTGGCGGCTGGATTTACGGGCTGTCGAACAACCGGCTGTCGATCGGGCTGGTGCTGGCGCTGGAGTATGCCGATCCGCAGTTTGATCCGCACGCAGCGTTTCAGACGTGGAAGACGCATCCGTTCGTGAAAAAAATCCTCGAGGGAGGAAAACTGGTGCGCTATGGCGCGAAGTCTCTGCCGTACGGCGGATGGTATGCGATACCGCGGACGTATGTGGATGGCGGGCTCATCATCGGCGATTCGGGGAGCTTTCTGGATTCGCAGCGGCTGAAGGGCATCCACATGGCGATGAAGAGCGGGATGCTGGCAGCAGAAACGATTTTCGACGCATTGAAAGCGGGCGATACATCGGCGAAAACGCTGAGCGCATTTCCGAAAAAAGTCGAGCAGAGTTACATCAAAAAAGAGTTGTGGCAGGTCCGCAATTTTCACCAGTCGTTTCAGCATGGGATGTTCCGCGGGTTCATTCACACCGCGTTTCAGCAGATCAGCGGCGGCCGCGGATTAATCGATCCGATGCGCGCGCACGAGGGTTATAAAGCGTACAGAAAGATCAACGGGCGTCCCGCCCCGGAAAGATTCAAGGGCGATGGAAAGCTGACGTTCGACCGGCTGACGGACGTCTATCATTCCGGAACCCGGCACGAAGAAGATCAGCCGTGCCACCTGGTGGTAAGCGATTTGAATGTGTGCGCCACAAAGTGCGTCGAAGAGTATGGCAACCCGTGCCAGTATTTTTGTCCTGCCGCGGTGTACGAGATGGTGAAAGAAACAAGCGGAGGAGTGAAGCTGAAGATCAGCGCCGCGAATTGCGTGCATTGTAAAACGTGCGATATCGCCGACCCCTACCAGATTATTAACTGGGTGGTGCCAGAGGGCGGCGGGGGCCCCAATTACGAGGGGATGTAGCGGTGGTGAAACGTACCCACCCAGGTTCGGACCCCTCCCCCTGTTTTTCGTAAGTGTTGATTCTAAACAACTTGGCGTACTTGCAAGCCCTTTATTTTCAACACTTACGGGAGGGTCGCAAATATTGATTCTAAATGGGTTATGGGGGCACGAAAGAACTGGACAAACGAAAGACCGCTGAAGGTGCGCAGGATTACCTGTCGAGAATTGTATCAGACCGTAACTCTAAATCAAGAATAAATCCATGCCTGGCTAGTTCGGCTTCAGGCCGTAGACGTCCAGTTCTCCCACACCCCCGCTAGTGGAATCACTGCCGCGAGTGCCGACGTACACTTTGCCGTTTGCGACGGTGGGGACTGTAAACTTCACGGCATTGCCGGCCTTATCGGCCGCGACCTGGGAGCTATTCCAGAGTTCCGTTGCCAGGTTGGTAGCGTCGTAAGCGTGAAGGACGGCTGGATTGCAGCCCGGGGATTGCTGGGTGCAGTATTGGCTGTTGTCCAATGCCCAGACGATACCGTTGGTGGTGCCCAGAGCGGAAACCGACGGCGTCGAACCCGGGAAACCATAAGAGGTTGCAGACTGCGACGTAAAACTGGTGCTAAACGTGTCGGTTGAGGTGCTAAACGAAAAGGCCTTCAGGCGCCCCCCGGCTCCGGCGAGATAGAGGGCATTATTCCAGAACGCGGCGGTGGCAAAGATGCCGTTGCCGAACGCCAGCTTTTGCACCGCGTTGGAGTCCAGTGGGTTGAAATTGGCGCCATAGCCGCCGAGACTGTCGCGATTGAGCAGGAAGAGATTTCCTTCTTTCCCGCCGCCGATGACCAGACGCGGATGAGGGCCACTCGGCTGGTCCACGAGGATGGCTGCTCCACCCGAGCCGTGATCCTGATCGCCACCTTCCAAGTTCGATTGATCAGCGGGAGTAAACCAACTGGAAACCGACAGGCCGCCGGAAGTGCTGAGCTTTACCGTGCTATCACCGTAGTCCAAACCGCCGGAGTCTGCATCAAAGGTCCCATTACCGGTGAGCAAATACAGATTGCCGAGGGAATCGGCTGCAGGTGCGCCGCCAGCCATCCAAATCCCGGAATCGCTGCCATTGGGATTGGCGTTGAAAGTACCGACGATCTGAAGAGTGGATTTATCGAAACCAATGACCCACCCGTGATAGGGAGTATTGTCACCGTGGGAAGCCCACGAGACATAGACCACTCCGCTCGAAAGAACCAATCCCGGCCGCTGGTTTTCCCGTAAGGTGTCGAAGGGAACGCTCCCCGCGTTAGAGCCATCACCTGTGCCGGGAACGGAGATGGAAGAAGTGATATCCACCGGGCCGGCGAATTTTTCGCTGCCGTCGATGAGACTGAGAGCGTGCAGGCGCTGGTGACACGCAGTTGAGGGAACGCAGCCCGTGCCATTGTCCTCGGACTTGGTTACGACATAGAGCGTTTTAGTCGAGGAATCAATCACCGGAGTGCCGACAATACCGATATCGGGCTGAAGATCCCCTGTACCAACGTCGTTCGAAGAAACCCATGTTTCGCCGCTGCCGAGCAGCGCTTTGTGCCAGTAGGTGGTGCAGGGAGTCGCATCGGCGTCAAAGGCGTAGACCGAATCGCGCGAGCTGGCGACAAAAACGACATTGTGAGTACCGCCGCCAATCGCGAGGTTGGGAACCCAGAGAGGCTGACCGTAAATTGCGCCGTCCGCCTGGCAGGAAAAAAGCTTGGCAAAGGTCGCCTTGGCTACGTTGGAGGTGGTGAGAGCGTATTCCTGCGCGTTGACGCCATCGCGAGCGAGATCATTGTGATAGGTGGTGACGCCGGCGAGATCCGTAACTCCTACGGTGGCCGATGCGGATTGCGAATTGTCCGCGTTGCTGGTTGCGGTGATTGTGAAGGAGCCAGCCGCGGCAGAGGAATAGGTAACCGAAGTAAGGGTCGTATTGGAGAACGTTCCCCCGGTTTTGGTCCACGTGACACCAGCGTTGCTCGCATCGCCGGTTACATTGGCCGTGAAACCGAGCGTCTGAGAGGTTGCTATGCCGCCGCGCTTGGGGGAAATGGTTACAGCAATGGTGACTGCCGTCGTCACTGCCGTAGCGGTAGAGGAGTAAGGGCTGAGATTACCGGCGGCATCCGTGGCGCGGACTCGATAAGAATAGGAGGTGGAAGCCGTGAGGCCGGTATCGTTGAAGGTCGTGGCGACGGGGGTAGCGATTTGAGCGAAGTTGGAGCAGCCCGCGCCCTGGCAGCGCTCGACTTTGTAGCCGGTGACGCCCACGTTATCGGTCGAGGCAGTCCAGGAAAGGTTGATCTGGGAGCTGGAAGCAGCGGTAGCAGCCAAATTTGTAGGCGCAGTGGGAGGCGTCGTATCTGGCACTGCCGGGGTGGAAGCTGTAGCCGTTGAGGAATAAGCACTGAGGTTGCCGGCGGCGTCAGTGGCGCGGACTCGATAAGAATAGGAAGTGGAAGCCGTGAGGCCAGTGTCGTTGAAAGTCGTGGTGGCGGGTGTGGCGATCTGAGCGAAGTTGGAACAACCAGCGCCCTGGCAACGTTCGATTTTGTAGCCGGCGACGCCCACGTTGTCGGTGGATGCGGTCCAGGAAATGTTGATCTGGGTGGTGGAAGTGGCGGTCGCAGTCAAGTTAGTGGGCGCGGTGGGAGGAGTGGTATCCGGGCCCGCAGCTGTGGAAGCGGTGGCGGTGCCGGAATAGCTGCTGAGGTTGCCGGCGGCATCGGTGGCGCGGACACGGTAGGAATAGGAAGTGGAAGCCGTCAGGCCAGTGTCGTTGAAAGTCGTGGTGGCGGGTGTGGCGATTTGAGCAAAGTTGGAGCAGCCGGCACCCTGGCAACGCTCGACTTTGTAGCCGGTGACGCCAACGTTATCGGTCGAGGCGGTCCAGGAAAGGTTGATCTGAGAGCTGGAAGCAGCGGTAGCGGCCAAGTTTGCAGGCGCGGTGGGAGGCGTGGTGTCAGGAGCTGCTGGAGTGGATGCTGTAGTGGTTGAGGAATAGGCGCTCAGGTTGCCGGCGGCATCGGTGGCGCGGACGCGATAGGAGTAAGAGGTGGAGGCAGCAAGGCTGGAGTCATTAAAGGTCGTCGCGGCGGAGGTAGCGATTTGAGCGAAGTTGGAGCAACCAGCGCCCTGGCAACGCTCGACTTTGTAGCCGGTGACGCCAACGTTGTCGGTCGACGCGCTCCAGGAAAGTTTAATTTGTGTATCCGAAGCAGCAGATGCGGTCAGTCCTGACGGTGCGGTAGGCGCCACGGTATCCGGGGGTGGCGAGGGATTGGAGGAAGTCGAACTACAACCGGTTATCAAGAAAGCGAGGCACAGAGCCAAGACCGCTGCGCGATTTGAGCTGGAAGGGGCGCGATTCTTTAGAGCAGTATTCACGTGGCTGTTCCCCTGTTGATTTCGAGTTGATGCGCTGCAAGCCAAGGAGCGATCCCGGGGTGTGAGACGCTATCCGTGCCTAAAAAAGTATCACGAACGGGACAGGGCTGGAAGATTACGCGAGGGTAAGTGTCCTAATGGCCGGGAGGACAGGGAATGTGGGGCAGCGTCTCGCGGAGATCACGCTTCTCAGTCAAGGAAGACGCTGGACTAGGCGCCGCGCGACCACAGCTTTCGAACGAAGTTTCGCACGCGGTCCATCAGGGAATCGCTGGCGGGAGCGGAGGGCTTTGCGGCATTGGCGGCGGGAGGCGCAGGAGGGGGAGTGACTACGGCAATCGACTCGCCTTCTACGCGGCCATGAAAAATCAGGCTGGGGCGCACGCGAACGCGGCGTATCAGGACGATCATTTTGGGATCGAACTCGGGCTGGGTCTTGTTGTTGATATCGTAGACCAGCGGAGGCATAACGACCTGGTAGATCGGTTCCTCCTTTTCGGCGGATTTTGCGGGGGAGGCCGGTGAGTTGCCGGATTTGGGTTCAAGGGATTTCGCGCGAGACTCTTCGGCGGGGGCGGGTGGCGTGTTTTCAGGTGTCTGCGCGGGAGGAGCAGGGGCGACTTTGGCAATTTGCAATTCGCACGCGCAGTGGCCGGCGCTGGCGCGGAGATTATCGAGCTGCCCGTTCAGGACGAGAACATCTCCCGTCTGCGGGACGAGGATGTTTTGACCGGTGAGCTGCTGTTCGAGGCGCACGGCGCCGCGATTGGCACGGATGCACATCGCGCCGGGAGAGTCGAAGCCAATGAGCACGTCTTGCGGGCCGTCTCCGATGGAAACTGGCTGGACTTGAATCTGCGGCGTATAGATGGTGAAGGCCGGCTCGCGGTTGACATGGATGTGAATCGTGCCGCTATCGAGAGCCACGGTGAGCGAACCACTAGCTTTCAAAACGGAAAGATGCGCGGGCCCGCAGATGGTTATTTGGCCGCCTTCGATGAGTTCGATCCGCGCAGAACCGGAATTGACGCGGACATCGCTGCCGCTGCGAAGAACGGTTTTTGCCTGACCGTGGATGGTTTCCATGCGCACGGGGCCGGTGACAGTGATGGCCTCGCCGTCGATGACGCCTACGGAGTCGGTGGCGGGGTCATCGGGGCGCGCGGCGGCGGCGGCGAAGAGCGCGGCGGAAAGCACGGCGACGGCGGCTGCAGGTGCGGCAGCGCGGCGGAGTCGCCCGTTCGAATTGGAGAAGGCTGTCACCCGGTGGTACTCCCGGTCATTTTCACAGAAAGTCTCGCCTATACTATACGTCGGCGGCCAGGATGGCGCACGCGAAGTTGGATGCCGCAAAGCAGCAGGACGAAATCATGACCACGCCCAACGCGACGGTTGAGAGCGCCAAGGAGTCCGGAGAGGAAGTGGTCAACACGCACTACGACACGCGGCTGCCGGAGCTGCCGTGGTCGCGGCGGGTTCAGATCCCGATCATCGCGGCGGCAGTGTACAGCGTGATTCGAATGCTGGGGCCGACGCTGCGGTTCGAAGTGCTGGGGTGGCAGCGCGCGGAGGGCGTGCACGCGTCGGGGAAGCGGATCATCTGGGCTTTCTGGCACCGTGTCATTATTCCGATCGTGTGGTGGCACCGGAACCACGGCACGGTGGTGATGAACACCACGGCGTTCGATGGGCGGTGGACGCGAAAGGTGATTGAGTGGCTGGGATTCGGCACGGCGCAGGGAAGTTCATCGCGGGGAGGACTGCGTGGACTGGCGGTGATGGCGCGAAGGCTGGAAGAGGGATTGGATTGCGCGTTCACGATCGATGGGCCGCGTGGGCCGCGGTACGTGGCGAAACCGGGGCCGGTGATGCTGGCGCGGAAGACGGGATGCCCCATTCAGGTATTTCACGTCGGTGTTGATCGTGGGAAGACGTTTGAAAAAACTTGGGACCATTTTCTGTTGCCGGCTCCGTTTGCGCGCGCGGTGATTTTATTTTCACCGCCGATTTACGTTCCGACTGACGCGAACGCCGAAGCGATGGAACTCAAGCACGCGGAGATGCAGCGGGAATTGGAACGTGTGCGCGATATTGCGGAGGGATGGTTTTCGTTGAGCGAGGCAGAACGCCAGCGGCTGCGGGAAGAATTCAGCAAGTAGCGCAATTGCGCGGCGTTAATGTCCGAAGCAATGCGCCAAGGCCCACGGAAACGTCAGTTGCCGGTGCGTTCGCCGAGCTTGGCGGAAATATCCATTTTCTTGCCACCGCGGTAGAGGCTGATGGTGACGGTGTCGCCGGGACGTTTGCGATTCAGTACGAAGTTGACGTCGTTCTGCGTGGCAACATTCTGACCGTCAATGGCGACGATGACGTCACCACCGATGGCGATCCTGCGCATGCCAGCCTGCGCGTAGCGATCGCCTCCATGAATTCCGGCGATAGCGGCAGGCCCGCCGCGAGTCACGCTTTCCACCAGCAAGCCTTCCTGCACGGGCAAATCCAGAGCTTCACCGAGCCAGCCGCCCACGGGCAGAGTCTCCACGCCGAGGAAAGCGCGGTGAACCTTGCCGTCGGTGATGAGATCGCTGGCGATGCTCTTTGCCGTGTTGATAGGAATAGCGAAGCCGATGCCGGCGGTGGTGCCGCTGGGCGTGTAGATGGCGGAATTGATGCCGATTACCTCGCCATGAGAATTGAGTAGCGGGCCGCCGGAGTTGCCACGATTGATGGCCGCGTCGGTCTGAATGGCTTCATCGATAAAAGTGGTCTGGCTGGTCTGCACGGTGCGGCCGAGGGCGCTGACGATTCCGGTAGTAAGCGTGGACTGAAAGCCAAAGGGATTGCCGATAGCTAGAACTTTCTGGCCAACTTGCAGAGAGCCGGAATCGCCGAGGTGCAAGACGGTGAGCGGCTTGCCCTTGGGATCGATCTTGATCAGGGCGACGTCGTTGCGTTGGTCGGCGCCGATAAATTTCGCGGCGTACTTGGATTGATCGCCGAGGACGACTTCGATGGTTTGCGCTTCCTGCACGACGTGAAAATTGGTGAGGATGTAGCCGCGGGGATCGATGATGAAGCCGGAGCCGGCGCCTTCAACGGGAACGGCGTCCATGAAGAAATCGTATTCGATGGCCTTGGTGAGGATGTTGGCTACGGCGGGGGCATTCTGGCGATAGATGCGCACGTTGATGGATTCGTCGTCGGTGAGGGCAGCGTCGCGCCGCGCGATGGACGAGGCGGAAGGAGAATTTTGCGCGTCGAGAGGCACGGCTTCGACTTTGACAGGCTGCCGGGGGCCGAAACGGGCGCCGGCCCAGTAAGCGCCGAAGATAAGCACCAGCGTGGAAAGAACGATGCGTGCGCGGTTTGATTTGTTTGCTGCGTTCATGGTCTCGTCCTCTCGTGGTCCACTCGATGCAATGATTATAGAAAAAATCGCGCTGCGATTCACTTCGGCGGCTGGACGCGGCGGAGTTTGACGGCCAGGGCGGTGACCTGACGACGAGTCTCTTCGAGGGATCCGGAACAATCGATCCTTTCGGTGGCGAGGCGAAGCTTTTCCTCGACGGGAAGCTGAGCAGCGATGCGGCGGCGCGCTTCGTTTGCACTGAGTCCGCGGGCGAGGAGACGCTCAAGCTGCTGTTCGGGTTCGCACCAGGCCACGACAAGACCATCGAGACTTTTGTGGATGCCTGATTCGATGAGAAGCGCGGCTTCGACGAAGACCGCATCGCGGACTCCGGCACGATGCCACAATTCGAATTGGCTGAAAATGACTTCCGCCACGCGGGGGTGGACGATGGCGTTGAGGCGGTCGAGCTTTGCGCGATCGGCGAAGACGATGGAGCTGAGCTTCGCGCGGTCGATGCGGCCGCCGGCGCCGGCGATCGAAGGGCCGAATTCGCGGAGGACTTCGTCGTAAGCGGACTGGCCGGGCTCGATGAGCTTGTGCGCCAGGGAGTCCGCGTCGAGGACGGAGAAGCCGAGTTCACGGAGCATGGCGGCGACGGCGCTTTTGCCGCTGGCGATGCCGCCGGTGAGGCCGAGTCGAAGCATGTTTTCCAGCTTACCGTGCGCCGGCTGTTGATTGCGTGGCAGAAAACCTTGGTGAAGCGCGGCGAAGGCGCGCGGCTTTGACCGTGTTGCTCATGAGCATGGTGATGGTCATGGGGCCGACGCCGCCGGGAACGGGGGTGAGCGCGCCCGCGGTGTGGATGGCATGGGGATGAACGTCGCCGACGAGTGCGGAGCCTTTGGCGCGGAATTTCTCCAGGCGCTCAGGGAAGTTTCGAAAGAGGCGTGCGGCTTCGGCGGGATCGGTGACGCGGTTGGTGCCTACATCGATGACGGCGGCGCCAGGCTTGATCCAATCGGGTTCAACGTAGCCGGCTTTGCCCATGGCGGCGACGATGATATCGGCGCGGCGCACGACTTCGGGCAGGTCGCGCGTTTTCGAATGGCAAATGGTGACGGTGGCGTTGGCGTGCATGAGGAGAAGGGCCATAGGCTTGCCGACAATGTCGCTGCGGCCGAGGACAACGGCGTTGGCGCCTTCAATTCTGATTTCGTTGCGGCGAAGAATTTCCATGCAGCCGGAGGGCGTGCAGGCGACGAGGCCGGGGCGACCGCTGACGAGGCGGCCGAGGTTGACGGGATGGAAGCCGTCAACGTCTTTCGCGGGATCCACGGCTTCGAGGACGCGTTTGGTGTCAACCTGTGGGGGAAGAGGAAGCTGGACGAGGATGCCGTCCACGTTGTTGTCGCGATTCAGATCTTCGACGACCGCGAGCATGTCGAGCATGTTCACCGTGGCCGGAGGGGTGATGAGGGCGCTGGCGAGGCCAAGTTCTTCGCAGGCGGCGATTTTGCTTTTTACATAGAGCTGCGAAGCGGGATTATCGCCAACGAGGACGGCGGCAAGACCGGGGCGAACGCCCGCGGCAGTGAGCAAACGAACTTCGTCTTTGAGTTCGGCGAAGATCTGGTCGCGAATCTTGAGGCCATCGAGGATGCGTGCGGTCATGCGTAGCTCGCTTTCGTGAAGCGTGTGCGGTGCAAAGAAAATCATAGCACACGCAAAAAAGGCAAAGCGCAAGTCCTGGCTGAGTATCGGCGAGTTGTCAGTTTTTAACCCTTGGGGCCCAATGTCCCTTCTGCTAGCATCCCACCATTCGCGCTGCCAAAGGAGGCACAGATGGCGACCTTAAAGCGAATTGGCCCGGGATCCGCGTTCAAAGTCGGGCTCGTCGTATATGCGTTCCTTGGGTTTCTCGTCGGGATTTGCATGGCCCTGTTTTCCATGGTGGCAGGTTCGCTCACGGGCTTGGCGGGTGCCGATGCTCCCACCACGAGAATGCTGGGTTTTGGCATGGGCTTCAGTGCCATTATTATTTTTCCGATTTTGTATGGCGTCGTGGGAGGCATCGGCGGAGCCATCGGAGCGGCGGTTTACAACGTTGTGGCGGGCTGGGTAGGCGGAATCGAAGTCGATATCAACTAGGAACTTCGCGTTCGAATTTCTGTTTCGCCGCTGAAACCGGTTCGCATCTTCTATTCCTCTGTGACATCCAATCAGATATCAATTTTGAACAGCAGACGTGCGCCGTGATGTGGCATTGAAGAACTGGAGAAAGAAAAAAGATGGCATTGTTTGGGGATTTGGGCGAGCGACGTGAGCTGGAGAAAAAGGCCAAGGCGGAGGGGCGGCTGCCGCCGGGGCAGTCGCTGACATTGAAGTGGCCGGTGCTGCACTACGGGAGCGTGCCGCAGTTCGATGCGGCGAAGTGGGACTTCCAGATTTCAGGGGAAGTCGAGAAAGCCAAACGGCTGACGTGGAACGAATTTCGCGCGCTGCCGCAAACCGAAACTAGTTCGGACTTTCATTGCGTGACGCGCTGGAGCCGGCTGGATAATCGCTGGCGAGGTGTGCTGTTCACTGACGTGATGAAACTGGTGAAGCCAAGGCCGGGAGCGGAGTTCGCGCTGGTGCTCGCCGAAGAAGGCTACACGGCGAATGTGCCGTTAGCGGATTTGTTTAGGCCAAACGTATTGTTTGCGTCCGAGCACGATGGCGAACCGCTCACGGCGGAGCATGGCGGTCCCCTGCGATTGATC
Organism: Acidobacteriota bacterium; assembly: GCA_013289585.1. Taxonomy (GTDB): domain Bacteria; phylum Acidobacteriota; class Terriglobia; order Acidiferrales; family UBA7541; genus Acidiferrum. Next base: position 93,010 of record JABCZR010000020.1, on the reverse strand, counting down.
GTGCCTCATCTTTACGCGTGGAAGAGCGTGAAGTGGGTGCGCGGGCTTATGCTGCTGGATCACGACCGGCTCGGTTTCTGGGAGCGCAACGGCTACCACGCCTACGGCGACCCCTGGAAAGAACAGCGGTATTCCGGAAGCTAGAACTTCAGAAATTAAGAAAAGACGCCCGGGCGATTTAGCGCTTGAGCGTCTGTCACAAACTAGTCCGCGGCGGCTTGGGATTTGGTTGGATCGATTTCGATACGGCCCTTGAAATGGGCGCCGTCCTCGATGCTGATCCGCGCGGTCGATATGTCGCCGATGACCGAACCGTCGGTTCGGATGTCAACGCGGTCGCGAGCGTGGAGATTGCCGACGACTTTCCCGGAGACCAGCACTTCGCCCGCGTGAATTTCAGAATTGAGCTCGGCGGTGGGGCCGACGATCAACTGATGGCCGCGAAGCGAAATCGGCCCTTCCACCTTGCCATCGATCTGCAAGTCTTCGGTGCCGGTGATTTGTCCCTTGATGTGCAGCCCGGCACCCAGGCGCGCAGAATTGCGGGCCGCGGTATTGCCGAGGCGCACGGCCGAAGGCGTGTTGAAAGGAACGACCGGAGATCCTGAGCCTGGAACTGATGGTGTGACGGGGGCTTCCGTTGCAGTTTGCTGTTTGGTCCACATACTTCCTCCCTTAGGCGATCCAAGAGCCGACTTGGCTCCGGGTGGGAGGGAGCGTCGTGGATTCACTGTAGTCGCGCGCGGCAGCGGGAAGCAACGACGAAAAGGTACTGATTTGCGCAGGCCAAACCTGACCATGCGGACAGGTGAGTCGACCGGAAGGCAGGACAAGACCAAGGGGCACGCACCGAATACAAAAGAAAAAGCCGGGCCACAGAGTGCCCGGCCTTTTCTTTTCGGTTGAGCCAAAATCAGTAGATGTCGTACTGCTCCCAGTGGAGCGTGGCGTCGGACTGGATGATGATGTGTTTGTGAGCGGTCTGCTCGAGTTCGTCCATGAGCATGGACTCGCGTGTCTTTAGCGCCTTGGCGATTTCCGGATGCACGCGGAGCGTTAGGTTGGGGCCTTCGTGGTCGGCGGCGGCCATTTTGCGCGCTTCGGCCTGGATTTCGTAGCACAGCGTCGGGATGGACTTGACCATGCCGGAGCCGGTGCAGTACGGACAAGGCTGGCAGAGCACGCGCTCGAGCGCCTGTTTGGTGCGCTTACGCGTGATGCAGACGAGGCCGAACTCGTTGAAGGAGAGCGCCTTTGAAGGAGCTTTATCCTCTTCGAGAGCCTGCTGCAGCGCGGACAAAACTTTTTCGCGGTTGCGGCGCTCTTCCATGTCGATGAAATCCACGACGATGATGCCGCCGAGGTCGCGCAAACGAATCTGGCGGACGATCTCCTTGACGGCTTCGAGGTTGGTCTTGACGATGGTGTCCTCGAGGCGCGTGGAGCCCTTGCCGACGAATTTGCCGGTGTTCACGTCGATGGCCACAAGCGCTTCGGTGTGGTTGATAACGATGTAGCCGCCGGACTTCAACCAGACCTTCGCGCGCAGAGCCTTGTCGAGCTCATGCTGGATGCCGAACTCTTCGAAGATCGGCGTTTCCTTGGTATAGAGCTTGACCTTATTGACTAGTTTTGGCTGGAAGCGGCTGACGAATTCGACGACCTTGCCGTATTCCTCTTCATTGTCAATCCAGATCGCGGTGAAGTCGTCGCTGACGTAGTCGCGGAGCATGCGCTCGACGAGATCGAGGTCGCGATGGAGAAGCGCGGGCGCTTTGCGCTGCTCGCTGCGTTCCTTGATTTCGTTCCAGGTCTTGCCGAGGAAGTCGATGTCCGTACGAATCTCGTCATCGGTGGCGCCGCCAGCGGCGGTGCGCACGATGAACCCGCCGGGATAGGCGTTGCCGGCTTCGCTGACCAGGCGGCGAAGGCGAGAACGATTTTCGGCGGAGATGATTTTGCGCGAAACGCCGGTGTGATGAACAGTCGGCATGTAAACGAGGAAGCGGCCCGGCAGGGCAACGTGGCTGGTAATGCGCGCGCCCTTTTTGCCGAGAGGTTCCTTGGCGATCTGAATGACCACGTCCTGGCCGGCCTTCAGCATTTCGGAAATGAGTTGCGGACGGCGCGAAGGGCCGGAATGGCCGCCTTGGTAGCCGCGGTCATGCCGCGGGCCGCCACTGGGACGGCGTTCGAATCGGGGTCCGCCGGGGCGTCCGCCGCGATCGGGACGACCACCACGGCTGTCGGGGCGGCCTCCGCGGCTATCCGGGCGTCCGCCACGATTATCGCGGCCACGGTCCCGTCCGCCGCTGCGGAACGGCCGCTGGAAGCGCGAGCGCGGGTTACCGCTGATACGCGCGGAATCACGCGGGAAATCTTCGCGAGGAGCCGATGCTCCGCCAACGCGCGGCGCGCGCGTTTCGCCGGGAAGGAGAATTACGTCCTCTTCGATGATGGCGGCGCTTCCCGCAACAGACTCGACGGAGGCGGAGGCAGAGAGCACTTCCTCTTCGACATGTTCTCCCTCGATGACATGTCCCGTTTCGGCGTGTTCCGATTCCGTATGATCGTGCTCCTGCTCGTGTTCGGTATGTTCATGTTCTCCGAGCCCGGCGGCATGAAGCGCAGTGTCGTGCGCGAAGTCCGCTTCGGCTTCGGCGCGATTGACGGCACGCTGCTCTTCGACATCCTGCGTTTCTTCCGCGGTGAGTTCGGAAACCTCTTCGGCGTGAATTTCTTCTGCCTCGGAATGCTCCTCTTCCGTTTCCTCTTCCTCTTCTTCGAATTCGGCGCCGCCGACAACGGCGTCGGCCTCCGCCTCTGCCGAAGTCTCTTCGTGCTTGGCTTCGACGAAACCCGAGGCCAGCGCGGCCACCTGGTCTTCATTCAGTTCGGTCTCCCGGCGCGCGGATTCGGATTCGACGACGGCGCTTTCGACAGCAGAAAGGTTTTCCGCTTCGGCCGCAGTTCCACCCGTGGATGCCGCTTCAGCTTCTGTGCCGCCATCGGCGAGGAGCCAACGAGGAAGACCACCGGAGAAACGGCGAGGAACGCTGCCGCCGCTCGCAGCGGGTACCACGTTGCCGGCCGCCCGTGGCGTGATCTCTTCCGCTTCGGACTGCTGATCATGAGTTTCGTGTTCCACCACTGGGGGTGGTGCAGGCGCTGCGGCAGGCTTGTCGCGATACTTTGCCAGCGATTCGCCCGGCAGAACGATAGGCTCCTCAGTTGTATCCATCGGAGCGAGAGGGCTTACGGTCCGTGGAGCTTCCGGGCGCCGGTTCTCGTACCCGCGCGGCTGAGCGCCGCGATTATCGTAGCCTCGCGATTCGCCGCCTTGAGGCGACGCGTACTTTGAAGGAGGCAGATTGCGTCCGCCACCCGGACCACTTTGAGGGCGTCCACCGCGATTGCGTCCGCCACGGCGGCCCCAGCGTCCGCCACGGCCACGATCCCCACCGCGGTCTCCGCCACGGTCATTGCCGCGGCCATAATTCTGGCCCTGGCTCGGACGATCGCTCCCCTGGCGATTGGGATAGTTCTGAGTGGGGTTGTAACGTGGAGCAAAATTCTGCGGCGCGGAAGCGTTCGAATCCGGCTGGCGTTCGTCGCCGGCTTCCGAGTGTTGATCTTCCTGCGCGGTAGGCGCGGCGGCTTCGTGATGCTCTTCGTGATGCTCGCTCTCGGACGCGTGAGCTTCCTCGTGGGAGGAATGCTCGCCGTGGTGCGTGTCTCCCGGATGGAATTCCTCGTGATGCGCCTCGTCATGATGCGCTTCGTCGTGATGTTCGCCGGCGCGCGCCAAAGATTCACCCGGCAACACTTCTACGGGCGAGCCGATGGCAGGAGGCAGCGAAGGCGCCGCGTTTTGCGGCTGCTCGTGCGAATGAACCGGGTCGTAATCTTCGAGATTTTCAAAAACGTCACTCACGTATAGGAACGCGTCGCCATCGAGGCCGATGTCCACGAAAGCAGACTGCATGCCGGGAAGGACGCGGGTGACTTTTCCTTTGTAGATGCTGCCGACCAGCGCGAACTCTTTTTCGCGCTCGATGTAAATTTCGACTAACTGACCTTCTTCGAGAATCGCGACCCGCCGTTCGTGGGAGGCCGCGGAAATAACCAATTCTTTCGACATGAAAACTCCTTATGCGTGACCCCGGGGTTGCCGAGGTTCACTGCGGGACGCATCGCCGCGAGCTTCTGCCCGTCGGAGGTCCGAGAAATCGGCGCCGGCCCGGTTTGCACCGGGACACACGCTGGCCACACTGGTAGCGAAGTGGCTTGACGTTCGAAGCCAGAGGAGATGTTCCCGACGAGGTCGCGAACACCTTTTAGAAGATTGTTCCTCAGTCTATCGAGGCTGGTCCGTTGCCGGAATCGAGCCGGGCGAACGGCGGACGATGCTGTCCTCACTCTTGAATCCTATATACCCAAGCAAAAATCATTTCCGGTGCGTCCCGCCGAAACGGAGACGTCACACGGCACTGGCGGTTCGTCAGTTGACGAAGCGGCGAAGCCGGACATTCATCACCAGGCCAATCGCCAGGAAAACAAACAACGTGGCGGAACCCCCGTAACTCATAAGAGGTAATGGGATGCCGGTAACCGGCATAGCGCCGATGACCATGGCCACGTTCACTAACACATGGAAGCCCAGCGCTGCCGCCACGCCCATAACCAGAAACATTCCCGCGCGATCTTTCGCGCGTTGAGCATTCTGCACTAAGCGTAACAGAAGCGCCATATAGAGTCCTAGGGCCAGAAGCACGCCCTTGAATCCCTGTTCTTCAGCCCACGCCGACATGATGAAATCGGAGTAACGGACGGGGATGTAGCCCAGTTGATTCTGACTGCCATTACGAAACCCTTTGCCCCAGAAACCGCCGGAGCCCACCGCAATCTGCGACTGCAACAACTGGTAGCCGGAACCTTTCGGATCGTTCTCCGGGTGCAGGAACGAGGTGATTCTTTCCCGCTGATATGGCTTGAGCAGGCGTCGGCTGACGGGCGGATAAAAGACGGCCCCAACCAGCAGCATTCCGGCCAGTGAAAAGACCGCGGCGTGCTGCCACTTCAATCCCGCCAGAAAAGCGCCCACGGCCAACATGGGCATCAGCACCAGCGCCGTACCAAGATCAGGCTGTTTCAGAATCAAGACCAGCGGGATACCTACCAGCAATCCCGCCTTGATCAAATCGCGCAGATCAAGTTCATCTGAGCGCACTTCCGCAAAGAAGCGCGCCAGTACAATGATTATAATCAATTTCACCAATTCCGACACCTGAACAAGCTCTCCCAAGGCCGGGATGGGTATCCAGCGCTTGGCGCCGAAATGAGTGCGTCCGAACAGCAGAACCGCGATGAGGGCAGCAAGACCGATTAAGTAGAGGATTGGCGCCTGGTCGAGAATCAGGTGATAGTCCAAGCGGGAAAGCACGAACATGAGAACGAAGCCGATGACCAGCCAGCGGACCTGCTTCATGTACATGCCTGAGAGCGAACTGCCCTGCGTGGCGGAGTAGATTTCCATGACGCCAAGGGCGCAGATGGTCGCCAGGATGGCTAAGAGCCACCAGTCGTAGTCACGTGTTCCAGGTGCGTCTTTCATTGCTCCATAATCCAACTACAACAACATCCTGCGCTAGCGGTCCGGCGATGCATTGGCAGCCTGTGTAGGCGCGGCTGCAACGCTAGTCTCCGGTTTCAAAGCCATTCGAACCGGCTTAGCTCTGGGAACAGCCGGCCCATCGCCAGAATCCTTCGGTTTGTTCTCGGTCGTGAGCTGGCCGGGGCTCCGCTTATTCTTCTTATCGTAATAGGCCTTGATGATGTCTTTGACCACGGGACCGGCGGCTTCGCCACCGTGTTTCCCGCTTTCCTGTACCAGCACGGCGACAACGATTTCCGGGTTGCGTTTCGGCGCGTAGCCTACAAACCAGGCATTGTCTTCAAACTTTTTCTGTTTTCCAAATTTTTCGCGCGTCGCGTAACCGATCACCTGAGCAGTTCCCGATTTTCCGCTGACTTCGATTCCAGGCAGCCTGACGTTTCTGGCCGTGCCTCCGTCTTCGTTCACCACCCCATACATCGCGTCGGTTATTTTCTCGACGGTCGGCTCGGAGAGTGCGAAGCGTTCTTCACCAACGTTCGGCGCGTCCTTCAGCAGATGAGGCTGTTTGAAAACGCCGCCCGTGGCGATCCCGCCAATCATGCGCGCGAGCTGCAGCGGGGTGGTGATGACGGCGCCCTGACCGATGGCCACCGAAATCGTTTCACCGGCATACCATTTGCGATGATAGACGCGTTCGGCCCACTCCGCGGAAGGCATCAACCCGGGTTCCTCGGAGGGGAGATCAATTCCGGTCTTGTGCCCCAGGCCCAGTTTGCTGCCGTAGTAGGAGAGCCGGTCAATGCCCAGACGCATTCCCACGTTGTAGAAGAAGATGTCGCAAGACTCTAGAATCGCTTTGTGCAGCCCCGCCAAACCGTGAGAGCCCTTCCCGAAGATGTAACACTTAAACTGCCGGCCGTAGAAAGTGGCGTAGCCGGGGCAAAACGTCGTGAAATTCTCCGGAGGGTTCTTGTCCTCCAGCATGGCAGTGGCTGTTACGATCTTGAAAACCGATCCCGGAGCAAGCTGGGCTTGAATCGCGCGATTGAGCAGGGGCTTCAGTGGATCCTCATTGAGATTCTTCCAATCGTCGCTCGAGACGCGCACGGCGAAATCGTTGGGGTCCATCGAGGGGTGGCTGGCCATCGCCAAAACTTCACCGGTGCGCGGGTCAAGCGCCACCACCGCACCAGGGCGCGCACCGAGGGATTGTTCGGCCACCATCTGCAGATCGTAATCAATCGTAAGCTGAATCTGCTTGCCGGGAATGGCTTCCTGCGTGGTCAAGTGGTCGACTTCCTTGCCCACGCTGTTGACGATGACGCGGCGCTGGCCGTCCGTGCCCTGCAGCAAATCGTTGTACTGGCGTTCGAGGCCGAACTTGCCGGCAAAGTCGCCAGGCCGCAACTTGCCGTTGCTGGCTTCGATCTGTTGCTCGCTGACTTCACCCACGTACCCTTCGGCGTGTGCCAGAAACCCATTGGGCAGATAGCGGCGCCGGGATACGGAGATCATTTCGAGGACTGGGATGTCCGAGCGGTGCGATTCGATGTAAGCAATGTCCGCGTCCGAAGCCTCAGGCTTGATGATGATGGGCTGGAATTTTGGAAGGTTTCTTGTGTTGTAGAGCTGATCCTTCAAATCATCCATCGGAATGCTGAGCCCGTCGGAGATCACAGGCAGGTATTTTTCGACGAGGCTGGGATCGTCACGAAGCAGGAGTACGCTGAACGAGGGACGATTGTCGACCAGCACGCGCCCATCGCGATCGAGCATGCGTCCGCGCGGCGCGATCACGGGAATGGAACGCACGCGGTTGCGCTCCGCCATGGAAGTGTAGCGGTCGGAGTCGATGACCTGCAGTTTCCAGAATCCGAGCAGCAACACCCCGATCATTCCCACGATGACGTAGGAAGCTACAGCCAGCCGCCCTTGCGGCAATCGATTGTCATTGCGAAACGAGTACGACACGAAAACCCCGCGCGCGAGTACTTTGATCTCAGGGCAAATGCCCGGTCCCGCCCTGTCTTACACGGCTGGCTGGACTAAACTCGCGTCACCAAAAATTTGCAGCGTGGGATTCAAGTTGATCCCGCCGGCCCTGAACTCTTCAGGGATTTGGCTGGGGTCACGCTTAAAATATCCGTCGAAAATTTCCTCGAAACTGGGCTGCGAAAAAATCTTCCGGAGCTCCCAAAATGCCACCGGACTCATGCCGCGCGAAGCAGCAAGAGTCTTTTTAAACGTAACACTTGCACGCAAGGGCCGCAAGCCGTCCCGGAGTACAGGTTCCAGGAATGCATTGGTTTTTTCGTGGAGTCGAGCCATTGCGGCGGTTGCTCGGGCCGTGGAGTTCAGGCTATTGTAAGCAATTCTCCTATGACTTTCGAACTGCACAGTGACAAGCCGCTACGGCTGGCCCTCGTCGGCATGTCGGGCGCCGGGAAAACCTTCTGGACAAAGAAGTTAGCGGAGTCCGGAGTGCCGGCATTTTTTTGCGATGACCGCATTGAACAGCGGCTGGCCTCGCGCCTGGCCTCAGGTGGATACTCTGGAATCAACGGCGTGGCTGCCTGGATGGGCTGGCCGGATTCCGCGGCGTACGCGCAACGCGAATCCGAGTACTTGACGGAAGAAATTCATACGCTGGATGAAGTGCTGACGGAACTGGAGAAGCATCCGAAAAAATCATTGGCGCTTGATACCACGGGGAGCGTCATCTACGCCGGAAACAATTTACTGATGCGCTTGCGGCGTCAAATGAAAATTGTGTATCTGGCGGCGTCGGCGGAAGAGCAGCAACTGTTGATCCAAAGATATTTGAGCGACCCGAAACCAGTCTTGTGGCGCGGAGCATTTCAGCCGAAGTCCAAGGAAACGCCGCGAGAAACGGTGGCGCGCTGCTATCCGATGCTGATTGCGGCGCGGCGCCAGAGTTATGAGGCGCTCGCGCATTGCACGCTGCAAGTCGCTTCCTTGAGAGATGGCTCGCTGGATGCCTCGACTTTTTTGGAAATGATCCGCCTCAAGATAGAGAGCGCGCGATGAGCCCCAACTCTTGAGATACCGCAGCACATCCCGGGAGGCGCCGCTCACGTCGCTGCGCGGAGCAGTGCTGCGCGGGCTCGCGCCTGACGGCGGGCTGTATATGCCCGTCGAAATTGCGCGGCGGTCTCCCGAGGAGCTGGAAGAATTTCGCAAGCTGCCGTTCACCGAAGTTTGTTTCCGCGTTGTGAAGCCCTTCGCAACGCCGGATGTGCCCGAGGAAGTGCTCTGGCAAGTGGTCAGCGAAGCCATCAATTTTCCGGTCAACCTGATTTCGCTCTCGCCCGGCTTGCACATTCTGGAGCTGTTTCACGGGCCGACACTGGCGTTCAAGGATTTCGGCGCGCGCTTCATGGCGCGGCTGATGGGTTATTTCGTGCGTGGCGAGACGCGGCCGCTGACGGTGCTGGTGGCGACTTCGGGAGACACCGGCAGCGCGGTGGCACACGGATTTCTCGGCGTGCCCGGAATTCGCGTGGTGATTCTCTATCCTTCGAAGCGCATCAGCGAAGCGCAGGAGAAGCAGTTCACCACGCTTGGCAAAAACATCACGGCGCTGGAAGTAGCGGGAACCTTCGACGATTGCCAGCGGCTGGTGAAGCAAGCTTTCTCCGACGTGGAGTTGAATAAGCGCGCGTTCCTGACTTCGGCAAACTCCATCAATATCGGCCGGCTGCTGCCGCAAATGTTTTATCATGTCGCAGCTTACCGCCAGTTGCCGGTGGCCTCCGTGCCGTTGATTGTTTCCGTGCCCAGCGGAAATTTCGGCAACCTGACCGCAGGGATTTTTGCAAAGCGCATCGGGTTGCCGGTCGCAAAATTTATTGCTTCCACCAACGCCAACGATGTTGTGCCGGAATATTTGCGCAGCGGAGAATTCCGGCCGCGCGCCGCCACGGCCACCTATTCGAATGCCATGGATGTGGGCAACCCGAACAATTTCCCGCGGCTGCTCGATCTGTGCCGCAACCGCCTGGAATATGTGCAGAAAGAAATCTGGGGACACCGGGCCACGGATGAGGAAACGCTTGCCGCCATGAAGATGCTCCATGAACGCTTCAGCTACATCGCCGATCCCCACACGGCTGTTGGCGTTTTGGGTTGGGAAGCCTACAAGCGCGAGCATCCGGAATCCGCGCAGGGCTTGGTTCTGGCCACCGCGCATCCTGCAAAATTCGCGGATGTGGTCATGAAGGCCATCGGCATCGCGCCGCCACTCCCCGACCGCCTCGCTGCTTACCTGAAGCGCGAGAAATTATCCCTGCCGATGTCGAGTTCCTACGACGACTTCAAGCAGTTCTTGCTGAATCAGTGACTCTCGCTCGGGCCAAGACAGACTAAGATACCCACGTAATGGCTTGCCCCGCCAAGATCCATTTCCCATTAATTTTGCGCATGTAGACGTATTTGCCTTCGCCACAAAGTCCACACATGTGTTCAATGTAGAAGATGACTTGCGTCATTTCACGATTAAAGCCAGCTTGGCTGAATGTGTGATAGCCATAATTGTTGGGAAAACGCCTGTAGAAGGCCTCATAAGGGTAGAGGGCGGCTTCGGAGCCCGTCATCACGGCATCGCTCGTAGGAATATCAAAGGATCTTTGAAGCTGTTTCGAATGATGGTTTGAGAACAGGAGGTTGGCGAGTGGCTCGAAGGACGAGAGTGGTGAATTTCGCCTGACGTGTCGGAAACTGCCGATTAGGAAACGGGACATCCCCAGACCACTTGTAGTTTTCCCGAGGATTACAACGATGCCCTCACGACTTCCCAAGGAATGGGACTCACCCGTAAGTCCGGCTGTAAGATAATCGGAAAACACCCGGTACTGTTCCGCGTCGGCTCGAACAGGTTCGGGTCGGACACAAAAATAAAAAATCAAGGATGAGGCGAATGCTATCGTTAGAGTTGCAGCAACATGACGCACCACTCGTCTTAGGATTTGCGTGTTCAAGGACGTCTCACCTATTTCAGACACCGGCGCCGTACTTTCGGTGCCCGTTGAGATCTTGGCAGATTCTCGATCCAAAAGCAGACTTGAAAACCCCGTGACACGTCACTACGCGAGTGCGTGCCACTCCTACCGCCGGGATCGGGGCGTTCAAGAGGGCTTGCGCAGCTTGTCGAGGAGCATGAAGAGTAAGACGGCGACGAAGGCGTTGACGAGTGCACCAATGAGGAGATGCATGTTGAACCAGGGCTCCGGCTGCCCAAGAAGAATGCGGCGCGTGAGATTGACGATGCCTTGATGCGCCGCGAAGAAAAATGCCGTCAAGGCGAAGCGCGCCGCGGGATGCTCGGTATCGAGCCGAGCGCCAATCGACGAAGCCAGGTACCCGATGATGGTTTTCGCGATTCCGTACAGCCCTAGCGGAACCGTGGGCCCGCTCAAGCTGTCCTGCACCAAACCAATCGCCATGCCGAGCAGAAGTCCGGTTGAGGGATTGCGCCGGCTCAAACCAAAATATACGGTGATCAGCAGAGGAAGATCGAGAATCTCCGCCTTCGGCACGTAAAGCGGCAGGAAGGCCTGCAAGAAAAGCACCAGGAGCAGCGTGCCGATGATCGCGCCGGCGCGGAACTTGTGCACCTCGATGTGCGATTCGGCTCCGCGGATGTCGTACGTATCGTTCATGGTCTCGCCGCCGGCGTCTTGACGGCCGCGTTTGGCGCCGGAATTTGCTGGCTCACGGATTCCGATTCGGTTCTCAATTCCAGAGGGTGCAGCGTCAACAGGACGATGACTTCTTCCAACCGCTCGAGATTCGCCGCGGGCCGCACGCGAATCTGTTTGAACGGATTGGCCGGCTTGACTTCCACGATCGTGCCGACAGGAAGATCGCGCGGAAAAATGCGATCCATGCCGCTGGTAACCACGTGCTCGCCGTTGTTCACCGTGTCATCGTTGGGAACGTATTTCATGGAGAGCAGCGGCTCGCCGGTGCCGCCGACCGGGCTCTGAATGCGGGATTCCGTAAGTAGGGCGCCCACGCCGCTGTCTTTGTCCGTCAGAAGAAGAACCTGCGCGGAATTTGCGTACGACTCGATTACTTTTCCGACCACGCCATCCGGCGTGATCACTCCCATATTGCGCTTGATGCCGTCGCGTTCGCCGCGGTCTATATCGATCGTCTGGCTCGCCGTGCCCGCACTGGCGCCGATCACGCGCGCGCCAACCATGGGGACTTCCATGTGCAGTTTTCTGAAGTTGAGAAGCCCCGCTAGCCGGTCCGCTTCGGCGGCTTTGCTCTGGAGTTGCGTAATTTGCAACTTGAGCGCGTCGTTTTCGCGGCGCAACTGCTCGTTATCCCGCGAGGTATTTTGCAGCGCGAAATAATGATTCCAGATCCCGCGAATGCTTCCCACGCCATTCGCGCCCGCCCGCTGAAAAGGGGAGATCGCGCCCACCGTCCAGACGCGAATCAATCGTCCCTGCGAATCGCGCTTGATCTGTACGGCAAGCAGGAGGACTTGAAGCAAGATCACGCCTGCGAGCAGGACGAGCGACTTGTGGCGAGAGGGGATGGCAACCATTTGGCAATATTCTCTTAATTTTACTGCGAGCGTCGGGTGACTAGTGGCTGGTGACTAGTGACTGGCGGCTCGTATTATCAGCGATCAGTCGTCAGTATTCCGTTCAAATCAATTGCCCGAAATGCCCGGTCATTGATCTCCCGCGAGAATTGGAATTCCAACCCAAACTTCCAAACCAGAAAACAGAAAACAGGCTCTTTAGTCGATGCAAACCTGGCGCAGCAACTTGAAATCGCTCAGCATTTTTCCGGTGCCCAGCACAACCGACGCCAGCGGATCGTCGGCAATGGAAACCGGCAAGCCGGTCTCTTCGCGAATGCGCTTGTCGAGATTCTTCAGCAACGCGCCGCCGCCCGTGAGCACGATTCCACGGTCACTGATGTCGGCGGAAAGCTCGGGAGGCGTGCGCTCCAGGGCCACACGCACCGCGTTCAAGATGGTCGCCACGCATTCGCTCAGCGCTTCACGAATTTCGCTGTCGTCGATGGTCACCGTGCGGGGCACGCCTTCGATCAAGTTGCGGCCCTTCACTTCCATCGTCAGCGGTTTTTCCAGCGGATAGGCCGAGCCGATCTCCATCTTGATCTGTTCCGCCGTGCGCTCGCCGACCAGCAGGTTGTACTTGCGCTTCAAATACTGCATCACCGCTTCGTCCATCTCGTTACCCGCCACGCGCACGGAGCGCGAATAGACGATGCCGCTCATGGAAATGACCGCGATATCCGTAGTGCCGCCGCCAATGTCCACCACCATGTTGCCGGACGGCTCCTCAATCGGGAGGCCTGCGCCAATTGCTGCGGCCATTGCCTGTTCGACGAGAAACACTTCGCTTGCCCGCGCGCGATACGCAGAGTCCTGCACAGCGCGTTTTTCCACCGGCGTAATTTCGCTTGGCACACCGATTACGATTCGCGGATGCACCAGCACGCGGCGGTTATGCGCCTTCTGGATAAAATAGGTCAGCATTTTTTCGGTGACTTTGAAATCGGCGATGACGCCGTCTTTCATCGGCTTGATGGCCACGACGTTGCCCGGCGTGCGGCCGAGCATTTCCTTGGCTTCGCGCCCGACGGCCACAACTTCTCCGCTGGATTTGTTTATGGCCACGATCGAAGGCTCATTCACGACGATTCCTTTGCCGTGCGCGAACACCAGTGTGTTCGCGGTGCCCAGATCGATGGCGAGGTCGGAAGAAAACAGACTGAACACCGACCTCATGTTGTAACCGTTCTTATTCATCCCCCACGTCCCCCTGCGGAGAGACACTCTCCGCTGTCCGGCCGGCAATCGAGCTGACCGCCGGGCGGCTAGCTCAAACAACCATTGTCTCCGGACACCACGACCAGCGCAAAGGCGCTTTGGTCCTTTTTAAGAACTCTTACTTCGGAACCACAATGGATACCGTCTTCATGGCCGTTCCGCCGCGGCGGTTCGACCCGATGATCGATATCGTATGCTGGCCGGGATCGAGCTGCTCCGTAAAATGCCGGAAGGTTCCATCCGGCGCAATATTCGGCACGGACTGGCCATTCACGATCAGCGCGGCGCCGGGTTCCGTCCGGCCCACGATTTCCGCTACGTGTCCATGCAGCTGCGTGCCGTCAATTTCCAGCACCATCGATTGCGACTTGCCTTGCGCCACCAGCGTAAATTTAAAAAATTCGCTGAGCTCACTGGTTTGCTTCTTGCCGTCCACGGCCGTGACGTTCCAGAAATAGTCGCCGGGGTCAAGGCCGCTGATGTCCGCCGACGTGCCGGTCACCTTGGCTTCCTTCACGGTTTTCGTGAACATCGCCGTGGTGCTGATCCGCAGGTTGTAAGAGACGGCGTTCGGCACGGCTTTCCATTCGAAATGGACGGAGAAGATTTTTGGATTTTCCGCGATGATGGGCGCGAGGTTCAGCGGCTCAACAAGGTCCGGAGGCGCCAGCACGGTAGATCTTTGAATCGCTCCTCCGCTGGGAATCGTTGCTTTTTCATACGGCGCCAGATCAATCTTTTCCTCGCCGCGCTGGACCTGCGCGCTACCGCTCGATACCACGAATTCGCTTTCCTTCTTTTCCGGATCGGATTTCACCGCCGCGCGGCTGTTGGACCTCAGTTGTGCATTGGCATCCTCGGTGCTGACTCCGGCCTTTGAATCCGGCGAACTCCAGTTCGGCGTCCTTAAATCAACCGAACCGGTATTGATGCGCACCGCGACGCTGGTCGGCCGGTTGCTCTCCGTAGTGTTTTCCTCGACGGTGACCAGCGTGTCGGGCTTGACCGTATAAATCGTGCCGTCACCAAAGGTTATGCGCGCGTTGGCATCGGGGCCCGTTTGCACCAGGTCACCCTTATCAAGCAACGTTTTGAAATCCGCTTCCACCCATTGCACCGAATTTACTTTTTTCACTTGTACTTTGCCGTCGAGATTGACGAACTTTGCGTGCTTCTGATCGTCGGAAGCCGTCTCGCCGTCAGGGTTACTCACCTTTTCGTTTATTTTCCTGATGACCGTGGCATACAAGTCCGGCTTCGCCAGGTAGATTCCTGCGCCTATGATCGCCGCGAGCAGCAATCCATATCCCAGCACCGTTTTGTAGGTGACCGCCTGCCAATAAACCTGGACGCGCGGGTCTTTGTGCTGGGTCTGCGTCTGCTTCGGATCGACTGGGGCTTGGGTTGTCACGAGTATTTGCGCTGCGAATGCTCCAATTTTTCAATCTAGCACAGCGGCTTCCGCATGCCTAAATTGCGGTGGCGGGCGTAGTCAAATTGCAAATACCATTGGTACAGCTGGCCCAACTGGGCTTCGCCTGTCCCTTGGGGCAGGTCACTCCGCAAGGTTTTTATGGAACGGTCGTGCGGATGAAAAAGTGCTGTTTATCCAGTCCTGGCGGCACCGCGACGTCAAAAAATCCGACCATCATTTCATCGTAAGTCTGTTCACCCCAGCGGACCGCCGCATCCGGGTCGGGATTGTGCAGATTCTCTTTCGAATTGTCGTACCACGCCACGGCTTGAAGCTCCGTTCCCGCTTTGAGTGACAACGGCTGAGCAAGCCGGTAGCTCATCTGCCAGTGAAAGTGATAATTGACGCGAAGAAGCGATTCAATATCAACGCCCGGCTTGCCGCGCGCGTTCGGATCCTTTCGAATGAGGTTGTATTCGAAGCGTTTGCCGCGCAAGTGCATATGCGGAAAAAAACTCAACAGCGTGGCGTCATTCGGCAACGTGCCTCGCGCTTCGACGCGGTAGTCCGGGGCCCCCGGCGGAATGACGAAGTGATCGTTGGTGAGCTGCAGCGTCAGGACGCGCTTCTCCGGAACACCTTTCGAAAAAATCAAGCCAATGCTGGATTGGTCGGCGCCAGCTCGGCCGTTTGTCGTGTAGTGCATCTGAAACACGAGGTCGGAACCGGCGGGAATGAATTTCGCCATGTTTGCAGGCCACATGTCCGGCGAACTTCCCGGTGCATACACCAGCAGAATTTCGCTGTCGGTCCAGTGCGCGCCGCGGCGATCCTCCGGATCGGTCAGCGTGGAAGCCGTGAAAGGGACGCCCACGGGCGCGTGTCGCAGCCATTTCGAATCGGGCGGGCGAACGTAGACCACGGCATGATGAACGTTCGAACGAAGCGCCGGAAGCACCTCCGCCATTTGCACCCAGCGATCTTGGGAGAAGTGCGTGGGCACGATCTCGTAGGTGTACTCGATGTCCCCGTTCGCCGGAAGCTGCGCGGCTTGCGGCATTTTCAGGACTAAGTCGGGTTGAGGGATGCTCCAACTCTCGGCCCACATCCGCGCAGGCGGCGCATCTCGCTCCTCCCCGACTGGCGCTTGTGCATTGGCCCAGGCCGCCAGTGTGCCGATCTGCTCGGCCGTCAGCGACGGATCGTTCGAAAAGCGCCCGACGTTTGCATCGGCGAACCAAGGCGGCATGGATTTGTTCTGCGTCGCTTGGTGAATCGCAGCAGCATAAGGCTGCGTTTGCCGTGCCGTTTCGAATGCCATCGGAGAGATGCCGCCGGCCCGGTGGCAGCTCTGGCAATGCTCCTGAAGAATCGGCAGAACATCCCGGTAAAAGGTCGGCGGGTTGTTGGCCGGCGCTACCTGCGCGAATGTGGCGCGAAGGAAGAAAAGCGTGGAACCCACAGCAGCGCTCAAGACAAAGATAGAAGAAATGCGCTGGCGAATCCGGCTCGGCATGCGATTTCGATGCGTGGCCTCCCTGTCCGGTGGCCCGCTCTGCTCAGTCTACTATCTTGGAATGGCTCTCACCGCCCGGGGCGTGGTTGCCGGGAAGCCTGCTATTCCGACCGCTGACCGAAAGGAATCCGTGTTTCTTGCTACCTCTAATCGCGGGGAGGCCTACGATACCCGACGATTGTATTTGAGGCCCGTGCCCGTATCTCCTATAATATGAAGTTTGTCTACTGACTGGGGAGACTCATCGGATGGCTGGCGCAAAAGATCAAAGCAAACTTGGCTACCGCATACTTCTAGGAGCGGTTGTGCTGCTCCTCGGCGGCAGCATGCTCCTCTACCTTGTACCGCAGACGCCGGGTGTGGGCGAGGTTTCGACGGATACCGTTGCCAAGGTGGGTGATGAGTCCATAACCGTCGCGGAGATCCGCCAGCAACTGGATCAGGTCATGCAACGTAATCCGGCGGCCAAAGTCATGGAGCCGATCTATGCTCAGCGGATCCTGACGGATCTCGTCTCTCAAAAAGAGATCGAATACGAGGCCAAGCGGCTGGGTATCACGGTTTCCGACCAGGAGCGCGCCGACCGCATCCGTCAATATCTCCCGACGGCCTTCAATAACGGCACGTTCGTCGGCATGGATCGTTATGCAGCGGAAGTCCAGGCGCGGTTTCAACTGACGGTGCCGGTGTTCGAAGAGCTGATCCGCCAAAGCCTGCTCACCGAGAAATTCCAGAAGCTGGTCACCGACGGCATCAGCGTGGGGCCCGCCGAGCTGCTGGACGAATTCCGCTATAAGAATGAAAAAGTGAAGCTGGACTATGCCCTTATCAAGCCCGAGGATCTGGAAGCCAAGATCAATCCGGATGAGGCCGAAATCAAGGCCTTCTACGACAAAAACAAGTCAAATTATCAGGTCCCGGAAAGGCGCGTGGTGCGCTACGCTCTCGTCGATGTAAACCAGATTCGCCAGGGCATCCAGGTTTCCGACGACCAGCTGAAGGTGCAGTATCAGAAAAACATTCAGGACTATCAGGTGCCGAACCGCGTGCACGTCGAGCACATCTTGCTCATGACCGTGGGCAACAAGACCGATGCGGAAGTCGAGGAAATCAAGAAAAAGGCTGAGGATGTCCTGAAGCAGGCCCGCAGTGGCGCAAAGTTCGAGGATCTCGCCAAGAAATATACGGAAGATCCCGGCACGAAAGATAAGGGCGGCGACCTGGGCTGGCTCGTTCAGGGGCAGACGGTGCCGGAGTTCGAAAAGGCCGCCTTCAGTCTGCAAAAGGGCCAGATTTCGGATCTCGTTCGAACGCAATACGGCTTCCACATCATTAAAGCCATAGACAAAGAGACCGCCCATACCAAGTCGTTCGATGAGGTGAAGGAATCGCTGCGTGCACCGCTCTTGCTCTCGCAGGCGGATAAACAGGCGAGCGACACCGCGGATCAGATGTCCGCAGCGATTCGCCAATCGAACAAGACTTCTCTGGACGACCTGGCAAAACAGTACCACCTCACAGTAAGCGAGACCCGACCCGTCAGCGCAACCGATCCCTTGATCGAACTGGCCAATTCGAAAGACGCGAAGGACGCCATCTTCCGCCAGCGCGCGGGCGATTTGAGCCTGCCGATTCGAACGGATCGCGGTTATGTAGTTCTCCTCGTGAAGGAAATCCAGCCCGCGCATCCAGGCACCCTGGAAGAAGTGCGCGACAAGGTTGTCGCCGACTTGAAGCGTCAGAAATCCATCGAGCTGGCGCGCAGCAAGGCGGAGGATCTGATTAAGCGGGTCAAGGCCGGAGAAAAATTCGACCCGGCCGCCAAGGGCCTGGGTCTTGATCCCAAAGCTAGCGATCTTCTCGCCCGAAATGGGACTATCCCCGGGGCCGCCAGCGGCAAGCAACTCACCGCCGCGTTCAATCTGAACGCCGGCGAAGTGGGTGCACCTCTCACCTTGGGACAAAACTGGTTGGTCTACCAGGTCGCGGAAAAACAGGAGCCCAATCCCGCGGATTTCGAGAAGCAGAAGAAGGATCTGACCGAGGAAGCCCTCCAAGCCAAGCGCAGTCTGGCCTATGAAGCCTTCCGGACAGCGCTGGATGAGCGGCTGAAACAAGAAGGCAAGCTGAAACTCATGCCGGAAAAAATGAAGAACTTCGGCAGTCTCGGCTGATCTAAGTAGCACAAAATAAACAGCTTATATAAATTTGCGAGGCGCGCTTGTCTTTCCCGTCGCCACTCGCTACCCTATTGGTGTCCACACTGGACACCTATTTGGCCGCGGATGCCGCAGCGATCCATAGGTGCTTCAGGAAAGGACACCTCCAACCCGAAATCATCCAGGATCGGCACTTGGCGCTACGACTCCAAAGATCGGTGAACCACAACATGGCCCGCACTTCCGCCGTTCGCAACGACTATCGCTGCAGCATCGAGCGAAACCAATCCGGGAAATACTGCGTTCGGGTCCAGGTTCACTATCCCCGTCACGCATGGACCCTGAGTGTCTTTTTCCTCGCCGGCTCCTTTGACCGCTCCATGAAGAAGCTCGAGGAGGCCCTGGACTTCCTGCAGCGCCAGGAAGAAAAGCTGTGGTTCTGGGGTGTAGACCGCGCCGAAGACATGGGATTTTCCGCTGAGTTTCTTAAGGATGCGGGCTTGAAGCTGGATCGCCGCAACGAGTTCCCCCGAAAAGCTACCAACGTGTCCCTGGCCCCCGAGCGTCAGGTTCCCGCATTTGTACTCGGTCCCATGCGCCGTGGGCTCGCCGAATCCGTCGAAGTGGCTCGTAGTGTTGTCGCGGGCGATTGAGCCGCTCTCCATCGCCTGCTGAAGGTCTCCCGCCGGCCGAGCAGCGCATAACCCTTCTTTCTTGACTTCCCAAACGTTCTTCGACATCATGCGCGCATTGCAGCGAGGAAGACGCCCCGCGCATTCCTGAAAGCCATCCGCAATCCGCTCAGCCACTAGCTAATGTATGCCTAACAGGAGGGCGCTCGTCGCGGCTGGAGGAGCAATTTGGAAGGGAAAAACCGCGCGGTCGTCCGTTTGATCCTTCTGGCATTCTTGCTGTGTCCCGTGGGCGTTGTTACGGCTCGGTCGCAATCCGCGCCGCAAACGGGGGATCCATCCAAGAGCGATTCGAACGCCACAAAGAACAGCGCGAACACGAAAAAATCGGGCACCGCAGCGCAGACGCAGGACCCAGCGTCGAGCACTTCGGGGAACAGCACCCCGGCTACCGCGTCGCCCACGGCTCAGCCGTCCTCGCCGGCCAAAGGCGGTGGCATGGTCTGGGTGAATACAGCTTCAGGCGTCTACCACAAGCCGGGAAGCCGCTATTACGGCAAGACCAAACAGGGGAAGTACATGACCGAAGCTGACGCCAAAAAAGCTGGTTATCACGCGGCGGCCAAGGAGTAAACGAGGGAATTGCGGTTGACCAAAAAAGGAGAGAAGGAAATGAAAAAGCACATCAACAAAATGTTGTTTGCTGCACTCGTTTTGCTGTTCGGCATGTCGCTGGCAATTTCTCTCGCGCAGACTACCCCCGCGAAAGCCGATGCCAAGACGGCGCAAGCTGCTGCGGCTTCCGGCGGCCTGCTGGATATCAACACCGCCACTGCTGCACAACTGGATGCATTGCCCGGAATCGGCAAAGCCTATTCGCAGAAGATCATTGATGGCCGTCCCTACAAAATGAAGACCGATCTCGTGCGCAAGAAGATCATCCCCCAAGCGACCTACGACAAGATCAAAGACCTGATCATCGCCAAGCAGGGAACCGCTCCTGCGCCGAAATAAGTAATTAGCCAATCGGACGCGCAGGTTCGCGCTGGATTTCAATTCTCCGGAGCAAATTCTCCCGCTCGCTTTTTGCTGGTTATTTTTCTCGCAGGATTACTTCGCCTTGGCCAACAAGCTGGTCGTTAAGCCAGACGCGGTACTTGTATGTGGCTGCTTTGCTTCCGGGTCGCGGCGGGCCGCTCAGCAGGCGCATGCCGGCCGGCGCCTGAAACACGTTCGACGAAAACGGGCAGCGGTTCACGTCGAATTCAACCCGCAAATTGCCCGCGTCGGAAATCCATGATATCTGGTCGCCTTCATCCATCACGACCACCTGGGGGATAAGTCCAACAAGTACGGGGCGTTCAGCCATTTTCGTGTGGCTCCATGGTGTTCCGGAGCCATGCTCCTAACTTGATGAGTGCAAAGGGACAATAGCATACTCGCCGGAAACAGTCCCTGTGACGCGCGTCACAATCCCGGTAATCCCGTTCTAAAGCGCTTTTCGCGGCAACCGTCACAACGTACCCGTCCTTTCGGGCATCTATATTAGTGTAACCTGTACTTCGCTGCTCTTGACCGCTCCTCAACGCGACCGTACACTGAAATTGTTGATTCGTGGCGCGAAGTTCCGGCTGGATCTCTTGCGCTCGCGGAAATTGCACTGATAAGCGTCCGCACCTGGGCGCGGAGGATTTTGCCGGATGGCTTCAGCTTCTCGCTATTTATCGATACCGCTGCCGAATGGCTCACGGATTTCCGTACTTCTGTCCCTGCCGTTTGCCCTCGTTCATATCGCTTCGCTTCTGATTTTTTTCCTACCATTTCACTGGTATTACCCGGTCGCGTGCCTCGCGCTCCTGGTCGTGCGTATGTTCTTCGTTACCGCCGGCTATCACCGCTATTTTTCGCACCGTTCCTTCAAAACCAGCCGCGTGTTCCAATTTGTAATGGCCTTCATGGCCATGACCTCTTCGCAGAAGGGCGTGCTCTGGTGGGCAGCCCATCACCGGCATCATCACCGGCATTCGGACCAGGAATTGGATCTCCATTCGCCCACTCTTTTTGGATTTTTCTGGTCGCATGTCGGCTGGATTATCTCCGACAAATACAACGACACGCGGCTCGAATACATCGGCGACTTCGCGAAATTTCCGGAGCTCCGCTGGTTGAACAAGTACCACATGCTGCCTCCTGTCGCGCTGGCCGTGGTCCTGTGGCTGATCGGTGGGTGGCCGCTGTTTATCTGGGGCTTCTGCCTGAGCACAGTGCTGCTGTGGCACGACACCTTCACCATCAATTCGCTGTCGCATCTTTTCGGCTCGCGCCGCTATGAAACCACGGACACCAGCCGCAACAACTGGCTGCTCGCGCTGCTTACGCTCGGGGAAGGCTGGCACAACAATCATCATCACTTCATGGCTTCGGCTCGCCAGGGCTTCTACTGGTGGGAAATCGACATCACCTACTACACTTTGAAGTTTCTTTCCTGGTACGGCATCGTGTGGGATCTGCGCAAAGTTCCCGCGCACCTGCTTTCCGAAGACCGCCTCGCGGCCTAACACCAATCCATCTAGAGTTTCCGGGACAGACATCCTTGTCTGTCCCATTTTTCTTGGATGGAGTTTGTTCTTCCCATGAAAGGACAGCCTACACGCCCATGAGGCGTTAAACTCCGCCAGGAGAGTTCGCCGTGTCACGTCCTGGAATTTGAAGCCCGGTGGGAGAACGCCCATGGCCGGCTCTTTGCGGATTTCAAATCGACGAGTACTGGGTCTGACTTGCGCCGTGCAGCCAACCGGCGGGAGCGATCCCTGTACTTCTCGGCGTAGATCCACTGAAACAGGATGTACAGCAAAACGTCGCAGCCAAGAATGCAAATCGCCAAGAACACCATGACTGACATGCCGGCTCTCTTTGACCGATGAGATTGTCCCATCAGGCAAAGTGAATCCTAGAAGCGGATGGCCTAGGAAGTTCTGAGCGGATTATGAGGATTTCGTTAGGCTGGGTTTTTGGGGACAGTTCCAGCAAGCGGCAGGGTCTTGAGAGTGTCAGCTGTTTTTGCTCACCAGGCTCAATTGGCTGGCGATGCACAGCCATTGGCCGTTCTTCTTCATCCATGTGTCTGTAAAGCGCCCTTGATGCTGGTAGGGTTTGCCCTTGTAGGTGCCCTTTTCATGGGTCGCGCCGGTGATGACCACAGTATCGCCGTGCCGGTGCAGCTTCATGTCCTCGGACGCCTCCACGGTGAGGTGGTAGGACATGTCCCTGATCGAGTCCAGGAATTGCGCCTTGGACATCACCGTTCCGTCGTAGTCGGTGAAGACAAAATCCTCGTCGAGCAGTTTCGCCATGGCATCCGCGTCATGGTTCATCTGCATCTGGTTCCAGAGGTTTTCCAGCGCAATGATTTTTGATTCGTCGCCCTGCGCCCTCGCGGAGCGTTGCGCAAGTGCCGGCAAAACGAGAATGAGGAGGCAGAGAAAAGGGCGTCGCATGACGTCAACTCCTTCTATGGCTCATGAATTCAGAACTTGCATTGTATTTCTACTGAACATGCGACGAAAGCAAAGTTTTTTCGGGGAGAAATCCCGGTCTTGCCTTCGCAAATAACAGGAAGCTGCCCAGCCCGAATCCAGGTCACCGCCAGGTGGCGTTCCCAGGCCGACCTGGAAGGAGTTTGCTGCCAATTTGTCGGTTGCGCCTCACCGGGTATTGCGCGAAAATTAGGGCTCGTCGCGGCAGGAATTGTCGTCGGAAGCCCATCCGCGAGCGGCTCGCGGTTCGCACCTGCCGGCTAAGTGCAAGAAAAAGAAGGGCAAAACGTCATGACGCAACACGTTGGTGAACTCAATCCTCCGGTCCGGCTGATGCTGACGCCCGGGCCGTCTTCCATCGACCCGCGTGTGTATCGCGCGATGGCCACCCCCCTCGTCGGACATATGGACCCCTGGTTCAAAGGCTGCATGGAAGAAACCCAAGTGCTGATGCGCCAGATTTTTCAGACGGAAAATCGCGTCACCATGCCGCTATCGGCGTCCGGCTCTGGCGGGATTGAAGCATCGGTGCTGAATTCGCTGGAAGAAGGCGATGAAGGCATCATCGCTGTGAACGGCGTGTTTTCCGAGCGTATGTATGAAATTGCCACGCGCGCATCTTCGAAGGTCGTGAAGGTCGAAGCTCCCTACGGGAAGCCCGTGGATGCGGAAGATGTGCGCCGCGCGGGCAAAGGGAAAAAAATCAAAGTAATCGGATTCGCGCAGGGAGAGACGTCCACCGGCGTGATCACCGGCATCGAAGCGTATCGAAAAGTTGCCGACGAATTGGGCGCATTGCTGATAGTGGATACCGTTGCTTCTCTCGCGGCAGTCCCCCTGCATGTGGATCGCGAGCGCATCGACATCTGTTTCAGCGGCTCACAGAAAGCCATCAGCGCCCCGCCCGGAATGTCCCCCATTACCGTCAGCCCGGTCGCCGAGGAAGTATTTCGCAAACGCAAGTCCAAAGTGCAGAGCTGGTATTTCGACCTGACCACGGCGATGAATTATTGGGGCAAAGACCGGCTCTATCATCACACCCCGCCGATTTCATTGATCTTCGCACTACGCGAAGCCATGCGCCTTGTGGTGGAAGAGGGATTGGAAGCGCGCTGGGAGCGGCATCGTGTGAACCAACTCGCGCTAATTGCGGGCCTTGAGGCCATGGGGCTGAAACTTCTTGTGGGAAAGCCGGCGGATCGCCTGCCGACCGTCACCGCCGTGATGATTCCCGGCAGCATTGACGATGCGAAGGTGCGCAACCAACTGCTCGACGAATTCAATATCGAAATCGCCGGCGGATTCGGCTCCGTGAAAGGCAAGATCTGGCGCGTGGGATTGATGGGCTACTGCAGCCAGAAATCCAACGTTCTTTTGTTCCTCGCGGCATTCGAAAAAGTGTTGCTGGATCAGGGATTCCGCGTTCCCAGTGGCGCCGGTGTGGGTGCCGCCATCCGCGGCTACTCCCAGGTGGAAACGGCAGCTGCGGTCAGCCGATAAAAAAGAAGAACCCGTACGATCGCAAACTGAGAAAGCAAAGAAGTAGAAAGTAGAGTAGTAGGGAAGTAGAGAAGTAAGGAACAAAGGAAGTAAGGAATGAGACCTCGCCATCGGAATTCTCTTCCTTACTGATCACTGATCGTTTACAACTCTTGAACAGGAGACCGCGTGACCGCACGTCCCGTACTCGCAAATACCGGCGCCATGAGCCAATTTATCGGCGCCTTCGAAGTGACTTCCAAGCTGACCGGGCATACGTTTCAATGCCGCTTCTCGCATATGTGGAATGGCATCGCCACGCGCCATGCGGATACCATTGATACGAAGTTTTTCGTTGATGGCCAGGCCCACGTCGTAGGCCTCGCGCATACCGCCTTCGTGAAATTCCGCGAAAAGGCCGGGCGCGACCTGACCGACCGCGAAGCCAGCTTTGTCGCCGCCGAGTATTTGCGCGAACGCCTCGAAGAAGAAGATGTGCGCCCGCTTTACGACGTAACCCAGGACGATGTTTTGCGCCTGATTCAGCAGATCGGCATCAAATAGGATTTTCTGGAGTGCGGGAGCCTTGCTCCCGCTTTTCTTTCCGCCTCCCATCCAAAGTAACCGTACCCGTAAGTAAGCTTCCGCCAATGCACCTGTGCCGTCGGTCTCACTACAACTCAGTCGCCGGGTTCAGCATGGAACGCATCCAACGTCGGATGACGAAGCCCGTCGCGGCGAATGAAGTGGATGACCAGCAGCATCAGCAGCGCCCCGCATACCATCACCGCCACGGCGATTTGCAAGCCCAGCTGGAGGTCTCGGGCATCCGAAATCTTACCCACAACGGTTGGACTGATGCCGCCAACCAATTGCGTGGCAAACATATACACGCCAACCGAGGTAGCATGTGCGCGACGAGGCATCATGTCGTGAAGCACAGCAGTCACGGGGCCGTGATACCACGACATGAAAAAGACCGCGACGCAGAAGCCGGAGAGCACTATTATTTTCTCATCCGCCTGAATTGCCAGCAGCAGGAATGGCGCTGCCAGCAGAAATGCCCCCGCTACGGCAATGATGCGGCCGTAGGGGAAGCTTCGGTGCAGGCGGTCCGCAACTGCGCCGCCGATCAAGACACCGATCACGGAAGCACCCAGAGCAATCAGCGCGAGTAGCACGGATGCTTCGCGCAAACTGAAATCCTTGTAAGTTACCGCGTAATCGACGCCCCAGGTCAGAAGAGAAACACTTGAAAACGTGATGCAAATCCCGGCAGCAATCATGGCCACAAAAGCTGGAACGCCAAGCAACCGCCCAATCGGTACGACTTCTGAACGTGGACCTCGAGGCGGTTCTTCTATCCCGAAGAGAGCGAAACCTGGGAGAATCCCAACGAGCGCAATGAGGAAGAGAACCTCCTGCCAGCCATACCTCGGTCCTATGATTCCGCCAAAAACCTGACCGGCCGCTCCGCCGAGTAACATGCCGGATGCAAAAATGGCCTGTGCGAAGGCGCGACGCTCAAGGGGGAAAGCCCCGGAAATCATGGATTGCGCGGCGGGCGCGTATGCAGCTTCGCCCAGACCGACCATGCCTCGAGCCATTAGAAAGAATAGAAAACTGGGCGCGAGGCCGCCAATGAATGAGGCCGCGCTCCAGGAAAAGATGCCCAGCGCGATAATGGCCTTTCGGCTGAAACGATCCGCAAGGAATCCGAAAGGTATGCTGGCGGCGGCAAGTACAAAGAGAAGCGCGGTCTGCAACGATCCAAGCTGCGCGTCCGTGGCGTGAAGGTGATCCCGCAAAAGCGGAATGAGGGGGATAACCGCCTGGCGCGCCGCGAAGTTGACAAAATTGATCAAAGCAAGTACAGCAAGTAGGCGAATCTGGTAGCTCGATAGCGGTATGGACTTCGTTGACATGCAGAGTTGGCTCGAAGACCTGTGCGTGACCTGGTGGAGCGTAGACCGGAAGCTATCAGTCTTTTCTCAGCCTATCAAGATTATACGATGACTAACAATCCCGCCCCTTCCGCCATCAAGACCACGAGTGACCGTTTAACCACAGTTCTTTCCTACGGCGTGCTGTTGCTCCTCATCTATCTGGTCTTCAGAATCTGCGAACCCTTCCTCTCCGCTCTTGGTTGGGCCGCTGTTCTCGCGATTTTTTTCTACCCCATGCACAACTGGATGGCGCGGCGATTTTCCCCCAATCAGGCAGCGGTCCTCAGCACCCTGGCGGTGACTTTCCTTCTGGTCGTGCCGGCGATCCTGGTGGGCACTTTGTTCATCCGAGAGGCGTTTGCTGTTTCACGCGGCCTGCAGCAGACCCTGGTGGCCCAGCAGGCGCCCATGCTGGCTAAGCTTTGGACGCGAATCGCGCAGCATGTGCCCGGACTGGATCCCAACGCTGACGTGCTGGAAATGCTGGCGCAAGGCGTTCAAAAGCAGGCCGGTTTTATCGCGGAACGCTTCGGAACGATCCTGCGAAATATCGTTTCCTTTGTTTTCAATCTGTTCGTCATGATCTTCGCAATCTTTTATTTTTTCCGCGACGCCGGCCAGATTGTCCACGGCGTCCGCAGCATTTTGCCTTTTGATGCCCTTCACCGGGACACCATGATGACGCAGACGCGCGACCTCATTGCTGCGAGTGTGACAACCAGCCTTGTTCTTGCGGCGATACAAGGCGCCATTGGCGGGATTGGTTTTGCCCTCGCCAACTTGCCCACCCCGCTCTTCTGGGGCGTAGCCATGGCTTTTTTTTCGTTGGTGCCGGTCGTGGGCTCCGGCTTGATCTTTGTTCCCGCGGTCCTATGGTTGGGGTTCACCGGCCACTGGGGCCGGGCCCTTCTTCTGCTGGCCATCTGCGCGGGCGTGTCCACGATTGTGGACAACATTTTGCGGCCGCTGTTGCTCGGCGGGCGGACCCAATTGAGCGCCCTGCTGATCTTCATCGGCGTTCTAGGAGGAGTCAGTTTGTTCGGGATGCTGGGTCTCGTGCTGGGACCGATCCTGGTGGCCACAGCTGCGGGGGTTCTGGCCGTGTACATGGAGCGGCCCGGTGGCCCTCCCAGCGCCGCCACCGATAACGGCTGAGTAACAAGCGGCTTGTCCCGCCGTGGGGCCGCTGCCCGGGTGTGCTAATGTAACGCGCTCGAAGGAATTCATGACCACTAAGCCTGCCCCCAACCATATGGAGCTGCCTCCGGCTAAATTACGCTGGAAGTGCGAGCTCTTCCGCATTCCGTTCGAAACCACCGCGCAAGCTGAGCTTCGTGAAGGCTTCATCGGTCAGGAGCGCGCGCTTCGCGCCTTAAAGATGGGCGCCGAACTTTCCGCGCCGGGCTACAACGTTTTCGTTTGCGGCCTGGCAGGAACGAGCCGCGGGGGAACCATCGCCCGCATGATCGAAGAGCTTCACCCACCGACAAAAGAGTCTCTCGACCGTTGCTATGCGAACAACTTCAAGCTGCCGGACCGCCCGCGCCTGCTCGCCCTTCCACGCGGCCAGGCCAATGCCTTCAAGAAGGACATGCAGGCCGGAATCGATTTTCTTCGCCGCCGAATCCCTCAAGTCTTCGAAGGCGAACCGTTCCAGCGGCAAAAAGGCCGCATCGTGGAACGCTTCACTGTGCGTGAAAAAGAGTTAATGGACGATTTCACGCGTCGCATCGCGCGCGAGCAATTCGCCCTCGGCCATATGCAAGTGGGCGCGGTGGCGCTGCCGGAAATTTTTCCCGTGCTTGAAGGCCAGATGGTGCCGATCGAAGACATCTCCAAGATGGTCCATGAGGGGAAACTCGAAGCGCCGGTAGCGGAAGATATCGAACGGAAATACGAACAGTTCCGCCAGGAATTCACCGTCGTGTACCGCAAGACGCTGACGCTCTCTCGCGAACTGGCGAGCGAACTTAGCTACCTGGAGCAGGAAGCCGCCTCCGTTCTGGTCGACGGCGTCATCGAAGAGCTCAAGGAAAAATATCCTGGCACCGACGTCTCCGAATATCTCGAAGAAGTGCGCCACCATCTCCTGGACAACCTCGATCCTTTTAAAGAACGCGAGGGCGAAGGTGAGCACGACGAAGAGACGCCCGACGGCTTGCCCAAAATGCCCGGTGGCGGCCCGGAGCGCGATCCTTTCCGCGTGTATGGAATTAACGTCATCCTTGCGCACAACGACGAGGAAACTTCGCCGGTCATTTTCGAAACCACCCCCACCTATGCGAATCTGTTCGGCACCATCCAGCGCGCCTACGACGCGCGCGGCGGCTGGACTAGCGACTTCATGGATCTCCGCGGCGGATCGCTGCTGCGCGCCGACGGCGGATTTCTCATCATGTATTCGCTCGAAGCCCTGTCCGAAGTCGGCGTATGGCGTGCCCTGAAGCGCACCCTGAACCACAATCGCCTGGAAATCCAGCCACTCGAAATGTTTTATCCCTTTGGCGGCAGCGCCTTGAAGCCCGAAGCCATCGCCATCAACGTCAAGGTCATCCTGATCGGCGACCGCGAACTCTACGAAATGCTCTACGACTACGAAGAAGATTTTCGCAAAATCTTCAAAGTGCGCGTCGAATTCGACGAAGAGATGGCCATGAGCGACGGCGTTATCGCCGAATACGCTGGCCGTCTGCGCGCGCTCTCGGAGAAAGAGAACTTGTACCCCTTCGACCGCGGCGCCTTCGCCGCTATGCTGGAATACGGCGTGCGCCAGGCGGGACGTAGAAACAAAGTGACTGCGCGCTTCATCGAAATTGCCGATCTCGCCCGCGAAGCGCATTACGCCGCCGCAGCCAAGGGAGAATCCGTCGTCCGCGCCGCTCACGTCCGCGGCGCTTTATCCTCAAAAATGGAACGCCACAACCTGATCGAAACGCGCATCCGCGAAATGATCCAGGAAGGCACGCTCCTCGTAGATGTTTCCGGCACGCGAGTCGGCCAGGTCAATGGTCTCAGCGTTCTGGAGATTGGCGGCTATTCCTTCGGCAAGCCCGTTCGAATCACCGCCACGGCCGCCTTGGGCAAAGCGGGACTCATCAACATCGAGCGCGAAGCCAATCTCAGCGGACGCTTCCACGACAAGGGCGTCCACATTATCGCCGGCTATTTGCGGAGCCGCTTCGCGCAAGACAAGCCTCTTTCGCTCGCCGCGAGTATCTGTTTCGAACAATCCTACTCCGGTGTGGACGGCGACAGCGCCAGCTCCACGGAAATTTACGCACTTGTCTCCGCCCTTTCCAGTCTGCCGCTGCGTCAGGACATCGCCGTCACCGGCTCGATCAACCAGCAGGGCGATATTCAAGCCATCGGTGGAGTAAACGAAAAAATCGAAGGATTTTTCGATGTCTGCCGGATCAAAGGCCTCAGCGGAACGCAAGGCGTGATGATGCCGGAGTCCAATGTCGAAGACCTGATGCTCCGCGAAGACATTCTCGACGCCGTCGCCGCGGGAAAATTTCACATCTGGCCCGTTTCGAAAATCGAACAAGGCATCGAAATCCTCACGGGATGCACCGCAGGGCAAAAAAAGAGCGACGGAAAATTCGAAGAAGGAACTGTCTTCGCCTTGATGGACGAGAGAATGCGCGACATGGCCCGCACCTTGAAAGAGTTCGAATAGCCCGGGAGCAATCCCCAACGGACCAGCAGGTTTCTCGCCAGCTATCCTCGGCGCGATCTACTTCTTCCCGATCACTTTATCCTTCTTCAATTGGTTCACGAGCATCTTGGCGTAGCTCTTGCCCAGCTTCCCGAAATCTTTCGAATAGACCGTGTCGCTCTCGCCGTTCCACAACAGCTTTTCATCCCTGGTGTTGTAAAGATTGAACTCCGCTCGGACGATGGTGTTTTCCTTCAGATAAGAACTGATGACCACCTCGCGGTAGGCCGCCTGCCAGTAAGGCCAAAAATTGTAATAACCCGGCGGCGGAACATAAGCCACTCCGGTTACAACCTCTTCGGTTTCCGTGCGCACCGCTCTCGGCCGCACCACCAGCACCGCGTCGTAGCCTCCCTCCTTGATTCGCTCCTTCATCTCGCCTTCCATCAGTTCGTTCCTCGGCGGGAGAACCATGTGGCTCCGAACACCCTCCACCCCGGATTTGGCCAGCAGCTTTTCCATTTCATCTTCAAATTCCTGCCGGATTAGATAATTTTCCAGCGCCGCGATGACCAGGATTTTCTTGATCGGCGGCATCGGCAAGCCCGTCAGGACCCAGCGCTCCACAATCTTGGACTGCGCGAAGAGAGGCAGCGATGCAAGCGCCAGGACCACAACCACTGCGGCGAAACGAATGCCCAATCTTTTTTTCACTTCGCAGTCTCCTGAACATGAAGTGCAACAATCAATTATCGTAACACTCTTACCGTTCGATACCGTTGGACTGGGCGCACAATCGGATCAACCCCAAACGCTCCGGGCATCGGGACATCTCCAAGCGCCCTCCCAGTGTGTCCAATCCAACATCGAAACCAGTCCCTTAGTACAGTTTCTCTGCGAGCCCGGGTCTCATACGATTTAAGTACCTCAATCGGTAAAAAGGACGGGTTCATGCTCTCTTGCAGGCGACTTACATTTCTTCTGGCCTTGAGTCTTTGCCTTGCCGCTAGTGCTTGCAGGCGAACGCACGCGTCAGCACACGTGGATAGCCACGCCCTGCTTCAGATTGCTCGCGACTACAACCCGGCCAGCCACGCCATCCAGACAACAACCGCGCCACTCGTCGCGCGGCCCAAGAGCATTCCCGGGAATCTTCAAACCGAGCAGGAGTACGAGAGCCCGATAAAACAGTATTTCAGTCAGGAAAATTTCGATCAACTTGAAAAAGCGGCTAGTGAAGCACGCGAGGGCAAAGGCAGAATTCTTGGAGGCGTTTGGAAACTGTTTGCCTTCTATGACGCCGTTGACACCACATTTATCCGCGAACATTCCGATGAATCCGACTGGAAGATGAATCTGGATTCGCTGAAACGGTGGGTTGCCGCAAAACCAGATTCAGCCGCTGCACGCATTAGTCTCGCCCAAGCCTATGTGGGCTACGCATGGCAGGCCAGGGGCGGTGGATATGCGGACAGCGTTTCGGAGGAAGGATGGGAACTCTATGGGGAACGCATTGCACTGGCCGCCGCCACCTTGGCGGAAGCCGCGCGCCTGAAGCAGAAATGTCCTTATTGGTTTGAAGTGATGCAAAATGTGGCCCTCGCCCAAGGCTGGGATAAATCGCAAGCCAGGGAACTCATGGAACTGGCCGTCGCCTCCGAACCTCACTTCTATCATTTCTATCGTGAGTACGCGTATTTCCTGCAGCCCAAGTGGTATGGCGATCAAGGGGATGCGGAAGCTTTCGCTAAAGAAATCTCCGATCGCGTTGGCGGCCAGGAAGGCGACTTTCTCTATTTCGAAGTCGCCAGCCTCGTTGCCTGTCAGTGTGATTCAGAAAAAACCGCTCTTCAAAATATGTCCTGGCCAAGAATCAAACAGGGCTACGCAGCGCTCGAACAACTCTACGGTGTTTCCAGCATGAAGCGGAATCGTTTCGCCAGTATGGCTTTCAAGGTGGATGACAAGGTGGCCGCACAAGCGGCCTTCATCGAGATGGGTAATGACTGGGAGAAAAAGGTTTGGCTAAGCAGCGAGAAATTCGAAAACGCCAAGGCCTGGGCAAGAAGCGAGTAGCTTCCCCAATTCTTCGCACTGGAGGTCAAACTTGTATGGAGTACCCCTGACGCGGCTTCTTTCGGATTTAACCAATGCCGCAGGTACCCCAGCCAGAAAAGTGATTTTCCATTGTCACATTTGTAGTCGAAGTCATGAGCTCGACTCCGTGAACCGCTTCTTCACTGCTTGGTGACATCGATCATGTTGTCGTCCGAATTCTTGTCAATCAGCTTGTTGTAGGGATCAATCCCCGCCAGTGTGGGCTGCTGGTCGACGATGATCACAAACGTCTTGTGTTCTTCCGTGAATTTTTCCTTCTTCAGGTACAACGGCTTTTCCTCATCTTTCTTTCCGCTGAACACTCCGATCTCGATGTAGTCCGCCAATGCCACGGGCGTCTCCGCCCCGTTTCCATCCGCCTGCACCTTTCGCGCCTGCACCTCCAGCGTGACCTTGTATTTGCCGTCCGCCGTTTTCTGCGAAGTCGCGCTGATGGCTTTGTTGTCATAAAGAACGATGCGGTTGAAGCCGTCCTCCACCAGGTACTGAAGTTCCGGCGGCGTTTGCGCCTTGATCGCGTCAACCAGCATACGCGTATCGGGATAGGACCCGTCGATGGCCCCCGCGGCGCGGACATTGTCGTGGGCGTCGGCCTGATTGTTCGCGTTGGCATAGCGGTACTGCGTCAGGAAGTTGTGAAGTGCCAGGTTGAGTTTGTCTTCCCCCAAGTAGTCGGCAAGCGTATACAGGATTTGCCCGCCCTTCTGATACCACACGTAAGGTTCGCGCTGGACCAGCGCGAGGGGCGGCTCGTGGCGGGTTTCGCTCGAGCGGCCACGAAGATAGGTATCAAGTTCGTGCCGCAGATAGCGATGCATCAGATCGCTGCCGTACTTGTGCGCCATCACCTGCAGCGCGGAGTACTCCGCGAGGCTTTCCGACATCATGTTGGAACCTTCAACATTGGCCCCAACAAGCTGGTGTCCCCACCATTGGTGGCCGAGCTCGTGGGCCGTCACGAAATAGGTGAAGTCGATGTCCGTTGGCTTGAGGATCCGGCCGATGAAGCCAATGCCTTCCGAGTACGGGATAGTGTTGGGGAAGGACTGCGCGAATGTTCTGTAGCGCGGGAACTCCAGGATGCGGAACTGCGTGAACTGGTAGTTACTATAGACACGCTGGTAGTAATCGAGTCCAGCGCGTGCGCTCGCCAGCATGTCATCGAGGTCGTAGGTGTGAGCAGGATCGTAATAGATCTCGAGCGCGACGTCACCATTGGGTCCGTGGTACATCTCTTTTCGCACCTGGTAGCGGGCGGAAATGTAGGAGAAGAAGTCCAGGATGTGCGTCGAGCCCAGGCTGTACTCGAAGAAGCGGCGCCCACTGTCTTGCCACTCGCGCTGCAGATATCCGGGCGCAATGGCAATCTGGTCCGCTGAGGTGCTGACGACCGTGTGGTAGGTGATCCAGTCGGACTCCCGCGTGAAGATATTGTCTACCGAATGAGTGGGGTCACCCCGGTGGGCCATTTCTTCGAGGTCCGGAAGTTTCTCTTCGCGCCGCCGGCGCGGATCGTCAAGCTCGATATTGGGGTTATAGCCGATGTAGGGAAGGTAGTCGGAATCAAAGAATGTACCGTTGTAGGCGAACTCGGGAGGCTCGTTGCCGTCGCGGAACCCTCGGGTCTGGTGCCCGACGTTGCAGGTGAGCGTTAGGATTTCGCCCGGCGCCAACGGCTGCTCAAGGGCATAGATAGAGTAGATACCGCGCGGCGCAGAGCTGACGAGCCGAAAGGGGCGATCAAACTGGAGGTTCGTCACCGACTGCCTCTGATCGGTCACATGGACTTGAGTGATCGGCTCTTTGCTCTTGTTCTGGAGCGTGAATCGTACGTTTCCGTCGAAAGAACGGCGCTCGGGATAGATGTTAATGGTGGTATCGACTGCCGTGACCTTGGGCTGCAGCAGATTTTCGTACTGCTTGAACTGCCGTTCATAGCCGGCCTGGATCTGGCGGCGCGCCTTGGAGTCCAGATACTCGTTCAGGACGTGAGCATTGTAGAAGTACCAGGCCCCGGCGCAGGCCGCAATGATTACGAAAAGTAAGCCGAGTGGCGCCAGTCGCGGCGCCAGCCGAAAGGCGGCGCGGGCGCGCGCCCGCAAGGAGTCCTCCGCTCCGCGGCGGGCCAGCGCGATGCACAGCACTCCCAGCACGGCGGTGATCGCCAGCCAGTAAGTAATCGCCCAAAACAACGCAGGCACAAAGTGCCCGTAACCGTTCATGTCGGAGTACGTGTACGTGGGTGTCTGGCCGACCAGGTACAGCGTGTTCTCCCACCCAAATCCATAGAGGATAGGCATCAGCACGAACAAGCCAATTACGATGCCGTGGCCCACAAACTTGTTGGAGACGATCGTCTGCACGAACAGCGCGAGCAGCGTGAACGCCAGGACTTGCGGAAACGTCACGATGTAGAGTTCCTTGAAATACTGGAGGAGCTCGTAATGGTAGTAACCGGCGACTGTCTGCATCACTATGCCGACGAACATCGCGACTGTCAGGAGGGTGAGTTCGACGACGATGATGGCTGTCAGGCGGGAAAGCCAGTCGGTGGATTCGCGCATCGGCAGTGCATCATGGATGCCATCGAAGTGCGTGTCGCGCTCCCGCCACAACAGTTCCGCGGCATACAGGGTGGCGACAATGTATAGGAAAAGGAGCGCGCTGCCCTCGACAGCCTGCACCATCAAGTATGTGACTGGCCAGATGTTTCGTCCGGCGACGCGTCCCGCAAAATGGCCATTATTGATTCCAAATGCGATCAGCAGCGCCACCATTCCCCAGAACGGTATGTCACGGACAATGTTTCGCAGTCGAAGCCGTGTGAGTGAGATGTATTGGGAAAACGTGGTGCCGGGTGTAAACGCCTGATGCACATCGGGAAGCTGCGCGGTGACCAGGGATCGCACGGGCTGGGCTTCCGTGAGTTCCTGTTGTTTCGCTTTGGCGGCGCGCCGGCCCTGCGACCTCGCCGTCAGAGCCTCCACGGACATCGGAAAGAGCGCCCACGTGGCAAGAAGTGAGACAAGGCCAACAGCGAGCCAGAGGAGACGGTTGTAAAGCAACACGCCGCCCGAGAGCGCCGGCGACCAAGTCACCAGCATCGTATTCTTCTCAATGACTGTCCAGTAGCGCGTAACGTCGTCGAACAGTATGAAGCCAACGGGATCAAGGATCCCCGACCAGAAGCGCTCCAGCGACCGCGTCGCCGAGAACACTGTGATCCCGATGATGTACACCATGAACAGCGCCACACCCTGGAGATAAACGATGAACAGCTTGCGGGTGAGTGCGGCGACCGCGAAGAATACAGACCCAAGGAAAAAGATCTGCACCACCAGGATGGATAGAAAAGGCTGAAGGTAGGTCCAGAGATGATTTGGTCCGATGCGCGTATGGTCTGCCCAGGGCGCGAACGTGCCGAGGAAAGTGCCAAACATCGTGCCGGAGAATGCGAACACCGCGGTGACAAAGGACCCTGCCCAGCGTCCGCCAAGATACGCGAATTTCGAGATCGGCTGGGTAAAGAGGATCTGGTAGGTGTCCCGCTGGAAGTCGCGCAGGATCGATGTCCCAAAGATCGCCGCAATAATAATGATGCCGAAAAGCGCGGCGCCGATGTCGTTGTAAGCGTTGGCCCATGGGCCGTTCAGCAGGATCTTGCCGTTACTATTGCCCACGGG
The DNA here is from genome assembly GCA_013289585.1 of Acidobacteriota bacterium. Taxonomy (GTDB): domain Bacteria; phylum Acidobacteriota; class Terriglobia; order Acidiferrales; family UBA7541; genus Acidiferrum. Next base: position 57,415 of record JABCZR010000020.1, on the reverse strand, counting down.
ACCGAAGCTTTCGGACGCCACGTTCAGAAACGAAAACATCAGCCATACGATAAAGTAAACATATGTGGACAGGCTCTTGAATCGAAACTTCAGCTCGAAGGTGAAAAACTCCCAAAAGAGTGCCATGTCGGATCCTCTATGTGCTCCAGCTTAATTCGGAAGCTGCCGCTTGGCCTGTTGCGAAAGGTTAAGAAAGTAAACGTCTTCGAGGCTGGAATCCACCGGGCGGAAAGTGCTCCCGGGTGAACCGTCAGCGTACACGCGCACTTCGTGCTGTCCGCCAACGAGGTGCGTCGAGATCATGTGAACTTGCGTTTCCAAAGCGCGCATTTCGTCGTTCGTGGCGACCACCTTTGACCAGATCTTGCCATCGAGAGCGGCAAGGGCTTCATTTGGCGGGCCCTCCAGAAGTACCTCGCCAGAGGCGATGATGGCCATGCGCGGGCACAGCTGGCGCACGTCATCGACGATGTGCGTCGATAGGATCACGGTTCGGTCGCTGCCCAGCGAGGAAAGTAAGTTCAGAAAGCGATTGCGCTCAGCGGGGTCCAGCCCGGCTGTGGGTTCGTCAACAATAATCAGCCGAGGATTGCCGAGCAGCGCCTGCGCGATGCCAAACCGCTGCTTCATTCCCCCTGAAAACGTGGAAAGCGCTTTCTTGCGGACCTCCCACAAATTGGTCTGTTGCAGCAGCGCCTCCACCGTCTCCTTGCGCTGGCCCGCGGAAGTCATCCCCTTCATCACGGCGATGTGTTGCAGCATGTCCAGGGCAGATATCTTGGGGTAGACGCCGAATTCCTGCGGCAGGTAGCCCAGGATGCGCCGGACCTCGTCTTTCTGCCTCAGCACGTCGATGCCATCGAGTTCGATGGAGCCGGAGTCCGGGTCCTGCAGTGTGGCGATAGTACGCATCAGGGAACTCTTGCCGGCGCCGTTTGGCCCCACAAGCCCAAACATGCTGTTCCCAATCGTGAGTGATAGGTTCTTAAGAGCCGTTACACCGTTCGGGTAAGTCTTGGAAAGACCTGTAATCGCGAGTGCCACTGCTGCCTCCGCATACGAAATGGTTCTCTGTCGCCAGCACAATCTACTACATCAGCGCCAATAGGCCATCGATTCTACTATCGCGAAAGATTTCTGCTAAGGATTACTTGGCTGATGCGGCCGGTGCGGGAGAGAGATACGCCTGGCGATGGTCGATACGATACGAAGGCGCTGGCCCGTTCGCAGCTGAGGGCTTCGGGACGTCGACACGGACTTCGATGGTGTGCACCATGCCGTCGCTCGTGGGCGGCGCGAACGCCAGGCTGTATTCGTGACGGACCAGTTGCGCGATCTCCGCATACGCGGCGTCGAATTCTTTGGCGTTCCCAGGGAAATAAGCACGCCCACCGGTGGAATCCGCCATCGCTTTCAAAAGTTGGTCCGCTTGTTCGAATTGCTGAGCCGTCCTGCTGGAGCTGGCGGGCTGCGATTTTTTCTTATTTGCGGGCTGCGCAGGCTGCAGCCCGCCTTTCAGCGAAACTGTAAAAAGGAGGACGTCGCCAATTTTGAGCTGTTGTATCGCTCTGACTGATTCATTCGAAGGCGAAGTGTCCACACCCGTGGAGAGCAAAACAATGCTCTTTTTTCCCTGCACGCTCGCAAGCCATTCGATAACTTTCGAAACGCTCGCCGTCAAATTCAGCGAACCGAACCCCAGGTTGAATCGCAAGTGTCCAAAGGCCGCCACCGCGGCCTGCTTGTCCGGAGTGAAATCGAGGAGTGTCTGTGGCGCATCCGCATATTTCACCACCGCGACGCGATCCTCGGGAGACAACCCGCTCAGCAACCCCAACGCAGCCTGCAGATGGCCACCCTCCAGAAGATAAACTGCAGGGCCCGCCTCGATGAGCATCAGCACCTGCGCCGGCTCCTCGATGGTGGCGAAATCCGTCAGCGGTTGTTCGACACCATTATCAAAAATGTGAAAGTTTTCGCGGCGCAATCCTTCCACGAATTTCCCGCTGGGATCGGTGACGATGACGCCGACATTTACTCGCTCAACATGGATTCGAATGGCCTGCGAGTTTTCCTGTGGATTTTCCCGCGCGTAATCTAGCGAAGACAGCCACAACACTCCCGCGAACAACGGGACGGCTGCGCGTAGCGCCCACCCAAAAAAACGATTAGGCTGCATCGCGCTTCTACTGCAGCCACTGGTCCCAATGGATTCCCTTGGCGTCTTTCCAAGAAACGCTCGACGAATAATGCAGGTGTCGCGAAAACACCTGCGGATTCACTTGTGCGAGCCAGTCCATTCCCGTGCTAGTGGCAGTCGGGGCCGATTTTTGCGCGGGATCCAGGCTTTTTGCCGTGGAGTTCTTCTTTGCTTCTTCCATCCAATGTTCTTTCGCGGCCGGCCAGTCCACTTTTTGAAAATCGAAATAACTCAGGCCGTTGACTTTTTCCTGGAACTGCGCCCGGCCCGCTTGAAATTGCGGCACGCCGGCGAGGCTCGCGAATCCCGCGCCCTTGGCCCGGTTTGCAAGCACTTCACGAATCGTCTCCGTGCGCGAGGCTCCAATGATCATGTCGGGTGTCACCGCCAGATTGAAAAAATTCCATTGCGCAACGCCCGCGCTCCCCTGCTTTCCGCCCAGGGAAATCTTCACGAAAGTTGTCTCGCCCTCGCTGCGTTCCGACGTCAGTTGATCCCCGAAAACCGAGCGCAGCAGTTTCAGTGCCTCAGGCTTCTTTCGAATCCCGAAGAAATACACTTGCTTGGCGCTGTCCATCGACGGATTGGATTGCATCGAAGCGAATTCTCCGCTGAGCAATCCGATAGCATCCGTCAGCGGCATTCCCAGCCGCGCTTGCGCCATGGTATCGAGCAGATCCGCGTTGCCCTGCTGTCCCTGCGGAAAAGCCGCGCGCGCCACGCGCTTCACGATATCGTAAACGCCCATGAAATTAATTTCCGCGAAGCTGTAGGAAATCGCATCCGCGGGAACCAGCGCCAGCGAAGCCGGCGTTGATTGGCCGGAGGACCAGATGTCAAACGGCGTTCCGGGCGCCGCATCGCCCAATATTGCCGCTTGAATTCGCGTTTTCGCGCCCTCGAGCGTAACGTGGCCACAGATCGAATGAATCGCTTCGAGCTTCGCCGCGTCGAGCAGCGGGCGCACTTTCATGCTGCTGGCGTTCGAATCCGATGCCATTTCTTTCAGGTCCGGGATGCCCACGAAAAAGTCCAGCATACCGCTCCCGGCAATCGGCTGCGCTTCCTGATACGCCGGAGTTTGCGCCAGCGACGCCGCCGCGGGAGCTTTGCCGTCCAGGCGCGCCAGGATTTCTTCCATCACCGAGCGCTCGCTCGCGCTGGCCGCGTACTTCCCGTGTTCCGCCCAGTAGGTGACCCCGCTTTTTCCTTCGGACTTGAGGACCGCCACGCCTCCGAGAGTGACTTGCGAAAGATTTGGCACATCTTTTTGCTGCGCGCGCACACGCAGGATCGCTTTTGTCAGCAGGAGCTCTTTGCCGGTACGGTCATACACAAAAAACATGCCATTCCACGCCGGGACTTTGGCTTCTTTCGCAGCGGCGGCATTTGCTGCGGCATGCTTGGCGGGTTCGCTCAAATAACCGAGCGTGAATCCATTTTCCAGCAGCGACGCGTATTCCTGGATCTCTTCCGGAGTCAATTTCGCTGCCTCTGATTTCTCCTGCGAAGAGTTGAGCATATTCGTGGCCAGCGCCGAGCGCGCCGGCGCAAAGTCCGGATCATCCCATAGCGCCAGCAGGGAGTTGGCCTTTCGAACGTCCGGCGCGGGAGCGCCGCGCCAGTTCAGGTAGAACACCGTGTGCGACGGCAGTTGCCCGGGCTCCAGCGGAGCTTGCGCGCGCGCAGGGCTGGTCCCCACGCCGAGGAGAGTAATCGCAAGCATCGCTGTCGCGAGAAGGGTTCGAATGCGTATGGATTTCATTGGACCGCTCCAGAGCCAGGTGGCATGAAAGTTTTTCACTTTCCATGCTAGCGCCGGTGCGAAAAAGACAGAAGCCTTGTCCCACGCGTTGTTTCCAGAACGCGGAACAGGTCTGCGGAAGCGGGCGGGAAGACTTCTTGCAGAATGGGCGAGGCCGGTTCAGGAAATGAACCGGCCTCAGTGAGCCAACTTGTTAGCAATCCTAAGTATTATGGCTTGCTCGCTGCCGGTGCTGCTGCCGGCGGGGCCGCGGCCGGAGCGGCCGCTGTGCCCGTATCCTTGGGTGTTGCCAGATAACCGGAGATCTGGTTTTTGCCGACGTCGAAAACTACCAGTTCATACGGTGCGCCGCGCATGTGCGCCACATAAAACTGCACCGGCTCACCCGAAGTTTTGTCTTTCTTTTCGATAGTTTTGTCGTCGGCGATCACCGTGACGGTATACTTCGATTTTCTCGGGTCCGTCTTGTTCAGCGAGACCTGCACCGGCCCGACGCGCTGCGGCGTCTTGGACTTCTGCAGAGTGAATTCGTAATAGTTGCGGTCGCCCTTGCGCTTCAATTCTTCCAGGTCGTCGCGGTTGCGCGCGATCAGGCCGCTCATCACGTTCATGTCGCCCATGGCGCTGGCCATTTTGGTTTTTGTGGCTTCCAGGTCGTTCTTGGTGGCTTCGATGTCTTTCTTGGCGCCGCCGACTTCCGTGGCCACCGCGCCGAGTTTTTCCTCGTTTTCCTTCTGCGCCTGCGAAAGCTGCGCGCTCAGCTTCTGGTCGGCGTTCTGCTGTTCCTTGCGGATGGATTCGGCGCGGCTCTGGGCCTTGGAGATTTCCGCCTGCGTCATGCCGACTTTCTGTTCCGTGACTTCCAGGTGTCCTTTCATTTCGGCCAGGCGCGCGTTGGCCTGATCCAGTTGCGCGGTCAGAATCTTGTTCTGTTCCTGCTGCTTGGCGAGGTCCTGCCGCAAACCGGATTGCGTCGAGTAACCCGCAAAGCCAAGAACGGCCAGAGCCGCGATCACCACGCCAAACAGAATCCCAATCCAGCGCGGCGTGCCCGCGGATTCGTATTGATACGATTCCTGCGGGCTCGGTACGTTTGGAGAAATGCTCATTCCCCCTCCTCAGTCATAGGCGCCATGCTCGGCTATGGCGCCAAACAGAAATTATGGCCTGCAACGCGCTGCTTGTCCACCGCGCCCCTGCGGTGACCTTGTAGTGGCGGGTCTTTAGACCCGTTCTTCATCTCCTGTCATTCAGCCCGCTGTCTTTCCCGCCATCCCCGTTGAACCCGTCTTCGCCCGCGCCGCCCGCCAACGGCCGGTGCGACACTAGTTTCATTTCGTGCTAGTTTCACTTGACACCATTTCCACTGAAGCGTAATCGGAACAGTGGAGCGAACGAATGAGCAGGAGACGAAATGCCGTTGAGTGAAGTAAGGGCGGGCAATCCGGGCGATCATCGGCGAATCCTGGGTGTTTGCTGGCTGGTTTATGGAGTGTTGCGCGTCGTCGTGGGAATCTGGCTGGTTCTTTTCAGCGGAACGGCCACGGTCATGTTTGGTGCCCTCCTGAGTCGAGTAGCCAATCCGTTTGCGTTGATGAGTGATTTTCACATCGTTTACGCCGGCCTGATTGTTCTGTCTATTATCTGCGGGATTTTTGGGATTTTGGCGGGCGTCGCGCTCTTGGCAAATCAAAGCCCAGCCCGTACCCTCGCTCTCATTGCAGCCTTTTTGTCGGTGTCTGAAGTTCCGTTTGGGACCACGCTGGGGATTTATACGCTTGTTCTTTTCCTTCCATGACGCGGTGAAGCTCTCCGGAAAATAGGCCTCGACATGGCAGCTGATAGCTGACAAGCGTGACGACCCGCTGTTCGATCAGCTTTCGTTCCTCACGGTCTCTTTCCTTGGCCTCGAAACCCGGCAGTGCCGAACCATTGGTAAAGCCGCGAGTAACGCGCGATCTTGATGTGACTCATATCGCACAGAATGTAAACTCGCGATATGCGAGGCTGGATGCTTCGATCAAGCAGGCACCAGAAAGTTGTGCGAGAAACGGGAGTAGGATTCGGGACCGCCCGTTCTCCGTCTATAAGCTGTTCACATGCTCAAAACTCAGTTACTTTTTCTGCGGTTTCCCTGGACCTTTCCGAGAATATTTTCCGGCATACGCAGGGTATACCAGGCGAAGCGCTGGGTTCGCGTTGCTTCCGCGCTGGCCGCCGCGCCCATGGTGGCGGTCCTTTTCGGACTGATCTACATCAGCTACAACCGGAAGAACTTGCCCGACCTCGAAGCGTTTCTCCGCTTCGAACCTCCCACGATTGGACATATTTACGATGCAAATGGCCAGGTGGTCATCGAACTGGGCAGGGAACGGCGCGAGATCATTCAATATAAGGATATTCCCGACGTGCTGCGGGAGGCGATCCTTTCGGCCGAGGATGAGAATTTTTTCTCGCACGCGGGAGTGGATTATTCGGTGTTCCCGCGATTGTTTGGGAAGATCAATCTTCGCGGGTTGATGCCGCGCTTCGCAGGATCAGGCGGCGAGAATCCTGGGGAGCGCGCGGCGGTGTTTCCGCAAGGCGGCTCGACGATTACCCAACAACTGGTCCGCGGCTACTTTCTGCAACAACTCATCAGCACGAAAAATGGCAGTGCGTTGCAGCAGGCGGGTGCTCTCTCGCATGTTTTGGCCTTCGTGATCGGCGTGCCGGGCGCAAACAAAATCTTGTTGAAGATAGAGGAAATGCGTCTCTCGCTGTGGATTGAAGGAGAGATGCGGAAACGGTACGGATCGAAGCGCAGGGCCAAGGAAGAATTGCTCGCGCGTTATGCGAGTTTCATCTACCTGGGGAATGGGCGCTACGGCTTCGCCGCGGCGTCGCAATATTATTTTGGCCTCCCGCTAGCGGCGCTCACGGTGGAGGACGCTGACAAGGCGGCGCTTCTTGCAGGCATCACCAAGTCGCCGGGCGAGTATGCGCCAACCCAGGCAGACAATCAAAAACCGCTTCGCAGGCGAAATCAGATCCTCGCCCTAATGGTTAAGAACCATTTTATTTCCACGCAGACTGCGGCGCGCTGCCAGCAGGCTCCCATTCTTCTGGCTGTCCACTTGAATGTTCCAAACGAAGCACCCGCAGCAGTGGGAAATGTTCTCGACGAATTAAAGGGCCTCGACGTTGCAGCGGCCTCGGATGTGGGCATAAACCAATTGTTGGAGGGACGCATCCAGGTTTATTCCACGATCGACGAGCGGATTCAGCGTTTGGCGAATGCCGCGCTCGAGAACGGCTTGGACCTCTATGAAAAGCGGCATCCCAAGAGTGCGGGGCTGATTCAGGGGTCGGTTGTCGTTCTGCGGAACCGGGATTCCGCGATCCTCGCGGAGGCAGGCGGGCGGCGCAGATACAAGGATCACAACACCACTTACAGCGACTACAACCGCGTCACCCAGTCCTTGCGCCAGCCCGGCTCGGCCATGAAGCCGATTGTTTATCTGGCGGCATTTCGCCAGGGCGCGCTGGACCTGGATACTCCTGTGCCGGATGAGCCCATTGCCGTGGCCACGTCGGCAGGGCAGCGTCTGAAGTGGATTGCGAATTTTGACGGCGAGTTTAAAGGCATCATCCCGGCGCGGCAGGCGCTGGCGGAGTCGCGAAATGCGGTGGCCATCTGGATTGTGCAGCAGATTGGAATCGATTCGGTATTGAGGACGGCCCAAGACGCTGGCATCCAAACGTTGTTACATCGCTATGATACGACGGCCCTCGGCGCCTCGGAAGTCACGCTACTCGAGCTTGCGAACGCTTACCGCATGATGGCCAGCGGCATCCATGCGGAGCCGTACCTGATTGCAAGGATCGAGCGTGGCGGCGGACTGGTTGTTTACAGCCATTCCGTGCCCTGCTGTTCCAGCAACGGGAACGACGTGGGACTGTCCATGATCCAGGAAGGACTGCGGGGCGTGGTGCGCATTCCTTCGGGGACGGCGCACGCGCTGGACGCGAGCAGTTTCCCCATCCCCGTGATGGGTAAGACGGGCACGACGAACAGCTATCGGGATGCCCTTTTTGTGGGGTCAACTTACGGCCCCGATGGAATTACCGTGGCCGTACGCATCGGATTCGATGACAACCGCTCACTGGGCGGCATGGAAACCGGCGGCCGAGCCGCTCTTCCGGTATTTAGAGAAGTGATGTTGAAGACCTACCAGGCGAAACTGGCTGGCCCTGTGCCATCGTTTCCCTCGGACATCGAGAACGGCATCACGGAATATCTGAGTGGCAAGGTTGCGGTCAAAGAGGCGAGGCGGTTCTTCAATCCCCCGGAAGGCGGAGAAGGCAAAGCTACCCGGCCGAGCGGATGCGGCGCTGGAGGCACGATGACAGCATCTGGCACCTGCGCGCCGCCGCTGATCCCACTGGCTCTGGTTTACCAGCGTCGAGATGAAATTGGCAGGCTCGTGTACACCAACGAGTGAAACGCCGGGGGCCTCTGTTCGCGAACAGCAGGTTCGTGGCGTCGAGCACTACTGCAGTCCTGGGGAAAAATAGGCAAAACAGCCCGAGGTGAACCCGCGAGGGTGCCCTACCCTTTCGGTTTTGGTTCATGAAAGGGTGGGGCCTTCCTCTCTTCGTATTTTCTCCGGTCACTGTGCCATCCATCGTTTGCCTTTGTGGAACAGCTAATGAGAAAATCCCACTTCTATAAGTTACTGGGAAGTAACAAGCGTGGGTGTCCTGTCCTTTTCGGTTACTGGAATGGTGGGGCTTTCTTCTCCTCATGCCCAGAAAACTCAAGCGCCTTCACGGTCATGGCGATTTTCACTTCATCACTTTCAGCTGCTACGAGCGGCGGCAGCTCCTGGATACCGTCCGAACCCGCAATCTGTTTGTAAAGATATTAGGACAGGTCCGCAACCGCTGCGGAGCGCTTCTCATCGGCTATGTCGTGATGCCGGAACACGTGCACTTGCTGATCAGTGAACCCACACGGGGGAATCTCGCACAACTGCTCCAGGTCTTGAAGCAGCGAGTGTCTCGAGCAATGCGCACGCGAAAGCGCTGTCCGCCTGGTCAGCTCTCCCTGAATTTTCCAGCCACCGGCAGCGAGCTGCGGCGCTTCTGGCAGCGGAGATATTACGACTTCAATGTCTACACCGCGAAAAAGTTGCAGGAGAAGCTCGAGTACATGTACGCCAATCCGATCAAAAGAAAACTGGTGACGCATCCCAGGGATTGGCCATGGAGCAGTTGGTCCTTCTATGCACGCGCAGAGGCGGGCCTTTTGAAGATGGATTCTGCAAAACCTGCAAAATCAAAGGTCGGGAAAAAGCAAAGTCGAGAACTTCCCACCCTTTCATAAACCAAAACCGAAAGGGTAGGGCACCCTCGTCACGCTATTCCGCGATGAATTGAAGAAGTGGTATGCTCTCCTCGCGTGTCGCCGTCAAGATAAACCTCGCAGGAGATTCAATGGGCCACCCGCGAAACCTTGATTTTGCGCTTAACAACAGACTGGGTCTTGACTCAACACCAGAAACAGCTTCACCGGTGCTATCGAATTTCTTCAATAGCAAGTGTGCGGGGTTCAAAACACAATGAAAAAATTAAGGTGCAAAGATCCGATTAGCGAAACATCTCTGAAGGCTATTACACTCCTGGTTACAATCGGTGTATTTTACTTGTTCGTTCAAACTGGAACGGCCAAAGGCACCTCCCAGATCTTCGCCCACCCCGTTTTCAGGTACGCGATTATTTACAACGATCGTGGAATGGACGGTTCCAGCAGAGACATCACCATTTTGATGGATCCCTCCGAATTCTCGGAGGCAAATTTGAGAATTCTTTTCGTACTCCTTGGCCAGAGGTTTAAGAACACGCCCTCATTCAACGCCTACATCGAAACAAGTCTGCAAGATATCGACACCCCGGAACAGCATGAAGCACCAGGCTATTCGGAATACAACGGTCCGGGAAATCCCAAGGCAGGAAAAACTCCGTACGCAACCATCAGGCACTCTCCTAAGTCCGACACCCTTTATATATTCCAGCCTCCCCGCGGAGCGGAAAGCAAAAGGAAAATTGATCTGGGGGTTCCCCCGGCAAACTGACGCGCAACGAGCTAATTAGATGCCGGGTGCCATAGGTGCCGATTTTGCACCTGGGCCTTTGACTTTTTTCAATCCAAATTGAATCGGACACCCTGTTTACCCGCAGCCTCGAAGGTCTATCCCCCTCCATGCAAACCACTTAAAGTAATCCTTGACTAAGTATACCGATATGTAATAACTATTGATGTATTCGGCACGCTTCCTCCGTGCCCGCAAACCATGTGCGCTTTTTGCATCCCGGTTCCCCTACCGGGAACCGCCCGCCAGGCTGTCCTTCTAACTCCTCCGAGATCTTCCCATCTCAGACCGTTACTTTCTTGCCAACAGTCCGCTCCCCTAACTCCTTTAGCGGCAACATTTACAAATCCCCCCGCAAGTATTGCAAACAAACGACTTACGCAATCTCTAAATCCTTTAGATTCAACACTTACAAAAAACAGCGGGGCGGGGTGGCTCCTCAGCTTTCAGCCTTCCTGCGTTCCAACGTTCAACGGTGTAACTCCTTTTCTGTCACATCCTTAGCAGCCCCCCACCTGGCAACCTCAATCGAATCACATGCTTACAAAAAACATGGGGGAGGGGGCCGCCTGCCCCCAACAATTCCCATTCTGGGACGCACCCCTCGCCTCAGCACCGTCTTCCCCGTCTTTCGACGTTCAAACGTTCAAACGTTCAAACGTTCCACTCGTTACCTCTTTACTTCCTTACCTCATTCCGTCGTCTCATCGCTTCGACATTCCGGCCTCCAGACGTTCAGACCTTTCGACATTCGGATCCTTTGGCGTGGCGTCGGACGGAGGGCCAGCGGACCAAGTGTCCGTATTGGAACAGACAGCAGCCTTGGGATGACGGATCATCTGTCCGACCGCCTCCGTGGAACTGCGGAATTCCAAACCCGACCGATGGATTTGGCAAGAAAGCTGGGGTAATTCGCATGAATACAACGGCAATAATCATTATTTGTAGCGTGATTGTGATCGCAGTTGTGGTGATTGCTGCCATGAGTTTTGGCCGCAAGCGCCACAGCGCAAAACTCCGCAGCCAGTTTGGTGAGAAGGAATACGAACGCGCCGTGGAAGCTGGCGACAGCCGGAGAAAAGCTGAAGCGGGGCTCGATAAGCGCACGGATCGTGTCGAGGGTTTGCACATCCGGGCTCTTGGCCCGAACGATCGTGCCCGCTACATCGAGTCGTGGAGCAAGGTGCAGGCGCGGTTTGTTGACAGCCCCGGTGGCGCAGTGACGGAGGCCGATCAATTGCTGGGCGATGTTATGGCGACGCGTGGCTATCCGGTGAGCGACTTTGAACAACGCGCGGCAGATATTTCCGTGGACTATCCTCTGGTCCTGGAAAATTACCGGCTAGCGCACGGAATTGCGCTTCGTCAAACCACTGGGAAGGCCAGCACGGAAGAATTGCGGCAGGCGATGATTCATTACCGCACGCTGTTTGATGAGCTGGTCGGAACGCCAGAGCTGGCGCGCGCCCAGGCGGCGTCTTAGCCGCAGATTAAGATAGTCGAGGAGCAGTCAAATCCCCCGCCCTCCTATTTCTTGCGTTTACCGTGAGGGCGAACCGAGGGCCAGCGCGCGAAGATGGACGTGGATAGGCCGCCGCGGGGAGTGAATTCGCCGCGGACGACGCACCATTCGGGGCGGACGGCGGCGACGATGTCGCGGAGGATTTTGTTGACGGCGTTTTCATAGAAGATGCCGAGGTCCCGATAGGCGAGGAGATACATTTTCAGGGCTTTGAGTTCGATGCAATCTTTTTTCGGCATGTATTGAATGGTGATGGTGCCGAAGTCCGGCAGACCGGTCTTGGGGCAGACCGAGGAATATTCCGGAAAGCGCGTGGTGATGACGTAGCCGGGGAACTGATTGGGCCAGGTCTCGAGCTCCGGCAATTTGGAGTTGATGCCGGCGCGGGCGTGTTCAGCGGTGTAGTCGGGCATGGACGCTCCTCGTCCTTATTGTACCGTGTCGAGAAGGAGACTGCCTCTTGCCGAGGATTGCAACTTTCGCCTATTCTTGCCGGGGAGAAAGCCAATCGGAAACACTCCGCTAGCTTGCCCGAATTGCCAAAGTTCGAACACCCGGCGCTCGCGACGCCGGACAGTGCTGGATTATATTTTTGGATTCTCCGGAGTGCTGCCATGGCGCTGTGACGGCTGCGAAGCGCGATTTTACGCGCGCGCGATGCCCTGGCGAAGTTTTCTTTACGCCCATTGCGGAATCTGCGGGAACCACGCGTTGCAACGAATCTCGGCGGAGTACGTGCCCGGAGTGACCGCGATGATCGGGCGCGTTCTACGCCTGCCGGCCTTGCGCTGTGAACCGTGCCGCCACAAATTTTTTTCCGTGCGGCCGCTGATGAGAGAACAGCCAGAAGTAGCGGTAACCCCGGCGAAATAAAGCAGGCAGCGAAGTACCCACACCGTACCAACTCAGTCCCAAATTTTCTGAGTACCAAACCAAGTTTCCACAGGACTACCACCCCCGTACCATTTCCAGCCTGTCCTCATTTTTAATTTCCCATTACTGTCGGTGCCCCGGAGGGTTGCATGGAAACAAGTGTCCGAGTGGTGGTAGCCAATCGTCCGCGGTTGTTGCACGAACTGGTGCTCTCGACACTTTCCGGACAAGAAGGAATCAGCGTGGTGGGGGAAACGGAAAACGAGCAGGATGTGCCTTCGCTGGTGGCAGCGACGAAGCCGGATTTTCTGCTGATCGCACTGAATGAGCCGCAGAGGCGGCCCGCTCTTTGCGATGTGCTGCTGCGGGAATTTCCAGCGCTGCGGATTATCGCGGTGGCTCCCAATAAAAATCTGGGAATTCTCTACTGGGCTTCGTTCGACATCCATTCGAGGACGATGGAGGCGAGCGAGGAGGCGTTGCTCGAGGCGATGCGGGAGCGCGCGGTTCCGGCGAAGGGAGGCGTGTCTTGAAGCACGCGTTGATTTTCTTGTGCGCAGCGATTTTGTTGAATTTCGGTGAGGCGCGCGCGCAGCAGCCAGGGCAGGAAAAGAGCGGTCCGCGGGAGCAACCGCAGGGTGAACCGGCGGGGCCGCGCGGGACACCGCGAGTGATGCGCGAAGGACGGGGCCTCGCGGCGGACAACCTGGAGCGTGTAGCGGCGGCAGCCGAACAAATCCTGGAAATTTTAAACCGGGACGCGGGGTTGATGGTGGAGTTCAAACGCATGACGTTTCGCTCGCTGACTCCGGAAGAGGATCGCCAAGTCGTCGAGGCAATCGAGCGATCGCGAGCGGACATCGTCTGGGTGGGACTCGGCGCGCCAAAACAGGATCGCTGGATGTTCGCGCATCGTGAGCGGCTCAGCGTGCCTGTTTTGATCGGCGTGGGCGCGGCATTTGATTTTCACACCGGGCGCGTCCCGCGAGCGCCGGTGTGGATGCGCGAGAATGGATTCGAATGGCTCTTCCGGTTACTCATCGAACCGAGACGCCTGTGGAAGCGCTACCTTGTCTACGGCTTGCAATTCGTGATTCTGGTCGCGCTGGAATTGCTCGGGCTGAAGAAGTTTTCTTGAAATCCATCCTCAGCGGCAAGAACGCCAAGTATGACGCCAGAAATTCAGCAGTGCTTGAATGCACTGATTGTCCGTGCGAAAATAATAAAACGTGCTGCGAGTTCGCGGCGGCAGCCCGCAACAAGAAGGCTCCGGCGATATCGTCTAAGGGTTAGGACGTAGCCCTCTCAAGGCTAAAATCCGGGTTCGAATCCCGGTATCGCTACCAATCCTGTTTTCTCGGGTTTTCATGCCTCCAGCCAATGTGGACTGCGGCTGTTGCGGTCTTTTGAATCCTTTATATCAGGTCTTTGGATTGACGGTCGGAAGAGCGCCGCGATACCCTAATGCCGGGCTGGCGAGTCCCAAGCCACCCGGGAATTTGCCCCTGACTTTTAGTTTGATCCCAATTTGAGGAGATTCATGTCGAACGAACTGCGCAATTTTCTAGCCCTTTCCTATGACGAGCTGGAGCAGTTGAATCTGAAGGCCAAGGAGCAGCGGCAGAAGCGCGTTGCCGAGCACAAAATCCAGGAAGAGCGCATCAAGTATTTAACGGACGAAAAGCGGATCAAGGCCGTGACGGTACTGTTCAGTGACCTCGAAGGCCGCTTGCATATGCTCGACTACGACAAAAAGTTCTTGATCAAGAGCTGGGACAACCTGACGTTCGATGGTTCGTCGATCCGCGGCTTCACCGCGCAACGGGAGAGCGATCTGCGGCTGGCGATGGACTGGGGATCTTTTTATTGGGCGCCTGCGGATGTGTTCGGATCGGGCAAGGTCCTGGTTTTTGGCCACGTGATCGACAAGGACGGTTCGCCGTATGCCGCCGACATTCGCGGAGTGCTGAAGGGCTATGCCGACAACCTCCACGAGAAAAAAGGCTACGCGCTGAACGCCGCGAACGAGATCGAAGGGTTCCTTTTCAAAGGCCAGAACGCGGAACGAAGTTACAACGAAACCGGAAAATTCGAATACGTCAATACCGGCGGCTACTACCATTCCCTGCCGGGTGATCCGCTACGGACGTTTATTGATACCACCGCCGAAGTTCAGCGAGCCATGGGTTTTCAGAACGAAAAAGACCACCCGGAAGTGGCGCCATCGCAATTCGAAATCAACTACGGGTACGGCGAAGTGGTTTCTGCCGCAGACCAGATTCAGCTTTACAAACTGATTTGCCGGCAGGTGGCCACGAATATGGGCTTCACCGCGTGCTTCCTGCCGAAGCCCGTAGTCGGCGTGAATGGCAACGGCATGCATACCAACGTTTCGATCAGCAAGGACGGCAAGAATGTGTTCTGGGATCCCAAGGGCGAGGAAAAACTCAGTAAATTCGGCTGGGAGTTCGTGGATCGCATTCTCAGCCATGGCAACGATATCTGTTTGCTGATCAATTCCAGCGTCAACGCGTACCGCCGGCTCGACCCGCACTTCGAGGCGCCCAATCAGCTCAATGCTTCGGCGGTCAACCGCGGCGCGATGGTCCGCATCCCCATCGGCAACGAGAAGAGCATGCGCACGGAAGTGCGCGCTGTTGCTCCGGACTCAAACCCTTACATGGTCATGTACTCCATCTTCAAGACCGGGCTGGACGGCGAGATCGCCAAGATCAAAAATCTACGCTCCGCCCAACGGTACCTCCCGGACAACATCTATACGGCACTGGAGAATTTCGAAAAGGCCGACTGGACCACGAAGCTCTTCGGGGCAGACGTCAAGGCTCGCTACGCTGATTTGAAGCGCGCTGCTGCCGACCGGTGCCCGCGGGCACTTGGAACAGTCGTAAAAGTTCCCGAGGTGCAGTATCACCACGAGGTTTACAACCAGTTCCTCTGGAACCAGTTCTAAAACGATTGCATCATGGCAATGGAGAACGCCCCCGATTCATTTGGGGGCGTTTTGTTTTGGAATCTGGAAGAGGATCTTGCTTGCAGTTTGAGAAATCACTGGCCCACAAGGAGAAACGGGAGCGGCGAACGGCGTTCAGTTTTTCTTTCCGTACGCGCGGGCGGCAGTGATTCCTTTTCCTTCGGTCACGGTGACGGTCTGGCCTGCGGGCACGCTGGAAAGACGGTCTACCTGGCCGCTGGGCCAGCGAATTTCGATGGCATCGGCCTTATCGTGCTGCGCGAGCCCGAAAGTCAAGACGAGTTCGCTGGCGGAAAGATAGCTGGAACCGCTGCGAAGCATCTGCGTTTGCGTTTCTCCACCGGACGTAAGCTTGACCGTCGCTCCAATGCCGTCGCGATTGGATTTCACGCCGATCAATTTGAAGCGCAGGCTGTGGTAGGAAGCAGCGGCGCCTAGCGCGTCATTCCGGAATAAATAGACCGGGCCCCCGTTGGTGGAGAGCAGCAGGTCCAGGCGGCCGTCGTTGTTGAAGTCCGCGTAGGCTGCGCCGCGCCCCACACGTGGAGAATCGAAAGCTTGCCCCAGAGACTTGGTGACTTCTTGAAATTTGCCTTTGCCGTCGTTGCGGAACACGTGGGGCGGCATGGCATACTTCACGTTCGCTTGCACGCGTTGAATGTCCGCATCGATGTGGCCGTTGGCGACCAGGACATCGGCCCAACCGTCGAGGTCGTAGTCAAAGAAGAAGCAGCCGAACCCCAGCGTGAGGAGCGAAGCGCGGCCGATCTCCGATCGTGGAGCTTCGTCCACAAACAGCCCTCTTCCTTCGTTGTGATAAAGCGAAAGCATCTGATTTGAAAAATTGGTGATGAGGAGACTGGGATAGCCGGAATGGTCGTAGTCCGATGCATCCACGCCCATGCCCGCGCGGGCCACGCCGTCTTCGCTGAAAGCAACGCCGGCAACGACAGCCTTCTCCGTGAAAGTTCCGTTGCCGTTGTTGCGATACAGTTTGTTGGGCTGAGTGTCGTTCGAAAATAACAGGTCTGGCCAGCCATCATTGTCGTAATCGAGAACTGCGACGCCGAGCGTTTTCGAGGTGGGCTCGCCGAGGCCCGCTTTTTGCGTGGCGTCTTCAAATGTTCCGTCGCCGCGATTGTGCCAGAGCCGCACGGATGTGCCTTTATAGGACTCCGGCGTACAGTACGACTTGCTCTTTCCATCCAGCGTGCAGTAAAGATCCGTCTCTGGTGTCCATTGCACATAATTTCCGACGACGAGGTCGAGACGGCCGTCCTTGTCGTAGTCTACCCATGCCGCGCTGGTGCTGAATTCCTTGGGCCCGCTCAGTCCCGCTTTTTGCGTGACGTCCGTAAAGGTGCCGTTGCCGTTGTTGTGGAAGAGATGGCTCTGCCCATACGCGGTGACGAAGAGGTCGTCGTAGCCGTCGTTGTCGTAATCGCCCACGGCCACACCCATTCCGAACATCTCGATGTCGAGACCGGCTTTATGCGTCACATCGGTGAACGTGCCGTCATGATTGTTATGGTACAGCTTAGGCGTGGAATGCTTTTGAACATGCCCCGGCCAATCCATCCCATTCACGAGAAAAATGTCGGGCCAGCCATCGTTGTCGTAATCAATGAAAGCAACGCCGGGGCCCATGGTTTCGGGCAAGAACTTTTTCCCAAACGCGCCATTATTGTGGACGAAATGAAGACCGGCTGGTTGCGTAACGTCGTGGAACTGAATGGACGACGTATCGGGAGCGGCTTTAGTCTGTGTCTGAGCAATCAGAAATACGGCGAGAACAAAAACGGCAACGGTTGCAAACGGACGTTTCACCATTCCCCCATAGCTCAATCGCGGCCCACACCGAGAGCGTCGGCGACTTTATTAATGTAGTTGAACCACGCGGCGATTAGAGTAATTTGCAGAATCCCCTTGTCGTCGAAGCCCACCGCGCGCAATCTCGCGTGATCCTCCGGGCGACACAACGTCGCATCCTTCGTCAGCTTGACCACGTAGTCCAGCATCACGCGGTCCTGTTCGCTTATCGGCGCGGTCCGATAGTCCTTACGGAGCAGGTTGACCATGTTCTCGTCCAGCAAGACCCTACGCAGAAACTCTGCGTGAGATTCAATTCAATAGTGGCACCGGTTCGTGACGGACACGACGGTGGCGATCATCTCGTGCTGGTGGCGCTTCAGCGGAAGGTCGGGCGACAGCATCGTGCCAAACGCCGAAAACGAGTGATACAGAGCATCGGGAATCAGCGAATGCGACGCGGTGATGCTTTCCGCTTCGCCGCGATCGACAGCCGGGGCTGGCGTGCGGTATTCCACGGGATAGAGCTTTCGCTCGTCCTCGATCGCTTTCTTCACGCGCTCGTCTTCATCCATTCGAATCGTTTTGATCCAGGTCATCTCGCCTCTTCGTGGAAATGAATTGATTCCCGCGCGATCTATTGTCCCGCGCCGGGCTTCACGCTTTCGGCAGCCGCAGTTTTCGATGCAGGCTTTCCGGCCGCGGCCTTCTTTGGTTGGGCGGCGCCCATCGCAACACTGACATGTTCATGAATTGGCTGGCGCTCATTATTGTCGTCGGGGTGCGTCTGCCGGTACGGCCCGGTAATGGACTGAGCCGATTCGTCAGCCTTGAAGCGCATGTAGCGCGTCTTGTGTTCGTTTGCTTTGGCATCGTCGCCAAGGCCGTTGTAACAGAGCATCAGGTTGTAATGCGCTTGCAGGTCTTCGGGATCGATGGAGAGAGTTTGCTCGAACTCTTTCACCGCGTCGGCGTAGCGTTTCTGAAGAAAAAGAACGCGGCCCAGCTCGTTGTGCACGACGCGATCGCGGGGAAATTGTTCGAGGACGATCTTGAGGTGAGTGATGGCGCCGTCGTAGTCGCCGTCTTCCTTGAGAGCGCGCGCGTAAAAGAAGTTTGTTCGCGCCAGACGTGGATCAATCGCCAGCGATTTCTCGAGCACCTTTCGCGCTCCGGCAGTGTCGCCCTCCTGCACCAGGACGCGGCCGATGTTGGTCCAGCCGTCGGGATTCTTCGAATCGGCTTCGGTGATTTTCTCGAACGCGGCGCCAGCGGCCTTCAGATCACCCTGCAAGAAAAGGCCAATCCCATAGTCATTCCATCGAGTCCAATCCTCTTTTGTGCTGGTGGTCTTCGGTTGGGGCGGTGGAGCGGTTCGCGCGAGGACACGCAACGTCTTGGTATCCTCGGCAATGGTGATGATAGGAAGATCAGGAATCGCTTTGAGATTGCCGGACACTTTCGACGTGTCGCCCGTGAACTCCCATTTGCGATCGTCATAGTCCGGAGTAGTGCCGCCTTGCGGCCGCGATTGGTCCTCTATGCCCGCGAATGAAAAGTGCGTATTGAACCAGCCGAACTTTCGATAGTTCAACTTGGCATGCAGTGTGATCTTCTCGCCCACGTTTTCCGGAACGTGCAGGCGAAAGTGCGCGGTGTCCGCAGCGCCCGGAGGAATCAGGTGAACGTAAACAACGGAGCGAGTGGCCCAGGCGTTGCGCTTGTTAATAGGATTGCCGTGCCCATCGATCTGAAGCGAACGATAGAAGTGAGCGCCTGGTTCGACGGGGCCTCTGCCATCGTCTTCGACTTTGCCGCTCCAGAAAATGATCTGGCCTTTCTCATCCGTGGCTTGCAGCTCGAGCCACACGTCGAAAGCATCAACGGTGCCGCCGGGGAAAAAGTGCCCCACCTTCCGTGTGCGGACTACAACGTCCACGCGAGCATCATCGCCCCGGCGCACAGCTGCATCGGTTCGATCGATGGGAGCGGTAATCGGACGCAGCTCCCCGGCCGGCCCTTTCGGCAGCGAAATATCCGATTCTTCGCCTACAGCGAAAGTGGTCGAAAGTTCCGGCTTTCCGATTTCTCTCCCCGCAGCCGGGTTTGATTCATTTCCGGCGGGTGAAATAGCGAAAATATCCACTGTCAGTTGTTTGTCCTGCAGAAACTTCTTTGCAAACTCGAATTGCGCCTGGTCTTCATTCGCCGTGGGGACAGCCGTGTTGGCGCCGGGGAAGCGGTGCGAGTGAACGAGTCCGTTGATGTTGCCGTCATCGCCTGAGGGCACTTGCGGCATATG
Source organism: Acidobacteriota bacterium (assembly GCA_013289585.1). Taxonomy (GTDB): domain Bacteria; phylum Acidobacteriota; class Terriglobia; order Acidiferrales; family UBA7541; genus Acidiferrum. The sequence continues at coordinate 37,818 of JABCZR010000020.1, read as the reverse complement.
GCAATCGGCGCAGTTCATGGGCGCTTTCGGATAGTAGAATGCACGCGCACCCTGGCCAGAAACGCCGCTGGCCTGCCAGTTGTCATATTCATTGAAGCCGCGGATCCAGCGGTAGTGATTTACGGGGACATCCAGATGAACTTTGTGGCAGGAAGAGCAGAACTCTGCCGTGTCCGCGCGCATGAAGGGTTTCAAGAACGTGCGGCGGTGTGGCTCCGGATTCAAGCGAACCAGGAAATCGTGGAGCGATCGGACAACGGGATTGTCACTCGCGGCAAGTTCATGCAGCTTCGGGTACTCCAGAAAAAAGTCGCCCTGGCCCATCGTGCTTTTCACTTGCACGATGCTGTGACACATCAGGCAGCCGAGCCCGGCGCGCGCCTCGGGGCGGTCCACGATCTGTTTAATCGGGGTATCGAACATTCCGCTGTAGAGCAGCGCGGGATCATGGCAACCCGCGCACCATTTCGAAGACTGCACGCCCGCAACGTCCTGCATGTACTCGATGCTCTTGCGGTACCACTGGTTGTTGAAGGACGAGAAATGATGCATCGAGCTGTTCCACTGCTTGTAGATGTCGGCGTGGCAGCGCTGGCAAGCTTCGGATTTCATGAAGTATTGCGAGGGAATGTTGCCGCCATGTCTGGTCTGCGCGGAACTGGGGAAGAATTTCCCTTGCGGCCCGTCACCTTCGCTGTCCATGGTTTCCGGCGGCATATGCGGATTCGAAATGCGATTCGCATTTTTCCAGGCGATCTCGCGAGTCCACCAACCACCAGCGGCGATTCCTGCTGTCAGGAGCAGCAGCGCGACGAATCCCAAACCGCGCCGCGCAACGCTATTACCCAGCCAGCCGTGCGATGCCAGCCGAGACGCGAACAAACACACCGCGCCGAACAGGCACAGCGCGATGTGAGCGTAGAGCCACGACTTCAAGTGATTGGGAGTCCCAATCTTGATTAGCAGGATGCCGAGAACCGCTCCTGCCGCGAGCAGGACCCAGCCAAAGCGTTCCAGCAGCGTTCCGTCACGAAGCAATCGAAACAGTGTGAAAGCCAGCAGGAGGGCAAAAACGATTCCTGTGGCAACGTGAAACAACACCACGATGCCAAAGAAAATTGTCGCGGAAGGGTACGCGTACAAATACGCTGCACTGACGATCAGCGCAATCAGGCTCCCCAATAACCAACGCTCTCTCGACGACCTCGCCACTATTTCCACCCCGGCTCGCAACCACCGTACATTACAACAGCGGCCGGATGTTTGAGTAACATCCGGCCGCAATTCAGTTTGGGTGCCTCGAAATAAGCCTGCCCGGCTCATCTAGAAGCGATGTTACTGGTTGCGTCATTTATATGTGGCAGTGCCAGGGCTGGCAATAATGGAAAAACACTAGAAGCCTTGCTGCGCCTCTATCCCTTTTGTTTCCAGGCATTTGTATGAGCGGTCGGCGCGGAGATCCTTGAATTCTTCGTTGCGGCCGCTGGGCCAGTCGATCACCACGCGATCGATCTTGTCGCGGGGCCCTAAGCCAAAGGTCAACGGCAACTCCGATTGCGAAAGATAGCTGGAACCGCCGCGGACCATCCTGATCTGGCTTTGTCCGTCATAAAAAATGCGAACCACCGCACCGATAGCGTCCCGATTGGACTTCACTCCTTGCAACTGAAACCGGATGCTCCGTGGATGAGATATTTGGTCGTTCCGGTATAAATACGCGGGCCCGTTGTTCGTAGTCATCAGCACGTCGAGGTCGCCGTCGCGATCGAAATCTCCGTAAGCCAGTCCTCGCCCCACTTTCGGCGCCGCGAAGCCGCCGCCGACTTCTCCAGCCACGTCGCGAAATTTCCCGCCGCCACGATTCAGGAAAAGTTGCGGAGACTGAGCGTATCCTGTATTCCCGCGAATATTTCGGACGGTTTCATCAATATGGCCGTTGGCAACGGTGAGGTCCAGCAAGCCGTCGAGGTCCACATCCAGGAACATGCAGCCGAAGCCCAGAGTGTTTCGGGATGCCGAGCCAATGCCGGAGAGCATGGAGATATCGTCGAAAACTCCGGGGGCGCTCACGCGATACAGCCCGGTCATTTCGTTGTCGAAGTTAGTGATCGCTACGCCAAGCTTACCGGAGTTTTCGAAGTCCCCGATGTCCACGCCCATGCCAGCACGCGCTTTTCCTTCGGTGCTGAACGCCAGCCCGGCTTCCACTGCGACATCCTTGAACTTGCCGTTCTTCAGATTGCGATACAGCTTGTTCGGCTGCGTATCGTTGGCTACCAGCAAATCCGGCCAGCCGTCCTGATCGTAATCAAACATGGCAACACCAAGTGACTTTGAGCTGGTATCGAAAATTCCGCTAGCTGCCGTCACGTCTTCAAACGTTCCGTCGCCGCGATTGTGGAACAGCCAGCAAGTATCGCCGCGATACGCTTCGGGCGTGCAGTAGGATTTGTGCGTGCCGTCCAGGCTGCAGAAGACATCGTGCTCCGGGGACCAACGCACGTAGTTGCAGACGAAGAGGTCGAGCAAGCCATCCCGGTCATAGTCAAGCCAAAGCGCGGATGTACTGAAGCCCTGATGTCCGAAAAGTCCGCTCGATCGCGTAACGTCAACAAAAGTTCCTTTGCCGCTATTGCGGAATAGCCGGCTCTGCCCAACGCACGAAACAAAAATATCCTCGAAGCCATCGTTGTTAAAGTCGCCGACGGCCACGCCCATGCCATACATTTCGATATCCAGCCCGGCGCTTCGCGTGACGTCCGTGAACGTTCCGTTGCGATTATTGCGATAGAGCTTCAAGGTGGATCGCTGACGTTTGTGGCCGGCCCAATCCATTCCGTTGATGAGCAGGATGTCCTGCCAGCCATCGCTGTCGTAATCAAGAAACGCGCATCCCGATCCGAGCGTCTCGGGGAGAAACTTACCGCCATACCCACCGTTGTTATGACGAAACTGAATGCCGGCCGCTGCAGTCACATCCGAAAACCCGAAGGTGAGCCCCGCGCTCGACTCTTTTTGAAGGCTTGAAGAAGGCAGTCCTGCCGCGAATCCTGCCGCGCAGGCCCCCAGCAGAAAGTCCCGGCGGATCATGGAAGATTAACCAGACCGTTTCGAATCGCGTAAACGACCAGCTCCGCCGTTTTGTGGATTCCTAGCGTCGCCATGATGTTCGCGCGGTGAACTGCGACGGTGTTCACGCTTAGGCCGAGGCCCACGGCAATTTCCTTGTTGGATTTACCTGCAACGATGTGTTGCAGGATTTCCAGTTCGCGCGGCGTCAATCCTCCGCCGCGTTCCCCGCGGAGCGCGTCCGGGCGCGAGACTTGTGGATCAAGAACCGTCATGCCGCCGGCCACGCTCTTCACCGCGCTGACCAGATCGAGATCCATGGCATTCTTCAGAACGTAACCGCGCGCTCCCGCGTCGAGTGCCTGGCCTACCAGCGTCTCCTCGGAGTGCATGCTCAGCATGAGGATTTCTGCTTCCGGGAATGATTCCAGGATTTTTCTTGTGGCTTCGATGCCACTCAGCTCCGGCATCGCACAATCCATCACAATTACTTTTGGGCGCAATTCGCAGGCCAGCCGCACGGCTTCCTTGCCGGTGCTGGCTTCTCCTACGACGGAAATCTCGGGGTCGTCTTCCAGCATACGGCGGAATCCGCGCCTCACGAGCGCGTGATCGTCGGCCAGCAGGACGGTGATCTTATGCCCCATGTACTTCCGCCTTTACCCTGGGCACGTGCAGCCGAACCACTGTGCCACCTTGCAAGCTGGGCGCGATTGCCAGCACGCCGCCAATCAGTTCGGCGCGTTCGCGCATGGCCACCAGCCCGATGCCGCGCTGCATTTTCTCAGCGACAAAACCCGTTCCGTGATCTTCCACTTCCAGCTCCAATGCATCCGGACAAAAGTTTAGACGTATCCAGGCCTCGCGTGCGCCGGAATGCCGGCTCACATTGTTCAGCGCCTCCTGCAGGATGCGATAGACGTGTACGCCCGCGCCAGTTTCCACCGGAAAAGGCTGTCCGTTCTTCTCGTAGTGCAGTGCAAGTCCCGCTTGGCGTTCAACCATTGGAATATACCAGTCGAGAGTGCTCTCGAGGCCGGCTTCTTCGAGAAGCACTGGATGCAAAGCCTGGGATAGCGTGCGAATATTGTTCAACGTCGATTGCGCGATCTCCTGCACTTCCAGCAAATCCTGGCGCAGAGGCGAATTCTCCGGTGCGTGATTGCCGGCGCGGCGCAGCATCGATCCGATCGCTGTCAACACTTGACCAAACTCGTCGTGGAGTTCGCGGGAGATGTGCCGCAAGGTCGACTCCTGCGTGGCAATCAGTTTCTGCGCCAGTTCGCTGCGTTGCTCGGAAAGCTCCGCCAACCGCGCAAAAATCTGCCTGTTGCTGCGAATCAGGTAGAGGCTCGTCAAAACGATGGCGATAAGCGTCGCCACAAGAAAAATATACAGCTGGCGCTGAACGCCCTCGTAAATCTGCGCGATCCGAACAGCGGCTTGCTCTTCCCCTTCATTGTTCTCTACAAGAAGGCGCGAAACGGCGGTGCTGAGCGCTTGTTGCCGCGCTTGCAACGTCAGGCGAATCTGTTCACGGGCCTCCGCCTCTTTGCCGTTTTGTGCCAAAGCAAACATGCGGTTTACCGCGTCCCAGAACTGCGCCGCTGATTGACTGAGATACTGCCGCTGTTCCGGAGTACGGTTCACCGCAGCGAGGCTTTCCTCGAGTCTTAGCCCGGCATCGAGATCCTGGTGAATGCGTTCGAATTGAGCAGTCCAGGCCGTCAGCGGATAGGGCTCGGTGGTGTCCAGCATGTCGCGCATTGCCAGCGCGACGGAATTCAAATCGTTCTGGATGCGCAGCAACTGAAGTGAATCTCTGCGATTGCGGTCCACCATCTCGCTTTGGAGCTTACGCAGTCCGGCAAGCTGCACGGTGATGTAGGACGCATAGGTCACCACCGCTGCCAGTGTGATCACCAGCCCTAGGAGCAATCCGGTTGTCGGAGAGCGTTGCGACGAAGCGCCATTCTGCACGGATTAAGAATACCTCACGCGGATGTTTGCCGCCGCAGGAGCAACACCAGGCAGATCATCGTGACGGCGCCCGCCAGAGGCACGAGCAATCCCATGCGCAAACTTCCAGCGTGCTTCGAAACTGATCCTACGAGCCATGGCCCAGCAGAGCCGCCCAGTGACGCCAGGGCAAACAGAACGCCACCTACGTGTTTCGCACGCACGCCATACCAGCGCGAGAGCCAGGCAATGTAGATGGGATAAAGGCTTGCGCAGCCCAACCCTGCAAGAAAAACGGCGAGCAAGGCGATCTCCAGCCTTGTAGAAGCGATCAGCAGAGCCATTCCTGCCGCGGCCAGACTTAGAGCCCCGAGGACGGTTTTTCTTTCCGAGAGCCGCCCTAGAACCAGCGGCGCGGAAGCGCGTCCGGATGTAAGTCCTGCGTAAAAAAACATTGGTGCCAGAGTGGTCATGCTCGTGATTCCGTTCGCCAGTCTCTTGGCGTACTCGGCCGCCCAAATGCCGACACTCGTTTCGACTCCGACATAAATGAAGAACAGAGCAGCCAGTGCCATCGTGACCGCCAGGCTGATTCGCGGGTATCCTGCCAGTGCTGCTTTCCCATCCTTCTCTGTATGCTTTTCAGAACCAAACGACGCAAACAAAAGGCCCACTACAATGAGGCCCCCATAAATCGCAAAGCTTTTCAACAAGCCCGCCATTACATTGCGTCTCAGTGCCATTGCGATCAGCGGCGAGCAGGCCATCGCTCCAGCCCCCCAGGTGAAGTTAAGCAAATTCAATAACGATGCGCTTTTTGCGCCTCCCAATTCCGCCACGAATAAATTCGTTCCAGGAGTGATTAATCCATAGCCCAATCCAAATGACGCAGTGGCGGCCAGAGCAAGCGAGTGCGAGTCCGCGTTGAGGCCGGCGAGTCCCCCACCCATCAACGCGTAACCCAGGACCAAAGCCGGCCGGTAGCCGCCCCAAGCCGCGATAACGCTCGATCCCAACGTTCCCGCCAGTGCCGCAAGAAATTGGACCGACGAAAAGAGCCCGGCTTGACCGTCATCGAGCGACCACCTGCGGATGAAGACGGGCAGCATCGGCCCCACGACAGTCGTTGCGATTCCGCTGAGCACGAATCCGGCGAACAGCAAGAAAAGCAATTTACGATGCTGCTGGGTATTCGTTGCCATCGATGTTGCCGGGGAGGATTGTTCGTCCATGAGTTAGAAATCATTCTGAGGTACGCAGCCCTTCCAGGCAACTTCGCATTTCCGAAAAATCCTTCTACGCAGAAATTGAAAATTCGATACCCTTTACCATTCGCTTCGAAAGAAGGATCCTCAGATGATTGAAGTTGGCCTCGTCGGATTTGGACTTGCCGGGCGCGCTTTTCATGCCCCGGTGATTCGCGCCGTGCCTGGATTGCATCTTGCAGCCATCCTGCAGCGCAGCGGCAACGAAGCTAGCGAGAAGTATCCCGACGTTCGAATCGTGCGCGATCTGGGCGAACTGCTCGCGATCAAGGACATCCAGCTCATCGTCATCGCCACTCCCAACGACACTCATTATCCGATCGCGCGCCGGTGCCTGGAGGCAGGCCGCGACGTGGTTGTGGATAAACCCTTCGCTACTACTCTTGAGGAAGCTCGTTCGCTGGTGCAAATTGCCAAAAGCACGGGCCGGCTTCTGACCGTGTATCAAAATCGCCGCTATGACGGCGATTTTCAGGCTATCCGGCAACTCGTTTCTGCGGGTTCGCTGGGACGCGTCGTCCGATTCGAAACGAGCTACGATCGTTACCGACCGCAACTGAAGCCCGGCGCGTGGCGCGAAACGCAACGTCCCGGCAGCGGCATCCTTCTTGATATTGCGCCGCACCTCATCGATCACGCCCTGGTGCTGTTTGGCCTGCCAGAAGCCGTAACGGGGGACGTTCGAATCGAGCGTGAAAACGCCCTTGCCGACGACGCCTTCGATATCACGTTTCGTTACCCAGCTGGCCTGCGCGCGGTTCTTAGATCGAGCATCCTTGCCGCGGCGCCGCGCCCGCGCTTCGTCCTGTTTGGCACTCAGGGCAGCTTTGTAAAGCAATCTTTCGATCCGCAAGAGAACAATCTACGCCATGGCAACATTCCCGTAGGTGAGGCGTGGGGATTCGAACCTGAAGAAAATTGGGGGGTCCTCACCGTTCCCGCAGGAGACTCGTTCGCGCAGCGTCGCATTCCTCCTGCCCCCTGCGACTACCGCGACTATTATTCAAACGTGCGCGACGCCATTCTCGGGCGAGCTGCGCCCGCAGTCACTCCGGACTATGCCCTCGACGTCATGCGCGTGCTCGAACTCGCGCGCGAAAGCAGCCTGAAACAGCGGACGATTCCGTGGTGATCCGTGGGCTCTCTTTCGAATCGCAATTTCATAAAGCTTCGTAGAACTTACGCGTATAATCTCTTTTTTCAAGGAAGAGAAGGGATGACACGGCGGACATGGCCATCGAACTAGCACCTTCCATCTTGTCGGCAAATTTTTCACGGCTTGGCGCGGACGCTAAAGCCGCGCTCGACGGCGGCGGCACCCTGCTGCACGTCGACGTGATGGACGGCCACTTTGTTCCGAACATCACCATTGGCCCCCTGGTGACGGCATCCCTGCGGAAGGCTTTTCCTGGTGTGATTCTCGATTGCCATTTGATGATCGAAAATCCGGACGTCTATATTCCCGCGTTTGCAGAAGCCGGTGCCAGCTGGATTTCCGTGCACCAGGAAGCTTGCGTGCATCTCCATCGCACGCTGCAGCTGATTGAATCCCATGGATGCAAGCCAGGAGTAGTGCTGAACCCCGCGACCCCGGTGATGATGCTGGATGAAGTGCTGGACATGGTGCATCACGTCCTGGTGATGTCCGTGAATCCGGGATTCGGCGGGCAAAAATTCATTCCCGGGGCCCTGCACAAAGTAAAAACACTCGTGGAGGTACGCGAAGTATTAGGGCTGGCTTTCCGCATCGAGATCGATGGAGGAGTAGCTCTCGATACGGTAGGCGAAATCGTTCGCGCCGGTGCGGAGATACTTGTTGCCGGCAACGCCGTTTTCGGCAAGGGCGATATCGGAGATAACGCGAGAAAATTACTGGAGGCCGCGCGTTCGGCAACGCTCATCCGCACCTGAGCGAAAATGTGCTTTTAAGAATTATCCATTCTACAGCTGCCCGTCTTCCCCCTCTACTGTTCCTGGTAGTTCCACGTGAGCCCGCCATCCACGAAAAACGTCGTTCCGGTTGCATAATCGGATTCCGAACTCGCGAGAAATGCAGCCATCGAGGCTACGTCTTCCGGCTTGCCCAGCCGCTTCAACGGGATATTTCCCAGCAACGCTTTCAGCTTTGCCGGGTCGTTGAGCAGTGCCGTGTTGATCGGCGTTTCGATCGCCCCTGGAGCAATGTTGTTGATGGTGATGCCCAGAGGGGCCAGTTCGATCGAAAGATTGCGTGTCAACATTTTCACGCCGCCCTTGCTCGCGCAATAGGAGCTGAAATGGGGGAAGGGAAGTTCTTCATGCACGGAGCTGATGTTGATGATTTTGCCGCCAGCTTTCGCCTGCATGCGGTGCTTCACAAATGCCTGGGTGATGAAAAACAGGCCTTTCAGATTTACATTCAGAACCGCGTCGTAGTCCTCTTCGGTGGCGTCCCAGAAATCCGCGCGCCGTTCGAGTCCCGCGTTGTTGACAAGGATATCGACCTTTCCGAATTGCGCCACGGTATCTACGATGAACTTCTGTCCATCCGCAACGCGATCGATATCGCATTGAAAGCCCGCAGCCTTTCGCCCCATTTTTTGGATTCCCAGTGCGACTTCATCGGCCCCCGCTTTGTTCGAACGGTAGCAAAACGAGACGTCCGCGCCTTCTTGCGCGAACCGCTGTGCAATCGCCAGTCCGATGCCCTGGTTTCCCCCCGTAATCGCCGCCACCTTGCCATCCAGCCTGTTTGCCACGATTTTCTCCTGACTTTGCGTTCGTAATTGTGATGCACGAAACTGAAAATTGTTTCGTGGGACGGCATCAAGGCTGCCCTATTCCTGTCAGGTGCAGCGGCGGCAGAGGCCATAGCGAGTGAGCGCCAGGGGTGTTGCCAGTTCTAAAGGACTTAGGTGCGTCTCGCGGGATCTATGTCTGGTTTTCTTGAGAATAAGGAAGGAGACTCAAATTAGTCAATTTGCACTGATGACGAGAAGTCGGTGGCGTCGAAACACCGTTGCATTTGATCGCTCCGCGCCATGTGGGCGGCCGATGTCCGCGGTAAGTTCTCCGCAGTGAAGACCTAGAAGAATTTCAGCTGGCCAGCGCCCGCTAATGTCAGCCCCCGAGGCTGGCGAACTCTTAGTAGCAACCACTAGCCCTTCCAGATGTACTTACCGCAGGTGCAAGGGATTGTCTCGGTGGGAAGTTTTTTTTCCAACTGTTGCCGGCAAACTGGACATTTTTTCTGCCACATATACATACCCATCTATTCTTCTGACTGGGCCTGTTACCAAAAAAGCCTACCAAGCGCAAATTCCGATGTCTGTCCAAATTGGAACAAATACAGATCTGTTCCTTATTGCACAGATGCTCGACTCTCGAAGCGGTAGTCTCCTCAAGAATATCGATTGACGCGGCTTCCCGGTTCAAGCGCGCTCGAATTTATGACGGAAATCCTGGTTAAACCGCCGGATGAAAATTGCTTTTGGCGGCGTCAAAGATTTGACGACTACACTCTGCTCCCAGCCGCCCAGCGGCTGGCTCGCGGTTCTGGAAAAATCGTCGTGCGAGATATTGGATTTGTTTAGTTATGGAAAACGCCAGGCAACTCGTTCTCTTCTCCGCGATAGCCGCCAGCGGCCTCCTATTGGGTAGCACGGGCCAGGTGCCACCCGAGGTTGCCTCGACTCGTCCGCCAGGAATGGTTTTCATTGCTGGCGGCGATCGAACTTACACGCCCCCGGCAGGCGAACTCGTCAGTGCGGTTGTCGCAAATGAACTGACAGACCGGGAGAAGCTGCGGAAGTGGTTCTGCCTGATCGAGAAGCGGGCAGGGAAGCAGACACTTACCGAAGCGCAAGTCGAAACCAAGGAAGGTCCTCTCTACCGTTTGCTGGCCATCGACGGCGCGGCGCTGAATCCTGACCAACGACAGCAGGATGACGCGCGCATCGGGAAGCTGATGAAAGACCCAAGACCATTGCAGAGGCTAAAGCAATCGCAGGAGGAAGATGAACTTAAGCTCCAGAATCTGATGAGCTTGATGCCGGAAGCTTTTGTGTTCGACTATGACGGTATGGAAGACAGTCTTCTCCGCGTAAAGTTTCGTCCCAATCCCGCCTACATCCCGCCAACTTACGAAGCTCGGGTCATCCATAGCCTCACGGGAACCATTTTGATCGATTCGGAGCACGAACGCCTGGCAAAAGTCACTGGCCAGCTGACAAACCGCGTCGAATTCGGTTACGGGCTTTTGGGGCGGATTGACAGCGGGACGGTGGAAATTTCACGAGTGGAGGTCGGTCCACAGCAGTGGAAGACCGTCTTCATCAATATTCATTTCTCGGGGAGACTTGCGGTATTCAAGACCATCAGCAAGGAGCAATACGAGCGGCGATCTGATTTCCACACGGTCTCGAGCGATCTCAGCCTTTCGGAAGCGAAGGATCTCCTCGTTTCCCGCATCCCTTCGCCTCCTCAAAATCTGCAAACCAGCAAATAATCTTATGGACTATTCGGCCTCTGGGCTTCAGCGCATTCTGCATGCGAGAATGTACGCCATCTACGAATGACATTACTCAGCCGCCAGATTCTTGCCATCGTTGCACCCACCCTGGCCCGAAGCTTCCGACGCTGGATATTTCACCTTGGCGGATTGGGCTTTATTCCGCTGGGTCTCCTCGATAGCTCAGTGATCCCACTCCCGGGAAGCATGGACGTGCTCACGCTCGTTCTGTCCGCGCGCAAACCCGAACTATGGCTCTATTACGCCCTGATGGCGACGATAGGTTCCGTGATAGGAGGATTCGTCACCTACCGGCTTGCTCGCAAAGGAGGGAAGGAAACCCTCGAACGTAAATTCCCGGCAAGGAAACTCGAAAAGGTTTACAAAATTTTCGGGCGATGGGGCTTTGGAGCTATCGCCGTGGTAGCTGTGCTTCCGCCTCCTGCCCCGATGGTTATCTTTATGCTCGCCGCGGGAGCCATGCAATATTCAGTGAAAAAGTTTCTCCTCGCACTAACGCTGGGCCGAGCTATCCGCTACTCGCTTCTGGCGTTTCTGGCTGCTCGCTATGGGCGGCACGTGCTGACGCTCTTCTCGCGACATGCGCATGCCGTCCTCATTGTGGTTGTCGTTCTGATCGTAGCGTCGGTTGCGGCTCTGATTTTCATTCTGGTGAGCAAGCGCAAAAAAACTACACGCCGTTAACCGGCTACTGAGCAACTGCCCGCAAGTGAACGTGAGCTATGCCTGCTGCACTACGCAACGGTGACTTCAGGACTCAAGTAGACATCCTGGATGGTATTGAGTAGTTGGACGCCTTCCTTCATGGGCCGCTGGAAAGCTTTGCGGCCGGAGATCAGGCCGGTGCCGCCGGCGCGCTTGTTGATGACAGCAGTAGCTACCGCTTCTTCGAAGTCGTTTGCGCCAGACGCGCCGCCGCTGTTGATCAGGCCCGCGCGGCCCATGTAACAGTTGGCGACCTGGTAGCGCGTCAGGTCGATGGGATGATCGCTGCAAAGATCGGTGTAAATACGCTTGTCGAATTTGCCGTAGCTGGAATCGCCCATGTTAAGCGCCTGGTAGCCGCCGTTATTTTCCGGAAGCTTTTGTTTGATGATGTCGGCTTCAATGGTCACGCCGAGATGGTTGGCCTGCCCGGTCAGGTCGGCGGAAAGGTGGTAGTCCTTATCTTTCTTGAAGGCGTTGTTGCGCAAGTAGCACCACAGGACCGTGGCCATGCCGAGTTCATGAGCCTTCGCGAAGGCCTGGCTGACTTCCACAATTTGACGGCCACTCTGTTCGGAGCCGAAATAGATCGTGGCGCCGACCGCGGATGCGCCCATGTCGTAGGCCTGCTGCACGGTGCCGAAGAAAATTTGATCGGCCTTGTTCGGGAAAGTCAGCAATTCGTTGTGATTCAGCTTTACGATAAAGGGAATTTTGTGGGCGTATTTGCGCGCGACGGAGCCGAGCACGCCGAAGGTGGAAGCCACGGCGTTGCAGCCGCCTTCGATCGCCAGCTTGACGATGTTTCCCCCATCGAAGTAGTCGGGATTCTTGGCGAAGCTCGCGCCGCCTGAGTGTTCGATGCCCTGGTCCACGGGCAGAATCGAGAGGTAGCCCGTCCCGTTCAAACGGCCGTGGCCAAACATGCGCTGCAGGTTCGTGAGCACGCGGAGATTGCGGTCGGTCGCGGTATAGATGCGGTCAACAAAGTCCGGACCCGGAAGGTGCAGCCGCTCCTTCGCGATTTTCGGTAACTTAAATCCCAGAAGGGATTCAGCTTTCGCGCCGAGATAGGTTTCAATTTTTCCCAAGCCCGCAGTGGTTGCCATTTCTCTCTCCTCGTTTTCCAGTGTGCCCGTAAGACGGGCAAGTCAAGTGCGCCCGCGAATCGCGGCGGCCTTTTATTCCCGAATTCCTGTCGCGAGCATGCCGCCCGCGGCGGTGTCCACGAGCCACAACAGCTTCCCGTTCTTTGGCTGAAGCAGTTGCGCGGGTAACTGTTCCGGTTCGTACGGCCCTTCCAGTACAGCCTTCAGTGCCGGTGCTTTGTCCGCGCCCGTCACCATGAACAGAATTCGCGCGGCGTTGCTGGCTGCCGGCGCGGTGAGCGTGATGCGTTCGGTGTACAGTTTGCCCACCCAGTTTCGCACAACAGCCCGCCCCTCGGCATGCAGGGCTTTCGTTCCTGGAAAAAGCGAGAGTGTGTGGCCCTCGCTGCCCATTCCCGCCAGCAATAGATCAAAGCGCGGATAATCCCCATCCTTCAGCTTGAAGTATTCGCGCACTATTTTTTCGTATTCCAACGCGGCTTGTTCCGTGGCCGGATATTCGCCTTTGATCCGCGTCACTTGCTCCGGCTTCAGCGGCGATTTGGAAATCATCGCCTCGGTCGCCATACGAAAATTGCTGTCGCAGTGATCGGGCGCCACATGACGCTCGTCACCGAAGAACAGATGCATTTTATCCCAAGGCACCTGCGAACGCAGCGCCGCATCGGTCACCAGGAGGCCGTAGAGCGCTTTGGGAGTTGATCCACCCGCGAGGGCCACGTTGAACGAACCTTTTTCGCGCACTGCGGATGTAGCGGATTCCACGAATTCCTGTGCGGCGCGCTTGGCGATTGCCGCTCCATCGTTCAGGATTCGAATCTCACGTTCCACTTGCGCTCCTCTCAGGTGATGATCCCCGTCTTTTCCGGGACGGCAATCCGTCCGCGTTTGTCGACTTCCTCTTCGCCGATGCGCCGCCAGGGGCGACCGTCGCGCTCCAGCAAATCATCAGCTTCAATCGGGCCCCACGAACCGGCCGCGTAATTCGGGAAGCCCCGCGCGGGCAAAGCGCGCCAGACATCCAGGATTGGCTGAATCACGTTCCATCCGGCTTCCACCATGTCCGAGCGCTGGAACAGTGTGGCGTCGCCCGCCATGCAATCCCGCAGCAGCCGCTCGTAGCCGGTGCTGTGCTCCAACCCAAAATAGGTGCTGTAATCGAAGTCCATATTTACGAGGCCCAGCTTCATCACCGATCCTGGGACCTTTGCGCCGAAACTTAGCGAAATGCCTTCCTCGGGCTGAATGTGAATGACCAGCCGGTTCGTCTCTAGATTTCTGACACTAGTATTGCGAAACAGAACGAACGGTGTCCTGCGGAATTGGATCACGATCTCCGTCGTGCGCTGCGCGAGCCGCTTTCCGGTGCGCAGGTAGAACGGCACGCCAGCCCAGCGCCAGTTGTCGATTTGCAATTTCAGGGCGACAAACGTTTCCGTATTCGAATCCGGCGAAACATCCGGTTCGCTGCGGTAGCCCGCGACGCGCTGGCCGTCCACGATGCCTCCACCATATTGGCCTCGCACGGTGTTTTTCAGCACATCTTCCGGAGTGAACGGCTGGATGGCGTGCAGCACTTCCGCCTGTTTATTGCGGACTTGATCGGCATCGAAGGAGATCGGCGGTTCCATCGCAGTCATGGTCAGCAACTGGAACAAATGATTCGGCACCATGTCTCGCAACGCGCCGGCTGTCTCATAAAAACCGCCGCGATGCTCCACGCCCACGGTTTCCGCCGCGGTGATCTGCACGTGGTCTACGTAGTTGCGGTTCCACAGCGGCTCAATGATGTTGTTCGAGAAGCGAAAGACCATCACGTTCTGCACCGTCTCTTTGCCGAGATAGTGATCGATGCGATAGATCTGGTTTTCCGTCAGGACTTGTTTCAAATCCTGGTTGAGCTGCTTCGCCGATTCCAGGTCATGGCCAAACGGTTTCTCCACAATGACGCGCGCCCAATGGCCGTTTTCTTCCTTGGTCAGTGAGCATTCGCCCAGCTTTTTGACGATCGGGGAGAAGAATCGCGGCGCTACAGCCAAATAGAAGAATCTGTTTCCCAGAGTGTTGTGAATCTGGTCGGCTTGCTCAATCTGTTCGCGCAGCCGCTTGTACGCTTCGACGTCCTGAAAATCGCCACGAACGTAATAGATGCGTTCCCGCATCCAGTCCCAGGTTTTCAGGTCGAGCGGCCCGGGAGCGTACTTGGGAATCTCATCTCCCAGCATTTTTCGAAAACCTTCCGTCGTGTAGTCGTTGGTGGCGAAACCCACAATCGCGAACTGTTGGGGCAGCAGACCATCCAGCGCCAGATTGCACAGCGCGGGAATCAATTTACGTTTCGTCAAATCGCCGCTCGCGCCAAAGATGACCATCACGCAGGGCGCCGCGGTAGGATTCGAATCCTGGTGATTTGCGATCATCGGTGGGAATTCCTGTCTTCGAGCACGGAACGGCTTGCGCAACCTTGAATTAGTGTCCGGATTTCTTCTCGACGTGACCGCCAAACTGGAAACGCATCGCAGACAACACCTTCGCCGCGAAATCATCTTCGCCGCGTGATGTGAAGCGCTCGTACAGCGAGGCGGTGAGCACGGGCGCAGGCGTCGTGGATTCGATCGCTGCGAGAATGGTCCAGCGGCCTTCGCCGGAATCCGATACGCGCCCGGAAAATCGTTCGAGTGTCGGCTGTTCCAGCAGGGAAATCGCCGTCAAGTCGAGCAGCCATGAAGCCACCACACTGCCGCGGCGCCAGACCTCCGCGACATCCGCAAGGTTGAAATCGTACTGATAGTGGTCTGGATTCCGAAGCGGTGTGGTTTCCGCATCAACTTCTCGATTCGATTTGCCGGCGTTCGCGTGCTTCAAGATGTTCAAGCCTTCCGCGTACGCAGCCATCAATCCATATTCGATTCCGTTGTGCACCATCTTGACGAAATGCCCCGCTCCGGAAGGCCCGCAATGCAGATAGCCCTCTTCGGACGTGCCGGAAGCTTTTTCGCGGCCCGGTGTGCGATCGATGTTTCCGCGTCCGGGCGCCAGCGTCTTGAAGATGGGATCCAGATGCCTCACGACGTTGTTCTCGCCCCCGATCATCTGGCAGTAGCCGCGCTCCAGGCCCCAAACTCCGCCGCTCGTACCCACGTCGCAGTAATGAATGCCTTTGGCGGAGAGCTCTTTCGCCCGCCGAATGTCATCAATGTAGTAGGAATTTCCGCCGTCAATGATGATGTCGTCTTTCTCCAGCTTGCCCACCAGATCGTGGAGTGTGGCATCCACCACCGCCGCCGGCACCATCAACCAGATCGCGCGCGGCTTCTGCAACTTCTTGACGAAATCATCCAGCGAAGTCGATCCGATCGCGCCTTCACTCTCCAACTGTTTTACCGAGTCCGCGCTTCGGTCATACACAACGCACTTGTGCCCGTTTTTTTGCAGGCGCCGCACCATGTTGGCGCCCATCCTGCCTAGTCCGATCATGCCGAGTTGCATCGTGTCGCTCCTCTGCTCCTAAGGTGAAAGAACTCTACTTCGCCATTTCCAGCGCGCCTTTTTGAGGTTCTTCTTCGAGTTGGTTGGGAAAGCTTCAACAACAGTCCGGACCTACCCGGCGTTGCCCTGAATTCCTCGCTTGCGGCCAAGCTTAAACTCCAGCGCTTTTACCGGTGGCGGCCAGCAGCGTGGTAAAGGCATCGGCAAAGAGTTTGACCCCATCCGCCAACAGCTTCTCCGTAACTTCTTTCATCGAAATGCCGGCTTTGGCGAGGTCCGCCATGGTTTTCGCCGCTCCCTCAACGTTTTCCGTGAGGCTGGGACGCAGCTTCCCGTGATCGCGGAAAGCATCGAAGGTCGCTGGCGGAATGGTGTCCACCGTGTCCGCGCCGATCAACTCTTCCACGTAAATCACATCCCGGTATTTCGGATTCTTCGTGCTGGTGCTGGCCCACAGCAGGCGCTGCGTCTGCGCGCCTTTCGCCGCCAGTGCATTCCAGCGCGCCCCGCCGAACAGCTCCTGATACTTTTTGTAGGTCAGTCTTGCGTTGGCGATCGCGACCTTGCCGTGAATGCTTTCAAGCAGCGCGGTTTGGCCGGCGTCCGCGGACGTCTTCAACTTCTCATCGACTTTGCTGTCAACCAGAGAATCAATGCGGCTGACGAAAAAGCTGGCGACGCTGGCGATGTGGCTGACGTCCTGGCCCTTGGCGGCGCGTGCTTCCAGCGCCGCAAGGAACGCTTCCGCAACTTTTTCGTACGCGGACTGCGCGAAAAGCAAAGTGATATTAATGTTGAGGCCGTCTTCCAGAAGCTGGCGAATGGCAGGGACGCCTTCTGGTGTCGCGGGAACCTTGATCATTACATTCGGCCGGTCGACGGCTTTCCAGAGCCGCCGCGCCTCTTCGATCGTGCCCTTCGTATCGTTCGCGAGATAGGGAGAGACTTCCAGGCTCACGTAACCGTCGCGCCGCTTCGATTCCGCGTAAACAGTCTTGAAAATATCGCAAGCGTCCTGCACGTCGCGAATGGCAATCTTTTCAAACAGGCCCTTAGCATTCAGCTTCTTCGCGTCCGGCGAAGAGAGAATATCGGTGTAGAGATTGCTCCCGGTTATAGCCTTTTCGAAAATGGCGGGGTTCGAAGTCATCCCGCGCAGACCGTCGTTATCAATATACTTCTTCAATTCTCCGCTGGTCAGCAGGTCCCTGCGAATGTAGTCCATCCAGGGGGATTGCCCGTAGGCCAGCAGGCCCTTGAGTGGATTGGCGCTTTGCCCTGTGCCGAGATTTGGGATTGCGGAAGTTGTCGTCATCGTGGTTCTCCTTCGCGTTTGCAAAACTTGGAAACTCTATTGTACTCCCAACGAGGTGGGAGCATGTCTAGCTTTGAAAACCTACCGCTTCGCTTACGGCTTAAACCTGGCCCCAAACTTCGCTTCCATCGTTTTCACCTTTCCCAGACGCCGCACGTGCCGCTCTTCGTTGGTGAACTTTGCGCCAAGAAAAGCCTTCACCAGGTCTTCCGCCAGCTTCACACCAATCACGCGCGAACCCAGCACCAGCACATTAATGTTGTCGTGCTCGACTCCCTGGTGCGCCGAGTACGTGTCGTGGCACATGCCCGCGCGGATTCCCGGCAGCTTATTCGCTGCCACACTCGCACCCACGCCGCTGCCGCAGATCAGCACGCCGCGCTCCGCCTTCCCATCCAACACCGCCTGGCCCAGGGCCTCGGCAAAATCCGGATAATCGGAAGGATTTTCGTTGAACGCCCCGACATCCAGGACCTCGTGCCCCAGCGAGCGCAACAAATCTCCCATGGCTACTTTCAATTGAAACCCAGCGTGGTCCGATCCGATCACAATCTTCATTCCGGACTCACTTTCCCAGAAGTTCCTTTGCGGCCGCCACCACATTGTCCGTCAAGAAACCAAATTTCTTTAGCAGGTCCTTCAGCGGTGCCGAAGCGCCAAAGCTGCGCATCCCGATCATTCTGCCCTTCAGGCCTACGTAGCGCTCCCAGCCAAATACCGAAGCCATCTCCACGGAAACGCGTGCCGTGACGCTGGATGGGAAAACGCTCTCCTTGTACGCGGCATCCTGCTGTTCGAAAAGTTCCCAGGAAGGCATGCTGACAACTCTAGCTTTGATCCCTGCCGCATTTAATTTTTCACCGGCCTCCATGCAAAGCGATACTTCGCTGCCGCTGCCCATGAGAATTACGTCCGGTTTTCCGCCCGGAGCATCGGCCAGGACATAAGCGCCCTTCGCCACTCCCGAGACTGGCCCATACTTCGTGCGATCGAACGTAGGCATGGCCTGGCGCGTGAACACCAGCGTGGATGGACCATGCGTGTGTTGCAGGGCGATCTTGTAAGCTTCCACCACTTCGTTGGCGTCGCCCGGCCGCAGAACCAGCATGTTCGGCATCGCGCGCAGCGACGCCAGTTGCTCGATGGGCTGGTGTGTGGGTCCGTCTTCTCCCACCCCGATCGAATCATGCGTGAAAATGTAGATCGACGGGATCTCCATCACCGCGCCCAACCGCATGCTCGCGCGCATGTAGTCGCTGAAATTGAAGAACGTCGCGCTGAACGCCCGGAGCTTCGAAAGCGTCATGCCGTTTACGATCGCTCCCATGGCGTGTTCACGCACTCCAAAGTGCACGTTCCGCCCGTGAAACTGATCCGGATAGAAGTCCCCCGCGCCATCAAATATCAGGTTCGTCTTGTTGGATTTTGCGAGATCCGCCGAACCGCCCATCAGCCAGGGAATATTCTTCGCAAGCGCGTTTAACGTTTTTCCTGAAGATTCCCGCGTGGCCATGCCCTTCGGATCGGCAGGGAAACTCGGCAAGTCCTTGTCCCAGCCGTCGGGCAATTGCCCCGTCTGCATTCTGTTCAGCTCATCGGCCTGTTGCGGAAATTGCTTCTTGTATTCTTCAAATTTTGTTTTCCACGCAGCGCGCGCTTGCGCGCCCCGCGCACCTACCCCATTCTTGAATTGGTCATACACTCCATCCGGCACGAGGAACTTCGCATCTTCCGGCCATCCGTAGTTCTGTTTCACCAGCTTGATCTCCGCTTCGCCCAGCGGTTCGCCATGCGCTTCATACGAATCCTGCTTGTGCGGCGATCCATAACCGATGTGGCTGTCCACCACCACCAGCGTCGGCCGGTCCTCCGTCTTCAGAAAGGTTTCATACGCGCGGCTCAACATCCCCAGGTCGTTCGCGTCCGCTACCCGCGTCACGTTCCATCCATACCCGATAAAGCGCGTCATCACATCTTCATTGAAGGACCACGACGCCGGGCCATCCAGCGTTACGTGGTTGTTGTCATAGATCCAGCAGAGATTCGAGAGTTTCAGATGGCCCGCAAGGGATGCGGCTTCCGACGCCACTCCTTCCATCAGGTCGCCATCTCCGCAAATCGCGTAAACGTTGAAATCGAACATCTCCAAACCCGGCCGATTGAAATTCTCCGCCAGCCATTTCCCGGCAATCGCCATCCCCACGCTGTTCCCCACTCCCTGCCCCAGCGGCCCGGTGGTTGTCTCCACTCCAGAGGTGATGTGCGACTCGGGATGTCCTGGGGTCTTGCTGCCGATTTGCCGGAATCGCTTGATTTCTTCCATAGAAACGGCTGGCTCGTTCAGAACTTCGCCCTTGGCATTGACGGCACGAACCCCGGTCAAGTGCAGCGTGGCGTAGAGCAACATCGAAGCGTGACCGGCGGAGAGCACGAAGCGATCGCGATTCGGCCACGTGGGATCCGCGGGGTCATACCGCAAATAGCGTTGCCACAGCTCATACACCACAGGTGCAAGGCCCATCGGCGCGCCCGGATGCCCGGAATTTGCCTGCTGTACCGCATCCATTGCCAGGGTCCGGATGGTATTGATGCTCAGTTGATCGAAGTCCAGTTGCGTTTTCGGCTGACTCACATTCGCTCCTCAGGCGGGCGGGAAGGCACCCGCGGGTCTTGGACACAATTTGGATGCTCCCCGTGGCAGAACGGGTGGCGGCATTTTACGCCAAAACGGGTAGACATGCTCACCTGGCCGGAGCCAGAGAGCTATTTGTACCCGCATAGGCTAAATTCACCCTCGCCGCAAGGCCCAGCCCAACATCAGCAAACCAGAGGCGGCGATCCAGCTGCCAACGACACGTACGGCGATCCTCGTCCAATGACGGTGCAACGGCACGGGACTCACCCTTCATTCCCGAAATGGTAGGCGAACCTGTTCGTGCTCTGTGAGCCTCAAACCGACACCGCAGTAAATCTGAGCGCCCGCATCCTCACCACTGTCAAAAGTGACAGCCTATAGTCGGGCGCACCGGCCGATGAAATGCCGAAAACTGAGCTTGTCCGGCGTTTCCATTAATCCGAAGCGGCGGGTTTACGCTATTATTTCACCTTTATGGGCGACGAACCGAGAGCTCCATCCACTGTGCTTCGCATGCAGTGGCCCCCTGTTACTCTGTACAATGTTCTTCGAGAGAATCCCCCGCCTACCATGCATCGGGAGAATAACTGCCTCCCTTACGATTATGAACTTACGATTTTTCTCGACTGTTTTCGAAACGAGAGGTGAGCGCCCCCAATCCCAAAGTAAGAAAGCGATAATTTCGAACATGACAAACGCAATCAAATTTGGATTCTTGATTCTGGCATGGCTCTTTCTCGCGAGCCTCTCGCCGCTCCTCGCGCAACAAAAAGGGCAGTATGTTCCCGGCCAGTGGGGCCTCAACGCTGGCGCTATCCCCGATCCTGGTTTCACCTACGGTAATCTGGCGCTCAATTACTCCGCAGGCCAATTGAATAACTCCAACGGAAACGCTGTTCCGGGAATTACCGGCACTTATGCATTTTGGGTGGACGAAAATATTCTCTATTACGTCCCGAAACACAAGTTCCTCGGCGGATATTTCATGCCCTACATCGTATTGGCGTTTGCCAATGGTTCCTTGGTGGCGGACATTACCGGAACGAATCTCAGCGCCAACGGTGGCGGCACAGGTTTTGCCGATATGTATGTCCAGCCAGTGAACTTGGGTTGGCACTTGAAACGCGCTGACGTCAACGTCGGATATGGCTTCACCGCTCCCACCGGCCGGTTCACCGCGGGAGCCAGCAACAACGTGGGCTCCGGGTATTGGGGTAACGATCTAACAACCAACACCACCTTCTATGTCACCAAGAACAAGGGCACCAGCGCGAACCTCGCTACCGTCTGGGAAATCCACGGTCAAAAAGCCGGCACCAACATTACGCCGGGCCAGGCCTTTACCATGGAGTGGGCCTTCGGGCAGGTTCTACCCTTGAAGAAAGATTTCAGCAGGCTGTTTCAATTTGGACTCGTCGGCTATGACCAGTGGCAGGTGAGCAACAATGGCGGGAGGACGGCGCTCCTGCCCTACTACTCCTCTCATGGCATTGGTTTTCAGACCAATTTCATTCTCCCTGCGAAGTCACTCAGTTTCTTCTTCAAGTTCTACGACGCCTTTTCGGCCAAAGCCACGGCACAAGGGCGCACCATCGTGTTCGGCGGTTCCTGGACCCTGCGAATTCCGAAGCCTGAGCCTCCAAAACCTGCAACTCCCCCGCCCTCCACTCCAAAGCCGTAGCACATGCTCCGGATGGCAGTAGCAGTAAACCGTCAGCATCCAGGGAGTGAAGACAGACCAAAAATTTTCTCCCTTGAAAGTGGTCTAACCGACATGAATGCTGGCCCCGCTTCATTCGCGCAGCCGCTGCTCATGAGCCGGTGTTGCAGTGTGTCCTCGTATTCGTTAGATTTGTACTGCCGCTGCCCGGGTGGCGGAATGGCAGACGCTGAGGACTTAAAATCCTCCGGGGATTTTTCCTCATGTGGGTTCGACTCCCACCCCGGGCACCACTCTTTCTTGTTGAAGATGAATGAGTTGTTGGGTCGCACCTTTCCGTGTACCTCTGGTGTACCCCACTTTGCGAAAGAACGAGCGGATCGCGGCTCCAGGCGTTAGCCAAATCCGCTTCCAGTTGTTCCTGTCGCGAGCGCACCCACGGTGCGTAGTGCTTCTCGGTAATTCTCACGCTTTGGTGGCCCAGCAAAATCGAGACTCGTTCGATGGGAACTCCAGCAAGAAGCAATTCAACAGCGAACGTGTCGCGGAAGCGGTGCGCATGTCCATTCGGAACGTTTGCGAGTTTGAAGAGTTTGCGCAATCGCGTTTGCCAGCTCCGCACGATGCTTTCTAGCTTTCCCCTTCCGCTCCAGAAGAAAAACTTATCTGTGACTTTTGGCGTTGCTTCCAACGCCGACAAGACAAATCCCGGAAGGATTGTGTTCACTGGGACACCCGTCTTCTGCGTGTAGAGGAAGAGACGGTTGCCTTCGAGCCTATCTGTGCTGAAGTTGACCCCATCACCAATTCGCATCCCGCTGTAACGAAGTAGAAGAACAAGACCGCGAATGCGCCGTCCGTTCTCCATCCCATGACTCGGCATCTCTTCTTTGTATTGGTCAGTTGCTGCGAGAATTCGCACCATCTCTTCGCGGCCAAATGGAAGGGTAGGACAGAGAGTTATCTTCGGGGCCTTCAGATCGAGTGCCGGATTTTCGGTTACCCACTTCCGTTTTTGAGCGAAGCGAAAGAATGCGCGCAACCGTTCGAGTTTCTTGGCACTCGAACGGGGACCATCTTTCCATTCGGAGCGAAATTGACTTACCTTCGACAAGTCAAAGTCGGCAAGGACACGAAGACCGCGTCGTTGGGCGAACTCTTCCATTTGGCGGTTCAACAACTTGTATTTTCGTGCCGTAGAGTCGTTGAGTTTGCGAGCCTCGATGTCCGCTAGGAATTCCTTCCATGCTTCCTGCGTAGATTTCCTTGTCAGCTGAGATGTGCGGCGATTTTCGATCTCCCATTCTCGGATGATTTCTTGGGCTCGCTGCCAGTCCCGGACCTTCAGTGATTCACGTATCTCCGCGCCACCCAGTATTCCGTCAACCCAAATGGGGCACCTGCAGTTGCGATAACTTCGGCCTTCATCACGCCGTCTGCAATTCTTGAGATGTCTTCGATAGGCTGTGAGCATGAGATAGACCTCCTACCGCGATACTGATTTCGATGACAGCCGAGCGTGAACGCGTTCGACGACCGATTGCGGAATGCGCAAAGTAAGATAACGCCGCTTGCAGCGCGGATTCGATTCCCCAATCACAAGCACACCAGCTTCACGCTCGAAAAGCTCACGGACTTTATCAGAGCTCAAGTTCCACATTTCGGCGATTTCCGTAACGGCGTAGTGCCGCTCGATGTGCACCGAGGTTTCGATTTGTGAGGATACAGCCATTGCGTCGAAGTGACTCCTGCGGGTTTACAAGATCGACGATTACCTCGTCGATTTGGCTCTCCAGCTTCCGAGAGTGCTCTCAAGAAAATTCCTCTTGCATCCAGTCGCCGAATGAGCTACGATTACGTAAACACTGTACAACAGTGTAGGATAATGTGTCAACATGATGTCGCTCCTCAAAAAGAAGCCCCGCTATGAGGTCATTTCGATTCGCCTCAACGAAGAGCGCCTGAAACTCCTAGAGCGCTATCAGAAAGTCCTCGGTGATCAACTAGGACGCGAGGTGTCTCTGGGAGAGGCCGCCTTCCTTGTCATCGAAGAGCGCGGCGCTGGCTTGGATCGCGAGACAGTGCGGCACGAGATGCTTAGCACGCCGACCTCTTCTCTCTATCGCATTCGCAAGAAGTGGGAATCGCAGCACACACTATCTGCCGCCGAGTGGGACGTGCTCACGCATTACGTTCAAATCGCGACAGAGGAGGAGAGGCAAGAGCCACCGTTGCTCTGGCCTGCCATTCCATCCAGGGACTCGTATCTCGCGCTGCTCGACGCCTTCGAAGCTGTCTATCTTAACCGGAAGAATCCCACATCGAAGCACGCGTGGTATTACTTCCGAAATCTCGGAGGCCAGTCTATTGATTCCAAGGCTTCTCTCGATAAGGACGGAGAGAAGGTACACCAAGCAGTTCTGAAACAGATTTCGACTCGCAGGGAACTCTTGAAACCCGCTGAGAAATGGCAGAGTCCTGGCGCTGTCGGAGCGTGCTTACTCATTGCAGTTCGGGACGAAGGAGTGGACAGCACCAGGCTCGATCAGGTGCTTGCCCCTTATTGGCCGACTATTTGGGGCCTCGCTGCGAGGGGACATTGGGTAAGGCATGACCGCCAGCCCGTCCGCCAGTCTGGCTCTAACGAAGATGACTTTCGCAGGCGAATTATCCTACCTGACCCGATCAAGTTGGAGGACTTCGAGCTCTCGTTTACTTCGACAGCTTGCCCAGAGCTGGGCATGTATATCGACTTTGGCCCCGCGCGCCGGTTCAAGTATCTGATTACGCGCTACCCTGACTTGGCTGAATTGCGGGCGATGCTCGAAGGATGGTCGGCAAAGCATTCGTGGAGTGGTAGGCACTTCCTCATGACAGTCTCCAAGGAAATCGGCAGTACGAAGTTTTCGCTTGATCTCCGGCAACACGATGTGTCCATCAAATTCAATGAGACTGAGTGGGATGCCCTGCGCGAACTAGTTCTTAAGGGGTTGGCGGTCCCGGAGATTCAGAGTTGGCTGGACGAGCTTCGGCTGGAGTATGGCGAACAGGGTTGATTGCGTGAATCGGTGTCCGAGCCTCGTTTTGCGAAGAACGGTGCCTTCGGCACCGGGAGTTGGACGGACACGTCACCCCGTTTCGGGTGCTGTACAGCAACCAAGGTTGCTATACGGGAACTTGTTGCAAACGCGGCAGCTCGCCACTTTTCGTTCACTGCGCTCGGCTCGCAACAACTCTTGGTTCCTGTAGGGGAACTTGTTGATTTTGTTGGGCGTCACGCCGCGCCCAATTGCTTGCCTGTGATTCAGAACTATGGAGTCCGCAATGCCTACACCACGTACCAAGTCCATCAGCACCAAAGTCACCGAAGAGGAGTATGCGCATTTTGAAATTCTCGCGGGCGATCAGACGATCAGTGAGTGGGTGCGAGAAACTTTGTTGAAGGCAGTTGAGCCAAGTCCCGCCGAGCAAACCATTGTGGCGGAGCTGCTGGCCCTGCGAACGATTCTAATGAATGTCCTGTTTTCTATTGCCAATCGAGAGCAGCTCACAAGCACAGCTATGGACGACATTATTAAACACGCCGATGCGGGCAAGTTGGCAAAGGCAATGGACCGGCTGATGAGTGCAACTAAGGAGCCACAGCGAGGCTGAGAGACAACCCAATCGGAGCAAAGCAATGCGCACGGAATGGGGCCGAGCAAAGAGCATGGGGGGAATGAGCATTCAGCCTGTGTACACCTACCTCCTCGTGCTCCTCTCCATCGTGGCAACTCTGGGAGTCCAGGGGTTTCGTTACGAGCGGGTATGGACACCCCTTGAGCGACATTATTTTGGTGCTTATTCGGCCTCGCAGATAGTCGGTGTTGTCCGCGACAACGGCTGGTACACCCTGCTGCAAGTTGTTACGCGTAAGGGGAGCCGATTGGCGCTGGACAATGACGTGGTGCCTGTGGTTGCGCAAAGCGGGGAGAACACCTTCGCACTCACCGACCAAGCCTTGAAGCACGGCGCGATGCGCCTTGAATTCCATGGCACTTATTGCAACAACTC
Source organism: Acidobacteriota bacterium (assembly GCA_013289585.1). Classification (GTDB taxonomy): domain Bacteria; phylum Acidobacteriota; class Terriglobia; order Acidiferrales; family UBA7541; genus Acidiferrum. The sequence goes on along the minus strand of JABCZR010000020.1, from coordinate 12,049 downwards.
CGAGATGCACACCTACCTCGGGAGCTGGATTTATCAGAACCAAACTTTGATGGATCTTGTCCGGCCAGCTTTGTGGGCCGGGCTCGTTCTGTTCTTTGCGGGCCTGTTGCCGGCGACCTATCTGGACCGGAAGCGTTCTATTCCGTTGCGTTATGGGAAGAAACCAAGTGGCCCGAATTTGGCGAATGTGGCGAAGCACAATCCCACGCACCGCTTCCGGGGCTTTGGCTTAGTGAACGGCAAACGCACGATGCTGGACAGACTGTTCAGACTTCGCAAGAAACTCCCTGTTCCACCAAGCAAAGAGAATCCCCCCGTTCTGGTGCCGGTCGAGCCTGCGCCTCAGGAACCAGTCAGGAGAGCAGCCCCGAATGCGGGAATAGATCGCGGGTCCCCAGCGAGCCGCACGCGACAGGAATCAGCGCCACAAGAGCAACCGCCGAGTCAGGAAACAGAGTTGGAGCACGCCGTGAAGCCCACCACGAGGCGCTTTTTCGAATAAAAGAACATGCTTACCATTTCCAAGCCTCTCAGTGCAGGTCAAGCACGTGCTTATCATCAGGAGGAGTTTAGCAACGCGCAGGAGAACTACTACAGCGAAGGCGACCGGATACGCGGTGAGTGGCACGGGAAATTGGCCGAGAAGTGGGGTCTGCGGGGTGGCGTCCAAGAGCAACAATTTCAGCGCCTCAGCGATGGCCAGCATCCGGTTAGCGGCGAGCAGTTAGTTCGCCATCAGACTATGCGGGAATATGTGAACGAGCAAGGCAAAACAGTCAAGACGATGGAGCACCGCGCAGGCTGGGATGCCACCTTCTCCGCGCCCAAAAGCGTATCGCTGACGGCGCTTGTGGGTGGCGATGAACGCGTGCAAGAGGCCCATCGAGCCAGTCTTGGAGTCGCGCTGGACGAGATGGAGCGATATGTCCAGGCGCGGCTTGGAGGAAATCTCCCACCGGAGACGACTGGAAATTGGATCGCCACAAAATTCGAGCACGATAGCGCGAGGCCCGTGAACGGTTATGCAGCCCCGCAGCTTCACACGCACGTGGTCTTCTTCAATCTGACAGAAACGGCCAATGGAGAAACACGTCCACTTCAACCGCAGGAACTCTATCGCACGCAGCAGTATGCCACCGCCATATATCGCTCAGAACTGGCGCACCGTTTGCAAGAATTGGGCTACGAGATCGAGCACGGCAAGAGCGGTCAACCGGAAATCAAGGGATATAGCCGCGAGTATCTCGACGCTTCGAGTCCACGCCGGAAACAGATCAAAGAGCATCTGGCGATGGAGAATCAGAGCGGTGCGGCCGCTGCGCAGATCGCCGCCCATCACACGCGCGAGGCGAAGATCGGGCTCTCGCATGAAGAGATGCAGCAGCGACACAAGGACATGGCAATTGAGTTTGGGGACCAGCCTCAGCACGTGACGGCGGGGGCCAAAGCAAGAGCGCGTGACGTTGGCCAGGATGCGGGAAAGAATATTGCTCCCTCGGCTGTGACCTTCGCCAAAGAACGAAACTTCGAACGCGATGCCGTAGCCGATGAGCGAGCCCTGCTGACCGATGCGCTCAGGCGCTCCATGGGTGGAGCGACGCTGGCCTCAGTGAAAGCGAACTTCGAAGAGCGCATCAAATCAGGTGAATTCGTCGAAGTGCAAAGGAACGGCGACTCGCCCGACCGGGCGTTTACAACCACGGAGATGATCGGCTACGAACGGGACACGGTCAATGCCATGCGCGCCGGACAAGATCGGCATGAGGCGCTAGTAAGTTTTGGAACTCGCTGGGCTATCCGGGAAGCACATGGCCATCTGAGCGATACGCAACACCGGGCTGTAGAACAAATCTTGTCGAGTCGCGATCAAGTGACGGCGCTCGAAGGCATGGCAGGCGCGGGCAAGACTACATCTCTTGCGGCGATCCGCGAAGCCGCCGAACGAGAGAACTACATCGTCAAGGGATTGGCGCCCACCTCTCGTGCTGCGCAGAAATTAGAAGAAAGTGGAATCAGATCCAACACGCTGCAACGGCATCTTGCCCAAAGCTATGAGGGGCACGAAGGACGGAAACGGCTTTACATCCTGGACGAATCGAGCTTGGCGAGCACGAGGCAAATGAACGAATTTCTCCACCGGCTGCAGAAAGACGATCGCGTGTTGCTTGTTGGCGACACACGCCAGCACCAAGCCGTCGAAGCGGGCAAACCGTATCAGCAGTTGCAGGATGCCGGAATCCAGACGGCTCGACTGGACGAGATCGTTCGGCAGAAAGATCCGGCACTCAAAGAGGTTGTAGAAAAGCTCTCGCGAGGCCACGTCAATGAGGCGATGGAGAAACTCAATGCCGACGGCCGCGTGCATGAGATCTTCGATCGGGACGAGCGTATCGCTGTGATCGCGCATGAATATGCGAAGCAGCCCAAAGGCACGCTCGTCGTGTCGCCCGACAACCAATCGCGGATGGCTATCAACGAAGCGATCCACTATGCAATGCAGGATACGGACCAAATGCCGTACCTCGAACACCAGATGAGGGTGTTAGTCGCCCGGCAGGAGATCACTGGAGCAGATCGTCGGTGGGCCGCCCAGTACGAACCCGGCAATGTGGTGCGCTACGCTAAGGGCAGCAAGACACTTGGTATTGCACCAGGAGAGTACGCGCACGTCAAAGGCGTTGATGAGAAACAGAACCACGTCACGATTGAACGGGCGAATGGCCAAGGTCTGTGCTACGACCCTCGCCGGTTACAAGGTGTGACGCTGTACCGAGGCGCAGAGCGAGCGTTCAGTGAAGGCGACCGCATACAGTTCACCGCTCCGAATCGAGACCAGCATGTCGCCAACCGTGAGCTGGGCACTATCGAGAAGGTCGAGGCTAGTGGCAACCTCCAAATCCGTCTGGACGCGGGTCGCGCGATCGCGTTCAACATTCGAGAGAATCCGCATCTCGACTACGGCTATGCGGTGACAAGCCACAGCAGCCAGGGGCAGACGGCTGACCGCGTGCTCATCCATGTAGACACCGAGCAGGGAGGAGAGAAGCTCGTCAATCGTCGCTTGGCTTACGTCGCGGTGTCGCGTAGCCGCTACGATGCGCAAATCTACACCAATGATAAAACCGCCCTTGCCGAAGGCCTCGGCCGCGATGTTTCACGCAGATCAGCATTGGAGTCTACTGGCGCAACAGAACCACGGGTCGCTCAAAAGAGCGAGCCAACCTCTTCTCCAACTCTGGAGAGGGAGCGGACAATCGAACGAGACCTCAGCCCTGGCCGCTAGGCGTGCCACTTGCTCCTACGGTCGCCTAGCTTAGCCTCTTCGTCCGGCTCTACAGCTTCAATAGCGCGTCCCGGACCGATTCGATCTTTCTGCCGTATGTGTTCAGCCCGAGAATCCACCACCGTTGTGGACGCGAAAGTCGCTCCTCATACAGCAGAACTTCGTCACGATGTTTAGGTACACGCGCTCTTCGATGATAACCGAACATCTCTAACAATGTCGGCCCTGTCCAACACTTTTTGGACACACTTCTTTCTTTTCACCTAAAAGAGTTTTTCTCTTTCGTTCTCTCTCGGTTTCTTTTTTCTGCATCGACGACCATGGCTCGTTTGTAATCTTTCGATCGGCTTCAGTCCGACCTAAACATCTCTTCGATCCGTACTTCGACCATGATTACTCGTTCAAACTCCCTTTTCAGGGAGCGGGGTGCCCCATCATGTGGACGACGCTTTGCTTCACGCCATGTCCGGTACCGAGCTGCCCCGCGTACGAACCGAACTCTAACGACGGCGAATACTCACATCCATTCCGCCACATCCAATACAACCGAACCGCCAGCCTGCGCCCCATCGCTACCTTGGCTATGCTCTTGTGCCGACGCATCGCCAGATGGAAGTAGCGACGCCGCCAGTCCGGGTTGCACCGCGCCGCCGCCAGTCCGGGTTGCACCGCGCCGCCGCTTGGGCCGCCTCCACCAGCAAAAAGCGCAGCAAGGAATTGCCCTGCTTGCTAATGTGCCCCAGCCGCTGCTTGCCCGCACTGGAGTTCTCACTCGGAATCATCCCCACGTAATTGCCGATCTGCTTGCCACGTGGAAAACGTTCCCAAGTTCCAATGATCAGCACGAAGGCCAGGGCCGTAAGCGGACCCACGCCAGGATGCGTCATCAGCCGCAGTGCTTCGGGTCGCTTCCTGACTTCCCGCTCCACCGCTGCAGTTAACTCCTCAATGGTCGGATTCATGCGGTCCAACAGCTCCAACAACTCTTGCCGGCGCCGACTGGCCCAGGGAGCTAACGAGAGCTTCTCTAACTGCGCTCGTCCTTGTTCGCTGAATAGTTTCTTCTTCCAGCGATAGCCCTCGTTCATCGCTAGCGCCTGCAGTTGATTCATGATCCGCGTGCGCATCTGCACCAACCGATGCCGGTGCCACAACAGTTGTCGAAGATCCCGATTCTCCGGATCTGGCACCCAGATTCGAGGAAAGTTATTTTCCAGCATCAGTCTGAGCAAGAGTTGGGCATCCTTGCGGTCGGTCTTCTGCTTCTTCACTCGTCTGGTTTTGATTTCCGCGGGATCGCCGATCCACAGCTCGAAACCTAATTCAGCCAGTAGCCGCTCGAACCAGCGTGAATATCCGGTAGCCTCCATTCCTAAGCGCACGCCGATTCCGACTCTCCCGAGCCTTTGGTCGTCGAACAACCACAGTCTACTCGGGTCGAGGAGCCGACATTGTTATGCAATCATGTGCTTTTGGATCGTTTTCAGATGTCCGGTTACCGCGTTAATCATCCAAGTGCCGCGATGGTTTCCGTGCAGCCGACAAAACGACCGAGACTATCTTAAGGTGGAGAATCCTCGTGAAGGATTCGTCGAAATGGTGGCGGTACTTGAGCTTTTGGCCGCGACTAACGCAAAGGCAAGTACTCAGAGAGGCTTATTAGATTTTTCGCAAGCGCGTGAACGAGGCAACCACTTGGACACCACCCGCCAGCTTAGACTTTCCGTGGTCACCCGCGCCGCGCCGACCAGCCGAGCAACAACAATCCGGTCGCAACAATCCAGCTTCCAGCCACGCGCACCGCGATCCTTGTCCATGGCGGTCGCAGCCTAATCACGAACGCCGACACTAGCGCCACAACTACAAATACTCCAGCCACCAATCCCGCATACGCACCGACTAGCGAGAATGACCACGGCACTCCGGCGCCATTCATCCAGCCGTGCACCAATCCTAGTAAACCGGCCAGCACAGTCATCGCGCGCAACGACAATTGCGCATTTGCAGCTACCAAACCGCCGAAAATCAGAAAGGAAATCGCAGCCACTGGCCATGACGTGGCCCACTGAAACATCGTTCCCAGAAAACATCCCACAAACCAACTCACCGGAAGCAGAAAAAGCGCCCGCCTGCCATATTCCGGCCCGCGCAAGCCCGCGAGCAGCGCGAGCGCCACCACCGGCACAATATCCTCCGGACTAAGGAGAAAATGCAGTAACCCGTCATACATCGGCCCCATTCCTGTCGAATTTAAATGTGCCGAGGCAGGTGGGGGGCACAAGAAGAAAACCGTTGTCGCTGTCGCCAGCACGATCAAACGTGCGCGCTTCATGCGAACGCCTTCCAGACGAAAAACACGCCCATCGATGCAGTAAACGCTCCCGCCAATCGCAAAAACATCTGCCCCCACGTCCAACGGTGCACCAGCCCGATCAAGATCCCCACACCGTGCAGCAATCCCGTCGCGCACACAAATCCCATGCTGTAGAGCAAGCCGTTTTGTCCGGGGGGCAATTCCGTTCCGTGCGCGTGCCCGTGAAAAATCGCGAAAAATGCCACCAGCGAGCCCGCTACCCATAGCGGCGGTTTCAACTCAAAGAAGACCACCGCCCCAAGCAGAATCATGGACGCCGCAATTCCATATTCAGTTCCAGGAAGGGGAATTCCCATCAGGCCCATCATTCCACCAAGCGCCATCACCATGGGAAACGCAACTGGCAGGACCCACACCGCAGGCGCTCCCAATTGCGCGCCCCATAATCCAACAGAGACCATCGCCAGCACATGATCCAGCCCCGAAACCGGATGCCGCAATCCAGTAAGAAATCCGATTGCTTCGCCCTTCTGAACGTGTGCCTCGGCGCTCTGCGAAAAACACAACGCCGCCACCGCCAACGGCAGCCACCGCGCCAGCAAGCCGCAAACCGGCCGCTTCATCGCATTACTCCAGCCAAGATCGCCACGCGCTGGATGGTCCAGAATGCTCCTAACGAGCCCACTGCATACCCGGGAAGCGCTTCGACCACGCGCGGCCAGCGAATTTCCAGTACGCGAAATGCGCGCTCCAGCAACAAAATCAAAATTACAAAGCCCACCTGCCCGATCTCGACACCTACGTTGAAACTCAAAAGCGCCCAGGGCAGTTCATTCGATGGCAATCCCGCACTGGTCAGTGCACTCGCAAATCCAAATCCATGCAGTAACCCGAACGCAAACGCCACTACCCAGGGATGACGGATCGTAAAACTCGATTCGCCCCGCCACACCTTTACAATCTCCGGCCCCAAAAACAAGATGCTCAACGCGATTGCGGCGTTGAGCGGCAGCGTTGGCGCGTTTGCGTAGCCTAGCGTCGCAATCGCCAATGTGATGCTGTGTGCCACTGTGAAGGCGGTGATCGTTTTTAGAAGCATCCAGCGGTTTTTCACGATGAGCAGTAACCCCAGCACGAAGAGAAGGTGGTCCGGTCCAAATAAAATGTGCCGAATGCCATGCGCTACATACGTTCCGGCAACACCCAGCCGCCCCTGGTTTGGAGTAATGTCGATCCACGCCTGCGATGGCCGCACGATGGTCGACCAACTTCGACCATCTATTAGTTGCACGCGCACCAAGACGTCCGTGATGGTGCCCTGCAACCCGACAAAGTCGACTCGCTTTCCGCCCAAGCCTCCCGCAACCACAATCGAACGCCGCTCAAGTAGGGAATCGGTAAGTTCTTGCGTGGTTGGCGCAGTAACGCTTTTCGCCTCAGGGGGCAGTTGCAGCACGATCGGCAGACGCATGCCAGCGTTCACCGGCGTGCGCCACACAACGTCGTAATGGTCAGGAGAGATTTCCTTAATCTCTAGGTATGCAGGCCGCGTCTCGTGGGCCGTACAGGATGGAACGAACGCCGCGCCGGCGATCATTATCAACGCCACGCACCAATGTCGCGACGCCTTCATGGCGCTAACGCCGGCGGCCCGCCCTTGGACTCAGTTGCTTCCGGCGGCGGCTGAGGTGCCAAGACCTCATATTTCTCGCGCATCTTGGAGTAGGCTTTTTGCCATTCCATGGCCTTCTGATCCGCCAGCCAAGCGGTCTTCACGGCTGGCTCAACTTCCTCAAACGCGGGGATTCGTCCCGGCATAATCGATTCGATCCACACTAGGTGCCATCCGTAGCCCGATTCGATCGGACCCTGCCACGTTTTCGGCTTCAACTTATACAGGCCGATGGCGAACGCTGGTCCAAACTCCTTTGCGAGTTGATCCGGCGCGCGGTCGCCGTAATAGTCTTGAAACATAAAGGGGTCCGCTAATTCCCTGCCCAGCGGACTGTCTTCCGATTTACCCGCGATTTTGTTCAGTGCCGCGAGTGCGTCGGTCCGCGCGTTTTGCCCGCGGCGATCAAATCCAAAAAACAAATGGCGAAACGCAGCGCGGTCTGCCAGCGCAAACTTCTGGGAGTTATTGGCGTACCAGGCTTTCAACTCATCGGTGCTTGGCTCGTGCGCCGAGGCCATATCTTCCGATAGGAACTCCATTTTCTGCGCCATGCGGCGCTTTACGATGGTGTCATCCTTATCCAGCCCCATCGCTAGCCCTTCGCGGTACAACACCTCTTGCCGTATAAAACTTTCTACCAGTGCGCGAAATTCCACCGGGGTCGGTTGCCTGTGCCACTGCGATACGAAAGACATGTCCAACTGCCTCAAGTCGTCCAGGGTCAAAACAATCTGGTAATTGCGGTTGCTCGCGCGTCCTCTCTCTATCCATGCATAGAGCCCGAACAGCGCGAGCCCGATGATCAGGAAATGGACGAGAGGCTCCCGAAATGCCTTGCGAAGTATCCCCATAAAATAACTACGCAGCCCTGGTCTTTCGACCGTGGGCTGCGTTTCTTGCATCTCCAATGTTGTCAAACTCATTTCTGGTCCAAGGCCTCGTCGGTTCTTCTAATTGTCGGCTGTTTATATCGTTTCCGCGTGCCTTACGGTTTGGCTTTTACAGGCTCAAGCAAATTGAGGACCGGCGGAATGATCTCGTAGTTCGCGTAACCGAACTCGCTACCACGGGCGGCAATGTATTTGTCGCCCTGTTTATATACAGCAAGTTGAAGCGTCCCGTCGCCGATCACATTGACGATCTTGCCGTTTTGAATGGAGTATTCCGGAGCTTGCTCGTATTGTGCGCTTCGCATCAAATTGCCGAACTCACTGGTTTGTTTTGCGCTTTTGCCCGTCGTCGGCTGTACCAAATACTGGCCATTTCTTCCATATTGAACCCTGAAATGCTCGCCGGTGACGTTGTTGCGTACCCAGATGGATTTGCCAACGATCAGCTCATTCAATTGGGCATTATCAAGCGGCACTCCACCCTTAGCCGTTATGTCGGCCACGGTGAGATCTTGTTTGCCGCTGGCTCGTGCCTCAGCAGCCGGCGTGTACCAGATGGGTGAAGTCCACGCACGCTCTTGAATTGTGGCGGGCACCGATGACGGTGGCGGCACTCCTAACTTCTTGGCATCGTAAGTGCTCCATCGTGGAGTTGGAATTTGAATCACACGGGCATAGTAAAATGCATTCAGCTTGGGATCGAAGTCTGGATCTTTCCACACTTTTTTTAGTTCTGTTACGCCAATCGTGTTGGTATAGCTGGCGTTCGGGACGTCCACCGTATTCCCCACTTCCGGAACTTTGCCGGTTTTCGGATCGGGCTTCCGATTCCCTGACCAAACAACGTCGTAAACTTTTTCAAAGGTCTCGCCGTTCTTGGACCAGCCTTTGACAATCTGAATGCGATCGAGATTGCCATCAACCGGGTCTTTCACTGCCCAAACAATGAACGTCGGTTCCTTGCTCTTTTTCGCAGGAAGGTCGCCGCCCATCGGCACGCCTTGAGCATAGCCAATTTTCACCCAGTCCTTCTTTTCCAAAACATCATTCGGATAATCCCAGCCACCGAATAGTCTCACCTTAATCCGAACACCGGAGGTCCCAAAGGTTTCCTTGCGCCTCATGGCGTCAAAGATCGAAGCCCGGGTGTTCTCTTCTGCCCATACTCCACCGAGCCCCGAAGTACCGGTTTGTATGACGGTCATTCCAGCGACCACCTTGCCTGACAGTCGAGCTTCCGGTGTGGGATCAATCATCGCGTGGTCACCGAAATAGTTAGACTGGCTGTAGGACGCAGCCGTATTGTGGGAATCACCTGCTCCCACAAATCCGAACTTATAGGGATTGAAACCCCGTTTGTCCTGCAATGCCAATCCGTTCTTATACGCCTCCCGAGCGTAGCTGCCATGTGGATTGGACTTGCTGTTGTCGAGTCCGATTAGATAATTCATGAGCTCAAAGCCAGCGAACTCATCAGTCGGGGAAAGTTCAGGGGTAGTTTCCGAAGTGCCTTTCACTTGCTTGATTTCAGTCAGCACCTCGTTGTTCAGCCGCTCCGCTGCCCACGCGGCGTCAATGGGTTTACCCTTGCTGTCCACGTCAATGGGGAACATGAGACCATCGCTCAGGTTGGCGTTGTGTGAGATGCACAGTAACTCGTTGCCCGCTTTGCGCTGGGCGTCCATCCACGCCCACAGGTCCTCGGGGTGTTGTGAATCGATCGAGGAATACGGGGCTAGCGGCACATGCGTCGAATCCCGGAAAAATACGTTACGATGCATGTTCCGATTGTCCGGCATTGAAGTCCATTCATATGCGACAAACGCAGTGAACTTGCCGGGCTTGTTATACTCGTCAGCAATCGCGATATTCTCTTTCCAGACGGTGTTCGTAATCTCGGGACTCAGTAATTCCTTGATAGGTTCGTTCTTGCCCAGGCTCGCGGCGAGCCATTGGAATATTCTCGTGGCATCGGCTTGACTCTTGACTTGCAGTTTCTGAGCGATCGGCAGCTTACTGATCGACGAATTGGGTTCGTTCGCTAGGCGCATAACGCCAACGTATTCTGCATGATCGGTCACGCCCTCAAAGTCGAGAGGTGTCCTGATCTGCACCTCGTATCCGGCGGGGTGCTTAATAGGCTGGCCGATGGCGTATTTGTATGCGTCTGCAGGCCCAGTGACCGTGTTGCCGAAGATATAGGCGTCCGGCGACCAACTTGTGTGTATATGCGTCTGGCCAAAGTAAGCGTTGCGCTCTGGATTGTTCTCGACAGGAGCTACCGGTGTGGGAACGGCTGCTGCCAAAACCGAGTCTGCCGTTCGCCGGTGCGTGCCGTTTGTATTCATCTTCGACCGCGCCACCGCACCAAACAACACGACCGATGCCATCGTCACAAGAATCCAAGCCACTAAGGAATTTCTTGTAGACCCATTCTTCCTGCTCATGTTTGCTCCATTCTTTTTGGGCCGAAAGTGGAATTGCAGTCACACGTCAACCAGTCCCGTCGGTATTCCAGAACTATGTCTCGACTCTTGAGCGACATAGTGTCTTTGCGAGCGCGGTTCCGATAATGCAGGAACGCTTAACTTCGAACTGAAGCACGCATGTTAGCGAGCAGCCTATATCAGGGGACGGCCATGGAAACTGTCAAAACTTACAGTCCGCATGGAAGCGGTCTGAGTTTCGCGGGATTGTTCCTGGCTGCGGAGTTGGAATGGTTCAAAGAACTGCACGGGATTAGGACAAATCTTGCTCATCCTGAATCAATTCTTGCAGGGTTATCCCTAACGAGAGGCGGAATGTTGGGCCGCGACTCCTTTGCTCAAGTCCTGTTCTCAGCAATCGAGGGTCGAATGAGCGCTCCTTTCATGACCTCACTCGGTGGGTTACGTTGCCTTATTGATTGTGTTGATGAATATAAGTTTTTCAAGCCGTTTCTCACTCGTAAGCCACCACGTATCCGATGACTTGCGGACCTTAGGCAGAAATGCAGTTACCGCAGACCAAGCTAGTAGAAAGTCGAATTTGTCCACAACTGCCTCAGAATTTCAATTTTGATGCAATAGCGGGAGACATTCGATTGCCAGTCGAGATCACTACTACCTACAGTCTCTCAGTTCAAGAGGTCGGAAGCCTTCCGGCCATGTTTGACGACCTATGCCGGAGGATTGTTGCAGCCCAACAAGGCATTTCACTCTTGACGACCGGACCGTTGGCATTGATTCACCTTTTGTCGTCGCCTAATGGACAAAGTGCATTGCAGAAAATCGGTCCGTGGGTAAAAGATCAGACTGAGCGAACAGCGAACAAGGCGAGGCTTTGCGCGCCGCAGATCCCAAGAAGGCAAACAGTAGGAACAGAACGATGCAGAAGACATACTCGGAGCTGGAGTCAAGGGGACTGGAAGCTCAGAAACAAGTCCTGACACTCTTCGAGCATCCAGAGGGTTATGTTAGGTTGAACGCTGCCGCGTACTCCCTAGATTTTGATCCATCAGGCGCACTGCGGGTTCTGCAAATCATTCGCAAAATGGAGAGCGGCCTCCTGGGCTTCACGGCTGGCGCCATCGTAGAAGAGCGAAGAAAGAAACAATCCACCAAATCCTGATCTGCTCATTTGGCCCAACTCCTGGTAAGTCGCCTTACCGGAGATGTGAAGTAATACTTTACTTGGACGGTTACGGCGTTTATCGTCCAAGTGACTGATTCGCTCGACCGGCCCAACACCCATCTGGACCGCTGACTCCCCGACGCTTACCCTTACGGAATGAGGGTCATCCAGGCATGAACGTGGGAAATCCTGACCTCTTTCAGATAGTGTTTGGCATAGTCGCGGGGACGCTGGCGGTGTGGGGGATAACCCGCGCTGTTCGGTATCAGTCAAGA
>JABCZR010000019.1 GCA_013289585.1 Acidobacteriota bacterium | reverse complement strand
ACCACGTCGCCGCTATCCGCCCCGTACCGCTCCCCGTCTGCAACGCTCGCGGATCCGTCGTGCTCGCTGCCCACGTCCAGTTTTGCTCATTCTGCAGCCCAAACGTCGCATAGCTCGGAATGCTCTGTGTATCGTTGGCCACCGAATATCCGTCCGCTCCGTACACCCCGTGCCAACTGCCTTCCGTGGCTGTGTCCATATTCACGAAGTTCGCCACCGCTCCGGCAATCAGATTGACCGTCGCCGTCCCCGACGCTGTCCCATCCGCGCTCGTCGCTTTCACCGTCACCTGCGCGGGTGTAATGGTCCCCGGCGCTGTGTACAGCCCGCTCGCCGAGACGTTCCCTGGTGCCGCACTCGCCGGGCTTACCCCTCCAATCGTCCACGTCACCGCCTGGCTCGAGGCTCCCGTAACCGTCGCACTATACTGCTGCTGTTGCCCTGCTCCCAGATTGACGGTCGGCGGGCTTACGCTCACGTTCTCCGCTCCCGGCCCATTACCTCCAAAAAACACTCCGCTCACCACCGCGTTTATCCCAGTATTCAGAGTGACGTTGATCTTCACGTGCCCCGATACATTCCACACCAGATACACTCCGTTGCTGAAACTCGTCAGGCTCCTCGTATCCAGCACGCTGCTCGTGTTCCCATCCACCACCTGCACCGTCTCCACTCTTCCTTTGTTGTCCCAGTCCACCGCATACAGCGCAAACGGATGCAGCTTCCCATCCGTCATGTTTACATCCAGCGTGAACGTCCCGTTCAGAAACCACGTCGCCGCTATCCGCCCCGTACCGCTCCCCGTCTGCAACGCTCGCGGATCCGTCGTGCTCGCTGCCCACGTCCAGTTTTGCTCATTCTGCAGCCCAAACGTCGCATAGCTCGGAATGCTCTGCGTATCGTTGGCCACCGAATATCCGTCCGCTCCATACACTCCGTGCCAGCTCCCTTCCGTCGCTGTGTCCATATTCACGAAGTTTGCTACCGCTCCGCCAACAGTGACTGCTACGATCGTCGTCGAGTCCGTCGTGTTCGCGGGCCTCGAGCCTCCGCCGGCCACGCCCACCTGGTTCGCTTGCGGCGAACTCGCATTGGCCGCCACGTTGACGGTTACCGTAATCGCCGGATAACTCGCTCCGCTGTTCAGCGCGTCGCTGCGGGTGCACGTGTTTGCCGAACAGGTCCAACCCGTGCCCGCCATGGAGACCAGTGTCAGGCCCGAAGGAATCGTCTCGGTCATGGTCACCGCTCCGCTTGTCGCGGTTGCATTGATGCGATTCGAAACAACCACCGAGTACACCGCGTTCATCTGGCCCTGCGCGAAGTTGCCTGAGTGCGTCTTCGAGATGCTCAGTACCGCTTGATTCGAAGTCGTGTTCAGATTCCAGTTGTTCACCAAATTCGTCGCGTTCACCGTGCCGATACCGGTTGCGAAGTCCCATCCGGCGTTTGTGCCGTAAGCCGCGCTAAACGAAGTGTTGGATGTGGAAAGCACTCCCACGGAGCCGCCACCCAAAAAGCAATTGGGGCCGACGCAATCCACATCCATGTCGCCAAGCGTCACGTCGTAGAAAATGCAGTTGCTCGAAACACCGTTGCCTTTGGACGAATTGCAAGAACTGCTGCCATTTGAGCCGTATTCGTAGGCGGCAAGCTGATAGTAGACGGGAGCAGGATTGCCCTGCCGCGCACCCGCTTTCTGGTTAATCAGCGCCTGAATTCCGGCCATGATGGGAGAGGCAAAGGACGTTCCGCCCGCGCCGGACCAGCCACTCGGAGCGCCAGAGCATGCCGCGCCTCCTTTTGCGGTATCCGACCAACAGAACACATAGTAGTGGCTCCAGAGACCGTCAGCGGCGAACAGAGAGACGTCTGGCGTATCGCGCACGCCATCGCTGGGATTGCCAAATACCGCCTGCCAGGACGGCTTCGGCCACCCCTGGCAAGTTCCGCTCACAACTCCGCTGGTGGATGGCGTGCCCGTCGCGCAACCGCTGGGTCCACCGCCACCGCCTACCGTCGTCTGCAAGAACAAACCATACAGAGGATCATTGCAAAGACTGGTTGGGCCATACGTAGGGCTATAGCCAAGATTATTGGATATGAGCGCACCGGCGCAGGAATCGTTCCAGGGAATCTCTGGGATGTAGGAAAGGGCCGAGCCAAACGCAGGCGTGTTGCTGGAGTTCCAGTAAGTGGCTTGAGTGCCGGAGTAAGTATCGCTGAAGTCCGTACCACCCACAGCCACGTTGTAGGGCGTGGATGCGAAGGCGTTGACGCCAATGCCATGCGTTGCTTCCGCGACGCTGTTGTCGCAGCCGGCGGCCCCACTATCACCCGCGGCCACGAAAACGGAAACACCCTCCGCAACCGCTTGCTGATAGGCAGAATTGTACGCGGCGTTCGCGGCGGCGCCGTTCACGGTTTCGCATTGGCCATAACTGATGCTCACAATCGCCGGGGGTCCGCTGCTGGCGTTGATCAGATTCTGGAGAGCGATGAGGCCGCCAAATGTCGTGCTGGTGTCCGCGCAAGCCGCCATTTCGATGGCGGCGCTCGGTGCCGCAGCGCTGGCCCATTCCGCGTCCAGGATGGCTTCCGCGTCATTGGGCGCAACGACGCCGGGGGCGCCGCAGTTGTTGGTGCCGCTGGAAGGCGCCGGGTGAAGCGAGGTAAAGGAAGCCGAGGTATAGGTCAAAAGACCGAACGTCGACCGGAACTTGCTCCAGTCCGAGGCCGTAAAAACGTCCGTATCCTCGATCAGCACGATGGTCTGCCCCTGTCCGGAGTTTCCCGCCGTGAACAGCGGATTCAAGTTGTAAATCGTGGCGAGGTCAGCGGGGACAACCGCGTAGTCGGTGCCCCCAGCGGAACCAGGGAATGTGAAGTTGCCATTCGCCTTTCGCAGTTCGTGCATCGGGCGCGGACGGAAGTCGTGCAGCGAGACCACTCCCGCAATCACGGGAGCGAGGGCGGCGGGAATGCGCGGATCGCTGATGTTGCCGGCGTGCATTTCCCCCTTTACTTCAAAATGATGGATCTCTGTCTCAAAGGCTTTGCGCACTTGCCCGGCAGTGCCGGAGAAATCGATGAGCATCCCGCTGGGATAGACTACGTTCACCTGGAAGCCTTGCGACTCCAGCCACGCGGTGATGGCGTCGAGATCCGGTTTCGCCAAGCCAAATCTCTGGCCGAACTCCTCCGCGCTGATCCAGCGGTGAAAATTCGGCGAGCCTTGCATATGAAGCTCATCAATGAATTCTGCGACGGCCTGCTCTTGTTCGGGAGCGCGCTTCAATTGAAGCAGCATGTGTTCCATCGGGAACGCGTTTGGCACTGGGCCACGATCATTCGCTGTTCTGGCCTCGGGGCGAGTATTGCCTTCAAGCACCACGCGGCTTGTTTCATCAATGCCCTGCGTGATTCTGGGCCGGGCGTGGAATCCTGTTTCGACTTGCGCCGTTGCGGGCTGCGCACAAATCAAGAAAAAGAGAACAGCGAAGGAAAACGTGGCGAGTCCCAATTTGCGTAGCATGGGTCCCCTTTCTTAGCGGAAAATCTGCCCGAGGCAGAACGCGGAGAGCATGGCCTCGGCTTTCCCCGAGGCGCCAAGCGACTCAGGTCTTGGGATGACGGGTGGCCGGGTCCTCATGTTCGAGAACTCCTGACGGGACAAACTGCTTCTTGGCTCGGAAACACAGGGGTATTGGAACCACTGTTGGATCTATTTAATAGTGCAATTGGAAAATAAATGCAACGGCCCGAAGGACAGAATTGGGACAGGTGGCAGCGCGGGTCCTGTTAGGAGCGCGATTTGCGTGCTCGACAGAACGCCAGGGTGAAGTTCAAGAGTAATCCACGCGGATGAAGCACACACTGCGCACGCTCTTGGGTCGGCTGGAACTTCCTGCTAAGCTGGCCGCACCAAAGGTGTCCTGCAGATTGTTTGCACCGAGCCCTGCTGATTCGCGCGGCCGAATGAGGCGAAGAATGACGCGAGTTCTGAGAATTGTGGCAATTGCGTTGGTGTTGCTCGCAGCAGCAACGGCAGCTTGCGCATATGTAGTCTATCGGCGCGCCGACCAGGAAAAACTGACGATGGACGACACGGCGCGGCAGAGCGCAGAAGCGCGCGCGTACGGCGGAAGCTACGTGCGACTTGGCCTGGGAGTGACCCACTACGAGCTCGTTGGACCAACGGACGCACCTATGGTCGTCCTGGTCCATGGTTTTTCGGTGCCTTATTACATTTGGGATCCTACTTTTGAGGCGCTAACCCTGGCGGGCTTCCGCGTCCTTCGTTACGATCTCTATGGCCGGGGCTGGTCGGACCGGCCGGATGCGCAGTACAACCCCGATCTTTTTGACCAGCAGCTTGCGCAACTGCTCGGCGCGCTTAGCATCAGGATCCCCGTGGACATCGTGGGGGTTTCGATGGGCGGGCCGATCGTCATCAACTTCGCGGTGCGGCATCCGGAGCGCGTTCGAAAGATTGTGCTTTTCGATCCGCCGTACGGCAAGGGTTTCACGCCGCCGTGGCCGTTGCGCACTCGTTTGCTAGGCGGCTTCGTCATGGACGTACAAATTGCGCCGACGATGGCGGCTTCACAACGGAACGACTTCGTGCGTCCCGAACGCTACCCTGATTATTTTGCAAAGTATTCGACCCAGATGCACTACGTGGGTTTCCGGAACGCCATCCTTTCGACCATCCGTGACTTTCTCTCGCAGGACAACACCACAGCGTTTGCGCAGGTCGGAAAAAGCGGGAAGCCCGTGCTACTGATCTGGGGCCGCGCGGACCGGGACGTACCGTTCGCTTTGAGCGACGAAGTGCGCAGAGCGATTCCACAAGCCGAATTTCATGCCATCAATGATGCGGCTCACGTGCCCTTCTACGAGCACCCTGAAATCGTCAATCCCGTGCTGATTGAATTCCTGAAACGCTAGCGCGCAACCGCTCGCGACCTGACTCATCCAATTTCAGCTTTGCTTCTGTTCCAGCTCCGCCCAGCGCGCGTAGAGGGTATCTATTCGTTTTTGGACTTCGTCTAATTCGCTGCAGGCTTTCTGCAGGCTGGCCCGCTCACCGGTGATCTCCGGATTTTCCAACGCAGCGTGCTTCTTTTGCAGATCCTTCTCGGCTTCGGCGATGATGCTTTCCATGTTCTCGTATTCCCGGGATTCCGAGTACGAAAGTTTCTTCTTTGCGACAGGGCCAATGGCTTGCGCCGTACCGCTCGAACCGCGGTTTATTTTCGCCGCTTGGGCAACGGTCTCGGAACGCCGGGACCGCTGCCAGGCATCCCACTGCGAATAATCCGCAAACCGTTCTGCAGTTCCCAGGCCATCCAGCCCGAGCACCACCGTCGAAACACGATCCAGCATGAATCGATCGTGCGTCACCAGCACTAGCGCTCCGGGATATTCCAGCAGGCTCTCTTCCAGAATTTCCAGTGTCGGAATGTCGAGGTCGTTCGTGGGTTCGTCGAGCAACAGAACGTCCGCCGGCTGGAGCATCAGTTGCGCGATCAACACGCGCGCTCGTTCTCCGCCGGAAAGCCGGCCGACGCGCTGATTCAGATTTTCACTTGAAAACAAAAACCTTTCCGCCCAAGCGGCCACGTGAATCACTCGCTCCTGATAAATCACTGCGTCGCTGTCCGGAGCAAGCGCGCGGCGCAGCGTAATATCAGGATCGAGCTCGCGATTCTGGTCGAAATACACGATCCGCAAACCTTCAGCGCGCCGGATCTTGCCGGATTCCGGCTTCAAGTCTCCCCGCAGCAAACGCAGCAAGGTTGTCTTGCCGCTGCCGTTCGGTCCCACAAGTCCCACGCGCATGCCCGACGTCACGCTGAAATGAATGTCCTTGAACAATGCGCGGCTGCCAATCCCGAAAGAAACCCCTTCCAGTGTGATGAGCTGCTTCGTTTTCCGGTTTGTCGCGGAGAAATCGATTTCCGCGCTGCCGGTGCGGCTCCGCGCGTTCATTTCCGCGAGCTCGCCGATCATCTCGTGCGCCTTGTCAATCCGCGCCTTTGCCTTTGTAGCCCGCGCCTTCGGCCCGCGCCGCAGCCACTCCAGTTCCGTATGCACGCGATTCTCTAGCGACTCCTGCCTCTTTTTCTGCGCGTGAAGATACTCTTCCTTCGCTTCCAGAAAACTGCTGTAGTTCCCGTTTACGCGCAGCGCCCCGTCTTCGTAAGCGCGATTCAGCTCCACCATCTCGTTCACGACGTTCTCCAGAAAATAGCGGTCGTGGCTCACCACCACGCACGCAAACGCCGCGTTCTGCAGGACACCTTCGAGCCATTGAATCCCGGCAAGATCCAGATGATTGGTAGGCTCATCGAGCAGCAGAATGTCCGGCGCCTGCACCAAAGCTTCGGCAATAGCCAGGCGTTTGCGCCAGCCACCCGATAGTGTCGCGGCTTCCGCCTCCAAGTCCCCAAAGCCCGCGCGGCCCAGCGTCTCGGCAAATCGCGACGCGCGCTCGCCACCATGCACCGCAGCTCGCTCCAGAGCGTTTTCGATCACCATTCGAATCGTCACGCTCGCGGCAAACTCCGAAATTTGCGCCACGTAACTCAGCCGCGTCCCTTTGCGAATCGCCACGTCACCGCTGTCCAGCTTGACGCGCCCCATCAGCATCTCCAGCAGCGTCGACTTGCCCGAACCATTCGGTCCGATCACGCCGATGCGATCCCCCTGGGACACCGTGAACGAAATATTCTGGAACAGCGGCGCGGCGCCGTACTTCTTCGAAAGTCCTTGCGCGCTGATAATCGGTGGCAAATTTCTCGGCCTTCTCCCGGACTTAGTTTAACCTTGAGTGCAACCGCTGCGGAAATTCCGCTGCGGGTACTACGCAATCCGATGAGATTCTTCCTTGATTCATAAATTTGACGCTTTGATTCTTGGCGCCGGGGCCGCCGGGCTGCTCTGCGCCATCGAGGCCGGCAAACGCGGACGCCGTGTCGCTGTGCTCGAACGCGCCGATAAGATCGGAAAGAAAATCCTGATTTCCGGCGGAGGCCGCTGCAATTTCACCAACCTCCATTGTCGTCCGGAAAACTTCATCTCCGCCAACGAGCACTTCGCGAAATCCGCCCTGGCTCGCTACACTCCCGCCGATTTCATTACTCTCGTTGAAAAGCATCGCATCCCCTATCATGAGAAAACGCTGGGACAGCTTTTCTGCGATCGCTCCGCACAAAACATCACGGATATGCTCGAAGTGGAGAGCCAAGCCGCGAGTGTGCAGATCTTTCTCAACTACAAAATCCGCGAGGTACAGCGAACGACGCACTTCATCGTTCGAACCGAAGCCGCCGAATTTCACGCGCCCGCACTGGTCGTCGCAACCGGAGGGCTTTCCATTCCCAAAATCGGCGCCACTGCGTTCGGCTACGATCTCGCCCGTGAGTTCGGCTTGAACATCGTCCCCACAAAGCCGGGCCTGGTCCCCTTACTCCTCGGGGGAAAAGACTACAAACTGTACAGCGACTTGGCGGGCGTATCGGCTGAAGTCATCGCCTCCACCAATCATCATTCCTTCCACGAAAAAATGCTGATCACCCATCGTGGTCTGAGCGGACCGGCCATCTTGCAGATCTCCTCCTATTGGGAGAAGGGCCAGTCCGTCCAAATCGATCTCGCCCCAGGCCGTGAAATCACCCCTGCGATTCAGACGGCGAAAGCTCGAAACATCGCCGCAGCACGTTCCGCCTTTCTGAAAATTCTTCCAAAGCGGTTCGCCGATCGCTGGCTGGAAGCAAACGCCCCGGCCAACTGGACCAACGACTCCCTCGAACAATTGGAACGACGAGTCCATGAATGGATTCTGAGACCCGCGGGAACCGAAGGCTACGAAAAAGCTGAAGTCACCGCTGGCGGCGTCGACACAAACGAACTATCGAGCAAAACCATGGAGACAAAAAAAGTCCCCGGACTGTTCTTCATCGGCGAGGTTGTGGACGTCACCGGTCATCTGGGAGGTTTCAATTTTCAATGGGCTTGGGCTTCCGGCGCAGCCGCGGGACGAGCTCTATGAAGGGACCGAAGCGCGGCGAGTGGCAGCGCGTGGCGCAGCCGCCGGGGATTGTGCGGCTTTCGCTTCTTCGTAGGCCACGAACTCTTCGTACGGCCCCTTGAAGTCTTCGATCTTCCCGTCTTGAAAATGCCAGATGCGCGTCGCGACTTCGTCAATCACGTCATGGTCGTGTGTAACCAGCAGCACCGTGCCATCGTACTTCTGCAGCGCGATGTTGAGCGCGTTGATGGATTCCAGATCCAGGTGGTTCGTCGGCTCGTCCAGCACCAGAAAATTCGGCTTCTGCAGCATCAATCGGCAAAAAATCAGCCGCGCCGACTCGCCGCCGGAAAGCGCCCGCGTCGGCTTCAACGCGTCTTCTCCGCTGAAAAGCATCTGCCCCATCAGGCCGCGCAGCTCCTGCTGCGAAGCGGCCGGGTCAAATTGCCACAGCCATTCGATCGCGGTCATTCCTTTGGTGATGGAGACTCCATGCTCCTGTGCGAAGTAGCCCACCGCCACTTCGTGCCCCCACCGCACCTCGCCGCCATCAATCGGGAATTGTTTTTCGTCGTCGTCAATGAAGCCCGGCGCGTTGCGCACCAGCGATCTCAGCATCGTGGTTTTCCCCGCGCCATTGCGTCCCATCAACGCAATTTTTTCACCGCGTATCACGCTCGCCGAGAATCGCGGAATCACTTTCAGATCCTCGTAGGATTTCTCGACGCTGCGAATCTCCAGCGGATGCTTCCCTGAATTCCGCTTCATGTCAAACTTGATGTACGGCCGCTGGATGTTGCTCCTCGCCAGCTCCGCAGTCTGCAGCCGCTCCACTTCCTTTTTCCGCGAAGTCGCCTGCGCCGAGCGCGTTCCCGCAGAAAACCGCGCGATGAAATCCTGCAACTGCGCAATTTTCTTTTCGCGATTCGCGTTGTCCGCTTCGATTCGCCCGCGTATCTGCGTCTTGGCCATCACCATGTCGTCGTACCCACCGATATACATGATGATCGTTTCGTAGTCGATGTCCGCCGTATGCGTGCAAACGCTGTTCAAAAAATGCCGGTCGTGCGAAATGACGATCAGCACGCCTTCGTAATCGCAGAGATATCGCTGCAGCCAGTGCACGGAATCCAAGTCCAGGTTGTTCGTCGGCTCGTCCAGCAGCAGCGCCGTGGGATTACCGAAAAGCGCTTGCGCCAGCAGCACGCGCACTTTCTGTCCGCCTTGCAATTCACCCATCTTGCGCTCGTGCAGCGTGTCCTCGACTCCCAGCCCGTCCAGCAGCACCGCGGCATCGGCCTCCGCCGTGTAGCCGCCCTCTTCACCGACAATTCCTTCGAGTTCTCCCAGCCGCATGCCGTCGGCGTCGGTCAGCTCGTCGTGCGGCTTGGTGTAGAGCTTGTCGCGCTCCTCCAGCGCCTTCCACAGCGACGCATTGCCCATGATCACTGTGTCAATTACGCGATACTGGTCGAACGCAAACTGGTCCTGCCGCAGAACGCCCATTTTTTTCGGCCGGGTTATTGAGCCGTTCGTCGGCTCCAGCTCCCCGGTCAAGATCTTCATGAACGTTGACTTGCCGGCTCCGTTCGGCCCGCTCACTGCGTACCGACGCCCAGCCATGAATGTGCACGTCACATTCTCGAAGAGAACGCGCGGCCCGAACCGCATAGTGATGTTGTTGACCGACAGCATAACCTTCCAAGTATAGCGTGAAATCGCCGCTCGCGCTTGCCACTGTAATCGTATTTTGATCTGGAACTTCCCGGAGAGAATCCCCGGACCTGGTTCAGGGTAATGCGAATGTGAACAGCGCCGACCCTGCCGCTACTGCCACATACTGTTTCCCGTCCACCGCGAACGTCATCGGCGAGGCGTAAACCGATGCCCCGCATTGAAAATGCCACAGCGCTTTCCCCGATGCGGCATCGAGCGCAATAAAGTTTCCCTCCGCGTCACCCGAAAACACCAGACCTCCCGCCGTCGAGAGCACCCCGGACCACGTAGGCGAGGGATGCTTCCACTCCCATTTGATTTTTCCCGTACTGGGCTCGATCGCGCGCAGCGCGCCCGTAAACGGCGCGGCATCGTCATTCGGAAAATACGCGCTCCCGTAATAAGCGTGCCCTGCTTCGTACGGCTGTGGCGCCGTGCTGAATATGTCGCACTGCTCCCGCGCCGTAACGTAGAAAAGTTTCGTCTGCGGATCGTACGTCGGCGACATCCAGTTCGTCGCTCCAGCCGCGCCCGGACACACGCGATTCCCTTCCGGAGTTGGCGAAGCGTCCTTCCGGGCAATCGGCGTGCCGCTTGCATCTTTCGAATCGCTCCACGTCACTTTGGCGTAAGCGTTCGCATTAATCAGCTTCCCGTTGACGCGATCGATCACGTAGAAAAATCCGTTGCGGTTCGCCTGGAGTATCAGATGCTTATTGCCCTGTTCTACCAGCACGGGCACCTGCGTGGCATCGTAATCATGCTCATCATGCTTCGAAAACTGAAAATACCATTTGAGCTTTCCTGTTTCCGGCTCGAGCGCCAGCAATGAATTGCTGTACAGATTGTCCCCCGCGCGCCCCTCGCCCCGATTCGAAGGCGAAGGATTCCCCGTCGTCCAATAGGTAGTATTCGTAACCGGATCATAGGTGCCCGTAATCCACGCCGGCGCGCCACCGATCTCCCAAGAGTCGCCCTCCCACGTCTCGTGTCCCGGCTCGCCCGGACCGGGAACCGTGTAGAAGCGCCACTTGCGCTCTCCCGTCGCTGCGTCGTAGGCATCAATAAATCCGCGAATCCCGTACTCCCCGCCGGAAACACCGATGATCACCAGATTCTTGATGACCAGCGGAGCCAGCGTAATGCTGTACCCTCCGCGGTAATCGACAGCAGTGACGTCCCACGCTACGTTTCCTGTCTTCGCGTCCAGCGCCATCACGTGTGCGTCGAGCGTCCCAAGAAAAACTTTGTCGCCCAGAATCGCGAGTCCCCGATTCACCCGCCCGCAGCACGGGCGAATGTCTCCCGGAAGCGCCCGCTGATACTGCCAGATCGGCCGCCCCGAGCGCGCATCCAGCGCGAACACTCGATCATCCTGCCCCGTGCCGTACAAAATCCCGTCCACCACCAGCGGCGTCGTTTCAAATTTTCCGCCGCCCATCGTCTGATAAGCCCACTTGGGCGCGAGCGACGCCGCGTTCTCGGAATTAATCTGCTCCAGCGTGCTGTACCGCCGGCCCGCATAGTCGCCCGAATACATCAGCCAATTCTGTGGCTCTTTGCCCGCGTCCAGCAGCCGCTGCGCCGTCACCTGCGCCGACGACGGCGGGGCAAGGAAACTCAGCGCTGCAATGGCAATCGGCAAACTGGAAAGCACCGCCATTCCGAGCGTAGCGAGTAATCTGCTTTTGGATTCATGAGGCATCGAAGCGTTCTTCATTGCGCACCCACCAAGAGCAGGTATGCAACGATATCCTGCAGATCCTTATCACTCAGACTCTTCGGATCGTAAGCTGGCATCAGAGATTCTCTGCTCTTTTCCAGCGATCGCAGCTTGTCTTTTTCGAAAAGGTGCAGATTCTCCCGCGTATCCATCATCTGCACCGTGAAATGATCTTCATTCAAGACCACTCCCATGAATTTCTGCCCGTCACCCGTAACCACGGTGATCGTTTCGTATTCCTGCGAAAACTCTTTCATCGCCTCGGAGATTCCCTGCGCCAGCCGCCGGCTCGGATTGCGCATGGACTCCACAATGTAATCCGTCGAACGCGCCGACCCGGTAGTGCTCAGGTCCGGCCCCAGCCGCCCGCCCTTCCCTTGAATCATGTGGCAGGTCGAACACGCCGCGCTGCCATAAAAGAGTTGTTTCCCGTGTGAAGCATCGCCCATCGGTTGCGCCGGCGCTTTGACTTGCACGCTGCGAATGTAGCTGATCACCTGCCAGATCTCTTCTTCCGTCATGCCCACGCCCTGCTGCGTCGCTCCATTCGGCGGCATGGCTGTGCCCGGAACGCCATCATTGATCGTTCGAAACAACTCCGAATCCGAACTCCCATGGCGCTTCTGCGCGCGCGTCAAATCCGGTCCACGCCCTCCACCTCGCGCCCCCAGTCCATGGCAAAACGCGCAGTTCGCCCGAAACTGAAATTCGCCCAGCTTCGCTGCCTTTGCGTCTCCGGCATACGGATTCTTCTCTTGCGCGAACGCACTCGGCGCCACAACCGCGCAGACGAGCATAGCTGCGGCCGTCAAAACGCAACTGAAGCGAATCAGCCAATCACGTCTTCGAATAATCTGAAGTCCTATCCATAAGGAAGGCATGGTTCACCCGCTCCTTCTAAGGCGTGGCCGGAATTCCCGCAACTATACCATTCCCCGACAAGCGAGTAACCGCTCCAAGTCCTCTGGCTGACCCTGACAATTTGTTTGAAACTTGTGTGGTCGCGTCTCCGCCTCGTTTGACTTCCGACCCTTGCCGTGCCCCGCGACCTGCCTCTGACTTGAATTGCAGTCCAGAATGCACTCCGATACAATCCCGCCCGTTGTCACTATGACTGAATCTACCGCCAAACCGCGCATCGCCATCGGCTCCGATCACGCCGGATTCTTTGTCAAGGAAATCATCAGGAAGCATCTCGAGTCCGCGGGATACGCCGTCGACGACCAGGGCACTTCCTCGGAAGAGTCCGTGGACTACCCGGACTTTGGCAAAGCCGTCGGCGAACGAGTGGCCTCAAAACAATCCGACGTTGGCATCGCCGTCTGCGGCTCCGGTATCGGCATCTCCATCGCAGCGAACAAAGTCTGCGGCATCCGCGCCGCTCTGGCTCACGACGTAATCACCGCCCGCCTCGCCCGCGAACACAACGACGCCAACGTCCTCGCCCTCGGCGCCCGCATCGTCACTCCCGCCGCCGCCCTCGAAATGGTCCAAGCCTTCCTGACCACTCCCTACGCCGGCGGCCGCCACCAGCGCCGCCTCGACAAAATCACGCAAATCGAGCGCGATAATCGTCCATAAGTGAGCGGGGCAGAACATCCAGTATGAAGGGGACAATCTGGAGTCGCGCGCCTGTCCCAGGCTCTCCTCGAATTGGCTTTCACTCTTTCCATTCGGTAGAATCGCCTCTCCACCTTTCCGTGCGTGCTGTGACACAGCGAACCGAGGCCTCCTGATGACGAAA
Organism: Acidobacteriota bacterium; assembly: GCA_013289585.1. Taxonomy (GTDB): domain Bacteria; phylum Acidobacteriota; class Terriglobia; order Acidiferrales; family UBA7541; genus Acidiferrum. The sequence continues at coordinate 104,891 of JABCZR010000019.1, read as the reverse complement.
ACCACCGACGCCAATGACCGCATGAACCGCCCTCTGGACTCCGTCGACCCGCAAATTGCCGACCTGCTCCGCGATGAGGCTAAACGGCAGGCCACTGGCCTCGAGCTGATCCCCTCGGAAAATCTCGTCTCGGAAGCCGTCCTCGAAGCCATGGGCTCGATCTTCACCAACAAGTACGCCGAAGGCTACCCCGGCAAGCGCTACTACGGCGGCTGCGAATACGCCGATAGAGTCGAACAACTCGCCATCGATCGCGCCAAGGAACTCTTCGGCGCGGAACACGCCAACGTTCAGTCGCATTCCGGAACTTCCGCCAACGTCTCCGTCTACATGTCTACCCTGCAGCCGGGCGATACTGTTCTCGGCATGAACCTTTCCCACGGTGGCCACCTCACGCACGGCCATCCCCTGAATTTCTCCGGCCGCATGTACAAGTTCATTGCCTACGGCGTGAAAAAAGAGGACGAGCGCATCGACTACGACGAAATTGAAAAGCTCGCTCTCGAACACAAGCCCAAGATGATCGTCGCGGGCGCGAGCGCTTACTCACGCATCATCGATTTCGAGCGCATCGCCAAAGCCGCCAAATCCGTTGGCGCGCTCTTTTTCGTGGATATGGCCCACATTGCCGGACTGGTCGCCGCAGGAGTTCATCCCAGCCCCATACCCCACGCCGACATCGTCTCCACCACCACGCACAAAACGCTCCGCGGACCGCGCGGAGGCCTGGTGCTCTGCAAAGCCGCCTTGGCCAAGGAACTGGACAAGCTGACCTTCCCCGGCATCCAGGGCGGCCCGCTGGTGAATACCATCGCCTCAAAAGCAGTTTGCCTCAAAGAAGCGATGGAGCCCTCGTTCAAGGACTATCAGAAGCAGGTTGTCGCCAACACCAAGGCCATGGCCGCGGCAGTGGCCAAACACGGCTTCCGCATCGTCACCGGTGGCACCGACAATCACCTCTTTTTGATCGAAGTTCATTCCCGCGGTATCACTGGGACTGACGCGGAAAAAGCTCTCGATCGCGCTGGCATTACCGTCAATAAAAACTCCATCCCCTTCGATCCCCTGCCCCCGATGAAGGGCGGCGGAATTCGCCTTGGCAGTCCTTCGGTTACGACGCGAGGGATGCGCGAACTGGAGATGGAACAGATCGGCGCCTGGATTACTGAAATCCTCACCAATCTCGGCAACGCCGAAGTCGAACAGCGTGTCCGCAAGCAGGTCGCCGAGCTCGCCGGACGTTTCCCCATCTACGAATCGCGCATGAAGGGCGGCAGCGTTCACGCCGAACACGCGCGTGTTTAATCTCAGAAGATCTGCCAAAGAAGCTCGATGAATATTTTCAAAGCGACCGCCGACTTCGAGCACTGGCTGGCAGGCCAACTGCCCATCATCCGCCAGGATCTCGCACTCAAGCACCAGCACATGGCTGAAGCCTCATTCCCTTTTTTCCGCGCAACTTTTTACCGCTGGCTCCAGCTCTGGCCCGAGTTTTGCCCTGAACTATTGAAGGCCCCCGCGGTCCTCGGTGTAGGCGATCTGCATATCGAAAACTTCGGAACCTGGCGCGATGAAGAGGGCCGCCTCATCTGGGGCGTCAACGATCTGGATGAAGCATGGCCCGCCGCATATACCCTGGATTTGGTGCGCTTGACCACCAGCGTCTATGTCGCGATTGAGGCGGACCATCTCTGCATTTCAAGACGATTGGCTGCCGAAGCGATCGAAGAAGGTTATCGAGACGCCCTCGCCGCTGGAGGGAAAGCTTTTATCCTGGCCGAGGAGCATCGCTGGCTGCGGCTTCTTGCGCTCGGCAAGCTCCGCGACCCGGTGCAATTCTGGAATAAACTGGAGCACCTGCCGCCATACACCGCCAAGCCGCCGGAGGAGGTCCGCAAGCTCCTCGAAAAATGGCTTCCTTCGGCGAAAGAACAATACCTGCTGAAACGAAGGATCGCCGGACTGGGTAGCCTAGGGCATCCGCGGATTCTTGCGCTGTCCCGCTGGCGAGGCGCGTGCGTCGCCCGAGAAGCCAAGGCCATTCGGCCTTCGGCGTGGGTTTGGGCCAAGAAGGCCTCTTCCACCGAAATTTATTGCGAACAGCTTGTGCGGCGCTCCATTCGCGTGCCGGATCCTTGCGTGCATTTCCACGGTCGCTGGGTGGTGCGGCGACTGGCGCCGGACTGCTCGCGCATCGAGCTCGCCTCCCTGTCGAAGGATCGCGACGAAGCGCGCCTGCTCTATTCCATGGGCTGGGAAACCGCTAACATGCACTTCGGAACTCCCCAGGCGATCGCCAAGGTCAAGCGTGACATTGCAGCGCGCCGCGGCCGCTGGCTCCATAAAGCGGCAAAAAACATGCTTGCGGCCACCAATAAAGATTGGGAAAAGTGGCGCAGCGATTGGAAGCGCTCCGCGCCGCGTTAGCCGCCCGTAGAGCACCTGTCCTCATTCCTGCCGCTCCTACTTGAGTGCCGCTGAACCAAGACTGTACTCCCGGTCAGTAGATTCCGGGCAACGGACCGTGTACGTTCGCCTAGGACTCGGATGGGAACTTTTCTCGCAACCTCGCTGCTCGCTGTTCCGATCATCACCTGGATGACCGGAACATTATTTTTCAAAGCTTCACAGCTACGGTTGGCGCGAATTCCTCTGGCGCCTCGCGGGATCTTCCCCATTTCCGGGAACTCCAATTCTTCAGCAGCCGCCGCGCGGCCCAATTTCCATCCAGACGCGACGCGCTGGGCGAGGTGAACCGATGATGGACACGGAAGCATTCCGAGAATTCAAGACTGGTTTGACACTTCTGCGAGACAACTATGCCGTGAAAGCGCTGCCGCACATGCGCCGCGCAGTGGACCTCGACAAGAACAATCCTTATTACATGTCCTACCTGGGTGTCGTACTGGCACGCTCCGAACAGAAGTGGGGCGAAGCGGAAAAGCTATGCGACTCCGCGGTGCGCATGAAGCGCAATCAGGCGCAGTTGTACCTGAATCTTGCTGAAGTCTACGCCACGGCTGGACGCAAGGAAGAGGCCGTTGAAGCGTTGCAATCCGGGTTGAAATTTGCGCGCCGCGACGTTCGGCTGACCATCGCTATGAATAAACTGACGAGCCGCCGCTCCCCGGTGTTTTCCTTCCTGTCGCGGAGACATCCGCTGAACCGGCAGATTGGGATCCTGAGGCACCGGGCCCTGCGCATTTTTGGACAAGATTCTTAAATCGATCTCTCCACCCCCAAACACAGGAACGGGCGTCCCGATTTACTGGGACGCCCGTTCTTGCTTATCTTTAACCGTTGTTTGTTGCCGATTTTTTGCGCTGTTTTTTCTTTTTTGACGGCCGAATTCCGCGCCGTGGTTACGCGGTTAGCGCTGTGAATTTGTAGCGCCGAAGTTATAAGTGTGCTGAATTCCCATTTCCATCAAAATCTTGAATCCAATTCCATACATACCTGTTGGAAGAATATCGCGACGAACGACTTCGGCGAGATATTCACGGTTCATGGAGGCGGGATCTTTCGAATACGGCATGGTGACGAACAGCCGCATACCTACTTCATAGCCCACTTCGCTGGACTGGAAATAAACGCCCGAGCGGGAAACGCTGGTGGTGCCGCGCATGTCTTCAAAATGTTCGAGGTTGGGGTCCGACGGACGGATACGCATCAGCTGCGTGATTTTGCAGCGGCGGCTGCCGCGGCGTTCCGTGCTCGAGGATGGCCGTTTGAGGAACCCATCCGTGGTGAGTTTCTTGGTCATCAAATCTTGCTGGGTCGCCATGGGTGGGCTGTCTCTCCGAGGAGCAATTCAATGTAAGAGACAGTGTAGGCCCTGGGCTCAGCCAAACCTATAGCGGAGACGTACCCCGAGAAAATAGGACGTTCCCCAAAAAAATAGTAGTACGGAAGTACTAGAAAAGGAAGAGCGGGAGCTGAGGAAAACGTGGGATAAACGCTTGGTAGAGAAGAAAAAGAGAGCCGGAAGTCCCAAAGTGAATGAAGAGTAGAAGCTTAGTACCAATCCGGGACTGGCTTGGAGGGGCTTGGTACTCGGGGAAAAAGTTAAATAGTTGTTTCAGCGCGGGTTAGCGGCGGATGGATTGGGAGGGAGTGGGGCGGGGACGGGCGTGGAATTGCAAAAGTTATAGACAAGGTTGCGTTCGAAAGCGACTGGCGCTCACGAAGCGAAATTGGAATTGATGAGCGGAGATGCCGGAAGGAATTCCCACCATGAATGCAGGCGCGCGGCAAAATTATTTGGCGGTAGGTGAGCAGGGGACGAAGAAGGCCCGTTCGAATGGCGAGCGCACGATGAAGATGGAAACCGAGGCCAGGGTCGAGGCTCGAATCGCAGAAAGAACGGGACACGCGTGCCGCGAGGCGCGTACTGGAGGCAAACCGCGAGTCTTCGTGGCGGCGGAGAATCGGTTGCTACGGGAGGCGCTGTCGCGGATGCTCGTCAAGGGCGGAGACATTGAAGTGGCGGGAATTTTCATGGCTGAGCCCTTCCGGGCGGAGGAGCTAATCAAGGAAGAGGCGGACATCCTGTTGCTGACGTCGCGGGGAAGCATGAACGAGGATCTGACGGCGATTCGAACGGTGCGCGCGTGCGCGCCAAATGTGCAGATCTTGCTGATCGGCATGGCCGGAGAAGAAACGGAGTTCATGCAGTGCGTGCGGGCAGGAGTCCACGGGTATCTTCCGAAGGAGGCATCCGCGGAAGAGGTTGTGGAGGGGGTACGAGCGGTGCAAGCAGGCGAGGCGGTTTGCCCCGGCACGCTGTGCGCGCTGCTATTTCACTATTTCGAACGGGACGCAGGGGTTTATGGTGTAGTTTTCAGTTTTTAGTGCTTAGTTTTGGGCTTCCCGCGAACGGAGCGGCAAAGGAGTTCCTTTGCCCGACCAGGATGCGCGCCGCTCCCAAATGCGCCTCGCGGTCCAGTCCGTTCAAGCCTTGATGTACTGCACGTCGAGGGTGATGGTGACCTCTTCGCCAACGAGAATCCCGCCAGTCTCCAAAGCGGCGTTCCAAGTCAAGCCGAAGTCTTTACGGCTGATCTTCGTTGTCGCCGAGAGACCCAAACGAGTATTCCCCCAGGGATCTTTGGCTGGAGGCGTTGGCCCCTCCACTGCGAAGGTAACATTGCGGGTAACGCCATGAATCGTGAGGTCGCCCGTGACAGCCAGTTCTCCGTCGCCGGAGCGGCTGATGCGTGTGGATTTGAACGAGAGCGCGGGGAATTTCTCCACATCAAGGAAGTCGGCGCTCTTAAGATGTGTATCGCGCTGAGGGTCGCGCGTGGTGATGGATGCCACGTCGACGAAGGTTTCGACCTGGGATTTCGCTAGGTCGGTTTCGTCGAGAACCAGAGTGCCTTTGACGGAGGTAAACTGGCCCTTCACGTTGGAAATCATCATGTGTTTCACTTTGAACTCGGCAACGGAATGAACCGGGTCGATGTTCCAGGTGGAGGTTGTGGCTTGCGGTGTAGCTGATGTGCTCATAGTAGAGTCCTTTCGGTTTAGTTGGAACCGTACAGCAGATATGATGCGTTACACCGATAATCGTTGCAACAAATAATTAGCCAAGGAACCAGGCTGCCTGCCCGCGGGCCAGGGGCAACAGTTCGGTCAGCTCAAGGCGTTTTTGAGGCGTTTGGTGGTTTTTTGGAGTTGGCGCTTAAGGGCGTCGACTTGCTTGGAGATGTCTTTCAGTTCTTTTTTGGCGAGAACTCCTGCCTTGGCAACTTGATGGGCTTTGCGATCAGCCCGGCCCATGGCGGCGCCAACTCTTTCTGCAACTTGTGAAAGCTTACTCTTCTTGGCCATCTTCGTCCTCCTGCGGAATCGAGGGGTATCGTATACCGAAAGTATTCTTTTCGGGTAATTAAGAGTGGAACGGAGAACGAGGGATCAGTGATCGGCGATCGGAGAACAGAGAATAGAAATCAGAGATCGCATTACGTTTGTTGGTCGAAAACTTCCAGTCTTCCTCTTAAGGCGACATGCTCGTCGTCAGCTCCAAGCGGCTGCTCCTGATTATTCGCCCGAGCGGGGCGCATACAGGACGGGCAGATCGAGCTTGCGAATGGTGTCGTTGAGCGCCGGGACGTCGGAGGCGACGATCTGTTTCCAGGCGGCTAGCTGCTGATCGAGGCGCGTGCGCAGCATCTTGAACACTTCGTATTGCTGCTGGGTGGGGGCGCTGTCGCCGGCCTGCACACTGGAGCTGAAAGTATCGAGCTGCTCGTTGAGCATGTTGGGGAAAGCCAGATTGCCTTCGGAGCCCTTCATGTTGACCTGCATAAGCTGCTCTTCGACGGGCGTCATTTTTTTATCGAGGGCGTCGAGCTGGGCGAGAACCGGCTTGAAGTTAGGATCGTCTTCCATGCGCTGACCCAGCGACTTGATGCTGGAGCGCAATTCGCGAATCTGATTCACGGCGCGATGCAATTCGGCATTGGCCGCGCGGACCTGCATGGCCAATTCGAACTGTTTCTTCAAATCTTCCGGGGTAACGTTTTTCACGCGCGGGTCGAGAACGAGTTCGAGCGGCTGCGTCTCCGTACGGCCACCGGTCGTGAGCTTTACAGTGTATTTGCCGGGCAGGGCGATGGGGCCGCGCGGACCGAGGCCCGAATAAAAAGCTCCGGGAATTTTTACCGGAGATTCCCAGCGCAGGTTCCAGGCGTAACGGTTCATTCCCGCGGCGGCGGGAAGCGTCGTGATTTCCTTTGCTTGGTCGGGCCATTCCTGTGGCTGCTCGGCTTCTTTGGATTCCTTGCTGGAGAGAGTGCGGACCAGCTTGCCATCGCTGTCGAGAATCTCCAGTTTGACTTCATCCTTGGGAGCCACTTTGAAGTAGTAATCGATGATGGCCCCGAGGGGCGGATCGTCACCAAGGGGACCGCGACGTTCGATGGCATCAGGCAGATGAAGGCGCAGCGCGACTTCCGGTTTGAATAGAATCATCTCCGCATTCAAGGAAGCGGCGTCAATCTGACGCAGAGGAGTGATGTCGTCAAGGACCCAGAACGATCGGCCGTGGGTGGCGGCGATGAGATCGTCGTTGTGAATGTTCAGATCGTGGATGGGCACGGTGGGAAGGTTCAGCTTGAGCGGCTGCCAATTTGCGCCGTCGTCGAGAGAAAAATAAACGCCGGTTTCGGTTCCGGCAAAGAGCAGGCCTTTGCGCTTGAGATCTTCGCGAACGGAGCGGACATAGGAGCCTTTCGGAAGCCCGTTGGCGATGAGGGCCCAGCTCTTGCCGTTGTCGCGCGTGCGGTAGATGAAGGGGCGGAAATCGTCGAGTTTGTGACGATCGACGGCGATGTATGCCGTGCTTGCGTCGTGATGCGAGGGCTCGACGATGCTGATCATGCTCCACTCGGGAAGATCCTTGGGCGTAACGTTTAACCAATTCTGGCCGCCATTGGTGGAGAGATGGACGAGGCCGTCGTCAGTACCGGCCCAGAGCACGTCTTTTTTCAGAGGTGATTCGGCAAGGGTGAAGATGGTGTCGTAATACTCGACGCTGGTGATGTCGAGCGTAATTGGCCCGCCGGAAGGCTTCTGCTTGGACTTGTCGTTGCGCGTCAAATCAGGGCTGATAGCCGTCCAGCTTTGGCCCTTGTCGGTGGACTTGAAGACTTTTTCCGCGGCGGAGTACAACGTATTCGGGTCGTGCGGCGAGACGAACAAAGGAGAGGTCCAGTTGAAGCGATAGGGCAGCTTCTCCGCGCCATTGCCGGAGACATCGAGAGGGAGCACGGAAATATCCACGACTTGTTCGGTCCGCTTGTCAAAACGGGTGATCAAACCTTCCGCATCGGCAAAGACGATGTTGGGATCGGGAGGATAGGGCGCGATATAGCCGCTTTCGCCGCCGCCGACTTCATACCAGTCTTGGCGCCCGATAACGCCATCGTCGTCATAGCTCTTGATGGCGATCGTGGAGTTGTCCTGCTGCGCGCCATAGATGTAATAGGGCCAGCGGTCGTCAGTGATGGCGTGATAGAACTGCGCGGTGGGCTGATTGTATTGCGTGCTCCACGTTTTTCCGGCGTCGGTGGAGACGGTGGCGCCGCCGTCGTTTCCGTTGATGAGGCGTTGGGGGTTGTCTGGATCAATCCACAGTCCGTGGTGGTCTCCATGAGGCGCGGGCAGGAGATCGAAAGTTCGGCCGCCATCTACGGAGCGGAAGACTCCGGTGTTGAGGACATAAACGGTGTCTGGAGATTTGGGGTCCGCAAAGATGTGCGTGAAATACCAGGCGCGCTGGCGAAGGCGGCCGTCTTCGTTGATGCGAATCCACGTGTCGCCGCCATCGTCGGAGCGGTAAAGCCCGCCTTCTTTGGACTCAACCATGGCGTAGATGCGATTGGAGTTTGCGCCCGAGACCGAGATGCCGATGCGCCCCATGATGCCGGAGGGAAGGCCGTGCCCTTCGAAGCGCGTCCAGGTGCTGCCGCCATCAATGGATTTGTACAGACCGCTTCCGGGACCGCCGCTGCTGAGGCTCCAGGGCGTGCGATTGACCTCCCACAAAGAGGCAAAGACAGTATTGGAGTTGTTGGGGTCGAAAACGACGTCGATGGCGCCGGTCTTTTCGTCTTTGTAGAGAACTTTCTGCCACGTGGCGCCGCCGTCGGTGGTGCGAAAAACGCCGCGCTCCGCATTCGAACCGTAAGCGTGGCCAAGCGCTGCGACAAAAACGATATTTGGGTTTTTTGGATCTACGATCAGCGCGCCGATGTGACGCGTATCTTTCAGCCCGATATTTTTCCAGGTCTTGCCGCGATCAATGGACTTATACACGCCGTTGCCGTAGCTGATGTTGCCGCGAATGCAGGCTTCACCCGTGCCGACGTAGAGGACATTGTGATCGGAAGGAGCGACGGCAATCGCGCCGATGGAAGCGGTGTCTTCTTTGTCAAAGAGGGGTTCCCAGTTCGCGCCCGAATCGGAGGATCTCCACACGCCGCCGGACGCTGCGCCGAAATAGAAAACGCTGGGTTCGCCCGGAACTCCGGTGACGGCGAGGACGCGGCCGCCGCGGAACGGGCCGACCTGGCGCCAGCGCATGGCGCTGAAGAGTGTCTCCGGGAAAGTTCCCGCGGGGGCGGAAGCTTCCGGACGGGGAGCTGCCGGCGCATCGGGATGATCTTTTGCGGCGGCGAAGGCTAGAGAAACGAAAACGGCAACACCTAGAAGGCAAGAATTTCTGCAGATCATTTAAAAGGAGTCTCCTCAGCGCGAATTATCATACAGTAGCGAATGCAGACTCGCCACCGTTCGAATTCGAATGAGACTCGGACTGCGGCCGATGGCGAGCGGCGCGGCAAGCGCGAAGAGATTCGCGCTCCGTCCACATGGCGAAAAAGAAAAGGAAAACTGCAGTTCGCCCGGACAGGTCCATAGAATTCAGGACTGGCGATGGTTTCACGGAGCAGTTTATGCGATTCTGCATTCGCACAGAACGTTGAGGACGGGATGCCATGCTGAAAAAGTTCAAGGACCTGACGGAAAAAGAGATCCTGGCGATTGCGATCGCGGCAGAAGAGGAAGATGGGCGGATTTATGGTGAGTTTGCCGATGCGCTCAGGGACGAGTACCCATCCACCGCCGAGATGTTCGAAGAGATGCGCCAGGAAGAGGTCGGGCACCGCGATCGCTTGTTTGCGATGTTCCGGCAGCGGTTTGGGGACCACATTCCGCTGATCCGGCGGGAAAACGTGAAGGGTTTTTTGACAAGGAAACCGGTGTGGCTGGTCCGCCCGCTGGGAGTGAAGGTCGCAAGGAAGCAAGCGGAATTGATGGAGCTGGAGGCGAGCCGGTTTTACGCGCGAGCGGCGAGCCGAACAACCGATGTCTCGACGAGGGAATTGCTGAACAGGCTCGCGGATGAGGAAAGAAAACACGAGCGGACGGCAGGAGAACTGGAAGAGAAACATCTGACGGCGAGCGCCAAGGCGCAGGAGGACGAATCGCACCGCAAGCTGTTTCTGCTGCAGGTGGTGCAGCCGGGACTTCTAGGGCTGATGGACGGGTCGATTTCGACGCTGGCTCCTCTGTTTGCCGCCGCCTTCGCTTTCCAGAATAGCTGGAAGGCATTCCTAGTTGGGTTGGCCGCATCGGTCGGTGCCGGCATCTCGATGGGATTCTCGGAATCGCAGTCCGACGATGGATCGCTGACCGGGCGCGGTTCGCCGTGGTTGCGCGGAGCGATCACCGGGCTAATGACAACCGCGGGTGGAATCGGGCACACGCTTCCCTTCTTGATCAGCAATTTTCATGTCGCCATGACGATCGCCATCATCGTGGTTGCGGCGGAGCTCGGAATCATCAGTTATATACGGCACCGTTATATGGATACCCCGTTTTTGCAGGCGGCGTTTCAAGTGATCGTGGGCGGTATTCTGGTCTTCTTAGCCGGATGGTTGATCGGGAGCGCGTAATTGGAAAAGGGAAGCTCGAAAAGAGAAATTGGAGAGCCGGCTAGTCGGAGTGGGCAGGGGCGGGAGCCGGCGCCGCCGCGTGGGAGCGGGCACCGCGAATCCAGGTTTGCAGGCGATCCATATAAATGTAGACGACGGGCGTGGTGAAGAGAGTGAGCATCTGGCTGAGGATGAGGCCGCCAACGATGGTGATGCCCAGCGGACGTCGCAGCTCGGAGCCGACGCCAGTTCCGAGCGCGAGAGGCATGGCGCCAAGAAGCGCGGCCATGGTGGTCATTAAGATCGGCCGGAAACGCAGCAGGCAAGCCTTGTAGATAGCTTCGACTGGCGGCAATCCTTCTTCCCTTTCCACCTGGACGGCGAAATCAATCATCAGAATGGCGTTTTTCTTGACGATACCGATCAAGAGAATGATGCCGATAAGGGCGATGATATTCAGATCCGACTTGATGAATTGAATGGCCAGAAGCGCGCCGATGCCGGCCGAAGGAATGGTGGAGAGAATGGTGATGGGATGGATAAAGCTTTCGTAGAGGATGCCAAGCACGATGTAAACGGCGGCAAGAGCAGTAATGATCAGAACGGGCTGATTTGAAAGCGAATCCTGATAAGCCTGGGCTGTGCCCTGGAATGTGGCATGCACGGTCGAGGGAACACCCAGCTGGCGCTGGGCTGCCTGAATGTGTTCAACGGCCGGGCCGAGCGATGCGCCTGGCGCGAGATTGAAGGAAAGCGTGATAGCCGGGAAGATGCCCTGGTGGTTGACGGAGAGAGCGGTGTTGGAGTGCTCGTAATGGGCGAACGCGCTGAGGGGCACCAGTTTTCCGGTGTTCGATGGTACGTAGATTGAATTGAGGGCCTCCGGGCCCGGCTGGAACTCCGGAGCCACTTCCAGGACGACGTGATATTGATTCAGCCCTTTGTAAATGTTGGAGACCTGACGCTGGCCGAAGGCATCGCTGAGAGTGTTGTCAATGTCGAGCACATCGACGCCCAGGCGGCCAGCGGTGTCGCGATCGATGACGATGGAGCTTTCGAGACCGTGCATCTGCTGATCGGAGTTAACGTCACGCAACTCGGGAATCGTAGCCAGGCGCTTCTGGAGAATGGGAGCCCAATGAGTAAGGTCGTCCAAATTATCGGCCTGCAGGGTGTATTGATATTGCGCGGCACTCCCGCGACCGCCAACGCTGAGGTCCTGAACTGCTTGCAAGTACAGGGCGGCGCCCGGAATTCCCGCAGTCTTGGTGCGAATGCGCGCGATGACCTGGTCGGCGCTAAGCTTTCGCTCGTTGAGCGGTTTGAGCTGGGCAAACATGCGCGCCGTGCTGCCCCCGCTGCCGCCGCCGGTGAAAGCGGTTACGGTGTCAACGGCAGGGTCTTGCGCCACAATGTCGGTCAACGCGCGCATTTTTTTCGACATGGCGGCAAAAGAAAGATCCTGATCACCCTGAATACTGCCGTTGATGCGGCCGGTGTCCTGCTGTGGGAAAAAGCCCTTGGGAGTCTTGACGAAAAGATAGACATTCAAGCAAACAGTCCCGATGGTGACCAGCAAGATGAGGAACTGGTGGCGAAGCACCCAACGCAAAGAGAAATCGTAAGTTTTTAGGAGCCGGTTAAATGAGTTTTCGGAAAAACGGTAGAGCCGGTTGTGCTTGCCCGTTTCATGACGGAGGAAGCGGGCGCACATCATGGGCGTGGTGGTCAAAGAGACGAAGAGTGAGACGCCGATGGCCACGCTGAGCACCACCGCAAACTCGCGGAAGAGCCTGCCAACGATGCCGCCCATCATCAAGATGGGGATAAAGACGGCGACAAGCGAGGTGCTCATCGAGAGAACGGTGAAACCGATTTCGCTGGCCCCCTTCATGGCCGCGTCGAAGGGTTTCATGCCCGCTTCCATGTGACGCGCGATGTTTTCAATGACGACGATTGCGTCATCCACGACGAAACCGGTGGAAATGGTGAGAGCGATGAGAGAGAGATTGTCGAGGCTGTAGTGGCAGAGGTACATCACGCCAAAGGTGCCGATGAGAGAAAGCGGGACAGCGACGCTGGGAATAATAGTGGCCCAAACATTCCGGAGGAAGGCGAAGACCACGAAAATTACAAGGATGATGGAAATCACGAGCGAGACTTCCACGTCGTGGACGGAAGCGCGAATCGTGGTGGTGCGGTCGACGGCCACGCTCAGATGGAGAGAAGGAGAAATGGAAGCGCGTAGCAGTGGGAGTAAGGCGACGATGCGGTCCACGGTCTCGATCATATTTGCGCCGGGCTGGCGGAAAATGGCGAGGAGGACTGCGCGTTTCCCCCCGGAGAGGCCGAGAGTATGGATGTCCTCAACGGAATCGACTACCTCGGCAACATCGCGCAGACGGACTGGGGCACCCACGTGTCCAGCGACAATCAGAGGTTGATACTCGTAGGCTTTAAAGAGCTGGTCGGTATCGGAGACAGCCCAAGTCCGGGCGGAATCGGAGACAGCGCCTTTGGCAAGGTCCGCGTTGGAGGACTGCAGAGACTTGCGAATGGTCTCCAAACTGATGCCGTAGCTGTTGAGCTGATTGGGATTGGCTTCAACGCGCACGGCGGGGCTGGCACTACCCCATGTGAATACCTGGCCAACGCCATCGACCTGCGCGAGTTTCTGGGCGAGGATGGAATTGGCTGCGTCGTAGATTTCCGCTGGTGGAATGTTTTCTGAGGTCAGTGCCAGCAGCATGATGGGAGCATCCGCCGGATTGACCTTGCGATAGGTGGGTTGGCCGGGCAGATCGGCAGGAAGCTGGCTGCGAGCGGCATTGATGGAAGCTTGCACATCGCGGGCGGCGGCGTTGATATCACGATTGAGGTCGAACTGTAGAGTGATGCTCGTGGAGCCCAGGCCGCTGGAAGATGTCATCTGCGTGACGCCGGCGATACGGCCGAACTGCCGTTCGAGCGGCGTGGCGACAGCAGAAGCCATGGTTTCCGGGCTTGCGCCGGGCAGGCTGGCACCCACGGAAATCGTCGGAAAATCGACTTGCGGGAGCGGGGCAACCGGCAGAATTCGAAAGGCCACGACTCCGGAGAGAAGTATGGCGATGGTGATCAACGACGTGGCCACGGGCCGTCGGATGAAGGGCGCCGAAAAGTTGGAGGAGAAATTCACCGATCAATCTCCCGGGGAGGATTCGTGCGCTGGCTCTTCGGCGGGATTGCTGACGTGGAACGAGAAGCGGTGCGCCAGCCAGTCAAACGCGAGATAGACCACCGGGGTGGTGTAGAGCGTCAGCAGTTGGCTGAGGATCAGGCCGCCGACAATCGTAATTCCCAGGGGACGCCGCAATTCCGAGCCGACACCAGTGCCAAGTGCGAGCGGCAACCCACCCAGCAAAGCCGCCATCGTGGTCATCATAATGGGACGGAAACGCAGCAAGCAGGCTTCATAGATGGCGTCGAGCGGCGCCTTGCCTTCCTTGCGCTCAGCTTCGAGAGCGAAGTCGATCATCATGATGGCATTTTTCTTGACGATGCCAATGAGAAGAATCATTCCGATGAGGGCGATCACGCTGAAATCGGTGCGGCAGATCAGGAGAGCGAGGATAGCGCCGACACCGGCGGAGGGAAGAGTGGAAATAATCGTGATGGGGTGAATGTAACTTTCGTACAAAACGCCAAGAACAATGTAAACGGTGATCACCGCCGCGAGAATGAGGATGGGCTCATTCGAAAGAGAGTTCAGGAAGGCCGCCGCGGTGCCCTGAAACGTCCCCTGAATGCTCGGGGGCATGTTGAGTTCCTGCTTGACTTGATTTATGGCGTCGACGGCTTCACCGAGCGCAGCATTGGGAGCCAGGTTGAAAGAGAGAGTGACAACCGGAAACTGGCCCTGGTGGTTCAGCGCCAGAGCCGCGGCGTCGGGCTCGAAGCGCGTGAACGCGCTGAGGGGCACTTGAGTGCCATTGGAAGATTTTACGTAGATGTTTTTCAGCGAATCGGGATTCTGCTGGAATTGCGGATCCACTTCCATGACCACGTGATATTGATTCAGCTGGGTGAAAATGGTGGAGACCTGGCGCTGGCCGAACGCGTCATAGAGCGTGTTGTCAATATCGGCGGGAAGAATTCCGAGGCGCGAAGCGGAGTCGCGGTCAATGGTGAGCGCGGCAACGAGGCCCTGGTTTAACTGGTCACTGGCGACGTCCCGAAGCTCGGGTAGTGCTTTCAGTTTATCGATGAACCGGGAAGTCCAATACGCGAGCTCCTTGGGATCTACGTCTTCCAGGCTGTACTGAAATTGAGTACGGCTCACGCGATCCTCGACGGTCAAGTCCTGAACGGGTTGAAGGAAGAGTGAGATGCCGTCGATTTTGGCGATTTCAGGCTGGAGGCGGCGGATGACATCGGAAGCGCTGATCTTGCGCTGGGCGAGCGGCCTGAGATTGATCTGGATGCGGCCGCTATTGAGCGTGGTGTTGGTGCCGTCGATGCCGATAAAGGAGGAAAGGCTTTCAACCGCAGTGTCTTTGAGGATGACGGTTGCCAGTTCCTGCTGGCGCTGGGCCATGGCCGCAAAGGAAATGTTTTGGGCGCCTTCGGAAACGCCCAGAATCACGCCGGTGTCCTGCACCGGGAAAAATCCCTTGGGAACGTAGATATACAGAAGAATAGTGCCAACCAGGGTGGCCACGGTAACGAGGAGAGTGGTGGTGCGGAAGCGCAGGACAAACTTCAGCGTGCGGCCGTAGAAAGCGATGACGGCATTAAAGCCGTCCTCGGACTTGCGATAAAACCAGCCCTCTTCCTCCTTTTTGTGATGTCGGAGGAGTTTGGCGCACATCATCGGGGTGAGGGTTAGGGAAACAAAAGCGGAGACGAGAATAGTAACGGCTAGAGTGACGGCAAATTCGCGGAAGAGACGGCCGACGATATCGCCCATGAACAGAAGTGGGATGAGCACGGCGATAAGCGAGACGGTGAGAGAAACGATGGTAAAACCGATTTGTTCCGAACCTTTCAACGCGGCTTGCAGCGGCGATTCGCCCTCTTCGATGTAGCGGCTGATATTTTCGATCATTACGATGGCATCGTCGACGACGAAGCCGGTGGAAATAGTGAGGGCCATGAGCGAAAGATTGTTCAGGCTGTAACCGAGGACATACATCACCGCGAAAGTGCCAATAAGAGAAAGAGGAACGGCGACGCTGGGAATAACGGTGGCGCGAACGCTGCGGAGAAAAAGAAAAATGACCATGACGACAAGCGCGACAGTGAGCACCAGCGTGAACTGAACGTCTTCCACGGAGGCGCGAATCGTGGTGGTGCGATCCGTGAGAACCTCAACTTTGACGGCGGCGGGAAGCGCGGCTTTGAGCTGAGGCAGGAGCTTCGTGACGCGGTCGACAACGGCGATGATGTTCGCGCCGGGCTGACGCTGAATATTCAGAATGACGGCGGGATTCTGATTGGCCCAGGCGGCTTGTTTGACGTTTTCCACGCCATCCAACACGGTGGCGACATCGGTGAGGCGCACGGGCGCGCCATTGCGATAGGCGACGATGATCGGCTTGTAACTGTCGCTGGAGATGAGCTGATCATTTGCGCCGATGGTGTAGGCCTGATGCAAGCCATCAAAAGTGCCTTTAGCCTGATCCACATTGGCGGAGCTCAAAGCGGTGCGAAGATCTTCCAGGCTGAGTCCATAGGAAGCGAGAGCCGTAGGATTGGCTTGAATCCGCACGGCGGGGCGCTGGCCGCCACTGATGCTGACGAGCCCCACACCGGAAAGCTGAGAAATCTTTTGGGCGAGAGTGGTGTCGGCGAGGTCTTCCACTTTGGAGAGCGGGAGAGAAGTGGAAGTGAGCGCCAGGGTCATGATGGGCGCGTCAGCGGGATTGACCTTGCTGTAGATCGGCGGATTGGGCAAACCCTGCGGGAGGAGATTGGAAGCGCCATTGATGGCGGCTTGAACGCCTTGCTCGGCGACGTCAATGCTCAAGTCCAGTCCGAATTGGAGAGTAATCAGCGAGCTGCCAAACGAGCTCGTGGAGGTCATCTGATTGAGGCCGGGAATCTGGCCGAACTGGCGCTCGAGGGGCGCGGTGACCGAGGAGGCCATAACGTCGGGGCTGGCGCCGGGATAGAAAGTTTGTACTTGAATCGTGGGGTAATCAACCTGCGGCAAGGCGGAGACGGGCAATTGCCGGAAGGCCACGAAGCCTACCAGGAGGACGCCGACCATCAGCAGGGTGGTGGCGACCGGCCGTAAAATAAACGGCCGAGACGGATTCATCGCGGAGCCCCTGCCGCATGGCCCTTGGATGGGCCTCCAGTTTGTGGGGCTGCCGGCGCGGCTGGCAGCGGAGCTGCGTTTGCACTCGTGCCTTTCGCGGGGGCAGCAAACGTAGGAGTGATCTTCGTGCCATCCTGCAACTTATCCTGGCCATCGATCACCACGACCTCGCCGGGATTCAAGCCGGCACTCAGGCCGACATTGTCTCCCGTTGTCTGCGCGATGGTTACCACGCGAATCTTTACGGTGTTGTCGGAACCGGCGGCGTAGACATAGGTACCTTGAGGACCGCGCTGAATGGCCGCGGCGGGAACGATGACGAGATTCTTCTTGGTATCAACGAGAAGGTGGACATTAACGAATTGATTGGGAAAGAGAGAGTTGTCCGTGTTGGGAAATGTGGATTTGAGCTTGTACGTTCCCGTAGTCGGATCAATCTGGTTGTCGATGGTTTGAAGTATGCCGGTGGCGATCTTGGCGGTGTCGTCGCGATCGTAGGCGTCGACGGCGAGCTGAACACCAGCACGAAGCTTGGCCATCACTTGAGGAAGCTGATCTTGTGGCAGGCTGAAAATCACCGAGATCGGCTGAAGCTGGGTGATGACGAGAAGGCCGTTGGTATCGGTGGCGTGAACGATGTTACCGGCGTCCACGAGACGAAGTCCAATCCGTCCACTGATGGGCGAAGTGATGCGGGAATAGGTGAGCTGCAGTTTGGCGCTGTCAATTTGGCTCTGATCCGAGGTGATGGCCCCGTCAAACTGGCCGACTAGCGCGGCTTGTGTATCAAGCTGCTGCTGAGGAATGACGCCTTCCTGGAAGAGGAGTTTGTAGCGCTCACGATTCACTTCGGCGTCTTTGCGCTGGGCTTGGTCTTTGGCGAGCTGGCCCAAAGCCTGTTCCAATTGAACCTGAAAGGGCCGAGGATCGATCTGCGCGAGAAGATCGCCTTCGTGGACGAACTGGCCTTCCTTGAAAGCAACACTACTAAGCTGGCCGTCCACGCGGCTGCGAACGGTAACGGTATTGAAAGCGGTAACTGTGCCGAGACCGTTGAAATAAACGGGCAAATCGCCGTGTTGCGCAGTGGCAACCACGACCGGAACAGAAGGCCCTCCCGCGCCTGGTCCGCCTTTCCCTTTACCGGCGGCTCCGGCGGGCGCGGCAGAATCGGCAGCCGCCTGACCAGAGGCCTTTGAGCTCCGGAAATACCAAATTCCGATGGCGATTACGCCAAGGATGAGAACCCAGAGCCACCACCGGGACTTTGCAGGCGCGCTGTTCGACGCCGCCTTGGCGCCACTGGCGCCCGGCTCTGGCAGCTCCATGGAGTTAAGTTGGCCCATTCGTTCGCTCCTGTCATGTACCACGGCTGTGCGAGCGAGTCTGTCCTGGAAGGGACATTCGCATATCTAGACTAGGGGCTGCTCTTTGTGATGCTTGGAGCCTGCCCAAAGTTCCGGCCCACGCTTAGAATAAGACGGTTGGCGCAGGAGAATGGTTACGAAAGTGGCCCGCTCCGGGGGCTAGAGGGCTGAGCTGGCTGGACTTCCCGAAAAGGGATGCATTTGCCACGCCGAAGTGGCGGCGATTTAGTTGTGTGCAGAAATGATGAGTATAAGTAAACTAGCGCGGCAGGACGTCGGTCGAACAGAGGGCAGCGAAATTGGAGGGCGGGGAGAAAATGAGAAATGTTTAAGGGCTTGATTTTGGGAATCTTGTTGGCTGTGCTGCTGATCGCTGGCGGCGTTTATTATTACTTTTCGTCGGGTATGGCACCCGTCGCCACTTCTTCGGCGCCGATGCCGTTCGAGAAGAAACTCGCGAAAATGGGCCAGAATTCCTATCTGAATAAGCTTCCACATCCTGAGCCACAGGTTCCTGCGGACGACCCCAATATGCTAAGCGGGGCGAAGGTTTACAAAGAAAATTGCGCCGTTTGCCATGGATTGCCCGGTGCGCCGAAGACTGCGGTCGCGCAAGGAATGTACCCCGCCCCTCCGCAGCTCTTCCATGGTGTTGGCGTGACGGACGATGACGCCTGGGAATCGTATTGGAAGGTGGAGAACGGCATTCGAATGACGGGAATGCCGGGATTCAAAGGCCAGCTCACAGAACCACAAATCTGGCAGGTGAGTGTGCTGGTAAAGAACGCGGACAAAATTTCAGCGGCCGTAAGAACCGAGCTTGCCGCTGGCGCAACGACACCGATGTCCATGGCCATGCCTGACAGTACTCCGGCCCCGGCGAAAAAATAGTTCGGCGATCTGGAGTTAACTCGCAGATTTAACGCTTTCCCGTGGGCGACGCAGTTCAGGGAACCACCACGCCCATAAAGCCGTCACGACGAGTGTTCCTAGACCGCCCAAGACCACCGCGGGTACGACGCCAAACCACTGCGCTGTAAGGCCCGATTCAAACTGGCCGAGTTCGTTGGAAGCGCCGATAAACACCATATCCACGGCGTTGACTCGCCCACGCATTTCATCGGGCGTACCCATCTGAATGAGCATCTGGCGCACGATCACACTCACCATATCCGTTGCGCCCACCAGCAAAAGTGCGATCAACGAAACTACGAGACTTCGAGACAGCCCGAAAATAATCGTGGCCACACCGAATCCCGCCACGCACCAAAGCATCGTGGCCCCTGCCCTGCGCCCAAGAGGCCTGTGCGCGATAATGACAGCCATCGTGGCAGCCCCCGCGGCGGGAGCGCTGCGAAGAATGCCCAATCCCCATGGGCCGGTTTGAAGAATCTCTTTCGCATAAACGGGAAGCAGCGCGACGGCGCCCCCCAGCAATACCGCAAACAGATCCAGAGAAATCGAACCAAGAATCAGTTTTTCGCGCCAGATATAACGGAGGCCAGCCAGAGTGGTTTGCACCGTCAGTGGCTCTCGCGGGTGAGCACTCGGCTGCACTTCGATCCGTGAAGTGAGAAAGAAGGCGGAGGCCGCAGCGAGAAAAGAGAGTGTGTAAACCGCGGCTGGTCCGCGAGCGGCGGCATAGACGATGCCTCCCAGCGACGGACCCAGGATCACCGCGCTCTGAAAGAAAATCGAGGCCCAGGCTACGGCGTTCTGGAAGTCTTTTACAGGAACCAGTTGAGGCAGGAGCGCGCGGCTGACCGGCCCGGTGAAAGAACGGACAATGCCAAAGAGAATGAGCACCGCGTAGATCGGATAGACGGAATGGGGTGTCCGCAAATTGAGGAGCCAGAGAAGACCCGAGCAGGCGCCATAGCCGGAGTAGCAGAGCAGAATAAGTTTGCGCCGGTCATAACGATCTGCGGCATGGCCGGAAACGAGAAAGAGGACTATCCCGGGAAGAAACTGGGCCAGTCCAACGAGGCCGAGGTCCAAGGGGCGCTTGGTGAGTTCATAGACCTGCCATCCGACTGCGACCGACTGCATCTCTGTGGCGAGGACAATACAGAAACGTGCCAGCTGGAATTGGACGAAACTCGGATGCGTGAAAGCAACTCGGCCGGCGGCGTTGGGGTTCTCGGAGGCGGCCATCGGGGATTACTTTGCCACAAATTCAGACTACTAACGAGCGTTCGGGCGGGAACAAAAACGCGCGAGCTGAAGAGAGAGCGACGGCTCTCGCGCATCCGGAAAGAATCGCACCGCCGGGATTCTTTATTGTCCGAAAACGAGAATGGTGAACTGGCCTCCGAGATTGGCAGGCACGAAGAGATTGTGGGTCTTGGGATCGAGCGCCATGGTCTTGGAACCAGGGTTGGTTGCAAGGTTTTCGAGAAGCGTGTATTTGTCTGCGGAATCCTGATGGAACACGGTGATAGTGCCGGCTCCGGTGGACATGAACACCAATTTTGTGACGGGGTCGAACGCTCCCGCGTCCACGTGATCACCGATGGCGGCAGTGGTGACGACTTTGCCGCTATCGGCGTCGAGCACCACCATCAGTTGGCCGCCCCGGCAGCCTGCAAATAACCGTCGCGTTTGTGGATCAAAGGCAAGAGCGGTGGCCGTTTTTCCGGGCGCCAGCGGCCAATGATGCAGAACCTTCATGGCGTTCGAATCGATGTGAACGGTCTCGGCTTTTTCCTCCAGATTAAGGTAAATGCTGCCCTTTCCATCCGCGACGGCAAACTCCGGGCCGCCGCCCAGGTCAATGGTGCCGACCACTTTTCCATCCGCCGCGTTGATCACCGTGGTGTTGTCGCTGTCGCCATTCATCGCATAGACGTGTTTGGTAGCCGGATCGTAGAGGATGGCATCAGGCTTCTTGCCGACCTTCACCTCTCCCAGCGACTTCAGCGTCTTCATGTCGAAAATGATGACGGAGTCCGATTTGCCGGCAGTAATGAATCCACGGCCGAATTCAGAAGCGATGGCGATGCCATGAACGCCCGGAGTGTTGGGAATCGTGCCAACGAGTTCAAACGTGTCAGCGTTCATGACTTCCACTTGCGTGGCGTGCGAAATATAAACGCGGCGCGCGGCCTCGTCGACGGTGACGTAATCCCAGCCGCCTGCACCAGGAACCGGGACCTTCTTGATGATGTGATAGCCGGATGGCGGCGCAGCGAGGACCGCGGCGGCAAAAAGCCCGAGAGCTGCTGCGAGCAATGCAAAATTGCGTTTCATTTTCTCTCCCATAAAGAATTGTGATGCGGTTCTGATAGTTCTCCAGGAATTACAACTTTCAATGACATTTGCCGCTGCCGGAGTCCGTAAAGCCCTTGCCGGGCTCAGGGATAAATTGCCAGTCGTAGCCCTTGGGCTTGAGAGTGAGCTTCAGGACGCCGAAAGCTGTCGCATCGCGCAATTCGCTGTTGGGTTTCGGCTCTCCAAAGGGACGATGGTTTTTGCCGCCCGTGCCGGCGACGAATTCGCGAATTCCCCGCTTTGGATCCGGAGCGCCTTCCGGATCTTGCGGGGCAAATCTTTCATAGTCGTGGTCGTGACCGTTGACGACCACATCCACGTTGGCGTCATAGAGCGCCTGGAAGAGCGGCTTTACAGTAGGGTCTTTGCCATGGGCGCCTCCGGAACTGAACAGGGGCTTGTGCCAATAGGCAAGGGTGCAAGCGACCGGATGCCCGGCGAGGTCCGCGCGCAGCCATTTTTCCTGGGAGGAGTCAACGTCACAGCCGCCTACATCCTTACATTCGCTGTTCAGAACAATAATGTGCCACTGGCCCAGTTCATAGCTGTAGTAGCCGATTTTGGGATCTCCGGCGAGTGCGCCAAAATATTCGAAATAGGGGGTGGCCGCGGCAGAATGGAATTCATGATTGCCAGCGGCAGGGCGAGTGCGGAATTTTACGCGGCCCCAGGTTTTATCGTAGCAATTGTCGAACTCTTCTTTGGTTCCGCTGGGGTAAGCGAGATCGCCAATGGCCATCACGGTCCCGGGGATTTTCTCGAGCAGCTTTGCGGTAGCTTCGGCGCCGGAAAGGTCGGCGCAATCCGCGATGTCGCCGGCGCCAACGAGCACGGCTGTCTGGTCGTCGGCCGGCGACGCGGATTTCGAAATCGCGAGTCCGCTATAAGAAACCGCCAATCCGGCTGCAAGCGGAAAAATAATCAAAAACCCAGGTCGCTGCTTCATCAAGGACCTCACATCAGGAACTGCGACAACCGGTTCATGCTACGGAAGCCAACCTAAACAAGAGTTAAATTGCCGCTGAAATCGCACGGGGTCTAACACTGGAGAATAAGGGCCGAGGCGCGAGATGGCCGTGATCGCTTCCCTACTTGGCCTGGGACGAGCACCGGGAGAAGAGGCGAATTGCGCTGGCGAAGGCATCCTCGCTGATTTCGCCGGCGCAGTTTCCCTATTCGTCATTTTTCGTGCAGCGGCGACCAGCGCATGCCGGCGGCAACGGTCGGCTTGTAGAATTCGCGCTGGATCATGTATTGGGGGCTGCCTTGGTAGAAGCCAAAGACCTCGTTGTTGAGGTTCAGCCCGTACATGACAAAGGTGAACCCGCGAGCAAGGCGCACACTGCCTTGCGCGTCGAATTGGAGGTGTGTGTAAAGATATTGATCGCTATCCGGTCCCTTGAGCCCCCCAGGGGTAGGAGTAGAGCCGCCGGTGCCGTCCTGATATTGATACGAGAAGATGTTGGCCTGATTGTAGGAGAGGCCGATACGAATGGAGACTCGGCCACGATCGTACGTCGGGCTGATGTTCCAGGTATTCGGCGCCGAGCGCAAGAGCCGGGGATGGTCCGAACGGCCGGGCAACCCATTCGCTTGCGATGCGGTGTAACCATAGTTTGCCGAGAAGCCGAGCCCCTTCAGGATTCCTGGAAGAAAGGAAAGGTGCTGAATATATGCGGCTTCAATTCCGGTCACCCAGCCGCTACCGGCATTAAAGGGTTGGGTCACCAGGTAAGTGCCTTTTGGTGCCGCCGGCGTCGGTTGAAAATTGTTCACTAACGAAGTTTCCGTGACGATCGGATTCGTGAGCCACTTATAGAAGTAGCCGACCTGAATTTCTCCAAAGGGATTCAGATAATGCTCCAAGAGAACGTCAAAGTTCTGGGCCGTCTCTGCCTTGAGATTGGGATTGCCGAGCGATGCCGTATTTTGTGCGCCGCCGATGCTGTAACTGACGGCCTGCGCTATATCCTGGGGATCAGGGCGTGACAAGCCGCGGCCATAAATCAAGCGCAGATCCGTGTTGGCCGCGAGAGCGATACGGACGGACGCACTCGGTAGGATGTCGATATACGAGCCATTCATTTTGGTATTTCCCACGAATGCCCCGGAAGTATCGAACGCGGGTGTCGAAGTATTAAGATTGGTCCCTTCGAAGCGAACACCAGCCACAAACCGCACTTTGCTGAAATCGATCGTGTTCATCACATAGCCGGAAGACACCTGTTCGACCAGGTCAAAGTTATTTGCGTTCACCTGTGGGGGGCCGGACAGCGCGCCGGGCACAGCCTGATTGAAGGCTGTAAGGACGGCGTTGAACGCCGGGTTCGGTCCGAGGGGATAGGCCCCACTGTAGTAATTGCTGTTGGAGAGGACGCTTGGGAACTGACTAAGCGGCAACAGGACCGTTCCGGAGGGAACGGTATAGCTCGGCGTGAAAGAATTGTCGAACTTGTGCTCGTTGCGGAACTTGCCTCCAACCTCGAGTGTTGAGAGGTGTGAACCCCAGTGGTAGTTCCTGGCCACGGCTCCGGTAAACTGCAAGTTCAACTGGGC
This sequence comes from Acidobacteriota bacterium, assembly GCA_013289585.1. Taxonomy (GTDB): domain Bacteria; phylum Acidobacteriota; class Terriglobia; order Acidiferrales; family UBA7541; genus Acidiferrum. Next base: position 80,958 of record JABCZR010000019.1, on the reverse strand, counting down.
GGTTAGTCCTATCGCGGCTGCGCTTATCTGATCCAAAGATAACGTCGAGGGGTTGTGGGCTTCGGTGTAGCAAATGGGCGTCCATTGCGGCTCGTAGAAGCTTGTCGTGAGCGCGGGGCTGAACTGGCAGCTGCTGCTAGGCAAGTTCGATCGGAAGGAGGCTGTCGGATCATTCTCGCCCAGTTGGCGGGAGCGCGAGACCGACGCGTCCCACACTAGCCAAGTGGTTGACCAAACGTGCTTACCTCCCAGAAGGTAGCTCCCGATGCCGTAGTCGGGCAGCCGAGTCTGTGTATTGAAGGAAGGCGTGCCCGTGCAAGGCCCAACCGTGGTTCCTGAAGCGTCCGTGGCGCAGCCATTTCCGTTCAGATTTTGGATGCCGGTCGTATTGTCGTTCAAAGTGTAGACCCAGCGATCCCCGAAATTCTTGAAGTCAGAGTAGAAGCCCCGGAAATAAATGTTGGAGCTGTCGGAAAGCTTGTAGTCCAGACTTCCGGCCAGTCCCCAACGGGTCCGATGGTACCGATACTCACGCTGATCGATCGACTTGAAATAACGGATCGTTGAACCATCAGAAAGCGTCGCCAGGTCCGGCACGGGTTCAATGTCGTCGATTCCCCGGCCATTCCAGTCGTAGGTGCCCCCAACGAGAACGCCTAGACGCTTGTCTGGTCCAAAGCGCTTGCCAATCGTCCCGGCGGTTTCGACAAGACCACGGCCATTTACGATTGGTGTGTAGCCGCCCATTCCGCTGATGGCAATCGTCGGGCGCTCGCCCGCGGTCTTGGTGACCAGGTTCACGGATCCACCGATGCCGTCTGGGTCCATGTTGGCCTGGAGGGTCTTGTTGATCTCCACGGATTCGACGATGTCGGCAGGAATGGCATCTAGCTTAATCTGGCGGACGCCGGATTCCGGGGATGGGACATTGACACCGTTGATGGTGACGTTCGAAAGCCGGGGTTCAGTGCCGCGAATCTGCACGTACTTGCCCTCGCCTTCGTCGCGCTCCAGAGTAACGCTGGGCAGGCGGCCAAGAGCGTCGGCCATGTTGGCGTTGGGCAGGCTGCGTATGACGTCCGAAGTCAGCACCTGCACTACGTTATCGGCAGTGCGCTGGCGGTTGAGCTCCTCCGCCTCGCCCGCGGCTCGATCCGCGGTGACGAGAACTTGGAGATTCTGAGATCCGACCTCCATCGTAGCTTCGATGCCGGCGGTCTGGCCGGCGGCGACGTTTATCTGTTTGGAGAAGTCCTTGAATCCCACGTAAGTGATCACGACCTCATAACTACCGGGGTCCACCCCGCCGATAAAAAAATCACCTTGAGCATCGGAAACAACGGTGAAGCTCTCTGGCTTCACTTCAATTCGCGCGCCCTTAAGGACACCCCCGGAATTATCCGAAACATGGCCGCTGATGCTTCCTTTACGCTCTTGCGCAGCCACGCGATCGCTTGGAGAAAGTAAAAATATTAGAAATGAAAACAGGCAGGTAAAAACGATCTGGCGAGTCTTACGATTTCGCATAGTTGGTCGTTCCTCCTTAGACAAAAAACGAGTTACAGATCAGGGGTGAACGATCGAACGTGTTCCCTCCGAGAGAGGTAACCGCTTCCCAAATTTTGAGCAGACCCGAACACTCAATGAAAATGAGTAAACGTGATGTTTGTGACAGTCAGATGAAAACAACATGAGAAAGAAATGAAACGAGCGAGTGCCCGCTGCATTTTCTCCCAGGAGAAGCGAGAAAACTTATTCTTCTCGAGAAAATTATTCCTGCACGGCAGTTGTGGGCCGGAGGTAGTAATGGATCGCGGGAGTAAAGATCAGCGAGAGAACCATGGAACTCAGAATGCCCCCAACGACCGCAATGGCGAGAGGCTGGAGCATTTGCGAGCCAGCGCCAATGGCAAAAGCCAGCGGGAGCATGCCGGCAACCGTGGCCAAAGCGGTCATGGCGATGGGACGCAAACGGCGGCGGCCCGCCTGAATCATGGCTTCTTCGGCGGAAAAACCGAGTTCCCGATAGCGATGCTCTGCATCGAGAAGCAGGATGCCGTTCTTCGCCACGATGCCGATGACCATGATCATCCCCATGAAGGACGCCACGTTGAAAGTCGTGCGGATGACAAGAAGCGCCAGGAAGCCGCCAAACGTGGAGAGCAGCGCGGAAGCGAGAATCGCGGTCGGAGCCGAAAAGGTGCGGAACTCAAAGAGCAACACGACGAAAAGCAGAACCAGGGCCAGCAAGAGGACCATCAGAAGATCGCGGAAGGACCTCGTCTGCTCCTCGTACGTGCCGCCGTATTCCACGCGGATCGATGACGGCAGGTGAAGATCATTCACCGCTTTTTTGACCGCGGTGATTCCGGAACCGAGGTCTACTCCTTCGAACCGTCCGGTTACTTCCACGAGGCGTTGGAGGTTTTCGCGGCGGATCTCCGTTTGGCCGGGATCGGTGCTGACAGTGGACAAAGAGCCGAGCGTCGCGGTGCGCCCGGTCGCGCTGGTGAGTAGCGTGTTGCTCATGCGTTCGAGGGTGGAGCGGCTCGCCTCGGGGAAGCGCACGCGAATCGTGTAGGCACGATCGTTGACGACGACAGGCAAGGCGGCGGGTTCGCCCTCCAGGATAGCGGAGGCGTCCACGGCAACTTCTTCGGGCGTGAACCCTGCGCGGGCTGCCACCGCTGGATTGATTTGAAACGTGGTCGCTGGACCGCTGATGGTGTTCTCGATGCCATTCAGGACGTCAACAACGCCGTGCACTTTCTGGATGGCGTCAGCGACGCGAGGAGCAGTGTCCGCAAGCAGCTTGGGATCCTGCGAAAAAAGCTTGATGACGATGGGCTCCGGCTGGCTCGTGAGATCGCCGATCATGTCCTGCAAGACCTGGACGAACTCCACCTTGGTGGCGGGTTCGGTCTGCTCGATCTCCGAGCGGATGTCGGAAATTATTTCGTCGATGTCCCGCTTGCGGTCGCGCTTGAGCTTGACGGTGAAGTCCCCGCGATTTGCTTCCGTCACCGCGGCAAGGCCCAGCTGCAAACCGGTGCGCCGCGAAGTATTCTCGACCTCCGGCTGAGAACGCACGATCTCTTCGATATGTTGAAGGATGCGGTCCGATTCCGCGAGCGAGCTACCCGATGGAGTGTAATAGTCGAGGATGAAGCCGCCTTCATCCATTTCCGGCAGGAGGTCGGAACCGAGCGCTTTGTAGCAAACGAACGCCAGGATGACAATGACAGCGGAACTCACCGCAAGGAGAAGAGGGCGATTGAGCGCGGCTTTCATGACGCGCGCATAAAACGCCACGATTCGGCCAAAGAGACCAGTAAGGTGGGCTTCTTCCGCATCGTGAAGGGTGGTGCCATCGCTTCTCGATGGGGATTCGCCCTCGGTGAGAGGCGTTTCCTTCCGGCGAACAAAATACTGGCTGAGCGTTGGGGTCCAGGACAGCGCGAGAAGCAGGGACGTAAATAGCGAAACCGTCATGGTGATGGCGAGTGCGCGGAAAAAGCTCCCAGTCACACCGGTAATCGAGATCAGCGGCAGAAAAACGACGATCGGTGTGATTGTCGAGCCGATCAGGGGAACGGTCATTTCCTTCAGCGCGCTCTGAATCGCTTCGAAACGCCCCTGTCCCGCATCACGATGCAGAACGATGTTTTCAAGCACGACGATGGCATCGTCGATGACCAGGCCGACGGCGGCAGCCAGTCCTCCGAGCGTCATCAGGTTGAAGCTCTGTCCCGTAAGCTTCAGCACGATAAAGGTGATCAGCAGAGTTGCGGGAATAACCATGCCGGCGACAAGCGACGTGCCCCAATCGCGCAGGAAGAGAACCAGGATAATGGACGAGAGCAAGAGCCCCAGCAATACCGCGTCGCGAACGCTGGCAATGGATTCATGGACGATGGTGGATTGATCGTAAAACGGCTCGATGTGCAGGCCTGGCGGAAGCGTCGGGCGAATCTCCTCGATTTGTGCGTGAACTTCATTGGCGACGTCCAGCGTGTTGCTGTCCGGCTGGCGATGGACGCTGAGAAGCACCGCCGGTTTTCCATTCGCCGTGACGATCGTGTACACGGGCGCGACGGATGGAGTAATTTTCGCAATGTCCGCAAGTCGAAACGGTATGCCGGCCGAAGAGGTCTTGACGACAATTTGTCCGATTTGCTCCGGCGTGCGCGCCTGCCCGCTTACCAGCCCAAGCACTAATTGGTGATTGTTTTCGATGAGCCCCGGCGAATCGATCAGGTTGGTCCGGCGAATGGCATCGAGAATATCGCTCACGGTTATACCGGCCGTGAGAAGGCGCGCCGGATCGGGCATCACTTGAAACTCCGGAACACGCCCGCCTTGAACGAGGACCGAGGCAACTCCATCCAGACGATTCACGCGCGGCTTGATGTCGTAGGTGGCGATCTCCCAGAGTTTGCTCTGCGGAATCGATTCCGAAGTGAGGCTGTAGCCGAGAATGGGAAACGAGGCGAAGGTCAGGCGGTGGGTTTCTACCTTTGCGGTCGCAGGAAGTTCCGATTGCAAACGCGCAACTACCGCGTCCACGCGTTGCAAGGTCAGAATCATGTCGCTGTTCCAGTCGAAGAAAAGATCGACCTCGGCGGAACCCCGGCTGGTAATGGATTGCACTTTTTGCAAACCGGGGACGCTGTTGACGGCTTCTTCGATCGGCCTCGTAATGACCACGAGCATCTGGTCAATGGGCATGACGCCGTTGTCCACGCCGATGACGATGCGCGGAAAATCCGTGTTGGGAAATACGGAAACGGGAATTGTGAACGCGAGATACGCGCCCACTAGCGACAGGCTGACAATCAGGAAAAGAATCGGGCGTGAAAGCCGCTGGAACCAGGGGGCATCCTGTTTTTCCGTGCGGCGCGCGGAGTTGGAAGCGTCGGGCCGGGAATCCATGCGCGCTATTCCTTGTCCTTGGCCGCGGGTTTTTCGGCAGCGCCAGGCTTTTTTGAATCGTCGGATTTGTCTGCGGCGCCTTTCTCCGATGACGCTGCTTCGATCTTGATCTGCGTGTTGTCCGGCAAAGCATAGCCGCCAGAACTGATCACCGCTTCGCCGGCGCTGACACCGTTCAATACTTGAGTGAATTCCGTGTTGCGCACGCCCACCTGCACTGTTTTGACATGAGCGTGCCCGTCCGCACCCGCCAGAACCACATAGTCCGCGCCCTCACCGCTCTTGAAGACTGCCGCGGTCGGCACAACGAGAGCATCCTTCACGGATTTTGCGGTCATGGAAACTTCCACGGTCATTCCCGGCTTCAATGCAGGTTCTGGCTTGAGCGTTTCCACCCACACTTCAATCGTCGTACTTCCGGGATCGAGTGCAGGACTCACGAGGCTGACCCGAGCTTGGACGGGCTCGTCCAGACCCGGCACTTTCAATTCCGCTGCGCTACCCACCTTGAGCACAGCGGCTTCGGATTGCGCGATATGCGATTTTGCGACCAGTTTCGAAGTGTTCATCACGGTGATGAGCGGCTGATTTGCAGTGGCAAGTTCGCCGGGAAAAAGGGGCCGGTCCGTCACCACGCCGTCGATGGGGCTGCGAATCTCCGCGTAACTCAATAGCGCTTCCGCCCCGAGATACTTTCCTTTTGCGGCGGAGAACTGCCCGTTCGCGGACTTCAACAACTGCTTTTCGCCGAGGCGCTTCAAATCGTCGAGTTGGCGTTGCGCGACTTCATAAGTGCCGCGCGCCTGCGCCAGCGCTACTTCCGCGGAATCCAGGTCGCGCCGCGGCAGCGCCCCCTGCTCGAAGAGATTCTTACGGCTGTCGTAAACCTTTTGCTGCGCTTCGAATGCGGCTTTCGCCGCGGTGGCATCCAGCTCCGCTTTTTGAATCTGCTGAGGAAGCCCTGCGTTCACTGTAGTTACGTAACCGGCTTCGGCTTGATCGAGCTCGCCTTTACTTTGCACCGCGGCCGCGGAAAGATCTTTGTTCTCGAGCACTGCCAGCAACTGGCCCTGTTTGACCACGCTTCCCCGCTGTACCAGGAATTTGCTGATTGTCGAAGTGATCTTGGGTGCGACGATCGCTTGCTGAAGCGGAGACACCACCGCTTCCGCGGAAATCACCTGAGAAATCGGTGCACGCTGGACCGGCGTGGTTTGAACGGAGACCACCGGCTCCTTTTCTTTCTCGTCTTTCTTGCAGCCCGCCAGAAGCAAGACTCCGGCTACGGCGCCCCCCAGAAGCCACCGGCCCAGGCGAACAGGAGAATTGTGAATCATGATCAGCTTCATGGAGTTGTGAGCACTCCCGTCAAAGTTTGTAAATTCGCCAGGGAAACGTGATAACGGACCGCGCCGTCCTGATAAGCGAAATTCGCTTGAGCAAAGGTCGACTGCGCATCGACTACTTCCAGCACCGTGGACTCTCCGTTCTTATAACGGAGCGTCGTCAGGCGCAGGCTTTCCGCCGCGAGCTCCGCGGAGCGGCTCAGCCCGCCAAGTTCGTTCAACGACGTTTCCGCTTCCGCGTAGAGAGATTTGATTTCAGCAAGAAGTTTGCGTTGCGCCAGAGAGAGTTCTCGCTGCGCCTGAGCGCGGCGCAATTCGGATTGTTTGACGCGGCTCTGCGTAGCGCCCCAGTTCCAGACGGGAATGTTCACAGTGGCGGCGGCGGCAGAACCGAGATTCGGGAATTTTTGACCGTTGATCACCGTGTTTGTAGCAAATAGCGGAGCATCGATTCCGTACCAGTAGTCGAAGCTTAGCGAAGGCAGGTAGCCGGCTTTCGAGGCGGTTACCTCCGCGCCGGCTTCGTGGACCGTGGCCAGCGCCGCGCGAACCTCTGGATTGTCTTTGGCGGCCTGCTGTTGAATTTCCGCGAGTGTGGGCAGCGGCGCGGGGGCATGCAGGTCGTCGGCCACTTCGTAGTTATCGCTAAAATCCGGAAAGATCAGCACCGCCAGATCGAGCCGGCTATTCAGGAGCCCCAGCCGGGCCTCCTGCAGTTGGCGTTGGCGTTCCTGCATCTGCAATTCCGACTTGATTACATCCGAATGCGCCACTTCCCCGCCGCGTTCGAGTTCCTGCGTCAGTTTGTAGAACCCTTCGCCTTCTTTTGCCGTTTTCAGCGCCGCTTCGAGCTTCTGCTGGGCCGCGGCAACGCCGTAATAGCTCTGAACCACAGTTACCACCAGGCCGCGGGAAGCGATTTCCGCTCGCGCATGCGCAACTGCCGCGGCATAGGAGGCGCGGCGAAAATTCGCGACTCCGGCCACATCAAGGGCTTCATGCACGTTGCCCTGGCTGGTGTATTCGTGCACCGCATTGTTGGCGATGAAGCGCACGCCGTTCCCCGGACCGTTACTCTGGGTGTAAAGAGCCGTGGTGTTGTAGTTCACGCTGGGAAGCAGCGCATCGCGGGCCTGCGTTTTGTCTTCGCGCGCCAGGGCGGAGTCCGTCTGGGCGCCTTGAAACTGTGTGCTATTTTTTCGCGCGAGTGCCAGGGTATCCTGCAGAGTAAGCCGAAGCGTCGATGCGCCGGCAGGAGCTCCTTGCTGCGCGTCTTTTGTAGGAGCAGGGCTTGCAGGTGTCCCCGTCTCCTGCGCTGCGGCAATCCCTGCGCAGCACAACAAAACAGCTGCAACCGATGTCCAAGGCAGAATGAAAATGCGATGCGATTTCATGGATCTCGACTCCTGAGCCGCGCGAAAACGCATACACGGCAAGGAACAATTTAAACTATCGAAGCATAGATAAATGCAGGATTAACCGCTGGATGCGGACGTGGATGCCGTCGCGGGGAAATAGGCCGTAAAGGTGCTTCCCGTTGCGTCAGACTGCGTCAACTCCAGGCGTCCGTGATGCGCTTCGGCGATCCAGCGGGAAATGGACAGCCCCAACCCCGCGCCGCCTCCATCGTTTTCCCCGCGGGAACGGGCTTCGTCGGCCCGGAAGAAGCGCTCGAAAATCCGCGGCTGCAGCTCCGCTGGGATCCCCCCTCCGGTATCCGTGATGCTCAGCGCGTATTCCTTCCCCGCGCGGCGGTAGGAGACCGTAACCCGTCCACCAACCGGAGTGTACTTGATCGCGTTATCCAGGAGATTGAGAATCATGCGTCGCAAAAGGGATTCGTCGGCGTGAATAGGAGACTCGGTCGCCTCTTCGATATTCAGAGTAATCTTTTTTGCGAGCGCCAGCGTCCGCGCCGAATGCACACACTCCGCGGCAAGCTCATCGAGATAGAAATCGCGTGGTTGAAGCGGGTACTGTCCGGCATCGGCGCGCGTGAGCGTAAAAAGATCTTCAACAATGTGTGTCAGCCGCGCCGCTTCCTGGTGAAGGACGCCCAGCGATTCACGGTATTCCTCCGCCGAGCGCGCCTGCTGCGAAAGCGCCACTTCCGATTCACCGCGCAAAATCGCGACTGGCGTGCGCAACTCGTGCGAAGCGTCCGCCATGAAACGCTGCTGCCGTTCGAACGATTGGCTGAGCCGGTCCAGCAGACTGTTGAAGGAACGCGCCAGCTGCCCCAGCTCGTCCTTCTCGTTCTGAACCGCCAATCGCTCGTGAAGATTCGCGGCGCCGATGCGCCCCGCATGGCTGCTCATGGCCACTACGGGAGCGAGGCTCTTGCGCGCAAGAAAGTAGCCGCCTCCGCTCGCCAGCAGGATGGCGATCGGAATCATCCAGGCAAAAGTGGAAGCGACTTCTTCCAGCATCTCTTGCTGCGGATGAAGCGATTGCAGGATCACCAGGGTGTACGCCTGGCCTTCGGATGAAAATTGCCGCGCGAATCCACGGTAACCGGATTTGTTCCCCTTGACCTCGCCAAAGGTACGGTCGGCACGCACGGAAGCCTCAAGAAAGCGCCGGAAGGAGACCGAGGACAAGAGCCCCGCGGGTGAGGAATCAGTCACGGAATTCCCCGAGGGAACATCCTGCGAGCTGACCACCAGATTCCCCGAACGCTCAAAAATCGCGAAAACGTGGTCGCGGAAACGGTGTTCTGTGATGGCTACCTGTGCCGCGTGCTTCAGGCTGTCCGGCCCCGTTTGATCGTTCTCTTCGGCATCGAGAGTGGTAAGAAACGCGTCAGAGAGTTCCGCAAGACTTGCATCTGTGCGCTGAACCGTGCTCCGCCAAAAAATGAAATAGGTAATGAGCGAAAGTGCAACGAGGACAAGGGCGAGTACGACCGTATACCAGAGCGTGAGCCGCACGCGGACAGAATCAAACATGACTCTTCCGCGTGGGAACATTGGCCTTCGCGCGTGGGCGCGACGCGGCGTTTTCTTCTCCTTGATCGGAAGCCACAGCTTCTGCGGAGGAGCCCAGTACATACCCGGCTCCGCGGCGGGTGTGGAGCAACGGTTTTGCGGAATTCGCGTCGATTTTCCCGCGTACCCGATTGATGTAGACCTCGATGAGATTTGAAAAGGGATCGAAGCTCTCGTCCCAGACATGTTCCGCAATTTCGGCGCGCCCCACCACTCGGCCTGCATTGCGCGCAAGGAATTCCAGCAGCGCATATTCCTTGGCCGTGAGCGTCACGTTCCGGCCCGCGCGCGAGACGCTCTGGGCCGCGGTGTCCAGGACAAGGTCGGCGATATTGATTTTCGCGGGCCGAAGCTCGCCGGAGCGCCGCAGTAGCGCGCGAAGCCGAGCAAGCAGTTCGCGGAATTCGAATGGCTTCGTCAGGTAATCGTCCGCGCCATGATCCAGCCCCGTGATACGGTCCTCGACGGCGTCGCGCGCCGTCAGCATCAGGATCGGCATGCGCTGGCCGGATTTTCGCAGCTCGCGGCAAACTTCAAAACCGTTGCGCCCCGGAATCATCACGTCGAGGATCACAAGATCGTAGGAATTGATGGCCGCTTGATAGAGGGCATCTTCTCCAGTAGAGGCGACATCGACGGCGTAAGCCTGTTCGCGCAGGCCCTTGGCCACGAACCGCGCAATGCGCGCGTCGTCTTCGACTAGCAGAAGCCGCATGCGAGCATCATACGGCAGGTGGGTGGAAAAGTGAGAAACTCGCACGGGTCGAACGGTAGGACCGCCGCGCGTTGCCACATTCTGGAAACCTCAGAAATTTTCCCCACTACTTGGCGGGGTGCGACGCGAAGTACTGATCCAGACTGGCGAGCATCTCACTCACGCCCCTCTGGACGCCCTGATCGAGCGCACCTACGATTGCGTTCACGTTTTTGCTGGCCACGGGCTCATCGTGCGAATAGTAGTGCGTCCAGACCGTCACGCCAGTTTTGAGATTTCGCATCTCCATTTCGAAGGAAACTCTTGCGGTCAGCTGGCTCCCGTCCACTTCCTTAAAATCATAAAGACGGCCGCGAACCGCAAAATCTCCTTGAATACCGCTGCGCCGGAAATAAACCGCCTGGTAGCGGCCGGAGTTCCTCAGCTCCCGGAGCAGGACATCTTGGATCATCTCGGCGGGTGGCGTCGCCCAACGCTGATACTCATAGAGCCCTAATTCCTCGCCCCCGTTGCCGTAAACAATGCGGTCCTCACGATACAGATGCGATGTCATCATTGGACCCAGGAGCAGCGTAATCGGCACGGTGTCTGCCTTTTCGACGGGAGCCACACTCGGAGGAATTGTGAGCTGATAATATTTGCTCGGTTTAGCCGCACCGCAGCCGCCGAAGAAACCGGAGGCTAGTAAGACGGCTGCGACCAGCAGTTTCCGGGCCGCTCGAACCGCCGATTCGTTGCGCCGGTCCGAAACGTTTTTGGCCCGCCTCATTTCCGCATCACCTCGTGCTTGGCTCATGGCTTCTCTCCCGGCTTGTGGTCGCGTGGATTACTGGAACGAATGAGCGTGTAGGGTTTGGTCTTGATGGTGTTTGTAAATTCCCTGAGATTCTGGCTCACATGGCGCAGGTTATCGAGCAATTCATCAATGTTGTCGGAGTTTACGTCGAGCGTCTGATCGATCCGGCCGGTGAGCTGCGTCACATTTGCCAGAGCTGTCCGCAATTCAAGGATGGCTTGGTGAATGTCTGCTCGGTTTTCTCCGATGAGGGCATCGACATGATCCAGCGTCTTATTTGCCTGCGCCGAGGTTTTTCTCAAGTCGTCCAGCAGCGGCCCAAGCTTGTCGCTGGCCGTATTCAGATGTTGCACCGTCGATTTTATGGGCCCGCGGTTTTCCGCGAGCATGCCGTGAGCCTCGGAGAGCGTACCCGAAAGATTGGCACGGTTTTGGTCATTCAGCAGATCGTTGACACGAGCCAGGGTTACCTTCAGTTCCGTGGCGCGCTCATTGAGCGTCACCATCAGCTCCTGGGCATGTGGCGCCAGATCGTTGAGCTTGCCAGTCAATGCATTGAAGTCCACGAAGGGCTCGGCATTCAGAACCGTTCCGGACGGAGCAAGCGGGGCATTCTGGCTGCCTGCGACAATTTCTAAATGATTGTCTCCCAAGGGGCTCAGGCTCATGATTTTCACGTGGCTGTCGGTTTTCACCGGCACCCCCGGATGTACGCTGAACGTGATCTCGATGCGGGAAGCGTCCTTCGGATCGATCTGCAGTTTTTCCACGCGCCCTGCTTTCGGTCCTCCCGCGTAGCGCACCGTTGCTCCTGGCTCCAGTCCGCCGGCGAACGGAAAATAGGCGCGATATGTTGCAGCCGCGCCGCCAAATGCGCCGCTCAGGGCAAACACCGTGGCAATGAGCAAGCCGCTCGCGATCAGAACGAAGATTCCCACCATGGCTTGTTCGCGTTTCGAATCCATTCCGCACCTCTCTTCCCGGCGCTTAACGGCTGGGGCGCCGGTTCTCTTCCGTCAACATCTGCAGATAATCCAATTCCTGCGAAACTTCTGGCTCCGGCACCCGGTCCAGGAACTGCCGCACGCGGGGATGCGTGCTCGCGCGCATTTCCTGGGTTGTCCCGATAGCCACCACGTTGCCCTTATCGATCAACACCATGCGGTCGGCAATCAGGAAGGCGCTCGCCAACTCATGCGTGACCACGATGATGGTCATGTGAAACGCTTTTTTTAAGTCGAGGATCAATTCATCCACACCCGCGGCGATGATGGGGTCCAGCCCCGCCGAAGGCTCGTCAAAGAAAAGAATTTCCGGGTCCATGGCCAGCGCGCGCGCCACCGCGGCCCGCTTTTTCATTCCGCCGCTAAGTTGCGACGGCATGTAGTTTTCGAATCCAGCCAGGCCCACCTGATCCAATTTGAGCCGCAAAATAATTTCGATGGTGGGGTTTTCCAGCTTGGTGTGCTCGCGAAGCGGCAAAGCAACATTTTCTCCCACCGACATGGAGCCAAACAGCGCCCCGCCCTGGAAGGACATGCCGATTTTCTTGCGGATTTCGTCCATTTCCTCGTTGGAAATCGCGGCAATGTTTTTTCCCTTGAGCCAAATCTCCCCGGAGCTCGGCCTCTCCAGCCCCACGAGCGTCCGGAGGAGCGTACTCTTGCCGGAGCCTGAGCCGCCAAGAATGACCAGCGTCTCTCCTCGCATCACGTCAAAACTGATACCGTGAAGAATCTCGCGATCGCCATAACTGACACGAAGGTTCCGCAACGAGATCATGGCCTCGGATTGCAGTGCCGGGTTTTCAGTCTGGTCCATTGCGCCGTCCGAATCCTATCCCGCACTCAAGAAGAAAAAGAGCGCGGTGAATACGAGGTCCACAAGAATCACAAGAAAAATTGAAACCACGACGGCGCGTGTCGTGTGCCGTCCGACCTGCTCCGCGCCTGCGCCGGTGGAGAGTCCTTCATGGCAACCCACAGCGGTAATGGTAATCCCGAACATGATGCTTTTAGCCAGTCCGGAGAGTATGTCGCGCAGGAAAAGCGCGTCCAACGAGGCCTTGACGTACGTGACCACCGTGAAATCCGCCTGGGCCACTCCAAATAACGCGCCGCCGAGAATCCCCATGAAGTTCGCCCAGGTCGTCAGGCACGGCAGCATCACCACCATCGCAAGGAACTTCGGAGTCACCAGAAAATGGATCGGATCGATGGCCATGGTTTCCAATGCGTCAATTTCCTCGGTCACTTTCATCGTGCCGATTTCAGCGGCGAACGCGGATCCCGATCGCCCGATCACGATCACCGCCGTGATCAGCGGCCCAAGCTCGCGCGTCATTGAAATCGCCACTGCGCTGGCGACGAAAGTAAGCGCGCCGAACTTTCGCAGTTCGTAGGCGCTCTGCAGCGCAAGGATCAAGCCGATGAAAAACGTAATCAGGGAGAGAATCGGTAGCGCCCCGACGCCAACTTGCATCGCCTGCGAAACGGCGCGCTGCATGCGAAGGGGCTTGCCCTGGAAGGGCGCGACAAACGTGAAATACGCAGCACGAACTCCCAGCCTGGCCAGCGCTCCGAGATACGCCAGCCCGTCTGTAACCGATCCACCAATTTGACTTGCTAGTTCCACAATCTTCTCAACAATCTTGCACGGATTGCTGAAGCGGCAGCTTTACGGTGCAACTGCTTGCTCTTCGTTTTCACAAATCTCAAAAATTCTTACCAGCTTTGAGAGTTGCAGAACTTCCCGGACAGTGGTGTTCAGGCCAAACAAAATGAATCGCGAACCGACGTCCCGCGAGGCTTTTAAGCCCTCGACCAGCGAGGCCACGCCCGAACTGTCGATATACCGTACCGCTTTCAGATTGAGGATGACGCGCGGCGTGCGCAGCTCGCGAAGCTCGCGCAAGAGCGGCTTCCGCAACTCCGGCGACGTCGAGAGGTCTATATCCCCCGAAATGTCGAAGACCGTCATCTTGTCCAGGTGCCGAGCAGAAATTTGCACTGTTCTATCTCCTCAGGAGCCCGCGGGGGTCCCCTGCGCATGAAGAAGCTTGACGAGTCGAAGCTGATTTCGTCCGTTTGTGTGGCTGAATTCTACCTCATCCATGGTCTCCCGAATGAAATGGAGACCCAGGCCGCCGGGCCGCACATCCTCGAGCGCCCGGCCAGATAACTTCGCTTCGTCAAGTTTTTTCCCTTGATCCAGCAAAATGATCTCAAGGGCTTCAACGCCTGCGCCGCGCGCCGGAACCTGGATGCGGTGAAACCACACTTCGATGGGTTGATCCGGTTGCCCGGCATACGCGTGACGTATGATATTCGTTAGCGCTTCGTCGACTCCCAGCACCACCGCTCGGCATTCCGATTCGGAAAACCCCAATCTTTCGGCGAGCTGCCCAAGCGCACCTCGGACCATGCAGAGAGTCTCCGGATTACTGCGCAATTCCATTTTTAAGAGCAAACTGCGCCGGTCCACGCGAGCGTTCTCCTCTGACTCAGGAAGCTTTTGGTGCCGCGAAATTGTCATGAGCCAATTTCGCCGCCTTTTTTGCGAAATCGTAAGTGGCCCGGAGGTTCGCTCCGAAAAACGCCACCTTGCCGTTCAAGTCATGCTCCAGCAGCGTCTTGCCGTCCTTGTCCATAAACTGGCAGTGAACGTCGATCGACGTCTTGCCCGCGACCGTGGTCACATTGCGCTTCATCTCGCTGCCCTTCTTGAACCCCCGTACCGTGCTGTGAAGGACCACCAGGTCCGTCGCGGAAGCGGCGTCGCGGTCGCCGTCGCGGTAGACGTGCTGAAACCCGCCCTGCTTCTGAAGCTGCTGAATCAGATCCTCGTAAAGCGCCACCTGGAATTCCGCCGGCAGTTTGATTTCGTCGGAGTGAATCATGATCACCTGGATCGCGGACACCTTTTTTGTCGCCGGGGGAGGCGTCTGGCCACGCAGTTCCATCAACTCCGCTCCAAGAGCGAGCAAGCCGCAGAAAAGGAGCACGGCGCAGATCGTTCGCTTCATGGCTTCTTCTCCTTCGCCGCGTCAGGCTTGGCATCTGTGCTTGCCGGATGATCCTGTATCGGAATGGTCGTGCGCGCTCCTCCTGCGAGCATCTCTTTCTTGAACGGTTCCGCTTTGCCCAACGACATGGTGAAGATGGCGCCATGTAATGCGCCGCCCTCATCACGATATTTGATCGTGAGCGTATCGATTTTCGTGCGGAACAAACTCAAGAACCGTCCGCTTCCATACGGTGCAAACATCGTGAGTGTCCCGACGGTTCCACGAAAAACCCGTTCACTGTCCAGGTCCGTGACCACGTCTTCGATGGTTTTGAGCGGCACGTCCGCTTTCGTCTTCGAATACTTAAACTGCAGGTCGCCGCCTTCGAGCGCAAGGGTGCCTTTGGTCTTCTGCTTCACTCCCGTCAAACCAATCACCTGCACCGCCGAATTGCCCGCGGCGGGCTGTTGCGCAGCACTCGGTAACACCATGGGACCCACGATCCAGAAGATGGCTATCGTGGCGTTTCGCATGGAACGTAAGACCATCGCAGCCTCCTTGACCTTATTCTGAAAGTCGCACCAAACGTGGATCAAGTTACGTCTCGGGAACCTGCCTGGCATCAGGGGAGTAACAATCAACGTTTCGGCGCAAAATGTCAATCCTTGCGTGGCCAGAACGCAGGCGAGCCGGCGGCCGGACCTCTCGCGTACAAAATTATCATTTTGCTGCTGTCCGTACGGCTCGCGAGACCTCTGCAGCTCTGCTAAATCGATGCGCGGAAATAGTGCGCTCTTGTGGAAGAAACTTTGAGCCTTGGCAGTTTTCCTGAAAATGTTCGGAAATAGATCGAGACTTTTTGCGCAAGCGGAATCAGCAAAAATTGGCGGACGGGCCTGTAAGCCGGATTCTGTGCCGCACGCAAACTGAAAACAGCCCGCGTACGCGGCGATCATTCCTCTAGGCCGCGGTTCGCACCGCGGCTCCAGCAGCCTACCCGAGGGTTTTCATCCACGTTGGCTTGCGCCACCGCGAAAGGAACGCGTTCCTTTGCAGGAACGCTGACTCATCGAGCCGGGCCGGCTCTCCCCTCCTATTTGGCCTTGCACCACGCGGGGTTTTCCGTGCCCCCGGTGTCTCCACCGGAGCGGTGGGCTCTTACCCCACCTTTTCACCCTTGCCAAACGTCGCGAGCGTGTAGAGGCCGGGCTTTAGCCCGGCCCCTATCGAAGACGTCTCACAGGTTTCCCTGTGCGATGCCACCGCGCTTCACTCCGCCGGCGGTCTATTCTCTGTGGCACTTTCCGTGACGCCGTTGTAGCGGCGGGTTTACCCCGCCGTCTTCAACTTCGCCCCCTGGCGTTACCAGGCGCGTTGCCCTGTCAAGAGTTCCGCTGCCCCTTCCTCGGCCGCCTTTCGGCGTCCGCGAACGGACCAGCGTGCCTCAGGACGGTGTCCGGACTTTCCTCCCGCCCCGACGTTGTAGCGGCGGCTTTACGCCGCCATTCCTCCGCCAGAACCAGCGATCACCCGGCCCGCCCGCCACTTTCAATTATACCGCGAGAACGCCGCGATGCCCCAGTTGTTGTGCATTGCAAGTGAGCCTACAATTCCCTGCATGCAAGTTCGCGAAGCTAAAGATTTTCTGGTCTGGAAGACTGCGGAGCAAGCTCAATTGGAGGGCGTGCCCTTTTCTGACCTTGAGAGACGCATGATGTATTTCACAGAAATCGAAGAGATGTCCGAAGATCCAATCAAGCTAAATGAAGAGTTTGAGGCGGAATACGATTCAGATGAATACGAGGCCAAGATTTGCAAGCTTTTGCATCATGCCTACGCACGAATCAAAAAGGAGAATCCCGAAGCAGCCCGACAGTGGAGCGAAGCAATCCTAGAACTGCGCAAAGGAGACCACTACATCCTTGTTCTCTTGAACGAGAACTCTCTCACAAGCAGCACTCTCACGGAACGCCCTCCTTACGATTCCCTAAAACTCCTCGCCGCAGGTTTGGGGGCAGCGGCTCTCCTGATTCTGGCCGCGTTTATTCCGGTCAAATTTGGACCGCAATTGCAAGCCCATTCGCACCTCCTGTTCGGAATCTTCATTACGATTGTCCTTGCCGGACTCTTCTTTCCACGTCGCATAGGAATCGCGTTGGGTTGGCTCATGGACCGGACGTTGTCCCGCCTGTTGGAACCGAAGAAGGACGAAAAAGATTCTGACTAGATTCTCCGCTCACTTCAAACCAAGGAGTTTCTCAAACTCAGATTCTGTGAGGATGGTGACGCCGAGTTCTTTGGCTTTGTCGTATTTTGACCCAGGATCAGTTCCCACAACAACATAGTCTGTCTTCTTGCTGACCGAGCCGGAGACCTTGCCGCCGTGTTGCTGCACGATTTCGCCGGCCCCTTCGCGTGAGCGATTGGCGAGACCGCCCGTGAAGACAAAACTCTTGCCCGCAAATTTGTCGCTCTTGACTTTGCGTTTTTCCGCCGTTGGATGCACGCCCGCTTTGTTCAATTTCTTGATGAGCTTCAGATTCGCGGGCTCGGAGAAAAACTCGGCAATACTGCCGGCCACTTTCGGCCCAACTTCCGGAACTTCGATGAGCTGCTCTTCGCTGGCCTCCGCCAATTCTTCCAGGGATGAGAAATGTTCTGCAAGAAGCTGCCCCGTCCGCTCCCCCACAAACTGTATCCCCAGCGCAAAAATCAACCGCGCCAAACTATTCTTCTTACTCGCCTCAATCTCCTCCAGCAAATTCTGCGCCGACTTCTCCGCCATGCGCTCCAGCCCAGCAACCGCATCTTCCCTCAGCAAGTAAAGATCAGCCACATCCTTCACCAACCCTTTGTCCACCAGCTGATCCACAATCTTGTCCCCCAGCCCGTCAATATTCATCGCATGCCGCCCCGCAAAGTGCAGCAGCGACTCCTTGCGCTTCGCCGGGCACGCCGCATTCACGCAGCGGTACGCCACTTCCCCTTCCACGTGATGAATCGCGCTGCCACACTCCGGGCAATTCTTCGGCATGCGAAACAGCTTGCGATGCTTCCCTTCTTTCACCACTTTCAAAACATGCGGAATCACTTCGCCTGCCCGCTCGATCAGCACCGTATCGCCAATCTGCAATCCCAGCCGTTCGATCTCATCCATATTGTGGAGCGTGGAACGGCTGACAGTGACGCCTCCCACTTGCACCGGCTCCAGCATCGCCACCGGCGTCAGCGTCCCCGTGCGCCCCACCTGCACGAGGATGTCGTTGACCACCGTCGTCTCCTGCCGCGCCGGATATTTGTACGCAATCGCCCACCGCGGTGCCTTCGACGTGTAACCCAGTTCATTTTGAATAGGAATGGAGTTGACCTTGATCACCACGCCGTCGATTTCGTACGGCAGCTTCTCCCGCTTCGCGTCCCAATCATCGCAATACGCCGTCACCGCATCGATCCCCGCGCAAAGCTTCCAATCATCCGAAGCGCGGAAGTGTAGTTGCTTCAATGCCTGCAGGGACTCCGAATGTTTCGCAAACGGCACTTTTCCATCCACCAGCAGGTAGTACGCGAAAAAATCCAGCCGCCGCGCCGCTGTAATCGACGGGTCCAGCACGCGCACCGCACCCGCCGCCGAATTCCGCGCATTCACAAAAATCTTTCCGCCGATCTGCTCCTGATGCCGGTTCAGCGCCTCAAACGCCTTCCGCGTCATCATCACTTCCCCGCGCACTTCAAAACTCCGCGCAAGCTTTATCTTTTTCAAAACCGCCGCGTCCACTCGCAGCGGAATCGACCGGATGGTCTTCACATTCGGCGTAACGTCTTCGCCCGTCGTGCCATCCCCGCGCGTCACTCCGCGCACCAGCACGCCCTCCTCATATTGCAGCGAAATGCTCAGCCCATCGAACTTGTGCTCCGCAATGTATTCGATTTTTTCCTGTCCGCTTCCCTCGCGCACCCGCTTATCCCAATCCCGCAAAGCCTCATACGAAAACGCATTATCCAGGCTCAGCATCGGCCGCGCGTGCTGCACCTTTGTAAATCCCTCGCGCGGCGCTCCACCCACGCGTACCGTCAACGAATCCGCCGTCACCAGTTCTGGATGCGCCGTCTCCAGTTCCTTCAACCGGTTCATTAGCCGGTCGTACGCCGCGTCCGAGATCTCCGGATCATCCAGCACGTAATACCGGTATTCGTGGTATCGCAGCTTTTCTCGAAGCTGCTCAACTTCTTTCTTGATCGAAGCAGGCGCTGCTTTGGCCATGAAACCCTCGGCACAACAGTGTGCTGAAAATCGCCTGACATTATATAGAATGATTCTCTTACTATACGAACGGGACGTCCTCAATTCACCGATGACCTTTGCACTTCGAAACGCTCTTTTGATTCACAACCCCAACGCCGGCAGCGGCGGCAAGGGGCGCCGGATCATGCTCGATGAAGCCCGGCGCATTTTCGCCGGCGGCGGCATCGAAGTCGACCTCGCGGAAACCACCGGCCCGGGAGACGCCACGGAAATCGCGCGCCGCGCCGCCGACGAAGGCCGCCAGCTCGTTATTGCCTGCGGCGGGGATGGCACCCTCAATGAAATCGTCAACGGCCTCGCCGCCCAGAAAAACGGGCACTGCGTCCCGCTCGCGCTCCTTCCAGGCGGAACCGCCAACGTCCTCGCAAAAGAATTGGATTTGCCCTGGGACATCCCCAGCGCCGCGGAAAAGCTGGTTCGCGGCAAAGTAAAAGAAATCGCGCTCGGCCTGGCCACTCCGCTGGAGCAACCCGAAAAAAAGAAATATTTTCTCAGTGTTGGTGGTGCCGGCCCCGACGGGATGATTGTCTATTCCATCGACCTGGATCTGAAAGCGAGCCTCGGCATCCTGGCCTACTGGTGGCAAGGCGTCCGCGAAGTTTTTCGCTACCAGTTCCCGCACTTCCGCATCGTCACCGGCAGCGAGAAGCTCGACGCTTCCCTGGTCATTGTCGGCCGCACCAAAAATTATGGCGGACCGTTCAAAATCACCACTGGCGCCGACCTGTACGAAGACCAGTTCGAAGTGATGGCGCTTACGACGCAAAGTGGCCTGCGCTATTTGAGCTACCTTCCAAGTCTGTGGCTAGGCGATCTCCGCGAAACCGAAGGCGTCCACTTCTGGAAAGCCGAAACTCTTGTCTGCGAGCCGCTCGACGGTGATCCCATCTATGCTCAAGTCGATGGCGAGCCCCTCGCCCGCCTCCCCGTCGAATTCAAAATCATCCCCCGCGCCCTAAAACTCCTCGTCCCCCACACTCCCTCGTAGTGGCCGGTCTTTAGACCGGTTCTTTGGTATCACCCCTTTTTGGAGTGCGGCAGCTAGCTGCCGCTTTTCCGACCTCCCCATCTGCACCGTTGAGCAAACCAATCCGTTCGCCAAGCTCCTACCCCCGTGTGCTTGCTCCGCCGCACTCTCTCGCCCGGCACGTCCAACTACTCTGTAAGAACTCTTTTCATGAGATAACTCTACCCGTGGATCCCCTGACTCATGGCCTGACCTCCTACGCCCTGAAGCGGTCGGCGTTCCCGCGAGTCGCGCTCCCGATAACGCTGGCGATTCTGTTCGCCGGCACCCTCGCTGATCTCGACAGCCTGAGCGCGTACTTTGGCCCTTCCGCTTTCCTCAACTGGCGTCGCACCTACTGTCATTCCCTCTTCGCGGCGTTCTTGATCGCTCTCCTCGTCACTCTTCCATTTCTCATCGCAAATCGCCGTTCACCCGAAAAACAAATTCCGTTTCTCACCGTTTTCAAGCCCGCGCTCGCGGCCGCCGTCCTCCATCTCCTCATGGATACTTGTCAAAGCGCGGGCGTCGAACTCCTGTGGCCCTTTTCCACTCGCCGGTTTGTTCTGGACTGGGTAGCTCATCTCGATCTGTGGATCATTGCCATTCTTCTCGCGGGAATCTTTCTCCCTATGTTCAGCGGTCTGGTCACCGATGAAATTGGAGCAAAATCAAAAGGACCGCGGGGAAGAACGGGCGCGTCCATAGCCCTCGCCGCATTAGTTCTCTATTTTGCTGTTCGCTTTGCGATGCACTCGAGCGCAATGTCCACGCTGGAATCTCGCGCCTACCGCGGCGAACAGCCCCGGCGAGTGGCCGCCTTTCCTGAATCCGGTTCGCCCTTCCGCTGGCATGGCATTGTCGAAACCGAAAGCGCCATTCACGATGTAGAAGTCGAAGTTGGCCCCGGTGCCCGCTTCGATGCCGACTCCGCGATCACTTCCTACAAGCCGGAATCTTCTCCTGCCCTCGATGCCGCTCGAAATTCAGCAGTCGCCCAGCGCTTCCTTCAGGTCGCTCGCTTTCCCAGAGCCACCGTCGAAAAAACGCCCGAGGGTTTTCAGGTCCTCCTCCGCGACTACATTCCCCCTTCTGGCTCGCGCGTCGAGGCCCTAATAATCACCGACCCCTCCGGCAAAATTCTCTCCCAGCAGCTGACCTGGGACCCCTTTTCCCGCATGCCCCATTGAAGCGCGTCTCGGCCCCCGCGTTCGCTCGCAACATCACCCTTGACAAGTTTTCTTCCAGTTCTAAAATTCCAATTAGGAAGAACTGTGGAGTGCGCGAGCTTGCTCCCGCTTTTCTTCCCACCGCCCAACTCACCTCATCCCCAGAACGCTATTCCGGCTCATTATCTGCACCACGGGATGGGTTTGGCGCCAGCTTCCAAGCGCCTCGCAAGTCCTTTATATTCAACACTTGCAAAACGCCCGTAAGTGTTGAATACAAAAGACTTACAGTATATTTAACTCCTTTATAATCAACACTTACAAGAATTCAGGGGCTCCCCCCCAACCCCCCTACTCTTGCTTGGGTTCATGTCGTAGGATCAATCTCGACAGCAAGTAACTCACCGCCGCCAGTCCAATCACCACCGCAGTCACCTGCCATTTGTGTCTGACCAGGTAAGGCAGCGCATCCGCTCCATAACGGATCGCCAGGTACCCGATGCCAAAGTAACGCACCAGCCGCGCCAGCGCGATCGCTGACGTAAAACTGATCAACGGGACTTCAAACACCCCTGCGGCCACCACGAATACCTTGAACGGCGTTGGCGGCGGCAGCAGGGCAGCAATCAGCATGCCCCCGAATCCGTTGTGCACCACCCAGTTGTGGATGGCCTGCGCTCGTTTCCCCGCGTGCTTGTGAAAGAGCGCTTCCCCGCCCTTTTCCGCAATAAAAAAGAGCAGCACGCATCCGAGCACCGAACCTAGCGCCGCCATGAACGCGTAAAGCGGCATACGCGCAGGATGTTCCATGGACAATTCAATCAAAAGCAGATCGTTAATCACCGGAAACGTCAGCACGGAAGAATCGAGGAAGGAAATAAGAAAAAGTCCTGGCGCTCCTAAGCCGCCCGCAAACGCTACGATCTTCTGCTTCCATCCACCCAAACTCGATGGCACAGGCAATTCCTCCAGGCAGTGCGGCACAACTTATACGGAACTGCATTGATCATGACGAAGCCGAGGGGCGCCGCGGGCGCCGCTACTGCGAAAAGGCGGCGCGGTCGAAATGATTCATGAATACTTGCATCAGCGCGGTACGGTGCAGGTTTGGCAGCTTGGGAATTTCGCCGATGACGCGGACGTGGCCAAACCGCTCGATGGTCTCGCGGTTTTCCCGGTTTTGATCGCCGATCAGCACCACGCCATGAATAGGCAATTCCGCGGCGTGCAGCGCGGCCAGCGTAAGCATGGTGTGATTCACAGTACCCAGTCCGCTTCGCGCCGCAACAATCACCGGCAATTTAAATTTAACCATCATGTCCAGCATGAACTGCTTCTGGTTGATGGGCACCAGCACGCCGCCCGTGCCTTCAACGATCAGCCAGTCATTGATCAAGCTGGTGGGCATGTTAATTCGCCCCAGGTCGATTTCCACTCCCGCCCAGCGCGCTGCCAGGTCCGGCGAAACCGGAGGAACAAATTTGTACACTTCATCCAGCGTTCGATCGGTTCCGATTCCTGCAAGCCGCATCACCGTCACGCGGTCCGAGCCTTCCAGCGTACCCGTTTGAATCGGTTTCCAGTAAACGGCATCCAATGCGGCGCACAGCAGCGCTGACAGCGTCGTTTTTCCAACACCCGTGTCCGTCCCTGTAATGAAGAAATGGTGCCTCATGCGCGCCCGGCTTTCGCGATACTCCGCGCCCGACACGGCGGCATCGTCGCGCTCAAAATCATCGTCCGCTCGTGGTTAATGAGATGCTCCTTCAAGTCGGCGTTTGCACCTGCAGACGCACCGCCGCTGGCAAGCTCTCTCCAAAAGGGGATGGAAGGCGTCAGCGTTCGGCGTCGCTTCCATCATGGACTTGGTACTCATGGTCTCCCGGCTGGCTTGGATGGCTCCGCCTCCGCTGATTCTGGCATGTTATCACCGGTTGGTGAAATCGTATCTCTGCCGTATCGAACGCGATAAGGGCACTCGGCGCTTACCATAAGAGGCGGTTTGACCCGCCATCCTTAAAATGTTATAAATCTGCGTCTTGTATCAGCCTCTGCGCACGGTGCCAAGGGTGCGTTATCGACGAGTTTTGAGGTAATCTCAGACCGGCGCGCGGCGGCCTCTTCCCGATGGAATGAGAACATTTTGCGCAGTGGTCGCCCCCAGGGGCGCTTAGTCGAAAAAGTGTGCCGAAAACGCTTCTGCCGGGAAGCACTTGCCCGGCGAATGGATGATTGATGGAGGAACGTGAATGAGAACCTGGCTTGCAAGTGCCTGGTCCCTGAGCCGTAGAATCATCAAGTTTGGCGCGGCTGCCGCCGCACTTTCGCTGTTCACCGCCGCCTCGGCCCTGGCCCAGGAAGCCGGCGGCGAAGCCGGCCTGAAGCTGCCCGATCTCTCGCAAGTGAGCTTTCTCGGGATTGACGGCCACAAGCTTCTGCTTTTCGGCATCGTCATTTGCATTTTCGGTCTCGCGTTCGGCTTGGCCATTTACACCCGCCTCAAAAACTTGCCCGTTCACAAATCCATGCGCGACATCTCCGAGCTCATCTACGAAACCTGCAAGACCTATCTCATTACGCAGGGCAAATTCCTGATGATCTTGTGGGTCTTCATCGCCGTCGTAATTGTGCTTTACTTCGGCTGGCTTGCTCCCGTCCCGGGCAAGTCCGTAGCGCTCACCCTGCCGATCATTCTTCTCTTCAGCCTCGTCGGTATCGCGGGCAGTTATGGCGTGGCGTGGTTCGGTATTCGCGTGAACACTTTCGCGAACTCGCGCACCGCCTTCGCCAGCCTTCGCGGCAAACCCTATCCCATCTATCACACGCCGCTCGAAGCCGGCATGAGTATCGGCATGATGCTCATCAGCGTCGAACTCTTGATGATGCTGTTCATTCTTCTCTTCATTCCCGGGGAATACGCGGGGCCATGCTTCATCGGCTTCGCGATTGGCGAATCCCTCGGCGCGGCCGCGTTGCGTATCGCCGGAGGCATCTTCACCAAGATCGCGGACATCGGCTCCGACCTGATGAAAATCGTCTTCAAGATCAAGGAAGACGACGCGCGCAATCCCGGCGTGATCGCCGATTGCACGGGCGACAACGCGGGCGACTCCGTCGGCCCCAGCGCGGACGGCTTTGAAACGTACGGCGTGACCGGCGTGGCGCTGATCACGTTCATTTTGCTCGCGGTAAAGAGTCCGACTTTGCAAGTGCAATTGCTCGTCTGGATTTTCGTGATGCGTATCGTGATGCTCATCGCCAGTGCCGCCGCCTACTTCATCAACGGTTTCATCGCCAAAGCAAAATACGGTAACGCCGACAAAATGAATTACGAGGCGCCGCTGACTTCGCTGGTATGGATCACCTCGTTTGTTTCCATCGCCCTGACCTACGTCATTTCTTCGCTGATCATCCCCACACTCGGCGGGGATGCCTCGCAGTGGTGGAAGCTTGCGACGATCATCTCTTGCGGTACGCTCGCCGGGGCGGTCATCCCAGAATTAGTGAAGGTTTTCACTTCCACAGAATCGCGTCACGTGAAAGAAGTCGTCACCTCAGCCGAAGAAGGCGGCGCATCGCTCGGCATTCTTTCCGGCTTCGTCGCAGGCAACTTCTCGGCTTATTACATCGGCCTGGCCATGGTCCTGTTGATGTCCGTCGGCTACCTGATCAGCACCATGGGGCTCGGCGATCAAATGCTTGCCCCGGCCGTGTTTGCCTTCGGGTTGGTCGCTTTCGGATTCCTCGGCATGGGCCCGGTGACTATCGCCGTCGACTCCTATGGCCCCGTGACGGACAACGCGCAATCGGTTTACGAACTGTCGCTCATCGAACAGATTCCGAACATCAAGCAGGAGCTCAAAAAGGATTACAACATCGACGTGAACTTCGAATACGCCAAAGAAATGCTCGAAGCTAACGACGGCGCGGGCAACACTTTCAAAGCCACCGCCAAGCCCGTGCTGATCGGCACGGCTGTCGTTGGCGCCACGACGATGATTTTCTCCATCATCATGGCGCTGACGAAAGGCCTCACGCAAAACGTCAACAACCTTTCGCTCCTCCACGCACCGTTCGTGCTTGGCCTCGTCACCGGCGGCGCGATGATCTATTGGTTCACCGGCGCGAGCACGCAAGCTGTAACCACCGGCGCTTACCGCGCGGTGGAGTTCATCAAAGCCAACATCAAGCTGGATGGTGCCGCCGCAGCCAGCGTCGAGGACAGCAAAAAAGTCGTCGAGATTTGCACCCGCTACGCGCAGAAGGGCATGCTGAATATTTTCATCGCTGTCTTTTTCGCCACGCTAGCCTTTGCCTTCGTCGAGCCGTTCTTTTTCATCGGCTATCTCTTCTCCATCGCCATCTTCGGCTTGTACCAGGCCATCTTCATGGCCAACGCCGGCGGCGCCTGGGACAACGCCAAGAAAATCGTCGAAGTCGAGATGAAGCAAAAAGGTACGCCGCTTCATGACGCCACCGTCATCGGCGACACCGTCGGCGATCCCTTCAAGGACACTTCCTCCGTCGCGCTCAACCCGGTGATCAAATTCACCACGCTCTTCGGCCTCCTCGCCGTCGAGCTCGCCGTGCAAATGACGGCCACGCAAGGTGCAAATCTCACTCACCTTCTCGCGGCAGCCTTCTTCGCCGTCTCCTTTACGTTCGTCTACCGCTCCTTCTACGCCATGCGCATCCGCGGCTCCGCCGCTTGACCGGAAGTGCAACCGAGCCTGCCACAACTTGGATGCTCTAGTCGTGGGACGCGATGAGCGAAGAGACTCCACCGAAGCCTCAAATCATTGAGGCCTTCCATGGCTACAACCCACCCTTTGACGCAGCCAAGATAGTGCGCCGGATGTTGCGGGTCGTTCCGCCTCAATTTCTGCACGGGCTGAACTCAATCGTGCTGACAAACGTGGCGGCCCTGAGCCGTCAGGAGCGAGAACGCAGAACACGAGGTCGCGACCGCCGGGTAACGCTAGGAGAGGCCCGAGGATATTACAGTCACGCATGGAAGGGTGAACCGGCCCGAATCACAATTCTCGTCGATAACTTCGAGAAGCGATTCGGACGTTCTTGGTTGCGGGTAGGAATTGTGAGAGACCTGGATTTCTCCGAACTTCTCTTTCACGAGTTGGGACACCACATTCACCGGCTCCACCGTCCCGAGTACGAGGGACGCGAGAACGTGGCGGACAAATGGAGCAAGAGACTCTCGACCAGATATCTGCGAAGCCGCTACTGGTACCTCATCCCCTTAATCGTACCGCTCTCTTTGCTCTTCGATCTGGGAAAAGGAATCGCCGGAAAATACCGGAGTATTCGAGCTAAGACCTGATCAACCCGGTGAACTTTCTGGGATTGTTGTCGAAGCTAGGGAAAACCGTCGAAAGATCTTTCACGCCGATGTGCCTGGTGAGAACTTCGCCGACGACGGAGCGAAAATCCGTGGTGAGCGTGAGGTCGCGTCCTTCGTTGAGCTGGTGATCGTTCAGTCCGGGCCACCGGCCGTAGATCTGGCCGCCCTTCACGTCGCCGCCCATTAGGAACATGCAATTCGCGTGGCCGTGATCCGTGCCTCGGTTGCCGTTTTCTTTCGCGGTGCGGCCGAACTCGCTCATCGTCACAACCACGATCTCCTGCATGCGGCTTCCCATATCCTGGTGAAACGCCGCGAGGCCCTGGCCGAGATCCTTCAACAAATTCGAAAGCTGTCCCTGCACACCGCCTTCGTTGACGTGGTTGTCCCAGCCGCCGCAATCAACGAACAAAACTTCCACACCGATGTTGGACTTGAGCAGTTGCCCAATTTGTTGCAAGCTCTGCCCCAGCCGGCTCGTTGGATATTGCGCGCCGTTTTCCGGCTGATATTTTGACGGGTCGGCTTTGCGCAGCAGGTCAATCGCTTCAAACGTCTCTGTTCCTGTGCCATGCAGCGCGTGATCCACCGACTGCGCATACATCGCTTCGAATCCGCCTTCGACCACTTGCCCCATGCCGGGAGATTGCGACATCACCTTGAACTGTTTCAGATCCGGCAGGGCAATAGCTGGAGCGCTCCCATGCAGCATGCGCGGAAGATTCGGGCCCATCGCCACGGCCCGGAACGGCGAAGCATTTTCCTCTGGAACGGTTTCCAGCGTGCGATTCAGCCAGCCGTCCTCGGTGGATTTCAATCCCGGCGTCCCGGATTCCATGAAGTCCTGCGCATCGAAATGCGAACGCGTGGGGTCCGGCGAGCCTGCCGCGTGCACAATCGCGAGCTGGTTCTTGTGAAACAGCGGCTCTAGCGGCGCAAGGCTCGGATGCAAACCAAAAAATCCATCGAGATCGATCGCGGCGTCTCCGCCACCGCGTTTTGGCTGCGGAATGGCAATCGAAGGACGCAGGCGGTAATAATTCGGCTCGCCGAAGGGCACCACGATATTCAATCCATCCGCCGCTCCGCGCTGGAAGAGCACCACGAGCTGCTTCTTGTTCGGCATGGGAGTCGCCGCTACCGCGCGCTGCAGGAACGCCGGCATCGCGCTCAGGCCCACCATCGCCACGCCGCCTTGCTTCAGGAAATATCGCCGCGAGAATTTGAGGCCTCGCACGCCTTCGCAACATTTGTAACTCATCGCTACCTCGCTTCACTGCCCTTTGGAGTGCGGCGGTTCGCCGCCGCTTTTCTTCCGGCTACACTGGCTCGTTGCACCACTGCACGTCCGAGCCGCCGGAAAAGCGGGAGCTCTGCTCCCGCACTCCAAACTACCTGCGTTGAAATTCCGGCGCTCCAAGCACCAGCCCGGCGACCACTCCAAGATCCACTTGCTTTCTCGGATCATCGAGCTTCGCCTGCACTACCTGGGGATTTTCAAGCTGCTTCTCGAGCGTCTCTACCGTCGTCGGTCCCGCTTGGCCGCCCAGAAATACTTGTACGGCACGATCCAGCGCCGCCTTCGGATCCGTCGAGGCATCCAACCCCATGAGCGAAGCCACATCGGTGCGCGCGCCTCGCATCTTGTTTCCCGCCAGCGCCAGCGAATAGTTCAGCCGGTTGAGGAGTGCGCCGGTGTTGACCCAGGCTTCCGCTTTATCCGCATAGCCTGTCGGCGGCTGGCATTGATAGAGCGGCTCGCCGATTCGCCCGACCCACTGCACCAGCGGCATCGGCGTGTCCACGTCCGTGCCCATGGCGCGCGCCGCGGAAACCACCAGTTCGTATGGCGTCTTGATCTTCGCGCGGTAAGTCTCGCGCGACCAGAACTCCGGCGACCAGATCATGGTCTTCATCACCACGCGGATGTCGCCATCGCTCGATTGGAAAGACTGCGCCATGCGGGTCACCAGTGCCGGCGGCGGATTATCCGAAACAAATCGCCGCGCAAGTTTCGTCGAAATGAATTTCGCAGTGTTCGGATGATGCGCGAGCAAATCGATGACCTGCTCGCCATCTTTCATCCCGCCGGCATGAATCTTTTTCCCCATCACAACTTTGGGATCAGGATCATGCAGCCGCTCGTCAAATTTGAAAGTAGCCGACTGCCGCGGCTTATCGATGGTCCAGCCCGTAAAGCAGCGCGCCACTTCCGTGACGTCTTTCTGCGTGTAGCCGCCGTCGACACCCAGCGTGTGCAGCTCCATTAACTCCCGGCCATAATTTTCATTCAGTCCGCGTTCCTTCTTCTGCCCGTTTTGCTGTGGATTCGACGGCCGCGGGCCGCCAAATCCGCCGCGCCGCGCCTGCTGCCGAGAGGCTCGCTCGGCCGCCGCCCGTTGTGCGGCGCGCGGATCGGCGCTCAGATAGTTGTCCAGGTAGAAAAGCATCGCCGGGCTCTTGGACGTGGCCGTCAGAAGATCCTTGAATTTCCCGAAGCTGTGCGGCTGGATGACGTCGCGCTCGTATACCGTGAGCAGCCACTTGTCGTCGCCCTTCCCCGCAAACACATTGAAGTGGTTGAACCAGAAATCATCCATCACCTGCTGGAGTTGCCGCTCGCTGTAAATCGCGCGGGTTACTTTGGCCATCGACAGTTCGGCCACCACGCGCTGCGGCCTTTTGCTGTCATCCGCGATCGCGCGCGGCACATTGTTGGGGTCGCCTCCGCCAAGAACGTCCCGCTTCCCTCCGCCGTTAGCCGCGGCATTGCCACGCGGCTGATCCTGTTTCATCGGAGCCGGCGCATCGCTCATTTCCTGCTTGGATGGCGCACTCTGAGCGGCTTGCTGCGAGGAATCTTGTGGTTCGCTCGAACCCTGCCCGGGTTGCATATCGCGCGCCACCGTCTGCGCCGCCGCATCCGCGCGGCGCTGTTCCGGCTCTACGACGGCCACAGCCCGCTTTTGCTCCTGCTTTTCCGCCTGCTTCGGCTGCGGATACTCGTCCAGCAATTTCGCGCTGGACATTCTAAGCGTTGGATAGTTTTCCAATCGCGCTTCCAGAGCCTTGTCATCAATGGCGCCGGGATTCAGTTGCTCGTCGATCCACTTCGCCAGTCCCATCTGCTTGACGCGTTCCACGTCGCCAGGGCGCGGTCCATACGCCAGGCGATTGAGCGCGTGGAAAATGGCTTCATCGGCGCTCAGCTCGGTGATCGGCAATCCTTTTAGCGAAGAGTCCTGTTTTGGCTTCTTATCTTTGGCGCTCGCGGGATCCGCCGCCATCGCTGAAACATCCATCCCCAAAGAGAAAACGCAGGAGAAAGAAAGAATCGCCGCAAGGAACGATTTCGGTGTTGCGGAAATTTTCGGGATCTTGAACAAAAATGGCGGGACGGGTCGGCCTTGCAACCTCATAACACTCTCCTGCCGATTGGATTCTTGGGCGAGCTACCAGCCACTTCTAGAATAACCCTCGCCCGGCGAAGAAGTTGCGGAAGTCCAGAGGCCGTGTCGAATCGTACCCATGGCCGAACGTACAGGAGGGAAAGGACTTACACGAATTCGGCAAGCGTTCCGCGGCCAGCACTCCCGCAAAAATCTTCGGACCGGACCGCCAACGCTGATCCCATCCGGAGGTCCGGAACATTTTCTAACTTTTGCCAGGCGGCTTATTCGGTTATGTCGAAATCCACCATTCGGCTGGGCGCCTGGTTCTTGGCGCTATCGACGGCCTGCATTACAAGCCGGTAGGATCCCGGCTTCAGATCGTCCACCTTCACCTTCAGTCCGATGGGGATCACCGGGTTGCCCTTCTGGACGAATTCATCACCAGTCTGAACACCGGTGAAGAACAGTTTCTTGTTGCTGTCGCGTTCGAAAATCGTGTACGCCATCCCGACGTGTGGGGGATCTGCCGAGGTCAATAGTGGCTCATAAATCTCCGTATAAACCACGACTGCATCCGTATGTTTGAAGCGATTGGTTCCGGACGGAACGATCTGCATGCCCTTCACCACCAGAGGTGTGCGATCTTCGAGCAACACGGAATCCAGACCCGTGGGGATTTCGCTGAGCTTCTGCATGGAGTTTGTCAGCGCCAGACCGCTGAGATTGAAATGCTTTCCGTCGTACGCGTCAATGACTAATGGAGTTTCGAATTTGCCGAACGCATCGCTTCCGGCACTCAAAACCACGGTCAGCTTGTAAGTTCCGGGAGCGGCGTCAAATTGATTTTCGTAATGATAAGGTGTTTTCGTGAACTCTTTCAGATCGTCCTTTTCGAGATCCAGGTTGACGGTATCGCTGAATCGCGCTCCGACCGTTCCATCGGGCCGGTAGGCGATGCCCAGTACATTCAAATTCGCGTGATACTTTCCTTTGTCTTTGTTGAACTGCAACGTATTCGACGGAATCTCCATCGCCAGATTCACGCGCGCGGTATTCGGCGCGGTGTAGAAATAGGGCACCTGGAGCGCCCCTTGGATTGATCCGGCCTGCGAACCCGTAGCGTGCGATTCGAGCTGCTTCTCCAAAGGCTTGCCTTCGAGGATGTTGGTCGCCTTCGTGTTGCAATATCCGCTCCGCGAGCGGACATTCAGTCCACCGCGATTCAATTTCACTTTCAGAGTATGGCAACTCCCTTCCGGCGTATCGCTCGGCGCATATCCAAGGATGTAAAACTCATTCTGCTCGCGCCCGATACGTTGCAGCCCTCCCAGAAGATCGTTGGTGTTAAAGATCGTGAAGCCACCCGTTCCTTCCGCCAGCGCGGCGAGGATCTGCTGATTGGTCGAAGCCGACGGTGGAAATGGCGGCACAATCGTCCGCGGCTGGTTATAAGGAGAGTTATTGTAATTCGAGTTGCCCACGGTCCCGCCGCCACGTGTGCCACCGCCAGTGCCGGTGCCACCCTTGCCGCCTCCACCCGTGCCTCCGCCAGTCCCTCCTCCACCCGTTCCACCCTTACCGCCGCCACCGGTACCACCGCCTGTGCCCCCACCAGTACCGCCTCCGGTTCCCCCACCAGGATGGCCACCGCCCCCACCACCAGTCCCTCCACCGCCACCGGTACCACCGCCTCCTCCACCAGGCCGCTGTGGGTCAGGCATCAGACTCGGGTAGGCAGCCAACAGGACTCGTGGACGGGCCGCGGGATTGGTTGTAGTCGTCCGACCTGAAGCTGCGCGCATCTTACCCACGGGAGCGTGCTTCATCGCGCTGCCTCCCGGAGCGGCGGCCACAAGGCCCCTTGCGTCCAGCGCATACACTGCCACGTTCGCCTTGTTGCACGCGTCGATGGTTGCCGTCAGTTCCGATTGGTTTTCATTTGTCAGCGGAAAGCCGCCGGAAAACAGCACTACCATTTTCCGTCCGGGCACGCTCCGCAGATTTTTCGCCAGGCTTCGAATCGCGAGCAACATGGTGCGCGCGCCAAAATCCGCTTCCGCATTGCCGAGCGAAGACAATCCGGTGGTTCCCAAGCCAGTCGACGCCACGGTGACCGGGCCACCCGGCGCCGGCGCGTTTGGATCCACCGACGAATTTTTTATTCCGGCGACCGCCGCCTGCAGCAAATCCGCGTTAGCCGTAAAATTCTGCACGATACGCAGCGAGCCTCCGAAATCGACCACCGCCATCAGGCGATCGGGCCCCGCATTAGCTTCGATGAACTTCTTCGCCGCGCCACGCGCCTGGATCTGATCCGGCGCCGCCATTGTGGAATTATCAAAAAAGAGAATCAGGTAGCGCCGCTGGCCATTGGCCTGCGTGGCAGTATCCGCGCCGGTGGAAAACGTCGAGACTTGCTGTTCCTTGTTGTCCTCGAAAACCTTGAAGTCACTCTGCGTCAAGTCGCGGACGTACCCTCCCTTCTTGTCCGTCACCACCGCGTCGACAAGGACCAGCTTCACTTCCTTCTTGATCATTACACCAGACTGCGGCTCCGCCGGCTGGGCCGTCTGTGGAGGCGGCGGCGCCGGTGCGGGTTGCCCCTGCGCCATCAAGGAGGATGGAAGAATCCAAATCAGAACAGCCGCCAATCCTGCGGCCCATCGCTTTGCCCATCCGCAATTCTTCGGTGTACTCATTTGTTCCTCCAACGTTTCGCGCTCGGCCTGATTCGCATTAGTAAGGAATAACTACCGCTCCATTCCGGGCCGCCATCTGAGCGCCTTCGGAATCGCGCACCACCAACCGCACCATGTACGTTCCGGGCTTCACGTCAAAACTCGATTTCACCGTGAGGCCCGACTGGCTCAGCTTCTCATACGTCGTGTCCAGCAATCTCATCTGCACCGTTTTCTCGCCGCCGGTCACAAAGTTTCCATTCTCGTCGAAAATGCCGGTAAAAATCGTCAAGTTGTCGTTGTTGCGTCCTTCCGCTTTGCGGAAGTGCATTCCCTTCACATCCAATCGCGTCAAAACCGAAAGCCGCGCTTCCGTGTCATCTTTTCTGAAAAATTGCGTTTGCAGGTCCACCGGCAGGTCGCGGATCTCCTCCTGTGAAAACAGCGCTTCGCGCATCTCTTCTTTTGTGGCCTCCGCGGGATCGCTGATGGACTTCGGCGCGTAATACCCGTGCCGGGCCTGAATATTGTATTTCGCTTTGCTGGTCAGCGTGACTTTCAACGTGTGGTAGCGCCCATCAATCTTCAGGTTCTGCGGAGAAAATCCCAGCAGGTAGGAGACGGCCGGCGCCGCAGCAGCTTCCCGCATGGCTTCATCCACGTCATTGCGATTGTGAAAAAATCTGCCGCCGGTTCCATCGGCCAATTGTGCGAGAACATCCTCCTGCGCCATCTGCTGGGCCACGCGGTAGGAACCCTTGTACCCCGTGGTCCTGAAGCTGTCCTGCGGGGGACTGGCGATATCTCCCATCACATCCGAGGCATAGAGTCCGCGCGCATCAATGGTGTTAATCACGATGTTCGCCCGTGTCGCACGGTCCACCATCTCGGATGCTTCGGATTGAATCGTGGTCTGAAGAAAACCAGGAGAGACGAATACCAACACGCGTTGGCCGGGCATGCCTGCCAGACGCCGTGCAACATCCTCTATATGCCGGTAGGCAAACTGCGTCTCATTGTCTCCTGCAATGACGGCTCGTTGCGCCGCAACCGTCGCCATGTTTTGCGCCAGGGAGGCCATCTGCTCATTCCCATTAAAGGCACACTGCACGGCATCTTCCGTCGCCACGGCCAGCGCCTGTGAGTCATTCTTGTTCACAATCAAGTCTGCCTGGTAATAACTCAAGTCCGGGCAATCATGAAATCCTTCGGCTCCCAGCGGGCGCGGAACGATTCCCAGCAGTGCCCTCTTCAGCAATTCCTGATCATCCGTGAACTCCTGCGTGACCTGCCCGGAGGTGGTATTGATGGAAACGCGGTCGCTTGCCGCCAGCGCACCGAACAGCCGTGTCGCCGAGTCGCGCACGAACGTCGTGTCTTCCATCGAGAGGTGCACGTCGTCGAAAACCATGGAAACGAATCGCCGAGGCAAGACCGTGGCCTTCCCCCCAATGGCATCGTTACTCGACGAATATCCAGCACCCGTTGACGGCGACGCCAGCACCGAAGCCGTGGCCATTTCCGGAGTCTCCATGCTGAAGGACGAAATCGTCTGCGTCTTCCGGGTATCAAACAGCTGGAAGTCTTCTTTTTTCAAGTTGCTGACAACTTTACCCTGGGCATCGCGGACCACCACGCGCACTAGCACAAGGTTAACCCGCACCTTGAAGGTAGTCGGCGCGTCGTGACTCGATACCTCTTGCTTGTCGCTGGGGGCTGGAGCGGGCTCCGGCTTCACCGTCGAATCGGCCTTCGCAGGAGCATCTTGCGTGGGTGTAGCCGTCGCAGGGGTCTGCGCCGGGGCGCGCGTCCCTGAAATCAAGAAATAGCAAAAGAGAACAATAACGGTGAGGTGCCTGACTACCGGGAATCGCCTTGGGTAAAACATCCCTGCCCTTCTGAAACCTGCATCCTCGAGTGCTCGCGAGGAACGATCCACCCTGGATGCCCAGATGCAGACTGGTGTTTTGACTATACGCTCACCCTAATTTTTATGTCAACGCAGCCCATTCGAACGGGGTGCTCCTCACCGGGGAATCTCTACCCCGCGGTTTAAGGCTGCCATTTGTTCGCCCTCGGACGCTCGCACCACCAGCCGCACGATGTAGGTTCCCGGCTTCATCGCAAAGTCCGAGTTTACGCTGATTCCCGTCTGCTTGAGCCGCTCCAGAGTCGCGTCCTTCAGCTTCAGGTCGAACGCCCTCTGCATCCCGGTCACCAGGTTCCCGTTGTCGTCAAACACCACTGTTGCCACGGTCAAGCTGTCGAAATTGCGGTCCTCCGCCTTCCGGAACTTCAACCCGCGAAAATCGATTTGGGCCGACACGGTGAGGTGCGTTTCATCCCCGTCCTTGGAAAGATGCGTTTCACAGCCGATCGGCAGATCGCGAAGTTCTTCATGCGAGTAGAGCGCTGCCCGAATCTCTTCATTCGCTGCAGCCTCGGGTTTCGAT
Organism: Acidobacteriota bacterium; assembly: GCA_013289585.1. Classification (GTDB taxonomy): domain Bacteria; phylum Acidobacteriota; class Terriglobia; order Acidiferrales; family UBA7541; genus Acidiferrum. The sequence goes on along the minus strand of JABCZR010000019.1, from coordinate 45,816 downwards.
AATTTCGCCGGTGCAAAATAACCGTGCCGCGCTTGCAGCGTATATTTTTCCTTGTTGGTCAGGGTAACTTTCAGATGATGATACTTCCCGTCGGGCTTCAAATTTTGCGGCGCGAATCCCAGAATGTAAGCCACTTCTGGATCGGCCGCGGCTTCCAGCAGCCCTTGATCGATATCGTTTCGATTGTGAATAAAAAGCCCCCCCGTGCCGTCCGCCAGTTCCCCCAGAACATCATCCTGCGCCCGCTCCTCCTGCGTCATGAAGGACTGACGAAGCGGGCTGGGATTGGCCATATGATTTGAGGCATCGAGGAAGGAAGAGACATACAAGCCACGCGCATCAATCGTATTGATCACAATATTGGCGCGCGTCGCACGATCGATCATCTCGCTCGATTCCCGGGTCGAAGGGGTCATGAAAAAGCCGGGTGACATCATCACGATCGAGCGTTGGCCGGGCAGCCCACTCATTCTTCGGATCAGCGATCCCAAGTTTGCGAATGAAGACTCCACCTCCGATTCCCCGACGGTCAACTCCCTTTTTGCGGCCATCTCCGCCACGATGGGCGCCATCTGCGGAGTGATTCCGCAGGCAATGGCATCCATGGTGCCGAGTTGCATGGCTTGCGGATCCCGCGCTTCCACAAACATATACGCTTCGTAAAACGACATCGGCGGGCAATCGGTTCCCGAGGGAGCGGAAAGGCTGCGAGGGCCGATACGTTGCAGCGTTTCTTCCAGTTGCTTGCGATCCGCTGTGAAATCCAGTTGTACCTGGCCGGAGGTGGTGAGAATCGCGACCCGGTCCGTCGGCTGTAACTTCGCAAACAGATTCCGGGCCGCCCGTTGGGAAGTCTGCACATCCAAAGCTTGCAGATGGCGATCATCAAAGAAAAGTGCCATGAATCTTTGCGGTAGCTGTACTGTCCTGGCCGTCCCTGCGACTGGTTCCGTTTCATTCGAATGGATCGCTACCTCCGTGACTTGCGAACCCGGTGCCTCCACGACGAAGCTGGAAATCGTTTGCAGCTTGCGGTTGTCCGCCAGCTGAAAATCTTCCTTTTTCAGGTTGGTGACCGCTTTGCCTTTGGAATCGCGCACCACCACGCGAACCAGAACCACATTGACGCGCACCTGAAGCGTAACCGGGGCCTCGTGCGCCGTTATCTCATCTTTCCCAATACTCACTGGCGCATCCACTTTCTGTTTACTCGGCGGCGGCGTGGGCGGAGGAATCACCGGCGTCAGGTCTGGCGTCTGCGCCAACAAAACCAATGGAATTCCGGTCAAAAGAAATAGTCCGAGGATCCGGAGAAGAGCTGTGAGCATCCGACTGAGCGGTCTTTCCACTGCTAATCCTCCACTCCGTCAGGCTTCCGCAAATCTAGGCAGATGCGGGGAGTATGTCAATGCGGTTCGTCAGCATTATCTTGTTAAGTCGCGGCGCGCGCGCAAGGGGGAGCAGATCGCTTAGCGCACCGCGAGTCTCAATACGGGATCACTACCCCGCGATTCATCGCCGCCATCTGCGTTCCTTCCGAATCCCGCACCACGATGCGAACCAGGAATGTTCCGGGCTGCAGATCAAAGCTCGATTTGACGCTGATGCCCGTCTTGTTCACGCGCTCGAGTGTTGCATCCTTCAAACGCAACACAAGAATCTTCTCCAGTCCCGTGAGAAGGTTCCCATTTTCATCGAATACCACCGTGGCCACCGTCAATTTGTCGTTGTTGCGTTCCTCGGCCTTCCGGAATCTCAGACCCTGGGTCTCGATGTGCGCTACAACCGTCAACCGCACGCCGTTTCCGTTCTTGAAAAATTGCGTCTGGCATTCGATAGGCAGCTCGTGCATTTCATCCTGCGAGAAAACCGCCTGCTGAATCTCTTCTTTTGCCGCCGCTTCAGGATCAGCGCTGCCCTTCGGCGCGAAGTATCCGTGCCGCGCCTGCAGCGTCCATTTCTGCTTGTCCGTGAACGTTACTTTCAGATGGTGATACTTCCCATCCAGCTTTAGATTTTGCGGCGTAAATCCCAGCACGTAGGAAACTTCAGGCTCCGCTGCGGCTTGTAGCAATCCCTTATCAATGTCATTGCGGTTGTGAAAGAAAACTCCGCCGGTCCCATCCGCAAGTTCCGCCAGAACATCATCCTGCGCTGCTTCCTCCGCCATGGTGAAAGCCGTCTTCAGATTGCCCGGCGGGGTACGATTGGCGACGTCGTAGACCGAGGAAACATACAAGCCGCGCGCATCAATCGTGTTGATGACGATATTCGCCTTCGTCGCCCGATCGATCAGTTCGCTGGATTCGCGCATCGAAGGAGTCACGAAGAATCCCGGCGACATCATCACAATGACGCGCTGCCCGGGAAGCGCACTCATTCTGCGAATCAGCGCTTGCAGATTCTGAAACGCAAACTGCACCGCGGAATCGCCCGTCGTCAGCTCGCGCTGCGCGGCCATCTGCACCAGGCTCTGCGCCGCTCCGGGCATGTTTCCCACGCAGCGCTGAGCGTCGAGGGTCGCCACTTGCAATGCGGTGGGGTCGTTCGCTTCGAGAATCTGGTATGCCTCGTAGTACGACATCGGCGGACAATCCATGGTTGGGCTGGAAGTGAGCGGGTGCGGGAAAATTCTCTCGAGGGCTTCTTGCAGTTTGTCGCGGTCCGCCGTGAATTCCAGCTGCACCTGCCCGGAGGTGGTGAATATGGCGAGCCTATCCCCCGTTCCCATGGCACCAAGCAGTTTTGTAGCCGCCAGTCGGGATTGCATCAGGTCCGAGGTGGAAAGATGCAGGTCGTCGAAGTATAGAGTGACGAACCGTTGAGGAAGTTCCGACGTTTTTACCGGCGTCACTTCGGTGGCATCCTTCTCCGCCTCTACCTTGACCGTAGGCACGTGCGAAGCCGGCGTTTCGACCGCGAAACTGGAAATGATCTGTAATTTCCGGTTGTCCGCAAGTTGAAAATCTTCTTTTTTAAGATTCGCAACCGCTTTCCCCTTCACATCCCTTACCACCACGCGCACCAGGACAAAATTGACGCGCACTTTGAACGCTGCTGGGGAATCGTGCGAAACGATTTCGTCGCTGGCGGCTTTGGCCTGCGGCTTTTGTTCGCTAGGCGTTGACGGCAAGGGAGAACCTTGCGGAGGCACGGGCTGCGATTGCGCTCGCGCTGGCGAAAGCGAGAGCAGGAAATAAATGCCGCTGGCAAGAACGAAATGGAGAACTTTCAATAGAGACGATGGAGCCCGACCGAGTGGTTCTGCCACAGTTAATCCTCCACTCCGTCAGCTTTGACTCAATCTAGTTCCAATGGAGCGGCGTGTCAACGTGTGCGGGCTTGCCTGGTTTCCGCGCGGAATGCGCTCAGGCTCCAGACATCCTGGGCTTCTTCGTGGCGCAAAACGTAGCGGTCGCCGCCCTCCACCGCGATGCGGAAATAAGTTGCGCCCGGCGAATACCAGCGATCCTCGACGTTCACGACTTCCAGGGCGTTGGTACCAAGGTGCACGCGCAGGGGACGCTCATCCCCTTTGTACCCCGCGTAACATTCCACACGCACGACCAGTTCATCCATTTGTCCGCGCTGCCCTTCGGCTCTCCGCCAGCTCCGCATTCCACCCCGCGCCAAGAAAAATAATCATCGCGGAGATTTGCATCCAGATGATCAAGCCGATCACCGCTGCCAGCCCGCCGTACACGACATTGTACGGCACGCGCCGCACATAGATTCCGAAAAACACGTTCACCAGCCACCAAAGCAGCGTCGCTACTGTAGCGCCCGGGAGCACGTTTCTCAGGCTGTCTTCCCCCGGCCGCGCCACTCGATAAATCACCGTCAGCGCCATCATCGCCAGCACAATGGCCGCCACCGGAAAAAAGATCGTCCACCAGCTTTGGGGCAATGTCTGTTGGCCGAATTCATGAGCTAACCACCGGCGAATCGGCCTGCCAAGGACGCCGATAATCGCCGCTCCCAGCAGCGGCGCGATGGTCACCAGCAGGAGCATCAGGCCTCGGATTTGGCGATGCAGAAAACCGATCTTTTCCTTGTCCCCATAGATGATGTGAATGCCTTCCATCACCAGCTTCATCACCTGCGAACCGGCAAGCAGCATCCCCGCCCAGCCCACCGCCGCGATCTTCCACGCCTCCGGCCCGCGTTTCACCAGAAATTCAGAAACGATCGTCTGGCTGCCCGGCGGGAGAAACTGCGTCAGATCCGTGATCAGATCCAGCAGGCTCGTCTTTCCGCCGATCCGGCTCGTCGCCAGCGCCACCACTACCAGCAGTGTCGGGAAGAACGCCAGAAACAGGTTGAAGGCTATCGCCTGTGAAATCATGCCGCAGCGCGGAAATACGCGCGCCAAAGTGCCATATAACCGCCGAAAAAAACTCACCACTGGATTCATCGCCCGGCATTATACCTGCCCCGGCCTACGTGTGTCCGAATCAGGCAAGTTTCTCGAAACATTTTTGAACGCTTTTGCCCACCGGAGGCCTCCAGCAGTTCTGTTTTTCTGAGCCTTGCCCCAACGGCAATAAATCATTCGACAAGCCTTGCCGTATTCCACAGCCCCTTGCGCTCGTATGAAGCCATACTGTTCAGGGCTCGCATCATGGCCCTGCTCTTTCTCGGGAGAATCATGATCCTCGGACCGGTTTTGCTCCTGCTGCTGTTCGACGTGTTTCTTTTTCTCGCCGCTGCCTTCTATTTTGATCGCAGCGAACAGAAGTGGGAGAACCTTCTCCTCAGTGCGCTGTTCTTGTGCTCCGGAATGCCCGCGTTGATCTATCAGGTCGTCTGGCAGCGCGTCTTATTTTCCATCTACGGGGTGAATGCAGAGTCCGTGGCGGTGGTCGTGAGTGCTTTCATGCTTGGCCTGGGACTCGGCAGTCTTGCCGGCGGCTGGCTCTCGGCGCGCTTTCCTCGCAACGGGATTTTGATTTTTGGCCTGGCGGAGCTGGGCATCGCCGTTTTTGGCCTCTCTTCTCTCCACATTTTTCGCTGGGCTGCCGCATACACGGCGGGCGGGAATCTGGTATCCGTTATCATCTTCAGCTTCGGGCTCTTGCTGTTGCCCACCGTGCTGATGGGCGCGACGCTTCCGATCCTCGTCGAGCATCTTGTCCGCCGGTCTGGCCGAGTGGGCGCCTCGGTTTCTCAACTGTATTTCGTGAATACGCTAGGCTCCGCCATCGCCTGCTACCTTTGCGCCGTCTATTTGCTTCGCGAATTTGGCCAAGCCGGCTCGGTTTCGATTGCCGCGTGCCTCAACACTCTGGTAGGCGCCGTGGCCTACCTCTATGGACGACGCCCTGGAACTACATGGGGCGCTGCCGTACCCGCGCCACAACTCGCCATCCGCGGCGATTCTCCCATCAAGCTTCCCCTGGCCATGCTCCTCGCTGGACTCTCGGGTTTCATCGCTCTCGGACTGGAGATCGCCTGGTTCCGCGTTTTCGCCGTGGCCTCCGCGGATCGCGCCCCGGCCTTTGCGCTTTTGCTCGCAACCTTTCTCGCCGGCGTCGCTGCAGGATCTTTTCTTTCCGAAAAGCTGACGCACAATTCGAATCCCCAAACCGTTGCGCGCCTCATCGGCGTCCTCATGGTTCTGGCCGGAGCAGTCTCCGCACACCTGCCGGCCCTGGTCGCCGCAGCAAGAATTCACAACCTGCCGTTCCTCACTCCCGCGCCAGTTTTCTTTCTCACCGCGGGAATGCTGGGTTCCGTGCTCCCACTCTTGTGCCAGCTCTCCGTTTCCGCGGATGAAAAGGCCGGCGGCGGCGTCAGCCTGATCTACGTCTCGAATATTCTCGGTTCCGTCTTGGGGAGCCTGGGGATCGGATTCGTTCTCATGCAGTATTTCGGGCTGCGCCAAATCTCCTTGCAGCTTGGTCTCTTGACGGTGCTGACCGGGGGCACGGTTCTTTTTCTCGGCCGGCAGGGCTCCCGATTTCCTCCGGCGTGGGCGACCGCGCTTTTCGTGGCGGCGCTCATCGCCGTTCCGATTGCATCCCTGAGCTTTGACTCGCTCTATGAAAAACTAACCTTTGGAAACCGCATGGATGCGACCACCGGTTTCGCTCGTACCGTGGAAAACCGGAACGGGGTAGTTTGCGTTACCAAAGCGGACGCCGTTTTTAGCGGCGGCGTTTACGACGGTTACTTCCGCATCGATCCCAGCCATGATTCGAATCTCATCATTCGTCCTCTGATTCTCAGCGCCATACATCCGGCTCCCAAGCGCATCCTCATGATTGGGCTCGCTTCCGGCTCCTGGGGACAGGTTTTTGCCAATCATCCCCAGGTCGAATCCCTCGACGTTGTAGAAATAAACCCCGGTTATCTTAAACTCATCCCGCAATATCCCGTCGTAAGTTCGTTCCTCCAGAATCCGAAAGTTCACATTTACATTGACGATGGCCGCCGTTGGCTGATCGCCCATCCCCAGGCCCGCTATGACGTGATCATCTCCAATAACACTTATTTCTGGCGCGATCATGGCTCCGGCCTTCTCTCCGTCGAATATTTCACCATGGCTCGCACTCACCTGAATCCCGGCGGCGTCTACTACTTCAATACCACGGAGTCCGCCGACGCCATTGCCACCGCTCTGCACGTTTTTCGCTACGGCATCCGCGTCATCAATTTTATGGCTGTCAGTGATTCACCCCTGGAAGTCGCCACTTCCCGGTGGATCGAGACTCTCCGCCAATACAAGATCGACAATAAGTACCTTTTCGATCCCGCCGATCCCGTCGCTCAACATACCCTCGCCGCGTACTATCAATTCGCCAACAGCATCAACCTTCCGCCCGCGCAGTTTGGCCTGGAAGGTACGGACTCTTTGCGCGCGCACTACGGTCGCGAACGGCTGATCACCGACAACAACATGGGCCGCGAATGGGAACTCGAAGTCCCCATCCCTTGGCACTGAAATTCGATGAATAAATGAAATTGAGGTGAATCGGGCCGCCAAATCCCAGGTTGGGGCAATGCCTACACCCGCTTTTCCATGTGGATGACGGGAAGTCGCTCGCCGTTCACCAGTGGAATCTCGATGCGTCTTACCGCGACGTACCCTTTGACGCCGAAGAGCTTTGCCCCTGTCAGCGTCGCGCCCATCTCGTAACGCGTAAACCCCGCTGCCTTTGCCGCGGCTTCGCAAGCCTCCAGAATCATGCTGCCGATGCCGCGCCGCGCCCATTTCGGATGAATGAAGAACGCGCGAATTTTTGCCGCGTCGCAGCGCGGGTCCAGAAGTTCGTCTTCTCTCCCCGTCCAGTGGTCGCTGCCATACAATGTTTTGCGCTTGCTCCAGCCGCCGCAGCCTACTATTACTGCTTTTGTTTTCGAATCCTTCCCGTCTGGGCGCTCGACTCCATCAAGCGGGGCTTCCGCCACGATATACGTTCCGTCCGCGATCAGCTGGCTATCCACTCCGAACACGGTTTTCAGCGCTCCCTCGATCTGCGCCCCCGAATAGTCCTCCGCCTGCAAACCGCGCACCGAAGCGTCGATCAGTGCGCGCAGCACCGGAATATCCGAAGGTACCGCAAGGCGGAGCAGAATTTTTCTCTCCATAATTCTTTGGCTCCAGACCAAAGAAGCTGTCTGCTTGTGTTCGAATTCTACCGCTCTCCGCGTTCTTTCGTCTTTCGAACGAATCGCGGGCTTCGCTCTGGTATGTTTGGTGCTTCTCACAGTGATCCCGCACTCCCGAGGAGGCGCACCGGCATGCTCTATATGGTCATCGAACACTTCAAAAATCGCGATGCCAAAGCGGTCTATCGCCGCTTCCGCGAACGCGGAAGAATGGCGCCGGAAGGTCTCGTCTACGTGGAGAGTTGGGTGGAAACGAATTTCGATCGCTGTTTTCAATTAATGGACTGCGGTGACGCAAAACTGCTGGACCAGTGGGCTGCCCACTGGCGCGACCTCGTGGACTTCGAATTCGTTCCCGTACGCCGCTCCAAGGAAGCCGTGGAACTCATGACTCCCGAACTTTGGTCTCCGCAACCGACGAGGCGCTAGGAAGGTCTTGCCTCTGAACGCATCGCGCGTGCTAAGGAATGTGACAAACCTCGCAGCCGCGTTAGGAGCGCCGCCAGCTGCGGCCGGTCTTGCTCGCTCACGGCCAGGAATTTTAATCCCAGCCCAACACCGGGTACGGAATATCGCACCACCGTATCAGCCCTGATCTGTCCCTCTTTCACAAGAAAATGAAGTTTGGCTGTTATACCGGGAGCTTTGGGCTTTTCCGTCTCAAGGAACAGCCCGCCCAGACTCATGTCCCGAACGTGCGAAACGTCCTCACGTCCGTTGCATTGCCAGTAGACCCACACGTCCTCCGGCGCCGCGACACGCGTGGACAATCTACGCGAAGGGGAACTGCTCTGGGACAAGGCGGGTCTCCGTGCGGTCTGGCCTGGGGGGTCTTAACCGCGCTGCTCAAACAATGCAAGGGTGACATCAGCATAGTGTCAATTGGGGGTTGAACGTTTCAGAAAAAATCGGCGGGAAAAACTTATTCGCGGGTAGGCCTACAAAGGACCTCAACTCCAGATTACGAGCGCATTTCTGACACTATCCTTTTTCAATGCAATAGCTTAGACAACCTCTCTGCCGCCCAGGTGAGGCTCTTGCCGCTTCCCCACGCGGGCAGGACGACGCGCGGACTTGGCCACCCGCGGCCTGGCCATCTCTTTCCTGACACGGGCCAATGTAGCCCGCCCCGTTTCCAGCGTGGCTTTCTTTTTACGCATAACCCCATGGTGGCATCGAACCTCAAGACATTCCGTTCAATTTGGTACAGAAATAGAAGTAAGTTTCATTCCTCCCTATTCCTGCGGCATACAACGCTTTTAGCAAACCACAACGGACGGGAACTTCATGGAACTGCGCCAACTAATTACTGCCCCGTGACAGCGGGCTGGGACCTAGCAGGCAGCAGTCTTTGCAGTTTCCTCGAATACAGCCCGGAATCCGCTTCACACAGCAGGCTTTCAATCGAGTCGCCGTTCTCCGGATAGACCGACACACCGAAACTTACGGATACCTTTGGCCCCTTGCCGTCATTGGCGAAGTTTTCGCAAATGCGCTGCGCCACGCGATTGGCCGCCGCCGCATCCGTTTCCGGCAAGACCAATGCAAATTCGTCGCCGCCGAACCGCGCGGACGTGTCAATGTCCCGGCAGCAGGAAGACAGAACATCCGCGAGCCGGCAAAGCGCCTGGCTTCCTACCATGTGTCCGTGCCGGTCGTTGATCTGTTTCAATCCGTCCACGTCAAAGAACAGCAACGCAAACTCCCGGTTGGTGCGCTTGCTTCGTTTGATCTCCGAATCGATCACGTCCACCAGGTGGCGATAATTTGCAAGTCCTGTTAGCGGATCGCTGGCCGCCTGCCGCCGCAGATGATCCTCCAGCTCTCGCTGCTGGGTGATGTTCTCTGCAATCACCTCATAGGCGCCCAAATCGCTCGGCTCGCCTTGCACTTCTCGACCGCTCAACCGCACCTTCAGCACCACATGGTCCTTGCGTTTCCATTCGATCTCGACCGGATCCACAGGTACAATTACGCTTGATTGACCCAGCAATTTTGCTTCTGCGCGCAGGGTCTTGAATAATATCTTCCATCAGGTTTTTCGCCAGCAGTTCTTCCTTGGACTCATACCCGAGCATTCTCATCATGGCCTCATTCACTTCCAGAAATCTTCCTTCGCGGCTGCAGCGGCAAATCCCGAAGCTTAGATTTCCTGCCAGCGCACGATAGCGCGCCTCTGACCGCCGTAACTCTTTTTCTGCTCGTTCTCGCTGATTGCGCAGCGTCTTCTCTTCCAGAGCTCGGTGAACCGCCACGGGCAGGTGGCCAATGCTATCCAGTTCAATGCAATCGGCCGCGCCTTTTAAAATAAACTCTGCTGCAGTTTCCCGCTTCAATCCGTGTGCCAAAAAGACCAGCGGAATGTCTTTCCTCATCTCGTGCAGGATGTCCAGCGCTTGCGTTTCATGCCAGTTTGGGCTGGGATACTCCGCCACGATGGTGTCGTAAACGTCCACGCGGAGCCGTTCGACGAACTGCTCTGGTGTCAACACCACATCCGAGCTGACCGTAAATCGCAACCGCTTGAGCTCTTGCAGGCAGCGCTCGACATCCCCCAGGCAACGATTTACAAAAAGGATTCGCACCAGATTTTGCCGGCGCTCGGGTGCATTCGACGCAGAAACCTGCGTCGCTGGATCGGAGGTGGGTTCGGATCTGGTAGACATTTCCGGCTTGGACTTAATCCCGGGGAGTAGTTCCCTTCCGCGCCAACTGCTCCACGGGATTAGTCGGAGTTAACTCGTTGAGAGAATAGCGATGAGGGTTTTCTATTTCTGTTCAGAAGTGCACATGTAGTACTAACTTGGTATTTAGAGCCAGAGGACTTTTGACTGTTCCGATTTGAACCACTTGCCCGCCACCGCGACGCACATACACTTCCTCATGCTCCTGTTCAGTGCGGCTTTGACGCGGCGTCCACATCCTTCTCGTTCTTCCCCTTGGTGAATACCGGGTTATCGATCGTTCCGCCGATTCGAAAGGGAAACTGCAGCTTGCCGTCTTTGAGCGTGGCTCCGGAAAACCGCGCCATGGTGTTGGTGAAAAAACTCTCCTTGGTGGTTATCTCCGCCAGCCCGTGGTAGTCCAGCTCGTCCGATCCGGTCAGGCTGACGCTCCCTGAGCCGTCCACATCGACTCCGTAGCCGTCAATGTCGATGACCTTGCTGGAAATCCGCTGATTGGTCAGCTCAAGATCCGTGGTGATTAAGTTGAACGAGGAAGGATCATTCTTGGCCGGCCCGAGATCGTTGAAGTGCGCCATCTTCATCAAATTCGCGTTGAGCTTCAGGCTTGGAACCTGCCCATTGCGCACCGTCACATGCCCCACCCCGTGAATCTGCGCCAGCGGGCGGTCCGTATGTCCGATGACTCCCGATAAATTTACGCTCCCTTCCATCTTCCCGGTCATCCTTCCGCCCCCATTCGGGAAAGCCGCCAGAAGCTGGGCGAGATTAATACCGGTCAATCGAGCGTCGGTTTTGAAACTTGGATTTTTCCCAGACAAGTCAAAGGACAGTTCTCCTGTCGCGCTCCCGCCGTACATTGCTGCTTTGACCTCGGTGAAAAATGCGCGCTTCGCTTCCAGTCGCAACTTGGAGTTTAGGTTTCTTACTTCGACGGATCCGAAACGCAGAAGCCCCGCCTTCACGGTGCCATGTCCATCCGCCGTCGAGGAACCCGGAGTGATAATTCCGGTCAGGTTCACCTGCTCCATTTCACAGTAAACGTCGTGAGCTTCAAAGAACACCGGGCCCGCCGCGTCGGATGGCAGAAGGTTCGAGGCGATCAGCTGCCCGCGATTGACCTGCACCTTTGAAATCACTCCAAGCGGTACGCTGCTCATTGAATTCTTTGCCTGTGGATTTTCGAAATTCCACGGGCCATCGGGATCGGAGGTCAGATTCATGACCGGATCTTCGAGCACCAATGATTTGATGTTTACCTGCCGGTGCAGCAGCCCTCCAACATCAAGTTCCGCGTCGATCCGAGCCACTTTTATGATGTAGCCTTTCGGAAAAAGCGCGGGATTCTTTACCCCGAAATCCTGAATGTGAATCGAGACGGGAAATAGCGTGAGCGACAGCCGCCCGATTTCGATTTGCTTCCCCGTTTTCTCCTGCAGATAGGAAATCACCTCGGGCCGGTAGTGATCCACGCGCAGAAGCGCGGGCAGGACGAAAATCAGTAGGAGCAGGAACGCTGCGGCGATTCCAACTGCGATTAGACCGGTTTTGCGGCGGATGGCCATCGCTCTTTTCAAAATCAGTGGAAGTTCTTACAACGCAGGGTGCGCAACGCGTGGGGCCAGGGACATCTTCGTTCGGCGCTCGTCCGCGTTCACTGGGTTGCCCTTAGCTCGCGCGTTTTCCCGTCTGTGGCATTATAAAGACTGGCGCAGACAAGCATCTGTATCAATCGGGACACCTTTCGCGCTCCATCTGCGCCTTCCTTCCACACAAATCACATTCCACTTCGAACCTCGCTTCGCTTCTTAAGAATCTCCGGCAATAAGTCGAAATCAACTTGATAGCTGCTGGCTATGCTCGACGACCTATGGCAAAATATTGTTCATGGGAAACAAAGATGCACGCCGACGCGAAGTCAAAAAGCCCAAGAAAAAACTACCCAAGCACGTGGTCACGCAAACTGTGACGCACCCTGTTTACAAGCCTCCTGCTCCGAAGCCTTAGTCATCGATTTCGCACTCGCTCCTCCTCTTGCGTCGACTTTCTCCGGCGGCTTCCGTACACTCAACTCATCGCCTTCGCACGAGGACTCGTGCCGTGGAAAGTTCTGGGCGACTCAAAAGATGAAATTTCTTCGTTTCATTCCCGTCGTGGGGATACTCCTGCTGGCTCTCGGAATAAGCGCCGGTTCCCGTGCGGGTGAAAGAACCGTTTGGAAATCCGTGGTCTTCGCCATCGTGAAGTTCAATGACGAGGCCCCGAAATCCTGGAACATCTATCACACGGAGAAGAAGGGCCTGCTTCTTGTCCACCTGTGGAAGCGCTACCTGTTCGTTGACATGAAAGAGGAAGAAGTCTACGAAGTCGATCCGCAAACGGTAATACAGCACGGGGATGACGTGGAATGGTCCACCTCCGACATTCCCGCCCAGCCCTTGGATGTCTCCGAATGGAAGGAGCGCAACGTCGGACAGATGGAACGCGTGACCTTCCGCCTCGGCAAGGGCGGCCACATCCTAGAACTCCAGATCCCCCTGAAGCCCGACGGCAAACCCGCCTATTGATAGGCTGCTGGCGGTCCGGCGTAACTCTTGTCTGTTCTCTGATCTCTGATCACTATTTTTCTTCTTTCAGCTTCAGTGCCGATACACCCCGTAATACCACGGAATTCCCAACGCCCCCGGCTCGACCGCAACAACCATGGAATCTCCCGCGTGAAACCGATCGTAGTCGTCAGGATCCACGGCCAGACGCTCGTACTTTTGCCCTTCGCGCCACGAACGTACAAACAGCCGGCGCGTTCCGCGCACAACTCCCGGCATGTTGTACCGCCCTTCTATCGTCGTCGCGTGGTACGTCACATTCTTTCTCGAATCCAGCTTTCCATTGATGAAAATAGTGGCCGCGAGAATCAACGGCAGCGGAATAAATCCCGAATAGATGCGCTTCAGCACTTCCAGGTCCTGGCGATTCCTCGCGCGGCGGTCCAGCACCACGGCAATGGCCAGCGCTACAAAAAAAATGACTCCGAAGAATACCAGCATCAAGTCCAGATCGAGCGGCGGATAGATTTGACTGATGTAGGGAAACGCCAGCGACCCTGCTAGAAAAACCGCCGTGCGCTTGAGGAATCGCCGGCGAAACATCACCTCCGCGGCCGCCGACGTCAGACCGCAAGCGGAACACTGATCCGCCGTTCGCGTGGATCCGCAATCAAGGCAGCGTGTCATCGGCCTTAGTATAAAACGCCTTCAAGTTCCGGTGTGGGAGAGCGATGAAAGAAGATCCTGATACAGTTTCTGGCTTTCCGATTCTGACAGCGCGACCGAAACGCCCATCCCCCGTCCAGGCTCGATGCGCTTCACGGAACAATCCATCTTCAGCGGACGGTCCAGATTCAACCGCGCGGTAAAACCTGCGCCAATCCACAGTGGGTCGATGGCCTCGATAAACATTCCGTTGGAGCTGATATCGCGCGTGCTTGCGCGCAGGACGGCGGAACCCCATTCGATCTCGAGGTCCGCGCGGAACGTGTACCGTGGTGCCCATCGGCGTTCCAGCCGCCGGGACGTCTGATCCCCACTGCCCATAATTCTGGTGCAACCCCCTGCCAGGGATTACGTACCTCGGCGCCAGGGCGAAATCGCCGTTCCTCGGTTCCAAGCATACCTCTTCTCCCGCCACATCTCATACGACGCCAGTAGAGGATGTTTTGTTCCCGCCAATGCAAACTTTGACGCGTGCGCAGTTAAACCGTCGCGCTCACAGAGTGAACAATGAGAAACAATTTCTTAGTCTTGCTCCCGCGGCGATCCTGCATCGGAGCTCTCTCGGCTGCTCTCGCCTTTCTTAATCGCGCGCGTGCGCCGCTGCACTTCCGCTTGCAGATACTTTCTCAAGCTTTCGGTAACAATCCCGGGCGCGGCAAGATCCCGGACGTCGGAGACCGTGAGTTCGGGAAGGTACGCAAGCACGGTCGCAAGAGGAGCTGAGGGATGGCGGACGAGCGCAAGCCGAATATTGTAGGTGATGGACCATTTTCGATGATGCGAAATCGCCGGAATCACCGCAGTAGAGAGTTTTTCTCTTGAGAGCGCCTTCAGGATTTGCGCCTCGGTCATGTAGGGATTATCAAGCACGATGCTGATGATTTGCGCATGACCTTCCGCGAGCAAGGCCCCTGCAATTCGCGCTGGCCCGCGCCGCGCCAGAGTAATTTTTTGCCCAAGCGGAAGTTGCGGCAGCCGCGCGAGCAGTTGCTCCTCGGCGTTGCGCTTCAATTCGGCGGAAACTCCCGGCAACAGCGCAATCTGAACCAGATCCATCAGGTAAAGATCGCGCAGGAGGCGCAAACTCACCAGCCGCGGCGTGCGCGGATGAAACGCCAGCGCGCGGCGCACGCGGTAGCTCTTCAACAGGGGCTTGCGCCGCACCACCTCTTCGAGAACTTCTGCGGGTAGATTTTTGCGTTCGAACAGCAGGCAAAGTTGGGCCTCATCCAGCGCCGGATTGTCGAGCAGCGCAAGGAGCACATCCGCAGCGGGATGATGAAGCAGCACGGCAAGCTGTTCGCCGGTGGCAGTGCGCGCGCGTTCCCGATCTTTTGCGACTTCCGTCATTTCACTTTTTTGCGGCTCGTGCCGCCGCCTCCGCGAGTGACATTCGAAGCCCGCCAATTCGCGCGTGCGGCAAGGCTCGCGACAACCCTGCGTCTAGTTGCGTATCAAAAAATGCGGACCGCCCCAACGTGCCTCCGGTCTTCGCAATCAAAATCTCTTCACGACCATATCCCGCGTGCTGCGCAACCGCGCTCACCAGGGAGGATAATGCGTTCGCTGCATGCACCAGAATCTCACGCGCTTCCACATCTCCCTCATCCGCCGCCGCGGCCACTACGGGAAAAACGCGCGGAAAAACGCTGTCCGGCTGCAAATTGGCGCGCTCGTTCAGCTCTGCCCACGACGCAAACGCAAGCCGCTTTAGAATTCTTTTTCCCAGCGCCGAGTCCGTTCCCCGCTGCTCTTTCTCCTTCATCGCTTTTGAAACGGCCCTGCTCCCGATATCGTAGGCGCTGCCGTCGTCACTGTGCAATGGACCGTATCCTCCCGTGCGCCAGATTTCCCCTCGCGCGTCTCGCGCGATTGCAGCCGACCCTGTACCCGCGACAAGCACGATCACCGGGCCATCGCCTGCAGCCGCTAAAGCCATTTCCAAATCCGTAAAAAGATTCAACTCCACGCCGGGAAACACTCCCGTAAGCGACGCCTTCATCCCTTCTTTCATCTCCGGCTTGCCCGTCCCTGCCAATCCCGCGCCCAACGCCACCACGGAATTCAGCGCAATCCCCGCTTCTGCCAGGCAAATTTCCGCCGCTTTCAGGATTTCCCGCGTCGCCGCTTCCACGCCCACGCGCGAGGGATTTGACGGCCCGGAAAAACTTCGCGCAACAATCGTTCCCGCGGCGTCCATCAAAGCGCATTCCGTCTTCGTGCCGCCGCCGTCGAATCCCAGAACGTAATTCATGGCCAAAGCATACGTGAAAAAGCGTGAAGCGGAATCGCATCACCACCGGAGCGTTGCGAAATCATCGCATCGCCACTTAGCGATTCCTTGACGCGTTGACTCTCCCCCACTATTCTCAACCCACTTTCCGCGGCGTGCCACAATCGCCGCGGCAAACATACTCGATGCGCATTCATCCGCTCGACCTGGCGATCGTCATTGTTTACCTCCTCGGCGTCACCGCGCTGGGAATACATTTCCGCCGCGGGCAACAGGACGCGAAAGACTATTTCCTGGGCGGACGCACCGCGCCCTGGTGGGCGCTGGCGTTCTCCATCGTCGCCACGGAAACTTCCACGCTTACCATCATCGGCACTCCCGCCATCTCCTACGGCGGCAATCTGACATTCATTCAATTGGTCTTCGGGTATTTGATTGGCCGGGTGCTCATCGTTTTGCTGTTGCTTCCCGGCTATTTGCGCGGCGAATTTTTCACCGCCTACGCTCTGATCGAAAACCGCTTTGGCGAAAAAATGCGTGCCGTCGCGGCCAGCACTTTCCTTATCACCCGCGCCATCGCCGAAGGCGTGCGCGTCTCCGCCATCGCCCTGGTCGTCAGCGTAGTGCTCGGCACTTCAGAAAAACTCGCCGTACTCATCGTAATCGCGCTCACCGTTCTCTACACCTTCGAAGGCGGCATGAAGGCCGTTATCTGGACCGACGTGACACAACTGTTGATTTACTTGACCGGAAGCGCGGTGACATTTTTCGTTTTGCTCCACCGCATCCCAGGCGGCTGGGGCGAAGTCACACAAGTCGCGGCCGCTGCCGGGAACAAATTGCAACTCCTCGATTTCTCATGGAACCTCGCCACCAAGTACACCTTCTGGTCCGGCCTGATCGGCGGCGCGTTTCTCACCATGGCCACTCACGGCACCGACCAGATCATCGTGCAGCGGTTACTCGCCGCAAAAAGCGAAGGCGACAGCCGCCGCGCGTTGCTCACCAGCGGCGTCATCGTGCTCATCCAGTTCACGATGTTTCTGTTGATCGGCGTTTTTCTCTACGTATTCGCGCAACACACCCCGCTGCTGGCCGCCGGCGAGCGCACGGATCGCATTCTTCCTCTCTTTATCGTGCGAGAAATGCCCATCGGTCTGGCGGGATTGATGATTGCTTCCATCGTGGCCGTGGCCATGTCCAACGCCAGCGGCTCGCTGAATTCCCTCGCCGCTTCCAGCGTCCTCGATTTTTCTCGCTTGCGTGGCCGCAATACGGATCCGCAAAATCTCTTGCGTCTCTCGCGGCGCATGACCCTGGTTTGGGGATTGGTATTGATGGGCTTCGGTCTGGTGAAATGGGGGCCGCTACTCGAGACGGGACTTACGGTAGCTTCTCTTCCGTATGGCAGCTTGTTGGGACTCTTTCTGCTGGGCACGTTCGATCGCGGAGCCACTGCGCGCGGCGCCCTCGCGGGCATGTTCGCAGGACTGGCAGCGGTCTTGTGCGTTTTTCGTTTCACGAACGTGGCGTTTACATGGTATTTCCTGATTGGCGCCTGCGTGACCTTTGCGATCGGGGCATTGGTCAGTCGCCTCACGCCGCAAGACAAACTGGCGCCTTAACGTCGCCGTAGAGGATGAATGACCGAAAAACGTCTCGAACTCGTCCGCGGTCTCGGAGCCTGGGCTTCCGCCGCCATCGTTGTCGGCACCATGATCGGCACCGGCATCTTCCTCAAGCCTGCCGAGATGGCCCGCGAAGGCCGCAGCGTCTCGGTGGTTTTCGCCGCGTGGATCATCGGCGCGATTCTTTCCATCTTCGGCGCGTTCTCCTTCGCCGAACTGGGCTCCATGATTCCTGAAGCCGGCGGCGAGTACGCCTATCTCCGCCGCGGCTTCGGCCCCGTCTACGGATTTCTCTTCGGCTGGATGCATTCCATTGTCGGCCGTCCCAGTTCCTTGGCTTCGATTTCCGCCGGCATGATGCGCTTCCTCAGTTTTCTGCTTCCCGTCATCGCCGCTCCGCTCTTTACTATTCACATCGCCATCCCCGGTCTCACCGGCTGGATCAAACCCTACGATTTCGTCTTCACCTGGGCGCAGCCGCTCGCCGTCGTCTGGCTGCTGATCATGACCGGCATCAATTACCTCGGCGTGCGCCTGGGTGGCGCTGTCCAGGTTTTTCTAACCTCGATCAAAATCATGTCTGTCGCAATTGTCATCGGCGTGGCGTTTTTTTCCGCCGCACCCGCAACGCGCCCTCCCGATCCCTTCTGGCCTCCCGCCGGAATGGGCGGCGCAGCGATCTTCAGCGCCTTTCTCGCCGCTCTGGCCGCGGCGCTGTGGGCCTATGACGGTTGGGAAGACCTCAATCTGGTCGGTTCGGAAGTGGTGGATCCCCAGAAAAATTTTCCCCGCGCGCTGGTCGGCGGAGTCGGCTTCGTCGCCGTCGTCTATCTTCTCTTCAGCGCCGCTTGCCTCAAAGTCTTGCCCTTCGAAACCGTCGCCGCCTCCCGCCACATCGCCTCCGACGTCGTCGAGCACATCGCCGGCCCCACCGCTGCGGCCTGGATCACTCTCGCCATGGTCATTTCCGCGCTTGGTTCGATGAATTCTTCGGTGCTCAGCGGCGCACGCGTCGGCTACGCCATGGCTCGCGACAAAATCTTTTTCAAGATCGCTGACGGCATCCATCCAAAATTCCGCACTCCCGGGCGCTCCCTGATTTTCCAAGGCATTCTCGCCAGCCTGATGGCCCTCACCGGAACTTTTGAAGAGCTCACCAATCTTTTTATTTTTGCTGCGTGGATTTTCTATGCCTTCGCCGTCGTCGCTCTCTTTCGAATGCGCAAGACCGAACCAGATCTGCCCCGCCCCTACCGCTGCTGGGGTTATCCCTGGGTCCCCGGCCTTTTCGTCGCCGGCGCACTCGCCCTCACCATAAATATCTGGATCGAGCGCCCCGGCCGCTCCTCAATCGGTCTGCTTTTAATCCTGGCAGGACTTCCCTTCTACAAGCACTGGTCGTCGCGCCCCGTGTCACCGTAGTCCGAGAAGGGCCCACCTGAAGGTGGCCGCTATGCTCCGGACCGTAGCGGCGGCCTTCAGGCCGGCCGTGCCTGATCGAGCTCTAACTGAATGCAGCGCGGGAAAAGCGTGAGTCGGCAACGATGGGGAGAATTGCGTTTTCCGCTTCACGCGACACTTCAATGGTCGGATGCAAAAGCTTGGCGAGGACTTCGATTCCCGTGATGAGACGCGGCCCAGGACGCGAAAAATAGCTGTTGGCTTCCAGCGCGTACACGCGGCCGTTCCGAACGGCGGGAATGGCGTTCCACTCCTCCGGGAATGACATCGACTTGTATTCGTCGCGCGCTTGTTGGGCGCCATATCCGCACGGCGCGATTAGCAAAATCTCCGGCGCGGCTTCGATCACATCTTCCACGGCAATTCGAAACGACGGCGTGCGCGCGCTGCCAAAAACATCTTCCCCACCGGCGCGGTGAATCATTTCGGGCACCCAGTGCCCGCCAACATAAAACGGCTGCAGCCACTCAAGAAACGCGACCCGCGGGCGCTCCGCTGCAGGATCCAATTGTTTCTCCAACTCGCCCAGTCGCGTCCCAATCTGCTTCAACAATGCTTCCGCCTGTGGCCCGCGATAGGTTTCCTCCCCCACCCACAGAATGTCGCGCCAAACGTCCCCCAAATCCAGCGGATTCAGGCACAGCACTTCCGGCCGCCGGTCGAACCGCATCAACACCGTCGTCAAGTCATCGGGCGAAGCCGCGCAAACATGGCACAAGTCCTGCGTCACGATCAGGTCCGGAGCCAGCGCCTCCAGCACCTCGGCATCCACCGCGTACAAACTCTCCCCGCGGTGCACATACTCCCGCACAAGAGCGTCAATCTCCGCCGGAGTAGCACCGTGCGGCAGCCGCGAATGAATCACCACCGTCCTCGTCCGCGCATTCGGCGGAAAATCGCATTCGTGGCTCACCCCCACGATTTCCCGGTCCAATCCCAGCGCAAACAGGATCTCCGTACCCGATGGCAGCAATGAAACGATCCGCATGGTCGAGAAATGTACCACATTGTGAAACTGACGAGAGCGAGAACTTCTGATAGAGAGTGAATGCTCTAAGGCGAATTCGCGGCCAGGCGAGAAGCACCTCGGAACACCCGAGACCATTCCCGGCAGGTCAATCAGTTCATCGTACCCCTCGCGGCCCGAGAAAAAGAAAATGAGGACGGGCTCAGGCTTGATCGAACTTGCTAAAGCCTGAGCCCGCTCTCACCGCTCTTGCGAGACAACTCTTAGTTATTTCCCGAACTCATCGACCCGGACGCACCACTATGACTCTTCATAACGGCTTCCAGAACTGTCGATTTAGACACGGGGATCGTGAACACGTGCTCGGCTGTTTGAATCTTGCTGAGAAGGTGCTGGTCCCCAACTTGCTGGAACGTCACGCTGGGCTGCTCGGGGCGCGTTTTGTCGGCGACCTCGCTCGAGAACAGCATAACCGCGACGCCGTTTTCAAAGCTGCTAATCAACAGTCCTCTTTTGTTGTTATCACTGATGCGGTTGACCCTGTAAGTCCCCGCTGGAAGTATCTTTCCCGCCGCGACGAACTCGTAGGGGATGTTGACGACGATTTGATCCACGGGCTCGGCCTTGGCGGTAAACGCCAGCGCAGCCAACCCAATAAACGCACTCAGAATTCGCACGCAATGCTTTCTCATCATTTCTCCTTTGTGACGCTTGAAATGTTTTCGATAACCGCCGCATTCCGAGCCGGTGCCTTGTTTCGGCTGCTTCAGATATCGTTTAAACAATCATCCTCAATACGCGTACACCCTATGAGACGCGCCGCTCGCTTCAAAGTCACAGCCTGCGCTGTAATCGCAATGTCAATTTTTCCTCACTCCCGAAGCTCTTCTGTTGGCGCAGGTTAGCTGCCAATCTATCCTCTCGATTTGTTCCCCAGCTGTGCCCTACGCTCTTCATACAGTGATGGGATCACTATTTCCCGCAACGCCGTTTCCCGCAAAAGAAGGAACCGGAGATGTATGCGGCGTGCACAGCGATGCGGCTCACTCAAAGAGCCGATCACGCGGCCTGCGGATTGGACCTTACCGACAGGGCACACTTACTCTGTCGTGCAACGCTCCCATCAACGAAGTGCCGGAGAATCAGAGTCGGAACGGAATTCTGTCTCGGAGGGCGGGCTCTCCGCCGGAGAAAACCTGTAATGGCGACGAAGCGAATCCTGACGTCCCTCTTCTTTATCGCGGGAGTCACCTTGGCCTTGCTGGAGACTGGCTGCTCGATTGAAAGCGTTCCGGCCGAACGCCGGCGGCAGATGGAAGCCGCGCGAGAGGAATACGAGCGCAAGAGCCAAGCGGAGTCGGCCGCGGCGCAGCGCCAAAGATCCGAAGAGTTTCAGCGCCGGATCGCTGACCCTGGTTCATTGTCGATTCAAGAGTCGGATGCCGAGATCGAAGCGCTACGCTCACCGTCGTCGTTAAGACGGATAAGCGCTGCCGAAAAGCTCGGGGACGCAAAAGGTCCACGCGCCGTTAACGCGCTTATTGCCGCTCTTCGGACGGAGGCGGATCCGGCGGCCTTCTCGGCGATTGTAGACGCCTTGTCCAATATCCACGATGCCCGGGCCGTCGATGCCTATGTCGATGCGCTATCCGCGCCGGGGATGCCGGACAATGCGCGCGAGCATGCGCTGAACGCGATTGTCCAGAATCGATCGGAATATAGGCTCGTCCCGCAGATCCGGCGGTTTTATGAGTCGCTCACGGACGCGTCAGTAAAGGCGCGCGTGCGTCCGATCCTCGAACGGTACGGCAACTAAGCAAAGCTTCAGGGCATGTGCTCCGGACATTCATGCTGGATGATCGCCCCGAACCATTTCCAGGCCCCGGAAAATCGCAAGAACTGCTGAGGCTGGTAAAGCTCGCAATTCAACTGGCGTACTTTTTGAAACGGTCGATCGACGCTTGAGTATATTGGCCGACCTCGATGAGGTAGCCGTCGGGATCACGCATGTAACAACGCCATTCCCAGCCGTGATTGTCCAGCGGCTCAGTGAGAAAGACCGCTCCCTTGTCGCCCCATTCTTTGTAGCAGGCCCAGATGTCCGCGACGCGTAAGTTAAGGAAGCTATTCACTCGGTTGAGATCCGAAGGGGTTTCGAGGAGAACCTCTGGCTTGTCGGGAGTCGGGCCACCGCCGGAATTGAGAATCATCCAGCTGTTAGCCAGCTTGATGTAGCAGGGATTTTCCGGCTTGACCACTTTCCCGCCAAGAATTCGGACGTAAAAATCCCTCGATTTTTCCTGGTCCCTCACGGTGAGGAAGTGCGTGGCGAAGAAGCCTTCGTTTGCAATCGGCGCATCAGGCAGATTCATGCGGTGCCTCCTGTGTAGAGCTGAAATCGACGGAGCGCATTGGGCGAGCTCCTGAGAGATGATCGTACATCCATCAGGCGAATTGGCAATCGCTGGCGTCAAGAGGCACTTTCGGCCAACCGGACGGCGGCCCAATTTGCTAACTCAGCTCAAGTCTTGATTGACGTTCTTTTCGGAAATGTCCGGCAATCCGGCTTATTCATTCAAACAAGCCAAGACACGGCGGGGTGCCCAGACAATACGTTTTGCAGTATGCTGTCCGGCGAAACAAACTACCTTGATTGGAAGCTGCGTGAGTGATTCAGGGATAGCAGGGAGCTGAGCGTGACAACACGGCGAGAAGTTTTGAAGTATGCGGGGCTGGGAATCGGTGCAGCGGCGGCTTCCGCGTTAGGAGTACCGGCAAACGCTAAAGTCGAAGGGCATGAGGCCCAGGCGCCGGCGAAGCCCGCACAGACAGAAATTACCGATAAGAGCGGGAAGCGCCTGGCACCGGGGGCGGAGATTTCATGGACCAAGACAATGAAAAAGGCCGCGCCGGCGGACGTGACGGTGGACCCGGCGAAACCAGCGCAGAAGATCTTGGGATTTGGCGCGGCGTTTACCGATGCTTCGTGTTTCACGCTCTCGCGCCTGAGCGATAACGATCGCGCGAACCTCCTGCATACGATGTTCGGGCAGGACCAGCATGCGCTGAGCGTGGGACGCATTCCCATTGGCGCGAGCGATTACAGCACCGCCGCCTACAGCTACGACGACGGTGCTGCCGATCCGGAGTTGAAGCGCTTCAGCATCGACCACGACCGCGACTACATTTTACCGACGTTGCGCGCGGCGCTCGGCGCGAATCCGGATCTGTTTTTGTACGGATCGCCGTGGAGCCCTCCTGGATGGATGAAGTACAGCAACTCGATGTTGGGCGGAAACATTCGCCCGGAAAATATTCCTTCCTACGCGCGGTACCTGCAGAAATTCGTGGAGGCCTACGCGGCAGCGGGCGTCACTGTGCGCGCCGTCACCACTCAAAACGAGCTCGATGCGGATCAGGGCGGGCGAATGCCGGCGTGTCCGTGGCCGGAAGAGGACGAAGAGCGCCTCGTCGTAGCGCTCGGCCCGTTGCTCGAAGCAAGCGGCACGAAGATCTGGACGCTCGACCACAACTATAATTTGTGGGGCCGCGCCCTGGATCAACTGTCCAGGCCCCGCTTCAAGCAATACGTCAACACCGTGGCTTGGCACGGCTACCTGGGCAGTCCGGAGATGATGGGTAACGTGAAGCAGAAATTTCCGGACGTCGAAATGCATTGGACCGAGGGCGGGGATGACTACAAGTTCCCTGATTATTGGACGAACTGGTGCAAGTGGGGGGCGACGTTCAGCGGCATTCTGGCGAACGGGCCGCAGAGCATCACTACTTGGAATCTGGCTCTGGATGAGCGCGGGCGGCCCAACATCGGTCCTTTCGATTGTGGCGGGCTGGTGCAGATTCATTCCGTGACGAAAGAAATCACGCAGCCGGGCTTGTATTGGGCGCTAGTGCAGTTTGCGCGGGCAATTCGCCGCGGCGCTGTGATTGTCGCTTCCCACGACTCCAACGGCGACGCACCGGCAGTGAACGGGGTGCTGGTCGTTCAGCCGGGACCATTAGCAATTGGGGCGGGGATTCCGTATAGTGCCGCGACTTCGCGCGTGTTTCACATTGCGGCGAAGAATCCCGACGGCTCGATGGTGCTGGTGCTGACGAATCCAGGTGAAGCGAAGGAGGTGACCGTGGCGTGCGCCGGCCAGACCGCCAAAATAGGGCTGACCGCGGATTCCATCACTGCGCTGCGTTGGAGCTGAATTTTCCTTCGCCGTGCCTGGTAAACGCGGCGGGCTCAATGGGTCGACGCAACACTTGCTCGATTGTCACCACCGCCGCGCTGCTGTATTCTGCCTCCAGCCCTGCATTTGGAGGCGCCATTGACCCAATCCCTCACACCGCTCGACTCGCTGCTCCTCAACATCGTTCTCGCTACACTGGCCATCGGCCTCCCTATTCTCGTGGTGTTGTCCATTCGCTTTCTGTGGGACCGCAAATTAAACGTTGGCCAATCGAAACAGCTTGAAAAGCTCATCTGGCAGTTGCACCGCATCGCCAGCGCAATGGAGCATCAAATGAATTTGTCTTTCCCCGCCGTTCAGCCGGGCACCGAAGAGCCTCGCGATCTCGCCTATCTGCAGCAGCTCGCTGCTCCGCCAACCACTGCTATCCCGACCGTTGCAACTCCCAGCGCTGCGGCTGCGGCTCCGATGCCCACGATGGATCAGCCTACCGTCCAACAGCCTGCGACTCCAGTGCCAGTCGCCCAGCAGCCGCCTCTTCCCGCCCTTGAACGCCGAGAGCCTTCTGTCGAGGGCCCGCGCGCAGGGGTCAACTCCATGTTCGGCCTATAGATTTAGTTTTTCCCTGCCATAGTTTTGGCAGGCTCCTCCCAAGCTGCATGCTCCACACGCTTATCGGAAAGTTTAGGCACAGCGAATCCAAACCTTGAACCAATTCACCTGCTAGTTCGGCCGGGTTTTCGAAGTCTTGGAATTGGCTGGATGCACCTGCTTGACAAGTTGGCCTTCGAGGACCGGGTCATTCGTGGAACACGGGCTCCAGAAAGGACAATCGCAGCTGCCGACGAACCGGAATGCACCATCGATGTAAATGAAGGATTCAACATAGAAAAAACTGTAGTAACGTCCGGTGTATGTGTCGGAGCAATCTGCACACATAATGGAACGTGGTGCCGTGAAATGCTGGACTCGGAAGACTTGCACCCGGGGAAGAGGCACAAGAGAAGTCTGCGTTGACCTTAGCGGATTGACTTGGTCGGCTCTCAACCCTTCTGTATTAACCTGGGCTGTATCCTCACCGAGTAAGGTGCGGAATTCATGGATGGTGGAAAAGTGAAAACCCTTGAACAGTTCGGAATATTGTTTGACGAACTTTGGTCCCTGTTCCGGACCAAACACATCTGTGAACCAATGTTCTGGGATGGCGAAGGCACGAAATTGCTCGATCAACTCCTGCCCATTTTCCTTTTTGCTTGATTTGAAAGGGTTGTCTGCCTTCTCGTATGCCTTGAAAAGGTTCTTGTACTGTTTGTCAAAACCTTTCAGGGAATTGGGTATTGTGTGATGGGAGCTTTGCTGGGCAAGAACTGGCGGTACCACAAGCAACGTGAACAACAACCCGAGGAGCGGAACTCGCATCTCATGTTCCTCTGATTTTTCGACGGCTAAGCATCTGGTTCGGTTACAGCCAGGGACTTTGGACTCCCACGGTCGTCCCCCTTTGGTACATGCCAGTCGCGACAATTCATGCGAACTGTCGAGAACGTGGACCTCCACTGGCTTACTAAACTCCGTGCCTAACGCTGTAACCTGAAAAGTACGAATTCGAGGGAATGGAAGCCGATACGAAAAAGATTTGCACAACCTTGGTAGACTCCTGCCCTGCTGGAAAGATTGAATCTGAAGGCCGGCAGTGATCGGACGTCGGTTCTGACCCTATCTACTACCACGTCTTGGAGTTAGCTCGGCTTTGGAAACCTGTGCTTGTGCTTCTTGATTGGCATGCAATATGCACATCCACTCATTGCGGGCTACTGGGTCGGACCTCCCTTCGCCTCCACGTTTCCTGATTCCGCAAGGAAATCATCGAACTGGACCCGGCAGCCCGCGCCAGTTTTTCCCAATTAAGCCAAGCCTGCTGTGATACGCCCCTGAAAGCCCGTCGGCGGATGCCCGATATCTCCTCGGATCACCAACCTTCCTCACGCTCAATCGCAAACGATGCCCTCTGCACTCCTAAGCATCGCGCCGGTCAAACGCGGCGTCCAGGATCCCGTTGCGGTCTATCACCGGCCATTCGTAGGTAACACAAACCGCAGGCGGCCAAGATCTTGCAATCCGCAAGATGCCCTGGATTGAAGACTGGTCTTACGGCTGAATTCCCAACGCGGTATTTAACTCCGAGGGCCTATACAGGACACCGTCTTTGACGACGACTACCGGTTTCCGAATATCGCTTATGGTTGCCGCGGGATTGCCGTCGATCAAGACCATATCCGCCAACTTTCCAGGCGCAAGTGAGCCCAGCTCGGTATCGTGCTTCATGATCCGTGCGGCACCCAGCGTAGCCAGCTTGAGCACTTCAGCCGCAGGGATCCCCGCTTGCGTGTCCAATTCAAGCTCACGGTGAAGGGCGAAGCCAGGGAGTGAATCCGTTCCCGCCTCGATTGGCACTCCAGCTTTGTAGAGCAGTCCCACCAGAGCAACCATCTTTGCAAAGGACTCGCGATATCGTGCTTCCATTCCCGGGGGCGCCTGTAGACCACCATTCAGCATCCCGCGTCGCACTTGTACCGGGAGCCGCTTGAAGACCGCCGTGTATCCGGGAGAAATCTCCCCGGGCTTGGCGGTGTACTGGCCTTCAAAGATGCTCATCGTTGGATCCACGATTGTGTGATGGTCCTTCAGCAATTGGATAAAACCCTGCACCTCACTGGAACCCAAATCCAAGCCAGCCGCGAGTTTGGCCGGCTCGGTTATTCGGAGGCGGGTCTGAGTTTCCTTGACGTCCGGGAAGAAATTAAGGACTAGGAAGTTTACGTGTTGAATCTCGTCGTAGCCGAGTTTCACGCACTCCGACGCCGTCATGTAGGCCGGAATATGCCCGCTGACGCGCCGTCCGGCCTTATGAGCTTCGTCAATGATCGCAGGAACGAGTTCCGGTTTGACCGAGCTGTAGATTTTGATCTGCTCATAGCCGAGTTTGACGTAATTGTCTACCGCCGCCCGCGCTTCCGCCTCGTTTGCCACGAGCACTTTAGTCGGTCCCTGGTAGGGGCCGGGTCCATCAATGATTCCCGCGAGGATGATGCGCGTGCCGAGTTCGGCGCCTTCCTCAATGCGTTTGCGGCGCGCCATGAGCTCATCGATGGTGTTTCCTAGATCCCTGACTGTGGTGACTCCTGCCGCGAGGTTCAGAAAGCCGTCTCCGTCGCCAACATGGGCATGCATATCCCATAAGCCCGGGATGAGCGTCTTCCCGGTTGCATCAATCACCAGCGCGCCAGCGGGCGAATTTTCCGAGTGGCTCGCGCCCACCTTAGCGATGCGATTGCCCACGATCACCACTGTCTGGTCGGATACGATCTTCGCGGTGTGCGCGTCGAAAATGTTCGCATGCTGGAAAACGATGCCCTGGGCATAGCGATGAGCCAGTTTTTGGGCGAGCTCGGCGTTTCGTGCCACGGCAACTCGTTCTTGAGTGGCTAGTAAGGCTTCCTGAGTGCCTTCCCAGCCCTCGCGAATGACCGTCAGCCAGCGATTCCCGGCGGCAAAGAATTCGTGCGCTTCGTCGAGCCAGATGTACTGCGGCAAGAAATGGAGGCCGCTCACGCTGTAAAGCTGCACGTGCTTCTTTTTGCCTGCCGCCTCGAGGTCGAGTTGCGAGACTTGGCGGACTTGCGCTTCTCCTTCGGGCAGCAAGGCGATTCTCCCCCCGTTCGCCAGCGCTGTGCAGACGAGAAGCGTAGTCTCCTCGGGCGGACCATTCATTGAAACGTAGAATGTGTTGCCGTCCATGGTCCTGGAACCTTGCTCCGCCCTGTTTTTCCAGTGAGCTGTTTCACGATCCAGCGAAAATTCTTCAGCGACGTCCGTTTTCAGATAGTCATTTCCCTTAATCACTTCGGAGACTGGATTTCCATTCTTGCCCAGGATGAAGACGGTAGTGGTCTTCGGCCCGCGCCCGCGATCGTTGAACTGGAAAAACACGTGGAGTTGTCCGTCTGACGTTTTCCAGGTCGCTTGTTGACCCGCGAGCGTTCCCATCATCAGCACCGAGGAACGATTTGCGTCTGCGGGAATATCGGATGGAAGTGGGGGCACGTTGCTGCCAGGCGCTGCGGTCTGTTGGGCAGCCCACCCCCGTGCGATCATGGCAAGAACAGCCGAGAGAATGATGGGAAGGGTGCGTTTCGGTCTCATGGCCTCCCTCCAAGATAGGGCTAATGGCAGTCGTTATTTTCCTAACGTCAACGGAAGGTTATTTAACGACGCGGGAGCGATCTTCGTCAATATCCTCAGCCATTTGCCCGATTAACGGGCAATGCGGAAGTTATTCTCGAAACCCGATTCGCACCGCTTCCGTCTTGCCGACCATTCGGTAGTCAATTGGTTCGTCGTCCACGTTGACTTGTCTTTCAGCACACCCTAACATGCCTTGCCAAGAGCGGTTTCCCTGCAATGATCGGCCAGACCATCTCGCACTACCGCATCCTGGAGAAGCTCGGTGGCGGCGGCATGGGTGTTGTCTACAAGGCGGAAGACACTGAGCTTGGCCGCTTTGTGGCACTCAAGTTCCTCCCCGATGATCTGGTCCGCGACCCGCATGCTCTCGAGCGCTTCCGCCGCGAAGCTCGCGCCGCTTCCGCCCTCAACCACCCCAATATTTGCACGATTTATGAAATCGGCGAGCACGACGGCAAGCGTTTCATCGCCATGGAGTTTCTCGACGGCTCGACCCTCAAGCACATCGTTTCAAGCAAGCCGATGGAATTGGACACTCTGATTTCCGTGGGCATAGAAATCGCCGACGCTCTGGACGCCGCCCACGCCGAAGGCATCATTCACCGCGATATCAAGCCCGCCAACATTTTCATTACAAAACGCGGCCACGCCAAAGTTCTCGACTTCGGCCTGGCCAAGCAGTCCATTGACAAAGGCGCGCCGCCCCATCGCGACGCTTCGCTGCCCACCCTTGAGGCTACTCACGAGAACCTTACCAGTCCGGGAGCTGCTCTTGGCACCGTTGCCTACATGTCCCCCGAGCAGGCCTTCGGCAAGGATCTGGATCCACGCACCGTTCTCTTCTCTTTCGGCATCGTGCTTTACGAGATGGCTACCGGGAGGCTTCCCTTTCGTGGAGAAACGTCCGCAGCCATGTTCGATTCCATTCTTCACAAGGCTCCTCTGCCGCCCGTGCGTCTGAATCCAGACTTGCCCGCCCGCGTGGAGGACATCATCAACAAGGCCCTCGAGAAAGACTGCAACCTCCGCTACCAGCACGCCGCCGACCTGCATGCAGACTTGCAACGCCTCAAGCGCGACACCGATTCCGGACGCACTGCGCAGCACAGTGTGCCGGAGGAAGCTGCCGCCTTACCCGCGCCTTCATCGTCATCGGAGAGGGCCAGAACCTCAATCGGCACGACTGCCGCCTCTGCTCCCACGACATCTGCGCAAATAAAGAATCCCATGGCGCGCAATTGGAAATTCTTTTTGCCTGGAGTGGCCCTATTGGTGGCCATTGTGGCCGGTACTCTCTATTGGCGCTCCACAAAAGTCCATGCCCTTACCGAGCGAGATTCCATTGTGCTTACAGAAACACTACCGGAGATCAGATATTCGACCACACTCTGAAGCAAGCTCTTGAAGTGGATCTCGGCCAGTCACCCTTCTTGAATGTCGTGTCAGAACAGAAAGTGCGTGCGACTCTGAAGCTCATGGGCCGATCGCAAGAGGAACGCCTTACAACTGAATTAGCGCGCGATCTCGCCCAGCGAACCTCCTCCAAGGCCGTGCTTGTCGGCAACATCGCTTAGCTCGGCACTCAGTATGTAGTTACCCTGAATGCCATCAACGCCGTCAACGGCGATACGATCGCGGAGGATCAGGAACAGGCGGAAAGCAAGGAAAAAGTATTGGCGGCGCTCGGCAAGGCCGCGTCGCGCATGCGCGGCAAATTGGGCGAATCGTTGGCCTCCGTCCAAAAGCTCGACAAACCACTCGAAGACGCCACAACCTACTCACTGGAGGCACTGAAAGCGTTCTCGGAAGGCGAAGAGACTCGCGACAAGAAAGGGGACGAGGAAGCCATACCGTTTTACCAGCATGCCGTCGAGCTCGACCCAAACTTTGCCCTGGCCTACGCCCGACTCAGCACTCTTTATGTCAACGCCGGTGAGATCGGCAGGGCAATCCAGTACGACACCAAGGCCTACGAACTTAGCGACCGCGTAACCGAGCACGAACGGTTTTACATCATGTCCCATTATTACGGCAGGCTGAGAGATTTCCCAAAGATTATTGAGACCTATGAGCTATGGATGAAGTCCTACCCTCGAGACTCAATACCCCAGCTCAATATCGGCACGGTCTATAGCGCCCTCGGCAAGCATGAGAAGGCGCTCGAGGCTTCGCGTAAGGCGTTGGAGTTGGACCCTTCGTCCCAGATGAACTATGCCGACACAGCCGGATTTTTCGTGGACAACAACCGGCTGGATGAGGCCAAGCAAATCCTGCGCCGCTTTCGACGCAGGCATGGATTCGGTGCTACTCCGAGATATCCAAAACGACATTGCTTTCCTCGAAGGCGACATGGCCACCGTACAGCGAAACCTCGAATGGGCGAAAGGTAGACCGGGCAGTGGATTGTTGTTTCTCGATCGCGCAGGAATGGCAATCTACTACGGCAAGTTGCGCGAGGCACGTGGATTCGTTCAGCAGGCGGTGGGGGAAGCCAAGAGCCGACGCAACTCACAGCGCGCGGCGAACTACCTGGCTGGAGCGGCGAACGCGGAAGCAATGGTTGGTAACCTTAAAGAGGCCAAGGTCTTGGCGCAAGAGGCGCTCGCGCTCGACGGGACTATTGATACACAAAACCCTGTGGCCACTGTTTTCGCTCAAGCTGGCGACACGGCCACCGTGCGAAAGACCATCGCGCTTCTCAGCAAGGAGTTCCCTCAGGGAACCCTTATCCAGAACCAGCGAATACCGGTGCTACGCTCAATGATTGAGCGCGATCCAGCCAAAGCAGTGGAAGACCTCGAACCTGCGCGGCCGACGGAGTTGAATGCCCTCGGCCCGATCTACCAGCGTGGCTTGGCTTACCTTCGGTGGGGCCGAGGCGCCGAAGCGGCCGCGGAGTTCCAGAAGGTTCTGGCTCACCGCACAATTTTCCCCGAGAGTCTGGTTCATCCACTTTCGCAGCTTGGCCTCGCTCGCGCCTATGTGCTGCAAGGAGACACAGCGAAGGCGCGCGAAGCGTATCAGGATTTTCTGGCGCTATGGAAAGATGCTGACCCCGACGTCCCCGTCCTGCAGCAAGCAAAAGCCGAATACGCGAAGCTGAACTAGCTGGGCCAGCAAGAACAGTAAGCACTTGATTCGCGAAGAGGAGACGAGTGCTCTAGAGTTGCCAGCTAGAGGTTCGTCTGGGTCAATCCGCGATTGTGGCTAGATGACGGGCCACTCAGAAGTCATGGCGTAACCCCTGACAAACGCGCGAATCGGAAGCTGATTCACTCGCCAACGATCCGGCCCGAAAAGGCGAATCAAATGACCGTACCCGTATTCTGCTCTCCACCTACTGAGCACCAAAAGTAGGAATCGAAGAGAGTTCTATTTGTAAAGGAAGTACTTGCGGCGCACGGCGTCAAAGGCCGTCAGCGCCGGTGCCCAGCTCGCGATGATCTTTTCCGGACTTACGCCCGCTGCCAGCTGCTGGACGGTATCGGCGTTTCCCAGCAGCAACAGAAGCTTCCCAGCGTCGAACTGTTTCGGGTAAAGCTTTTGCAGCAGCGCCGCAATTTCCAGGCCCACGCGCATGGAGCGCACCGTGAAGCGATCGGTCACACGAATCGCCACGCCGCCGCAGCGCTGCCCGCTGTAAAGGCCAACCACAGGAATAAAAGGTTGCGCTGAAAAACGGACGCCGGGAAGGTGGCGTTCGTTCAGCGCGGCGGCGACTTCCTCTCCGTTCAGCCACGGCGCGCCAAACTCTTCGAACGGCGTCTGCGTGCCTCGCCCAACAGAGACACCCGCGTTCTGCAGGATTTCAATTCCGGGATACAGGATGGCCCCCTTCGTAGTGCGCAAATTGGGCGATGGCGGAATCCACTTGATCCCCGTGCTCTCGAAAAAATAGTTGCGATGCCAGTTCTTCATGGCGATTACATGAAGGTCCGCGCCGATGTGATTCTCTGCGTTGAAAAGCTGCGCGAGCTCGCCAATCGTCAGTCCGTACCGCACCGGCAGTGGAAAATACGCCGTGAAACTGGTTTTGTCGGGATCGAGCATCGGACCTTCCACGATTTCCCCGCCGATCGGATCAGGACGGTCGAGAACTAAAAACGCGATGTTGCGTTTCGCCGCTTCTTCCATGCAATACGCCATCGTCGTCGTGTACGTGTAGAAGCGCACTCCCGCGTCTTGAACATCGAAGACCAGCGTATCAATCCCGGTGAGCATCTCGTCCGTCGGCCGCTGCGTTTCACCATACAGACTGTGCACTGGGAGCCCAGTGGACGGATCTTTGGTGGAAGAAAACTTTTCGTCATTGTTCCCGGCGAGACCATGTTCCGGGCTGAAAAGGGCGACGAGCTGTACCCCCGTAGCATGCGATAAAATGTCAACGGTGCTGCGGCCCTGCGAGTCCACGCCCGTGTGATTCGTGATCAACCCAATGTGTTTCCCGCGAAGTGGCGCGAATTTTTGCGCTTCGAGAACATCCAGGCCCGTCTGCACTCGCGCCGCGTGGCTTGCGTGTTTCGAGGACGCCTGCAAAGGAGCCGCCGCGTACAGGAAAATTGTCAGACAAATCGTGGAACCTGCGAATATGGAAAGCGCGCCCTGGCGTCCGGTCAACGGTCCCCCTCTTTGGCAACCATACAATGATATTCTGGAACGCGCTGGCCCCGGCTGCGTTGAGAGCATGATGTGCGTGTGCTATGTATAAATGCAGACCGCGGGCGACCTCCGGGGGATTCGAATCGATGGAAGGACGCCGCGTCCGCTTTCTGCTCTTGATTTCCGTCGCCATACTTTTCCTTATGAACCATAACGCACGCAGCCAAAACCGCAGCGCCTCCGCCAAAAAGCCCATCACCTCGGAAACCCGGGCCGCCGCAAAAAGCTCCACGAAAAAACTTTCTCCCGCTGCCAGCGCCTGGGTCGAATCCACCATGCGCAAAATGACCGTCGATGAAAAAATCGGCCAGCTGCTTTTCACCACCTACCATGGCAGCTTTACACCGACGGACGCCGCGGCTTACCAGCAGATCATGCACGACGTGAACGATCTGCACGTCGGGGGATTCATCAACATTACGCATATGTCGCCGCTGGGAATTGTGAAGAGCCAGGCGTATCCGACCGCCGTGTTGACGAACCAGCTCCAAGCCAAGTCGAAATTGCCGCTGCTGATCGGCGCGGACTTCGAACGCGGCACGGCCATGCGCCTCGATGAAGGCACCTCCTTCCCCACCGCCATGGCGCTCGCGGCGGGCGGCGATTCGAAAGATGCCTACACCATGGGCAAAATCACCGCTCTCGAAGCCCGCGCCGTCGGAATTCAGTGGATTTACGCGCCCGACGCCGATGTAAATAACAATCCCGGAAATCCGATTATCAACACGCGCTCGTTCGGCGAGGATCCGCAGCGCGTGGCGGAATTTGTTTCTCAGTTTGTTCGCGGCGTCGAGGAAAATGGCGGCCTCGCAACCGCAAAACATTTTCCGGGACACGGCGACACCGCCGCCGATTCGCACATCGATTTGCCGGTCATTCGCGCCGATCGCGATCGCCTTGAGAATTTGGAGCTGGTTCCTTTTCGCGCGGCGATCGCTGCCGGCGCCGGCAGCGTCATGACTGGGCATCTTTCGATTCCCGCGCTCGAGCCCGATTCGAATACGCCCGCCACGCTCTCTCACAATATTTTGACGGGATTGTTGCGCGACGAACTCGGATTCCAGGGCCTCGTCGTCACCGACGCCATGGACATGGGCGGAATCACCGTGCGTTACGCTCCCGGCGAAGCCGCCGTGCGCGCGGTTCTGGCGGGCGCGGACGCGCTGCTGATGCCGCCGGTTCCGGATGCCGCATTCGAATCGCTCCAGGACGCCGTGAAGTCCGGACGCATTTCGAAAGAACGCCTCGACGCATCCGTGCGCCGCACCTTGCAAGCGAAAGCGCGCCTCGGCTTGCATTCGAATCGCCTCGTGGACCTCAACGCCATCAATCAAAAATTCGGGAACGTCGCGTGGCAAAAAGAAGCTCAGGAAATTTCGGATCGCGGCGTCACGCTTTTGCGCGACACGTCCCACCGTTTGCCGCTCGATGGCACAAAACCGTCGCGCGCGCTGCTTCTGGCGCTTTATGCGGATCCGGAACCGTACCCCGGAGAAGATCTCGAACGCGAGTTGCGTTCGCGATTCGAATCCGTCACCACGTTGCGCGCCGACACAAAATTCGTGAACGCTGGCACGCTGAAATTGCCGCCGCCCGATTCCTACGATGTAGCGATTCTCGCGCTGTTTGTGCGCGTGAGCGACCGCAAAGGAAACGTGGATGTTCCCGCGGAGCAGGCGGCACTGGCTGAGCAAATTTACAAGACGGGCAAGCCGGTAATTACCGTGGGATTCGGGAGCCCCTATTTGATTGAAAAATTTCCGCAGGCGGAAACGTGGCTGGCGGTATTTGGGATCAGCGACGTGGCGCAAATTTCTGTGGCGCGGGCGCTGTTTGCGCAAATTCCGGTGCGCGGGAAATTGCCGGTGACGATTCCTGGCGTGAATTTGAAAGCGGGATTCGGAATGGAGCTGCCGGCGAATCCGATGACGCTGCAGCCGATGGATGCTGGCGACGTTGCGAAATTGCAACCCGCATCCGACTTGATTGAAAAAGCGATTGCGGAGAAAGCGTTTCCCGGTGCGACGCTGGCAGTGGGCTATCGCGGAAAAGTTTCGGTGCGCGCGTTCGGAAAATTGAGTTACGACGCGAAGGCAGCGGCCGTAAATCCGAGCACGATTTATGACATTGCGTCGCTGACGAAAGTTGTGGTCACAACGACACTGGCCGAAAAACTGGCGGAAGGAGATTTTGCTGTTCCGCTGGATCTGGATGCGCCGGTGGTGCGGTATTTGCCGGAGTGGGCGAGCGGACCGAATGCGGAGTGGCGGCGCAAGGTGACGGTGCGGCATTTGCTGACGCACACTTCGGGATTGCCGGCGTTCAAAGAATATTGGCGAACGTCGAAGGGGAAACAAGACACGCTCGGAAGAATTTTTGCGGAGCCGCTGGAGTATGAGCCGGGGACGAAGGAAATTTATTCGGACCTGGGAATTATTTTGATGGCGGAAATCATCGAGCGGCTGACGGGGCGGACGCTGGATGATTTGGCGAAGAGCTACATTTTTTCGCCGCTGGGAATGAAAGACACGATGTACCGGCCGCCGAAAAAACTGTGGCCGACGATTGCGCCTACGGAAATTGATAACCAACTGCGGCACCGGCTGGTGCAAGGCGAAGTTCACGACGAAAATGCGTTTGCGATTGGCGGCGTATCCGGGCATGCGGGACTTTTCAGCACGGCGCCGGATTTGGCGGCGTTCTGCCAGATGCTGCTGAACGGCGGCGTTTACGCGCACCAGAGAATCGTGCGGCGCGCGACGATTGCGCAATTCACGACTCCACAGCAGCTTTCCGGTGGGACGCGCACGTTGGGCTGGGCGGTGCCGACCGAGGGCGGATCGAGCGGGCACTATTTTTCGGCGCACAGCTATGGCCACACAGGATTTACCGGAACGTCGATCTGGATCGATCCGGAGCGGCAACTGTTTGTGGTGCTGCTGACGAATCGTGTGCATCCGACGCGTGAGAATATCAAGATTCAGCAGGTGCGGCCTGCGGTGCATGATGCGGTGATGCAGGCGTTTGGGAAATAAATACAGAGAACAGAGATCAGAGATCGGGGATCAATGATCAAGATCAGTGAGATTCGTTGACCCTCGTTTCGAGCAGGTTATCAGCTTAGATTAGGTGGCTGCCCCCCCTTTTTCGTAAGTGTTGCATCTAAAAGACTTAGGTTTTTTGTAAGTGCTTTAGAATCAGAAGATATGGGATGGTGTGTAAGTGTTGATTCTAAAGGGGTTTTCCGTCCCGGGGTTTGCCGTCAATTAGGAGGCGGCAGTTTAATGGGAAGTCAATTCCATAGGGGTCCCATTTTTTGACGGGGGGCGGAGGAGGCGGGGCGGGTTGCGGGGTGGTGTTGGCCGTGGGAGAGGTTTGCGCCGGGATGGGCGTGGGGGTCTGTTGCGGGGTGGAGATTGGCGGTGTCGCGGGTTGAGGGTTGGGTGGGGCCGGTTGGAGTTGCGGGCCGGGCTGAAGCCCGGCAGCTACATTTAGAGACACGGCCGCTGGTGCGGCGGGTTGCGGTGGCTGGGCGGGGGCGGATTGCGGGGACTGAACCGCACCGGTCTGAAGACAGGCCACTACTGGGGACGGCGGGGCGGGTTGAGGTTGAGGGGCAGGCTGGGGTGGGTAGAGGTGGTCGTGGTTGCCGTTGACGGAATGGCAGATGGCGTTGCGCCAGCCGTTGGTGCCGAAGGCGTTGATGTATTCGTGCTGGGCGAGGCGGATGGACTGGAGAAGGGTTTGGGCCAGATAGGCGACGGTGCGGGCGGTTTTGGGTTTTATATCTCCGCGAACGACGGCGGGGATGATGCGGGCTAGAGCGGCGCTGAGATCGTTGGCGGAGAGGTAGTCGCCGGAGAAGAAGTAGGCCAGGTCCTTGCCGATGGCTTCGGCAGTGCGGGCGCGGGCTTCCTTTTGGGCGTGGTCGAAGCAGAAGTGGGGATGGTTGCCGGTGCGGGGGGTGCGGCAACGGCGGCCATCGGAGAAAGTGAATAGACACAGGGATGCGTGGCCCTTGGTATTGCGTGAGGACATAGAAGTCTCCTTAAAGTTGGAATTGAAACGATCGAAAATGGAAAAGCGAAAATAGAAAATGGGCCGGAGGAAGATGCTGGCGCTACAAAGATGGCCCGAAAACAGAAACGCCCCGGCAAGGCCGAGGCGCAGTAGTCAATAGAGATACTATACCATGAGGGTAATGCGAGTCAAATTAAAAAACTAGGCGAAGAAAGAAAAGTCAAAACCCGCAGCCTTAAAACCGAAGGCTGCGGCACCCGGCGGGCTCTTGCTTATAGCTAAGCGTTCGCTAAGATGTCTGAATGTGTAGTGCTCCCCGCTAATTTAGACAGTCAGGGCCTCATTTTTTAGTACACCTGCGAAAGCCAAGAAGGCCTCGTGCGGAGTGCGATTTCCGACTCCGCGGTGAGGCCGGTCGTGATTGTACTCCTCGATCCAACGAGCGATCGATGCTCGCGCTTCTTCCAAGCTTCGATACTCCGCCGTCCAGACTTCTTCTTCTTTCAGGCTGCGATGGAATCGTTCGATGTAGCTGTTGCCTTCCGGGTGATGATACGCCGTCCGCCGATGGGTGATGCCGAGCCGCCCCAACGTCTCCAGGAAGCGCGAGGAGGTGAACTGCGTTCCGTTATCCGTCGTCAGCGTCACGTTTTCCTCGCGGCTACCTTCGGGCAACCGTTCCAGCACGGCCTGCTCCACCGCTATGAGCGCGTCTTCGGTCCGACAGCGATGCGAGAGATTCCACCCCACGATCTCCCGCGTACAGCAGTCGATCACGCATACCAAGTACGCCCAACCCACTGCAGGACCTGCCCAGATCTTTGTCATGTCCGACTGCCAGATCTGATTCGGCTCGGCTGCTTCCACGCGGCCCCAGTCTTTCTTCCGTCGTGCGCGCAGACGACGCGAGCGCACCAGCAACCCACGTTCTCGCATCACTCGTAACACTCGCTTGCGATTCACGGGTAGCCCTTTCTTCCGCTGTAGCCACCACGTCACTCGCCGATAGCCGTACGCCAACTTCTCCCCGCACGCCATCACGATCTGCTCATCGTAGGTCCGGTCAGCCCGGCTGCCTCTCGGCCGCTTCCGGTAATACAGACTCGACCGGCTGATCGCCAGCGTCACCATCTCTCGTGCCTGGGAGTGAACCGCACCACAGTTCACTCCCCCACGACGTTTTTTAGGATTTCGATTTCCAGCGACTTCCGCCCCAGCGTTCGTTCCAACTGCCGGATGCGATGGTCTTTCTCAGTTTCCGCCGCGGCAGCGCTTCTCCCCCCAAGCGCTGCCTTCGCTCCCTGTTCCGCTTCATCCTTCCAGCGATAGAACAGATTCGGAGCGATCGCGTGACGCCGACATGTCTCAGAGACGTTCCCGCTCTTGATGCCTTCCTGCACGATCTGCCACTTCTCTTCCGGGGATCGATCTACGCGTGGTTTCCTGCCCATGTTGCCTCCTCTTTGGAGGCCCTGATCTTACCTAACTGAGGTGTCCAGTTTTAGCGGGGAGCACTACAAATGCCTGCCTACGATCTCTCGTGGATTCTTCCCTATGTGCGCGAATCTTTGCGCGGGCGCGGGAACCTCAGCTTCGACAGCTATATGGAGGGTTTGTGGGATGTACTTCATAGGGCCGGGACCAAGGGCGTCGAGAAGCGAGGAGCGCATCAAGGCTATACAGGTACATCTTTCAACTTCGACGCAGCATCATCAGATTTGAAACTCACAGCAATCGAAGCCTTTGCCTATTTAGAGCATAATCGCTTCGTCCTGCGTCCGCCTCCTACTAACGTTGCATCGTTACTATCTCACAACCAAATTACAATTACGCAACGCGGTCAGGATTGGGCGAATAGTGTAGAACCTCTTCCGGAGGACTACAACGGCTACATGAAGCAATTTGAGACGACGACGGATGTTGTCGTTCGCCAATACGTCTCGGAAGCTCTCAACACATACATTCGCGGGACGTACTTCGCATCCGCCGTTATGATCGGAGCCGCGTCAGAAAAAGCAATTTACTTACTAGCGGATTCCTTGGTCCCAGTTCTGAAAGAGCCGGCGAAACAAACGGCCCTGCAGAGGAAGATTAACGCAAGGAAGTTGGAGACGCTGCTGAAGGGAGTCGAACAGGTCGTGATTGATGGGCACGCGACGAAGATAATTCCATTTGATGTAATGGGAGGAACGACTCGTCACCTTCTGTCGTTGTTCGACCATATCCGCCTGCAACGAAATGACGCGATCCATCCGATGAACTTTGTCGTTTCCGCCGACTCAATAAGATTCGCACTAAGTGCTTTTCCAATGGCGTTCGAGAGGGTTGAGGCATTGAGGCAATGGTGCAACGCGAATCCCAGCTCGCTCTAACGATCCGGCGCGTAGGTATCCCCCCGTGTACGCGACTTGGCGGAGCGGGACAGACGGGAAGTTTCGCTTTCTCTGAGATCTCCCATCATTATGAGTGAAACGAGTCTGGTCAAACGATTATCGGAAAACGTCGCGTCTAATGTCTCCGAATTCCTGTTCCCCAGTTCCAAGGCGCGGCCCCCCGCCTGTGGCCAAAGAGATAGAAGGTGTCATAGCACCTGGGCAAGTTGGGCAAGGACGGTGTCCCCATAGTCTGGGTCTTTCATTGAGAATTGCCCCTTCTTGATAACCGGATTGAGATTTAGAAACACCTGGCCCTCGTGTTCTTCATCGCCTATAAAGATTTTAATCGGGGTCCAATTGCCGGCCGGTTTGGTGCTGAACCCCCCGCCTACCGATTGTGACTGGTTCTTTCCGAAGCTCACGAAGACGAATGGCAGAATGTTCGCCCTCTTAACTTTGGTCGGAAACTTTTTGGCTTGGAGGGCTTTCTTGAGGTCAGCTAATAAGACGCTCGCGTCCGATTCAGGTTCGGCGATGAATTTGCCTTGCCCAGACTCGAAATCGAAATCTAGCGATTCTTTGCCATTGAGTGGCTTGCTCGCGCCGAGCTCGATTCGGAATTTCGCGGTCTTGCCCTGGGAGCTGTAGGTGGCGAGCCATTGCTGAGCGGCAGCGCCGCTTGGGAGCGGTTCGATGTCGAATCCAACGGAAGCCGCGTCGGAAATGTAGTGTTCTGCAATTTGTGGCTGCTGTGTGACGGAAGGAGAGTTGCAGGCACTCAAGAGAGCGGAACTGGCCGCGAGGCAAGAAATGAATTCAAGACGATTCATTGCGGGGAGATTATCCTCGCCCTTGGTCTGTGCATCAAGACTTGGATGAACTTGAGCGATGGACAGTCGAACGCGGGAGGCTGCGGTCGCGGGGGTAGACGAGGCCGAGTTCGCACCAGTTTGTGGTTGCGGGGTAACTGCGGCTCGTGTCTGGCACCGGGGGGTGTTATAAGGCTCTATGCTGTATGTCTTTCCCTATACCATGAATTAGCAGGAGGGCAGCGATGCGTGGAGAACGGGCGCTGAAGGTGGTATTGGTGGTGGTGGGATTGCTCTTTGTGGCTGCGGTTTATCCCTTGCTACTGTTTGTGAGGCAAGAGCCGGCGCTGGCGATGATGCTTTGCCTTTATGTCATGCTCGGCATTTTCCTGCTGCTGGCGGCGCGCAACCCCGCGGCGAATCGAAGCTTGATCGCTTTCACGGCGTGGTCGAGCTTTGCGCATGCCGGACTGATGGCGGTGCAGGCATTGCGTAATTACATCGCACACACAGAACTGATGGGGGTGGCGCTATTTGCCGTCATTGGCGTGACCTTGATCGCGCTTGCGCCAGGAAAGCAATCCATACAGAGGGCGTGAAATTAGAAAAGAGAAATTAGAAAAGAGAAATTAGAAAAAAGAAATTAGAAAAGGGACAAGAGTAAAGATCTCGCTTCGATCCTGAAAAGTTAAAATTCCCAGGTTGAAAAACGCTACGTGGGGCACGCGGTGTAAGAAGGCGTGTTAAGCGAAGGCGAGGCGGCCGCGCGGAGCGGGGATGGGGCGGCCGAGTTCTTTTGCGGTTTCGAGCCATTCCTGAACGATGAGTTCCACGTTGGCGAGAGCTTCTTTGTAGGTCTTTCCGTCGGCGGCGCAGCCGGGGAGTTCGAGGACTTCGGCGATAAAGGCTTCGTCGGCCTGACTCCAAAAGATGATGATTTCGTATCTAGGCATCGACTCGCCTCTTAGAATCTGGTCCAGAAGTTTGTTTGCGCGCGCCATATTGGGATTGAGTGCTGAAGGGTAGCGCAAGGCCGCGATTACTGGCAAGGATTGCGGCTTAGGGAGTCAAACGAGATGTCAGTCTTCGGCACGCAACCCGCTTTCCAGGTCGAGGGCGGCTTGGGTGAGGTCGGCGGGGCGGCCGAGGTCGCGCCAGTAGTATTGGTCGGAGCGGAAGGCGAGGATTTTTTGGCCTTGGGCGGCGAGTCGAAGGTAGGAATCGATGATGGAGAAGGGGCCGGTTTCGGTGAGGAGGGGGAGGAGGCGGGGGGAGATGAGGTGGATGCCGGAGAAGGCGAGGGGTTGGAGGGGCTCGGGCTGGGATACGGAAGAAGCGGATTCCTCGCTCCGCAAATTCGTCCGAAGCGCAGAATGCGCGCTGCGCTCGGAATGACTAGCTTCTGCTATTTGGGCTGGGCTCGCGGCGCGGGCGTGGAGTTGGAGATGGTCGTCGAAGAGGAGTTGGCGCCCGGAGGGGCGGGATTGGACGGCGAGGGTGGCGAGGGTGTGATGGTCTTCGTGGAATTGGAGCATGCGAGTGAAGTCGATGGTGCTGAGGACGTCGACGTTGTGGAGGAGGAAGGGCTCGTCGAGACTTTTTGGATCTTCGAGGAAAAACCAGGAGGCTTTTTTCAGGCCGCCGCCGGTGTCGAGGAGGAGGTCGTCTTCGCGGGAGACTTCGATGCGCAGGTTGAAATAATTTTTGGAGCGCAGGTAGGCGACGATTTGATCGGCGAAGTGGTGGACGTTGATGATGACTTCGGTGATGCCGAAGGCGCGGAGGCGGGTGAGGGTGATTTCGAGGAGGGTGCGGTTGTTGATTTCAACGAGGGCTTTGGGGCGGGAGTCGGTGAGGGGTTTGAGGCGGGTGCCGAGGCCGGCGGCTAGAATCATGGCTTTCATGGGAGCGCCGGAAAAAGCGAAGAAAAGGAACTAACGCAGAGGTTGCAGAGACGCAGAGGAAAACGGGACAAAGAAAGAATTAAGACAGAGAACACGGGGGGCATCGAGAGCACGGAGAATAGAGATGTGGGTAGATTACGGAAATGCGACGCGATTGCAATCGAGGTCGTTTGCAGACGTGTCGGAGGACGGAAAAGCGGGAGCTTTGCTCCCGCACTCCAAAAAAGGCGATGGGCGGAGGAACTCATTTGCCCTGCTTCTCGAGTTCGAGGTGGCGGAGGACAACTTCGAGGCCGGGGCGCGGGCGGAGGCGCTTGGCTAGTTGTTCGGCGAGGTAGACGGAGCGGTGCTGGCCGCCGGTGCAACCGAAGGAGACCATTAGATTTTTGAAATGGCGGGATTGGTAGGTGGTGATGCAGGCGTCGACGAGGGAGAGGACGCTGGCGAAAAACTGGTGAACGGTTTCCTGTTGCTGGAGATATTCGATGACCGGGGCGTCTTTGCCGGTGAGAAATTTGAATTGTTCTTCGCGGCCGGGGTTGGGGAGGCTGCGGCCATCGAAGACGAAGCCGCCGCCGTTGCCGGTTTCGTCGGCGGGCAAGGATTGGTGAAAAGAGAAGCTGAAAATGCGCACGACGAGGTTTTCGGTTTCCGCGGCGAGGGCCTGCAATTTTTCCGAGGCCAGCATGCTGTGAAACGCCGCCATGAGAGTGGGCAGCTCGATGGGCAGGCGGACGTTGTGGAGGAGCCAGCGAAGATTTTTCAGGGCGTAGGGAACACTTTGGAGGAAATGGGCTTTGCGTTCGTAGAAGCCGCGGAAGCCGTAAGCGCCGAGGGCTTGCATGATGCGGACGAAAACGTAGGCGTAGTAATACTGGAGGAAGGGTTCGCGATCGAGCTGGATGAAACCGGCGAGGCGGTCGAGATAGTGATCGAGAAGTTGCTGGCGAAGTTCGGGGGGCAGGTCGGCTTTGGCGTCGTAGAGGAGCGAGGCGATGTCGTATTGCAGAGCGCCTTTGCGGCCGCCTTGATAGTCGACAAAAAAAGGATCGCCGTTGCGGAGCATGATGTTGCGGGACTGGAAGTCGCGGTAGAGGAAATAATCGCGCGGGGCGCTGAGGAGGAAATCGGTGAGGCGGCTGAAATCGTCTTCGAGGGCTTGCTCGTTGAAGGGAATGCCGGCGAGGCGAAGAAAATAGTATTTGAAATAGTTCAAATCCCAGGCGATGGACTGACGATCGAAGCTGGAAATGGGATAGCAGACTTTGTAGTTCAGATCGAGGCCGGCTTCGATCTGGAAGCGCGGCAGGACGGCGACGACTTTGCGATAGGCTTCGACGACTTCGGGGGCGATGTCCGTGCCGGTGCGATGTTTGGAGAGGAATTCGAAGAGCGTGGTGTCGCCGAGGTCTTCCTGGAGATAGGCGCCGTGGGAGAGGTCTTCGGCGTAGATTTGGGGGACGGGGAGACCGTGGCGGCGAAAATGCTTGGAGAATTCGAGGAAGGCGACGTTTTCTTCGCGCACACCGTAGAGGATGCCGATGGCGGTGGATTTTTCGTTGGAGAGGCGGATGATTTTGCGGCCGGAGCCGCCGAGCTCGCCCTGGAGCGGCTGAACGCGCGATGGAGGCGCGTGGAAGTGCTGCTCGAAGAGTTTTTTTAGAACGTCTATCGACATGGGTTCCAGATATTCCGTTTCGAAGCTTCCCTAACATAACTGATTTTTGACAAAGAGATTCGCTCGGTTGAGAGTGTGTTGCTAAGCCGGTTGCACGTGTCTGAAGCGCACAGCCAGGATCCGCTGTGCTGCGTGAGATTTTCGGCGGTCTGTATAATGCCTTGATGCCCTCTCGAACTAGAGAACTTAGGAACACGGAACAAAGGAATGCGGCGTCGAGGAAGCTCGACCGAATGACGGCGCTGGAGATTGTGCGGTTGATGAATCGCGAGGATGGCAACGTGGCGGCGGCGGTGGGGCGGGAGATTCCGGCGATTGCGCGGGCGGTGGATGCGATTGTCGCCCGGATTCGAAAGGGCGGGCGATTGATTTATGTGGGGGCGGGATCGAGCGGGCGGATGGGTGTGCTGGATGCGGCGGAGTGTCCGCCGACGTTTGGGATTTCGCCGAAACTGGTGCGGGCGTTGATTGCGGGAGGAAGGCGAGCGATTACGCGAGCGGTTGAAGGGGCGGAGGATTCGGAGCGGAACGGGGAGCGGGATTTGCGGGCGATTCGAATGACTCGGAAGGACGTGGTGGTGGGAATTGCGGCGAGCGGGACGACGCCGTACGTGCTGGGGGCGCTGCGGTTTGCGCGGAAGCGCGGGGCGACGACGGTGGCGGTGACGTCGAATTTGCGGGTGCCGGTGGGACGGCTGGCGAAGATCATGATTGCGCCGGAGGTGGGGCCGGAAGTGCTGACGGGGTCGACGCGGTTGAAGGCGGGGACGTCGCAAAAGATGGTGCTGAACATGCTGAGTACAGCGGTGATGGCGAGGCTGGGACATGTGTATGAGAACTTGATGATCGACATGATGCTGACGAATGAGAAGCTTGCAGGGCGAGCGCTGCGGATCCTGGCGGAGGCTAGCGGGAAGAGTGTGTCCGTGGCGGGAGACGCTTTGCGGGCGGGGGGACACGATATGCGAGTGGCGCTGGTGATGTTGAAGGAGGGAGCAAGCGCATCGGGGACAAAAAAGAAATTGAGAATTGCAAAGGGGAATTTGCGGAAAGCGCTAAAGGAAAGAACCTAACGCAGAGACGCAGA
The DNA here is from genome assembly GCA_013289585.1 of Acidobacteriota bacterium. Taxonomy (GTDB): domain Bacteria; phylum Acidobacteriota; class Terriglobia; order Acidiferrales; family UBA7541; genus Acidiferrum. The sequence continues at coordinate 987 of JABCZR010000019.1, read as the reverse complement.
GGTCACAGAGAAGAGTAAGAAGGGCCGGACTAAAGCCTGGCCGGTACACAATCGACGCGGAGAAGGCTGGAGATGACGGAAAAGCGGCAGCAAGCTGCCGCACTCCAAAATGGGCGGCGGAAGGCCGCGGTTCTGGGACGAGGGAGAGGCGAGAGGCGGAATGGATAAGTTTCTGATTCAGGGCGGGAAGGCGCTGCGGGGGACGGTGGCGATCAGCGGGGCGAAGAATTCGGCGCTTCCGGTGATGGCGGCGGCGCTGCTGACGGCGGAGCCGGTGACGCTGCACAACATTCCGAAGGTGCGCGACCTGATCACGATGAGCAAGCTGTTGGCGTTTATGGACGCGAAGGTTTCGGTGGCAGAGGTGCCGGCGAGCGATTACGTGATTCAGGCGCCGAGCTTGAACCATACGGAGGCGCCATATGAACTGGTGAAGACGATGCGGGCGTCGATCCTGACGCTGGGGCCGCTGATGGCGCGGAAGGGAGTGGCGCGAGTGTCGTTGCCGGGCGGATGCGCGATTGGGGCGCGGCCGATCGATTTGCATTTGAAGGCGCTGGAGCAGATGGGAGCGGAGATCACGACTTCGCACGGATATATTGAGGCGAAGGTGCGGGGGAATGGGCACAAGGGCAGGCGGTTGAAGGGCGCTCGGATTCATTTCGAGAAAATTACGGTGACGGGGACGGAAAATATTTTGATGGCGGCGGCGCTGGCAGAGGGGGAGACGGTATTGGAGAACGCGGCGCGGGAGCCGGAAGTGACGGATTTGGTGGTGATGTTGAGGAAAATGGGGGCGGAGATTTGCGGGGATGGGACGTCGACGCTGCGGATTCGAGGCGTGAAGGAACTGCACGGGACGGAGCATATGGTGATTCCGGACAGGATCGAGGCGGGAACTTTTTTGGTGGCGGGGGCGATTACTGGCGGGGAGCTGGCGATTACGCATTGCGAGCCGGGGCATCTGGGGGCGGTAATTGCGAAATT
>JABCZR010000018.1 GCA_013289585.1 Acidobacteriota bacterium | reverse complement strand
CACGCGGCGTCGCTGCATCAGGCTTTCGCCCATTGTGCAAGATTCCCCACTGCTGCCTCCCGTAGGAGTCTGGACCGTGTCTCAGTTCCAGTGTGGCTGGCCATCCTCTCAGACCAGCTAACGATCAAAGCCTTGGTAGGCCGTTACCCTACCAACTAGCTAATCGTGCGCGGGCTCCTCCTTCGACGCCTTACGGCTTTGAATCCTCGAACCGAAGTCCAAGGAATGTTATGCGGAATTAGCTTCGGTTTCCCGGAGTTATTCCCCATCGAAGGGCAGATTGCCCACGTGTTACGCACCCGTGCGCCGTGCGCCATCCCGGTATTGCTACCGGGACGCGCACTCGACTTGCATGTGTTAAGCACGCCGCCAGCGTTCGTTCTGAGCCAGGATCAAACTCTCGTTTGAAACTGGTAGCTTGGCGAAAAAAAATGTCCCGGTATGAACCGGGACCAGCCTACCAAGCAAATTATTGTCGCTCGAATTTACTCAGACCATTCGCGCTCGAAAACTCGAATGGCTTCGAACAGATTCTGGCACATCGTATCGGTTGTCAAAGAGCAAAGCCCCCCTGTCTTGCAGGAAAGCACTTCCACAGCCCAAGGAGTATCTCAGAGGGCACAAAGATTGTCAACACCAGATTAACGATTTCCACAGGCTTTCTCAGGAAGGTCGGTAAGTACATGCAGCGTGGTAGGATGCGGCGAAACCTTGACTTGTGACTGGTGACTCGTGACTGGTGCAGGAGGAAAATCGGCAGAGTGGAGGAGAAAGTCTCCTCCACTGGAGCAGCGCATCCTCGCCACTTTGAAGAAACAGGGGGTGATGCAGCCGGGAGACCGCGTGGGCGTGGCGGTTTCGGGTGGTGCGGACTCCGTGGCGTTGCTTCTTTTGCTCCTGGAGTTGCGGAAAAAACTCGGCGTGGTGCTAAGTGTCGTCCACTTCAACCACAAGCTGCGCGGCAAGGCTTCCGAAGCGGATGAGAAATTCGTCGCCCAGCTTGCAGTTAAACACGAGCTCGAATTTCACACTGCCTTTCTTCACGTTGCGAAAAAAGCCAAGAAGGAGCGCGCCAACCTCGAGGACGCGGCGCGGCGCGCGCGCTACGATTATTTCCTGTCGCTGGTGGAGTCCGGCAAGGTTACCCGCATCGCTGTCGCTCACACCGCGGACGATCAAGCGGAGACCGTGCTTGCACACTTGATGCGCGGGACCGGGCTCACGGGACTTGGCGGCATCCATCCAGTGGTGGGACCCGTCTTTCGTCCATTGCTCGGCGTTCGGCGTCACGAGCTTCGCGAATTTCTGCGTGCGCGCAAACAAAATTGGCGGGAAGACCTCACGAACCGCGATACCAAAAAAATGCGCGCACGCATCCGAAAAAAACTCTTGCCTTTAATCGAGAAGCAATTCCAGCCGGCGATCGTTAAACATCTAGCGACCCTTGCGGATCTCGCGCGTGAGGATGAATTTCTTTTCGATGCGGTCGTGGGAGAACTCGCGGCGGCGCTCGTCCATCGGAGCGCGGACGGAGCGCGGATCGGAATCAGAGATTTGCTCGAGCCGCTCAAGAAGGAAGGGGCTCCTGCGCTGAGCAAGCGCCTGGTTCGCTGCATCGTGGAAGAGATGAAGCCACGCGGGGGGCAGCTCAGCGCGCCGCATGTGGAAGCGGTGCTGGAACTAGCGCGCAGCGCAGAAAGCGGTAGCGCACTTTCTTTGCCGGGAGGCCTCGAAGTGCGCAAGGAGCGCTCGGCATTGTTGTTCCGCGCCCAAGAAGACGCTCGAAATGCAAGTGCAGGCGGGGCCGCGCGCGAATTTGAGTACAACATCGATATTCGAAGCGGCGAGGCGGAAGTCCGCTTAAGGGAACTCAGGTGCGTATTCCGCCTCAGGGTGATTGACTGGCCCTCCAAGAGAGTAGAAACTATTAAGGATGGGGCGGTCCTGGACCGCTACCGGCTGCGTTTTCCACTTGTAATGCGCAACTGGCGTCCCGGAGACCGCATGCGTCCTCTGGGTCATCGGAGCGCGCACAAGTTGAAACGCTTGTTGAATGAAAAACGCGTCAGCCGATGGGAACGTGACGGCTGGCCGGTGCTGACGAGCGGCGGCGTTCTTGCGTGGGCCCGCGGATTTCCTGTGGCCGCAGAATTTGCAGTGGATGAAAGGACCCGGGCAGGAATGGTGATTGCCGAGGAATCATGGTAAGCGGCGTCCGCAGAACAGCGGACCACAGCGCGCGGAAAGCAGCAACGTATTCCGCTGAACGCATTGCCGCCCGCGTTGCGACGCTGGGAAAAGAGATTTCACAGGAATGCCAGGACCGGCGTCTGGATGTGGTGGTCACGCTGGACCGTGGATTTATTTTTGCCGCCGATCTTGTGCGGAAGATTGACGCGCCGATTGTTTGTCACTTCGTGCGTGAGGATGTGCGGGACGTCGACCATGGCGGGCACGCGCGGCGCGAAGTTTTTTTCGGCTCCCATCCGGAACTAAGCGGGCGGGATGTCCTGGTGGTGGATGCGGTTCTGGAAAGCGGCGTCACGCAGGATTTTCTGCTGCGGCGTTTAGGGGAAAGCAAGCCGCGTTCGATCCGCCTGGCGGTGCTTCTGGATAAGCCGGAAAGCCGCCGTGTAGCCCTGGAGCCCGATTACTTTGGCTTCCGGACTGCATCTAAGCAAGTATGGGTTGGCTACGGCCTGGCCGCCGCCAACGGAACGGGACGCAACCTTAGCCAGCTTTCGTCGGGAGTAAAGGCAGCTCCTGGAAAAAAGGGCAAAGCGCGGAAGAAATAGGCAGGGCCAAATTTCTTCCGGTAGGTTTCAGGATTTGTGAGGACAACGTGAATTCTGGTTCAACATTAAAAACCATTCTCTTCTGGCTTTCGATCGTGCTCCTGGGCGTGATGCTCTGGAAGCTGGTCTCCGCCAATGGCGCGCAGCCGCACGATGACGAGCCCAGCTACAGCATGTTCATGCAGAAGGTTGATGCCGGGGAGATCAACGAAGTGACCATGTATCTCTCGCCGAACAGCTATGAGCTCCAAGGAGAATACGCGAAGCCCGCGCACCAGAAATTCCGCTTGATCATCGCCAAGGAGAATGCGCCGGAAGTCACCAAGGCGCTGCGCGATAAGGCCGTGCAGATCAAGGTGAAGGAAGTTCGCAGCGGGGACTGGGTGCTGATCCTTTTGAACGCCGCGCCGCTTATTTTGCTGGTCGGTTTCTGCCTGTTCCTGATGCGGCAGATGCAAGCCGGCGGAAATAAAGCGCTGAGTTTCGGAAAGTCCCGCGCGCGGCTGCTCTCCGCGCAGCAGAAAAAGGCCACCTTTAAAGATGTGGCGGGAACCGATGAAGCAAAAGAAGAGTTACAGGAGATCATCGAGTTCCTCAAGGATCCGCAGAAGTTCCAGAAGCTTGGTGGACGAATCCCCAAGGGCGTTCTGCTCGTTGGGCCTCCAGGTACCGGCAAGACCTTGCTGGCGCGCGCCATTGCGGGCGAAGCCAATGTGCCGTTTTTCTCGATCTCCGGTTCAGACTTCGTCGAAATGTTCGTCGGCGTCGGCGCGAGCCGCGTGCGTGACCTCTTCGAACAGGGCAAGAAGAATGCTCCTTGCATTATTTTCATCGACGAAATTGATGCTGTCGGCCGCCATCGCGGCGCCGGTCTCGGCGGCGGGCATGACGAGCGTGAACAGACGCTGAATGCGCTGCTTGTGGAAATGGATGGATTCGAATCGAACGAAGGCGTAATCCTGATTGCGGCCACCAACCGGCCGGATGTGCTGGATCCCGCGCTTCTCCGGCCGGGCCGTTTCGATCGCCGCGTTGTCGTGGCGCGTCCTGACGTCAAGGGCCGCGAAGAAATTCTTCGCGTGCACACCCGCAAAGTTCCCATCGGCGATGACGTAGATTTGTCCATCATCGCGCGGGGCACGCCGGGCTTTTCCGGTGCGGACCTCGCCAACCTGGTGAACGAAGCGGCTCTGTGGGCCGCACGACAGAACCGCAAGTTCGTCATGATGGTGGACTTCGAGATGTCCAAGGACAAAGTCCTGATGGGCGTCGAGCGCAAGTCCATGATTCTTTCGGATGAAGAAAAGAAGAACACGGCGTATCACGAGGCGGGCCACGCGCTGGTCGCGGCGATGACGCCGGGCGCCGATCCCGTACACAAGGTAACCATCATTCCGCGCGGCATGGCGCTGGGTCTGACCATGCAATTGCCGGAAGACGACAAGCACACCTACACGCGCGAGTATCTTGAAACCATGCTCGCGGTGCTGATGGGTGGACGATCTGCAGAAGAGATTTTCCTCGGCCACATCACCACTGGCGCGGGCAACGACATCGAACGCGCCACGGACATCGCTCGTAACATGGTGTGCGAATGGGGTATGAGTGAACTCGGACCACTGGCTTATGGCAAGAAAGATGAAGCCATCTTCCTGGGCCGCGAAATCACGCAGCATCGCGACTATTCCGAAGACACCGCCATTCAAATTGACAAGGAAGTGAAGCGCATCGTCAACGGTGGCTACGAGGCGGCGAAGAATCTTCTCTCCAACAACCGCGAAACGCTCGAACGCATCGCGCTGGCGCTTCTAGAACGCGAAGTGATTGACGCCAACGAAGTGAAATTGCTGATGGAAGGCAAGCCGTTGCCGGAGAAAGTGCCGCCTCCACCGCCACCGACACAGGCCGCGCCGAGCACGGACCCTAAGGTGGTTCGACCGGAACTTCGCCCTGCTCCCGGATTCACACGTGGAGAAAACCCGGCCAAGGCCTGAGGTTCTCCGGCGCCAACGCCGGCTCATCGGATGATTTATAGATATTGATTGGCCGAGGATCCCGCCATTGCCAGCGCCGTTTTTCCGGCTGCCGTTGAACGTTTTTCGTCGATCAGATCCAATAGAATAAATATATTGGGGACCTTCTTGGCTGCGATGGCTATGTTGTCAAGCCATTTCCCTTCGGCTTTGACGCGCAACATCGAGCCATCAATCTTGCACTTCACAAGTGCGACGTAAGGAATTGGCTCCTTCGATTTCCAGACTACGCCTGCAGGCGACAGCGAAATCTTCCCGAAAGAAACCGTTCCGCCCGAGCTGAGAATCCGCTCCGCATCCTTGCGCAGCCGGGGATTCACGGCTGCCAAGACCAGACGCACTACCTCCTCTACATCACGAATATTGGAATTGAGTACGATTTTATACGGGCCGAACAATTCCAGGGTACGGATCGTCTTGTTGTTGCTGCGAGCCATTGCCGCTATGAGGTACCCGAGGAGGCCGAAGTGTGCACCGGCGTTAATGGGCTGCTGGCCGTAGCGAGTCTCCGTGATTTCGTCCCACCGGAGATCCTTTTCGCTGAAGGGAGATTTATAGGCGATCCCTTCCTCATGAAGGGTAACTCTTGTTTTCGTCCACAACCAGGCGTATGCAAACAATAGTCCGAACGCGCCAGTGAAGAACGCTAATACCGGGTCCACCCGGTGGCTCTGGTAGAAATCGTAAGCCGCCCAGAGCAGCAAAGGAACGAAGACCAGGGCCATTGCGATGCACCAGGAGAATGTGTATCGAAACGTGTTTCGAGCAGGTGACGGGAACATAGGAACACCTCAAGGAGAGTGTTGCTCATAGCATCTCTGCGCGAAGGGAGCTTGTCAAAAGATGTTTCGATCGAGTGTGCCCCGCGAGCACGAATTTCCAATCGCAAGGGACACCGGAGCCTATGCGCTCTTGCCCGCGCCCTGGGCGAAGAGGTGTAGAATGATTTCATGGGAAATCGTTCCGGCGAGAATCTGAACGTCACCTGCCCGTGTTGCCAGGCCAAGCTGGTGGTGGATGCCGTCTTTGGCGCGGTGTTATCGCACGAAGCGCCTGTGAAACCGGGGCCGAACGTTGACTTGACCGACGCGCAGAAGATTCTTGCCGAGCAGAACCGGCAGCGCGAAGACAAGTTTGCGGACTCCTGGTTCCAGGAAACAAACAAGGAAGATATCCTGGCGAAGAAATTTGAAGAAGCGATGAAGAAAGCCAAGGACGCGCCGGCAGGCAAGCCCATCCGCGATTTCGACCTCGATTAGCAGGTTCCTTTCCTTGGATTCCTTCAGTGCATCGTGTTCTCCGCGCGGGCTCTCCGAACCCTGTGTCCCAGTGTTATCCCTTTCTTTCTTCCCGCGCTAAACTAGTTCCTTACCATGGTCCGCCGCAAACTGTTCCGCCTCAAACTCCCGTCTCGCACACTGGTTCTGGGCAAGCGCACCTTGATCATGGGCGTCTTGAACGTGACGCCGGATAGTTTTTCGGACGGCAGCAAGTTTTACAATGAGGAACACGCGATCGAGCATGCTCTGCGGATGGAACGAGCTGGCGCCGACCTGATCGACATCGGTGCCGAATCGACCAGACCCGGTTCCGAAGGCATTTCCGCGGAGGAAGAATGGAAAAGGCTGATGCCGGTATTGGGCGGCCTGCGCAGGCTGCTGAAAATTCCAATCTCCATTGATACGCAAAAAGCGGAGGTCGCAGAGACCGCTCTGGATGCCGGCGCGGAACTCATCAACGATATTTCCGGGCTGAAGAGCGATCCGCGTATTGCCGAAGTCGCCGCACGCCACCGCGTCCCGCTGATACTGATGCACATGCGCGGAGAGCCGCGAACGATGCAAAAAGGGCCTTTTGCGCGCGAGGTGATGAAAGATATTCTGCAAGGCCTGCGGCACTCCGCCGCCATCGCCCGCAAATCCGGCGTCGCAAATTCGCAGATCGTTCTCGATCCGGGCATCGGCTTCGGCAAGAGCTTCGCGCAGAACTACGAGGTGCTCCAGAAGCTTCCGCAACTGACGAAGCTCGGCTATCCGCTGCTCGTAGGCACTTCGCGTAAGGGCTTCCTGGGCGCGACGCTGGCCCGCGACGGCAAGCCTGCTCCCCCGGAGGAACGCATCTGGGGCACCGCCGCGACGGTCACAGCCAGCATCCTAAATGGAGCGCACATCGTGCGCGTCCATGACGTAGAGGAAATGGCACAACTAGCTCGCGTTGCGGATTGTGTTGTGGATACCTCGCTTGCGCCCAAAAACTGAGCAGAACGTCGCAACGATAATCTGCCGGTAGGCAGCTCCTGTTGCGTTGCATCCGGTATAATTCGCTCCGGAATCAAGGAACATCCTCATCGCCCGTATTTTTTTGGAGAAAAGAGAATCCATGCCGCGCCGCGCGATCATTGCATCTTTATTTCTTTATTTCATTGCTTCCCTGCTTCCTGCCTACGCTCAGCTGCCACCAGCAAAGAAGGACGCACTCAGCCCGGCGCAAAGCAGCCAGACAGCGGCCTGCTCCACAACCGAGGCTTCTTCCTGCGCACAAGCCGCGGCGAAGATTCTCCCGATCGTGATGGGTTCGTCGCCGATGGAGGAGAACTTGCGGCGGTTGACCGACGAAATTGGCGGGCGCGTGACCGGTACGCCGGAAATGGCTAAGGCCGTTGCGTGGGGCGTTGCGGCCTTTCGAGCCGCAGGCGTGGATGTCCACACGGAAAAGTACACCCTTCCCGTAACGTGGAGTGAAGGCGACAGCCGGCTCGAGCTGCTCGGCCCAATAAAGTTTCCGGTGCGGCTGAAATCGGAAGGGTGGTCTCCGGCAACGCCTGCGGGAGGGATTGAAGCTAGCGTCGTCGATGTAGGCTACGGCACCGATGACGATTTTGCGAAGCCGGGAGCTTCGCTGAAAGGCGCGATCCTGCTGGTACACACCGACATCGGCACGACCTGGACGGACCTGTTCAACGAATATCTCCGTCCGCCGACAATTATTGAGAAAGCCCTGAAGCAGGGTGCAGTGGCCATTCTCTGGATCGGAGCACGAGAAAGGCTGCTGCTCTATCGTCACACGAATTCCCTAGACGGGGAGATCGACAAGATTCCTCAAGCTGTCCTGGCGCGTGAGGACGGCTTGCGCCTGGCACGGACCGTCGCGGCTTACCCGGGAAAAGTCCGCGTAAAGCTGGACATGCCCAACAAAATCGGCGGGTCGATCGAACAGGAAAACGTTGTTGGCGAAATCCGCGGGTATGAAAAGCCGGACGAAATCGTCATCCTCGGCGCGCACCTTGATTCCTGGGAGCTGGGCACCGGCGCGCTGGACAATGGCTGCAACGCGGCGCTGGTGATCGAAGCAGCGCGCGCGATCAAAGCCACCGGGCTGCTTCCGCGGCGCACTATCCGCTTCGTGCTCTTCAGCGGAGAGGAGCAGGGCACCATCGGCTCCTTCGAGTACGTGAAGTCGCACCGCGCCGAACTCGACAAAATCCGCGCCATGATCACTTACGACTCGGGAATCGGCCGCGTCACCGGCTACTCCCTGGGCGGCCGGCGCGACATTGAACCCGGCGTACGCGAAGCGCTGAAGCCCCTCGAATCCTGGGCCGCGAATACGGACACCTATGACGCGTCGTTCGGCACGGACAATTTCGATTTCCTGCTCGAAGGCGTTCCAACCCTCGTCGCCAATCAAGCAGAAGCCAACTACCTGCCGAACTATCACGCTGCTTCGGACACGCTCGATAAAGTGGACATCCGCGAATTGAAGCTGAACACGGTCCTGGCGGCGTTGACCGCCTGGGGCATCGCCGATCGCGTCGAGCCGCTCGGAAAGCGCCTTTCGCGCGCTGAACTCGACGTCCTCGTCAAGGAAACCGGCCTCGACCAGCAACTGAAGCTGCTTGGCTACTGGCCCGCATGGCAGTCCGGCCAGCGCGGCCGCAAACCCTAGCCATTCGCAGAGCGGCGGGCAGAATTCGTCTGCGTGATCGCTGCTCCACGCGAACCATGCCGTATTCGGCGACGGGCTTCCCGGTATACTAGATGTGTGACAAAAAGCCCGACTGACCTGAGTTCAGGCCTGCATGGCTCGATCCTCGCGGTCGATTACGGGCGCGCGAGAATCGGCCTTGCGCTGGCCGATTCCGAGACGCGCATGCCGCATCCGCTGAGCACTCTGCAGCGCATCAACCGCAATGAAGACATGCGGCGGCTGCGCGAGCTGGTGCGCGAGCACGGCGTGAAACAGATCGTCGTCGGTCTGCCGCTGCGGCTGGATGGCACGAGAGGCGAAATGGCCGAAGAGGTGGAAGGATTTGCCCAGCGATTGCGGAAGCAGATCGGTGTGCCCGTGGAAATGGTGGATGAGCGGCTGACGAGCTGGGAAGCAGAGCGATTATTGGAAGAGCTTCAGGGCAGATTCATCCGCGACGATAAGCTGCCCGGCGGCAGAAAGTCGAAAAAGGTTCAGGCAAAAATGACAGTGGACGCCGTCGCGGCTGCGGTGATTTTGAAAGAATATCTGGAACGGCAAGGGCAAGCACATGAGCACGAGAAAGCATGAAAGATAACGGTAAGCTAGAACCGTGGGGCTGACTTGAAGTTTCTACTCGCCATCATTCTACTGATTGTTCTCATCGCGGGCGCCACGGCCGCGTGGATGTGGTATGGCATGACGAAGCCGTACCAGGATTTCCCGGCGGAAGGCGTCTTCGTGGATATCCCACATGGGGCTTCGAGCCGGTACGTAGCGTTCCTCCTGAAAAAAAATGGAGTCATTCGAAGCGCGCTGGCGTTTGAGATTTATTCCCGCCGCAACCCTAGGCACACGCTGCAGGCTGGAGAATATTTCTTCGACCACGCAGCCACCGGCAAGGACGTCTTCTGGAAGCTCGCCAAAGGAGACGTCTACCAGCAGCCTTTCACAGTGCGAGAAGGCGAAACCATGTTTGATATCGCCCGCGAACTCGAGGCCGGTAAGTTCATGCCCGCCGGCGATTTCCTTTTCGCCGCCGGCGACGCGTCGCTAATCCGCGATTTCGCACCGGGCGCGCAAACTCTCGAAGGTTTTCTCTTCCCCGCGACCTATGAACTCCCGCGGCATCCTTCGGCGAGCGAATTGACCGTCGAAATGGTCCACAAGTTCAAAGAAGAGTGGAGGCGCATTGCCCCGGCAACAATGAGCGCGCAGCAGGATCAGGCTGATCCGCAATCAGTACTCCGCGTCGTTACGCTGGCATCCCTCGTGGAGAGAGAAACGCCCAGGCCCGAAGAAAGGCCGCTGGTCGCGGGCGCATTCGAGAACCGGCTGCGCCAGGGCATGCGCCTGCAATGCGACCCGACAGTGATTTATGGGATGGAGCGCTTTGGAAAGTATAATGGAACGCTGACGGGTAAGGACTTGAGCTTCGATTCGATCTACAACACTTACGAACACGCGGGACTTCCGCCGGGGCCGATTGGAAATCCCGGCGAAGCTTCGCTGCGCGCCGCGTTGCAGCCCGCGCAGACGAATTATCTCTATTTCGTTGCCAACACGCACGGAGGCCATTTTTTCAGCGCTACTCTAGAGGAACATAACAAGAATGTGGTTAAGTATCGCCGGCTGCTGGCAGGGTTGCCGGCGGACCCGCCACCACCGCCGCCTCCTCCCCCCAGCGCGAAGAAAAAACACGCCAAGCAACACCGAGGCGCAGCTCGATGACCGAAGACACAAAAACGAAAAAAGCACTGATCCTCGATACGGCCCGCGAGATTAAAGTCGAGAAATGGACGCCTGCGGAAATCGACCAACTGCGGCGCCGGCTGATCGCCGAACACGGGGAATCCGGCAAGACCGGCTCCGATTACATCGCGGAAGTCCTGAAAGACGCTGGGCACCGGGTGTTGCTGACTTTGCAGGAAGAAGCCGAAGAGCAATACGAGGAAGAGTTCGAGGATCTGCTGCACTTCAAAACTCTCGAAGATGCCGAGGTCAGCATCATGCGGCTGGATGAGCTGATGCTGAAATTCCGCGAACAGGGCGAGCACGCCGCCGTAGAGCGCGTTCTGAACGTGGCGCGGCTCGGGAAGCGCCGGGCGGAAATGATCGCGCGAAATCACAAAGTCGAGCCACACAAGCGCGACGAAAAGGTCGAGATTGCCAATTGGTTCCGCATCTGGCTGGAAACGCCGGACGCGTTCTTCGACTGGCTGGACGTGCGCAAGAAATCGCCGGAGTTCCGGGCCAAGTTTCCCGAAGCAGAGTTGGAAGAATGAGCGCGACCGGCAATCCCGTCCCGAGCGGCAACGCGCTGGAACTGCCGCCCTTCTCTCTGGACGTCCAGGCGCTGGATCTAGGCACCGGCGTGAAGACGGTAGGTCTCGAGCTGGTCGAAACCGAAAATCGCGAGCCAGTGCGTGGCAAGGATGCCGCGAAGATCTGGTCCGCAGTGTTCCCTGCTCTCGTCGGAAGCGATCCTTACGTGGTGGATTTCTTCAGCCACATCGATCGCGTCAGAGAATTTTGCAAGGCGCGCGGCATCGTCCTGCGCGAAGCCGCAGAACGATGCGTGGTGTTGCCACAGCCCGACCAGGAACAACTGCGCCAAATCTTCGAGCGTTTCGAAGGGGAGACTTTTGGGATCCGGGTTGGGGCTGCGGCCCAATCGGCCGATGCGTCCATCGAGGGCGATCTCTCCAAGCGCGGTCTGGATGCTTACCAGCCGGCTTATGCCCGATACACATTCTGTGCCATCTGCGAACCGGAAGACGGCTGGGTGACGATCCTGAGCGAATCCTTGTGGTCCAGCGAAATCATCCGGCGGGTGCGCCCGGCGGTTGAACCGTTTGATGTACACATTGCGCGGCCCAATTGAGTGCTCCCGCGGCTGCGACCCACATAGATGGACAGGCATCCAAGTGGTTGTTAGATTGCTCTTTTTGTCTTGGCAAGGACGGAATGGATTGATTCAGCGAGTGAAGAGATGCATGGTCGTGGCGACACTGGCGGCAATTTCCTGCGGCTGCGCGGGCAAAAACGGTGTGCGAAGCACGACCGTTGTGCCGCAAACGCAGAAACCCGTCGCCAAGGAAGCTTCGCGCGAAGAGCTCCTCGATCGATACAATCAGTTCGCGCGGAGTATCAAGACGCTCAACGCCACGGTGGAGTTGAAGCCCATCGCCGGTTCGAGATACAGCGGAGTGATCGACGAATATCACGAAGTGAAAGCGTTTCTTCTGGCCGCGCGGCCGGCGGACATTCGCATGATTGGGCAGGCGCCGGTCATTGGCACTACGGTTTTCGACATGGTCAGTAATGGGGAAACGTTCGAAGTCTCGATCCCTTCGAAACACAAATTCCTGGTCGGCCCGGTAGCCGCCGAGCGGAACAGCAGCAAGCCCATCGAAAATCTCCGTCCGCAGCACCTGCTCGATGCTCTTCTGTGGCCGGAGATTCGAAAAGAAGAAGCTTCGTATCTGAGAGAATTTAATGACGAGAATGCCCGGTACTACGTGCTGACGGTTTTGCGCGGCGGCTATCAAACCGAAGTTCTGCGCGAAATCTGGTTTGACCGCGCCGACCTGCAGGTTACCCGGTTGCAGACTTTCGGCCCAAAAGGAATCCTGCTTTCGGACGTTCATTTCTCCGGCTGGCAGGCTGTGGAGAGTCCTGGTGGCCAGAACGCGCAGTCAACTCCAGTCAATGGCACGCTTTCATTTCCGCGCACCATTCGCATTGATCGCCCGCACGACGACTATCAGCTCAATCTGCAAGTCACGAAAATTAGCCTGAACGAAGAGGTTCCCGCGGACCGCTTCAAGCTGGAACAGCCCGCCGGTTCGGAACTTGTGCACGTCGGCGACGCCACGGAGAACAAACAGCCATGATGGGCGAGCTGATCGCACGCAACTTGCTGCATCGTCCCCTGCGCACTCTCATCGGCGTGATGGCCGTTGCAGTGGAAGTCGCGCTGGTGGTCCTGATCGTGGGGCTTACCAGCGGCCTGCTCACGGAAACGGCGAAGCGCATCGAAGGAATCGGCGCTGACATCATGCTCCAGCCTCCGGCCGCGTCGGTATTTCTGGGCTTCAGCGGTTCTCCAATGCCGATCAAAATTGGCGAAAGGCTTTCCGAAATCAAATACGTGCAATCCGTGGCCCCCGTCCTCCTGCAATTCAACTCCACGGGCGGGGTGGATGTCATCTACGGCATCGACCCGGACAGCTTCCGCACCGTTTCCGGCGGCTTCGTTTTTATCGAAGGCCACGACATGGAAGGCCCCGACGATCTGCTCGTGGATGACTGGGCTGCCAAAGCCAAACACATCAAGGTGGGCGACACATACAAGCTGCTGAACCACGATTGGCACGTCGCCGCCATCATCGAGCATGGAAAAGGTGCAAGGCTTTTCGTGCCGCTGGACACACTGCAGGACCTGGTCGGGGCACGCGATAAAGCCTCCATTTTTCTGATCAAGTGCACTCGCCCGGAACACACTGAAGATGTGATGGAAGAAATCCGCCACACTCTGCCCGGCTATACGGTCCGTCCGCTGAAAGATTTTCTTTCGCTGATGACTTCCACGAACATCCCCGGGCTGCAGGCATTCATCAACGCAATGATCGCCCTGGCGGTCTGCATCGGCTTGTTGGTCATTTTTCTGACCATGTACACCACAGTCATCGAACGCACCCGCGACATCGGCGTGCTGAAATCACTCGGCGCGGACAGCTCGTTCATCATTCGCGCGTTGCTTAGCGAATCAGCCGCCCTTTGCGTACTCGGCATTTTCGCCGGCGTGGGCTTGAGTTATGCCGTCCGCGCCGCGTTTCTCGCGGGCTTCCCGACGTTGTCCATTCTCATTACGCCGGGATGGATTCTGCGCGCCGCGGGGATTGCGCTCATTGGCGCGGTATTCGGCGCCAGTTATCCGGCGTGGCTTGCCAGCCGCAAAGACGCCGTGGAAGCACTGTCCTACGACTAGGACCGAGAGAATTCGAAGCTGGGTTTACCGCGATTGCAGCGGGCATCGAAAACGCAAGAAGAAAACGCAAGAAAGGGCCGCGAAACTCGCGGGATGGCTAGGCAGGGATGGGAATCGCAGCTACAATAACGGCACCTGCCGAAGGGCCGTTTTTCCAGGGAAAAAAGAGCGTGGAGCCGATACTTAAGACAGAAAATCTGTGGAAACTCTACCGCGCGGGCAAGGTGGATGTGCCCGCCCTGCGCGGTGTGAATTTCGCAGTACAGCCCGGCGAATCTGTGGCTGTCATGGGCCCTTCGGGTTGCGGCAAGTCTTCTCTCCTGTATGTGATTGGCGGCCTTGCACAAGCCTCCCGCGGCAAAGTGTTCGTCGACGGCAACGACCTCACTTCTCTGAGCGACGCCGCCCGCACCAGGCTGCGGCGCCACAAAATCGGCTTTGTCTTCCAGCGCTTCAATCTGCTCCCGACGCTGACAGCCAAAGGCAACATCGCCATCGCCCAGTTTATTCATGGCGATGGCTTTGACCCGCACCGCTTCGATGTCGTCACACAGCTATTGGGCCTCGCAGGGCGCATGCATCACAAACCTTCGGAACTCTCGGGCGGCGAGCAGCAGCGCGTAGCGATCGCCCGAGCCATCATCAATGAACCGAAAATCCTCCTTGCCGACGAGCCCACCGGAAATCTCGACTCGAAAAACTCGGAAGTGGTTCTGCAGATGCTCCGCCAGCTGAATAAGGATCTTGGCCAGACCATTGTCATGATCACGCACAATCCCGAAGCCACCACTTATTTCGACCGCGTCGTGCACATGCGCGACGGGATCATCGTCGACGGAGTGCCTGCGGACTGACATGGCCAGCCTCGGACAAATCCTCTCGAAGACGTTTTTCTGGTCTTACGAGCGCGGCACCTGGCAGTACGACGCGGCCGTCATCCTGATTCTCGTTTTTGTCCTGCTGACGCCGCGGGAATGGTTCAAGGACAAGCCGGTCGGTGGAGCGCCCGTCACGCCGGGCCAAGTCCAGCTGATTTCTCAGGATGGCAGCCGGTTGACGTACCGCGTCGACGCGCGTGTTCTTGCTCCTCCCACAAGGCTCGCCTTGCAAAGCGATCTGCACACCGCGCTGCAAGAGGCGCTGCCGGAGTTGCACAACGGAAACTTCCTGATTGCCAAGATCGAACCGCTGCGCGACGAGCAAGGCGTGGTGATTGCCTACCAAGTGGAGATCCGCCACTAACTCCCTTCGAAACGAGCCCTAAAACGCATTCGAACGTAACGCCCCCGCATGCCCGCACGTCTCTCTCTATGCTACGATTCTGAAAGGCCGGATGAGCCGCGATTCCGCCACTCGATAGGGGCAACGATTGAAACCTCTACGTCTACTTCTTGCAATGTTAACTCTGGCTTGTACGCCCGGCGCGTTTCGAATGCATGCCGCGCAGGCCAATTCACGCCTGAGCATCGAAAACGTCTTGACCATGATGGACCACGGCGCGCAAAACTTTCACACTTTGACCGCCGACATCGAGCACCTTAAGTACACCGCGGTCGTGAAAGACACTTCCAAAGAATCCGGTCACATTTTTGTGCGCCGCGATGACAAGATGCGCATCGAAATCCTGCAGCCTGACCCGCGTACCATTCTGAGGACTGGCGACTCCCTCTTCGTCTACACTCCCAAAATCAACCGTGTGGAAGAATTTGATCTCGGCAAGAACCGGGCGTTGATCGATCAATACGTTCGCCTGGGGTTCGGCACAAAAACCGAAGAAATCAAAAAGAGCTATTTGATCACCTTCCTGGGCGAAGAAGATCTCGATCAAAAGAAAACTGCGGTACTCGAACTGACACCTAAATCGGATCAGACTCGCGGCCAGATCAGCAAAATCCAGATGTGGATTGATGAAGCGTCCTGGCTGCCAATCGAGCAGAAGTTCTTCGAGACGAGCTCGGGAGATTACGTCCTCTTCCATTACAGCAACATGCTGGAGAATCTGAAAATCGGCGACGGGAAATTCAAGCAGGATTGGCCGAAGGGCGTCCTCCGCGTGAAACCGACCGCCTAGCTTTCAGAAGTTCAGGTCCCTCGCCGGCAGGTTTTCTTGCCTCATTCCTTTTTAGTGCGCCGCGGCGCGTTCCTGCGCGAGCAGTTGTTCCTTCCGTGATAACCCCCAGCGGTATCCGGCCAGCGTGCCGTCCTCGCGAATCACCCGGTGGCACGGCACGACAATCGAAACGGGATTCGTCGCGCAAGCGCGCGCCACGGCTCGCACCGCTTTCGGCTGTCCCAGGGAGCGCGCCACCTGTGAATATGATCGCGTCCGCCCACGCGGTATGCGCTGCAATTCCTGCCACACCCGCCGCTGAAACGCCGTCGCCTGCAAATCCAGCGGCAGCTCCAACCGTGGCTGTTTTCCTTCGATGCGCTGGACGATTTCTCGGACCCAACGCTGAAACGAATCCGTTGCCGGAGTAATTTCAGCGCGCGGGTATTCTTCCCGCAATTCCGCGATCAGTTTGCTTTCCGCATCGCCCAGATAAACGGCCGAAACACCCCGTTCCGTGGCCGCCACGAGAACTTTTCCCAACGGCGACTTCGCAACTGTGTATCCGATCTTCATGTTCTTTCCTCCCTTTCGATACGTCGCCGGCGTCATCCCGAGCTGCGCATTGCTCCGCTCGTACACGCGGCTTGAGGATCCATATCCGGTCTCATACAGCGCATCGGTAATGTTCTTGCCCGACCGCAGCAGCATCTTGAATCTCTTGATCCGCAATGCCTCCGCAAGCTCGCGCGGCGCAAGTCCAGTCACGTGCTGAAACGCCCGCCGCAGCGTCGCTTGCGTCGTCCCCAATGTCCGGGCAAGAGCCGCCAGGCGGACGCTTTCTTCGGCGGATTCACTGAGATGCCGCGCCGCACGCTGCACCAGCGCCACGGCTCCGGAAATTTCGTTGGGCCGGCAGCGAAGGCAGGGCCGGTAACCTTGCTTTTCGGCCTCCTCCCGCGTGCGATAGAAGACGACGTTACGCCGCAGCGGCCGCCGCGCCGGGCACGATGGACGGCAGTAGATATGCGTGGAGCGCACCGCCAACACAAAGGTCCCGTCCGCCCGCGAATCTCGCGCCAGCGTCGCCCGCCAGTACCGCGCGGCGGCGTGTACTGAAATTCCTTGTTCGCTTCTTGTTTGTGTCTGGCTCATGTTGAATACGCTAAAAGTAACGCACACGGAAAAACAAATCTATCCGCAAACGAACGGCAAAGTGAAAAGTCAGTATCGGGCAGGTGAGCCGGTCTGTCAGGCTTCGTTGGCAGCGGGGAGCGCATCCTTGACGGCGCGGGCCGGCGCCGGATGCGGCGCGGTGATCACCAGAATCACGGCTGTCACGATGACTCCCGCGGCAAGCATGGTCCGCAGGGAGACGGCTTCCCCAGCCAGCAGCCATCCCAGGAACAGCGCCACCACGGGATTTACGAACGCATACGTCCCTACTCGCGCCGCGGTGCTCTTCTGCAGGATATAGATATACGCGCTGAACCCGATGCCTGAACCAAACACGATTAGATAGCCCAATGCCAGCCATGACCTCGCGCTGATAGCAGTAAAATGGAACGCGCGAAATTCTCCCGTAAACAAAGCCACCAGAAGAAGAGTGGCGCCGCCCGATAAACACTGCATCGCCACGCTCAGCATGGGAGAACTCGGCATCCCGCCGTGTTTCGAATACAGCGAGCCACAAGCCCATGCCAGCGATGCAAACACCAGGATGCCCGCACCCTCGGGATCGACTCGCCCCGAGCCTCCCAGGTGCGCAGGACCGACCAGCAGCACCAAGCCGCCAAAGCCCATCACCAGTCCGACGACCACCCTGAAGACTGGCCGAACGCCGCCTGGGCGCAGCCAGTCCAGAATCACCAGCCATAGCGACACCGTGGCGACCAGCAGTGCGGCAACCCCGGATGGCACCGTTTGCTCCGCCCAACTGACCCCGCCGTTGCCCACGCAGAGCAACAGAAATCCGGTAACAAGCGCCGCTCGCCAGTGCGCCGCACTGGGCCGAATCCCGGCCTTACGGCGAAAAATGGGATACAAGATGAGCCCCACGCACAAGTGGCGCAAGCCCGCGAGAATGAACGGCGGAAACGATTCGATGCCCACGCGAATCGCCAAATACGTGGAGCCCCACACAATGTAAACAGCAGCGAACGCAATTAGCACTAGTGTTGTCGCGCGGGCATGGCCGGGAGCGAGAGGAACTGAAGTTTCTCTGGCGCTCGGCGCTTCAAGAGGCGTCGTGGGCATGAGCCGTGGCCTTACAGACCATAAGTAGCGTCCAAAACCGAAACTGTCGAGCACCATATTGGTAGAGTCTTCTTCTTGGAAATCCACAGCATCTTGTGGCCCGAGTCGAGTACTATGACTAAGTGTTTCAAGTTAGGACACTTCGAACGTTTTCCACAGGTTGACGTAGAGTCCTTCTAGTGACATCGTATCGCTCCGCACCGCGTGGGTGCGGTCGGGGCAATTCCAGAAAGACAGTCTGAAAGTTAAGTTTGTTGGGCCACTGCCAGCGACAGTGAACTGGCGTCTCTGAGGGCACATTGAACGCGTCGAAGCGCGCACTTCCATTGGAAAATTGGCCGGACGAACTCTCCGCGGACGTTTGCGCGGGCAAGGATCTACCGAGTTTTGGACCGGAAACCCCGCGTGCGCCTGCGTTGCGACTGAAACCGCTCCTCGTTCCCGCGCAACCTCGCCGTTTTGCTCGCGTTCCAACCCATGCCGTAGGCGTTTTTCCCGAGCATCGTGAATATCCCCGCGCCACGCTCAATCTGCCGCTCCGTCTACGCTCCGCGGCCGGCGCGGCTGAAGATCATCCCATCACTCTTGTCACTAGGGATATCAGCTCGACGGGCGTCTATTTTCTCTGTCCTAAGCAGCTTGCGGCCGGAACTCCCATTGAGATTGAAATCGTACTGGTCAGCAAGCCCCTCGGACTTGGAAATGTAGTCATGGTCACAAAGGCTCATGTGCGACGCATCGAGGCTGCCTCGGTGCCTGGCTGGTACGGAGTCGCCGCGGCGTTCGACGACGTCGAATTTGACCGCGACGATGGCCTTCCCACGCGTTTCCTGAAGCGTTAGGATTTTTTCTTCCGACAGCTAGAACATCCCCATTCTTGTGCTCTACGGCCCTGCCTGGGAGACTCGCAAGGTGGTCTTCCCTCCGGCACTTTCTGCTACCCTGTTGGGCCGATGGTCAAGAATCACAATCGTTCCGTGGAAGCCGTCCTCTTCGACTGGGATGGCACGCTCATTGACTCCTATCATGCAGACGCTTCCGCTTACCTGGCCATGTTCAAGGAAATGGGTATCTCCTGGGGCCTCGAAGAACTCGAGAAAAACTACTCCCCAAACTGGTATCACGTCTATCGCGCCGCCGGGATGCCACGCAAACATTGGGACGACGCCGACCGCTCCTGGCGTTTGCACTACGCCAAGCACAAGCCAAAGCTCATTTCCGGCGCACGGCGGGTCCTCGCAAGCTTGGGCAGCGCGCATCACCTTGGCCTCGTCAGCAGCGGTGATCGTGACCGCGTCCATCGCCAACTGCGCGAATTCCGATTGACCGGTCTCTTTGCCGCTCGCGTCTGCAGCGACGATACGGTCCGCAAGAAGCCACATCCGGAGCCGCTCCGGCTTGCCCTTCGTCAAATGAAGATTGCTTCCTCGGCATGCGTCTACGTCGGCGACGCTCCTCAGGATGTGGAGATGGCACGCCGCGCGGGGGTGCGGGCGATTGGGGTGTTAGGTCCGTTTCCCACGGAAAAGCGCCTTCGCGCCGCCCGGCCGGACTTCCTGCTCGAATCCATCGACGAATTGCCGGGTGTTTTGAAACTCTTGCGCCGCTAGTGGAGGCAATCTTGCCGCCAGGTGGATCTAAGGTTTTGCCGGAGCGCCGACAGGCGGTGGTGCTGCCGCGGGGGCTGTTGGAGTCGCTGGCGTCGCGCCCACAGGTTTGAAGTCCGTCCACTTGATCACAACGCGTACAGGTATCAACACATCTTTCTGCCGCAGAGTGTCATCCGAGCGCGCATAGTCCGGGAACCAGTATTTTCCGTCAACATTTTCGCGATACGTCTCAAAGAGGCTGAACGTCTTCCCGGAAAGACTGTGCATTTCGCCCAGGTCCGTCACCCACTTCCCGTAGGTTTTCACTACCTCGAGATATTTCGCGTCGACCCACACGATGCCGTCAAAATAAGCTTTTGAGCGTTCCACGCCTTTGGGCTTCACCTGAAAAATGTAGCAATCGACTTCGTCCACCAGCTCCCGGCCAAGGAATTTCAGGTCGTATTTCGCAAGCTGGCCTGACGTAAGCGGGAACAACGGTACCTTGTCAAAGCTTTCCAGATCCTCCGCCCTGAGGTACAGGTGCAACAGCGTGGAATGCGGCCGTTCGATCACTTTCTCGAAATATTTTCCGTCCACGTCCCGGGCCGGTTCGGTCACCATCACGTACTCTCCGGCTGGCTGCCCGTCGGGGCCAAACTCTTCGATGCGCACCGTCCTCCGGTAAGTGAAACGAGTCCGCGCGATCAGATACTCGTCTTCTTTCTGCGCGAAGCGCCTGATGATTTCGGCTTCGGGAAGGGACGGTGGCGCTTCCGGCGTCGGGTCATTCCCGACGCGCGTCACACGATGCTCCGGAGGTGGCGCGATTGGCCCTTGCTGCGCAGCATGCGCCGAGACCAGCGTTGCTTGAAAAAGTATAGCGCCGAGGAGCACAACTGTACTACGTAGGAGAAAAACGCGTCCGCAGTCCGCAAATGAATAGCTCTGATTCATGTAAATTTGGATGCGCCCACTTCCCTGCCAGGCAGCCTGTCGCCGTCTCAAACCAAGAGTCTATCGTACCGAGCGCATGCATCCCAAGCCGCCCGCTTGCCCTGAGCGCCAATTCCCGCATCCCGCGCCTTTGGTCACGTGCCTGCGGAACACCTCGATTTTTTTTTGCCACCTGGCAGGCGAAGAAGAAAATAGAAGTCTCTGCTACAATTTTGAGGATTCGTGAGCGACGCAAAACAAGCCAAGCGGTATCTCGTCTCCGGAATGGTCCAGGGTGTGGGCTTTCGCTACTTCACCCAGGCCGCCGCGGAAAAACTGCATATCGGCGGCTTCGTGAGAAATCTGCGCGATGGCCGCGTCGAGGTATTCGCTGTCGGCTCACCCCAGCAGCTCCAGGAATTGCGCGCTACGCTTGAACGCGGCCCGCGTTTCTCCAGCGTCAGCGAAGTTTTGGAAGAACCCGCAGCACCCGATCGGCAATACGAAGGCGATTTTTTCATCAATCCCAGCGATTGAAACGCGCAGATTAAACGGAAACGAACCAGGAGGAGCCGTTCGAATGAACGATCTGAAAAAGTTGATCCGCGAAGTGCCCGATTATCCCAAGCCGGGCATTCTTTTTTATGATTTGACTACGCTCCTCAAGGACAAGCACGGCTTCCACACGCTGATCGACCGCCTTTGCGAACACTACAAAGGTCACACCATCGACGTCGTCGCAGGCATCGAAGCGCGCGGCTTCATTTTTGCTCCTGCCCTGGCCTACCGTCTTGGCGCAGGATTCGTCCCTGTTCGAAAGCCGAAAAAACTCCCCGCCAAAACCGCCAGCATCTCCTACGCGCTCGAGTACGGCACGGACACGCTCGAGATTCACGAAGACGCTGTAAAGCATGGCCAGCGCGTCATCATCTGCGACGATCTTCTCGCCACCGGTGGCACCGCCGCCGCCACCGTCAAGCTCGTCCAGCAACTCGGAGGCATCGTCGAAGGCGCCGCCTTCGCCGTCGAGCTCACCTTCCTCAACGGCCGCAAAAAACTGGACGGCGTCGACGTCTTCTCCCTCATTCAATACGACAAGTAGACAGATTACTGACCGGGGCCGACCAACTCGATTCCGTCGGCGCCAGAAGGTTTTGTCACGAGAAGCCACCGCACAACGTCTGGCGGTGTTGAAAGCCATTCCGATGTCGACTTGCTTCCAAACGATTGCGCCGAGAGTTTCTTACGAAACAGGCCATGGCCCTTAAGCTCGAATTCAACAACGTTCGAACTGTGCCATTTGACACAACTTATCGCTTCCCATGGCAGTACTTGCTCTTTGAAGTAGCGCCTGAAATGAACTCCCTGTTCCGTTGCATGACCGTACACGAGCTCTTCGTTACTAACGACAAGTATTCCTATAAAAATAAATAGGAAACCAAAACGCATCGGCTCATTGAACTCTGTGCTGCTAAGGACCACTGAAGTGACAACGATTAATACAAAGATCGAACCAAGTTTCCATGTGATCCAAAACAAAAAGGAGCCTACCGGGACCTCATTGCTGCGCATTAGAGAGTTTCATTTTCTTTGATGACGTTGGCGGACGGCCTCAAAAAGGACCACTCCCGCGGCAACCGAAACATTCAGCGACCTCACTGGGCCAGTGGTCGGCAACTTCACGACAAAATCGCATCGCTCGCGTGTCAACTCGTGCAGTCCCTTGCCTTCGCCTCCCAAGACAATGCCCGTGGGTGAGGTGTAATCCACCTCCGTGTAGCTCTTGTCTCCGTCCTCATCCAGCCCCACCAGCCAGTAACCCGCTTTCTTCAATTCTTCCATCGTACGCACCAGGTTCGTCACCTTCGCCACCGGCAAGTGCGCCAGCGCCCCCGCTGAAGCGCGCGCCACCGTATCCGTAAGTCCTGCCGCACGCCGCTCCGGAATAATTACCCCGTGCGCCCCCGCTGCCAGCGCTGTTCGAATAATCGCCCCCAGATTGTGCGGATCCTCGACGCCATCCAGCAAAACCAGCAGCCCCATGCCTCCGTGGCTCTTGCTGGCTAGCGCGAGAACATCTTCAAGAGTGGCAGGAGCGCGCGCCGCCGCCAGCGCCACCACTCCCTGGTGGTCTTTCGAATTGGCCAGCCGATCCAGTTGCCCGCGGTCCTCGAACCGCACCGGCACGCCCTGCTGGCGCGCCAATTGCACGATCTCCTCCACGCGCGTGTCCTGCCGCCCTTTCGCAATCGCAATACGGTCAATCGGACGCTGCGCTTCCAGCGCCTCCTTCACCGCGTGAATTCCCGTCAAACAATCCATGGCCCAGACAGTGTACAGGCGAGCGTCCCCACAGGAAAGGTAGGACAGGCATTCCTGCCTGTCCTCCGAACTCGCCCTGCGTTAGGCTCCCGGAACATCGAGTTCAATCCAGCGCCGCACAAAACTCCACAATCCTCGTCCGCGCCGATTTCACCGGCACCGTAAACGTAAGCCCTGCGGCCTCGTCCAGCAACAAAATGACCCGATCCAACACTCCTTCTCCAGCGCGCCCCGCCAGCGCCAGACGGATCGGATGAAACAACTCCCGCCAGCGCAAATCCATTCGCCCTTTCAATTCCGTGATGATTACCTTGAATCTTTCTGAATCGAGCGGCGTGCCGTCCAACAGAATCAGCGCCAGCTCGCGCAACACATCCCGCGCCGCGTAACGCGAAAGCACTACATGACTTTCCACCCTGGAGATAATTTCGCGCGCATCATATTGAAAAATTAGTTCCAGAAGCTCAGCCCGCGCCGTGCTGTCCGGGGCGTGTCCGCCAAGCATCGCGGCCGCGCGCTCGCACCAGGAGATTTGCTCCGTGGTGGGCTTATCCGCAAGCCACCCATGCTCGCGAAGAATGGTTACTACATCGCTCGTTGTAAAGGGATTTGCAGCCGCAACGGGCGCATCGGAATGATCACCGGGAAGCATTAGGGGCTAGCGGGAAGCAAGCGTAGCCACAACATGTGCGGCGATGGCTTCGCCGCGCCCGACCGCGTCCACGCCTTCGTTGGTCTTCGCCTTCAAATGAATTTTTTCAGCCGGCACGCCAAGCGACTTGGCCAGAGCCTCACGCATCCTCGGAAAGTGCGGACCAAGTTTCGGTTTTTCCAGGATCACCACCGCGTCGACGTGCTCGATCCCAAAATGCTTCTCGTCCAGCAGCTTTCTCGCGTGTTCCAGAAAGAGCAGGCTGTTCGCGCCCTTCCACTTCGGATCGCTGTCCGGAAAATGCGTGCCGATATCCCCCAGCCCCGCCGCACCCAGGAGCGCATCGCAAAGCGCATGCGCCAGCACATCGCCATCCGAGTGCCCCACCGGCCCCTTTTCGAACGGCACTTCAATTCCGCCTACGATAAGTTTCCGCCCCGCCTCCAGCCGATGCAGATCGTAGCCGAGACCGCACCGCACGCTCATACTTTCTTCCGCTCGCTCTCAAGGTAGAAGCGAGCCAGCTCCATATCCGCCGGCTTGGTGATCTTCATATTGCGCTCGGAACCCAGCACAACATGTACGTCGTGCCCCATGCGTTCGACCAGTCCAGCCTCATCCGAAGCATTCACGCCATCGGCCTCCGCCCGCGCAAACGCTTCCTTCAAGAGCTTCGTGGCAAAAGCCTGCGGGGTCTGCGCCAGCACCACGCGCTCCCGCGGCATCGTTCCTACAATCAAGGCCACATCTTCGGGCAAGCTCGCGCGCTTCACTTCTTTCACCGTATCCATCGCCGGAATGCCCAAAATCGCCGCTTCGCACCGCCTCGCTTCTTCGATCACCCGCGCAATCTGCTCGGCCGTGACGAACGGCCGCACGGCATCATGTACCAGCACAATCTCGGTATCCTCGGGCACTGCCCGCAGCGCCGCCGCCACGGATTCCTGCCGTGAATCCCCGCCCTTTACCACGCGCACCGTTTGCTTGAATTTCTCCCGCGCAATTCGCTCTTCGAGACGCGCTATTTCGTCCGCCCGCGTGGCCACGATAATGTCCGTAACCTGCGCGCAGGAAGCGATCCGCCTGAGGCTGTGAATCACGATCGGCGTTCCGTCCAGCTCCAGAAACTGCTTGGGCGTTTCCGCGCCCATGCGCGTTCCCATGCCGGCGGCGGGAAGAATGGCGGCAATTCGGCTCATATCGGAAGCGGCTCCGGCCCGGTATGCCCCATGGGTGGACCCGCAAACCTCAGAGTGTACATCAAGCAAGCCTGCGGCGTGAAATAGGCTAGCGCGCGTATAGCAATCGTTCAAATTGCGGATCTTACTTACTCTGAAAAAACGATGACCTCCGACGATCGTGGCTCAAGCAGACAAAAGTTCGGCTAATTCCCCTCTGGTGTAGGAAAAATCGGATTTCGCTGGCGCTCCTGAGGGGACCGCTCCGGCAGGCGTCCGCCATTCTCCGCCCGGCCCGACGCACCTGCGCGCGTCCCGCCGCCTCCATCGCCACTGCCGGCAACTGCGGCCTGCCGCAGCATGGGAGCAGCTTGTTCCGCGCGCTCTTCCAGCCGTCCAAAAATCATTTTGCCTGCCGTCGTCTGGTGCACCGAAGTGACCGTCACGTCCACGTTCTTATTGACCATCCGGCGCGCGCCGTCCACCACTACCATCGTTCCGTCATCCAGGTACGCCACGCCCTGGCTCGCTTCCTTCCCTTCGCGCGTAATCAAAACGCGCAACGGCTCCCCGGGCAGCACCGCCGTCTTCAGCGCATTCGCCAATTGATTCACATTCAGCACCGGCACTCCCTGCACCGTCGCCACTTTGTTCAGATTAAAATCGTTGGTAACAATCTTTGCGCCTAGCCGCCGAGCCAGCTCCACCAGCTTGTGATCCACCTCGCCGGCTTGCGCAGAATCCTCCAGGATGCGCACTTCCACGCCGGGCATTTTCTGCATACGCTGCAGCACCTCCAGCCCGCGCCTCCCGCGCTGCCGTTTCAACCCGTCCGAGGAATCCGCCACCATTTGCAGCTCGCGCAGCACGAATTGCGGCACGCTTAACACACCATCGAGAAACTGCGCGTCGCAAATTTCCGCGATGCGCCCGTCAATCAGCACGCTGGTGTCCAGTAGCTTCATGGATTGCTCGGGTGCAGACTGCTTTTCAAAAAAGTGGCTGAACGAGCCGGCTCGCAGTTTTTCACTTCGGCCAGACCCCACCACCAGTCCGAGATAGCCAAGGGCGAAGAGGGAAGCAAATTCGAGGAAAGACTTGGTAGGTTCCGGCTCATTCGTGCGGGAAATTACGAGGGTAACGAGGAGGGCCGCGAAGATCCCCAGGACCGCGCCAAATGCTCCGCCTAGAAGCCCGCTCAGCGCTGCGCGCCTAAGCCGCAATTCCGCCAGCAGCACCAACAGTGCAATCAGGAACCCCACTCCGGCCGCCGGCAATCCGTGCAGACCAAACGGCCCCAGCGTATAGCTGACGGCTGCGGTGCATGCAATCAAGAAAGCGCGCACCACCCAATAGTCCCAGGCAATGCGTGACGCCCGCCCGGCAGGCCAATGGATGCTCTTGTCTTCAATTGCGGCGGTAGCCCTGGAATCCGGAGAGTTCGAACGACGCGGCACTTCAGGAGTGTTCCGGCTCATACGACCTCACAGTTTCGGCTTTCACTGCAAAATCAGTACAGCCAGCCCGCAGAAGCAGTAGACCCGGGGCCGATGCGGGATGCGGAACGCACACGCGCGTTCCCGCCGTGTATATACTCTTTCAATAGGGCAACGTCAAGATGTCCTCGGAGAGGCAACAGAAGAAAAGCGGATTCAGTGGATCGGGACTGCGGACTATCGCAGGTAGACCCGCGGCACGCGCTGGCTCACCGCACAAAGCAGGTCCGATGTGACCGTGCCGACGCTGCGTGCCACCAGGCTCGCCATGTGGCTATGCGCACCATCAGTGCCGTAAATTGTAGCCACATCGCCAATCTCTGCGCCCACGACATCGGTGACGTCGATCATCGTCACGTCCATCGAAACTATCCCGACAATCGGCGCAAGCTTCCCGCGGAGCAGCACGCTCCCGCGATTCCCCAGCGAGCGGTGGATGCCGTCACCGTAACCCGCCGCGAGCACGCCGATCCGCGACGGCCTCTTCGGCACAAAGGTCGCGTTGTATCCCACGCCCGCTCCCGCCGGCACACTCCGCAAACTGATGATCCGTGAACGCAGGCTCATCACCGGCTTCACCACCAGCCGCTTTTCCGCCTCTTCGCGTTTTTCCATAGGATCGTAGCCCGGGTGGTAGCCGTACAAAATCGCGCCAGGCCGCACCATGTCTGCCCAGGTCTCCGGGCGCGTCACGATGGCGGCGCTGTTCGCAAGGTGCACGATTCCAGGATCGATGCCCAGCGCGTGCAGGCGCTCCAGCGCGGCATAAAACCGCTCTTCTTGTTCGCAAGTCTGCTGGCCCACCGCAGTGTTCGTGAAAACCTCCGACGAAGCAAAATGCGAAAAAACTCCGGTGAGCTGCAAATGCTTGCACTTTGCCAGTTGCCGTGCAAAACATTCCACGTCGGACGTCGCGATGCCCAGCCGGTTCATACCCGTATCAATTTTCAGATGAAACGGCACGCGCTTCTTACGCTGACGCGCCGCCGCGCGATCCAGCAACGCCAGTTGTTCGCAGCGATGGATGACAGCGGTTAGATCGTGTTCCACCAACCGGGATTCTTCCCCGGGTACAAAGCTCGTCAGGATGAGCACTGGGTTTCGAACGCCGGCGTTTCGAACGGCGATGCCCTCCTCCGTACACGTCACGCCGAACCAATCTGACCCGGCCTTTTCCAGCGCTTTGGCCACCTCGGGTCCGCCGTGACCGTAACCGTTGCCCTTCACAATCGATAGAATTTTGCGCGGCGTCTTGCGCTTTTCTTCTGGAGGATTCACGTACTTTCGAATGGCCTGAAGATTGTGCGTCAGGGCAGATAGAGAGACATCGGCCCACACCGGGCGTCTCACTTCTTTGCGGGGACTCTTCTGCGTGCGTGCCATCGTTTTCCCAAAAATTTAGTTTACGACATTCGCCGTGCGCGCGCCGACGGCCACTTTGGCTGCCGCGTGAAAGACAACACCTGATTCGAATGCACCTGAAAAGCCACGAAACGCAGCCCCTAGCAAAGGCTTGCCAAGAATGAAACGCCCGTCTAAAGCATTCACTCACATGAAGTTACTGGTAGTCCGGCTTTCTGAATTCTCGTTCTTCCCGGTTTCTGAATGGAAAGTCTGTGGCCGTTCTGCCGCGCTGTGGGAAGAATTACATGTTGTCGGGGTTGAACTGCGAGAAGGCGTCCGGCGCCGCCTCTTCGAATCGCGTGAAGCGGCTTCGAAAGACAAACTTCACGCTGTCCACCGGCCCATTGCGTTGCTTGGCGATTTTCAGCTCGGTTTCTTCCCGCTCTTCGGGAGTCGCGCCTTGCTTGAAAAAATGCGGCCGGTAAATGAACATGACCACGTCGGCATCCTGCTCGATGGCGCCCGATTCGCGCAAATCGGAAAGCTGCGGCCCGCGTTCATCGCGCTCCGGCGCGCGCGAAAGCTGGCTCAGCACCAGCACGGGAATCTGCAGCTCCTTGGCCAGGCCTTTCAGCGCGCGCGAAATGCTGGACACTTCTTCCTGCCGGTTACCAAAGCGCCCTCGTCCGGTAATCAATTGCAGGTAGTCCACGATCAACATCGAAAGCCCTTTGTCGCGCTTCAGCCGCCGCGCTTTGGCACCGATCTCCAGCACGCTGATCGAGCCCGCGTCATCCAGCCACAGCGGCGCGGACGAGATCGTTCCCAGCGATTCCGTCATGCGCCGCCAGTCTTCTTTGCTTAGGTGTCCGGTGCGGAACTTGTGCGCGTCAATCTGCGCCACGGACGCCACAAGGCGCTGCAGCAGCGACTCCTTGGACATTTCCAGACTGAACATGGCCACCGGGTGCCCGCCGCGGATGGCAATGTTCTCCATCAAATTCAGCGCCAGCGCCGTCTTCCCCTGCGAAGGGCGCGCCGCCAGGATGAGCAACTCCGAGGACTGCAGTCCGGAAGTGAGTTTGTCGAGTTCGGTGTATCCCGTGGGGATTCCGGTGATGCTCTTGCCTTCCCGGAAGATTTTCTCCAGCCGTTCGAAATTGTCGCGGACGATTTCCTTGATCGGAACGAGACCAGCCTTCACGCGGTCTTCCGCTAGCGCGAAAATCGAGGATTCGGCGTTATCCAATATCGTATCGGCGCCGTCTTCGCCTTCAAACGCTCGCTGCTGGATGTTGTGCGTCGTGTGAATCAGATTCCGCAGCATCGCTTTTTCTTTCACGATGCGTGCGTAGTGCTCGATATTCGAAACCTTGGGCATCCCATCGGCCAGCGACGCCAGATACGGCGCGCCTCCAGATGCTTCCAGATCGCCCCTGCGATGCAGCTCTTCCGTCAGCGTAATCAGGTCAATGGCCTGCTGGCTCTCCGCCAGGGCGATCATCTGCGTGAACACACGCCGGTGCTGGTCCATGAAAAAGTCTTCCGGACGCAAACTCTCGATCGCAGCGTTCAGCGCGTTGTTATCCAGCAGAATCGCGCCCAGGACGGAGCGCTCAGCATCCAGATTATTCGGCAACGGCTTTTCGAGTGTCGTATCAACAGGCATGAGAGGTCTGCGATTTATTCGCCTTTTCTTCGCTTTTGTACCACGATCTGCGCGCGAGGGCAAGCGCAGATATTTTCATTCCCCGTTCGGAGTCTTCCTTGTTCAAGCGATGCGTCATTGTGAGTGGAAGTCTTGCGCGCGTCAATCCGAGTGCCTGTGCATCGCGTCGGAAATCTCTGCAAATCTTTTTCGTGCGAGAAAAAAACAGGGGCACGATACATCGTGCCCCTGGGCTTGCAAACTTATGCGAAGTTGGATCGCGGCTACGCTTCTTTTTCCACGCTCACTTTGATTTGGGCGGTGACGTCGCGGAAGACTTTGATGGTCACGGGAAATTCGCCGATGGTCTTGAGTGGCTCGGCAAGCTGCGCCTGTCGCTTGTCAATTTTAAAACCCTGCGCGGCGAGTCCTTCGGCGATGTCGGCAGTTGTGACCGAGCCGAACATCTGATCGTTCTCGCCGGTCTTGCGCGTAAACTTCAGCGAAATTCCGTTGAGAAGCTCAGCCTGCTTCTGTGCCGCTTCCATCTCCGTAGCGGTTTTCTTGGCCAACGACGTTCGAATGCGCTCGATGGCTTTCAAGTTGCCCGCAGTCGCCTCGACCGCGAGTTTCTGCGGCAGCAGGAAATTGCGCGCGTAGCCGGGCTTCACCGTGACCACGTCGCCGCGGTGCCCCAATTTTTCAATGTCTTCTTGAAGAATAATTTGCATGAGTATTCTCTTGGCTCCTCGTCCTTAGGCCTTCGGCGCTTCAGCGCCCGCAACCGGCGCGCTCGTAGCTGGCGCAACTCCCGCTGGTGCAACCGGTGCAGCATGCCCAGCAGCCGCTCCTGGTACAACCACGCGAGGTGCCTGTGTGCCCGCCGCGCTTCCAGCAAACGGCAGCAGAGCGATGTTGCGCGCCCGCTTGATGGCTACGCCCAGCCAGCGTTGATGGCGCGAACACACGCCGGTCATGCGCCGCGGCAGAATCTTCCCGCGCTCCTGCACGAACTGCGACAGGATGTCCGCGCGCTTGTAGTCGATGAAGTCCATCTTCTCGACGCAGAACTTGCAAACCTTCTTCTTGCGGAAATACTGGCGCTTGCCCCGTGGCCGGCCACCTGGCCCGCCCGGTCCACCGCCACCCGGCCCGCCTTCGCGCCGCGGACCTCCGTGTCCTCCGCCGGGTCCGTGGCCGCTGTGGCCACCGGAGCCGCCTTCACGCCTAGGCATTCCGCCGGGCGCTGGTGCTGATTTCTGTTCCTCTGCCATACCCGCCTACCTTTCAAAAGTGATCCCGGCCGTGCCAGGCTCAATGCTGTTCAGACGCTCATCAAAACCGAGTCGCAATTTCTCTGTTCGCTAATCCGTGTTTCCCGCGCAAGCTCAGCTTGCCGTGGCGGTTTGCTCCGGCCCTGCTGCCGGCGGCGCTGCGGGAGCGGGCGCCACCGTCCGGCGCGGACGCCGCGCGGCGCGCTTCTCGCGCTTCTGCGTGAGCTTCTTCTGCCGCTTCAAGTCTTCATCAAGCCGCACGGTCTGGTACTTGATCACGTTGTCCTGCACGCGCAAACGCCGCTCCAGTTCCGCAATCAATTCGCCGTGCGTCGTGCGAATCTCCTGGTGGACGTAGATTCCTTCGCGGTGCTTGGCCACGCGATACGCCAGCTTCCGCGTTCCCCAGTGCTCGGTCTTTTCGATTTTGCCGCCCTTTTCCGCACAAGCGTGCTCGATGACCGTCAGAACTTTCTTGATTTCGTCTTCCGGTGTCGCCGGCCGCACAATGAAAACCAAATCGTACAATCGCTCTTCCATGATGACCTCTTTCCCTGTCGGCCCCCGTGGGGCCGCTTCAAATCAAGTCCCGGGACTATTCCCCGGAGAAAATCGTTCTTACTTCTGCTCCGGCTCTTCCGATGGCGAAACTTTTCGCCGGTTGTACTTATTCATCGCCGCGTCGATCCCATGGCTCAGGATCATCTCCACGGCATCGCCGGCCTCACCCAGCATTTCCGCCGCTACTTCCAGCTCCGCCTTCTTCATCGGCCGCAGCACATACTCCTTGCGGCTGCTCACCGGATGATCCGGCCCGCAACCCAGGCGGAGCCTTGCGAATTCTTCTGTCCCTAAAGCGCCAATCACCGATTTCGCGCCGTTGTGGCTGCCCGCGCTGCCGTCGGGATGAATCCGGATCGTGCCCAGCGGCAATTGCGCCTCATCCCACATCAACAGCAGATCCTTCAGCTCCAGCTCGTACTTTCCCAGCAGTTCCCGCACGGAAATGCCGCTGAGATTCATGTACGTCTGCGGCTTTGCCAGGATCACTTCTTCCCCGGCAATCCTTCCGCGGCCCGCCAGCGCCTTGCCTTCGGGGCGCTCCACGCGAATCCCGTGGCGGTTCGCCAGTTCGTCCACCGCCATGAAACCCAGGTTGTGCGGCGTCCACTGATACTCCGGATCGGGATTCCCAAGTCCGACAATGAGCCGCATAGACCTTTATCCAGAGGCCCTTTGCTCCTGGGCCTCTTGTTACCCAACCTCGCGTTACTTTTTCTTTTCGCCCTTCTCGGGTTTGTCGCTCTTCTCCGCCTTGGGTTTGGCTTCGCCCTCGGCGCCTTCTTCGCCTTCCACTTCCTTCTTGCCCTTCTTGATGACTTCGGGCTCGGCCGGCGTTGCCGCTTCCGCTGCCACGGCCTCCGCAGGCTTCTCTTCTTCCACCTTGAGAGTGACTACGTGCGCCAGCACGCGCTCGGGTTCCGTGAGCAATTTCATCTTGCTCTTGTCGAGCGGCAGTTCGCTCGCCCGAAGCTGTGCGTTCAACGCCAGCCCGCTCACGTCCACCCGGAACTCCGTCGGGATATCCGCAGGCAGACATTCGATTTCTACTTCGCGTGTGACCACTTCGAATACGCCGCCCTGCACCTTCACGCCGGAAGGCTCGCCAAACGTATGCACAGGAACTTTCACCTTCATGCGCACGTCCATCGCCACGCGCAGCAGATCCACGTGCAGCAATTTCCCGCTTACCGGATCGACCAGCCAATCCTTCAAAATCGCCGGCTCGTGCTTCCCGCCCAGGTCCACCTGAAACAGCGTGTTGTGTCCGCTCTCGGAACGCAGAATCGCCGCGACTTGCTTGGCGTTCACCGCCAGCGTGATTGCTTTTCCTTTGCCGCCGTAGAGCACCGCCGGCAACTGGCCCGCCTGGCGCAGCCGCCGCGCCTTGTTCTTTCCCCGATCGGTTCGTGGCGATCCTTCTACTACAATCTTTTCTGCCATGGCCTTCTTCCCTTCTTGAATTCCCAGTAGGACAGGCATTCCTGCCTGTCCTCTTGCTTCCACAATTTCCGCGGACAGACAGGAATGCCTGTCCTACAACTTCAAATAAACAGTTCGCTGATCGATGTCTCTTCGTGAATCGAGCGAATTCCGCGCGCCAATAAATCCGCTACGCTCAACACCGTAATCTTCCCCATTTTCTTCGCTGCTTCGCTCAGCGGCACCGAGTCCGTGGCAACAACTTCCGTGATCCGCGATTTTTCCAGCCGCTCCACCGCCGGTCCCGAGAGCACCGCGTGGGTACACGCCGCATACACCTGCGTGGCACCCTCTCGCAGCAGCGCCTCCGCCGTTTTCACCAACGTTCCCGCCGTATCAATGATGTCGTCCACGATCAGCGTGCTGCGTCCGCGCACGTCTCCGATCAGGTGCATCACTTCGCTGACGTCCACGTCCACGCGGCGTTTGTCCACGATGGCCAGCGGTGCATCCAGCTTCTTGGCGAAAAACCGCGCCCGCTCTACGCCGCCCGCATCCGGCGAAACCACCGTCAGGTTCGGCAAATTCAAATGCCGGAAGTGCTCCACGAGAACCGGCGAACCATACAAATGATCCACGGGCACGTCGAAGTAGCCCTGGATCTGTGGTGCGTGCAAATCCAGCGTCAGCGCCCGGCTCGCACCCGCGGTTTCCAGCAAGTCGGCCACGAGCTTTGCTGAGATCGGAACGCGCGGCTTGTCTTTGCGGTCTTGCCGCGCATAGCAGTAATACGGCAGCACCGCCGTAATCCGCCACGCCGACGCGCGCTTGAACGCGTCAATCATCAACAACAACTCGAGAAGGTGGTTGTCCACCGGGGCATGGCAGGGCTGCACGACGAAAACATCGGCGCCGCGCACGTTTTCCAGGATCTGGAAATAAATCTCGCCGTCGCTGAATCGCCCCAACAGCGCTTTGCCCAGCGGCACATCCAGATGCCGGCAGATACTCTCCGCCAATATCGGATTCGCGGTCCCAGAAAAAATCTTAAACCGGTCGTCGTTCACGACGCTCGCGCTCCGTGCAATCGCTCCGCAATCGCACACGTACAAGCTCCGCTACCAGCGGTTGGTTCTAAGAATTAAGATGGACACAAAGAGACGCTGCGGCCTGAGAAACGACGCACACACTTGTTACCGCGTGCCATTCACCAAACGAATGTACCTGTCGCGCGAGACTGTTTCGCAAACGAAGGTCTGGTCGCCCTGAAACCCTACAGCGGCTCGGCGCGCCATCGCTGGGCTCGGGAAAACTCCAAACACCGCCGAACCGCTACCCGCCAGCGAGGCTTCTGCAGCTCCTCGTTGAAGCAAATCCCGCTTGATCTTTCCAAGCCGCGGATGCCGCCGGAAAACCGCCCGCTCGAAATCGTTCGAAAGGCCGCTTCCCTGCGCGCTCCAGCACAAAGCGCAGAACTCAAAGAGTTTATGGTTTGCGGCCGATTTTGTCAATCGCAGAGGCTTGGCCTTCAGCCAGCGATACGCTTCTGGCGTGGGCACGTGAATCGCTTTCGGCGAGACAACAAGGATCGCCTGTCTCGATATATCCGGCAGCGGATAAATCTCATCGCCCCTGTTCACTCCCAGCGCCCGCCCGCCAAGTAGGAAAAACGGCACATCCGCGCCCAGCGACGCCGCGATTTCCATCAAACGCGCCGCTGGCAAGTTCCTGCTCATGAGCCGCAAGTACCCCACCAGCGCAGCCGCCGCATCGCTTGAACCGCCGCCAAGTCCCCGCCCTGCCGGAATCTTTTTTGTCAGCTCGATTTCCACGCCGCCGCGCAAGCTCAGCTCACTCCGCAACGCCTCCACCGCGCGATACACGAGATTTTTTCGTGAGGGCTCCTGCGAGAGCGTTTCATTGCCACGGATACTCAGCGTGATCCCCGGCCGCCGTGTAGAACGCAGCCGAAGTTCGTCATACAATGAAATGGTCTGAAAAATGGTGCGCAGCTCGTGGAATCCGTCCGCGCGTTTCCCCAATATATCCAGGCGGAGATTGATTTTTGCGAACGCGGGAATGCGCACTTCGGGCATGCGGCGGACTACGGCTTAGGGTCTCTCGATGTGGATTTTTGCGCCACCCGATGCTTGGATTGCGAGACCTTCTTTTCCAGCTCCGCCACTTTGTCGGGTTCAACATCCGCCGGCAGCGAGTGCCGCCACTCATTCAGCGATTTTTCCCATTCGGCCGCGGCCAGATCGTTCCGCCCCGTCTTCGCATAAAGATCGCCGAGGTGCGAGTGAATCGTCGCGTCGTGGCTTTCCCGCTCCAGGGCCTTCCGCAGCGTCGCTTCCGAAGCAACGTAATTGCCTTGCTTGAAATAAATCCAGCCGAGGCTATCCAGGTACGCGCCGTTGTAGGGCTCTTCCTGCAGCGCACGCTGCAGCAGCGCCTCCGCTTCATCCAGCCGGATTCCCAGATCGCCCAGCATATATCCGTAGTAATTCAGCACCGGCGCGTTCTTCGGGTCCACCGCCAGCACCTTCTTGAACTGCTCTTCCGCCTTGTCAAAGAATTTCTGCCGCTCGTAAATCGCGCCAAGCAGGAACCACACCATCTCATTGTCGCGTGGTTGCCCCGGCAGCACTTCGGCCGCGTGCGCCGCTTCTTCTGCTTCCTTGTAACGCCGCCCGCGCTCGTACACTTGCGCGATGTTCAGATACGTTTCGCGGTCACCTTCATGGCCCCGAAGCTGTGCCCGCAAAATCTTGACCGCTTCCTCCGTTTGCCCGTTTTCGCCCAACAACAGCGCCTGGCTGTCGCGAATCGCGGGATCAGCCGGATACTTCGCTAGCGCATCCTTCCCCGCTTGCAGCGCCTTCGGCAAATCCTTGGCCGCGCGGTACGTATCCATGATCATCATGCGCGCACGGCGGTCTTCTTCTTCGCCCAAGTGTCCCAGCTCGTCGTAAGTGAAAATGGCCGCCTGATAATTCTGCGTGTCCCGGTACAGTTGTCCCAACTGTTGGTAGAGAATCGCCAGCGACCTCCGCCGCGTCGGCTGCACCGGCGATTGCGACTTGATCCCCGTCACCGCGTCCGACAATACCCGGATGGCATCTTCGTAGCGCCCCTGCGCCTGGTACAACATCGCCTCGTTGTACATCACCTCGAGGCTGCCCGGCGCGTACTGCCGCGCCTTCACTAGATTCTCTTCCGCTTTGTTCAGTTGGTGCAGCTCGCGGTAAATCTGCGCGATGCGCAGGTATACGTCGGAATCGTCCGGCATCAAATCCGATATTTTCTGGTAGACCGTCAGCGCTTCCGCGTATTTTTCTTCTGCCAGCAACGTCTGCCCCAGCCCGCGCTGGTGGCTCAGCTCGGACGGATCGAGTTCCTGCGCCTGGCGGTACGCCTGCTCCGCCTTCCCCAGATCATGCGCCTGCGTGTACGCATCTCCCAAAAGGTCCAGCAGCACCGGCGACGGCGAATGCGCGGTAATTCCTTCCAGCAGCGTCACCGCTTCCGCGGACTTGCCCTCATCCATCAACAATTGCGTCAGTTGCTCCACCGACAGCTCGTTTTCCGGATCGTTCTTGAGGATCGTTCGCAGCACCTGTTCCGCTTTATCGTGCTCGTTCTTCAACCGGTAAAGCCGCGCCAGCCAGAGCGCCGATTCCGTATCCGAAGGATCGAGCCGGTAAATTTCGCGATACTGCTCGATCGCTTTGTTTACCACATCCGATTGGCTGCTCCCCGCGCTCAAGTCCCCGAGGCTTCGCAGATAGATCCGTCCCAGCAGCCGCCGCGATTGCACATCGTCCGGGTCGCGCTTCAAAATCTCTTGCGCCTCGGCCACCGCCTCTTTAATCCGCTGCGCCTTCCAGTACATCTCCGCCAGCCGCTCGCCGATCACCGGCGACTTCGGATCCAGCGCATAAGCCTTCTTGTAAGCCTCAATCGCCTTCGTTGCGTATTCCGCCTTGCTGGTCGCTTCGTACTGCTGCTCGTAGATGTGCCCCATCGTGAAGTCGTAGTAGGCGTCGCTGCGCGACGTCTCCCCCGTGGCAGGCCCCGCCTTTGGCTCAACAAATTGCCCCGCTACCGCAACGGGAGGTTCGCTTTTCTTAGCAGGAGCGGAATCCTGCGTGGCCTGCGCAAAGCTAGCCGCTCCGGTCACGCCGGTCAGTACGGTTACAAGGGTCATCCTAAGAATGTTCATGTCAGCCCCGGAAACAAAAAGTATCCCATGCGGCTCAAACGCGGTCAAAACCGAAAACGGCGGCGTTTCCAGAGCTCGGAAGGCACTACATAAGATGCGAATCGAGGGCAAAGTGTTTCGACGAAAAAAACGCTTGACTTCTTTCTGTATTTCCGCAATTATCGAAATATGCGCAAGCCCGATCCTCTCCTCGTCACCCGCTCCGCCGACCGCTTCTCCGCTCTCGGCGCCGAGCCCCGCCTCCAGATTCTCCGCCTACTCCTTGCCGCGCATCCCGAG
Organism: Acidobacteriota bacterium; assembly: GCA_013289585.1. GTDB lineage: Bacteria > Acidobacteriota > Terriglobia > Acidiferrales > UBA7541 > Acidiferrum. The sequence continues at coordinate 93,069 of JABCZR010000018.1, read as the reverse complement.
GGCATGGTTGCCGGCGAAGTCCAGGAGGAGCTCGCCATCCCTGCTTCCACCCTTTCGCACCACCTGGAAAAGCTGAAACAGGTTGGCCTCGTCAAAGTGCGCCGCGAAAGCACCTATCTCTGGTATTCCGCCGATACCGATGCTCTGCGCGAAGTCATGAACTTTCTCTACGAGGAATGCTGCACCCGCAGCCGCGCCGTTCCCGCCGAATCCGTCGTCCAGATTTCAAGGTAAGGAGATTCTCATGAGCGATTCAAATATTCAGGAAGTGGTGAAGCAAAAATACGGCGAAGCCGCCCGGCGCGCGGCCAGCGGCGGCACAGCTTGCTGCGGTGGTGGTGGCGAACTCAGCGGCTGCGACCCCATCACGAGGAATCTCTATGACGATGCAGAAAAGGCCGCGTTGCCAGATAAGGCTGTAGCCGCGTCCCTCGGCTGCGGCAATCCCACTGCTCTTGCGAAACTTCAGCCAGGCGAAATCGTCCTCGATCTCGGGTCCGGCGGCGGCATTGACGTCATTCTCTCGGCAAAACGTGTCGGCCCCACCGGCATGGCCTACGGCTTGGACACGACCGACGAAATGCTCGCGTTGGCTCGCGAAAACCAGAAAAAAGCCGGCATCGAAAACGTCGAGTTCCTCAAGGGTGCCATCGAAAATGTCCCGCTCCCCGACAACTCCGTCGACGTCATCATTTCCAACTGCGTCATCAATCTTTCCGGCGACAAGGACCGCGTCCTGCGCGAAGCTTTCCGCGTTCTCAAGCCCGGCGGCCGATTTGCCATCTCGGATGTCGTCGTCCGCGGCGAAGTTCCTGTCAACGTTCGCAAGAGCATGGAGCTCTGGGTCGGCTGCATCGCCGGGGCTCTCGAAGAAAACGAATACCGCGAAAAGCTCGCGCGCGCCGGCTTTGCCTCGATCGATGTCGAGCCCACTCGCGTCTACAAAATCGAGGAAGCCCGCGAATTCCTCGAAGCTGCTGGGCTTGACGCCGCCGCTGTCGGCCCGCAGATCGAAGGCAAATTCATCAGCGCTTTCGTCCGCGCCACCAAACCCACCTCAGCGGCGGCCTGTTGCGGCCCAACGTGCTGCAGTTGAGTGGCGATTATGCCGGTCCATTACAACGTTCTATTCCTCTGCACCGGCAATTCCGCCCGTTCCATCATGGCCGAAGCCATCCTGAACCAAAAAGGCAGGCTCAACTTCTCCGCCTATAGCGCCGGCAGCATTCCCACCGGCCGCGTAAATCCCTCTGCCCTCAAACAGCTCCAGATCGCTCACCTTCCTGCCGAAAACTTGCGCAGCAAGAGCTGGGACGAACTCGCAACCCTCGGCGCGCCGCAAATGAATTTCGTTTTCACCGTTTGCGATAACGCCGCTCGCGAAGTCTGCCCCGTTTGGCCCGGCCAGCCCATGACCGCCCACTGGGGCATCCCCGATCCTGCCACTGCCACCGGCTCACCGGAACAGATCGACCGCGCTTTCCGCGATGCCTTTGTGGCCCTCGACCGCCGCATCAGCCTGTTCCTTGCTCTGCCTCTCGCCAGCCTCGATAAACTCGCCCTCCAAAAACAAATCAACGGCATCGGCTTGCAATAAAGATCACGTTCGCTTGCCATTCCCTTATTTCAGACAAGACATTGCGGCCATCTGCGTCTCCGGCGTGACGTACGTTGCACCGCTTTCATCGCTCATCGACAGGAACACCCACTCGCTTTTTTCTTCCGCCGTTCTGCTGAATTCGAGCGTCAGTGTCCCCTTCTCGCCGGACTTGTAGCTCATGGTCCGTTTGATCATCGGATACAGATCCTTGGTCACGTCCTCTGCCGGTGCACCGCACTTGGCAATCAAGCTCTCTGGCGTCAAAGATGCAACGGTCCGTTCTTCGCGTCGTTCTGCGATTGCCTTATTACTCCTTGTCGCTCGGCTTAAAATCAGTAGCGTCACCAATCCCACTATCAGCGTTGCTGCAATCAGCCAGGTCTGCTGCGTAATCTTCAACCCGAAGGGAAACTTCGCGGTCTTCCTGGCTCTCGCAGGTGCCACGGACGCTGCCGGCTCCTTATCCTTCGCCAGTTCGGGTGCATCGGCTGGCTGCGGGGTTTTGGCTTCTCCTATGTCCTCGCCTAACCTTGTCATCTCCATGGCGTCGCTGGACTCCGCTGGCTGTGACGTCCGTGCTTCTTCAGTGTCCTCGCCGAACCTCATGATCTTCATGTCATCGCCAGACCCCGACGGCTCCGCGCCCTTCGCCCCTTCTCCTGATTTCTCATCGCCCATGGTGGCCCGCCTTTCTTTCTACCCCTCTCCTCGCATCATCCCCCTGCGCGCGTCTCAAGGCAGCCTTTTCTTCTCTCCCCATGCGTGTCGGTAACTTTCCCCAAGGACAGGAACGCAGGCGCTTTTTTCTCGGGGTTTACAGCGGGCCTTGGAGGCTTCTTGGGGGAGCCTTGCATGGAGGTCGAGAGTGAGCTAATCTTACTTAGCTAAGGAGCTTCGATGACTGTCGTCACCGTCCACCAGGCCAAAACCAACCTCTCCCGGCTCATCAAAAAAGCCGCCGATGGCGAGGAAGTGATTATCGCTCGTGGATCGAAGCCCGTGGCTCGCCTCGTCCCCGTCGGCGAGTCCAAAGGAAAGCGTCAGCCCGGCTCCCTGAAAGGCAAGTTGCGAGTCGGGCCGGAGTTCTTTGAACCGCTTCCGCCTGAAGAACTCTCAGTCTGGGAATCATGATCCGTGCGCGCACTGCTGGACACGCACACGTTACTTTGGTGGCTCTCCGATGATTCGGCGTTGACGCGCCCCGCACGCAAAGTCATTGCCGACGTTAAGAACACCGTAGTTGTAAGCGCGGCTTCCGCCTGGGAGATTGCCACCAAGGTCCGCCTCGGCAAACTCCCATCCGCGGCCAGCTTGGCCGCCGATTTCACCGGACACCTCAACCGCGAAGGATTTCAACTGCTCTCCATCTCCGCCGATCATGCTATCCGCGCCGGCCTTCTTCCCGGCTCCCACAAAGATCCCTTCGACCGCATGCTCATCGCCCAAGCCCAGGCCGAAAACCTCCCCGTCCTCAGTAATGAATCTCTCTTCGACACTTATGGCCTCCGCCGAATCTGGTAAACGAATCAAACAGAATGTTATATAGAACTCATGGAGGATTCCATGACCCAGTCGCGCCGTTCCTGTGCTTTCGTTCTTGCCGCTCTATGCTTTGTGCTTCTCGGCTTGCCGCGCCTCACCGCCGCGCGTCCGTCTCAGACCACTTCTCCCCCTCCGCAAAAAGCCGCGACGCTCGCCGATTTTTCCTGGCTCACCGGCCGCTGGGAAGGCAAGCTCGGCCCCCTGACCGCCGAACAGGAATGGATGGCTCCCCGCAACGGCACCATGCAAGGCTTCTTCCGCCTAACCGACAACGAGAAAACCATCGTCATCGAGCTTTTCACCATCCGCGAAACTCCCATTGGCATCGAATTCTATTTCCGCCACTTTTCCCCCGAATTGAAGCCCCTGGAAGAGAAGGAAGCTTACCACCTCGTGCTCGCTAAATCAGACGCCGGCGTCTTCCGCTTCGATAACCCCGTCGTCAATCAGTTGAAAGACGCCATCATCACCCGCGTCGACAACGACACCTACATCTCCCACGGCGACATCACCGACCCCGACAGCAAACCCAAATCCATCGAAGTCACCTATCACCGCGTGAAGTGAGGGTTTCTCTTCGCCTTTGCTCAAGACATTGGCTTGACGCAAGGTCGTTTGCGGTTGTTGGGCGGCAATTCGTTTTTTGCCTGGTGACGCCGTTGTATCGGTACGAACCTTCCAAGGTTCTCAACAATGTGATGCGCGATTACCAACCCATTTGGCGCATCCGCTCTAGGATTAGTCCGCTATAGCGATTCATGTGATCGGGGCGTCGCTTCAGGGGCAACGGCAGAATTGCGGCGAGTTGGGCCGCTTGCTCCCGGTCGATACTCCGGGCCGAGTTCCGGTAGTAGTAACGGCACGCCGACTCCGCACCATAAACACCCGGACCCCACTCGACCACGTTGAGATAGAGTTCCAGAATGCGCTGCTTGCCAAGGACCAATTCGGCCACCGGGACAAGTGTGAACTCGGCGACCTTGCGGAGGATGGAGCGGCCGGTTCCGAAGAACAGGTTTTTTACCAGTTGCTGCGTAAGCGTGGACCCACCGCGAATGCGGCCGCCTTCCATATCGCCTTCAGCAGCGATTTGCATCGCGTGCCAATCGAATCCATGATGCTGGTAGAAGCGCTGGTCTTCAGCGGCGATGACAGCATGCTGGAAATCGGGCGAGATTTGGCTCAGCGGAACGAATTCGTATCGTTCGTGATACGGCGTGTGGTGAATCCATGACTGCAAGCGGCGCTCCATGTGCACCGCGGTGGTCGGTGGGTCGATCCACCGGGCAGCGACTAGGATCAGCGCAGCAACCGACCAAAGAAGCACCACTCCGATAAGAAACCATCGAACGAAAGTTCGGAGGGTGCCGTTCCGATGCGGGGTCTTCGGGGGTGTATCTGGATTTTCAGTCACACTTCAGAATAATCGTTTGGGCTGGATTGACATAGCGCCTGACTAGTCCGGTTAGCGTTAGGCAGGCACTCAAGGAACTGGCCAAGACTTCTTTCTCAGCTTTCACAGCGCACTCAATTCTGCGGTAGACCGTTGTTTAGAGCTTGGCGTTGTTACGGATTGACTGTACGACTTGATTGATCGCATCTATGACAACGTCGGGCCTGTCGATGATGACGAAATGCCCACTCTTTTGCGCGATGAGCTGCTTGCTGTTTTGCGACAAGGACAGCAAATTCAGCTGTAATTTGTCGTAATCGGGACTGCGGAACTCACCCGTGCTGACATCAACGAGCGGCTTGTCGCCGAGCGGGTGACTGTGTTCCTTGGCGATGGCGTCGGCTTCCGCAGTACATTCCTGACTTATACCGACATTGGTTTGCAGAGCGGTTTGATTTCGGGTTTGGGACATGGCCCAAAGATGAAGCTCGCGATCGCGAGAGGATAACTTACTGAAGTTTGGATCGCTCTCAATGCCGATTGGTCCTCCGCCGCTGGGAGTTGAAGGCATCGGAGGCGGAGGAGGAGGAGCCGTCGTATCGTCACGAGGGCGGGCGATGAACGTCACACCGAGATGCGCCGCGTGATCGACAAAAACCATGCCCGCTACTTCTTCTGGGTATCGTCCTGCGTAGAGGCGCGCTACCAATGCACCAAGCGAATGCCCGACGAGAACGTAAGGGCCCTTGATCCCGGCGTTTTTCAACGCAGCGTGTACTTCACTGACCCTAAGCGCGCATGAGTCTTTCGGGCCGGAATCGCTCCAACCGATTCCTGAATGGTCGTACGAACAGACTTGAGTAAATTTTGCGACTTCGGGTTGAACGAGGCCCCAATCGAAGGAGAACCCAGCGCCAACGATGACGACGGTAGGGCTCCCCGTACCTGTGCAATAGAGATGCACTCGATAGCCACCGACATCGACCAGCTTGCCAAGAGGTGGAGGCCGGTTCTCAGTGGTTCCCGGGGTTTGCGCGAAGGAAGCGATTGGAAGTAAGCAAACTACGATGAACACAAGAGTAAAAGACTTGCAGTAGATCCTGTTCGACGTTGTGCTCAATGGTCGCTTCTCACAAGCGTTTAGCATCCATTCCTCTCCGACTTCCATCGGAAGGATTGTATCCCCTCTAGATTCGTTGTCTAGCTAATGGATTTGGCAACAAATCGCACTAACTGGCGTTTGCAGCGGCGTGCCAATTGCCGAGTGGTCGCGCTACGGCTCTGGGAAACCGGGGACGGAAACCCGGGGACCAGACGGGACGTTTTCTGATATTTCGTTAGGCGATGGCTAGTTTGAACCCTATTGCAGTCGGTAATTTCCAGTTTTTGACGCTTCCCCAATCCCCGCTTTCATCAGGCACCCTGCTATCTCTCTCCATCCAAACCATTTAAAGTAATCCTTGACTAACTGTACCGAATGTGTAATACTTGTTGGTGTAGTCGGCCCCGCTCGTTCGTGCCTGTATCCCCATGGTCGCCCGCCAGGTAGTCCCTCTAACTCCTTCAGGATCTTCTCATCCAAAAACGTCGCCTTCTAGACAACAGTCCGCCCCCGTAAATCCTTTAACTGCAACACCTATGGATCTCCCCGCAAGTGCTGCAAACAAACGACTTACGCAATCTCTGAATCCTTTAGATGCAACACTTACAAAAAACAGGGGGACGGGGGTCGCTCTTCAGCTTTCAGCCTTCCTACGTTCCAACGTTCAAAGGTGTAACTCCTTTCCTGTCACATCCTTAGCAGCCCCCACCGTGCAACCCCAATCGAATCACATCCTTACAAGAACCATGGGGAGGGGGAGGCACCTGTATTTTCCCGACGTTCCGACGTGTCGTTCGCATCCGTCGACGCTGCGGCCTTTCGACCCTTCCGGCTCTTGCACTCTTGGACTCTTGCACTCTTTCACTGTCTGCGCTCCTTCGTTACCTCATTCTTCGTCGTCTCTCAGTGCAGAAAGTGCCTCATGCCGGTGAACACCATCGCCAGGTTCAACCGGTCCGCCGCCGCAATCACGTCGGGATCCTTCACCGAGCCGCCCGGTTGGATCACCGCCTTAGCTCCCGCGGCTGCTGCAGCCTCAACGCCGTCGGGAAATGGAAAGAACGCGTCGGACGCCACCACGCTTCCCGCAAGCGACGATTGCGCCTTCATCACCGCGAGTTTCACGGAATCGACGCGGCTCATCTGCCCTGCGCCGACGCCCAGCGTCGCGCCATCCTTCGCGAACACAATGGCGTTGGACTTCACGTGCTTGGAAACTTTCCACGCAAACCGCATCGTGCGCATCTCTTCCGCCGTAGGCGCGCGCTTCGTCACCGCGCGCAGTTCGCTTTCCTTGATCTCGCCGAGGTCCGGCTGCTGCACCAGCATTCCGCCGAGGATTCGTTTGAGCTGCAGCTCGCGCTCCGGCTCCAGGCCGCCCGGCGGCAATTCAAGCAATCGCAAATTTTTCTTCGCCGCAAAAATGGCTTTGGATTTTTCATCAAAGCCCGGCGCGGCGATGCACTCCACGAAAAGTTTCGCGACCTCTTCCGCCGTCGCCGCATCCACCACGCGGTTGAACGCCAGCACCCCGCCGAACGCCGAAACCGGATCGCTGGCCAACGCTTTCAAATATGCGTCGAGCAGCGATTGCTGTTCCGCCGCCCCGCAGGGATTGTTGTGCTTGATGATCACCGCCGCTGGATTGGAAAATTCCGCCGCCAGGCTTCGCGCCGCTTCCAGGTCCACAAAATTGTTGTACGAAAGTTCCTTGCCCTGGAGCTGCTTCGCCGCGGCGAGTCCTTCGGGCGCCCGCCCCGCCGGAACGTACAGCGCCGCGGCCTGGTGCGGGTTTTCTCCGTACCGCAATTCCTGCTGCCGCCGCAAGGCGATGTGCACGCGTTCCGGCAACACCGGCTTCGCGCCCAACGCCACGTGGCCGGAAGCTGCCGTTAAGCGCCCCAATTCTGTGGTAATCATTCCGTCGTATCGCGAAGTTGTCGCGAAAACCTTGCGCGCCAGTTCCAGCCGCGTCGCCAGCGTAGTGTCGCCATCACTCTCAATTTCCTTCGCCACGCGCTCGAAATCCGCGGGGTCCGTCACCACCGTCACGCTCTCGAAATTCTTCGCCGCCGACCGCAGCATCGTCGGCCCGCCGATATCGATGTTCTCGATCAGCTCTTCCGCCGTCAGCCCCGCCTTCGCCGCCGTCGCCTCGAACGGATACAGATTCACCACCACCAGATCGATCGGCGCGATTCCATGTTCCGCCGCCTGTTTTTGGTCCTCCGCATTCTTCCTGCGAAACAGCAGCCCGCCATGCACTTTCGGATGCAGCGTCTTCACTCTTCCGCCGAGCATCTCCGGCCAGCCCGTAAAATCGGAAACGTCGCGCACGGCCATGCCAGCCTCGCGCAACAGCTTCGCCGTTCCGCCGGTAGAAAGAATTTCAATCTTCAACGCCGCCAGCCGCTTCGCAAATTCCACGATTCCCGTTTTGTCAAACACGCTGATTAGCGCGCGTACCACTGCCATCTTCGGTTCCTCCGCAAATGGAAAAGCACATCAGTGTACGAGTCTAGCGGGAATTGGGAAAGTGCCTGCCCTGTGGGAATCTTCGGAAGAGAACTACGATTTGACCAGCGCTTTCAGCTTGACCTGGCCTTCGATCGTTTCCACGACGTACTCCACATCCTTGCAGTTTTTCTGCTTCTTGAGTTCCTTGGTTTTTTTCAGAACGAATTCGTTGAAGCTCGAGCGCGAAAGTTTTCCGGTATGCTCGCCCGCCAGTTGCTTGGCCTGCAGGAACGCCTCGTACAGCAGTTCCACTTTCTCGGGCTCGCGCTCCGGCTCGGAACACGTCATGCGAAACGCGCTGGGATGAGCGGCTGACTCTTCGGCTTCTTTTTTCTGGCGCGCGGCTTCGATCACTTTTGCCGCCGCGCCGAAGTGCCGCTGTATTTTCCCTTCTTCCTTCAGCGCCACTTTCTTCCGGAAAATGTCTTTGTACTTTGCGTAGGTCTGCGAAAGATTATTGAAGCGGAACCGCTGCGCAAACTTCAGCTCGCCGCCGCGCTCCGCGTAGCGCTTCACCAGCTGATCGATGCGCCACTCAATCTCCGTGGGCGGACGCTTCCTGCCGCCGCCGAAATATTGATCGTATTCGATTTTGAGCTGACGGATGTCCCGTTCGAGCGTACCCAGCTCTTCGTCGATGGTCGCCATGCGCGGAGGAAACCCCCAAACCTCCATGCTAAGAGCACTAAGGGGTGGCGTCAACCGGATGCGCGCGCGGCGATGCGCATGCGGCACGGCTCCCGTTCGAATGGCCTACGCGGGCCAGGAGAGAACGCGGTCGGCATTGCCCGTTGCTGCGGTCTGTGCTGAAATGTTCGCATGGATGCACGGGCAAAGCGCACGGTTTCGAACGAACAGGCGGAGCTTCTGCGGCAGATTCCCTCGGTTGATGAATTGCTGCTTCAGCCGCGGCTGGCGGCACTTTCGAATCGCGTGGACCGCAACCTGGTGGTGGAAGTGACTCGCGCAGTTCTCTCCGGGCTTCGAGAGCGCATCGCTGGGGATTCGAACGGTACGGAGCTCGCTGCCAATTCGGAATCGGTTGAAGAACTCGTCGCCGCGGAAGTGGAACGCATTCTCTCGCGTTCGCTGCAGCCGGTGATCAACGCGACGGGGGTGATCCTACACACGAACCTCGGCCGGGCGCCGCTCTCCGCGGCGGTTGTCGAGGAGTTTCGCCGCACGGCAACGCAGTATTCGAATCTGGAATACGATTTGGAAGCGGGGAAGCGAGGGAAGCGCGATGTGCATACGGCGGAATTGCTGACACGGCTCACCGGGGCGGAAGCCGCGATCGTGGTCAACAATTGCGCGGCGGCGGTGCTTGTGACACTGGCGGCGCTGGCGCGCGGCGGCGAAGTGATCGTGTCGCGCGGCGAACTCATCGAAATTGGCGACGGCTTTCGAATCCCGGAAATCATGGAGCAGAGCGGGGCGATTCTGCGCGAAGTCGGAACGACGAATCGCACGCACCTCGGCGATTATGAAAACGCCATTAACGAGAAAACGCGGCTGCTGCTGCGCGTGCATCCTTCGAATTTCAAAGTGACGGGTTTCACGGACAAGCCTGCGCTTGTGGAACTCGTGGCTCTCAGCCAGCGCACCGGATTTCCGCTGGTGGAAGATCTTGGTTCCGGGTGCCTAGTTGATCTTTCTGAGCACGGCATTGCCGAACCCACGGTGCGAGAGAGCGTGGAGGCTGGAGTGGGCATCGTCACCTTCAGCGGCGACAAACTTTTTGGCGGGCCACAAGCAGGGGTTATTGCGGGAAAGAAAGAACTCATCGCAAAAGTCCGGCGCCATCCGCTCTTTCGGGCTTTGCGCGTGGACAAACTTACCATTGCTGCGCTGGAAGCCACGCTGGGCGCGTATCTGCGCGCGGCGTGGGACGAAATCCCGGCGATGCGGATGATTCGAATGACGCCACAGGAAATAAAGCGCCGCGCGGAAAACTTTATTCGCGAACTGCGTCCCGAACTACCTCTCGACGAAGTGGAGATTGAGATCGCGGACGGAGTTTCTCTTGCGGGCGGCGGCTCCACTCCGGAGCAGTCTCTGCCGACGAAGATCATTCGAATCGCCAGCGCGCGTTATTCCGCCACGAAACTTGAGCAGCGGCTACGCCGTGCGCCATCAGGGATTTCCGTGATCGCCCGTGTGGAAGAGGAACGCCTGATCCTGGACTTCCGGACGGTGTTTCCCGAACAGGAACCACTGCTGGTGAAAACACTCGCCGCCGCGCTGCACTAGCGTATAACTTCGGTCTATCGTATAAACAGATATCAGGTCAAAGAGTGAACAGGAAGGGTGCGTTCCGCGTCGCGGAGATGGAGCGCATCCGAGCATGAGAACAGGGAGATTCCCAGGATGGAAAACCTCCTGCAGGACATCCGCTACGGTCTGCGGACGCTGGCGAAGAATCGCGGTTTTACGATTGTCGCGGTACTCACGCTGGCGCTAGGCATCGGCGCAAACACGGCGATCTTCAGCGTGGTGCAAAACCTGCTGCTTCGGCCGCTCCCCTATCCGCAACCGGAGAGTTTGGTGGAAATCTGGAACACGTATTTGCCCCAGGTTCCCCGAGGGGGATTGTCGCCGGGAGATTACGCGGACTGGCGGCGGGAGGCGAAGAGCTTTTCGGAAATGGGCGCGTATGCGAACGTGTCCCACGGGTTCAATCTCACGGGTGACGGCGAACCGCAACGCGTATTGATTGGTTACGCGAGTTCCTCCCTATTTCCGATGCTTGGGGCCCAAGTGGTGGCCGGCCGTTCGTTTGTCCCAGAAGAAGACCGAGCGGGCAGCGCCCCGGTGGTGCTGCTAAGCCATCGTTTGTGGGAAGGCCGTTTTGGGGGTGATCCACGGGTTGTCGGGCGGGCGGTCACGCTCGACAATCATCGCTACACGATTGCAGGGATTCTGCCCGCAGGATTTCAGTTTTTGCGCTGGGCTGATGTCTGGATGCCACTCGGCCAGTTCGACGACGATTTGACGGAGCACGTGCACCACGCGTTCGCGGCGATTGCGCGGCTGAAGCCCGGGGTGACGATTTCGCAAGCGAGAGAGGAAATCCGCCAACTCAACGAACAATCGGCGATCGCGTATCCGATCGAGCACAAGAATCTCGGCGTGCTGGTAGAGAAGATGCAGGACCCAGCGGCGGAGAAGCTGCGAAGCACGCTGCTGGTGATGTTCGGGGCGGTGGGACTGGTATTGCTGATAGCGTGCGCGAATATTGTGAACCTGCTGCTGGTGCGCAATGCGGCGCGCGAACGGGAAGTGGCGGTGCGAACGGCGCTGGGTGCGAACCAATGGCGGCTGATCCGGCAACTGCTTACGGAAAGCGTGCTGCTGTCGTTCTTGGGAGGCGGGCTGGGACTGATACTTGCCGTTGTGGGATTGAAAGTTTTGAAGTCGTTAGTTCCCGGCGATCTCGCGGTGTTGCGCGATGCGGGATTGAACGGCTGGGTGCTGGGGTTCACCCTGGCAGTTTGTCTTCTGGCAGGCCTGGCGTGTGGCTTACTGCCAGCGCTGCGGACGCTGAGAACCAATCTTGCGGGGGTCCTGAAGCAAGGAAGCAAGGGCGCGAGCGCTGCCGGTCATCACCGGACGCATAGTCTGCTGGTCATCTGTGAAGTGGCGATGGCGCTGGTTCCGCTGATTGGAGCGGGGCTGCTGCTAAGAAGCTTTCAGCAACTGTTGCAAGTGGCTCCGGGTTTTCAAACGGAGCACATCCTGACGATGGAGGTTCAGCAGGCGACGGTTCCCTTTCTGGAATCCAGCCAACTCTCGCAGGAAGATCAGCTCAAGCTGGGGCAGAAGCAGTCGCTGCAATTCGAACAGATTGCGGAGCAAATCCGCGAATTACCGGGCGTGAAAGAAGTGGGCGGAATCGACGAACTGCCGCTGGGCACGGAACTGCGCCAGGCGTCACGGTTCGTAATCGAAGGCCAGCCGGCGGTGGCCGCAGGGGCGCGGCCGCTGGCGCAATTTCGCACGGTCAGCCTGAGCTATTTTTCCACGCTGCAAATTCCGTTGCTGGCGGGGCGCGCGTTTAATCAACCGGACTGGAACCTGACGAACATTCTGATCAACGAAACGATGGCGCGGCGGTACTGGCCGGGCGGAGATGCGCTGGGCAAGCGGATCGATTTCTGTTCGCTGGATAAAAAATCGTGCTGGCTCACGATCGTCGGAATTGTTGGAAACGTGCATCAGTTCGGATTGGAAGGCGAGCCGACCTATGACGTGTACTTCGCAGGGGGATGGACGCCCTATCTCATCATTCGAACGGTGTCCGACCCAGCCGGAGTGGCGGCAGCCGTAACGGACGTGATTCACAAAGCGGACCCGACCTTGCCCGTGACCCACGTCATGAGCATGGATGCTTTGCTTTCGGATTCGGTGTCGCCACGGCGATTTTCGGCGCTGCTGATCGGGGCCTTCGCGGTTCTCGCGCTCATACTGGCCGCTGTGGGGATCTATGGAGTGATGAGCTATACGGTGAGCCAGCGAACTCAGGAAATAGGGATTCGCATGGCGCTGGGGGCACAGCCTCGCGACGTGCAAGGAATGATTCTGGGACATTCGGTGAAGCTGACAGTGATTGGAGTGGGGCTTGGGTTGGCTGGAGCTTTCGCGCTGGTGCGATTCCTGAGGAGCCTGCTCTTCGGAGTGGGCGCCTACGATGCGGTGACATTTATAGGAGTACCGCTTCTGCTGGCAACGGTGGCAATCGCGGCAGCGTATGTGCCGGCGCGCCGGGCCGTGCGCGTTGATCCGCTTGTGGCGCTGCGTTACGAGTGATGTATGCTGCCGAGTGGGTGGGGCCTAAATCCGTCGTGTTATGATATAGGTGCGATATAGGAGTGGAAAATGGCTACGGCGCTGATTCACATGGATTCCAAGCAAAAACACCGGCTGACGCAGCGAGCAAAATTGCGCGGCAAGTCCTTCTCACAGGAAGTCCGCGACGCCGTGGAAATGTACCTGGACGTGCCAGTGGAGAATGAAGCGGAACTGCGCGCGCTGGCGAAAACAGCGAATCATGCGGCGGACCGTATGATCAAGAACCTGGATGAAACGATCGCGTATGTCGGCCGCGTTCTGAAACACAAGAGGAATGGCCGGTGAGTTGGGCGCGGGATGCGGTTGCCGCCATCCGCAAGATCGTGCTGATTGAAGACCGGATGGAAACACTGACGGCGCAGGTGAAAACTCTCGCGGAAAGCTATACGGATATTGACCGCAGGCTGGTGCGGATCGAAGCCAAGTTTGAACTGATTGAAAAGATGGGTGCGGCGAGGCGCCGCGAACTGCCAGCAAAATCACAACGCCAAAAAGATTCACGGAAATCCGAATAGGACCGCAGGTGCTTTCCTTCCGCGCCGCTAACGGAAAATTACGACCAAAGTTGCGGTCATTGCCGAAGCTGAGGCCCGGCTGGGCCCTCATTCGCGTGCGGCTGGCGGGAATCTGCAACACAGATATTGAGATTCTCCGGGGTTATCACAACTTTCGCGGAACGCCGGGGCATGAATTTGTGGGCGAAGTCGCCGGCGCTAGCGGAGTTTCAGCCGCAACGAAGAAAAAATGGATCGGCCGGCGCGTTTGCGGGGAGATCAATGTTAGTTGCAGCGCGTACGGTTACAAACCGGTTTGTGATTTTTGCCGGCGGGGGATGAAGACGCATTGTGCGCGGCGCACGGTGCTCGGGATCGTGAACCATGATGGTGCGTTCGCTGAGTATCTGGCACTGCCGCTGGAAAATCTGCACGTTGTGCCAGCTAATGTCACTGACGAACAAGCCGTTTTTGTCGAACCACTTGCTGCTGCCTGCGAAATCCTTGAGCAGGTCGATGCCGAGAAATTCAAGTCCGCCGCGGTCCTGGGGGACGGCAAGCTCGCGCAACTTATCGCGCGAGTGCTTCACACGGCCATTCCGAGCGTGGTGATGTACGGGAAGCACGAAAAAAAGCTGGCGTTGGCGCGGCGCGCTGGTATCGCAACCAGAAAAGTTCGCGGCGATGCCTTGGATTTGAAACGCAGCAAAGAACAATTTCCACTTCTCGTGGAAGCGACCGGATCGCCCACGGGGTTCGCCCTTGCGCAGCAGATGACCGAGCCTCGCGGCACGCTGGTATTGAAATCGACTTTTCACGGGGCGGCTCCGGTGGAGACCTGGCCGACCGTCGTGAAGGAACTGACGGTGGTAGGATCGCGGTGCGGCCCGTTCGCCAAAGCGATTGAGCTTCTCCGCTCGGCTAAAGTGGATCCAACACCGCTCATCACGCGAACATTCCCGCTGGCGGAAGCACATAAAGCTATTGCTTTTGCACAACGATCCGGTGCCATGAAAGTTCTGCTGAAGCCGTCGCCCGTGTAGTTCAAGCCTTTAAGCCTAAGGTTCACCCCGCGAGAGGACGGCGGATGGGAGCCTCACCCCTGAAGGGGCGAGTTACGGGGTTACAAGCGGTTAATGCAAGAGGCGACGCAGGCGGCTCCGAAACCGTTGTCGATGTTGACGACGGTGACGTTGGAGGCGCAACTATTGAGCATGCCGAGGAGCGCGGCGATGCCGCCGAAGCTGGCGCCGTAGCCGACGCTGGTGGGAACAGCGATCACCGGCACGGCAACGAGGCCACCGACGACGCTGGGCAGCGCGCCTTCCATTCCGGCAACACAAATAATGACGCGGGCGTGCGTGAGTTTTTCACGATGGTCGAGGAGGCGGTGAATCCCGGCGACACCGACATCGTAGAGATGCTCGGTGCGGTTGCCCATCATGCGGGCGGTGAGGAGCGCTTCCTCGGCGACGGGCATGTCGCTGGTTCCGGCGGAAACGAGGAGAATCATTCCTTTTCCGGTTAGTTCGGCGCCGCGTTCGATGGTAATCACACCGGAAAGCGCGTGAAATTTGGCGGCGCGATGCAGCTTCTTTACGACCGTGAATTTTTTGGCGTCGGCGCGCGTCACCAAAATGTTTTGCCGTGAATCTTTCTGGCGGAGCATGGCCTTGACGATTTCGGCGACCTGGCGCGGCGTTTTCCCCTTACCGAAAATAACTTCGGCGTATCCCTGGCGCAGCGCGCGGTGGTGATCCACTTTCGCAAAGCCCAAATCCTCGAAGGGCAAATGCTTCAGCCGCTCGATGGCTTTCGCGGGGGCGAGGCTGCCGGCCTTCACGGATTCCAGAACTTTCAGCAGTTCAAGCTGGTTCATATTTTCCGACCGCCGCGAATTCTATCATTGCGCGGTACAATTACCTTACCTTGACTTGGCGCAAGGGCGCTGAGAGACTGAATTCATCCTCGCGGAAAAACATGGCTGAAACGCAAAAACAGATTGTCACCGTAGGTGTGACCGGCGCGAGCGGGGCGATTCTGGCGCAGAAAACGCTGTTGCTGCTGGAGGAAGATCCGCGGGTGGCGCGGGTGCATCTGGTGGTAACGGAGTCAGGCCAGCGGCTGGTTGCGGAAGAGCTGGGAATAACTTCCGGCGATTTGAAGCAACTCCCGAGCCGGATCCTCGGCCGCCCGGCGGCGAAAATCGAGATTCTGCCCAACAAGGATGTGGGAGCTTCCATAGCATCCGGCAGCTATGCCGTCGACGCGATGGTTGTGATTCCCTGCTCGATGAACACGCTCGGAGCGATCGCCAACGGCGTCAGCGAAGATCTGGTGGCGCGCGCGGCGGACGTGATGCTGAAGGAAGGCCGCAAGCTGGTCCTGTGCGTGCGCGATACGCCGTTCAATCGCGTGCACCTGGAAAACATGCTGCGGGCGCAGCAGGCGGGGGCAACGGTTATGCCGGTGGTTCCGGCTTTTTATCATCATCCGAAAACGATCGACGACCTCGTCACGCAATACGTTTGCCGGGTGCTTGCACAGATCAGCTTGCCGCAAGAAAAAATGTACCGCTGGGCTGGCACACCGTCGGCGAGAAAAGCGAAGGCGTGAGGTAGCGCGCAGATCAGAAATGGCCAACCGCATCAAAACCGTACTCGAGATGATCAAATTCGAGCACTCCGTATTTGCGCTGCCGTTCGCGTTGACAGGGGCGTTGCTAGCAGCGCGCGCCACGCGGCACGGCTGGCCTTCACTACGGCAGATTCTGTGGATCATCATCGCGATGGTGGCGGCGCGTTCCGCGGCGATGACCATGAACCGCATCGCGGATTTGCGTTACGACCGCGAAAACCCGCGAACGCAGCAGCGCGCGCTGGCCACCGGAGCACTGTCGCTGGAGTTTGCGTGGTTGTTCACGCTGGTTGCAGTGGCGGTATTTTTTCTTGCCGCCTGGCGGCTTAATCCGCTGGCGCTCAAGCTTGCGCCGCTAGCTATCGCGATTCTGTTTTTCTATTCCTTTACCAAGCGCTTCACGAACTGGTCGCATCTTTTTCTGGGCTTTGCGCTGGGAATATCTCCTGCGGCGGCGTGGATAGCCATCACCGGCGGGCTTGATTTGCGGATGCTTATTCTTTGCGCGGCGGTCACGCTGTGGGTGGGCGGGTTTGATGTGCTATACGCGTGTCAAGATGTGGATTACGACCAGCGCGCCGGGCTTTTTTCTGTGCCGAAGAGATTCGGGATTGCCAAGGCGCTGCTGATTGCGCGCGTGATGCACGCCGGGGTGATCGCGCTTCTCGCGTGGCTGGCGTTGAGCTTTGGCTTGCCGTGGCCGGCGTGGGCGGGCATTGCCGTGGTGGCTGCGCTGCTTGCTTACGAACATTCCCTTGTCAAGGCGGATGACTTGAGCAAGCTGGACGCTGCGTTTTTCGCCGTGAACGGCTATATTAGTATGTTGTTCCTGTTGTTCTGGGGCGCGGCGGCAGCGTTTTGGCGGGTTTGAAATTTTCGACGGATTCGAAATGAGCGAACTGACGATCACGGATGAGCGGTTGAAACCGGTTGCGGAAAGAGTGCTGGCGGGCGAACGGCTGTCCGCGGATGAGGGCATCACGCTTTACCGGTCGCCGGATTTGCTGGCGGTGGGGTGGCTGGCGAATCACGTGCGCGAGAAAAAGCACGGGAACGTGACGTATTACAACGTCAACCGGCACATCAACCCGACGAATATTTGCGTGGCGCACTGCAAGCTGTGCGCGTTTGGGCGCGACCCGAATGCACCGGGCGCTTACAATTTTTCGCTGGAAGAGATTTACGCGCGCGCGGAACAGGGCGCACGTGAAGGCGCGCTGGAATTCCATATCGTCGGCGGCCTGCACCCCGACCTGCCGTTCGAATATTTTCTGGAGATGATTCGAGGACTGAAACAGCGGTGCCCGAGCGTGCACCTGAAGGCGTTCACGATGGTCGAGGTGGGTTATTTTGCGCGCATCGCGAAGCTATCCACTAGAGAGACGCTGCTGAAGCTAAAGGAAGCGGGCGTTGACTCGCTACCCGGCGGCGGCGCGGAGATTTTTCATCCGCGGGTGCGCAGAATCATCTGCGACCACAAGGTCAGCGGGCAGATGTGGCTCAATATTGCGCGGCAAGCGCACGAGATTGGCTTGCATTCGAATGCGACGATGCTTTACGGGCACGTGGAGACGGAAGAAGAGCGCGTGGATCACTTGATTAGGCTGCGCGAATTGCAGGACGAGACGCACGGATTCGTGGCGTTTATTCCGCTGGCGTTTCATCCGGACAACACTGCGCTTTCGCATATTCCGAAGACGACGGGTTATGCCGATTTGCGCAACATCGCGGTGTCGCGGCTGCTGCTGGATAATTTCGAGCACATCAAGGCGTATTGGATCATGCTCACGCCGAGCATCGCCCAGATTGCGCTGCGGTTTGGGGCGAATGACCTGGACGGCACGGTGGTGGAAGAAAAGATTTATCACGACGCGGGAGCGAAGACCTCGGAATTCACGCCGCGCAACGAACTGGAGCGATTGATTCGCACGGCGGGGCGCGTGCCCGTCGAGCGCGACACGCTTTATCGCCCGGTGGACCGTTCGAAGATGCCGCCGATCCCTCCGCCAACGCGGTCCGACCTCGTCAGCCTGACGTTGAACGTATAGCCTGGGCCGATCCCAGAGTTCCTTCAACACAATTCATGAGTGGTGTTGACTGCTCCACATTATCGCTTTATCGTGGGCATGGGAGGTTTCTGCCATGCGGCATCAATTCGTTCTCGACAAACGTACGAATAAATTGCTCGAGGAACTTGCATCCTACCGCGATGGGAATCGAAGTGTGATTGTGCGGGAAGCGATCCAACTCTATGCCGACATGGAAGAGCGCCTCGACAAGATCGAGGCTGACCCGGCGTTTCAGAAAATGATGGCTGTATCGGACAAAGCGATTCGTGAGGGCCGGGTGACGCCGCACAGCGAAGTGGTCCGAATGTCGCGCGCGCTCTCCAAGAAGAGCAAGAAACGAAAGTGAAGTCGCGAATCGTCTGGGCCGATCCGGTCCGGGACCTGGCCCTTTCACTTCCGCTGAAGGATCAGCAGGAGATTTACAGCAAGGTTGCGCCATTGGCTTATTTTCCCCACATGTATCCTGTTCGTTCGAAAAGCAGGCGCTTCCGGCGGCACCGTTGTTTCTTCACCCGAAAATGGCTGGTCTACTACAGGGTCGTGGACAACATCGTCTATATTCGGGGCCTTTGGCCGGCGCGTATTCCGTGATGGCTCTCCTGAGCAGCCGCTAAAAAATTGCGCGAAGAGGTTGAAAGGCTGGAATACTTTTGCTGACCATTCGGGACCGTGGATTTGACGAAACGACGACTTCGGGGAATGCTCTTCCGTCTGAGCACTTAATCACCTGGGCAAGGAAGGGGGCATGCACCCGGATGCGAACGATACTTTTACTCACGACGTCCAATATTTTCATGACGGTTGCGTGGTACGGCCATTTGAAGTATCGCAATTCCACGTTGTGGAAGGTCATCCTCGTCAACTGGGGGATTGCCTTCTTCGAGTACTGTTTCCAGGTACCGGCAAACCGTATTGGCTCGTATGAATTCTCCACCGCGCAGCTTGAAAACGATTCAGGAAGTCATCACGCTGACGGTCTTTTCCGGATTCTCCGTGCTGTACCTGGGCGACAAGCTCAAGTGGAACTACGCCGCGGGCTTCGCTTGCATTGTGGCGGGATCTTTTTTTATTTTTCACAAGTGGTAGACGGTCGCACTCGCCGTCACGGCGTCTTTCTTGGCGGCCACACGACAACATCCTGCCCGCGCGCAAAATGCAAGAGCGGTCGTGAGTCCAGATGAATTCCCAATGATTCAGCCATGGTGTTGCGTTCGAACTCGGCTTCGCCGCGTTGCAGAGGCCAGGGCGGGTGATGAATTTCGCCGCGAAGGACCCGGCTCTGGCCATCGAGTGCATAGAGGCAATAGCGTTCGGTCAGGAAATGTTCGAGCGTGCCCGGGCGGGAGAAAAACTTCGGACCAACGGCACGATAGCGCCCCAGCAACGCAGCGGGAGCTGCGCCAGAATGACCTCGCTGGCTGGCATATTCGATCCAGCCATTGCGTTCCTCGCAGCGCATCCGCGCGCGGAAGTAGGGCAGGTGAAACCAATCGCGTGCGAGAGCGACCGCCTGACACGGGCCAATGGGCGAAAAGCAGGTCGTGCCATTTTTGTTTCATGATCCATTGGCCAGGAGGCAGAGGCCACGGGCGATGCGCGATTTCGTCCAGAAGCCGGCTCATGGAGGCTCACAAACGAAACTGGACATAGTCATTTTCTGAATATACCTTTTCCCGGCATCCTCGAATCGAATTCTGTATATTCAAACGGAATGAAAAAACAAAAGGAGACAAAAAATGCAGCGCAAAGCATCCGCAGTTTGGCAGGGCGGTTTAAAAGACGGCAAAGGCACAATCTCGACGGACAGTGGTACATTGAAGCAGACGCAATACTCCTTTAGTACGCGGTTTGAAAACGGAGTTGGTACCAATCCCGAAGAGCTCCTTGCCGCGGCGCACGCCGGGTGCTTTACCATGGCGCTTTCGGCGCAGCTTGGCGGAGCGGGATTGACGGCGAGCAAACTCGAAACCACAGCCACGATTTCGCTGGAGAAACTTGCCGATGGATTTGCGATTACAAAGAGCCATCTAGACCTCGTCGCGCACGTGCCTGGAGCGGACAAGGCCAAGTTCGATGCAGCCGTCAAGGCCGCGGAAACCGGATGTCCGGTCTCGAAGCTTTTCAAGGCAGAAATCAGCGTCAGCGCACGGCTTGAATCCTGACCAGCAAGCGATCTGATCCCCACGTTCTCATCGAGCGGTCCAAACAGGTACAATGCCGCACATGATTCCAGCTCCTGGAGCATTCATTGCAGGTGCCGCGATCTTTCTGACCGTGATTTGGGATGCGTTCGAAGCCATCATCCTTCCGCGCCGCGTCACGCGAAGGTTCCGGCTCACCCGCCTATTCTTCCGTTCTACCTGGATCACCTGGAAATTCGTTATGTGTCTGTTACCGTCGCGTAAAGCTCGCGAGACCATGCTCGGCTTTTATGGTCCGCTTTCTCTCCTCGTTCTGGTTGGTGTCTGGGCCATCGGCCTTGTGTTTGGATTCGGGCTCATGCAATACGGCGCGGGGTCGGCGGTGGTGTTAGCGGGAGGGCGTCCCAGCTTCGCGACGGACCTGTATTTGAGCGGCACGACATTTTTCACTTTGGGTCTCGGTGACGTCATTCCTCACTCCACGTTTTCGCGAGCGCTAGTGGTTATCGAAGCCGGTTTTGGGTTCGGTTTTCTAGCGGCGGTCATCGGCTACTTGCCGTTTATCTACGGGTCATTTTCAAAGCGCGAAGTAGACATTTCGCTGCTCGATTCGCGCGCCGGCACGCCGCCAACCGCCGGCGAGCTTCTTCGCCGCCACAGCTACGAGTACGGCCAGGACGCATTGGCCCGGCTTCTGAAAGATTGGGAGCGTTGGTCCGCCGAACTGATGGAAAGCCACCTGTCCTATCCGGTGCTTGCCTATTTTCGCTCGCAGCACGATAACCAATCCTGGATCGCATCGCTGACTGCAATTCTGGATACCTGTGCACTGGTACTGGTGGGTGTCGAAGGTGCTTGTGCGAAACAAGCCGAACTCACCTTTGCGATTGCGCGACACGCTATCGTGGATCTCTCACAAGTTTTTGGGACGCAGCCGAGGGAACTGCCGCAGGACCGGCTGCCTGCGGAGGAATTGCGCCGCATTCGTGGCGTCCTTGCCCAGCATGGCTTAAAGCTCCGCGACGACGAGGAAGCCGACCGCAAACTCGCAGGGCTTCGCAAAATGTATGAGCCGTACATTTTTGCACTGGCGACTTATCTGAATCAGACGCTGCCGCCCTGGATTCCGCTGAAGAAGGGCAAAGATAACTGGCAGACCACGGCATGGGCGCAGACCGCTGGCACGATAGAAAAGGAAGCGGCTTTGATCATTCCGGATGACCACTTCTGAAGTCTCCGATTTGCGGCGTCTTGCCGGGATTTTTGTTAGTGCCACCTTTCGTGGAGAAAACGATGAAAGCCATTCTCGTACATGAGTTCGGTGGGCCCGAAGTTCTAAAACTTGAACAAGTGCCCACGCCGAAACCCGCCGCGGGACAAGTTCTTGTCCGCATCCACGGCGCAGGGGTAAATCCCTACGACACGTACATGCGCGCCGGAACCTATGCGATAAAGCCGCCACTTCCCTACACGCCAGGCTCCGACGCCGCGGGAGTCATCGAAGCCGTCGGCGACGGAGTGAAAAAAGTGAAAACAGGCGACCGCGTCTATACCGCCAGAACACTCACTGGAGCGTACGCAGAGTACGCCCTCGCACTCGAAGAGCAAGTGCACTCTCTTCCGGAAAAGATCAGTTTTGGCCAGGGCGCTGGCGTGTGGGTTCCCTACGGTACCGCCTATCACGGACTTCACCACTCGGCGGAAGCGCGGGCATCGGAGACGGTTCTGGTGCACGGCGCGAGCGGCGGAGTCGGCAGCGCCGCGGTACAAATAGCGCGCGCGATGGGCCTGACGGTTTTCGGCACGGCCGGCACGCAAAAAGGACTGGACCTTGCAAAGCGCGAAGGCGCGCACCAGGTTTTCGATCACAGCAAAGCGGGCTACCAGGAAGAGATCTTGAGGGCTACTGGCGGGCGCGGCGTGGACATTGTCCTGGAAATGCTGGCCAACGTGAATCTCGCCGCAGATCTGAAGCTTCTTGCAACGAATGGCCGCGTGATTATCATCGGTAACCGCGGCGAAATCACGATTAATCCGCGCGACCTTATGCTGCGCCGGGCTTCAGCCCGGGGCTTCACGCTGTGGGGCATCACTCCGGCAGAGGAAAACGAAATTCACGCCGGGCTGATCGCCGGGCTGGAGAACGGAACGCTGCGTCCCGTCGTCGACAAGGAAATGCCGCTTGCCGAGGCTGCGCGCGCGCACAAGGAGATTCTGGAGCCGGGGGCCGCGGGAAAAATCGTTCTCGTGCCGTAGGAGCTGGAGCGGCGTAGGGCTGGTGCGCCGCATTGACTGTCCGCAACCGCGCCTTATAATCGTTGTTTCCCGATTCCGACGCGAAGCAGCGCGCGATCTGTGGATCAACCGAGCGACGTGTACACTACACTCCTACTCACGGCCTCTTTCGCAGTGCAGAATTCCATCAGCCATTATTGGCACCGCATTACGGATAAGACTTTTTCGGGGATTTACCACGCGAATGGCTTTGATCTGGCGATGATGACTCCCTATTTCATCGTCCTGTTTATCCTGGCAGTTTACGGGCTCCACCGTTATTGGCTGGTCTACGACTATTTCATGTATTCGAAGAATGTCCCGGCGACACCGCCTGAAGTGAAAGAATGGCCGCGGGTCACGATTCAGCTGCCCATTTTCAACGAGCGCTACGTCATCGAACGGCTTGTCGAAGCGGTTTCCCGGTTCGACTATCCGCGCGAGTTGCTTGACGTGCAGGTTCTCGACGATTCCACCGACGAAACCCAGCAGGTGGCCTGCGCTTGCGTCGAACGACATGCCGCGCAGGGAATGCCCATCGTTTATATTCACCGGACTAACCGCGAAGGCTACAAAGCGGGGGCTCTCGAGAATGGCTTGAAGACGGCGAAGGGTGAGTTCGTGGCGATTTTTGACGCCGATTTCCTGCCCGAACAGGATTTCCTGCGGCGCACGATTCCTTATTTCATGAATCCCGAGGGCGGCGACAAGATCGGGATGGTGCAGACGCGCTGGACGTACCTCAACAGCGACTATTCATTGCTGACCAACGTGGAAACGATTCTGCTCGACGGCCACTTCGTGGTGGAACACGGGGCGCGCTCGCGCCGCGGAACATTTTTCAATTTCAACGGGACCGCCGGCGTGTGGCGGCGCAAAGCGATTGATGACGCCGGCGGATGGGAACACGATACCCTGACCGAAGATACCGATCTTTCCTATCGCTCGCAGCTCAAAGGGTGGAAGTTTCTCTACCTGCCGCAAATCGAGTGCGCTTCCGAGCTTCCCGTGGACATGAACGGGTTCAAGGCGCAGCAGGCGCGCTGGGCCAAGGGTCTGATGCAAACGGCGAAGAAGATTCTTCCGAGAGTGCTGAAGTCAGATGCGCCGTGGCACGTCAAAGCGGAGGCGTTCTTCCACTTGACGGCGAATATCAGCTATCCGCTCATGGTTCTGCTTTCGACGATGCTTTTGCCGGTCATGATCGTGCGCTTCCAGCAGGGGTGGTTCCAGATGCTGTTGATCGACTTGCCGCTGTTCCTGGCATCCACTTGCTCGATCTCCAGCTTTTATCTGGTGGCGCAGAGGGAGCTTCGCCCCAAGACCTGGACGCGCACTTTTCTCTATCTGCCGTTCGTCATGGCTACGGGCATTGGAATTTCCGTGCGCAACGCGCAAGCCGTCCTGGAAGCGATTGTCGGGAAGAAAAGCGAATTCGCGCGCACGCCAAAATTCAATATCGAAGGCAAACTGGGCACGTTTGCAAAAAAATCCTACAAGAACAAGGCGGGCTGGATGCCTTACGCGGAAATCCTCCTCGGCCTCTATTTTTCCATGACCGTCGTTTACGCCATCATCAACGAAAACTACGCGACTGTGCCGTTCCTGCTGCTGTTCGTCTGGGGCTACCTCTACACGGGTTGCATGTCGCTTGGCCAAACGTACTTCGCGCGCCTGCGCTTCGGCGTCAACGCTCCCGAAATGCGTCCGGCCACCTCCGGCGCGCCGGGTTTCTAGGCATCCGCCGATTTATAACTCGACCGCGCGCACGCAAAAAAACTCCGGGAGCTCGGCTGGGCCGTCACTCCCGGAGATCTATTTCACCTTTTTGTGGAACTCTTCAGCTCGCTGTCGCGCCGGCCGGTAAACCATCCGTTGCTTTTTCTCTCCAGGTCCGGCGGCGGCTTCCGCGCACTGCTTCCGCCATTCCCAGCAGGACGATGGAACCGATACCAACCATCAGGGCCAGAATCGTTTTCACATCCAAGGCTGTCATTCCAGCCGCATCGGCTTCCTGCACGGCTGACGGCGCTGTTGCATCCGGCACCGCTTGGGCGACAACCACGGGAGGTGGGGCGACATTGAACGAACCCTGATCCGGCTGGGACGGGTCAGATGCAACTTCGAACAGAGTGGGGTCGGTTTCTTGCTGCGCGAATACCGGCTTGGCCACCAAGAGCCCCGCTCCGAGTCCCACCAGCATCAGCTGAATTCGAATCATCTTTTGGAATTTCATAAACCACCTCCACGATCGAGCTTCGCAATTTGCTGCGATGCCTGAAGAGAATGCAAACCTCATGCCAGAGTTCAGGCGGTCGAGATTTTTTCCACAAACGAGGCGGATCTCATTGCCAGGAATAGAGTTGGCAGTTGGGCCTCATGGGAAATGCCGTGGAAGGGGATCCGGACTTTCGCAGGCTGGAACTATCCAAGTAAGTAGGGGCGCGGGCCCAGGGGATGCGAAACCAGGATGCCGGAAGCGCCTGTGGCTCGTCTTCCGAACATCCTTCTATTTGTAAATAAAAGAAACTAAAGCAGATAGACGTGAATCCCATGCAGTCGACTAGGTGAACAAGGCAGCCGGAAATGAAACGAACCATGTGGATAGTCGCACTATCCATTCGGAGAGACACTACTTATGGCTAGGATTCAAAGTTGGCGTTAGAATATCGCCGTTCCCTCAGGCGGGTTGGCCGGGGAGAATTTCCGCAGGAAAGCCTCTAACCGTGCAGCCCAAACTTGCAGTGCTGAGCGGGCCACTAAGAAAGTCGGAATTTCCGGTTGCCGGAGTTCTGTCCATCGGCCGCAACGCTTCGAATTCAATTTGTCTCGAAGATATTTCTGTTTCGCCCAGCCATTGCCGCATCGCCAGCGACAATGAGCGCTTTCTTCTGACCGATCTGGACAGCGAATCCGGGACATTTGTAAACGGCATTCCGGTAAAACAGCGCGTGCTGGCTCCAGGGGATCAAATTGCGATCGGAGCATCTCTATTTGTTTTCGAGGTGGAACGGTCTCCGGCTCCTGCGCGCAGCGCAGTCCAGCTCGATGAAGATTCCACAGACGGCGCGCAGGTGGAGCAGCTGCGCCCCGACGAACTACTCTATCTGCATCCTGATTGCCTTGCAGCTTTGCCGCAGCCGGAGCGCCTTGCCAGAGCGCTGAGCACGCTGCTGAAAATCAGCACGGCCATCGGCTCTATCCGCGATGTGGAATCCTTGCAATGGCAATTGCTCGGGATGATCTTCGACGTAATTCCGGCCGAGCGCGGCGCGGTTCTGCTTGTTGAAGACTCAGGGGAAGATGCTGCCTCTCCCGTCGCATGGGATCGCGTCGCCGGGCCCGATCATCCCGTGCATGTCAGCCGGGCGTTGGCGCGCCGGGTGATCAATGAGGGCATCTCTGTCCTCGAGAACGAAGGACTTAAGCTCGCAGCTACTGATTCTGCCATTCTCTCAAGGAGCAAGCTCGCGCACTCACTTCTTTGCGTGCCGCTGATTGCCGGTGGCCGCGTCCTCGGAGTCATTTATGTGGACTCCTGCAATCCGGCCACAACTTTTTCGAAAGACGATCTCCAACTCCTGGCGGCCATCGCGGGCCTGGCGGGCATCGCCATCGAGAACGCGCGACAGTTCGAGCGACTGGGCATCGAGAATCAGCAACTGCGGACGGAGGTCAGCCTGCAGCACGATATGGCAGGCCAAAGCCCGCGGATGCGCGAGGTGTATCAATTCATCGAGCGCGTGGCTCCCAGCGAATCCACGGTGCTTATTTGCGGGGAAAGCGGTACCGGCAAGGAGCTCGCCGCCCGTGCGATGCACAAAAACAGTCCGCGCAAGGACCAGCCGTTTATGGCGCTGAACTGCGCGGCGCTGACGGAAACGCTTCTAGAAAGCGAACTGTTTGGCCATGAGAAAGGCGCGTTCACCAGCGCCATCTGCCAAAAGAAAGGACTGCTGGAAGTCGCCGAGGGCGGCACGGTTTTCCTGGATGAAGTGGCCGAACTGCCGTTGACACTCCAGGCGAAATTGCTGCGCGTGCTCCAGGAGCGCGAATTCGTCCGCGTTGGCGGGACTCGCTCCATCAAGATTAACGTGCGCTTCGTTGCGGCCACGAACAAGGACTTGCAAAAAGCCGTCCGTGAAGAGAAATTCCGCGGAGACCTATTCCACCGGCTCAACGTCATCTCGCTAACGCTGCCGGCCCTCCGCGAGCATGCGGAAGATATTCCGCTGCTGGCCGAACTCTTCGTCGTCCGCAATGCGAAGAAATGCAATCGCGGCATAAAGGGAATCTCGCCGCAAGCGCGCGCCTGCCTGATGCGATATGACTGGCCTGGCAATATCCGCGAGCTGGAAAACGCCATGGAACGAGCCGTGGTTATCGGGTCTTCAGACTTCATTCTTCCCGAGGATCTGCCGGAAGCTGTGCTGGAAACGGCGCCTTCCTCCGAGGCGGGGCAGGCAAATTATCACGGCGCCATTCGCGATCTGAAAAAGCAGCTGATTCTGAGCGCCTGGGAACAATCCGGCGACAGCTTTACGGAGGCCGCCAAAATCCTGGGCGTCCACCCGAACTATCTGCATCGGCTGATCCGCAATCTGGATTTGCGTGTGGCTCTCAAGAAAAATGCCAGAGCCTAGCGCACTTCCCTGTTTTCCGTTCGTGAGGAAGTATCTGAAGCGATAGGGCTGCTATCCAATCAGATAGAGTTCTGTTCGTTTTCAGCAACCCTGATTTTCTCCTCGCCGGTCTTGGTCGAACCTATCTTCTCTTTTGTCAACTGCATCCAGATGCAAGTGCAAACGGCGGCGAATCGCCTGCCGCGTGGCACAGAAAATGCTCTCTCTATCGCGTGTGTCATAGGGGCAACGCTTCGGGGATGAAAAGACAGTCTGATTGAGAAAGGAGTCTCACCATGAAAACAAATCGAATTCGTATCCTGGTTATGGCTTCACTTGCATTGCTGGCCGCCAGCGCTTGCGCAAATCCAGCCGCGGCCCAGATCAGCGCCCCGTGCAAAGGAACCTTCACGCTACCGCAGGAAGTACGCTGGCAGGGCAGGGTATTGCCCGCGGGCGACTATTCCTTTGTCCTGCAATCGGCTTCCCTGCCGGCTCTCATCGAGCTCCGCGGTCCAAGCGGCGTCGATGTGCTCATGACCGCCGGACTTTCTAACGACAACAAGACTGAGCAGAGCTTCTTGACGATTGAGCGGCGCGGTGACTTTGGTTACGTGCGCGAGCTCTACCTCGCTCCTCTCGGCGTGCACTTCAACTATAGCGTCCCCAAAGTTTCGAGAGAGGAGCTTCTTGCTAAGGGGCCTGTGAGCACTGAGCGGGTCCTGGTTTCTAGTGTTGGAAACTAGATCTTCCACTGAGTGGCCCCGACTGAGGGCAAACCCTTGCCGTCCAAATGGGTTTGCCCTCAAGTTTTTTTCGGGGCTCGATTTCCTGCCGTTTGGATAACGTGCTTCTTATCCGGATTCGCCTGCTGCGTAGTGATACCCCGGAGCCTCCATCTACGTGTAGACTCTCCCCTCGTGAGCGTTTCCACTGAGTCCGCGACATTTCAAAACGGCAGCGTGAAACTGCACGCTGTCATTGCGGGACCGAGCGACGGCCCGGTCGTGGTGCTCCTCCACGGCTTTCCTGAGTTCTGGTATGGGTGGCATGAGCAAATCGAGCCGCTGGCAGCTGCCGGATTTCGCGTCGTCGTGCCGGACCAGCGCGGGTATAACCTGAGCAGCAAACCGCCCGGCGTCGCGTCGTATGCGCTCACGGAACTTGTCTCTGATGTGATTGCGATTGCCGATCAGCTTGGGCAACAAAGAATTTTTCTCGCGGGACACGATTGGGGAGCGGCCGTCGCCTGGGGCACAGCGATTCTGCATCCACGGCGCATCGCCAAACTCGTGGTCATCAACGTCCCTCACCCTTCGGTCATGCTTAAATTTCTAAACACGCGCACGCAGCAACTCCTACGGAGCTGGTACATCTTTTTTTTTCAACTGCCCTGGTTACCTGAGGCGTTCCTGTCCGCCTTCAATTATCGCGTCGCAGCAAGATCGCTGGTCCGTTCCAGCCGCCCTGGCACGTTCTCTTCTGAAGATCTCATCGGATATCGGGCGGCGTGGTCCCAGCCTGGCGCGCTGACAGGCATGATCAACTGGTACCGCGCTCTATTTCGACATCGCACGAAGTTCACGGATCGCACTGTACATGTCCCGACGCGTATCCTCTGGGGCGAACGAGATGCTTTCCTGCTATCCGAAATGGCGAAGGAGAGCCTGCGCTACTGCGACGGCGCCGAGCTCTTCACTTTTGCGGATGCCTCACACTGGCTCCAGCACGAAGAACCCGCCCGCGTCTCTGAACTCTTAGTTGATTTCTTCAGGAGATAGCAGCCAACCACAGTTGAGAATGAAAAAGCGCGGCCTCAGGCAAAAAGGCGCGTCACTATTCCTGCCGCAATGCCGAGTGCGGCGACGGCGGCATAAGTAGCGGTGGCCACCTTCCAGGAGATGGTCTTTCCGACGACGGCAACCGAGTAGACGCTGTAGATGCCAAGGGTGCAAAGCATCACAACCACGTAAGGGAGTGGAACGCCGTGGGTCATGGCAATGTACGCAATGACCACGTCAAAGGCCATGGGAACGGGCAGGAATGCGCCGACCAAAGCAACCAGAAGGATGCCAACAAGCGAGACGGGCGCGTTGACGGCCTGTGGCGGAACGAGCTCGATGAGCAGAGCTCCCAGAAACGCTGCCAATAGCATTAACGGGAACCCCGCACGAAACACGATCCAAAAGCTTTTCGTGTAACTCTTCAAGGTGTTGACCAAAGCCTGCGGCCAGGTCTCTGAAGCCGCCCACTCTACGGGGCAATCCATTTCCGTGTTTGCCGGCGGCGTTTGGCGCGAGGCCATATAGGGTGCAAAAACAAATATCAGCAACAACACGCTGGCGAGTTTTATGAGCGCAATTTGCAGCGGGAATAACGCGAAGGTCATCGCCAACACCACAACGTTCAGAGCCGGGGAGCTAAACATGGCCGCGAGGACGGATTCGGTACTCATCCCCGAAGCGTAGAGGCCACGCCCGATGGGCGCGACGCAATTGGCGCAGACCCCGAGAGGCATTCCGGCAAGAGTGCCAAGCAGCGCGTTAAGGTGGCGGGATTTTGTGCGGCGCCGCGGCAGCGTGCCAAGAAAGGTGAGTGCGGCAGGGCCAAAGAGAAACGCAAAGGTCATCCCGATCCGGTTGGCGTTGAGCCAATTGACCGAAGTGCGCCACACCCTTTGCGCAAGAGGCATGGTGCGGTCGACCTGGTACACCGCGTCAAAGGTAATTGCGCCCACAACTTTGACGTGCGTGCCCGAGTGGTATTTCTTCATTAGAGACGGATAGCGGGAATCCACCCAGAAAATGCCGCCGATCAGGGCTAACAGGAAGATGGCGACGATGCGGCTGCGCCACACATTCGTTCGAATGGAGGGCAATTCGAAACTGATGGCGGTAGACGGCATGGACACAGTACGCCTCCTGAGCGGTGCGAAATGCGAACCTGGAGCCCGAGGACCGCGCAACTGTAGTCACATGGAGAGGGGATGGGAATAATATGAATGTACTAGTGACTGAACGGCGGCGGGATGCCGCAAGATGATATTCACTCAAAGCTGAGCATTACGATCTCCGGACTGGAACCCAGGCGTAGCGGCGGGCCCCAAGTCCCCGCACCGCTGGAAGTATAGACCTGCATGTTTCCGATGCGGCTCAACCCATAGGCAAACTGCCGGTAAATCCTTCGGGCCATCCAGGTCCACGGGAAAAACTGGCCGAGGTGAGTATGCCCGGAGAGTTGGAGTGAAAACCCAGCCTCGGCGGGGATATGCGGGCGATCCGGGGCGTGCGTCAGCAGAATGCTGGCCCGATTCCGGTCCACGCCAATCTTCTGCAGAATAGAACGCAGATGATCGTCGTGAGTGGCGTGCTTGTAGGGCACGCCGACAATTTGCAATCCGTCGGCTTCCACTTTTTCGTTTTCGAGCACGCGAACTCCGGCGCCCGCGATAGCCCTCAGGTATTTGGAATCGTCGCCGAACTGTTCGTGATTGCCCGCAACAAAGTAGGCTCCCTGCGGCGCACGCAGCTCGCGTAATGGCTCGGCGGCTCGCGCGGCATCGATTGCGGTGCCATCGAACAAATCCCCGGCAACGAAAACCACATCCGGCTTTTCTCGCATCGTTTTCGCCACGATGCGCCGCAAAAAGCTGCCGTTTCGAACGTGCCCCAGGTGCAGGTCGCTGACCAACGCGGCCGTCCGCCCGCGCCAGACTTGAGGAAGATTTTCCAATCGAACAGTGATCCGCCGAATCCGCGTCCAGCCTGCATTCACGAGGCCGGAGAAGCCCAACACCACCGCCGCTCCGAACAACACTTCCACGATTCTATGCAAATTGACGTTCATGCCGGCCAGCCGAACTATTCCGAAAATCAGCCAGGACAGGCAGGCCGCAAAAAACAGGAAACTCAAGCAGCCCAGCCAAGCCGCAGCGACGCGATAAACAGCCCGCAACAGGGCATTGGTATAGCGAAAGGCCAGCAGCGATGTCGCTAAAAAGCTGACAGAGAGCAAGCCCACGGCGGCCTTGAGCCAGAACGTAACCGGGGGATCGCTGCCCGCGGAGGAATACGTCCACGTCTCGTACAGGAAAAAATGAATCAGAAGGAGCACCGACTGGAAGAAACCGATGAAGCCTATGAGTCCTGCTCTTATGCGCATTTATTGTTAGATTCATCTGGTCCTGGAAAGGGTATTCCCGCGCCGCTAACGGGAGTCTACGATCTGGGGAACAGGCGCCGCGGCACTGTTTGGTGACAATTTCGGCCAGCCAGTTGTTTCGGGTACAATCGCGTGTCTGCGCATGGCGCTGCAAACCCGCATGCCCTGTGGGTGCAACAATCAACCGGTGGATTTGAGGTGCATCAATGAGTGGTCGCCCGAGACGGGTAGGTTCGCGAGGCGTTTGGCGTTTACGAGGACTTGTTGTCCTGGGATTGGTGTGGATCGCCTGCCTGGCCCCTTCGCTGAGCGCCCAAGAACGCCGCGAGCGGGAGCCCAATAGTGTCTACGCCGAGCGGCGCGCCAAGCTCGCCGCGCAAGCGGACGGACCCCTCATTTTGTGGGGGTTTACCGGACGCGAGGAACATTCGCAAGCCTACATCTTCGCGCAGGAAGACAACTTTTATTACCTCACCGGCCACAACGAGGAAGGCGCTGGAATCATCGTTCTCCCCGCGCTCAAGAATGGCGCAGCAAGTGATGGTTGGGATGGGCCGCGCGAGGTTCTCTTCCTACCCGCAAAAAATCCTGCCAGGGAAAAATGGAACGGCCTGCGCATGTCTCCCTCCGATCCGGGGATCGAAGCGCGCACCGGTTTTGGCACGGTGAAGCCTTTCTCCGAAATGCGCGCGAACGTCGAGAGGCTCGCGAAGATCTATCCTTCCATTTGGACGATTCTTCCCTACGAAAAGGAAAACGGCGGATACCCGCATGAGAAGGCGGTGATGGAGTGGCTGCAGCTTGGTGCGCCACAAGCCAAGTTGAAAGACATTCGCGCGCAGATTAGCGCGCTTCGCCAGGTCAAGTCACTCGGCGAAGTCGCATTCCTGAAAGAGGCCATCGATCTCTCCCTCGATGCACAATTCGAAGCGATGAAATTAATGCGGCCGGGCTTGTACGAATATCAGATCGCCGCGAAAATGGTGGAAATTCATGCCTGGGGCGGCTCTGAAGCCGAAGGGTACGCGCCCATCGTAGGCGCTGGGCCAAACTCGACGGCGCTGCATTACGACAAGCTCGCGCGCAAGATCGAGGATGGCGACATCGTCGTCCTGGATGTTGGTGCGCAATTCGCCGGCTACTCCGCGGATATCACGCGCACCCTGCCTGCCAACGGCAAGTTCACTCCGCGCCAGCGCGAAATTTACGACATCGTTCTTGGCGCGCAAAACGCCGCTCTTGCTGCTCTGAAACCGGGTATGGACATGTGCCAGAAAGGCGACAAGAGCGTCTACAGAATTTCTTACGACTACATCAACACGCATGGCAAGGATTTACACGGAAAGTCGCTCGGCCAGTATTACATCCACGGTCTGGGCCACAACATTGGGCTCGATGTGCACGATCCCGGCGAGTCCTGCAAAGCGCTTGTCCCGGGCCAGGTCGTCACCATGGAGCCGGGCATCTATATTCCGGAAGAAAACCTCGGGGTGCGCATCGAAGACGATGTGCTGATCACCGATACCGGCTACAAGTTTCTCAGCGAGCGCCTTCCCCGCGATCCCGAGGAAATCGAAAAGATCATGGCCGGCGCAGCGAAACAGCGCTCCAAGGATGCCAAGAAGGGCGACGATTGACCCGGCGGATTCAGCGCCTTTATACTATAGTTTCGCGCTGGGAATGAAATTCTCTCCCGCGTGCCTCGAGTCATTCTGGATGCGGCTTGGTTCCAGGCCAGCCGGAATTTCCGAAAATTGAAATCAACCTACGGAGCTTTTGACGCCGGTCTGGCCGGGGTCACACAAAACATGAGTAACGTTAAAGCCACGCAACTCCGCCCCGGCATGGTGATCCAGCACGAGGGCCAGCTTTACTCCATATTCAGCGTCGATCATCGCACCCCGGGTAACAAGCGCGGATCGATGCAGACGCGGATGCGAAACCTGCGTACGGGTTCGATCATCGATTACCGGTTTCGCGCGGAGGAATTCGTGGACCGCGCCATTCTCGATGAAGTCGAGTTCGAATACCTCTACAGCGAAGGCGACGATTTTCACTTCATGAATACGAAGAATTACGAACAAATGCAGATGAGCCGCGAGGAGCTGGGCGAAACCGTGTACTACCTTATTCCCAGCACGCTGGTGAAGGTGGAGTTTTTCGAGGAAAAAGCCATCGGCGTGGACTTGCCCGACACCATGGACATGAAAGTGATCCAGACCGAACCAACGCTGCAGAAGGCTACGGCCAGCGCGGTCATGAAGCCCGCAACACTGGAGACCGGCCTGGTCGTTCAGGTGCCGCCATTTGTGAACGAAGGCGACCGCATCAAGGTGGACACCTCGGAAGCGCGTTACGTCCAGCGCGTCGAGTAGTGCGTGTATTCTTGATTGAGGTCTTGAGGTACAGTTGACTTTCCGCCTCCGCAGCTAATTTCAGCGCAAGCCGGAATTAGAAGAGGCAGAACGGCGTCCCGGGCCAAACCGGGGCGCCTTTTGTTTTTGTGGAGAACGGCGCCAGGTCAAGCGCACTGGTCGTTCGTCAGTGCGTTCCTGCGGAGCCCGCTGCGGATTTCTCGCCGGCAGGGTGCGCTCCAAATACTCGGTCGAAGATAGCATCCACATAACGCAGTTGCCGGTGCAAATCAAAAGTGTGCGCCAGCGCCTTAGCATCGAGGTATTTCGTGATGCGCGCATCGGCGGCAACGCGATCGCGGAAACTGCCGTCCGTTTCCCAGGCGGCCATGGCGTTTTCCTGCACCGCTTTGTAGGCATCGTCGTGCGGCATGCCCTTCTCCACCAGATCCTGCAACAGCTGGCCGGAATAAACCAGGCCGTGCGTGGATTCCAGGTTGCGCAGCATGCGCTCCGGGAAAACGCGCATGTCTCCGACTACAGTAGTCATTTTGGCGAGCATGTAGTCCACAAGAATTGTGGAATCGGGAAGAATGACACGCTCGACGGAACTATGAGAAATGTCGCGTTCGTGCCACAACGCGATGTTTTCGAATCCGGCGAGCATATTCGAACGCACCAGCCGCGCCATCCCGCAGACTTGTTCGCAGGTGACGGGATTGCGCTTGTGCGGCATCGCGGAACTGCCACGCTGTTCGCCGCTGAAGGGCTCTTCAGCTTCACGAACTTCCGTGCGCTGCAGGTGGCGAATTTCGAGCGCGATTTTTTCCAGAGTCGCCGCGATCAGCGCCAGCGCGCTCAGATAGTTCGCGTGGCGGTCACGCTGAATCACCTGGGAAGCGACCGGCGCAACCTTCAGCCCGAGCCGCTTGCAGATGCGCTCTTCCATTTCCGGGCCGAGATGCGATGCATTGCCGACCGCGCCGGAAATTTTTCCCACCGCCATCTCGGCGGCAGCTTGGCGGAAGCGGCCGATATTTCGCTGATTCTCCGCAAACCAGTTGGCGATCTTCAGCCCAAAGGTGATGGGCTCGGCGTGAATGCCGTGAGTGCGTCCGATCTGCGGTGTATTGCGGAATTCATGGGCCCGCAGGTCAAGAATTTCGCCGAACAGCACGAGGGCGCGTTCGATCAGTTTCGAAGCGTCACGAATCTGCAACGCCTGCGCGGTGTCCACGACGTCGTTCGACGTCATACCATAGTGCAGCCAGCGCGCAGCGTCGGGATCGCCAATCGATTCACCCACGGTCATGGTGAACGCGATGACGTCGTGCTTAACGCGCGCTTCCAGATCGCGGATCCTGGTGACGTCGACTTTCGCTCGGGCGCGAATCTTGGCCGCGGCTTCCTTGGGGACTTGCCCCGCCTCGGCCAGAGTTTCGGTAGCCGCCAGTTCGACTTCCAGCCACCTGGCGAATTTGTTCGCGTCGCTCCAGACCCGGCCCATCTCTTCGCGCGTGTAGCGTGGAATCACTGCCTTCTCCTCGGACCAAAGGGACAAACAGCAAGAGACTTCCAGATCGCTGCCAGTTCCATAATACCGCAGATGGCAAGTCCGGGGCGTGGAGGACGGCGGGGACGGGAGTGTCCGGATTTGGGATGGCGCTGAGCGGAAACGGGCGCCGGTGGTGAGAGGGCCACGGGGGAAGCCTAGATAAAGTGCTGTGAAAAAAAGGGTTGGCCAGTCATGGAGACGGGCACAAAAGTTGCAACGGGCAAGGATGTAGAACCCCTACAGGCTGGGGGGGTAGAATGTCGACAGCCTGGACAAGACCCCGGGCGGGGTCGCAACGTCAAAGTAATAACAGGACCGTGCACACGGGCGAGGGGAGTGACGATGGCTGAAAAGCGGGAGCGGTACCAGAACCGCATTGAGCTGCTCCAAGGGACGCTGGACATGCTGATTCTTCAAACGTTGCAATGGGGCCCGCAGCACGGTTACGGCATCAGCGTAGCCATCCGTAACCGTTCCGGCGAGTTGCTACAGGTAGATACAGGATCGCTCTACCCGGCCCTGCACCGTCTTGAAAAGCAGAAGTGGATCGCGGCAGCCTGGAAGATTTCCGAGAACAATCAGCGAGCTAAGTATTACCGCCTGACAGCCACCGGCAAGAAGCAACTTACCAGGGAACGGTCAAAGTGGTCTCAACTGTCGGACGCGATTGCAGGAGTGTTGTATCCGGAAGAGAGATGACGAAGATAGCGACGGAATGACGAGAGGTGGCCCGTGAGTTTCTGGCGGCGAAAGAAGCGGGAAGCGGAGCTTGACGAAGAACTGCGAAGCCATCTGGCGATGGCGGCGGGGGAACGCGCGGAGCGGGGCGAGGATCGCAAAGAGGCGGAGCACGCCGCCCGCCGGGAGTTTGGCAATACCAGCCTGGTCAAAGAAGTGACACGCGACATCTGGGGATGGCGGTGGCTGAGTGACATCGGCAATGATGCGCGGTATGGAATGCGGATGCTGCTGAAAAACCCGGGCTTTACGTGCGTTGCCATCCTCTCGCTGGCGCTTGGCATTGGCGCCACCACCGCAGTGTTTAGCGTGGTCTACGGGGTCCTCGTAAACCCGTATCCGTATGCCAACTCAGACCGTATGGTGCACCTGGTCGTCCACGACGCGGCCGGTAATCGCCGTTTTGTAAACCTTAACGGACCGCAATTGCAACAGCTGCGGCAGGCCAGTTCCGTCGAGAGTGTCGCCGCGATGGATGGATGGAACCTCAGCACGACCGGGGGCGATCTTCCCGAAGACGTCCAGGGCATATATCTCACTTCGAATGCCTTCAACTATTTTGGCGTACCCATGCTTCTGGGGCGTGGACTGCTGCCCTCGGACGGACCCGATGGTCAGGATCCCGAGAATGTGGCCGTGCTGGGTTATCGGTTCTGGCAGAGGCATTACAACGGCGATCCCGACATTGTGGGCAAGAAGATCCAGTTGGTCCACAAGAACTACGAAATTGTTGGCGTGGTCCGCCCGCGCTTCACCTGGGGCGACGGCGAAGTCTATCTGCCGCTCAAACTCACCGCCGATCCGGTGCGAACTGTCTTCCCTATGCTTCGGCTCAAACCCGGAGTCACGCGCGCAGCCGCAAATGCGGAGTTCCAGTCGTTGCTCGAGCAATTCGCAAAGCAAACGCCGAGCCATTTCCCGGAACATTTCCGTTCAACTCTCGAAGGATTGAACGACCACTTCGTGGAAGACATCGGTGGAACATTGTTCCTGCTGCTCTCCGCGGTGGCTCTGTTGTTATTGATTGGCTGCGGTAACGTTTCGATTCTGCTCCTGGCCCGTGCCACGGGGCGCCAGCACGAGATGGCGGTTCGCTCGGCCATCGGCGCCGAGCGCTCTCGGATCCTGCGGCAGCTGCTCACGGAGGCGCTGATGCTGTCGTTCACCGGCGCGGCCATTGGCGTAGCGCTGGCGAATGGCCTGGTGAAGCTCATCGTCAATTGGCTTCCGGAATTTTCTTTTCCTCACGAAGCGGCGATCAGCATCAATCTGCCTGTTCTGTGGTTCAGCGTGGGCCTCGCGTTGCTGACCGGCATTGTGTTCGGTATCTCACCGGCTCTTCAATCCGCGCGTCCGGACGTAGCCCAGGTTATGCAATCGACCACGCGCAAAATGACGACCGGCCTTCATGGCCGCCGGATTCACAGCCTCCTCATCGCGAGCCAGATTGCCCTGACGCTTCTGTTGCTGGCCGCGGCGGGCGTTGCGATGCAAGGCTTCGTTCGCATGATGCGCGTGAACCTCGGTTACGACCCGCACAACACCATGTCCGTGGGTATCCCCGTGCACGACAATACCTACACGACTTGGGAGGCCAGAGGAGCCTTCTTCAATCAGCTTCTGAAGAGAGTCAGTGCGATGCCCGAAGTTGTTGCCGCCGGACTTTCGACAAACGCCACGCCCCCAAACAACGGCTGGGAGCAGCGCTTAGAGATTTCCGGCAAGCCTTCCTCCGAGGAACAGCGAGCGCGCATCAACTTCGTCAGCCCTGCGTACTTCACCGTACTTCGAATACCGCTGCTGCAAGGAAGAGTCTGGGACGAAAGCGAGACTCTGCGGGGCGCCAAGCTCGCTCTGATCAATCAGTCCCTGGCCCACCAGTGTTTTCCGAGCGGCGATGCCATCGGTAGCGAGCTCCGCGTACCGCAACTGAAAGGCGAGCCTCCATTTCAATTGGCCGTGCCCGGGAGCGACGGTTGGTTCCAGGTGATCGGCGTCGTCAGCGATGCTCGCAATGACGGCCTTCAGAAACCGACCAAGCCCGGCTTATATGTCCCCTACACCATCATGATGCCGGTCTTTACCCAAATACTCGTGCGAACCCAGGTCCCGCCGCTTACGACGCTTCACGCCGTCCGCGAGCAGATTCACAGAATTGATCCCGACCAGCAAGCGGAGCGCGACGTTCGCGACCTGGACGGCTGGATTACCACGCAGCCGGAATGGGAGCAGGGACATCTGGTTGCAACCTTGTTTGCGGGATTTGCCATCCTGGCGCTGGCGCTCGCCGCAACTGGCCTATACAGCGTCATTTCCTACACTGTCGCTCAGCGAACAGGCGAATTTGGTATCCGCATGGCGCTAGGCGCCGGGCGCGGAGATGTCCTGCTGATGGTATTTCGTTCGGCCGCGATGAGCGTGGCCGGAGGTGTTCTGGCCGGTGTGCTGCTGACGATCACGCTCAATCGTCTGCTCGCGCGCTGGATTCACGGCAGCTCCCTCGATGCGCTGATCCTCGTGGGCGTGATTCTGCTGCTAGTCGCCACTTCCGGCTTGTCATGTCTCATCCCCGCGCGAAGAGCTTCGTCGGTGGATCCGATCGTGGCGCTGAGGTACGAGTAGAAAATGGCAATCAGAAATTGGAACTGTGAAAAATGCAAGGAGTCGCGATGGGCTGGCTGAGTCGACTTTTCCGCAGACGGAAGCAAGAGACGGAACTTGAGGAGGAAGTGCGAAGCCATTTGGAGATGGCCGCGCAGGAGCGCACTGAGCAAGGAGTAGATCGGCAGGAGGCGGAGCACGCGGCGCGGCGAGAATTCGGGAATGTGGAATTGGTGAAGGAGGTCACGCGCGACATGAACGGATGGCGGTGGCTGGAGGATCTTATCGAAGACGCGCGGTATGGGCTGAGAAGGATGCGCAGGTCGCCCGGCTTTACCGCGATTGCCGTGCTGACACTCGCGTTGGGCATCGGGGCCAACACTGCGATCTTCAGCCTGGTGAACGGCATTCTGCTTGTTTCCTTGCCCTACCCCAGCCCGGAACGTCTGGTCAGCGTAACAGGCACCTATCCGCAAGGCGCGTTTGTCGCGATGCGCGAGCAGATGCGCACGATGGATGTGGGGGCTTACGTTGAAGGTCAGGAACTCAACTTGACTGGGTTCGGCGAGCCCGTGCGGCTGACGGGAACTCCTGTATCCGCGGAATTGTTTTCAATTCTCGGTGCGCGGCCAGAGTTCGGGCGAACGTTTTATCAGGGCGAGGACGTGCCGGGCCGGGACAATGTCGTGATTCTGAGCCGCGCGCTTTGGCAGCAACGCTTCGGAGGCGATGCGAGCATTCTTGGCCGATCGATCGAACTGGGAGGCATAAGCCGCCAGGTAATTGGCGTGATGCCCGCTGATTTTCGTTTCCCTTCCAACAAAACGCAGGTATGGATTCCGCTGCACAACGATCCGCGAGACACGGTGAATTCGTGGGCAGGCGCTTTCATGCCCATCATTGGCCGGCTTCGTCCGGGATCGACGATCGAACAAGCGCGCACTGAGATTCGAATGTTCCAGTCGCATGTGGGAGCGTTGTTTCCCTGGCCGATGCCTGCGAGCTGGAACGCCGGTGTCAGTGTCGTAGCTCTGCAAAACGAAATGGTTGCCGACGTGCGCGCACGACTCCTGATTCTGCTCGGAGCGGTCGCATTGGTCCTGCTGATCGCGTGTTCAAACGTGGCCAATTTGACTCTCTCCCGTGCAGCGACGCGCGAGAAAGAAATCAGCATCCGCTCCGCGCTGGGCGCTGGACGGCGGCGAATTACCCGGCAACTTCTCACGGAAAGCGTTTTGCAGGCGTTGTTCGGGGGATTGCTCGGACTGGCATTTGCCAAGGAGGGACTCGCGCTGCTCAGGTCCATGCTCCCCTCGGACACGCCACGTCTGGCCGAAACGCAAATCGATTGGCGGGTACTCCTCTTTACGGCTGTGCTGGCCATACTGACAGGCATTGTTTTCGGACTTGCGCCGACTCTTCACTCTGCTCGCGCGGCCCTAACGGACGCATTAAACTCCGGCGGCCGCGGCTCCGCTGCACCAGTGTCCCAGCGCCTGCGGAGCGGTTTGGTGGTTGCCGAAGTTGCATTCGCCGTGCTGCTGGTAATCGCCGCTGGACTCATGATCCGAAGCTTCTGGGCGATATCACACGTGAATCCCGGCTTTCATCCTGAACACATTTTGACTGCGCGCATCACGCCGAATGAATCCTTCTGCGTGGACCCGATGCGTTGCCTGGCGTTCTATCGCAACGTGCAAGATCAAGTTGAGGCCTTTCCTGGCACAAGCGGTGTCGCACTTGTAAACACGCTTCCTCTCGGAGGAAGGGTGAGCAAGCGCTCTCTCGATGTGGAGGGCTACGACGTTCCCGCGGGTGAGGACGTTCCCCTATTCTGGCTGAATGTCGTGACTCCCGAATACTTTCGTGTGATGGGAATTCCTCTCCTCTCGGGCAGAGCGTTTGCCGATTCCGATGTCAACGGAGCTCCGGTGGCGGTCATCACCGACGAGACGGCTCGGCGATTCTGGCCCCATCAGAACGCCGTCGGGAAACACATCCGGCTGCTCGACGACAAGGACTGGCGCACCGTCGTTGGTGTCATTCCCGATGTGCGCGCCTACGATCTCCAGCGAAACGCGCCAGACTGGATTGGCGGCACAGCCTATGTGCCGTACAACCGGATGGCTACCCTCGAAGACCGCCGGATACCTTCGGAAATGACCATTGCTATCCGCACTGCATCGGATGACTCGCAAATTGCGATGATGCTTCGCAATACCGTTGCCGCCATAAACCAGGAAGTGCCCGTCAGTGAGGTGAAAACCATGCGCGCGGTGATCTCGGAAGCTGTATCTACGCCGGCATCCACGACCGCCCTCATGGCCGTCTTTGCTGCTTTGGCGCTGGTCCTGGGCACAATCGGCATTTATGGTGTTCTTTCCTTTCTCGTTTCGAACCGCACCCGCGA
This sequence comes from Acidobacteriota bacterium, assembly GCA_013289585.1. Lineage (GTDB taxonomy): Bacteria > Acidobacteriota > Terriglobia > Acidiferrales > UBA7541 > Acidiferrum. The sequence continues at coordinate 52,011 of JABCZR010000018.1, read as the reverse complement.
GATCGGCGTTCGCATGGCGCTGGGCGCACAACGAGGGGACGTGCTGCGGTCCGTGATGGGAGAAGGAGCAAAGTTATCGCTGGCTGGAATCGCTTTAGGAATGGCGGGCGCATTTGCGATCATGCGCGTCTTGTCGGGTGAATTGTATGGCGTGAGTGCGACGGACCCACTGACGTTTTGCGGCGTGGCGATCCTCGTTGCTGTTGTGGCGCTGACCGCGTGTTACATCCCCGCGCGCAGGGCCATGAGGGTCGATCCTATCGTGGCGCTGAGGTATGAGTAGAAAATGGCAATCAGAAATTGGGACTGTGAAAAATGGACGGAGTCGCAATGAGCTGGCTGAGTGGCCTTTTCCGCAGGCGGAAGCAAGAGACGGAACTCGAAGAAGAAGTACGTAGCCATCTGGAGATGGCCGCGCAGGACCGTGCGGAACGCGGCGAAGATCACCGGGAAGCAGCGCGCGCGGCGCGGCGTGAGTTTGGAAATGTCAGTCTCGTCAAGGAAGTAACGCGTGACGTGTGGAGTTGGGGTTCAGTCGAGCGTCTGACGCAGGACCTGCGTTTCGGATTGCGCATGCTGGCGAAGTCGCCGGGCTTTGCAGCCGTCGCGATTCTGACCCTCGCGCTCGGAATTGGCGCAAACACTGCTCTCTTCTCCGTAGTCAATGGAGTGCTGCTGAACTCTTTGCCCTATCCGGAACCGGATCGGCTCGTGACCTTGGATGAGAGCAAATCCAATTTTGACAGTGGTTCCATCTCCTTTCCGAATTTTCGCGACTGGTGCAGGGATAACCGCACGTTTTCCATGATGGGTGTTTCCCGGAGCTACTCGTACAACTTGACCGGCAAGGGCGATGCGGAACAAGTCAGAGCGGAATTCGTATCGTCAGACTTCCTGACGCTCCTCGGCGTCAAGCCGGTGATTGGGCGCCTGTTCGCAGACGGCGAAGACGAGATCGGCGCAAGTCCCATCGTCCTGATCAGTGAAGGACTATGGAACCGAAAATTTGGCGGCGCCCCGGACATCGTCGGCCAAGGACTCACTCTCGACGGGCGAACGTTCACCATCGTCGGCGTCGTTCCGGCAAGTCTTAAGCTGCAAATCGTGAGCTTCCGCGCCAGCGATGTGTATGCCCCTGTCGGCCAGTGGACGAATCCGCTGCTTCCTATCCGCGCGGCAGGACTTGGCTTCCATGGCATTGGCCGCCTAAAGCCGGGCGTAACCATTCAGCAAGCGCGAGCCGACATGAAGCGCGTCACGGCCGATTTGACCTCAGCTTATCCCGACGCCGACACGGGAATCGGCGCGACACTGATGCCTCTCAAAGAACAGATGGTTGGCTACTTGCGCCCGATTCTGCTCGTCCTGCTCGCGGCAGTGGGCTTCGTGCTCTTGATTGCTTGCGTGAACGTGGCAAACCTGCTCGTGGCCCGCTCGACCGGGCGCGCGCGCGAATTCGCAGTCCGTGCTGCACTTGGCGCCGGGCGACTGCGAATCGTTCGCCAGCTTCTGACGGAGAGCCTCATTCTCGCGTTAGCCGGCGGATTCCTTGGTTTGCTTTTTGCGGCCTGGGGCACTAAGGCCGCTCTCCGCCATCTGCCCTCCGCGTTACCGCGCGCCGTTGAAGTCGGCTTGGACGCCCGCGTCTTGGTATTCACAATGACGGTGGCCCTGCTCTGCGGAATTCTTTTTGGTTTAACGCCTGCGTTGAGAATCTCCAGACCAAACCTGCAGGAGACGCTGAAAGAAGGAGGCCGCGGCTCCGGCGGAGCCAGGCATCGCGCACAAGGAATTTTTGTCGTTGCGGAAATGGCCATGGCTTTGGTGCTTCTTATCGCCGCGGGATTGATGATCCGCAGCCTCAGTGCTCTCTGGGGCGTGGACCCCGGCTTTGACTCTCACAACGTTTTGTCGTTTGGTGTGGCTCTTGCCCCGTCTCCGAAAGACGCAAACACCGACTCGGTTCGCGCGAAACTCCGCCAGCTCCAAAGCACGCTGGCAGCGACTCCGGGAGTGCAGGCCGCTTCGCTTTCCTGGGGAGCGGTGCCGCTCTCGGTGGACGATGAAGATCTCTTCTACCTCGAAGGCCAACCCAAACCATCAAGCGAGAACGACATGAGCTGGGCGCTCAGTTATGTCGTGCAAGAGGACTACCTGAAGGTAATGGGGATTCCACTCCAGCGCGGGCGATTCCTTACAGCGCAGGATAATGAACGCTCTCCGCATGTCATCGTCGTGGATGACGTCTTCGCCCGTAAATTCTTTGGCAATCAGGACCCCATTGGAAAGCGCGTGATTCTAAATAGCAAAGGCGGCGTAGCGGAGATCGTCGGCGTGGTAGGCCACGTCAAGCAGTGGGGACTCGATTCAGACGAAAAGCAATCGCTTCGCGCCCAGCTATATTTTCCTTTCATGCAGCTGCCAGAAGCCGCCATGCAGCCATCCTCCTGGAGCGGCACCGGGGTGCTGGTGCGCTTCGAAGGAGATCCCCAGGCAGTCACGACAGCCATTCGCTCTAGCCTTCGAAACATGAGCAGCGACCAGGTGATGTATGAAGTCCAGACCATGGAAGAAGTCATCGCGGACACGCTCGCCGAACGCCGTTTTTCCATGATTGTACTAGGAGTTTTCGCGGCGCTCGCGCTGGGATTGGCGAGCATGGGAATCTACGGCGTGATTTCCTATCTCGTCGGCCAGCGCACGCGCGAAATCGGAATCCGCATAGCTCTCGGCGCAAAGCGTGGTGATGTGTTGCGCATGGTCTTCAGCGAAGGCATGAAGATGACGGTAATCGGTGTAGGCGTCGGCGTGATCATCTCCCTCGGATTGACCCACCTGATGGCCAACCTGCTATTCGGAGTGAAGGCCACCGACCCCCTCACCTTCGCCGTAGTAGCCATTGTCTTGACCGTCGTCGCACTCGTCGCTTGCTACGTCCCTGCACGTCGTGCCATGCGAGTTGATCCAATTGTCGCCCTGCGCTACGAGTAGGGCCACCATCCAACGTGCCACTTCCTTTTGTACCGTCCGCCTACTGAGGCGGGCCGCTTCTCTCGGCTCACCACATCACATCCTTCTTCCTTGTCGAATCCCTGATCTGCGCTATCTTGTTGCCAGATAAGGCCGTAACCCAGACCTAACCGCAACCCTCGAATCCTGTCTAATGAATCGGATGCAACAGAGCATCGAGAATGCCCAGGCCATCGCCACAAGCGACGCCCTCGCCGTCGAGCGCACTCTCGCGGGTGAGCGCGATGCCTTTCGTGTTCTTGTCGAGCGGCACAGCCAAAATGTTTTTCGGCTGGCCTACCGCATGACCGGGAACCGGCAAGATGCGGAAGAAGTCGTCCAGGAGGCGTTTCTGCGAGCGTATCAAAAACTCGGTCAATTCGAAGCGCGCGCGAACTTCGGAACTTGGGTCTATCGCATCGCCGCCAACTATGCCATTGACCGTATGCGCCAGAGGCAGAAAGAAGACGCGCGGCGAGAACCGCCCCGCGCGGAAGGAGTGGAAGACGATCCCATGAATCGTGTTGCGGACGATGCGCCAACTCCCGAGCGACTGACGCAAAGTCTCGAGCTGCGCAAACAGATGGAACAGGCGCTTGCCGCTCTTTCGCACGCGGAACGAACCGCATTCGTGATGCGCCATTGGGAAGGCTGCGGCATCGAGGAGATCGCCGTAGTCTTGAAATCGAATTCCGGCGCAGCGAAGAACACCGTTTTTCGCGCCGTGCAGAAGTTACGGCTCGCACTGGAACCGATGGTGGGGACAAAAATACAGGCTCGCGCGATGGGAACGGAATCATGAATCACATGACCGAAGAACAGTTGATTGCATATCGCGAGGGAATCGCGGAGCAGCGCGCTGCGATTTCGGATCATCTCGCGGCCTGCGAAGAGTGCCGCGCCGAGATGGAGCGCATTGAAGCCGTTCTTTCCGCGCTGGATACGCTCCCGGTGCCCGACCCCGGAGCCGATTATGGCCGGCACGTCTGGCAGCAAATCGGGCCGCGCTTGCCGGAAAAACGTGGACGATGGTGGCAGATGTGGATGGCCCCGCGGCGTCTGGTGGCGTTGGCTGCCGTTGCGGCACTGATTATCGCCGCGTTCCTCGCTGGGCGCATGAGCAGGAGAGACCACGGTGTTGACAACATCGCGAGCAGAGAACAAGTCCGCGAACGTGTATTGATCGTTGCCGTCGGCGAACACCTGGGCCACTCCGAGCGGATGCTCGTCGAGCTTTCGAACGCCGGGCCTAGCGATCCAGCGCAGAAACAAGTGAATATTTCCGCCGAACAGCGGCGCGCTGAGGATCTGCTCGAAGAAAATCGCATGTACCGGCAGACCGCGCTGCAAGAGGGTGACGCTGGCCTCGCCAACGTGCTGGACGATCTCGAGCGCGTGCTCCTGGACGTAGCCCACAGCCCTTCGGAGGTCACTCCGAAACAACTCGAAGCCATTCGCCAGAAGATCGAAGCGCGAGGAATTCTGTTCGAAGTCCGGGTGGTCGGCAAGGAATTGCAACAACGGCAAGAGGCATCGCAGCCTGCGCCGGCGCAAAACGACTCCGCGAAGAAGGAAAGGAACAAGGTATGACCATCGGAAATCCCTTTCGAATGACGAACATCGCCTGCATTGCCATCACGGCGCTCCTGTTGTCGCCCGCAGGCTCGCGCGCGCATCGGCTCGCAGCAGCGCGGTTGCAGCCCGCAGAATATCTGCAGGACCCACAGGAGGCCCAGGACAAAGCGCAAGAGAAGCGCGACCGCGAGCAGGAAGCTCGCGACAGAGCAGAAGAAAAACGGGATCGTGAACAGGAAGCACGTGACCGCGCGCAGGACCGGGCTGATCGCTTGCAGGAATTGTATGACGACGGCCGCGAGAACCTCGACGAGGACCGCTACGACCAGGCAGAATCCAAATTCAAGCAACTCGCTGAAATGAACGGCCCGCAGACCGACGCGGCACTCTACTGGAAAGCCTACGCGGAAAACAGAATGGGCAAACGCGACACCGCGCTCGCCACCATCGCCGACCTGAAGAAGCGCTTTCCGCAAAGCCGCTGGCAAAAAGATGCCAGCGCTCTGGAAATCGAAGTGCGTCAATCCACAGGCAACCCAGCGCATCCAGAAAATCAGAGTGACGAAGAACTAAAAGTGCTTGCGCTTCAAGGAATGATGAACAGCGATCCGCAACGAGGCATTTCCATCCTGGAGAATATTCTAAATGGATCGGGGACGCCCAAACTGAAATCGCACGCCCTCTTCATGGCAGCGCAGAGCGGCAGACCTGAAGCGCGCGAGATTCTCGCAAAGATAGCGCGCGGGCAGAGCAACCCCGAACTGCAGCGAAAAGCTGTGGAATATCTAGGTATTTTCGGCGGGGCGGAATCACGGAAAACCCTCGCCGATGTCTATGCTTCGACCAGCGACGCTTCCGTGAAACGCGCGATTCTCCGCAGCTACATGATCGGCGGCGATCGCGAACGCATTTTCGCGGCGGCGAAGTCCGAGAAGGACGAATCGTTGCGCCGCGAAGCCATCCGCCAGCTTGGCCTCGTCCACGGCACCAGTGAACTCGAACAGTTGTACCAAATGGAGACATCCTTGGAAGTCCGACGGGAGATTCTCCAAGCGTTTTTCCTCGCGGGCGACTCGGCCAGGCTCATGCAAGCTGCGCAATCGGAAAAAGATTCGGAACTCCGCCGCGCCGCCGTCCGCAACCTGGGGCTTATTCACTCCGACGATTCCGGTAAAGCGTTGCAGTCCATTTATTCGAAAGACGCGGACCGCGGCGTCCACGAAGAAGTCCTGAACGCCTTCTTTATTCAAGGCAACGCGGCTGCGCTTGTGGCCATCGCTCGCAATGAGAAGGACCCCGAACTGAAGAAAGCAGCGGTGCAGAAACTGTCGCTCATGCGTTCGAAGGAAGCAACCGACTATTTGATGGAACTTCTGCAAAAGTGAGGCGCAACGTGCAAACCCTGCGAACAATCCTGATTGGGCAGTTTGTGCTTGCAGTGATGCTGACCGCCACCGCGCAGAGCGCACAGCAGGCAACCGATATGCCGCGTATCGATAACGCAGAGCTCGAAACGCGCTCCGTAACGAGCAGTCTCGACGCAACCTTCCGCGAACTCGCCGCAAAAGCCGACAAGCCGGAATGGATTGGCTACAGCGTTGATCAAATTCCCGGTGAGCACAACGCGTGCTGCGGCAATTATCACGATGACGGAAGCTGCGGAACCTGCAATCTCGAAAATGACCATGACAGAGTAACCGGCAGGCCGCAAAAGAGCGGCACCATAAAACTCGAAGGCGCGCGGCAGCTCGTCGTGCTCCTCCGCCTCGAAACAAAGCAGGTAGTGAAGATTCGAGTCGCCTCGCAAAATTGCACGCTCGACGCAGGCGGATTGCCCTTTGTCTGGCTGACTAGTGTCAAGCCTGCGGAAAGCGTGGCATTACTCGATACTTTCGTCCACGGAGCGGCGTTCGAAGGTCACGGTGACCACGGGCTCGGCAACGGAGCGTTGACCGCGATTGCGCTCCACGCCGATGCGTCGGCTGACCGTGCTCTCGAATCCTTCGTCGCACCCGATCAAAAAGAAGCGCTGCGGAGGCAGGCCTCATTCTGGATGGGCGCGGCGCGCGGCAAAGCAGGATTGAACCTCTTGCTGCGAATGGCGAAAACCGATCCCTGCTCCGACGTGCGCGCGCAAGTGGCCTTTGCGCTCTACGTCAGCCATGAACCCGGAGCCATCGACGAAATGATTCGAATGGCCCACGATGACGCGAGCGCCCACGTGCGCGGCCAGGCGCTCTTTTGGCTCGCGCAAAAAGCCGGGCAAAAAGCTGTCGGCACAATTGCCGGCGCCATCGAAAACGATCCGGACACCGAAGTGAAAAAGAAGGCCGTCTTTGCGTTGAGTCAACTGCCCCGAGAAGAAGGTGTCCCGAAATTGATCGAAGTCGCCCAGACCAACCGCAACCCCGAAGTTCGAAAGCAGGCCATGTTCTGGCTCGGCCAATCCCACGATCGCCGAGCGCTGGACTTTTTCGAAAAAGTATTGACGCAGTAACGCGCTAGCGCAAGAGATCTTCGAGCTGCACGCGCGCGTCCGTCTTGGCATCCCGATACTTCACAATCACTGCCGCCTGCAGCGAAAGCCCCCATTTTGCTCCCGAAGGATGGGTGACCGCCCGCGAACCTGGCACCACAATCGCATCTTCCGGGATGACCAACGGCTCGGTCTCCGTCGCGTTGTAAAGCATGTCGCGAACCAAATCGTAAACTGGGATCGACCGATTGAGAATCGTCCCCGTGCCCAGCACCGCGCGGCGCTTTACGACCGTCCCTTCATACACTCCGGAATTCCCACCTGCCAAAACTTCGTCTTCAATAATGACTGGCAGCGCTCCGACCGGCTCAAGAACGCCGCCGATCTGAGTCCCTGCCGAAATATGGCAGTTGCGTCCAATCTGTGCGCAACTCCCCACCAGCGCGTGCGAATCGATCATCGTCCCTTCACCAACGTAAGCTCCAACATTTACAAACATCGGCGGCATACAAATGACACCTCGCCCGACGTAGCTCCCATCGCGAACGCTGGACCCGCCCGGAACAATGCGAACGCCATCTCCCGCCGTAAAAGCGCGAACGGGATAAGTAGACTTGTCGAAAAAAGGCTGCTTCGTCGCATCGACGGACATGTCCGCGATCGCCCCCATTCGAAAACCAAGAAGTATTCCCTTCTTGACCCAGGCGTTCGCGCGCCAGCCGGACTTCATCGTGGCGTCCGGCTCCGCCGCGCGAATTTCTCCCCGGTTCAATCCCGCTTTGAAGTCTCGGAATAGCCAGAAGTGTTCCTCCTCATAGTGAGCGGGCGCTTCATCGAACAAGCGCTCAATTTGCGTTGGCAGCATGAACCCTCTGCGCAAGATCCAGCGATTCCAGAACTTCCCGGACGCGCGCTCGATTCTCCGCCTTCGGCGCCACCAGCGGCAAGCGCCACGCGGGCTCGAGCAACCCCATCTCCGCCATCGCGGCCTTCACCGGAATGGGATTCGACTCCACGAAATTGATTTCCATCAGCGGATGAAATCGCCGGTGTATCTCGCGCGCCGTCTGGAAATCTCCCTGCAACGCCGCGCGCGTGAGCCGCGACATCTCTGCGGGAATCTCGTTCGATACCACCGAGATCACTCCCCTCCCGCCCAGCGAAATAACCGGCAGCGTGATGGCATCGTCTCCGGAGAGAACTATGAATTCGTCTGGAACCGCGTTCAGAATTGCAGCCATCTGCGAAACGTTGGCCGACGCTTCCTTGATCCCCACGATGTTTTCGATCTGCGCCAGCCGCTTCACTGTTGCGGGCTCGATGTTCACACCAGTGCGGCCCTGCACGCTATAAAGTATGACCGGCAGCGATATCGCCTTGGCAATCGCGCGATAGTGCTGGAACAGTCCTTCCTGCGTAGGCTTGTTGTAATAAGGAGTGACAGACAGAATCCCATCCACTCCAATCCCAGCAAGCTCGCGCGCCAGCGCAAGTACTTCGGCAGTGTTGTACCCGCCAGCGCCGCCTAGGATGGGAACCTTTCCCCTCGCAATCTCCACCGTGATCTCCACAATGCGGAGATGCTCTTCACGCGAAAGCGTTGGGCTCTCCCCCGTCGTTCCGCAAGGAACCAGGAATTCGACTCCCGCTTCGATCTGCCTCTCGACTAATCGCCGCAGCGTCGGTTCGTCGAGCGAACCGTCCATTCGAAACGGAGTGACAAGCGCGGTGCCCGTGCCGGTAAACATTGCGATTCTCCTTGCTGGATCGAATTTCAACCGCCGAAAATGAAAATCACTGAATCCCGAATTTCTCCAGCCAGCTTTCTTTCAACAAGATTCGTTACCCCAATTCACCCAGAATCTCGCGAAATTCGTACACGCCGCGCTTGCCGATGGCCCATCGCGCCGCCTGCAGCGCCCCGCGCGCAAACCCTTCGCGGTTCCGCGCCGTGTGCCGCAGCGTGATCGTGTCCGCGCCGGAATCGAATCCGATTTCGTGCGTGCCTGGATGCGATCCCGCGCGATTTGCAGTCAACGTGAGTGTCCGTTCATAACCGGAGGCCCGGATTTCTTCGGCAAGTTTCTTCAGCGTCCCGGAAGGCGCGTCCTTTTTTGCGGAGTGATGCATCTCCCAGCCCCAGGCTTCGTACTCTGGATATTTAGCGAACAGCGAAGCGGCGAGTGTGACCGTCTGAATAAAAATGTTGACGCCCACGGAGAAATTGGCGCTATAGGCCAGTGCAGTGCCGGCAGCAAGAACGGATTCCTTGACCGCCGGGAGATGTTCGAACCAGCCTGTCGTGCCGCACACCGAATTGATTCCAAGCGAAGCCAGTCGTCGCAGATTGTCCGGCGCGGCATCGGGGGTTGTGAATTCCACCGCTACATCAACGCCACGCAAGGATTCTCTACTGATCGCAGCGACATGCAGGTTATCCGCGCGGCTGAATTTTGCCCGCACATCGAATCCGTACTCGGGCGCAAACTGTTCAATCAGCCGCCCCATCTTTCCATGTCCCACAATCGCAAGACCTCGGCTCATGCTTCGCACCGCCCGTTCGCCAGGAGCTGCACAACCATCCGCGCGTAAATCTCAACCGCTTCCGACAATTCTTTCTTTGAAATCCGCTCTTCCGAAGTGTGCGCCACGTGGATGCTGCCGGGACCAATCAGAAACGGCTCTCCCCAGGCGCCATGAAACGTCGGAATGTCCGTCGTGAACGCCACAATCGTTGTGGGTAAACCTTCGAACTTTGCCAATTGCACCGCCGGCGTGTGCAGCACCTCGCGGGCTTCCGCGCGGTCCGCGGTTGCCTTGGAAACCGCTTCGCGAGTCCCGCCAGGATCGCCCACCGTTCGAAACATGATCTCCGCCCCAGCAAGATCCGCAACTACGTTCGGCGCTCGGCCGCCCTCGATCGTCCCGATATTCATCGTGCTTCGGCCGAGCAAAACATCTTCCGGCAGTGGGATCTTTCGAATATCGTCGAGCACATCGAGCAAAGTGTGGATCGCCGAATGCCCCAGCTCGGGATAAGCCGAGTGCGCGAGCTTGCCTCGTGTCGTAATCTCGTACCGCAGCGCACCTTTGCAGCCAAGCGCCAGCCGGTTCTCCGTGGGCTCCCCATTAATGAGAAATCGTGAGCCTCGAGGATTCGACGCGGCAGCTCTCGCTCCCGCGCTGTTGCGTTCTTCGCCGACGACAAAAAGCAAACCAAAATTCCGGGTACCGGCGCCGAGCAGGTTTTCCGCCGCCGCAACCATCGCCGCGACGATGCCCTTTGCGTCGCACGATCCGCGCCCCCAAATAAATTCCCCGTCCTCGAGGGACGCGAAGAATGGCGGCACCGTGTCCATATGCGTCGAAAGCGTGACCAACGGCTCGCCCCAGCATGCAAATAGATTGTCGCGATTAGGCTCGACGGGCATCCGCTCAATCTGGCCGCCGTAGCGCGAGGCAAGCGTCGACACGTGCGCGAAAACGTAGTCGCCCACATTTTTTTCGTGGTTGGTGATGGACTCCATGTCCACGAGTGCGCGCGTTAGCTCGAAAACATTCATTCGATTCCGGTTTTTCTGGAGGAGCGAAACGAAAGGAAGGAACCACGAGGCTTCAACTCGAGGCCACTGCCTCTCGATAGCGCTTCATCCGTCTCTCACGCGGCCGCGTACCGGCCGGCATTTTTCGGACGACAGTGGACAGGTCTTGTACCTGGCCCCCAACCGCCGCGGTTTCAGCTGCCGCTGCGATTTCGGCGGACAACATTTCGTTGCTCTCGACCTTACCGGTCGAAAAAGTGCCCCTTTTGCACGGGCGTCCGAAGCTGCTCGGAATTGCTCGCCCGGCTACTCATGGCCTCCGCACCTCTACCAAGACACATTGAGTTTAAGGGAACGCCGCGGAAAAAGCGAACGGGATTTCGAATGGAACAAATCGAAATAAATCTACAGCTCGAGCGACTTCAGCGGAACGTGCTGGGACGCCACGAGGAGTTCCCCGGTAAAAGAACATTCCGCTGGCCGGCGGTTCAGCGCTTCTTCGGCCGACAGTCGCACGAGATCGGGGTTGTTATTTTCCTGCGAGACGTGCGCGAGCACCAGGTAACGCGCAATCGCATCGAAGCCATCGGGATCGCATAAGTATTCGCTGACCGCGTGATTCGAAAGATGCCCGGTGCGGCTGAGGACTCGCTGCTTGACTACCCACGGATATGGCCCCACTTTCAGCATGTCCAGATCATGATTGGATTCCAGCACCAGACAGTTTGCGCCGCGCAAATGAACTTTGACCAGCTCCGGCATGTAACCGAGATCCGTCACGATCGCCATTTTCGCGCCATTCGAACGGAACGTAAAACCGATGGGATCGGCGGCGTCATGCGGAATCGCAAACGCATGCACATCAATATCGCCAATCATGAAATGTTGCCCGGGCTGAATCGTTTCCACGCGGTTCAGCCGCTTGCCCAAAGTTTCCGGCAGGGTGCGCTGCATCGCCCCCATCGTGGGTTCGGTGACGTACAACGGCGCTTTCCACAGGCCGAGCATTTGCGGCAACCCGTTGCAATGGTCCGTGTGCTCGTGAGTAATGAGGATGCCGTCGAGGCGCTCGACGGTCCTTCCAGCAGCAGCCAGGCGGGCTAAAGTTTCGCGCTTGCCGAGTCCGCAATCCACGAGGAGTCGGGTGCGCTCCGTCTCGAGTAACGTGATATTCCCCGAGCTGCCCGACGCCAGTATGGATACCCGCAAGCCGATCGTTTTCTCCCAAACTTCTTCGCGCAATCCAGCCACAAAACAAATTTTCAGAATCATGGCAGAGCGCGCGGCGCCCGTCAACACAGACTCCCCGATTGTAACGGTGATATACTCCCGCCGCGCACTATGGAAAAGTACGATCTTATCGTCGTGGGTTCCGGACCCGGTGGGCAGCGCGCCGCAATCCAGGCGGCGAAGTTTGGAAAACGAGCCGCGCTCATTGAAAAACTGGAAGTAATCGGCGGAACCGCCGTCAACACCGGCACCATCCCCAGCAAAACCATCCGCGAAGCGGTCCTGCATCTTTCCGGCTATCAATATCAGAGCATTTACGGCGTCAACTATCGCGTGAAGGAACCGATCACCATGGCCGACCTATCCTTCCGCGCGCTCAATGTGATCAAGACCGAAATCGATGTGATTCGCGCCCAGCTTTCCCGCAACGGCATCGACGTCCTGACGGGAACTGCCAGCTTTATCGATCCGCACCACATGCATGTGGCAGGCTCGCGGGGCCAATCCGAACTTGAGGGAGACTATATCGTCATCGCCACGGGCACGAAACCCGCCGTTTCCCCCTTGGTCCCCTTTAACGACAAAACCATCATCAACAGCGATCAGATCCTTCGCATGCCCGAAATCCCAAAATCCATGATCGTCGTTGGCGGCGGAGTGATCGGCGTCGAGTACACCTGCATGTTTGCGACGCTCGGCGTGCGCGTCACGTTGATCGAGAAACGTCCGCGCTTGCTTGAATTTGCCGATGCCGAAATGGTGGAAGCGCTTTGCTACCATCTGCGGGACCGCCGCGTCACGCTGCGCCTCAACGAGGAAGTCGAAAGCGTCGAAGAAACTCCCGAGCACTTGGTCGTGGCCAATCTCAAGAGCAAGAAAAAAGTCTCCGGCGAAGCGCTCTTATACGCCGTGGGCCGCCAAGGTAACGTGGACGAATTGAATCTTGCCGCTGGCGGACTGGAAGCCGACGCGCGCGGCAGGATTACCGTGGATGAAGACTACCGCACGAAGCAACCCCACATTTTTGCCGTCGGAGACGTGATTGGATTTCCCAGCCTCGGCTCCGTCTCCATGGAGCAGGGCCGCATCGCCGCTGCAAGAGCATTCGGCATGCCGACCAATTCGAATCGCGCGAATTATCCCTACGGCATTTACACCATCCCCGAAATTTCCTTCATCGGAAAAACCGAAGAACAACTCACCGACGAAGGCGTGCCCTACGAAGTAGGAATGGCTTATTTTCGTGAAATTGCCCGGGGCCAGATCCGCGGTGACACCACCGGCCGCCTGAAACTTATCTTCGATCCCGCCACCAAGTACTTGCTTGGCGTACACATCATTGGAGAAGGCGCTTCGGAACTATTGCACATCGGGCAGGCGATTTTCGCGATGAAGGGTACCGTGGAATATTTCGTGGATACGGTTTTCAATTATCCGACGCTGGCGGAATGTTACAAGGCCGCGGCGTTTAATGGGCTCAACAAACTGGTCAGGACGTAATCAGGCCTGAGTCGGGAGTAGAGAGTTAAGTTTTTGATTCTCTGAGATTGGCAGGAGCATGATGCGCAGGACAGTCGGTGTACTCGTGATGGAACACGTCGCCGTTGGCCTTGTGGAAGGTCACAAGGTCCTTGGCTCACCTGGCATTTTCCCGCAAAAGAAGGAATCGCTCGACCCACTGCAATCGATGCCCGCGGAAGGCATCGTGGACTGCATTCGCGGCCAGGTGGAAAAAATTGCAGGGGGAGAAAAGATCGAAGCTGTTGGAATCGGTTTTCCGGGAATCATTCGCGATGGCGTGGTGGAGGATTCGCCCAACTTCCAGCAGGCAAAAGGGTTTGCGTTGCAGGCAGCATTGTCCGTCGCGCTGGGCGGAAAACTTGCCGGGGCGCAGGTTCGCGTGTTCAATGACGCGGATGTTATGGCCGCGGGAATCGCCGCGACGCAGGGAAAGCTAAATAAACTCACGCGCGTGTGGACCCTCGGAAATGGCATCGGGTTCGGACGCTATCCTTCCAGCGAAGGCATCTGGGAGGGCGGTCATTCCGTCGTGACTCTGGATCCCAAGGAGAACTTTTGCGGATGCGGTGGCAGGGGCCACCTGGAAGGAATTCTCGGACGCCGGTCCATGCGCATGCGCTTTTTGGACCTCGAACCAGAAGAAGTATTCGAAAATGCGCGCTCCGGCGATGCGCGCTGTACGGAATTTCTGATGCTTTGCCACCGCGCGTTGGCGGCTGCCACCGCCACCAACATCCACATGGAAGGCCCGGGAACATTTTTCATCACCGGGCCGGACGTGAAGTTCATCGATCTCGCCTTGCTGGACAGGTTGCTGCACGAAATGGTCAAGATGAGTCCGCTGCAAGGCAGCCGCTTCGAACTCATCCCCACCTCCGACGAAATGGGAATCATCGGCGCCGCCGTCAACGCCAACCGCGCCGTGCAACACTAGCCCGGCTTAGCTGTTCGCGCACCATGGAAATGGCAAGGAGGGATTTCGATGGTCGGAACGAAATATCCCCGGACTATTCTTGCTCGGAATCGACAGGAGTAAGTTCCCTGCTCCAGGCACACCCGACATTCTCCCTCACCGCGCTCCAACCAGGGGGCAAATCGATTAATTCCATTATCGAGGGATCTTTGTCCACGATGTGATGAAAGCAAACTAGCGCAGCGGATTCAGCCTTCGATTCGCTGGGCCCGTGGAATTGCCAGGCACCATCATCCTGGTCGTGGTACACATAGAGAATAGGCTCATCTCCGCCCATGATCCTTTTCGTGGTGTACACACCAGTATGTGGTAGGCCTGAAAACTTCCAATCGTAGAGGCTGCTCTCAGGGTCGTGAGATGCCCAAAAGTCCCTTTCTAAAGTGGTGATCGATGTCGTTGAAAACAACAAAGCCTGCCGGTTGCGCCAGCTCTCGTCAAAGGAGTCTTCCCATGGGAATCTATTCTCGAGGTCGGGATATATACACTGAAAGACCGGGAACAGGTCAGATCCGTAGAACCAGGTTGCATATTCAACGACTGCACGAAGTTCGGGGCGCTCCTCAACCCTTCTAAGTTCGCATTCGACCTTCCCAAGCAGCTCTCTCTGACGCAAGACCTCTTGGATCTGAAGTCCTGTTTTGAGCCGATCCGCGATTTCGTTGAGCACAAACTGAGCGGTGTCGTCTTTTAATCCGACTATGATGATTTCTGGTTGGCGGAATATCTCGTACAAACCAACAGTGTATGACCAACCGGGCAGACCGCCTTCCTCGCGAACGTGGATAATGTGGCAGCCATATTTCTCTACGTCATCAAGAAGTTTCCTCTCATCCGGTTTGAGTACGTGTTCCCGATGTGCGCCGATTCGCGTCTTTTGAGCCTCACTCATGATCGGCCTCTAAAATGGGACTGTGGATTCCCAGTAACAAGCGAGAAAGACAGTAATGTTAACAAGCCAGACGCGAGCGGTCGAGGGTGAAGCCATTCAGGGGGCCGAGAACGGTGACGGCGATTTGGCCGGGCTGAAAATATTGGCGGGCGAGGGACTGGAGTTCTTCGCGACGGACGGCTTCAATGCCGGCAAGGATTTCATCGAGCGAATAGAAGCGGCCGAAGTACAGCTCCTGGCGCGCGAGATTGGACATGCGCGAGCTGGTGGATTCTAGCGAAAGCATCAGCGAACCCTTTAGGTGATTTTTCGAGCGGCGCAACTCTTCTTCCGTTACCAGAGATTCCTTCAATGACCGAAATTCCTGGATGGTAAGATCGATCACCTGGCCGATGGTGTCTTTGGCGGTGCCGGCGTAAACAGTCATCATGCCGGCGTCGGAATACGGCGTCAGTTCGCTGAATACCGCATAAGCAAGGCCTTGCTTCTCGCGAATGTTCTGGAAAAGACGCGAGGACATACCGCCACCGAGAAGATTGTTGAGCACGGCGATGCCGAAGCGGTGCTCGTGTCCCAGCGGAACAGAAGGAACGCCGATGCAGAGATGAACCTGTTCAAGGTCGCGCTTGGGTTCGAGATGAATCGGAGCACACGTTTGCGGAGCGACTTCCCTGTCCGCGAAACCGGCGGGTTTCAGGTGGCCGAATTCCCGCTGGACTAAATCCATTACTTGTTCGTGCGCAACGTTGCCCGCGGCGGTGACCACCAGATGATCCGGAGCGAACCAGTCACCGAAGCGTGTGCGAAGCCCGTCGCGATTGAAATTTTTTACCGTTTCCGGAGTGCCGAGGATTGGACGGCCGAGCGGATGCTCCGGCCAGAATCCTCGCGTGAAAATGTCATGAAGGAGATATTCAGGATTGTCCATGTCCATCTTGATTTCTTCGAGGACGACCTGACGCTCTTTTTTAACGTCATCGGAATCGAATTTTGGCCTGAGGACAAGGTCGGCGATGACGTCAAAAGCGATGGGCAAATGCTCATCGAGAATCTTGGCGTTGAAACAGATTTGCTCTTTCGAAGTGAACGCGTCCAGCATCCCGCCGACGGAATCCATTTCGCGCGCGATGGCTTCGGCGGAGCGGCGCTCCGTGCCCTTGAAAACCATGTGCTCGATAAAGTGCGCGAGGCCGTTTTCTTCGGGGACTTCGCGGCGCGAGCCGTTGCGGACCCACACGCCCACGGAAACGGAGCGGACGTGGGACATGGTCTCGGTGATGACCACCAGTCCGTTGGGCAAAACGTGCTTTTGGATGTCGCGCGTTTCCGTTGCCATATAGAGATTGTGACACAGGCTGGGGAGAAAGGATAAAGGGAAGCAACCAATTACCGGAGTTCAAAGCGCGTGACGCCGTACGACAAGAACCGGACTAAAGCCCGGCACCTACAAAAGCTTTTCGGCTGTGTTGAGCTTGCCGTATTCGCTGGTGTAAAAGAGTGGAACGTCAGAGTAAGTTCCTTGATCGCGAAGATACACTTCGCAGCTATCGAAAGGCTTCGAGTACACGTGAATCGTGACGGCACGCTGCTTGAATTCGGCGAGATTCTGAACTTCGTGGACGGGTTCGATGGGATTCACGTAAGCCGGGTGGGTGGCGTCGAGATCGTAGCAGTCGGTGGGGATAATTCTGCAGGTGCCGTGTGAAGAGTCCTGATCGGCGACGCGGTAGTTCTGGACGCGAAGCCGGCCGATGGGCGCCGACATCCAGCAGTTCTGATCGCGGTGATTGTGGATGCGGCTGTGCTGCCCAATTTCCCAGCAGACAGTCATGCATTCGAAGATCTCATTCTTGAAAATCAGATTGCGGGTGTAATTGCCCTGGGAAAAAAAACAGTACTTTTCAATCGTCTCCGGGCGAACCGCGTGGCGAACGATGTAGTCCTGGACACCCTGGAGGGTGAAATCGCGCTCGGGAATGGCGGCGAGGCCCGTGACCCAATCGGTGATGGTGAGCTGCTCGATTGCGACGTGTGATGACATGTGGCGCCTCCGGAAGACGTCCCTGAAAAAGCGGGGTTGCCGAAGAATTATAGCGTGAATCAAAGGCGAAGTAATGAGGTAAGGGGGAAACGAGGTGAGGAAAAGAGGTAATCTTTAGATTACGCATCGTGAAGGTGCGAATCGAGGATCGGCGGCAGAGACGAAAAGATGGAATTGCTCGGAAAATCGAAAGAAGAGTTGCGCGAATTTTGCGCGGAACTGGGGGAGCCCGCGTTTCGCGGAGCGCAGATTTATCACGCGCTGTACTCCGAGCGAAAATTCGATGTTGCGCAGATTACGAACCTTCCCGCGGCGCTGCGCGCACGGCTGGCGAGCGAGGCGCGGATTACCCTGCCGGAGGTGAAACAAAGATTTGAATCGACGGATGGGTCGGTGCGGTATTTGTACGCACTGAAATCGAGTGAAGAGCAGATTACAAGGCCGGCGTCGGTGGAAGCGGTGTTTATGCCGAGTGAGGGGCGGCAGACGATTTGTATTTCGACGCAGGCGGGTTGCGCAGTGGATTGCCATTTTTGTTTGACGGCACAGCTCGGGTTGATCCGAAATTTGACGGCGGGAGAAATTCTGGCGCAGGTGCTGTTGCCGCTTGAGGAGCACAAAGCGCAGCTCGCGCCGCAGACAAATATTGTGCTGATGGGGCAGGGGGAGCCGCTGCTGAATTTTGAGGCGGTGATGGCGGCGGTGCGCATCATTCTTGATCCCGGAGGGATTGGGATTTCGCCGAAGCACGTAACGCTTTCGACGAGCGGAATCGTGCCGGGTGTCGAGCGGCTCGCGCTGGAAACAGTGCGGCCGAAGCTGGCGATTTCTCTCAACGCCTCGAATGACGAGCAGCGCGACGCGTTGATGCCGATCAACAAGAAGTATCCGCTCCCGGTGTTGATGGAAGCTTGCAGGAATTATCCGTTGCGGACGTGGGAGCATCTGACATTTGAGTACGTGATGCTCGGCAGATTGAATGATGCGGCGGAAGATGCGCGGCGCGTGGTGCGGCTGCTTGCGCCGTTGAAAAGCGTGAAGGTAAATTTGATTCCGTGGAATCCGGGAGAACTTCCCTACCGCCAATCGCCCCCCGAGCGAATTGAAGAGTTCCGGCGAATCCTCGTGGATCGCGGCGTGCCGGCGTTTGTGCGCTATTCGCGCGGGCGCGATGTGATGGCGGCTTGCGGACAACTGGCGCTGCTGCAGATTGACGGTTCTCCGTTATCCGTTGCGAGTCCCCACTGAACAAATCGAAAGACCGCTGAGGCGAGTCGGAGATTGATGCAGCCGAACCCACCGAATGTAAGCCCAACGAGTCCGATCGAAGTTTTCTCCTTGCAACCGGGGATGGCCGATTCCAGCAGGCGATTGCTGCCGTGGCTGATCGCGGTGGCGTTTTTTATGGAGTCGCTGGACACCACGATTCTGAATACCGGGGTGCCGACGATTGCGGCGGCGCTCCACGTTGCGCCGCTGAGCATGAAGTCGGTGCTTGCCAGCTACACGCTAAGCCTGGCAGTTTTCATTCCGATCAGCGGATGGATGGCGGACCGCTTCGGAACACGGCGAGTGTTCGCGTCGGCAATCGGCATCTTCACGCTGGGGTCCTTTCTTTGCGGAATCTCGAGCAATATTCATGCGCTGGTCGCGTGCCGCATCCTGCAGGGCTGCGGCGGGGCCATGATGGTGCCCGTTGGGCGGCTCACCATGGTGCGGACATTCGCGAAATCCGAACTGGTTCGCGCGATGAGCTTCGTAGCTATCCCGGGTTTGATTGGACCCATGCTGGGACCGATCGCCGGCGGACTGATCGTCGCATACCTTCACTGGAGATTCATTTTCTTCGTGAATATCCCGATTGGGCTGGCGGGTTTGTACCTGGTCTACCGGCATTTGCCGGATTACCGTGAAGAGCGCGCCAATCCCCTCGATGTGGCAGGACTGATTCTTTTCGGATCGGGCGTCGCGCTGCTCTCCTACGTGCTGGAAGTATTTGGCGAACACACGCTCAGCGGGAGCGAAATTCTCGGGCTTCTTGCGGTTTCCATCGTTCTCCTGGCGAGCTACGGATTCCACGCAACAAGGACGGCATATCCGATGCTGCAGCTCGCGCTGTTTCGGATTCGCACGTTTCGCGCGGCGGTGGCGGGCAGTTTCCTGACTCGCCTGGGCATCGGCGGCATCCCGTTTCTTTTTCCACTGTTGTATCAGGTGGGGCTCGGTTTCACTCCGATTCAATCCGGGCTGATGATGATGCCGCAAGCGATCGCAGCCATGAGCTTGAAGCTGACAATGCCGAGAATCCTGGCGCGCTTTGGTTACCGCACTGTGCTGGTTTCCAACACGCTGCTGATCGGCCTTCAGATCCTGCTCTTCGCGACGATCGGGAAAAGCACGCCGGTATGGCTGGTGGTCGGGGAAGTGTTTTGCTACGGGTTCTTCACTTCGCTGCAGTATACAAGCATGAACACGCTGGTATACGCCGACGTCACAGAGGAACAGGCGAGTAGCGCCAGCTCGATCGCGAGCACGGCGCAGCAGATGTCCATCAGTTTTGGGGTGGCATCGGCGTCGCTGGTCACGGCGTTCTTTCTTCCGGACCGCTATCGCTCCGATCCATTGCAGTTCATTCACGGGATTCACCGCGCATTCTTTGTGCTGGGGGGAATGACGATCCTGTCCACTATCGTTTTCCGGGCATTGAAACGAGGAGACGGAAACGAGGTGAGCCAGGAGGCGGAGTTGCGCGTGGGGTAGGCCTCCCCTTGCTTTTCGTAAGTGTTGCATCTAAAGGGGTTACCTTTTGGCATAAGTCTTTTGTTTGCAACACTTGCGGAAAAATCTATAAGTGTTGCCGCTGAAGGACTTACAAGCGCGGGTGGTTGGCGAGGAAGTAACTGAGTGGATTGGGGAAGTTCCGGAGGGGCTTGAAGGACTACCAGACGGGGGCGCATGAGCGGCGCTATAGCTATCCTTCGCGTTTGTGTTACCCGCCCAATCATTCGTTTTCTGACAATCCAATGGAGTCTCGGACGATCGCGCAAATACTCTGCCCGAACAGGCAAGCGACCGAAGGGAAAGCAGACTACACTACTTATCGTTGATGCTGGCATTCTTAAATTGTCGCTGAGAGCTCACGCGAAACGATTCGATCTTCACCGTTCAACATCACTGGAGGAGAAACAATGCAGAAACGCAAACTTGGAAAAAGCAACTTGGAAGTTTCGGCTCTCGGGCTGGGCTGCATGGGCATGAGCTTTGGCTACGGTCCGGCCGGAGACAAGCAGGAGATGATCTCAGTCATCCGGGCAGCCGTGGAACGCGGCGTCACTTTCTTCGACACCGCTGAAGTGTACGGCCCGTTCACAAACGAAGAGCTCGTGGGCGAAGCGCTCTCTCCATTCCGCAAGCAGGTGGCAATAGCCACTAAGTTCGGATTCAAACTTGATCCGAACACCGGCAAACAGGCCGGGCTGGACAGCCGGCCAGAACACATCAAGGAGGTTGCCGAGGGCTCGCTCAAGCGCCTCAATACCGATGTCATCGATTTGTTTTATCAGCACCGCGTTGACCCCAACGTGCCGATCGAAGAGGTTGCTGGCGCGGTGAAAGAGCTGATTCAGCAGGGCAAAGTGAAGCACTTCGGACTTTCCGAAGCGGGAGTGCAGACGATCCGCCGCGCGCACGCCGTTCAGCCGGTCACGGCACTCCAGAGCGAATACTCGCTTTGGTTTAGAGAACCTGAAGCGGAAGTGATACCGACCCTCCAGGAACTCGGGATCGGGTTCGTTCCATTTAGCCCTCTGGGCAAGGGCTTCCTCACCGGCAAAATCACCGAAGAAACGAAGTTCGATAGCACCGATTTCCGCAACATCGTTCCGCGCTTTACGCCGGAGGCTCGGAAAGCAAATCAAGCCGTGGTTGATCTGCTTGGTGAGATCGCGCAACAAAAGAAGGCGACCCCAGCGCAGATTGCGCTGGCATGGCTGCTGGCGCAGAAGCCATGGGTCGTTCCGATTCCGGGCACGACCAAGGTATCGCGGCTGGAGGAGAACCTTGGGGCAGTAAACATCAGACTCACAGCAGACGATTTGCGCGAGATCGGTAGTGCGGCTTCGAAGATCAAAGTTGAGGGTGCGCGGTACCCGGAGCACCTGCAGAAAATGGTAGGCCGCTAAGCGGCCTACCCAGACTAAACCTCGAATCGAACGAAGCCAAAAAATTTAGCCGCTTCTTCGGGAGTGCGCCGACCAAGGACATCGCAAGATTGCGTGACGATTCTCGACCTTGGAGCACCGTTCAAACGCCATGAAAGGGACAGGAATCTCTGAACTGGGCGGAATTTAGGAGATGCGGGTACACCGCCCCCACCAATTTGGATGAATTTCAAAACAGAGAAATCAAGGAATTTGCAATTCTTCAGTGTATGAAAGAAAGGGCAGGCATGGCTGCTTTTACTCGTGCCTGAGCGCTGCCATCGGATCAATGCGGCTAGCTCGCCTTGCCGGAATCCAGCAGGCCAGCGCGGCGACACACAGCAGAATCGCCGGGACTCCGATAAAAACCGGAAAGTTGACCGCGCCCTTCGCAATTAGGCGAAGGGAAATCACGAGCGCAAGTACCCATCCAATGGCCGCGCCCCAAGTGATTCCACCCAAGTTCTCGCAAATAATTTGCAGGACGACTCGCCCGCTGGTGGCCCCGAACGCCAGCCGCACGCCAATCTCTCTCGTTCTCCTGGCCACGGCGTAGGAAACCACGGCGTAGATTCCGATGGCCGCGAGGCCGAGGAGGAGCGGCCCGAGCACGGCGAACATGCGTGCGGGAATGCGGCGAAGATAGAGGTTTCGTTCGATGTGCTGGGAGAAGGTTCGCACGTCGTAAAGAGGGAGCATGGGATCGAGATCGCGCAGAACGGCACGCGCTTCGGAGGTGAGCGCGGTTTCATTGCCGCTGCGTGTCCGCAGGTGAATCTCTCCCTGGTCCTGTGGACGATCGCGGTAGGAGAAATAAATCGCCGGCTGCGCGGGCTCCCCGAGCGCGTCGTAGGCCGAATTGCGCGCCACGGCGATGATCGCGAAGCTTTGCGTGCGCGTCTGGATACGGTGGCCGATGGCATCGGCGCCATCGAGGTAGCGGCGCACAAACTCCTCGTTGACGATGGCCTGCGCGGGCGCCGCCTTATCCCTCATTTCAGCAAAGTCGTTTCCCTCGAGGAGCGGGATGGCCATGACCTTGAAGTATCCCGGCGTGACGGTGTTGGAAATAGCTCGATCCTGCCCGGGTTCCGTGCGCACGCGGCCTTGTAGCGTGAAGGACCGGTGCGGAATTCCATGCAAGTCCACCGGAACATTTGTGGCGATGGCGGCGGCTTCGACGTCCGGCAAAGATCGCAGCCGTTCCAGGAGTCGCGCGGCAAATTCGCGGTCGGAGGCCTCGTCGGGATTCCGTCCGCTTAAGTCGTAGGCGGCCAGCAAAACGCCGTCGGGGCGGAATCTGGGATCCGATTGACTTGCCAAGCGAAAACTTTGCAAGAAGAGCGCCGCGGCGATCAGGACAACCATCGCAAGTCCGACTTCCACCCCCATCAGGACTTTGCGCGCACGGCTGCGGGGCGGAGTGTTGGAACTGGAGCGAAGCCCGTCCTGCGGATCGAGCCGCGCCAGATGGACTGCCGGCGCCGCGCTGAAAATCAGACCGCAGGCAGTGCCGAGCAATATCGCGAAGACGAGGGTAAATGCATCCACTCTTGTCGGAAACAGGATCGGAAATGCACCAATCATTGGGGCGATGCGCAGTGCCGTGGTGCCCCAAACGGCGAAGGCTGCCCCGAGACCTGCTCCCAGGAGAGCGAGGAGCATATTTTCCGAGAGCACCAGGCTGACGATGCGCCAGCGCCCCGCGCCGAGGGCTACGCGCACGGCCATCTCGCGCTGGCGGGTGCTTCCGCGGGCGAGCATGAGGTTTGCGGTGTTGCCGCAGACCGCCAACAGCAGAAGCAGCATAACGCCTTGCAGGATGACTAGACCGCTGATCAGCAAACGCTGCGGACCGCGCGGAGTGCTCCAGAAGGGAAGAATTTCGCCGCCAATTCCGGCGCTGGCGTCAGGATAGTCGCGTGCAAGCTGAGCCATCGCGGTGCTGAACTCGGCTTGTGCTTCCTGGGGTGTCGCGCCAGGCTTTAACATTCCGATTAACGAAAAAGCGCGCGAGCCGCGATCTTCGATGTCGCGTGTTCCGCCGAGCAACGCAGGCGCCATGGTGGCCGGGGCCCACAGTTCGAACTTTAACGGGACCATTGTTCCCTGGAATTCCCTGGGTGCCACGCCAATGACGATCAGGTCGCGATCGTTAACGCGAAGTTTTTGTCCCACAGCCTCTGGCGCGCCGCGAAACCGTGTTTGCCAGTAATCATACGAAATGACAATGACAGGCTCAGTTCCGGGACGCTCCGCCTCCTCGGGCCGGATAAATCGGCCGACCACGGGCTTCAGTCCCAGAGCAGAAAAGTAATTGCCGGAGACGAGTTGCCCGTGCGTCCGCTCGGTCTGGCCGGGCCGGCCCACGTTGAAAGGCACCATCTGAGATGCCACGATGTCGCGCAGTGCCGGCACTTGCGTCTGCAAGTCGCGGTATTCCAGCCAGGAAGCGCCAGGATACCCGCCCGTCTCCGAGCGTGGCTCGACCATCAGAAAGTTCGCTGCCCCATGCACGGCGGGCATCGGTTGGAACAGGATCATTTGAATCCATGAAAAAATCGTTGTATTCACCCCAATCCCGATGGCCAGCGAAAGGATGATCACCGCAGCTAGCCCTGGCATTCGGGAGATCGAGCGCCCTGCATTCCGCAAATCCCCCAGCAGATTTTCGATGAACAGCAGGCTTCGCTCGGCCCGGAAGTCTTGTTTCATCGCTTCCACGCCTCCAAACTTCAGCATCGCCTGGCGTCGCGCCTCAACCGAAGACAAGCCGGCCCGAAGATTTTCGGCGGTCTGCAGAGCGATATGTTCGGCAATCTCTTCGCGCAATCGTTCTTCCTGGGCTCGCATCGTCGCCGTGTTGAACAGACGTGTGAGAAAACGCCTCAGAGATTTCATGACAAGTTCTCCGCTTTGGCTTCGAAGAACCGGGCGATGATGGCCGCCGTTTGTTCCCAGTCCTTGGTTTCGGCCTGCAACTGCTTGCGTCCATCCCGTGTTAGCCGATAGAAGCGCGCCCTGCGATTATTCTCCGAGGCGCCCCACGCGGACGCGATCGCGCCTTCCTGCTCCAGTTTCAACAGCACGGGATACAGAGTGCCCTGATTCACGGCCAGCAGATCCCCGCTGATCTGCTCGATGCGCCGCGCGATTCCATAGCCATGCAGCGGGCCCAAAACATCGAGAGTCTTGAGGACCATCAACGCCAACGTGCCTTGCAGGACATCCGCTTTTTGCTTCATAGCACCGCCATTTTGGTTTCCAACAGGAAAGATGCCATACTTCCATTGGGAAAACAACAGGTAATTCTTCGGGCTTGCCGGTGACTGCGCCGCTCCTGGTCAGCCGGATTTCCATACAATTGGTTTGGCGGCCGAGGGACAAGAGTAATTGAGGAAGTATTTTCCTACGACGCGGAAGTGTCGGGCCGACCCGTTGCGGAATTCAGGGTCGTGAAGACATTCGCGGGCTGATGCCGACGACGGAGAGGAGGCGCGCGGAGCGGGGGCCTTGTTTTCGGTAGCTGAAGAGAAGGTCGGGGCAACAGGCAGTACAGAGGTCGCTTACGAAGATGTTTTGGGGACGGAGGCCGAGGGTCAGGAGTTGGGCGCGATTGGCCTTTTTGAGGTCGAGGTGGACGTTTTTGGGTGGGGGCTGGTGGCCGGGGGGCATCATGTTGAGCCATTGGACCGGATTGGGTTCGTCGCCGGTGCGGAATTCGTCGAACCAGTCGGGGGCGTCGGCGAATTGGGAAAGGAATTGAGTGGCAACTTCGGTCCCGACTTCATAGCAGCAGCCGCCGATGGATGGGCCGATGGCGGCGAGGAGGTCGGCGGCGTTGGTGCCGAAGTGCATCTGCATTTGGCCGATGGCTTTGATGGCGATTCGGGCCAGGGTGCCGCGCCAACCGGCGTGGATAGCGGCTATCGCACGTTTTCTAGGGTCAACGAGGAGGATGGGGACGCAGTCGGCGGTTTGGACGCCGAGGAGGAGGCCGGGGCGGTTGGTGATGGAGGCGTCGCCTTTGCAGGGCTCGTTGGGGGCGGTGTTGAAGACATGGATTACGTCGGAGTGGATTTGTTTGAGCGAGATGAGTGTCAGGTCGGTCGCGTCAAGAGCGGATTGAAAGCGTCGGCGGTTTTCGAGGACGTTTTCGCGGGAGTCCCAGTCGGTGAAGCCGAGGTTGAGGACTTTTTCGCCGTTAAGATCGGAGACTCCACCGGGTTTGGTGCTGAAGCCGTGGAGGAGCCAGGGGAGTTTGGTTAGGGCGGGGACTTGGAGGATGCGAACGCCACCCACCTTGCGCTCGGTCCAGCTGGAGGTCGAAGTGACTTGAGCGCGTTGCTTGCGGTCGCTGTGTTTTGCGTTCAGTGTTTTCGTGGGAGGCACAATCTTATAAGTATAATGCCAAGAGGAATACGGAAGTTCAAAAGTGTGGCATGACATTCGAATTGGCGGATGATCGTTGCGATTGCGGCTGACGGAAAAGCGGCAGCGAGCTGCCGCACTCCAAATGGGGGCGCTGAATTGATTGTTGGGATGGGAGTGGACATTGCGGAGGTGGAGCGTGTTCGGAGGGCGATTGAGCGGCATGGGGAAGTGTTTTTGAGGCGGATTTATACGGAGAGGGAGAGGGCGTATTGCGAGCAATTCAAGAATAAGTATGAGCGGTATGCGGGGCGGTTTGCGGCGAAGGAAGCGGCGATGAAGGCGCTAGGGACGGGATGGCGGCGCGGGGTGCGCTGGGTGGATCTGGAAGTGGTGCGGGAGGCGAGTGGGCGTCCGACGCTGGCGCTGGCTGGTGAGGCGGGGAAGATTGCGGCGCAGCTGGGAGTGAAGAATATTTCGCTGAGCATTACGCATACGGAGAGTCAGGCGCTGGCGCAGGTAATTTTCGAGAGTTGAAAGCAAAGGCGAAGAGATTTGGCACGGAAACCACAGAGGACGCAGAGCAAACGTAGAAGAGAAGAAAAACAAACTCAACGCAGAGATGCTGAACAGGAAAGAACAGGCTCGCCCACCAAAGCAGTTCCGGATTCACCAGAAATCAAAACATCGAACCAGAGATTGGCTGAATGGCTTTCTTCCAGCCGAACTTTTAGATAGTTGGTGGAGAGGGCGGGCGTGGAGTGCGATTCGATAGCGTCGTCGGGCCGGAGGGTGAGGACGCGAAGGGTGCGGCCGATTTGGGATTGGCGGAAGGCGGCGGCTTTTTTTTCGGCGAGGGCGCGGAGTTCGCGGGCGCGGCGCTTGATGATGTGGCCGGGGACTTCGTTGGCGAGAGCTGCGGCCTTGGTGCCGGGGCGTTTTGAGAACGAGAAGACATGCAGATAGGTGAACGGCAGCGATGCGATAAAATTTATTGTAGTGGCGTGATCTTCTTCGGTTTCGCCGGGGAAGCCGGTGATGACGTCGGCGCCGATGGCGGCATGCGGAAGGCGTTCGCGGATGAGCTCGACGCGGCGAGCGTAGTGCTCGGCGCGATACCAGCGGTGCATGGCGGCGAGGATGCGGTTCGAGGCGGACTGCAGGGGCATGTGGAAGTGCTGGGCGATGAGATCGGTGGAAGCGAAGAGGTCGATGAGGTCCTGCGTGACGTCTAGCGGTTCGATAGAGCTGATACGGAGACGCTCGACGGAGGTTTCACCGAGAATGCGGCGAAGGAGGGATTCGAATTCGACGCGAAGGGAAAGATCGCGGCCGTAGGTGCCGAGGTTGATGCCGCTGAGGACGATTTCGCGGAAGCCGGAATTGCTGAGGCTCCGGATTTCTTGAAGAACGGTCTCGGGCGGGAGGCTGCGGCTTTTTCCGCGGACGAAGGGGATGACGCAGTAGGAGCAGCGAGAATCGCAGCCATCCTGGATCTTCAGGGTGGGGCGAGTGTGGTTCCCTTCCCCGCCCAGGACGGGAGCGGTAAGAAATTCGGTCCGGGCGAAGATATTGCCGGTGAGGATGTTGCCGAGCAAGGGCGCAGCATGCTGCGTCCCTACAAAGGAGCGGAACGGAACGGCCGAGTGAGAACGCAATGCGGCTATAGGGAGAAAATCGGTTGTGGATTCGTCGGTCGCGGCGGACGAGAACGAATCGACTAGATCAGGAATTTGCGGCTTGTGGGAATTGCCGACTACCCAGGAAACACCAGGGAGGGCGGCGATTTCTTCGGGAGCGCGCTGGGCGTAGCAGCCGGTGACGATGAAGCGTGCGGCGGGGTTGGCGGCGTGAAGCTTTCGAATGGCGTCGCGGGCCTGGGAGTCAGCGGAGGCGGTCACGGTGCAGGTGTTGAGAACCAGGATGTCGGCAAGGGCGGCTTCGGAGGCCGTAGTGCAGCCGCGGTCGAGCAACTGGCGCTCGATGGCGGCGCCGTCGGCTTGCGTGGCGCGGCAACCGAATTGTTGGATGAAGAAAGTCGTCATCTGGAACCAGGGCATCCGAACAGGAAATATTTTACACGGAGTTCGCGGGGTACGCAGAGATCACAGCGAAGAGGAAATTCCACGCTGTAATTTGGGCGGACTCGCGCAACGCTGCAACCCGTTTGCAGCGGCGCTGAATAGGATAGCGGGTTTGAGGCACAGCTGGAAAGCACGGGTAACTGAAATTCATCGGCTAGAAGGAGTTGGCTTTACTCGCCGGAGGGTGCGCCGCTACAATCTTTAAACCTTCATGACCCGCCAACGACACAATCCACTCGCGCTGGACAATCCGAAAGTTTCGATCGTCATACCGGTGTACAACGAAAAAGGGACGATTGACGAAATCCTGCGGCGCGTGCTGGACACGGAAATTCGCAAGGAAGTGATCATCGTGGATGATTGCTCTACGGACGGGACGCGGCAGATTCTGGAGAACATGGCGGCGCGGCAAGCGAATGGCGAGGCCACAGCTCCTGCGCAGGACGGGAGCGATTCGATCGGGCTGCGCGATTTGCGATTTTTCTTTCAAGCGCCGAACCAGGGGAAGGGCGCGGCGCTGCGGCGCGGATTTGCGCAAGCCACGGGTGAGATTGTGCTGGTGCAGGACGCGGACCTGGAGTACGACCCCCGCGATTACGGGGTGTTGCTCGAGCCGCTGATCGACGGGCGCGCGGACGTGGTGTATGGCTCGCGATTCCTGAGCGGGCCGCAGCGGGTGCACTACTTCTGGCATTACGTAGCGAACCGCATGTTGACGCTGCTTTCGGACATCTTCACGAACCTGAAGCTGACGGACATGGAGACGTGCTACAAGGTGTTTCGCAAAGAAGTGCTGACGGGAATCGAGATCAAGTCCAACCGGTTCGGATTCGAACCGGAAATTACGGCGAAGATCGCAAAGCACAAATGGCGCATCTACGAAGTGCCGATCAGTTATGCGGGCCGCACGTACGAAGAGGGAAAGAAAATTACCTGGAAAGACGGCGTGCAGGCGTTGTGGTGCATCATCCGGTATAAATTCAGCGACTAAACGTGGGCGGTGGCGTTACCGGCGTAGCCGCGGGGGTGTGCCTGCTTCCACGCCCAAGCGGACTGGATGATTTCCTCGAGGGAGGAATGCGCGGCCTCCCAGCCGAGAGATTTCTTGAGTTTTTCCTTACTGGCCACCAGAACGGCAGGATCGCCGGGACGTCGAGGACCGAGTTTGCTGGGGATTTTGCGGCCGGTAATGCGCTCGGCCGCGGCAACGACTTCGAGGATGGAGAATCCACGGCTGTTGCCAACGTTGAACGCTTCGCCAGTGACACGGTCGATTTCCTCGAGAGCGCGGACATGCGAATCAGCGATATCGAGGACGTGTATGTAGTCGCGGACGCAGGTTCCGTCGGGCGTGGGGTAGTCGGTGCCGAAAACATCTACATACGGGAGATTGCCAGCGGCGGCGTGCAGGACGCGCGGGATGAGGTGAGTTTCGACGCGATGATCTTCGCCGCGCTCTATTGAAGCGCCGGCGGCGTTGAAGTATCGGAGAGTGACATATTGCAAATCGGTGTAAGCGCGATAATCGGCGAGGATTTGTTCGAACACGAGTTTGGACTTACCATAGGGATTGATGGGTGCCTTGCGATGGTCTTCAGGGATCGGAACGATTTCGGGTTCGCCATAGGTGGCCGCGGTGGAAGAAAAGATGAATTTTCTTACGCCGTGACGAGTCATGGTGTCGAGCAGATTCACGCCGCAGGCCACGTTGGTAGCATAAAAGATGCTGGGTTCGCTGACGGATTTGGCGACGAGGGCTTCGGCTGCAAAGTGCATCACGGCGTCAATTTTGTTTTGCGAGAAAACCGCTTCTAGTTGCGGGCGATCGCCCAAGTCGACCTGGCAAAATGTTGCGTTTGGTGGGACAGCGGCACGGTGGCCTTCCAGCAAACTGTCCAGGGCGATGACGCGCATGCCACGCGCGAGTAAGACTTCGGAACAAACGCTGCCAATGTAGCCTGCTGCTCCGGTAACGAGAATATTCAACGGTGGATTCTCCTCGCGCGGGACCTAGCCTAGGATTTCATGGCGCTCAAAACTGCACAATGCAACGACAAGATCCGCACCCTTGTATTGGACACCAAGTCTGCAAAATCAACAAAGGCTAAACGGGAGTTAGACCTGGGACAAGCGGCGCTGGAAGGTGAGGAGAATGAGATCGGCGCGGCGGCGCACGCCAAACTTGTTGAGAAGATTCGAAACGTGAAACTTCACAGTGCGTTCCGCGATGTTGAGCTTGCTGGCGATTTCCTTGTTGGAGAGATTTTCGAGAAGCGAATCGAGAACTTCCTGCTCGCGGCGGCTGAGATTAGTGACGGAATCCGTTTTCAGGCGGCGCCCCTGCCCGGTCAGGATGGAATCCACGAAACCGGAGAGGAGCTGGCGCGGAACCCAGAAGCCGCCACTAGCAACCAAGGGAAGAGCGCGGATCAGCTGATCGCGAGCTTCGACGTAGGTGAGAAGGCCCTTCACACCAAGGCGCAGGAGCGAAAAACTGTTGGCTTCGTTGTGCTGTTCGCCGACCACGATCAGACGGGCTTCGGGATGGCGTTCAAGAATATTGGCGAGGAGCGCCCCGGTGGCGGGCTTCGCGGCATGCGCGTCAATCACGTAAACCTGCGCCTTGGGCGGCTCGAGATTACGCAAGTCCGGCGCAAGCGTGGATTCCAGCTGCTTGGCGACGACTTTGAACGCCGCCTTCGCGAGAATGCGCTCAAACTCGCTCAGCACCAGTGGGTGCGGCGAGAGGATGCAAACCGTCAATTTGGAGGATGCCCGTTTCGTAGTCACTGTTTGCCAGCGTAGTGAAAACTGGCCAAAGGGGCAAGTGCCTTTGGCAAGGCTGTTCTCGAATTGTTACTGACGCCTACGACGCTTTTCCCCGGGGTACCTGCCTCAAGAGAATCTCGACAATCCGCTGGGCGGCGTGGCCGTCCCAAAGAGGGGGAATCCGGCCGGCTTTGCCTTTGCCTGCCAAAGTGGCATGCGCGGCAGCGACGATTTTGGCGGGATCGGTGCCAACGAGGAGATTTGTGCCTTCGGAAATAGTGATGGGACGCTCGGTGTTCTCTCTCAACGTTAGGCAAGGAACTCCGAGAGCGGTGGTTTCTTCCTGGATGCCGCCGGAATCGGTGAGCACGAGCGATGCTTTGCTGAGCAGGCAAAGAAAATCGAGATAGCCGACGGGCGCGATGAGGCGTAGTTGCGGATGATGCGTAATGCCCCCGCGGGTAAGAATCTGCTGGGTGCGGGGATGTACAGGGAAGATTACGGGCATTTCTGCGGCGACGGCGTCGATGGCGCCAAGAAGCTGGCTCAGCTTCTCCGTGGAGTCGACGTTTGAAGGGCGGTGAAGGGTCAGGACGCCGAACGGGCGCCACCCTGCTCCATTCTTGAGTCCGAGCTCATCTCCGATGGCGGACTCTTGAGCAACGGGCAGGAAATGACGAAGTGAATCGATCATCACGTTGCCGACGAAATGGATGGCTTCGCGCGGGCGGCCTTCTTTGAGGAGGTGGCCGATGGCATCTTCTTCTGTAACGAAAAGATAGTCGGCCAGGGCATCGGTGAGGATGCGATTGATCTCTTCGGGCATGGTGCGGTCGAAGCTGCGCAGACCGGCTTCGACGTGGGCGACCCGAATGCCTAGTTTTACGGCGGCGAGTGAGACGGCAATGGTGGAATTGACGTCCCCGACGACGAGGACAAGGTCGGGCTTGCGCTCGAGGAGAACAGGCTCGATACGCTTCAAGATTTCAGCGGTTTGCGATGCGTGCGAGCCGGAGCCGACTTCGAGATTTACGTGCGGAGCGGGAATGCCCATCTGCCGAAAGAAAATGTCGGAGAGTTTTTCGTCGTAGTGCTGGCCGGTATGGACGAGGATGGGATCGATCTCCGGGTGGAGCTGCATCTCGCGCATGAGCGGCGCGATTTTCGGGAGATTGGGGCGGGCGCCGACGATATTCAGGATTTTCAGGCGTTGGCTCATGAGAGGTTCGATTCCGGCGTCAAAGCGCAGTATAGCATCCGGAAATTGCGCTTTCGGGGCCGCCTAAGCGCCGTTCGCGCGAAAAAAGCACTAGTTCGGTGCAAGGGCGTTCGAATCCGGCGTAAACCTGCGTAAAATGGGAGGTTAGAGAAAGAGGCGTTTTTGCTCCTGCTTCCGCTGTGCCGGCGAACCAGAAAGAGAGTACCGCTTTCCAGCCAATGCGTAATGTGAACGAATCGGCCAAAGCCATCCGGGAATTGCTCCAGCAGCGAATCCTGGTGCTTGATGGCGCGATGGGGACGATGCTGCAGCAGCGAAATCTGACTGCGGAGGACTTTGGCGGCGCTGCGCTTGAAGGGTGCAACGAGAATCTGGTTCGAACGCGTCCGGACGTGGTGCTGGATATTCACCGGAAATACTTCGAGGCCGGAGCGGACATTGTCGAAACGAACAGTTTTGGCGGAGCACCCATTGTCCTGGCGGAGTACGGGCTAGCGGCGGACACGCATTTCCTGAACAAGCGCGCGGCGGAATTGGCGCGACGGGCGGCGGACGAGTTCAGCGCGCCCGGGAAACCACGGTTCGTGGCAGGTTCGATAGGTCCAACAACCAAAGCGATTACCGTGACGGGAGGCGTGACCTTCGACGAATTGCGCGAGGCTTATTTCGCGCAGGCGAAGGGACTGGTTGAGGGTGGCGTGGATTTGCTGTTAGTGGAGACTTGCCAGGACACGCGAAACATCAAAGCGGCCATTCTCGCAATCCAAAAACTCTCGAAAGAGATTGGCAGCGATGTGCCGTTCATCGTGTCGGTGACGATCGAGCCGATGGGGGCGATGCTGGCGGGGCAGACTGTGGAAGCGATGTGGGCTTCGCTGCGGCATGCTAAACCGTTGGCCTTCGGAATGAACTGCGCGACAGGGCCAGAGTTCATGACCGACCACATTCGAACGCTGAGCCAGCTCACGGGTGAATTCGTCTCTTGCTACCCGAATGCAGGTTTGCCAAATGAAGAAGGCAAGTACCTGGAAACGCCAACAACGCTGGCCGCGCAGTTGGAGAAATTTGTCGATCATGGCTGGCTGAACTTTATTGGCGGTTGCTGCGGGACGACGGAAAAGCACATTCGGGCAATTGCGCAGATGGTGGAAGGAAAGAAGCCGAGGGTACGACCTGCGGAAGCGCACCGCGCAGTGTATTCCGGGATTGAAACGATTGAAGCAGAAGAGAGCACGCGGCCGCTGCTGGTGGGGGAGCGGACGAACGTGATCGGCTCGCGGCTCTTCAAGAATTTAGTGGCGGAAGAAAAATGGGAAGAGGCCAGCGAGATTGCGCGCAGGCAAGTGCGGGGTGGCGCGCATATCGTGGATGTGTGCCTGCAAAGCACGGAGCGGGATGAGAAGAAGGATATTCCGCCGTTTTACGAGAAGCTGATTCGAAAAGTGAAAGCGCCGGTGATGATCGATACGACCGATCCAACGGCGATTGAGCTGGCGCTGACGTATTGCCAGGGCAAGGCAATCATCAATTCCATCAACCTGGAAGACGGCGAAGAAAAATTCGAACGCGTGGTGCCGGTGGCGCATCAGTTCGGGGCGGCGGTGGTGGTCGGCTGTATTGATGAAGACAAGTTGCAGGCGCAAGCATTCACGCGAGAGCGAAAGCTGGCGATTGCGCAGCGTTCGTACAAACTGCTAACCGAGAAATATGGACTCGGCCCCGAGGACATCATTTTCGATCCGCTGGTTTTCCCCTGCGCCACGGGGGATGAGAACTACATCGGCGGCGCAGTGGAGACGATGGAGGGAATCCGGCTGATCAAGCAGGCTTTGCCGGATGTGCGGACCATTCTGGGGATTTCGAACGTCTCGTTTGGGCTGCCGGCAGGGGCGCGCGCGGTGGTGAATTCAGTTTTTCTGTATTACTGCACGAAGGCGGGGCTGGACCTGGCGATTGTAAATACGGAGAGGCTCGAACGGTTCGCATCGATTCCGCCGCATGAGAGAGAACTAGCGGAGAATCTGCTGTTTTCTCATCCGCCGAAGGATGCGCCTGCGGACCATTCGAATGCCGAGTTGCTGCGGGATGTTCCGGCGGACTGGCGCAAGCAACGCAAGGAACAGCGCGCGGCGGTCAATCAGTATTACATTCAAGCGATTGCGGAGCATTTCCGGACGGCGACAAAAAAAGAAAAAGTCCGTGCAGCGGATTTGCCATTAGATGAGAGGCTGGCAAATTACATCATTGAAGGAACGCGGGACGGGCTGATCGGCGACCTGGAGAAAAAACGGGCGGAAGGTGCGGCACCGCTGGATATTGTGAACGGGCCGCTGATGGCAGGGATGGCGGAGGTTGGGCGGCTGTTCAACGCGAATGAATTGATTGTCGCGGAAGTGCTGCAGTCCGCGGAAGCGATGAAGGCTGCGGTGAGCCATCTCGAACAATTCATGGAAAAGGCAGACACGGCGAAGCGCGGCAAGGTCGTGCTGGCGACGGTCAAAGGTGACGTGCACGACATCGGGAAAAATCTTGTCGAGATTATTCTGAAGAACAACGGCTATGACGTGGTGAACCTGGGGATTAAGGTGCCACCGGAGGATTTGATCAAGGCGTATCAAGAGCACCAACCGGACGCGATTGGATTGTCCGGACTGCTCGTGAAGAGCGCGCAACAGATGGTGATTACGGCAGGAGATTTGAAGGATGCGGGGATTAAGGTTCCCCTGCTGGTAGGCGGAGCCGCGCTCTCGGCGAAATTCACGCAGACGAAGATCGCGCCGAGCTATGGGAAAGCGGTGTGTTTCGCGAAAGACGCCATGACTGGGCTGAGCTTGATGAATCAGCTGATGGATCCGGCTACGCGGGAGACGGTGGTACGCGAGCACACTTCCACTGGAAATGGCTTTGGGGTGACGACCACAGTAAAGGTATTGGAAATTCCGAAGGTCACCCGGTCACCGCGGGTGCGGACGGATTTGCCGATTCCGCGTGTGGCGACTCTCGAGCGCAAGGTGCGCTTGGTTCCGGATTTGCGCGAGGTGTGGAGTTACATCAATCCATTCATGCTTTACGGGCGTCATATGGGATTTCGCGGCGATTTCGAAAAACGGCTTGAGGAGCGCGACCCGAAGGCGGTGGAATTATTTGAGAGCATGGAAGAGGTAAAGAAGGAAGCGGCTGAATTCATGAAGGTTCGCGCGGTATGGCAATTCTTCGAAGCCGAGGCCGCAGGCGAATCCATTCACCTGTTTGCGCCGGGAGCTGGGGAACCTTTGCACACGTTCCGGTTTCCTCGACAACGGCTTGGCGATTATTTGTGCTTGAGCGATTATGTCCTGCCGGCGCAGAACGGACAACGCGACCATATCGCGCTCTTCGTGGTGACAGCGGGTGAGGGAGTGCGGGATCGCGCGGAGCGGGCGAAGAATGAGGGATATTACTTCAAGTCCCACGGCTTGCAGGCGCTGGCGATTGAGGCCGCGGAGGGCTGCGCGGAGTGGCTGCACCGGCGAATCCGCGAAGATTGGGGCTTTCCAGATCCACCGGAGATGACCATGGCGCAGAGATTCACGTCGCGTTATCGCGGGAAGCGCTACAGCTTCGGGTATCCAGCGTGCCCAAACCTTGAGGATCAGTCGGGGCTCTGGAAATTATTGCAACCGGAAGAAATCGGCGTGCAGCTCACAGAAGGAATGATGATGGATCCGGAGGCGAGTGTGAGTGCGCTCGTCTTTCAGCATCCCGATTGCTCGTATTTCAGTGTCGGAGAGGTAAGCGAAATATAGGTCGATTTCCCGGTCGCATGAGCACTCGCGATTCGAGAGCTTTCAGACTGGCCATTTCGTCAATCAATCCGCAGATATTGCTTGCTGACGGGGTTGGTCCTACAGGATAATCTGCCGGATGGCGCACTTCTAGCCAGCCCTCAATCATGATCTGTCCTTCTTGCAAAGGCGAAAACCCTGCCCTCGCCGTGCGTTGCGAACACTGCGGAGTAGAACTAGCTCCCTCTAGGTCGAGCAAAGCTCCTGACGGCTTGGGATCTGGGCCGTTCTCCAATGGAGGAGATAGTCAGAAGCCATCATCGAGCAGCCGACCGACTCCTCGAATGGATCATCCAGACGACCGAACGATAGACAGCGGTGCCCGCTCTGTTGGTTCGCGGAGAAAAGATGAGCATGACGTATCGATATTGAGCAAGACTCCATCTGGAGCAATTCCGTTGGATGACCGCACAATGGACAGGACGCCTGCGAGCGCACGCCTAGGAATACCTGGGAGTACACCCGCAGCTGCGGGCAGCAGGCCTCCCAGCGGGAGCAGAGCGGGCAGCGGGTCTAATCTCTCGGGAGGACTGGAACCGGGGATGGATTTCGGGCCGAGATATCGAATCGAACAATTGCTCGGCGCGGGCGGAATGGGCAAGGTCTACAAGGCATTTGATAAGGAGCTCTCGCGCACGATCGCACTCAAGACCCTGCTCCCAGAACTGGTCAGCGATCACCTCTTGACCCAGCGCTTCAAGCAAGAACTACTGCTTGCGAGCAAGATCTCCCATAAAAACATCCTCCGCATTCACGACATCGGCGAGGTCGATGGCGTGAAGTTCATCACGATGGCCTTCATCGAAGGCAAAGACCTGAACCAGTCGCTCAAAGAAGAACAGCCATTCCCGCTGGAGCGCTCTCTAAAGATTGCCAGGCAGCTGTGCGAAGCACTCGACGCTGCTCATTCTGAGGGCGTGGTGCATCGCGATTTCAAGCCGCAGAACGTCCTGGTTGGAAATAAAGATCAAGTGTACGTATCCGACTTTGGGCTGGCGACATCGCTGGAAAGCGCAAAGATGGGGATGACCCGTACCGGCGCGGTAATGGGCACGCCACGCTATATGTCGCCGGAACAAGTGGAAGGAAAACCAGTCGACAGCCGATGTGATCTATACGCTCTGGGTTTGGTGCTCTATGAAATGGTAGCCGGAGCGACGCCCTTTTCCGGAGATTCGACTTGGCAATTGATGTATCAGCGCGTCCAGGTCAGGCCGAAGGATGTGAAGCTAGTCAATACAGCCCTGCCGGACTATGTGGCGCGGGTTGTCATGCACTGTCTCGAGAAAGAGCCCGCGAATCGTTACCAGAGTGCCAAAGAGATTCTGGCGGATCTAGATGCCGGACGCAGTCCTAAGCTCACGGGTACGCGAACTCTGCAAATCAACCTCCCGCTTGTCGAGAAACGCTGGTGGTATGCCGCGGGAGGAGGGACCCTTCTACTTGTCGGCCTGCTTTTTGCTATCCCCAAAACAAGGCATTGGGTTTTTCCAGTTCCGACCGTTAGAACTTCAGCTCCCGGTACAAACGGTCTTCCATCACTTTCTCAGGGAAAATTCGTGGCAGTCCTGCCGTTTCGCGTGCTGGGCGACCAATCGTCGCTCGGGTACGTAGCCGAAGGATTGGTCGAAGCCATGTCGGCGAGGCTTTTCCAGCTTAAAGATGTACGACTAGCCTCATCGACGGCGGCTGCCAAGACCGACCCGAAGACTCCTCTTCCACAAGTAGCGAAGGAATTAGGCGTGAACCTGATTGTGCATGGAACAGTGCAAGGCTCGGGGAATAACCTGCGGGTCACAGTTAACCTGGAAAATGTAGCCGAAAACCGCGAGGTTTGGAAAGAAGAGTTCGCTGGGGTGAGCGGCGATCTGCTGACGATCGAAGATCAAATCTACACTCGACTCGTCGATGCACTGGAGACAAAACCCAGCAATGAGGAGATGGCCGCCGCATCCCCGCATCCCACCGAGAATGTGGAGGCATACAACGAGTATCTTAAGGGACGCAATGCCCTGGGCGGCAGTCCAGACGAGAAGAACATTCAATCGGCGATGAACTTTTTCAACGGAGCCTTGCAGAAGGATCCCGGATTCGCGCTCGCCTACACAGGGCTCGCCGATGCGAATCTCATGATGTATAGGCAGAAAAAAGATAAGTACTGGTCGGAGAGAGCCGTTGAAGCGGCCCGGAAAGCCGCCCAGCTGAATGGCAAACTCCCCGAAGTGCACGCCGCTCTGGGAAGTGCCTATTCCGCAACCGGGCAAACCGTCCAAGCCATTGAGGAAGACAAGCGGGCGCTTGAATTGGCACCGAATTCAGACGAAGCATATCGTCGTCTAGGGAATGCCTACAAAGCAAACGGCCAAAAAGAACAAGCTCTGCAGGCACTTCAGAAGGCAGTCGATCTTAATCCATACTACTGGAACAATCAGGCGGCCCTAGGAAACGCCTATCTTGCATTTGGCGATGCGGACAAAGCAGTGAAGTCGTATGCCCAGGTCGTCCAGCTCGAGCCGGACAATTCAGCGGGCTATAACAACCTAGGAATGGCCTATTTTGCCCTAGGGAAGTATGAAGACAGCATTACGGTATTTCAAAAAGCCTTGAAGATCGCGCCCTCCGCTGAAATCTACACGAATCTTGGTACTGCGTATTTCTATTTAAAGCGATATTCAGAATCGCTGCCAATGTTTGAAAAGGCCGTGGCAATGAGTCCCGAGGATGAAACTCTGATGGGAAATCTTGCCGACGGTTATCGCTTGTCGGGAAACAAGGAGATGGCACAGGCAACTTATGAGAAAGCCATCGGCCTGGCATACAAACAGCTGAGGGTCAATCCTAGAGACGCGAACGTTGTCGGTCAACTAGCCTTGTATTATGCCAAAAAAGGAGATCCGCAGCAGGCCAAGGACTTCATTAAAAAGGCCAGGGCAATCGATCGTTCAAATGTCTATTTGATTTATATTGCCGCCGTTGTGGACACAATTGACAATCACCCTGCAGATGCTGTCAAGGAACTCTCAGTAGCACTTGAGAAAGGCTTTTCACCGAGCGATGTAGAATTGGAGCCTGAGTTCCTCACGCTTACAGCCCGTCCGGACTTCCAGGCAATGATGAAGCGCTTCACTTCCAAGAAGCACTAGTCCCACAATCAAAGCCCCCGCCGCAGCTCAGGTTCACCGGGTGCAATGGGAGGAAAACATCTGCCTATGCGGCCTGGAGCCGTAATCGTAGGGCTGGATTAGAGAGAGTTAGCCTACTTGCTCATGGCAGGGGATGAGCCCGGCACAGCTGAAGAGCGTTTGAAGAGAAAGAGAAGCAGGCCACCTGCCAGCGCTAACAAAACTGTAGGTGGTTCCGGAACCGTGGCACTGCCATTAGCAGTAAACGCGTCTCCGGTATGTTGAGCATCAGTGACGTCGGCCAAGATCGAGACGTCATATAAACGGAGTGTGCCATCATCGGCTCTCGGCCCATCGCACACGTCGCCATCACAGCTGAATGCAGGCAGGATGCCCCCATGTGTAGCATCGAGACCGAAAAAGGTGACGAAGGGATTCTCAGTTATCGGGTCAATCCCCGACCTGGAATTGTTAAAGTAAGGATCGATGGTATTGGCATTGTCGGTAGGACTGAAAATCAAAGCGCCGGAAATGTTCGTAAACTCTAGAGTAAGGGAAGTCCAAGTTTGATGGGTATTATTTATGAATGAAAGATTTGTATGTGTGGGATCGATGCATGTAAACCCTGCGTCATTAAAGGAATTGTTCACGTTACCACAATCGGTGGTAGCTGTCGTCCCAAACTGGTAGCTGAACGTAAAGGCCGAGAAATCATTTATTGAATTGATGACGACCGAGCAACACCCTCCGATGGGGACAAACTTAGGGTCTACAGAGTCCGCTTTGGCACCGGAGGAGAACACTCCAAGAAGGATAAGACCTAGGATCCAGCGCGAAATATGCATGAACATTCCCCCACACAAGAACACTTATACTGGGACATTAGTTCTAGAGCAATCTAGTTACCAGAGTGCATCCCTCTGCCGGAACACATCACCTTTGTTTGCGATAGTTTAAGTGCGCAGCTAGGGGCTCAAATTTCAATGTTCGCAAAATTTTTCCTAGATGAAGATCAGGAGTTCCTATTTCGTGCAAGCTCTGATCTGGCAGTGAGCTGGGGACCCTTGTAACTGACCAATTCCCTGTTGGTCGGAATCTGGGGCTAGTTGGAGGTGATCTGCGACAGAAGGTTTCTTGCGTCGCCAGCTTCGGAAAAATCTGCTTTCAGTCGAAGCGCAGCTCCCAGCTCCAGTTTCGCTTTCTCCTTCTGGCCCATTCGGAAATACGCCACGCCAAGGTGATAGTGGTAAGTTGGATTGTCCGGTCGTTTCGAAACACATTCGGTCAGATATTGTAGGGCCGTGGGCGGAAAACCCTCCTTAACATAAATCCATCCCAGCGTGTCTGCCGCGCTGGGATTATCAGGCATCACTTGACGCGCTGCTTGCGCCAACCCCAAGGCGACACTGAGGTTGCCGCCATGCTCGGCATAGACCCAGGCCAGGTTATTCTTAGCTACCCCGCTGGAAGGGTCGAGATCTATCGCTTTTTTGTACTCTGTGATGGCTTCGTTCCAATCCGACTCGCTCTCGGCGAGCTGACCAAGTCGAACGTGGTAGACAGCGGACTGTGGGTCCAGGCTAACTGCTTTTTGATAGTAGGTACGAGCTATATCCGGCTGTTGCCGCAACGCGGAAATATCACCGAGTGCTATCGAGGCATTGGCGGATTTGGGATTCAGTTGGAGAGTCGTCTGAAATGCTGTTTCTGCCACCGTCACCCGGCCAGCTTGGAGGGCAAGCGAGCCTAGAACCTCTTGTCCGGCAGGCCAATCCGGAGTCCGCTGCAGAACGTCCTGCACAGCCCGTAGGCCTTTGTCTGGTTGTTTCATGTTGATGTAAGCCAGGCCGAGTACGGCAAGCGCGAGTGGGTCTTGGGGATTCGAATCTAATGACTTAGCGGCGGCTTTTGTAGCATCCTCGAATCGTCCCTCGCGAAACTTCACCCAGGCGGTCGTGCGCATCACGGCAGAGGTTAGTTCCTCCTGACTTAGACGGTGATCGGACAACTGGCGCAGACTGTTATCCGCCTGGTCGAACTGACCCTGCAAGGCATAGGCCTCAGCCAATAGCAGCTGGGGCGCCGCACCGGTGGGGTGTTTTTCAAGGACTTTGTTAAGATCCTGAACGGCTTCGTTCAATTGGCCGCTGCGCACCTCGAGTTCCGCGAGAAGCAGTCGGGGTGGCCCATAGTCGGGTGCCAAACGCAACGCCTGCAGGATGTCCGCGCGGGCAAGGTCGGTTTTTCCCAGAGCAAGATTAGCCTTCGCCCGGTAAAAATAGTTGCTTGGCTCATCGGGGTTCCCTTGCCTGGCTGCTTCCAGAGATTGCAATGCGGCTTCCGGATGGTTGTCGTCGAGGTCCATGCGCCCGCGCAGCTCGAGAGCCCGCCAATCCTTGGGATTGTCTTTAAGCAAGCCCGCAACGATAGTTTGGGCCTCGGGACGACGGCTGGATTGCAGATAGAACTCGGCTAGCCTCTGACGATTTAATATGTCGTCAGGATATTGCGCGAGTATCCGCACGAATTCCTGTTCCGCCTCCTTCCGTCTGTCGGTTTGCAAGTAAAAGAGCGCGAGAACGCCACGGTGCTGGGGGCTACCGGAACCAAGGACTTGGATGCGACGGTAAACTTGTTCGGCTTCTGGCAATCGGTGATGGCCAACATAGAAGGACGCGAGAAGGTCCTGCGCCAGTATGTTGTCGTGCATGCGCTCGGCGACTTCTTTTACCACCGCTTCTGCGCCCTTGCTATCGCCCTGAGTTTGCAAGACCTTACTCAACACCAACGGAATGACCAACGAATCCGGCTTCAACTCTTGCACCTGACGCAAGCTTTTCTCTGCCCCCTTCCAATCCTTGGTCATCATTTGGAGGGCGGCGAGGTCCAATCGCGCGCGTGCGTTGGTCGGCTCTTCGCGGAGTAGGGGATCCAGTTCTTTGCGCACTTCTTCGAAGTTCTTCAATCCAAGATTGGTTTCGGCTTGGAGCATGATGGCGTCATGGTCTCCGGGCCACTTCTGAAGAATCAGACCGACATGTCGTTGAGCGCCTGCGTAATCGCCCGAGTGCAAGATCAGCTCGGCAAGCTCTAGTTGCGCATCGTGATTAGCCGGGTCTTGCTCGATAGTGAGCGACAGCTCACGCGCAGCCAGCGCGGAATTGCGCTTGCGAAGATACAGGTTTGCCAATTCAAAATGCGCTTTGGTCAGCTGGGGATCGAGTTGAATCGCCCGGCGCAGCTCGAGCAAGGCTTCCTCCGACTTGTCTTGTTTCAGAAAAACTTGCGCCCGCGAAAAGTGCTGTTCTGCTACTTTATGGGGATCTTTCTTACAAGCGCCGGCGAAGAAAATGGCTGCTGTTAGACATAAAACCAGAGCAGAGTTGGAGGTAAGATGAGCTAATTGGCGTCGCGTCATTTCGATAGTTGTCATCGGTTGAACTGGTCTCCTGCCCACCCAGGAGCACGGCCCAAGACAAGATCGCCGTCTAAGCGAAGCGGACCACCTCTCAGACATCGTCCTCAAGCCATGGGAACGTGGTATAGAACAAGCTAATTCTAGCACCAGTCCAACCTTGCCAATCTGGCTTTGCCAGACAAACGCGGGGTAAGCCATCCCAACCGTTACTACCAGCATGCAGGGAAAGAGTTTGCACATCTTTGCCTCGGAAGGAATGTGAATTGACAAGACATAGAGAAGCCCAAGACTATGGCGTATCTATCTGTTTTATTGTCATGTACTTATAGAAGGCTCGAGCACCCACATTTTGGTTATTGAATTGCACATACTCCTCACAGCGACGGTGTCCCGAGAAAGAAATCCGCAAACGGGCTCCCTAATTTTTTGTTGTGAAAGAGAGAACACATGAGAATTAAGTTCACAGTTAGGCTGTTTGGTTTAGCGGTAGGGCTGGCGATGGTTGCGCTAGGCACGGCGGGATTGGCCCAGGCGGACACGATCAATGGTAGTCCGACCGGGTTAGCCAGCCCAGCCGAAACGATTACATTCGACGAGATCTTGTTGCCGATGAACACGACGCTCACCAACCAATACGCTAGTCTTGGGGTGACCTTCTCGCCGAACGTGTTCTATAGCCCGCAGACGGGCTTCGGGAATGTACAGGGCAATGACATTGGCAATTTCACCTTCAATGGCCAAGGGCCTACCGACCCCGTGACGATTTCATTCACCGGCGCATTGTCTGCTGCTGCCTTCTCCATGGACGGGGACTTTACCCCTTACCTCTTCGAGGCACTGCTTGGCGGTTCCGTGGTCGACTCCTTCACCGCCTCTTCTGTGGGCGTGTCGAACAGCGATTTTTACGGATTCAGTAATGAAAATTTTGACGCGATCAGGATTACACGTACAGGTGCCGGCGACGGACCGTTTTGGGTTGCCGACAATATTCAACTTAGCTCAAGTGTGCGAACCGTTTCGGAGCCGGCCACTCTTTTGATGCTGGGTCTTGGGCTGACGACGATTGGCATCATGTTCCGCCGCCGAAAGGTAGTGGCCTGACGCGGAACAGCTTCCATCATGTCACAGGTTTCGAACGGCGGCTCCCTCATCAAGGAGTCGCCGTTTTCTTTTGTTTCGTGCAAGAAAACGGGGTTCTTAAACCTTCCTGAAGTTGCAGAACACAAGTTAATCTAAAGTTTCCTCCTTCGATGCTTGCTGGTAGCCCAACATCGATTGAGTCGAAGCCCTAGAAGAGCTCGATAAAATAAAACCTTGAGCAACTCGACAAGAACAGCGATGGGAGTTTTAGATTCTCGCTTCCCGGAATCCGTGTTAGGGGACGCGATGAGCTCCACCGTGACGCGGGAATCCAGCAAATATTGGCAACACAGCGTTATTCGGCGCAAATGGCCCTCACTGCTGACAATCAGCAGTGAATGGATTTCTGGATGGTCTGCCAGCCAGTGCGCCAAGGCTTGGATCTCTGTCAGGGTGCCTAAGCGCCCCGGGCGAACGTGCTCCACTTGAACTTGCTGACGTTCAAACAACACAAAGAAATGTCTCTGAGGAGGTGGCACATTTGACGCCAAGTCCAAGAGGTCTACGGGAACAGGCAACGACAGTTTTGAAAAGCGGCGGATTTCGAATCGAGCGACGCTGAGCAAGATCCTTGGTGCGAGCTCCTGATTGAATAGATCGAGCCCGAACCTCTTGCGATACTCTCGCCCGGCGAGCACAAATATCAAGTCTGCATTCTGCAGTGGGTGATTGTAGAACTGTGCTGTCATGCAGGTGGGGCAGCGAAGACCGAGACCCATCAAAAGTTGGCGCTCAGCCGCGACCATAGCCTAGTTCTGATAATCTCACAGGGGCACTCATCGACAAAGCTCCTTCGGCTGGGCGACGCTAGCAGACAGATTCTTCTAAATGGCGTTCGTTAATCCTCTTCGCAGATCGAAGAGCCAATTCTTGCGTGGCGGACACGGAACGCCCTTCCCAAACCGCAATGCGCAAGGAATCCACGATTGGATACCATTTAACTGAGGGTGGGGTCGATGAAATAGTGGCGGATCATTCCAACGAATACTCCGCGGAGGGGCCGAGTTTCATGACTGCATCGTGGTGGCGTCGCAGTTGCATTATTCTGTGCTGCTCTTTCATTCTCCTAGTCTTGCTGTATTGGCCGACGGTAGTTGCCACTATCTCGCGTTGGAACACGAGCACGTTTTCCCACGGGTTTCTAGTGATTCCTGTCAGCGCGTATCTGGTGTGGTCACGGAGGAAGCGTCTCGCATT
Organism: Acidobacteriota bacterium; assembly: GCA_013289585.1. Lineage (GTDB taxonomy): Bacteria > Acidobacteriota > Terriglobia > Acidiferrales > UBA7541 > Acidiferrum. The sequence goes on along the minus strand of JABCZR010000018.1, from coordinate 7,412 downwards.
GCTGAAGCCTATTCCCACCTTCTGGGCCTTTCCATTCATAGCGATGTTTGCCTTTGGATGGCTGCTTGGACAACTGACCTCGACTGGAGTTCTCCAACAATTTTGCCTCATAGCCATGATTATTGTGACGGTTTGGGGAGTGCTAGGAACGATTGTGACGCGTGAACTGGTGATGCCGTTAGCTTTTCTGGTGTTTGCGGTGCCGATGGGAGAAAGTCTGATCCCGAGATTGCAGGACTTCTCGGCGTGGTTTGCGGTAAAGATGCTCGATCTTTCCCGCGTGCCTGTTCTGCTCGAAGGGCGAATTATCTCTGTTCCTTCAGGGCGCTGGGAGGTGGCCGAAGCGTGCAGTGGAATGCGCTATCTTACGTCTTCGGTAGCAATAGGATTCTTGTATGCGGGGCTAGTATACCGATCCTGGATTCGTCGTATCGGTTTTCTGCTAGCATCCGCAGTTGTACCAATCTTGGCCAACGGATTCCGTGTTTACGGCATTGTTCTCCTTGCCTATCAGAGTGGAAACAGAATCGCTGCCGGAGTGGATCACCTTTTGTACGGTTGGCTCTTCTTTACAATAGTGATGTTTTTGCTGCTTTCCGTCGGCTTCTGGTGGCAAGAGAAACCGCGAAGAGGAGTCGATTCTAATTCGGTTTCAACATCCAACTCTCGGAATTTGGCACAAAACCAGCCAGCAGGAGAAGAGCTCCGGACTTCAGCAAAGCGCACTGTTCTCTTCTCAATGCTATTATTTCTGCTGATCGGGCTGGCTCCCGTTTCGGTCAGGCTTCTTTGGCGTCGGCCTGCTGGAACACGGCCGCTGAATCTCGCGGCGCCCCTAGCATCCGCGCCTTGGCGTATGACCAGCAATGACGTGTACGAATGGAGGCCTAGTTTCCCCGCGTCAAACGCCGAAATAATCCAATCCTACGATTCACCAGAACAGTCCGTGAAGTTGTATCTAGCCTACTATGCCCCGGATCGACAAGACGCGAAGTTGGTGAGTTCAACCAATTCATTATTTGACAGAGAATTCTGGTGGCGGACGGGCGAAGAGGAAGCCGCAGTGGCTCTTGAAGGACAGTCCTTTTACGTGCACGAGACATTTATTCGTTCCGCGCGACAGTCCTTAGTGGTATGGAACTGCTATTGGGTTGACGGAAAGTTTACGAACAATGAATACATCGCAAAGTATCTTCTCGCCAAGGCACGTTTCTTACGCAGTCGACAGGGTGCTGCTGCCATTGCGCTCGCTACGGAAGATGCACTTGGTCCACAGCGAGCGGCTGAGGTATTGAAAGAATTCTTGAATCACATTGCGCTGCAGGAGAGTCTGCGCTTGAACGGAAACTAACAACCATGACTTAGACCAACTCCCTCGTAAGGGCTGGACTAATTCGAGGCCGGGCCTATGGTGCAAAAGGTCTCCTTAGCTCTGGTGGAACCATCGAAGCAAGCTTGTTGCACAAGCGGAGAGCAAAGTGGGGCAATTTCGGCAATATTGGTACAGATTGTAACCGATCGGCGCGCTCCGGATGAAATCACACCCGCAAAGTCAGAGCTGGCGAAGAGGGCGTATAACGTCTCCTGTGTCAAACGAAAAAAAGGAATCCCGCTTAGAATTCATATTGCATTCATGGTGGGGTTAGGCCTAGTATCCGGCCAGAATAGCTTCCGGGGGGTATCATGAAAGTGTCGGAACTAATCGGGTCGCGCAAAGAAGTCTACTCAATCACCGAGGAAACCAGCGTGCATCGGGTAGCGCAATATTTGCGGGAGAAACAGGTGCGTTCGGTGGGAGTTGTTGATGCGGGCGGCAAGCTTGTCGGAGTGATCTCCCATAGCGATGTTTCCGACAAAGTGGCCGCGGAAAACAAGTGTCCTGCCTGGATGAAGGTCTCGGATATCATGACGCGTGATCTGGTCACGGTGACCCCGGAGATGACAATGGAAGAGTGCCTGCGGTTGATGGAGCAGAACACTATCTTCCATTTGATTGTTTTGGATGAGCAGCAAGGGTTTCGAGGGATGGTCTCCGTTAGCGATATTTTAAGAGTGGTGGCGTCAGACGAAAAGGCGCGGGCGGACTTGCTGGAAGCATTTATTTTTCCGCCCAGGTAAGAATCCCCAGTTCTCATTCTTGGATCGACTCTAGCCCTCCCGCAGTATGTGAGATTCCATCGTAGCCGTGGAGAGAAAAACACTGTCTTGAAGAGCCTCTTGAGGCTTCCCCTCGTGGAGATTGCGAATGGAGTTGAGCCAGAGGGTAATCTCGAATTCTTCTACTCCTTCATTGAAGGCCGCTACCATACCGTCCGTAGAAGAATCAGTACGTCAGCGGGCTTTAGGTCGAGCCCGGCAGTGTGGCATATGACATCCGATTGCTTCCCCAGCTGCAGGCCGCCAACTTCCGGCGATTCGGCATGAGTGCCCTCCTGCCCTGAAGGAGGGTATGGAATTGCTCGGGGACTGCAATTGGCGAATCAGGCGCAGGTCACCGTAGAGGTAGCGCTAACACTTTCAGTCGCCACATACGGATAGAAAATCCCGACATACGTGACCAGAGTAGCAAAACAGGAGGGCCATGAAAAAAAGCTGCGCGCCAAAAAGGTAAAAGCTTTCGATGCCCAGGACGACAGCGCCAAATCAGCTGTAGTCGAAAACTACTCTGAGTATAGTTCTTTCACGTTCAAATCCACCGGAAAGGATGCAAACTCGAACCCTAGTGGGCCTCTTCCGCTCGGCCTTAGATTCTCAGGCAGGATGAAACTTGCAACGAAGGTTCCTTTGGCGCCGGGTCTACTAATTGCTGCGAACGGACCATTCGCTAGCCGTTTGCATCATAAAGGAAAAGCCCAAGCAAAGAGGGAACTCCAGAGTACATTGAACCTCCTTCCTGGACATTCTCTGACCTCGCATGCACTATTCTGTTTGAACCTTGCCACCTTAAAGAACAATTCGTTTCGCGTTCAGAGCGAATCGTAACCATGGCAGGCCTGAACCACGCGCTTTGAACCGATCGCGAATATTACTGTATGTTGAAAATCACTTCGTATTCTCTCACGATAGAACAGTCAACTACCCGCACAATCAATCCGTGGATGGCTGTCCCTAGATCCTTCAAGCTACATAGACATCTGGTGCGCTGGGAGGAGATCCCAAACCCGCCAGAATTCGCGCATATCTTCCGGTGAACCAATTGAAACGCGGACATATTTTTCCATCTGCGGAACTGGCGCGCCCAGCAAGAGTTCGTTCTTACGGAAGTGCTCGACAACCTGTGTGCCGGGAAGACCCGTTTTTATCAAGACAAAATTCGTAAGTGAGTCGATCGCGCGCAGCATGCGTGCGTTTAGCTTATTGTAGAATTCCTGCCGATCGTTGCTGTTTCGATTGGCGGAAAGTCGGACAAAGTCGATGTCGTCAAGAGCAGCCGCGGCTGCGTGTGCCGCGACAACGTTGACGCCCCATTGCAGCTTGCTCGAGGAAAGACTGCGTGAACGTTGTGGCGAACTGACTGCGTATCCTAGGCGCATGCCCGCCAGGCCATGGATCTTGGAGAACGTTCGGGTGACGATCACGCGGTCATCATCAAGCGGATGATCGATGAAGGAGGCATATTCCGAAGCCCCGCCGACGTACTCGTGATAGGCCTCGTCTATCACAATTACGGCGGTTGACGGCACCTTGCCAATAAAGAGTTCGAGATCCTTCCTTGGCGTAAGGCTGCCAGTCGGATTATTGGGATTGCAGACATAGATCAGCCCGGTCGAAGCATCTGATTCACGGAGCATCCTGTCCAAATCGTGGCTGTATCTCTTGTTTAGCGGAACCATTACGACATCATCGACTCCCGCAAGTCGAGCGAGGTGCGCAATCGCATCAAACGTGGGGGATGCCAGCACCAGATTCTTGCCCGGAGGCAGATATGCTGTCACCGCCATCCGCAAAATTTCGCGTGATCCGGCGGCAAGGGTGACCTGTTCCGGCTTGATCTTGTGGAAATTCGCGATCCGTTCTGCAAGGTGCTCGTATTCGACTGTTGGATACCGGTTTGCGAGCTGCAAACTGGCACGCATTGCTTCGGTGGCCTTTGGCGAAGGCCCGTAGGCATTCTCGTTCTTATCCAAACGAATTGGTCTGGGAGGCGGGCTTGCAGAAGGATAGTCGTCCAATGGCGTGATCGCTGCACTCGTCAAAGCACCCGCGGCAAAGCGGCGCAGCAAAATTCTGCGAGAGAAAGTCATGCCACATGCTTAATACCAGCTATTCGTTTAAAAGGTCAAGGAAGTGACACGAGGAATACTCTGCGGTGTTTCCGGTCGCATACAGGTCTCGGTTTTGCGGATATCGCACGCATTTCGAACTGCAGACCTACTCCCAAGCCATTTCTTGTCATCGACCGCTTAGAGAAGTTGCGTGTAGAAAATTGGAAGAATTTTTCCCGCCTGGGTAAGGGATTAGGACAAACACTAGCGATACCGTTCGCTTACAGGCCCGCTGTCACCTGCATTTGCTGTAAGCTTAACGTCTCTAAAAGTCTATCAAATACTTTGTTTTCAATAACTTACAGCAGGGCTGACACTTCTTGCTGGGCGTGGAGGGGGCATCGTTTCATGTGCAAAGTCTTAGGCAAACGGAATGCAGTAATGAGTGTGGGAAGACGTGTGCGCCCAACTGCCATCGACTGTCTCCACTGCCTGCGCGAGCCAACCGGAAAGTTTCTTAATGGTCCTTAGTCTGGGCTCTCGGATGAACTGGGAGGGAAGAATGCCCCATCTGAAATCGGGCAATCAAATGAACTCTTTGTTATCGCCATATGCGCGGCGACGGATGGCAAGCGGCGCGAAACTTCTTCTTTTTCTGGTCGCTTTCAGCTTTCTTACGCAGCCTGCTTGGGGCCAGGTAAACGTGCAGGGTCAATGGAAGACGCTGCCCACCCAGATGCCCATCAACCCTGTTCACGTGGCACTAATGCATAACGGCAAGGTGTTGATTGTCTCGGGCTCGGGTAACCTCCCGTCGGACACGAATTACATGGCTGCAGTCTGGGACCCCGGGACCGACAGCGTTACCACGCAACCTTTGCAATGGGACATGTTTTGTAATGGAATGATCGTTCTGCCAGACGGCCGCCCTTTCGTTATGAGTGGCACGCTGCAATATGACCCGTTCCACGGCGACCCGCGAACTTCTTCCTACAATCCCGCAACTGGAACTTTTGTAGATCTTCAACCCATGGCGCATGGCCGTTGGTATCCGACTGCCACCACACTCAGCGACGGTAGCGTCATGATCTTTTCGGGTCTCGACGAGAACGGCAACACAAACAGCACCGTGGAGATCTACCAAGTTGGCGTCGGCTGGAGTCAACCATACACAGCGCAGTGGACGCCGCCGTTGTATCCGCGCATGCACTTACTTCCGAACGGCACAGTTTTCTATTCCGGAGAGACTACGAGTTCGGCCATCTTCAATCCAACGACACATATATGGAACACGGGCATTGCCTCGACCAATTACAGCGGATCTCGGCATTACGGAGCATCAGTTCTGTTGCCACTGACTCCCGCGAAGAACTATAAGCCAGTGGTGATGATTATGGGTGGAGGAAATCCCGCAACGAACACCACCGAACTTATCGATCTTTCCGCCAGCACGCCAACGTGGGTGTATGGCCCATCCATGTCCGAGCCTCGCATCGAGATGGACGCCGTCATTCTTCCCAGCGGCAAGGTGCTCGCGGTCAACGGTTCGACGAACGACGAGGACGCTACTACCGCGAGTTTGAATGCAGACCTTTACGATCCAAATACGAACACGTTCAGCTCGGCTGGAGCGAATGCCTTCCCGCGACTCTACCACTCGGGCGCTCTGCTACTCCCTGACGCTACGGTCCTCGTGCTTGGCGGTAACCCGGAGCGCGGCACCTACGAACCGCATATGGAGGTCTACTCTCCGGCCTACTTGTTTAGTTCTAATGGAACTCTTGCGACGCGACCATCGATCACCAGCGTGACTCCCGGCGTGATCGGGTACGGAAGCTCATTACAAGTGGCGACACCGAATGCGGCGAACATTTCTTCGGTCGTATTGGTGCGCGCTGGTTCCGTTACTCACGCGTTTGACATGGACCAGCGACTCGTGGGATTGAATTTCACCGCTGGCAGTGGCTTGCTTAACGTTACGGCACCTCCGAATAGCAGTATCGCCCCTCCGGGATATTACCTTCTTTTCATTTTGAATTCGGCTGGAGTGCCGTCCGTTGCTCAATTTGTGCAGCTTTCCTCGACTCCCACAGACCAGCCCCCGACGGGCAACATCACGAGTCCTGCGAACAATGTAACGATTGCGCCTGGTCAGTTCGTTAATTTTGCCGGGACTGGCAGCAGCCCCACTGGCACCATCGCTTCATATTCTTGGGTTTTCCCTGGCGGCAGCCCTGCCTCAAGCATGCTCGCCAATCCCGGAGCCGTGACCTACTCGAACGCAGGTATCTATCTCGCCTCGCTCACAGTTACGGACAATTCAGGTGTTAACGATCCGAGCCCACCGACACGCACTATCACGGTGACTCCGGACTTTTCCATATCAGCGAACCCCACTGTACAGAGCCTTGTCCCTGGTGGCAACACGACGGTTAGCGTAATCGTAACTCCGGTAGGTCAATTTACGGGAACCGTGACCTTAAGCATCAGCGGCCTTCCGTCGGGTGTGACGCCGTCATTCAACCCCAGTTCGATCAGCGCGTCGGGCACCTCAGTGCTGACGCTGGGCGCTTCGACGAGTACTCCGCTGGGTAGTTCGACAGTAACGGTTACGGGGACGAGTGGCTCAACGACGCAATCTACGAGCTTTACGCTAAACGTTGTTACCTCTCTACCGACGGCCAATGCGATCAACATAGACTTTGTAGGCCTGGGAACACCCATGGGCAGTACGGAAGTGGCCGGGGCCGTTCCCATGAGCAACTGGAACAACGCGGGGGGTGCCAGCAGCTCCTCGGCACTGGGTTTGGTGGACGAGACGGGTGCGGCGACGAAGGCGACCGTAACTTGGACTTCCGATAACATGTGGGACTCGAGCATTCTGGATCAGGCTGGCAATATGCGCATGATGAAAGGCTATTTGGACAACGGGCAGCAGAACAGCACGACGGTAACGGTGAGCGGGCTGCCGGCGAGCTCGAACGGATACAACGTATACGTTTATGCGAATGGGTCCGCCAACGGGTCGAACACAGGGATCTACCAGATCAGCGGAGCGGGGATCACCACGACGAGCGTCAATCTGACGTACACGAGCAATTTCAATGGGACGTTCATGCAAGCGACGGCGAGCAACCCGAATGGGAACTACGTTGTACTGACGATTCCGAGTGTGCCGAGCTTCACACTGTCAGCGATCCCGAGCAC
>JABCZR010000017.1 GCA_013289585.1 Acidobacteriota bacterium | reverse complement strand
ATCGCCTGAAAGCTCGGGTGATAATCTACTCCTATAATCATCATGTCTGGCTCCTTCCTCCCGGGCCTTGGTCGTCAACCAAAGTCTACTCGGGTCGGGGGAGCCAGCATTGTTATGAAATCAAGTGGCGAATTGGCTGAAAGGGGACTAAAGCCGCGGTGCGTTTGCCCGACTCCAGACTGTGCCCCATTTTGTGCCCACCCTCCATCGAAAACCGTAGCAAATGGTAATAAACTCGTCGGAGCGAGAATCTCTGCTAGATGCACGGCAATTCAACACGATAGCGAATCATCGTACTCAGTCTCAATTGTTTTTGGACGGTCTCTTAATCAACGGGTTGGAGGTTCGAGTCCTCCCCGGTTCACCACTTCTTCCCGGCTGCACTCAATCGGACCTAGCCAGGGCAGTGTTTCCGCTGGAGACAACGCTCGGGTTGAGATCGACCGGATTCGGCGACTTGTGTGCTGACAGCCGCAACGGCTCGGAGGTGTTCAATTTTGAACAGACACGATTTCTGGCGAGCGATATCTTGCTGCAATGAAGCTCTTAAGAGTTGTGCCGGCGCTTATCGTTGTTTTTTGTGTGGCGGTTCTAAGTTTTAAAAGAGGGACTATTTTTCATCCATAAACCGTGTGACCGATTCCCGCCTTATCCTGCATCGCTGCTAGCTCGTACGTCGCCCCGTTCAGGTAGTACACACACGAGAACCCTTAATCAATGGATTGCCGGTTCGGGTTCTCCCCGGCTCACCACTTCTTTTCAACGAGTTAGCTTCCATTGAATCTCTGGCCAGGCAAAATTGTGCCAGTTCTTGTGGCGACTCTGCCTCAATTTCTGTTCCGCTAAGATCGTCGGTAGCCCTGAGTCTGCGCGTGCTGGCCGCCAGCATGACTCCTTCATTGAGTGGGTCTATCTAGAGTAAGATTGCCGCCGTTTCAGAACGAGCAATTGCGCGCGAACGACGTTGAGCGTAACGCACCCTGGAAACTATGCAAACCTACGTTCTCGGAATCGATGTTGGTACAGGCGGCACTCGCGCATTGATTATGGGAGCGGATGGACGTGTCATCGCCTCTGCCACCTCGGAACACGAGCCGTTCGCCACGCCCCAGCCCGGATGGGCCGAACAGCGCCCGGAAGATTGGTGGCGCGCGGCGGGCATCGCAGTTAAGAAAGCACTCGCCAAAGGCCAACTGCGTGGAGATCAGATTTCAAGCGTTGGGTTTTCCGGGCAGATGCACGGCGCGGTAATGCTGGACGGCGCCGGCGCTGTGGTTCGGCCGGCGCTGATCTGGTGCGACGTTCGCACGGAAAAACAATGCCGCGACCTGACGGAGCGTGTCGGAGCCGAGCAGCTGATCCGTTTGACGTGCAATCCAGCGCTTGCCAATTTCACGGTGACGAAATTGCTGTGGACGCGAGAGAACGAACCGCAAAACTGGAAACGAGTTCGTTCCGTCTTGCTGCCGAAGGACTACGTGCGATTCCGGCTGACGGGAGAAAAAGCTACGGATGTCGCGGATGCTTCAGGGACGCTCATGCTGAATGTGGCGCAGCGTCAGTGGTCTGCTGAAATCCTGAAGGCGGCCGAAATTGATAAGTCGTGGCTACCAAAGCTCTATGAGTCGACGGAGGTCTGCGGGAAAGTTTCTGTCAAGGGCGCAGAAGCTACCGGTCTGTCGGTTGGAACGCCGGTCGTGGCGGGCGCGGGGGACCAGGCGGCGGGCGCCGTCGGCATGGGCATCGTTACACCTGGCGCTGTGAGCGCCACGATTGGGACCTCTGGAGTCGTTTTTGCAGCGACGGATTCTCCCGCGCTGGATCCCAAAGGCCGCGTACACACTTTCTGCCATGCCGTGCCCGGACGCTGGCACGTGATGGGCGTGACGCAGGCGGCGGGGCTTTCCTTACGTTGGTTTCGCGATCAATTTGACTGCACCCCGGCAAGAGATGAGCGAGATCCTTACGAACAGCTCACCGCTGAGGCGGCAACCGTTGCGCCTGGCGCGGATGGACTGCTTTGGGCTCCCTATCTTATGGGCGAGCGCACGCCGCATCTAGATTCTGCCGCGCGAGGAGTCCTGGCGGGCTTGACCGCCTCACACACGCGGGCTCACGTAATCAGAGCAATCCTGGAAGGCGTGGCGTTTAGTTTGAGGGATACCTTTACAATCTTCGCGGAAATGAACGTGCCGGTAAGAAACATTCGATTAGGCGGAGGCGGGGCGCGCTCGCGCCTGTGGCGGCAGATTCAAGCGGATGTCTATGGTCAGGAAGTGGAGATTGTCGAAACGGAGGAAGGAGCGGCATTTGGCGCGGCCATCCTCGCCGGAGTGGCCGCCAAGATTTGGCTCTCCGTGGATGCTGCCTGCGATTCGGCGGTTTGCGTAGTGGAACGCGTGACACCGATTCCGGCGAATGTCGCTGTGATGAACGCGGCAGGAATCGCTTACCGGCGAATCTATCCGGCGATGAAATCCATTCTTGCTTCGTAGCGGTATCGATTCAGAATCACGGAGGAAATCAATGACGAACAATGATGCTTACCAGCCAAAGCCTAGTCACAAATTTTCCTTCGGGCTCTGGACGCTGGGGAATCGGGGACGCGATCCATTTGGTGATTTCGTTCGCCCGGTCATTTCCCCTGTCGAAATCGCCAATATGCTGGGCGAAGTGGGAGCTTGGGGGGTCAACCTTCACGACAATGATCTGGTGCCGATCGACGCCACTCCTGCGGAACGCGACGCGATTGTGCGCGAGTTCAAAAAGGCCTGTGCCGAAAACAAACTCGTCGTTCCGATGGCCACTGTTTCCCTGTTTTTTCACCCCATCTTTCGGGACGGTGCATTTACCGCGAACGATGCGGAGGTCCGCGCCTACGCGTTGCAAAAAACCATGCGCGCCATGGATCTCGGCGCCGAGCTAGGCGCGAAGATTTTTGTGTTGTGGGGTGGCCGCGAAGGCGTTGAAACCGATGCCTGCCGCCGCGCAGACGATGCGGTGAAGCGTCTCCGCGAAGCGGTCAACTATCTCTGCGAGTACAACCTGGACCAAAAGTACGGGTTCAAGTTCGCGCTGGAAGCCAAACCCAATGAGCCGCGCGCCGATATTTACATGGCCACCACCGGCCACTATCTCGGCTTCATTCCCACGCTCGATCATCCAGAGATGGTTGGCGTCAATCCGGAGGTGGCGCACGAACAAATGGCGGGCTTGAATTTCATGCATGGAGTAGCGCAAGCGTGGGAAGCGGGCAAGCTATTCCATATTGACTTGAATGACCAAATGCCGGGGCGCTACGACCAGGACCTGCGATTCGGTTCCGCGAATTTCAAGTCCGCGTTTTGGCTGGTGAAGTTCCTGGAAGATGTCAATTACGAGGGCCCGCGTCATTTTGATGCCCATGCCTATCGCACCGAGGATTTCTGCGGGGTGAAAGACTTTGCGCGCGGCTGTATGCGCACCTATCTGATCCTCAAAGAGAAGGCGGCGGGCTGGAACGCCGACAAGGAGATTCGCGCGATCCTCCAAGAGATTTCCGCCGGGAGCAATTCTCCTCCGATCGGCCGGTATTCGAAGAAGGGCGCCGCTGCCTTGTTGGCCCACGTTTTCAATAAAGATGCCATTTGCAAGAAGCGCTTGCCGTATGAACGCCTGGATCAACTCACCGTCGACCTTCTCGCCGGCCTGCGATGAAATCGCTTGCCCCGTTGCTCCTGGTCGTTCACGCGCAATCCCGGATCACACGGCTGGATTGGGCGGTAATCGCAGTTTATTTCAGCATTCTCCTCTGCGTGGCCTGGTGGGTGGTCCGGAGAGGTAAGGATTCTGCCGCGGATTACTTCCTCGCCGGCCGAAACCTGAGCTGGTGGATCATTGGCGCCTCGATTTTCGCTTCTAACATTGGATCGGAGCACGTCGTTGGCCTGGCGGGCGCGGGCGCGACCAGCGGCGTTGCCCTGGCACACTACGAATTGCACGCCTGGTGTCTGCTGGTGCTGGGTTGGGTGTTTGTCCCCTTCTACATGCGTTCCATGGTTTTCACCATGCCGGAATTCCTGGAGAAACGATTTAGCACCAATTCGCGTTACGTGCTCTCCGTCGTATCGCTTGTCACCTTTATCGTCTCCAAGATCGCCGTGGGCATATTCGCAGGCGGCGTGGTTTTCGGCGCGCTTCTGCCGGAGCTTCGGGTGAACCTGGGCGGGATCGAGATCGACAGTTTTTGGATTGGCTCGGTTCTGGTGATTGCGCTCACCGGGCTTTACACGGTTTTAGGCGGCATGCGTGCTGTGGCCTACAATGACGCCGTTCAAGTCCTCGTGCTGATTGTTGGCTCCGCATCGTTGACCTTTTACGGATTGCATCACTTGGGAGGCTGGAGCGAACTTCGGCACTGGTGCGGCTCCGACATGTTTAATCTCTGGAAGCCACTGATTCCTGCCGGTGTGCAGGGCACGTGGGCTCCGGTACTAGAAACGAATGCCGCAGGACATGTAGTGAAGCAGGCCTGGTATTTCAATGACAATTTTCCCTGGCTTGGAATGCTATTTTGTGCGCCGATCATCGGTTTGTGGTATTGGTGCACGGACCAATATATCGTGCAGCGCGCGCTAGGAGCGCCTAACGAAACGATTGCGCGTCGCGGGAGTATCTTCGCCTCCTTTCTCAAGCTGGCTCCTGTTTATCTGTTCATCGTCCCTGGGATGGTCTGTTTAGCCCTGGCCAGAAGCGGCAAAATTCCCGAACTGGCCCGAATGCTAGGGCCGGACGGCCGTGCGATTCCTGCTATTGCCCAAGGCTCATTTCCAATGCTGGTCGAGTACCTCTTGCCTCCGGGGCTGCGCGGACTTGTGGTTGCGGGATTGCTCTCCGCCTTGATGGGATCGCTGGCCGGCGTTTTCAACGCGTGCTCGACGCTTTTCACCGTGGATCTGTATCAGAAGTGGAAACCAGACGCGACGCAACATGAACTTGTGCGCATGGGACGCTTGGCTACCACGGTGATGGTATTCATCGCTTTCGCGTGGATTCCGGTAATCAAGAATGCCCAAGGGCTCTACGGCTATTTGCAAGCAGTGCAGGGATATCTGGCCCCACCGATCTTTGTCGTGTTCTTTCTGGGCGTGTTCTTCAAGCGGATGAACGCAAAGGGCGCACTTTGGTCCATGCTCGTCGGCTTCGTGCTGGGAATTTTCCGAATGGTTGTGGACACCCCCGTCACGCTCGGCCTGCCGGGATTTCAGAAAGGATATCCCCGCGGTTCTTTCCTGTGGATCGTCAATAACATCTATTTCCAATACTTCAGCGTGCTGATCACGCTTGTCTCCGCGATCGTGATGGTCGCCGTGAGCTACGCGACTTCGGAGCCAAAGTACGCTGCCATCAAGAACCTCACGTTTGAGACCACCACGGCGGAAGATAAAGTCAGCTCGCGCGCCAGTTGGGACTGGCGCGAGGTTAGCGCTTCTGCTTTGGTGATCCTCTGCATCCTGGGAGCCTATTTGTATTTTAGGGGCTAATACCCTGCGAAGATTTCCTTTGCGATTGAAAATGAGTAGAGTAGCGTCTCGCGCCGGAATCGTGGCGGCGAGGGAATCGGATACGAGCGACTTCATCGAGGATGCAGGGTGCTGAAGTTGAGGAAATAATGAAAACGATCAAAGGACCGGCGATTTTTCTGGCGCAGTTTGCCGGCGATGCAGCGCCATTCAACAGCTTGAATAGCATTGCTGCGTGGGCCGCCCAGCTCGGCTATAAAGGTTTACAAATCCCCAGCTGGGAAGTGCGCCTATTCGATCTTCAGCGAGCGGGAGAGAGCAAGACCTACTGCGACGAGATTCGTGGCATCGTGGAGAGCCACGGTCTGGAGATCACCGAACTGTCGACGCATCTTCAAGGCCAGTTGGTGGCCGTGCACGCTCCGTACGACTTGGCTTTCGATGGATTCGCGCCAGAGAAACTGCGGGGCAACCCGCGAGCGCGGCAAGCCTGGGCCGTCGAACAATTATTGCTCGCGGCGAAAGCGTCCGCTCATCTAGGACTCAACGCGCATGTTACGTTTTCCGGCGCGCTTGCGTGGCCGTACTTGTATCCATGGCCGCAAAGGCCCGTGGGACTGATTGAGACCGCATTCGAAGAACTGGCCGCGCGCTGGCGTCCTATCCTCGATGCATTTGATAAAGCGGGAGTGGATCTGTGCTTCGAGATCCACCCGGGCGAAGATTTGCACGATGGAATCACGTTTGAGATGTTTTTGGAGCGCGCCGGCAATCATCCGCGATGCAACATACTTTTTGACCCAAGTCATTTCGTGCTACAGCAGCTCGATTATCTTGAATTCATCGATCTTTATCACAGCCGCATCAAAATGTTTCACGTGAAGGACGCGGAATTTCGTCCGACAGGCCGCCAGGGCGTGTACGGTGGCTACCAGTCTTGGATCAATCGGGCGGGACGATTTCGTTCGCCGGGTGACGGGCAAGTTGATTTCAGCGCCATATTTTCCAAGCTGACGCAGTATGGATTTGCCGGATGGGCGGTGCTGGAATGGGAGTGTTGCATCAAGAGCAGCGAGCAGGGTGCTACAGAAGGGGCTCCTTTTATCCAGCGGCATATTATCCAAGCTGCGAGCAGCAGCTTCGATGACTTCGCAAGTTCAGGAGCGGATCAACGCGCGAATCGCCGGATGTTAGGACTCGATTGAAATGAGACGAGACTTATGACAGCAAACTCTAAAATTACTGATGGAACAAACCGGCGGCTCCGCCTGGGAATGGTGGGCGGCGGGCCGGGGGCTTTCATTGGAGCGGTGCACCGCATCGCCGCGCGGCTCGACGATCGCTTCGAACTGGTCGCCGCAGCGTTGTCCTCCAATGCTGAGCGAAGCCGCGCCGGAGCACAGGAACTGCATATCGCGCCGGAACGCGCTTACGGAAGTTTCGCGGGAATGGCCGGAGCGGAGGCGAAAAGGCCGGACCGGATCGACGCCGTATCGATTGTCACCCCCAATCATGTTCATTTCGCGCCTGCAAAAGCGTTTTTGGAAGCGGGCATTCACGTGATCTGCGATAAGCCGCTAACCACGACCGTGGAAGATGCGCTGGCGCTTGTGGAAATCGTTCGCCGCAGCGGGCTCATCTTTGGCCTGACGCACAATTACACCGGCTATCCACTGGTGCGCCAGGCGCGGGAGATGATTGCCGCCGGCGAACTCGGGCACATTCGCGTCGTGCAAGTGGAGTACGCGCAGGATTGGCTTACAACATCGGTCGAGGCGACTGGAAACAAACAAGCCGTCTGGCGCACCGACCCTGCGCAGAGCGGCCCCGGTGGCAGCCTCGGAGACATCGGAACGCACGCCTACAACCTCGCGTGCTTTGTGACCGGCCTCCGCTGCGATCAGGTCGCCGCCGACGTTTCCATTTTCGTACCGGGACGCCGCCTTGACGACAACGTGCAAATGCTCCTGCGATTTGAGGGCGGCGCGCGAGGAATGTTGTGGGCCAGCCAGGTGGCCGTTGGCAACGAGAACAATCTTCGCTTGCGAGTCTACGGCGAAAAAGCAGGCCTCGAGTGGGGGCAGGAGAATCCGAACTATCTGAGGTTTACTCCCTACGGCAAGCCGCCACTTACCATCAGCCGTGCCGGAGCAGGCGCGACGGATTCCGCGAAACACGCCAGCCGAATCCCTTCAGGCCATCCCGAGGGATACCTGGAAGCCTTCGCTCAACTTTATGCGGACCTGGCGGAACAGATCGCCGCACGAAACGCAGGACGCGCTCCCGCGCCTTCGTCCCTGCTAGTGCCGGGAATTGAGGACGGCGTAGCAGGTGTTCGTTTCATTGCTGGAGTGCTGGAATCCTCCCGCCAAAACGCAGCCTGGGTGCATCTGCTCCCGGCCTGAGTGACGTGGTTGCTCCGCCGGTCATTTTTGCTGTTTGTGCCACCATTCCCGAAGTGATCTGCAGCGGCCTTCCTCATCGAGAGAAATCAGGAAAATTCCGTCCAGCTGAGTTTGCAGCCCTGGGGGAACAATAACGAAAGACGCCGACCATCTGGCGATATTAAGTTCAGCATTCGCAACCAGGATCTCATACGCGAATCGAATGTTTTCCTGGGTGCGTGCCACCTCGGACCAATATTCGAAAATGGCTTTTCTCCCACGCATGGGTTCGAGAAAGGGCATGACTTGATAGCTGCCGTCTTCGGTGAAGAGCGCCGCGGCGGTCTCCGGATTACGGTTCTCCCACGCCTGGCCGTAAGCATCCAGCCAAGATTTGAATGCGATCAGATCTTTTCCCAAGCGCAATCTCCAGGTAGTTCGATGAGTCTATCCTAACAACACAGCAACGCGCCTCGTTGCCAGCCGCATAGACGCCAAGAGCTGTCGGGATTGCCCTGCGCAGGCGTTGCGTCGAATTACTGGTTATGGGCTGACCGGGCTTTAGACGGCTTGCTATGGTATTTTGAAAACATAAAGTTGACATGAAACAATGGAGTTTCAAGTTTCTGGCGGCGCAACGACAGCACGTTTTGTCACAGGATCGCACACCGCTTCGCGGAGTCTCGGGCAACCTCGATGTCCATATTTTGGCGAAACACATTGCGCCTCTCAGTCCTGATCGTTCTCGTTGAATTTTTCTCGATACCTTGTGCTCTTGCCCAGGGTCCGGACGAAACGATCATTCGTGTGGACGTAAACCTGGTATTGGTTGACGCGACGGTGAAGACAAAGGCCGGTCAAATCATGGCCGATCTGAAAAAAGACGACTTCGAGCTGCGCGAAGATGACGTCGCACAAAAGATCGATCTCTTTAGCCGCGACGAGCTGCCGCTGAATGTCGCGCTTGTCCTGGATCTAAGTGATTCGATTGGTCCATTCCTGGGACCCTTGCGGAACGCCGCCAGCACCGCTCTGGCGGTTCTTAAGCCTGAAGATGAAGTCGCGCTGTTCACCTTTTCCACCGAAGCCGAATTGCGCGTGCCGTTCACCAACGACAAAACCAAAATTGCCGAGCAGATCAATGCTTTCCGCGTCGGAGGCGCCACAAATATCAACGACGGTATTTTTGTCGCCGCCAAATATCTCCTCAATACTCCCCCGAAGGGCCGCCGCGTGATCATTCTGATCAGCGATGACGTTGGTACGGACGCCGGTGGACAGGGAACTCGCGACATCGTCACCGAAGCGATCGCCTCGGATGCGGTCCTATATAATCTGAAAATCCCCGGATACAATCCGCCGGGAACTCTTTTCGCCTCCAGCATGATTCCCGGGCTGGTGAACATTCGTAAAGTGGTGGACCAGACGGGCGGCGAAATTTTCGACGTCCAGGATGTGGCCCATCTGGACGCTGCATTCCGCGCCCTGATCGCGCGGATCAAGACGCGCTATACGCTGGGCTACTACACCAAGGCCAACGGGGCATTGGGCAAACCACACAAGCTGGATGTTCGTCTCGCGCCATCATTTGGAAAAAAGGGACACGATTACGTCATCCTGGCCAAAAGCGGCTACTACGTTCATTGAAGAACGCTAGGCCTTCCGGGCGTTCAATTCGCACCGTGCCTTTCGGAGGACACTGTCAAATTTACCGATTCCGGGCTGCCTCCTCTCCGTGCAAACTGTCCACGTGGGTGCCGTACGTCCTCCGAATCGACGGGGTCTCAAGAGCATCGTCCGAGTTTGCTTTAAACGTAAGCCCCAGCGAAGCCTCCACGGAGTTGGTGCGATCGGATGAGCGTTGCCAAGGACGATCGCCGTTCTTTGTTCCTGATGTTGTCGCTTCTCCTTCTCATTTTGCTGACTCCATTTCTTGAGGATCAGCGCATCGGCGAAATCTTTCTTATGGTCGCCCTCTATCTGATACTCATCACTGCCATTCTCCAACTGCACGGCAAGGAAACTCTCCGCTGGCTGGCGATAGGCGCCGCCATCCCTGTCGTATTAGTCCAGCTAGTCACGCTCTTCCGTCCGTCGCAATCTTTATTGATCGTAGCGTACGCGCTGCTCATGGCCTTTTTTGGATTCGTCTCGGTCGGCCTTTTTACCTATTTAGGAAAGCCCGGGGCGATCACCAGCGGGCGGGTCTATGCATCCGTAAGTCTCTACCTTCTTCTGGCCATGTTCTGGTTTGCCCTCTTCAATTTGACGGAAGCGATTACTCCCGGATCGTTCGCGCGCGACGGCGTAATCATAAGAATTCCTCGCTCCAGTTTCCTCTATTTCAGCCTGGTTACGTTGACCACCGTGGGGTATGGAGACATTGTCCCGGTCAGTCCTGTCGCAAGAGTCTTTGCGGCTATGGAAGGAGTAGCGGGCGTGCTCTACATCGCGATCACCGTCGCGCGCCTCGTCGCCGCCTACCAAAAAGCCGACAGCGAGTGAATTTTGCCCGGCCTCAGCGTGGGAAAAGCCGCGCGGCATTATCGTACAGGATCTTGCGCTTGGCCTCGGCGCCAATCGGCAGCGCGTTGAACTTCTCGATGTTGCCCTTGATGGCCGGCACACCTGGCCCGGGCCAGTCCGTGCCCCACAGCACTTTATCCGCGATATCCTCGATGCGCGGAAAATACTCCATCAGTTTCTGCGGAGGAATGCCCGAAATATCCATATACATATTCTTATGCCGCCGCACGAGAAAGAACGCTTCATTCATCCACAGCGGCCGTCCGCCGTGGGCGAGAATGACGACCAGATCGGGATAATCAATGCTCACGTCGTCGCAGAGCATCGGCTGCGCATGGAGATTTCTTGCGCCAGGAAAAATGGAAGTTCCCGTATGCACCATGACGGGCATTCCGTTGGCCTGGGCCCGTTCGTAAATGGCGGCCAGTCCGCGGTTACCATCCATGTAATCATTCGGCGAGAGCACCTGGTGCGAAGGATGCATCTTGATGGCGCGAATCCCCAGCTTCGCGATGCGGTCCACTTCCGCGCCGGGATCAGGAACCGTTCCGGGAAGCACGCCGCCAAACGCGATCAGCCGGTCCGGCGCCGCGCTGCAATACTTCGCGCTCCAATCGTTCACCTCCGGCGTGAACCCGATAATTTGCGGAGCTACATAATTGATCAGCCCCGCGCGCTCGACACCCAGGCTGTCCAGCAGCCCGAGAAACGCTTTTGGATCCGCAGAATAGCGCTCCACATCCGCATAATCTTTCCGCCCGTGTTTGATCAATTCCAGCGCCGCCGGCTTCACCATGTGATACGGCATGATGTGAACGTGAATATCTATGATCGGTTGCAAGAGTTCTCCGTCGCGCTTTGAAATGGGACTAGTGGTGTTCTTTTTCTTCGGTAAACGTCTGCAAGACCCCGCGATCCCACACGCCCGCCCCCGAAACGGCTCCCAACGTATTACACCCTTTCCGGCCTAGCAAGTGGCGCCGGGAAACCGCCGTGAGGAGGCTGCGTCGCAAATCCCAAACTGCAGCATCCTCTGAGATGGCTGGGCCGAGTTGGGGCACCTCAAACCGCGCTTCTGATATAAACTGTACTGGCTGCGTTCGATTGTATCCAACATCTTTCCACGGGATTCGAAACGATGACCTGTTTTGGCGCGTCAAAAGGGAATGACGGAGGCGATCGGGTGGTCGTGCGCCAAAAAACGATAAAGAAATCCCGCGGCGTGCGGAAAGCGCGTCGCTTCGCTTTGGTTGCGGGCTTAGCTGCCGTGGTGGCAGGTGGGTGTTCGAAATCCCCTGCGGCCAGCGTGCTGGGAGATGCCGCCCATCCCACGCCGGTTCATTTTTATACGGTGGCTGAGGAAACCGCGCGCCGCCGAATCCAAGCTGTGGGTTCGCTCTTTCCGTTGGAAGAGAGCACCCTGAGTTCGCAAGTGGACGGCCGCGTGGACGACGTATTGGCCGACGTAGGCGATAGCGTGAAAGAAGGCCAGCCGCTAATCACGCTGGATCCACGGGAACTGCAGTTTGAGGTGGACCGGCAACGCGGAATTGTAACGCAGGTGCGCGCGCAACTGGGAATCGGCCCGAACGATCCGCCGCCAACGGACCCGAAGAAGATTGCCTCGGTCCAGAGGGCGGAAGCGGACCTATTCGACGCGGACCATAAATACAACCGCGCACAGGAAATGTTCGCCGGCAAGCTGATTTCGCAGCAGCAACTGGACGAGGCCGCCAGCCGCTTCCAGAGCACAAAAGCAACTTACAATGTGGCGCTGCAGGAAGTGGACCGTCTAAAGGCGCTGCTGATTTCCAGTGAAGCAAGCGAAAATCTGGCCGAGAAAAAATTGCGCGATGCGTCCATCCGCGCGCCTTTCCCGGGTTCCATCAAGACGCGGAACGTTCATCCCGGCGAATATGTGCGCGTGCAGAGCCCGGTGATGGTGATCGTTCGAACGGACCACTTGCGTGTGCGCCTGGCTGTGCCGGAACGCTGGGCGGGCTGGGTGAAAAACGGAGCGACGGTGGATTTGCACGTGGAGGCTTTTCCAAACGAGACTTTTCAGGCGCAAATTTCACGCATCAATCCGGCGGTAGCGCAGGATTCGCGCACCTTTGAGGCGGAAGCGCTGATCGCCAACCCCGACGGCAGACTGAAGCCGGGCTTCTTTGTGCAAGCTTCCATCCCCAGCGAGAAGGAAGAGAAAACAATTTTCCTGCCGGAGCGCGCCGTAAACTATCGCTACGGCGTCTACAAAGTTTTCCTGTTAAACGGGAATCACGTTTCGGAGCGGCAGATTCGTCCGGCTGGACAAACGGAAGATGAGCGCGGGCGGCGTTTCGAAGTGGCTGAGGGGCTGAAGCCGGGGGATCGCGTGGCCGTAGCTATCAGCGGGGATTTGCACGACGGCGCCACCGTTCAAGAGCAGACCGACGGGAGCATGCCCACTGCGAAGTAACGTGGACTTAGAGATCAGCCGGTCGAATCACAAAGCCATAGAGCGATGAGGCGATGAAGCTAGCCGAGACTTGCGTAAAATATCCCGTCTTCACGGTGATGCTGATCGCTTTTCTTGTGACGCTGGGCCTGTTTTCCTACCGCGGTCTGGCGGTGGACCTTTTTCCCAAAGCTGATCCCGCTACAGTAAACGTCAATGTGCAGTTGCCTGGCGCAACTCCCGAAGAGGTAATCACGGGAGTCGTGCTTCCGTTGGAGGATGCGATCTCCTCCGTCAGCGGGATTGATGAGATCAGCGTCTATTCGTCGGAAGGATACGCGGACATCACCTGCACGTTTGTGCTGGAACGCGATATCGAAGGCGCGGCACAAGACATCCGGGAAAAAGTGGCTGCTGCGATCAACCGCTTGCCGCGCGATACTTTGCCGCCGGTAATCACCAAGCTCGATCCGCAATCCGATCCCATCATGACGCTGCTGGTGAGTGGTCCCATGAGCCGGCGCGAACTGACGGAGATCGCCGATAAACAGGTGCGCCGCGCGATCCAGACCGTGGACGGCGTCGGCAGTGTGGATCTCAACGGGGGGCAGGGAAGGCAGATTCGCGTTTTGCTCGACGCGCAAAAGCTGACGGCCCACAACTTCACCGTCCTGGACGTACGCACTGCTCTACAGCGCGAAAACATCGAGGCGCCCGGCGGCCGCATGATTACTGGGCCGCAGGAATTGGGCTTGCGGACGCTGGGACGCGTCACATCAGCGGAACAGTTCGGCGAGATTGTGATCGGCACGCGCGGCGGGACGCCCGTTCGAATCCGCGATGTCGCGCAGGTTGAAGATGGCGCGGAGGAACTGCGCACCTGGTCGGGACTATTCCGCAAAGGCACTCCCGCGCAGGACGTCGTCAGCATTCAGGTCGTGCGCCAATCGGGCAGTAACACGGTCCGTGTCGCCGATGACGTTCGGAGCAAGCTCGATGAATTGCGCGCGCAATTGCCTCCCGGCGTGCAACTGCAAGTGGTGCATGATATTTCCGATTTCATCAAGGCTTCCGTGCACTCGCTGATCGAGCACCTGATTCTGGGAAGCATTTTCGCTAGCCTGATCGTCTGGCTCTTCCTTCGCAACTGGCGCGCCGTGCTGATTGCCGCCGTGGCCATCCCCGCTTCGATCATCTCCACTTTTACGCTGATGCGCGGCATGGATTTTTCGCTGAACAATATTACGCTGCTGGCTTTGACGCTGGCCGTGGGCATCGTGATCGACGATGCCATCATCGTGCTGGAAAATATCGTGCGGTACATGCAGGACAAGGGCCGCGACCGCGTCATGGCCGCGATTGAAGCGACGCGCGAGATCGGGCTTGCGGTGATGGCGACTACCCTTTCGCTGGTCATTATTTTTCTGCCCATCGCATTCATGACCGGCTACGCACGGAAATATGTGAACTCCTTCGGGTGGACGATGGCCATGGCCATCCTCGTCTCGCTGCTGGTGGCGTTCACGCTGACGCCGATGATGAGTTCGCGCTTGCTGAAGCTGGGAGAAAGCGATGAAAAGGCCCACTCCAGCGGATTTCTGCACTACGTGGAAGTTTCTTACATGAAGATGCTGCGATGGTCGCTGGCGCACCGCCGCACCATCATCGTGATCTGCGTCCTCACCTTCCTCTCGACGTTTGGATTCTATCGGCTGGTGGGACGCGACTGGATTCCCGCCGATGACCAGTCCGAGCTGATCAGCTCCTTCACGCTTCCGGAAGGTACTTCGCTTGCGAAGACGACGCAGCTTGCACAGGAAATCGCGGAGCGCGTGGCGGCGTTCCCGGAAGTCGCACTGGTGCAATCCTTCACGCATGGCCCGACGAATCACGCGCATCTGTTCGTCGTGCTGGTGCCGCGCTCCGAGCGAAAACGCAGTCACACCCAAATGGCGACCGCCGTCCGCGGCATTCTCGCCGGGTATCGCAACATGACGTACAACGTGCGGCTGCCCTCCGTCCTCGGCGGCGAGACTTATTTCCCGATTGCCGCGGTGATTCGCGGGCCGGAGCTGACCCAGCTCGCAGAAACGAGTAAGCAGATCGCCGCGCGAATGATGCAATACCCCGACCTGGTGGACGTCAATCCCAGCTTGAATCTGAATACGCCGGAGCTGCAGGTAAAAGTAGACCGCCAGCGCGCCGCGGATATCGGGGTCCGCATGACGGACGTGAGCGACGCCGTGAGGCTGTTTTATTCCGGCGAAGACGAAATCACGCGATTCAAGGAAGGCTCGGAGCAGTATCCGGTCACCATGCAATTGTTGCAGGAGCAGCGGGACAATCCCGACGTTCTTGCGCGCATGATGGTGCCTTCGGCGAAGCTGGGGCAAGTGCGTCTCGAAAATGTTGCGTCTATCGCGCGCGGGGTTGGGCCTGCGACACTGTGGCGTTATAATCGGGAATTTCAAGTCAGCGTGTATGCCAACGTGGCTTCCGGCTATCCGCTGGACCTCGCCGCGGCGCACACCGTGCAGTCCATCAAGGAAGTAGGCCTCCCGGCCGGCTACAACTATCTCTTTTCCGGACAGGTAAAAGTTCTCGAAGAGACAACGTGGAATCTTGTGCTGGCGATGCTGCTCGCTTCCATTTTCATGTATATGGTCCTGGCGGCGCAGTTTGAAAGCTTTACTTATCCTTTTATCATCATGCTGACGCTGCCGTTGAGTGTGCCGTTCGCGCTGTTCTCGTTGTGGATCACCGGGCGCGCTCTGAGCTTGTGGAGCGCGCTGGGCATGTTTCTGCTCCTGGGCATCGTCAAGAAGAATGGAATTTTGCAGGTGGACTACACCAATCGGCTGCGCGCGGAAGGCATGCCGGTGGGAGAAGCCATCCTGGAAGCTAATCGCGTGCGCTTGCGGCCCATTCTGATGACCACGCTCTCGATTATCGCTGGACTCATCCCCGTGGCCGTCGGCATTGGCGCGGGGTCGGAGCAGCGCGCTTCGATTGCCGTTACGATTATCGGAGGGCAGACGCTGTGCTTGCTGCTGACGCTGCTGGTCGTGCCGGTTGCATATTCCTACCTCGCGGAGTTCGAAGCCGCGCCGTGGGCGGAGTGGGGGAGCCGCCTCTTTGGCCGCGCACGCAGCGCGGTTCGGCCGTCAGACAACGACTGAGCCTTATTTTTATTTCGGCAATCCTCATCCGCCGAACGCATAGCGCCAAAGCATAAAGTGGCTCAGGACGGATACGTCGGCCAGCGCAAAGATCCGATACGCAAGAGTGGTAATAAACCCGATTGGGAAGATGCCGACAACCCACCGGACTTGACGTAGCCCCATGCGCGCCGGGAGATCTTTTTTGCGCCCCATCGAAGCTTACGCCCACCGCGGGGCCACTGCACCCGAATGTCGAAGCTTGGGGCTATTCCAATAGTATGTTTACGTGACGGTATATATGCCGGAAAGACACAAAAATACTTTGGTACTCTTGTGGAACTGAAATTCATCTAGCACTGTCAAGAATGGCGAGGGCAATCCATGAGAGCGGTCAATATGCGTGTTGTGATGTCCTTGGCAGTCGGTGGTGGAACATTCAAAAACGTTGCAGGCACGATACCAGCAAAGTCAAATGGGAAGGTCAAAAGTCAGCAACTTCCTGCACCGGACACTCGGTGAAGGCTGGGAGGTCCTTACGCTTGTCACTGTTAAGAATATGAACCGTCGTGTGCTATGAACCCTACATTGACCACCCGCCGCATTCCCGAGCTGGACGGCCTCCGCGGCGTTGCCATCGGAATGGTCGTGATCTGGCATTATTTTGTGACTTCCACCATTGCCCAGCCCGCCACGCCTCTCTTTTACGCGCGCGCCCTCGGACGATTGACATGGACGGGCGTAGACCTTTTCTTCGTTTTGTCGGGCTTCCTCATTGGCGGTATCCTTCTAGACGCTCGCGCTGCCAAGAATTACTTCCAGGTCTTCTATACACGCCGTTTTTTCCGCATTGTCCCTATTTACTTTGCGGTCTTGATCTTTCTTCCTGACCTGACGACCTTTGGCTTATGGGCACATCACGGTGATTTCACTTGGTTCCTCGGATCCTCAGCTCCGTTGTATACCTACTGGACCTTCATTCAGAACTTTTGGATGGCACACGCCGGGAACTTCGGTGGGTACGGTCTATGGATGACTTGGTCCCTAGCGGTGGAGGAGCAATTCTATTTGACCCTGCCTCTTCTTCTCCGCGTATTGTCCCCTCGCTGGTTTATCAGATGCGTCCTGTTGGGCATTTGCACGGCGCCGATTCTCCGCGTTACCCTCCATTTCTTCCGGCCTGACAATTGGATGCCCAGTTTCGTCCTTATGCCGTGCCGGGCGGACGCCCTGCTCTTGGGTGTGTTGGCGGCGATACTCATGCGGGATGTTCGGTGGCGAGAGCGGATTGAGCGCAGCAAGTTTTTTTTTCCAATTTTGGTGCCAGTCTTTTCGGCAGGAGTCGTGTTCCTGGGTTTGGAGTCCTGGGCCCCGGAAAGCCCTCTGATGGGGAAAGCCGGGTATACCTGGCTCGCTCTGTCATATACCCTGCTTCTTCTCTACGCCCTGACGCGTCCGAACAGTCTCATGAGCCGGGCACTGCGATCCAAATGTCTCGGCTGGCTGGGATTGATCGCTTACGGCACGTATCTGTTTCATCAGCCAATACAATGGTTGCTCTTCGCGTATTTCTGGGGAGGGGCTCCGGCAATAACCAGCGGCTACAGATTGATCACAACACTTGCGGCGCTCTTCTTGACGCTCGTGATCGCTCGCCTCTCTTGGCGGTTTTTTGAGGGCCCCCTGATCCGCTTCGGTCACCGTTCAGATTATCGGTTCACAGAATCGACGGAGACAACATCATCCCAATCTACGCCGGAGCTTGTCGGCGCACCAATTGGGTCGTCATTCACGGCTACTCGGCAAACTCCTGGTTAATGGAAGCGGAACTACTTTTCCTCGCCCTCTATTGCCATCACGACTATCGGCGGGCGGACCCTGGGCGGAGTAGGGGAGCCGGATCTTTGGCCGTGCACGCAGGGCCGTTTGGCCCTCGCACAACGACTAAGCGCCTCTCTCTGTGCATTCGCTGGCTATCGCGTTGTCTGAAAGACATACCGCTTTCGATGACCGACATCCACGAGTGGTTTCTCGAAGTATTTCCATGAGAGACGACAGATCATCAACGTGCTAAGTAACGCGACTAGTGTGGTGAAGAATCTAGGAATAGTATTTAGTGTGGCCAAAGGAGAAGACCAAAATAGCAAATTGAAAGCTCCCAGAACAGTATAGTGAAACAGATAGACTCCATACGCGATTGTCCCCAGCCACCCCAGCCATTTCCATCGCAAGCCAGCGCCGAACCATCGCTTGGGCTGGGTAACGGCATAAAGCAGGGCGAAAAAATAGAGCGCTGCTATCCATGTGTAACCGACACTGATCATTAAAAAGCTATGAGGGCCTGAGAAAAAAACAGTGAAAAGCACTGTACTCATAGCAAAAATGGCCAGCAGGGCTTGCAGCAGCCGGTCGTTCTGCTCCAACCATTGTCTGTACTTATCGAAGCGCAAGAGGGATGCGCCGAGCACTCCGAATAGCAATGCGTCGGCTCGGCACGGCATGAGGACAACGTTGCCCATTGATTCTCGGGCCAGTAATGAAACAGGAGGATTCGCAGCATCGGTGCGGCAAGGATGCCAATCCCGATCAGGACCAATCTGGTGCGGGTGGCGAAGAAGCGAATGAGAATTGGCAGCGTCAGGTAGAACTGTTCCTCTATGGCGAGGGACCATGTAACCGCCAGGCCGAAGGCGCCTAGAGTGTTTTGTTTGGCCATCCAAAAATTCTGGATAAATAGCGCGTAGGCATACGAGGGAATGCGTTCCACCGCCACCCAATGAATCCTCGGGCTGACTAACGGAAGGATAAATCTGGTCAGAACAAGAACGATGAACAGGCAAGCTGCGTATAACGGTACTATCCGGTAAAACCTTCGCATATAGAAGACCTGGAAATAGTTGGAAGATTCCCGAGCGTCAAGGAGGATTCCCCCGATGAGAAATCCTGATAGTACAAAGAACAGGTCCACTCCTGTCCATGCAAGCCGTCCGCTCGCCTGAAAGTACCAGAGCAGGGAGCCCGGAGCGGGAAGGATAGCCAGTAGAAGATAGTGATAAACTAGAATTAATCCGATGCCAATTCCCCTCAATCCATCAAGCTCCGGGATTCGAGTAGAAATTTTCATCGTGCGGCGGATTCTAACATCATAGTTAGAGCAGAAAACGCATCGTTAAGTTAGAATGCGTGGTAACCGCACTGGATCACAATTCAAAACGCATTTCGCCACAGAATGAAGTGGCTAACAATGGATAAAACTACCAGACAGGCCACGCGTGAGTAAGTAAGCTTAGGCAAAACCGCGAATGCAATGACTCCAAGAAAGGGAGCAAACTGAAGGATGTATCGGTCGTAGAGGGGAAGATTACCTCCGACGCCGAGCTGCTCTGCGATGAAAAATGCGACTACCAGCACCGACAAAATCGCATGTGGATTCGATAAGATCGTGAATCTTTCCTTCCACAAGAGACTACCCAAAGCAATGGAGTTGAAGATGGTCACACTCACGATCAGTCCGAAGGCTACGAAGTCGCCTCCGGGCACTCGTGAAGCACTGTGAATGAGAGAAAGCAACGGGCCCGGCTGTAACAACGAAGCCCCAAACAGTGCAGCCGAAAGCCCTCCTATCAACGCCGCCAGGAATGCGGGCAAGCGCTGGGGAGGTTTCAATCGTTGCATCGCCGGGAAGGTTGGCGGGATCAGATAAACACAAGTGTAAAAGCTAGTCACCAGCGGTCTGAACAAATTCAATCCCACGCCGGCCTTCCAGTTCTCATAGGACATGCCATTTGCCATGCCTGGACTGGAGACTCCCTTCCAAGCGAACACCATGAAAAGGATAGGGGCCGCAGCCAAAATCAGCGAGAGAATCGCACTGACCAACCAGCGAAATTCCTTTCCAAAGCCGTGCTTTCGCCATTGGTAAATCGCAAAGCACGCAGCCGCCGGCAGAAGAGCCAGATTGTACTGACGGCAGGTGACCGCCAGCCCCATTGACGATCCTCCAAGCAGGCCGAGCACTAGAACACCAATGGTGGGATTCGGCCGGGACGCGAATTCAGCCTTCCGTTGGCAGCGTCGCCGTTGCTTCCACCGCGTGCGGAAATACCAGCGCAGCTAGCAGCGCGCCATACCACATCTCCGGGAAATGGCTATATCGCGCACCCGTCAGAATACCCACAAACAGTAAGATCCAGCTCACGAGTATGGCAACGCGGGCGTCCCTCAACTCGTCGCCCCCCAGTAGACGAACTCCAGCAGCCATCCAGACAAAGCTCGTGGGGCCCGGCGGGTTCCGATGCAATCGAAGGGCATCCTTCGACAAACCCTTGGTAGCGTAATTATGGACATCGAATATGTTGAACGAATCGTCGTACACCGGACGATTGACAAAACCGATAAACAAAGCGGCCGAGGTCACATTAAGGGTAAAAAAAAGGATGAGGAGTCGACGCATAAGCCTGGCTTTAAGACGCCACCTGTTTCTTGCAATAAACCATGAGACTACTCCCAAATGGAATGCCGATCTTTCCGAGAGTTTGTTGCTCCATTCGTGACATCCAATAAAGTGGCCAGTTCATCCAAGCCGGGGGCACTCGCGCAACCGTTGGAGGACGTCGGAAGACACTTTCGACAAGTCGAATCGCAAGCTTTGCTGGGCAAGTCCACTGATACCAATACCGCTCTTCGAGAGTTGCAAAGCCGGCTTGCTGGAGCAATGGATGCATTGATTTACTCCGATAGCGTCTACGATGGTGGTTTATCACGTCGTGGTTCGTCCAAAGCAGCTGGAACGCCGGAACAGTCAGCAACAGCGCGCCTGAGGGCGCGAGCAGCGAATAGGCATGGCGCAAAGCATCGCCTGGATTATCGAGATGTTCGAGGACGTCGAGCATCAGAATCAGGGAATAACTCTTTGTTGAGCGAAAGTTATCGTCAAAAGAAGCGATTCGAATTCGCGCGCGGTGTGGGCCTTTCGGGTCGACGAGTCCGGCGTCAGGTTCAACGCCTTCGACGTCGCCGAATTCCGCAAGCCGATCAAAGAAGAGGCCATCTCCACAGCCTATATCCAGTATCTTAAGATCGGTGCGTGCTCGCAAATGCCGATGCAGCACTTCTAGAATTGCTTCCTCCCGCGAACGCCACCACCAGTGGCGAGTGTAAAGGTCGCGGTACTGCCGGGCATATTCCGGTTCCAAGAGCGCTCCCGAATGGCTTCTAGTTTGCAGCGTCCAGGATCAATGCCAGGTCAACGAAGATGCTCGCGATTCAAGTATCACTCCGAGTTACTTCGCCGGCTGATTTTTCCGTCCCGCTGGCTTTGAAACCGCCACCGACGCGTCCGATGACATAGATGGGACGAGCCTTGGTTTCTTCATAGATGCGGCCGACATATTCGCCAATTACGCCAAGAAAAAAAAGAAGCACACCGGAGAGAAAGGTAACCGTAGCAATCAAAGCGGTGAATCCTTGCGGCGATTGCTGCAAAAAGAATCGATAATAGAGAGCGTATAGGACATAAAGCATGGAAGCTGCAATCACGGCCGCTCCGAGCAAGGCCGCGGCGCGAATCGGAACGATGGAAAAGGCGAAAATCCCGTCGGTGGCGAGCTTTAGAAGGCGCAGCAGACTGTACTTGCTCTTTCCGGAGTGGCGCTCTTCGCGTTCGACGTCGAGTCCGGTTTGCCGGAAGCCTACCCAGCTGCGCATCCCTCTCAAATACCGGTGATGCTCCGGCATGCGCCTCAACTGATCGATTACGCGGCGAGACATCAAGCCAAAATCCCCGGAGTCCAGCGGCAATTGCACGTCGGAAAGCGTGGTCATCATCCGGTAAAAAATAAAATAGCACAGCCGCAGCGGCCAGGGCTCTTTGCGCCGGACGCGCTGCGCGTAAACCACGTCATAACCCTGATGGTAACGCTCCACGAATTGCGGAATCACCTCGGGGATGTCCTGCAAGTCTCCGTCCATCACGACCGCGGCGTCTCCCGAGACATGGTCGAGCGCCGCCGTCAGAGCCGCTTGATGCCCGAAATTTCGCGAAAGCGAGATGGCCCGAATGCGGGAGTCTTGCCGCGCAGCCTCTTCCAGCAGGGAGAATGTGCGGTCTGTGCTACCGTCGTCCACAAACACGACTTCATGAGGGCCGCCGGCGATCTGGTCCAGCGCGGCGAGTGTCCGGCGCAAGAGTTCCGGCAACACTGTCTCTTCATTGTGCAGCGGAATCGCAATGGAGAGACGAAACGCAGAATTCATGTTCTCGGGCTACCTTCCTGAGGATCGCAATTGATGTGGCTCGCGCAAACGTCCATCCGCCGGTTACCGCAAGACTGAGTCGCACTGGGATGATACAAGACACACTAATATAACTCACGACCGACGCTGACCAACGATAAGAAGAGGATGTCCAATTACATATAGGGATGAGGCGCTTCGGGAAACAAACGGAAAGCGAGTTTGGCAGGCTTAGGAGCGCGGAGCCGCGGCCAGAGCAGCTACGGAGCTATCAACAGGAGCAGCAGACGCTGCGAAGGTAAAGCGGGGAACACGCAAGAGCAGGAAGAGTTCACCGGCCCAGAGCAAGATGTCCAGGAGGCGTCCTCGCTCCAGATTGCTCAGATCCTTGCAGTGCAGGCTGACGTCGAGAGCCTTGCGCGAGCACTCCTCAATGAAGGCACGCATGGCCGCCGCATCGAGAGTTTCCGAGCAAAATCGTCCGCCCCTCGGATCCAAACGCTCGAGCTTTTCATAACACCGCAACAGGAAATGATTCAGGCAAAGATCCTGTTGACCCAAAGAAGTAACTGGGGCGCTCGAACAAGAATCCACGAAACAGTTGCGTTCTCGCTGTTTTGTATCCATTCCACCCAGGCCCATTGATTTTGCTCGTTGAGCGACCTCGTGGTGCGAGAGACCGCCCATATACTCTTAGATGCTTTATACCACACAGGCGGTTTCATCGTCGGTGTTTAGAAAGTGCCCTGTGGAATACTCGTCCTCGAAATTCGTCTCCAGCGCTTTCACAGGCAATGCCGGCGAATGCGCGGCGAGAGTTTGCACGCGCAGGCAGCGATCCAGATAGGGAGATAAAAGTTTTTGGACCCAACGCGCATTTTCGCGGCAAACTTTTTGCCGGTCATTGCCCACCCACAAGGTAATTACGGTGACTAGTCGCGCTTCCTGCTCGGAAACCATGACCAGGCATCCCGCGAATCCGGATACATCCTGGAAAGCTCCCGCGAGCGCGGCCGGAATGGCGGCTTGCACTCCACGAGCTTCTTGCGGCTTGGCCACAAACTCCACACTCAGAGCGGTCACCGCTGGAGAAACCGCCGTGGACAGTGTCGCTCTCTCTCTGCCAGCAAAACTTCCTGGAAATTCCTGCGCCGCGTTTCTTGAAACACCAGCTTGAAGTATCGGACTTGCCACAGCTCCTCCATTGCATCTTGCCCGCCCGGGAAGAGGGGGGCGCATCCAAGTCCGTTCAGGGCAGGCTCGAATGCGCCTATCGGGGCACGCAGAGACCGGGGAAGGTTCCCTGCGGAGAAGGACTCCCGAGTAATCGGGCTTCCTGATGGATAGTGCTGCAAACCCTCGTTCCGTTTCGGAACAAATTGGGGGTTTGTTTGATTCATTGCTCCAGTGAGGGGGCACAGCTATACTGCTCAACCAAGATTTCGAGGTCCCCGTGGAATTCTTCGCTTTTGACAAAGGATACGTGGAACGGCTGCGGGTGGGCGACCGCACCACGGAAGACCACTTTGTTGCGTATTTTGAACAACTTCTGCGGATTAAGCTGCGGGCGCGCACGCTCACGTCGGACAAGGTAGAGGATTTGCGGCAGGAAACCTTTATACGGGTTATCGCGGCGGTGCGCCGGGAGGGTGGCGTCCGGCAGCCCGAACGCTTCGGGGCGTTCGTTAACTCCATTTGTAACAATGTGTTACTGGAACACTATCGGACCTCGGCGAAGAACCAACCCTTGGATGATGCTCATTTCGAGATTCCCGATAGGGTTCTGGACCTCGAGGGTATGCTCGTCACCAAGCAATCCTCGGCGCGCGTTCGGCAAGTTTTGGACGGCATGCCACAGAAAGACCGCGACCTGCTCCGGGCTATCTTCCTGGAAGAAAAGGAGAAAGACGACGTTTGCCGCGAGTTCGGGGTGGATCGGGATTACCTGAGGGTTCTGCTACACCGTGCCAAGGATAAGTTCAGAGGCCTGTATGAGAAAGATCAGATGGCCATTGCCCGGCGCTGAAAGTTGAGGAATTCAATGAAACGGTTTAGTTATCCCCCGCACTATCTACCGGATGGCACGAATGGATCATAATGAAGCAGTGCGGCTGCAGGCCGCCGAAAAGTATGTCCTGGGCGAGTTTCCCCAGAATCTGCGCGAGGAGTACGAGGAGCACTTCTTCGATTGCGCGGAATGTGCGCGTGATCTGAAGGCCGCCGCAGTTTTCGTGGACACAACCCGTGAAGTTCTCCGCGCCACACCGGAACTCTCTGCGGAGAGGGCTGCGGCTCTAACTCGCGCCGATCGGCAAGCTGCCTCCGGGTTTTCCGGCTGGCGGCGCTGGTTACAGCCTGTTCTGGTTCCCACCTTTGCAGCA
Organism: Acidobacteriota bacterium; assembly: GCA_013289585.1. GTDB lineage: Bacteria > Acidobacteriota > Terriglobia > Acidiferrales > UBA7541 > Acidiferrum. The sequence goes on along the minus strand of JABCZR010000017.1, from coordinate 106,282 downwards.
CTTTTATTGCTAATCGGCTATCAGAATCTTTTTACCATTCCGCATTGGAGAGCCGTCGCCGAGCATTCCGCGCAAGCCACGGCACCCCATGTTTTGCCGGTTTTCTCTTTGCTAGGCGCCAATACCCGCGGTGGTGGTCGCCCGGTCCTGAACGCCACGTCGGGCAACTCTTTTCTTCTCAAGTTCGATATCCCTGACACCGGTGCATCGGCCTCAACTGGCTACGCGATACAGCTGAAGGATGCGTCCGGCGCCTCGCACCTCCTTGGGACGATTAGCCGCGAGGAAGCGCGGAATACCGTGTTTGTCGAGGTTCCGGCGGATTTTCCTGCGGGCAATGCGCAACTGATCGTCCTCGAAGTGCCGCAGGCGGGCGCAACAGCCCATGAAATTACGAGCCTTCCTTTTGTAGTTGCTTTTGGGCCCGATATTGAGCAACATCCCTAGCTTCTCCGGCAAGTCTTTAGAAGGTGACCCGATGAGCCCCAAACCCTTCCGCACGTTTCACTACCGTGCTTGCGCTCATGCTTTCAGCGGCCATTTCACCCGTCCGTTCCATGCGACCATCGAAGTGCAAGCGCCAAGTGCGCTTCCGATCACCGGTGGCCATGGAAGTTCGCGGGTCGAGAATTTTCAATTTCGCGAATTTGTGTCCTTCCATAAGGGCTACACGCATGTTTCCGGCGCCCACCAGCCTGACGACGGAAGCAACAACACGCTTACCATTGCGACCCTCGAGGGGCTCAACATCATGGACATGGTTACCGCCGATCGCATCGTCGCCCGCCTCTATTCCAAGTATCCTGCCGACGCGGATGAGGGCTCTTTCAGCATCGTTGGCAGCAAGTTTGAAAACCTGCGGATCGCCGGACACCCTGTCCATGTGGAATTGAACACCGAACTTTTCGAAAGCCTGCCGACGTTCGAAGCGGCCACAAATGAGTATAAAAAGAAGGGCGAATTCCGCAGAATAGCAGAGGATCCATTTCACACCGGTGAGCCTTTGAAGCCGCCGGGTCCCAACGGAGCGTTTCTTTGTTCTTACGTCAAGGAAATGGACGCGGCGTATCCAGGCGTCGAACGCGTTGGACATTGCTTCAGCGTCAAGGGATTCGGCAAGGTTTTCCTTGGCGAACTACTCATCAAATATGCCGAACGCACTCTCACAATGCTGCGGCTGGAGATTGGCTCCGCGGTCAGCGGCGGCGGTACTGGGGGCCAGGTGGGAGGCAACGGTCATCACTTTCCCTGATGTTGGTGCTCCTCATTGGGAGCGCGTTGCCAACGGGAGGATGTCGGCGGAGTGCACCACCGGCTCGCATTCTTTTTGAGGAAGCCTGGCACCAGATAGAACTAGGCAACCTGACCGCCGCTCTTCAAAAAGCAAATTCAGCCATCTCAACTTATTCCGATTCCCAGTCGGAGTGGTACTGGCGCTTTCGCACCCTGAAAGCGGAGATCCTCCTACGTGAAGGACTCTATGAGGATTCCCTCGCCCTGCTGAATTTCGACCTTCCGGGCGGGCTCGCCTCTTCCGACATCGCGGTATGGCAGAAACTTACGCAAGGGGCCGACCTGGCTTATTTAGCGCGATTCCCTGAAGCCCAAGCCGCATTGGAAAAGGCGCATTCCCTCGCGGAATCCTCTCAACCGCAGTTGCTGGGCGAAAGCATGCTTCGACTGGGCACGTTGGCCTCGCTTCAACTGGATTTGCCCCAAGCCCAGAGCAACTATCGCCTCGCGCTGGATCTCGCGCGCAAACAAGGAGATGGTTTTCTCGCGGCGTCGGCTTTGGGCAGTCTCGGACTCCTGGCCACTCAATCGGAGCGCTACGACGAATCCATCGATTGGAACAGGCAGGCACTCCAAGCCGCCCAATCGCTCGGCGCGCTTAGCCTGGTAGCAAAGATTGAAGGGAATATCGCCTGGAGTTATCTGAAGATGGGTGACCTGGAAAACTCGCTGTCACTCAATAAAGATTCCGAAAGGGATGCGCTGCGCGCAGGCTTGCAACAGGACCGTGTGCTTTCGCTCCTTAATATCGGTGGCATTTACTTCGAAATGGGAGAATATGCCTCCGCGGAGAGCGAATCCCGGAAGGCACTCGAACTGGCGAAGCATCTGAATGACAACGGGAACTCGATTTACTGCCTGCAGGATCTGGCGTTGATAGCACTCGCGAAGGATCAAGTATCGCTGGCGCAAGAACACATTGACGAAGTTCTTCGGCTGGAATCCCAGGCGCCGGACCAATCGCAGAAACTCTACACTCGGCTCATTGCCGCAGACGTGGCCGCGAAAAAAGGTGATTTGTCCAAAGCCGAACAAGCCTATTCCCTCATCGTTCGTGACTCTCAATCTCCTGTCTCTCTCCAATGGGAAGCCCAGGCAGGCCTTGCCGAGGTCCACGCCGGGCAAGGCAAAACGCGAGACGCTGAACGTGAATTCGGTGAGGCGATTTCCACCATCGCCAAGGCCCAGAGAGAATTGCAGCAGGAAGAGTTCCGCCTCTCATTTCTTTCCAGTGCCATTCGCTTCTACAACGCTTATGAGAATTTCTATCTCGATCAACATCGGCCCGGCGATGCGCTTGCTATCGCGGAGCGCAGCCGCGCGCAAGCTCTTACGGCAGGTCTCACGGAGCCTACGCAAACGCTGGTCACATCGTTTCCTCGCGCCAATCCGCAACAACTGGCTGCGCGGTTCCACTCCACGCTTCTTTTCTATTCGCTCGGCGCAAGCCATTCCTATCTCTGGGTCATCACCCCGCAAAAAACCACGCTTCTGCCGCTACCTCCCCGGCCGGAAATTGATGCTCTCGTCAAGTTGCACCGCGACCGCATCCTCGATGGAGAGAACCCTCTGGAAGCGCCGAATTCCGCGGCCTCCAGACTCTATTCCATGCTCGTGGAACCTGCCGCGAAGCTTATTCCCCGCGATGCGCGTGTCATCATCCTCCCCGACGGCAGCCTCTACTCTCTCAATTTCGAAACTCTGATCGTCCCCAACCCCGCACCGCACTACTGGATCCAGGATGTGACTCTGACCAACGCCAGTTCATTGACGCTTCTGGATCGCTCCCGGGCCACTGTTCCGCCGCAAAACGCTCGCCTCTTCCTGGTTGGTGATGCCATCTCTTCGGACGATCAATTCCCACCGTTGCGTCAGGCAGCCCGCGAGATGGCGCTGGTCAAGGGTCATTTCCCGGTCGAACGCAGCCGCATTCTGGCTGGGAAAGATGCCACCCCCTCTTCCTATTTTTCTGCCCAGCCGGAGCACTTCGACTTTCTCCACTTCGTCACCCATGGCACTGCCAGCCGCACCCACCCGCTCGATTCCGCCGTCATCCTCACAAAGTCCGGGGATTCAGCGAAGCTCTATGCGCACGAGATCATCGCTCGCCCGCTCCACGCTTATCTCGTTACCGTTTCCGCCTGCGATGGTGTTGGCACTCGCGCCTATGCCGGCGAAGGCCTCGTTGGTCTATCGTGGGCTTTCCTTCGCGCGGGGGCGCATAACGTCATCGCCTCGCTGTGGGAAGTCAACGACGACTCCACGCCTAAATTGATGGACGAGCTTTACAAAGGATTGCGGGCAGGGCAGGACCCGGCCACCGCGCTCCGCAATGCCAAGCTCACTCTTGCCCGTTCCACGGGCGTTTTCCGCAAGCCCTTCTACTGGGCCGCTTTCCAGCTTTACGCTGGTTCGTAAGACCTCAACATCTCCGGTGAGAATGCCGGACCGCTGGAACGTAAATCGCATTCGCTTCGGATCGCCTCAGGTAGCGGATTCTGCACTCATGGACTTTGCTTCTTCGGCTGTGTAGCCCAGGCTTTCCAAAACTTCGCTCGTATGTTCGCCCAGGAGGGGCGGCGGCAAGCGATAACTCACCGGCGTGTTGGAAAATCGCACGGGATTCGCGATGCTTTTCGCGACTCCTAACCCCGGATGTTCGATCTGCACGATCAATCCGCGCGCGCGTGTCTGCGGATCGTTTACCGCTTCGGCCACGGTGTTGATTGGCGCAGATGGAATTCCCGCCTCCGCAAGTTTTTCCAGCCAGGCTTGCGCCGGATCCTTTCGAAAGGCACTTTGCAGCAAGGGAATCAGGATTTCGCGGTTCTGCACGCGCAGCACATTGCTCTGAAATCGAGCGTCTTGTCCAAGGCCTTCCGGGATGCAAGGCAGCTGTACAAATCTCTTCCACAGTGCTTCCGTTCCCACTCCGATCACAAAATGCCTTTCGTCGCTTCCACGGTACACCTCATACGGCACGATGTTTGGATGGGCGTTTCCCCAGCGCTTCGGCGTGGCGTCTGCATTCAGATAGCTGCTGCCGGCGTTTGCCAGCCACGTCAACTGCGAATCGAACAGTGCCATGTCCAGGAACTGCCCTCGACCGTTCTTCTCGCGTGCAAATAGCGCGCCAAGAATCCCCATCGCCGCGTACATCCCGCAGGTCATGTCGGCGATGGCGATGGGATAACGCATCGGCCCGCCGCCAGGTTCCCCGGTAAAGCTCATCACTCCGGCCTCCGCCTGCGCGAGGATGTCGTAACCGGGCCGGCCCCCCTTAGGGCCGCTGAAACCATAGCCTGTGATGCTGCAATAGATGAGCCGCGGATATTTCGTGCAAAGAGTTTCCGGATCGATCCCGCGTTTTTTCAGGGAAGCTATTGACGGCTGGTTGGTGATGAAAATATCCGTGCTCGCCACAAGTTTCTGCAGCCCTTCTGCGCCGCGCGGATGATTGTAATTAAGCGTTACGGATCGCTTGTTGCGATTCGCCGCGAGGTAGTACGCGGATTCGCTCCCCACAAACGGCGGGCCCCAACCGCGCGACTGGTCCCCGCTTCCCGGCCGCTCCACTTTGATTACATCAGCGCCAAAATCGCCCAGCAGCATGGCACAGTACGGTCCGGCCAGTGCCTCGGTCATTTCTACTACACGGATCGAATCGAGAATGGATTCCACGGGCCGCGATTATAGCTGACATGCCGCGGCGTTTCCCGGCCGTGAGCCGGAAGCCGCCACAAACCGCGTCGCAGCGCTTTGCCCGACCAACAAACTTTCGGCGTTACCTAGTGTTTTCGGAATGTCGGATAGTGGTACGGCGTCACGCCTTTTCCTTCTTCGATAGTCACGAACTGGTCCGCGGGAATATTCTTGACCACTTCACGCGCACCGCTGGGCCAGGTGATTTCCAGTGTGTCCACCTTCGTGTGCATGCCCAAGCCAAAATGAATCCGCGGATCCTGCGCCGAGCAATAGCTCATTCCTCCCTTGGCCTGGTCGTAGCTCACGAAATCGCCTGCGGTTAATTTCAGCGCCGCTCCCACCCCATCGCGATTGCTCTTCGTGCCGATCAGGTGTACTCCGAGCCAGCGATTATTCCTGGCGGCGGCCGCAGAGCCTCCTTCGTTCCGGAAGAGCTGCGCGTCCTCGCCGTTGTTACTGACAAGAAAGTCCAGCCACCCGTCATTGTCGTAGTCGCCCACGGCCATGCCCCGTCCGACAAGGGGTTCGCGAAACGCGGCATCCTGAGTACTCGTGACGTCGGTAAATTTTCCGTTTCCCAGATTTCGATAGAGCTTTCTTTCCTCCGCATATGTCACACCCGGGTGATACAGCGCTATGTTGTCCAGAATGTGTCCATTGGTTACCAGCAGGTCGCGCCAGCCGTCATTATCGAAATCGAAAAAGCGGGCGCCAAAACTGCTGTTGCGGTAATTCGTTCGTCCCAGGCCGCTGGGTATCGTTGCGTCGGAAAACGTTCCGTCTCCATTATTCCGGTAAAAGCGGTTCAATTCGAAATCCAGATGGCTCACGTACAAATCATAGAGCCCGTTATTTCGAACGTCGGCTGCGTCCGCGCTCATCCCTGCTTCCGGCTTTCCGTCCTCGCTGAAGCCTGCGCCACTGGTGTAGCTGACGTCGCGAAATGTTCCATCTCCGTTGTTGAGATACAGGAAATTTCGCTGCGTGTCATTGGCGATGAAGATGTCCGGCCAGCCATCGTTGTTCAAATCGGCCAAGACGACCGCCAGGCTCTTTCCGTCCATGTTCAGGAGCCCCGCCTTTTTCGTGACGTCGGTGAAAGTTCCGTCGCCATTGTTGTGAAATAGACGTGGTGAATTTCCCGGAAAACTATCGGGATGGCAATATGCGCGAAAGCCGGGCTTGTTCTCGCCGCAGGAAACCGGGTGATCCTCGTCAAATTGCACGTAGTTGGTAACCAGCAGATCAAGCTTGCCGTCGCGATCGTAATCGAACCATCCTGCCGCGGTCGCCCACGCGCCATCGTTGCCCACTCCCGCCTTCGCGGTCACATCCGTAAATGTTCCATCGCCATTGTTGTGATAGATCACCGAATGCCGGTACCCGGTCATATAAATATCCGGATATCCGTCGTTGTCAAAGTCGCCCACCGCCACGCCGAAGAAAAACGTTCCGTCCGTGTGGATGCCCGCTTGTTCCGTCACGTCGGTAAACGTGCCGTCGCCATTGTTCCGGTAGAGCGCCGGCTGCGGCGGTTTATCCGGATGAAAATAGGGCGTGTAGCCGCTGTTCACGAAGAAGGCGTCGAGAAAGCCATCCTGGTTGTAGTCAATCCAGGCGACGCCAGCTCCCATCGTCTCGGTGTATAGCTTCTGATCCGACGCTGCCCGTTCGTGACGGAAACGGATCGCCGCAGCCTTGGTTACATCGCGGAATTGCACGTTGAAAGGATTCGCGCTCGGCTTCTCGGAGGAGTTCTCTGCAAAGGCCTTCGGTAACCCCGCACCCTTTTTCTGTTGCGCGGAATTCTGCAAGGGCAGCACAAGAAGGGCCAGGGCCATTCCCGTCATCAGGATCTCGGCAAGCCTTCTTCGGAGAAGGGTTTCATTTTGGAGCATTCACAAAAATAGTAGCATCTCTGCCCCATCGAGTGGCCGCATGCAACGCCAGCTCCTCAACGCCACGGTTTCCGCGCCATCTTGCTGATTCAAAGAAGTTTTCCACCGTACCCAATTTTCTGACTCTACTTTTAACTTGACACTTCTGTAATGCGGAAGCTAGCCTACGCGCACTGGTGTGACTGGGGGAGCTGCTCTGGAACCCGTTAGCCTGTGTTCACAACCGCGCGTTTGGGAAAACAATCCCTTCGCCTCTGGTGCCACGTGTCCATCTCGAGTCTCTACCTCGGTGACGCACCTTGCTCGCGATTGTTTTTTCCCGGGGCTCATGCCGCCAAAGGTCTCGCTCGTTCCGCTGAGACCACCCGCCGTCCTCCTCTCCGTGGATATGCAGGGGAGCACAAAACTTCGTTCGGCTCCAGATGCTGATCTGCTTTTTTTCGACTTTAGGGAGGGGAAGAATGAAGTTTAAATTCCTGAAAAACGCGCTGTTGGCCGTGTGCATGTTCCTCATAGCCGTAGCCGCTGCTTCGGCGCAGAACCTCGAACGTGGCGCTATCCGCGGCGTTGTTTATGACTCCTCGCATTCGGCCATCGTTGGCGCCAAGGTGGCCATCAGCAGTACGACGACAGGCTTCCGCCGTGAGCTGACCACCCAGGCCGATGGAGCGTATACCTTCGATTCTCTCGCGCCGGGGAAATACAACATCGTTGCGGAGTCCCCCGGTTTCGCGGTCACAACGATCAAGGAGATCACCGTCAACATCGGCGCTTCCTTGAATCTCGATATCAATATGCCGCTTAAGTCGGCGCAAGAGAGCATCACCGTGACCGCCGACGCCGCGGGAATCGTGGACACCTCCACCGCCGGCATCACTCAACTTCTGGACTCCAAAAGTCTTGAGAATCTGCCCTTGGAAGGCCGCGATTATCGCGATCTCGCGCAACTTTCTCCCTCGGCCCAGGTTGTTCCCGGCCTGCGCGGCGGCATCCGCCTCGGCGGCCAGCAGAGCGACTACAGTGGTTTGGTGATCGACGGGGCCGATGCCACCAACAACTACTTCGGCGAAAATTTCGGCTCCCTTGAAACCAAGAACCTTACCGTTCCCCTCGAAGCCGTCCAGGAATTTCAGGTTGTGACCAATGGTTTCGCTCCAGAGTTCGGCCGCGCCACCGGCGGTTTGCTCAACGTCGTCACCAAGTCCGGCACCAATGAAGTGCACGGCGAGGCTCACGAATACTATCGGGGCGGCTCCCTTACCGCGAACGATGCCCTCGGCAATCCCTCTAACATCAGCAATCAGAATCAGTTTGGTGGATCCATCGGCTTCCCCATCCGCAAGAATAAACAGTACCTTTTCCTGGCCACGGATATTCAACGCGAGAATGGTCCTCTCAACACCGTGTTCTGCCCTCCTACTGCCCCGGACTTCGCTGCCTGCCAGGCGTTTTTGGCGTCTGCTGGACCCGTTATTACCGGTCCGCTGAACACGGACGAGCTCCCGACAGCTTGTGGCGGCGCCTCCGCTATCGGTAAGAACGTGATGCCAGCTTGCTACGGCGTTGCCACCGTCGGCGGCCTGGTTGGGCCTCACAATCAATACCAGAATTTTTTCACGCTTCTCGGGCACTACGATTATCAGATTAACCCTTCCAATCACTTCAGTGTTCGAGGTTTGGGCAGCCGCAATCACACCAACGGTTTCACCGGGGGCCAGGGACAAACGGAAACTCCGTATTCCATCGGGGCTGCTGAAAATTTCGTGAATCAGGGGATCGGCGGCGTCTTTGCCCTAACCACCGTGCACGGCACCAAAGTGAATGAACTGCGCATGCAGATCAGCGGCGAAACGCGCAAGCGCAAGGCGATTTATACTGGCGCTCCCCAGGTCCTTATCAACGAAAACGGCATCTCTTTCGGCCAGCGCTTTTATCTTCCTGGCAACAACGATGCCGGTAAGTTTCAACTTGGGGATAATTTCTCCTATTCGTTTGGTAAGCACGACATGAAGTTCGGCGGCGATGTGGATGTCTTCGAGGACCGCAAGGACATCTTCGCAGGGTGGAGCGCCGGCGAATACGAATTCAACACCCTCTGCGATTTTGACCCTAACCCCACGGCGGCCTGGTGCGCGAACTACAAAGCCAACACGGGGAACAACGTGCCGGCTGCGCCGAATCCTTTCTTCTTCATTCAAGGCCTCGGTCTCAATAACGTTGACGTTTTCAAGGCCAACACACTGAAGAACAATTTCCAACAGGGTTACGGCCTGTATTGGCAGGATAAGTGGAACATCACCGCGAGAATCACGCTGACCTATGGCCTTCGCTGGGACGCGACTACCAATCCTCAGCCGCAGTCCACCATTCCTGGAGTCAAGGTTTGGATCGGCGACGGAACCTCCAGCAAGATCGCGCCTGTTCCTCAAACCGTGCCCAATGACTTGAGCCAGTGGGGTCCCCGCGTTGGAATTGCATGGAACGTGGGAAGTTCTTCGCATCCCACGGTGATTCGCGGCGCATGGGGCTTTTACTATGCGCAGACTCCGCTGATCTTCTTCCCGACCATCGGCACTTCGCTGCAGACCACCGTTTTCTGTCCTCCGCAATTTGGTTGTTCACCCGGAAGCGGCTATCCGTACTTGTTCCCTTCCACTCTGCCCATCGGCGCAAGCGGTCTCTGCACCAGCGTTGCCGGCTGTCCGGGGATCAGTTACGTGGACCCAGCCTTCCACAATCCGCGCGTCTCCAATCTCACCGGGGGCGTCGAGCACTCCTTTGGTGGTAATTGGACCGTCGCCGCCAATTACGCCTTTGTGCATTCCACCGATCTGCGCACCGGCGGGTTCAGTACCACGCAGTGGTTCCGAAACTTTATACCGGCTGGCACAGACCAGTTTGGGCGCACACTGATTGCTGGCACAGGCGGATTTGCCACTCCTTTGGACCCGAGCTTGTTTAGCGCCTCTGAACTTGGCAGTTTCGGCCACGGCAACTACAACGAGTTCGTGCTCTCTGTGAACAAACGCTTTTCCAACCACTACCAGGTCTTCGCCAATTACACCTGGTCGCGCAATTACGCCAACGCCTCCAGCGAACGCGACACGGAAACCTTTTTCGGTCCACAGGATCCCTTCAACACCAGCATCGACTATGGCCGCGATGGCCTTGATGTCACCAACCAGTTCAAAGCCGGCGCCGTGGTTAGTCTCCCGTGGGGAATTACCTGGAGCAACAACATCATCATCCACAGCGGCCTTGCCTATCCCGCGTATTCCACTGTGGACCTCAACGGCGACACCGTGATCAACCAGTTTTCAAACAACGACCGGCCCGTCGTTCAACTCGGCAGTAGCAACCCCTTCCTTCTCCCGGAATACCCCGCGCGCCAGCCGGCGTTTTACAATTGGGACATGCGCATCAGCAAGGACTTAATCTTCCACGAGCGATACAGCCTTCGTCTCGTCGCCGATTTCTTCAATCTCACCAACTCCGGCAATCTCTATTCTGATCCCGACGTTGGAGGCTTCGTGCCCTTGACCGGCTGCCACCTTATTGACCCGACCAAGTTCGCCAATCAAACCTGCAATCCGTTGACAGCTTTTCCAACAGCGCAGAACACGCCCGGCTTCCGCGTTCTGGATGAGCTAGCTCCAGGTGCCAGCGCTTTTGCCGTACAGTTTGGCGTCCGCTTCCAATTCTGACGAACACTCATCGCAGAGAGTGACCCATCACTCTCTGCGAAATCTTTCGACGCGCTTCCAGGAGGCTTTCTTGCGCTTCACCCGAAGAGAGGCCCTCGCTTCTGCGGGCGCGCTGGCCGCTGCCGGCATCTTTCCCGCCGCAAAGGTAGTCGCGCAAGATTCGCACGCGACTGTGCAGCCGGATTCCGTCGCCAACGCGGAACCCATCTGCCTCGCGGATTTCGAGCCGCTCGCCAAAGCCAAAATGTCCACCACGGCGTGGGAATACGTCACTGCCGGTGCCGGCGACGAGCTTACCGTCCGCTGGAACAAGGAAGCCTACCAGCGCATTCGCCTGAAACCCCGCGTCCTTGTCGATGTCTCCAAACTCGATACGCGCGTCACTCTCTTTGGCCAGGAGCATCCCTTCCCGATTCTTCTCGCGCCCACCTCCGCGCAGACTTTGACCTATCCGGAAGGTGAAATCGCCACCGCGCGCGGCGCAAGCGCAGCTGGGGCGGCCATGGTGCTCAGTTCTTTCTCCAGCACCAGCGTCGAAGATGTCGCCACCGTGGCCAAAACTCCGCTCTGGTTTCAGCTCTACGCGCAAACCGACCACGGCTTCACGCGCGACCTCGTCCAGCGTGCCGAAGCTGCCGGCTGCCGCGCGCTTTGCCTCACGGTCGATACTCCCGTGACCGGCGCGCGGAATCGCGAAACTCGCGCCGACGTCAAGCTGCCGCCCATGCCCAACCTCAAAGGGTTGAAGGTGGCAGGTCCCATGCGTACCGGCTCACTTGATATTTTCAATGGCGTGCTCGATGCCGCCTTGACCTGGAAAGACGTGGAATGGCTGCTCTCCTTCGCGAAAACTCCGTTGCTTCTCAAGGGCGTGCTCAATCCCGAAGACGCCGACCGCGGCGTCAAAGCGGGCGTCGCCGGCATCATGGTTTCCAATCACGGTGGCCGCAATCTGGACACCGTGCCCGCCACCATTGAAGCTCTGCCTCAAGTCGCCGACAAAGTTGCCGGGCGCATCCCTGTCTTTGTGGATGGCGGCGTGCGCCGCGGCACCGACGTGCTCAAGGCCCTGGCATTCGGCGCCAGCGCCGTGCTCATTGGCCGGCCTTATGTTTACGGTCTCGGTGCCGCTGGCCAGGCCGGTGTCACCAAAGTCCTCAACATTCTCCAGCGCGAATTGCAGATCGCCATGGTCCTCACCGGCCGCACCACCATCTCCGGCATCGACCGCTCCGTCATCTGGACTTGATCTCTGTGGGGCCCGCTTTGCGAGGCGGCCCGCCCCTCTTGTCGTCGCACTTTCCTATCGTTCTGCCTGGTTCATCCATCCTTTTGAGCCGCGGCGAAATCTGTACTAAACTCCCCTCGCGCACGCCGCCACTTTCACATGGCCAAACCCATCATCCGTGAGCCCCGCTGGCCCGCATTCGTCGCAATGCTGGCCGCCTCCGGCGTCTACTGGGCCTTGCCCGAACCGCTTTCCGTAGGTCCCAGCTGGCTCTTGTTAGTCGTCATCTTCCTGCTGCTGATCCCCACCGTCGTCTCCTACCACCGCGGCCGTTTCGACATAACCAGAATCCTCACCTTTACCGCCAACGGCCTGATCACACTCGCCATGATTGTTTCGCTGGGTTTTCTCATCCAGGGGATCCCCCAGCATCGCGAATCTCCCACGTCCATGCTGCGCTCCGCCTGCGCCCTCTGGATCACCAATATTCTGGTCTTCGCGCTATGGTACTGGAAGCTCGACGCCGGCGGTCCCCTCGGCCGCGAACACAGTGCCGGCGCCATAAAAAGTTCATTTCTTTTCCCCCAGATGTTGACCCAGGAAGGCGGCGATCCCCGCTGGTCGCCTCATTTTATGGATTATCTTTTCCTCGCCTTCAACACCAGCACTGCTTTCTCGCCCACCGACACCGCCGTCCTCTCTCGCTGGGCAAAAATCGGCATGATGCTCCAGGCCCTCATCTCTCTCACCATCGTCGCCCTCCTCGCCGCCCGCGCCGTCAATATCCTCTGAGCCCTTGCGCCGCCTCAACTTCGCCTCAATCTCACCCACCCGCCGGCAGGGAACCGTCCAACATTTCCTGCTTCCACCACCTGTAATTTATAGGTTACAATAGAGAATGTGGTGGAGATTCGCCATTACCTCAGCCGCGCTGGGCGAGATGTCTTGACGATTGGCTCTCGCAACTGGCGGATGCGCGTGCACAAGCCCGCGTCGTCACCCGCATCAACCGCCTCGCCCTCGGGAACTTTGGCGACTGCAAACGGCTTCGGCAGGGTCTCTGCGAGTTGCGGATCGATTGGGGGCCCGGTTACCGGGTCTGCTACGCAATGCTAGGCAAACTCTGCGTCCTGCTGCTCTGCGGCGGCGACAAGCGAAAACAGTCCTCGGATATCGACCGGGCGCTGGAGTATCTGAAGGACTACAACGAAAGGACTCGAACCCTATGAAACGCAAAGCGAGTATTTCTCACGACGAGGCCATCGTCCGGCGCCTCCGAAAGCACCCGGACTTTGCCGCCGAATACCTCAAGTCGGCCTTGGAAGAGGATGACGATCCCCGCGTTCTGCTCATCGCTCTGCGCCACCTCGCCCTCGCTCAGGGCATCGCTAAGGTTGCCAAGGCTGCCCGCATCGAAAGAGAGAGTCTCTACCGGGCTTTGTCGGCGCGCGGCAATCCTCGCCTCTCCACATTATTTGCGGTCAGCAGAGCAATTGGCCTGAGACTCACCGTCAAAGCTGCGTAGTGGAACTTTGGAAACTTTAGGCGAGAACAGGTTCAGGGCTGGCCACGACCCGGTTGCGTCCCTCTTTTTTCGCCTGGAACATTCTCAAGTCCGCCGACGCGTACAAATCCAGCGCGTCCTCACCGTCCTGCGGAAAGGTCGCCAATCCCGCGCTGATCGTCACCTGAACCGTCTCCCCGCGCGCCGGCAATTCCATGGGTGTCCGTGCCACCAGCTCCCGCAAGGTTTCCAGCTTTCGCTGCGCCGCTTCGATGTCCATCTCCGGCAGGATCACTACGAACTCTTCCCCTCCATAACGTCCCACCGTGTCGCTCTGTCGGAACGAATCGCGCAGCATCGTGCCCAGCTTCCGCAATACCAGATCGCCCGCCGAGTGGCCGTGCGTGTCATTCAGCGACTTGAAGCGGTCCGCGTCAATCACCGCGATCGTCAGCAGCTTGCCATAGCGCCGCGCGCGGCTCAGCTCGATGGCGAAGCGGTCATCCACGTAGCCCCGGTTGAACAATCCCGTCAGAGGGTCGCTCGTCGCCATCTGCAGCAGCTTCTGGCTCCGCGAAACCAGCGCCAGGCTCAGCGCCGACGCCGTCAGCATCATGATCAATCGCGAAATTTGCGCCGACCATCCGAACATTCCATAGGGATACGGCGAGAAAGCGGCGTTGTTCAGGTCCCAATGCGTCGCCGCGAAATACACAATCGCAAAATACTCCCCAAACGCCAGAAGCCCCGCGCTGATGCACACCCGCTTGTCGTACCGCAGGCTGGTGCTCCCGATCGCCAGAAAGTAGCCCTCAAACACCACTTTGCTGTTCACCGCCGTGTGCGGCAGGTTCATCACCAGAAACAGCACCAGCGCGCTGCTCACCAGCGTCACGTCAAAACTGCTGCTCGCAAAGCTCAGCCACGACGGGTTGTATTCCCGCGAAATCAGGTAATACACCAGCACCGAAAGAAAAAATGTCCCCGACGCCAGGCTCATCCCCACCATGGCCTCTTTCGCGTCCACCGGGAAGAACAGGGAATTGATCACTGGGATCAGCAGCAGAACCGTGGCCAGAAACAACCGGATTTTCGCCACCAATAGTTCGCCCGCTACGCCCGCTCCCGCAAGCACCGGGTCCGGGCGCGACCATAGCGACCCCACAAACTTTCTCACATCGAGTTTCATAATGTTTTGCAACCTGTAGCCGAAGCCGCTCTCGTTCAGCGCATCCAGGTACCGCGGGTTGGATCGAAATCGAGATTCAGGCCTGGTCGAACGTAGGAACTAGAATAAAAGTAGTCCTCCGCCTCCGTAAGCAGAATTGCGCTCAGGCGTTCCAAAAGAGCACAGCCGCGTTTTGCATTTGGCCTAACCCCTCGAGGAAGTTAGATTTAACGATATGGCCAAAGGCGCGCGTTTTCTTGATTCCACACACTTGCTCTTCGAAGAGTCCGGCGGGTTTTCCGCTATCATGAAGATGTTCAGACATGACCCGAGCACCACACTTTCCTCGCGAACTTTTGGCGGCGTGCAAGATTGGACCACGCGTGCTCCCATGCTGGCTTTGAGCAACCCTGACCCTGCTCTCGCTTTCCCCGCTGGAACCACGCTGCAACCCAAAGTGTTTATCCGCAACGCCTCCGGCAAAGTCTTCACCGCACATCTCCGCTTCAACTGGCGCTCGGCCACGACAAGCGGAAAGAGCACGCCCCTCGACTTGACCTTCAAGCCCAATGAAACGCAAGTGGTTGATGTAGCCTCACTTCAAGCCCAGAAGCTGCTCCCGGCTAATGCCCAATGGGCCGCGGTGATTCTCAGCGCACCCGTTCTGCCCGAGGAGTTGCTGGCAGTCGCCGCCAGTTATGACCAAACGGGACGCTATGGCACGCAAACCCCGTTTGAGCGATCAGCTCGCCACTCACTGGGAGGCGGGAGCATGGGAAGTGGACAGCACGCACAACACCCTGAGCACGATCTCCAACGGCAGCAACCAACTAGCGCGGGCGCAACTTACCATCCTCTATAATCAGGGAACTGGCCAATACCAGATTGAACGGACGCTGGCACCCGATGAGCAGATGGCCCTGGACTTCGGTAAGCTGATTCACAATCGGGTTCCAGACAAGAATGGCAACACTCTTCCGCCCGACCTGACTTGGGGAACCTATCGCCTTCTCGATCTGAACGACAACCCCACTGGCAGCTTGTATGAGGGCAAGGTGATTGTAGATAAAACCTACGGCCACGCCTCCTACAACTGCGTGATCTGTTGTGGTCCCAATAATCCGTGGATGGTCTATAACCCGGTGATACTCACGGTCAATGGGTCTCTGAACCAAGGAGTTCAGGCCATGAATACCTGCAGCCAAAGACTCGCCACCGTAACGGTGGACTTCCCGACCTGGTGGACGGACAACACTTCTATCGCCACCGCCTCCAACAAGCAGATCAACGGAGTTGCACCCGGCACGACGAACCATAACGCCCAAAGCATAAACATGTACTGGGGTCCAAAGGAGGATAGTGGCGGTGGTGACTGCCCGCTAATCCAGGAGGAACCCTTCGCCGGTACGGAGGTTAACCCCACCGTCACTTTTTCAGGGACACCCGTTGTGCCTCTCGGTGGTACGGCTCCAATAACAGCAACCGTTACTCCGACCAGCAACGTCTCAACTATTTCGCTGACACTCACAACCACCAGTGGCGGTGGCTCCGCCGTTTTCTCAAATGGAAAAACAAGTATGAACATAACTAGCACCACGGTCCTACTCCTCACGGGCGTGCAGGCAAGTAGTGTGCCGAATAACATAGTTCTCGCCGCAAGTAATGGGTCGGGCGTCTTGGCTTCTACGAACCTCACGGTGGCAGCAACCGGAGGGGCAATTCCCACCAACTTCCGTCAAGTAGACGCATATGATGCGGGAAATGGAGACTTGCATTTTGACTACAGATGGGACTCCAGTTCAGGCAATCTCGCGGACCTTCAATACTGCGTTGTTGCGGAGTATGTAACATACCCGGACGGCCGGAACCCTTGGCCCCTTCCGAGTCCTCCATTTCCGCCAGACACCTTTCCCAATCCCACAAACATAGGCGTCTTTGCTACTCTGGGAAAAGCTGGGGACGATCACCAACTGGTGCCGTTCACAACTTTCATAAAGCCTTACTCCAATTCAACATTCACCGCCAAACAGAATTATCAATTTGCATGTACATACTACGATTCCGGTAATTTCCATACCATGATGGGGCCGAATTTCATCGTCAGAACTGTCAGCCAGTACCCCAACGGAACGTGGGAATTTACTGTTACAAAATCCGGTGCAATAGCGACCATCAATCCTCTTCCCTAAGGGGGCTTACCGTGACTAACATTTTCAAATCACCTACGCTACTATTCGCTTTAGCCTTTTCGTTGATTTCATTTGCTGCTAGCGCTGGGGAAGTGCAGGTTCAGGACGCTGGTCCTCCTTCAAAGACGGGTGTTTCCATTTCCTATTTATTTCCGCCCACTCAGTTAAGCCTGCATGAACCAATCGTCATCAATTTCCAAATCAAAAATGAGACCGCGGAGGTTGTAAGTTTGGACCTTGGGCAGGACAGAAAGGGCGAATTTCTTTTCTCAGTTACGTCTCCCGATGGCACCATACTACACTTGCCAAAACTCAGGCATGAGGGACTCTCGCAATACGGGAGCGTGTCTGTGCAGCCGGGGGGAACTTTTGCGTTGAGACTCCTATTAAACGAGTTCTATGACAAATTCAATATGCCGGGCAAATATAAGTTGGAGGCTCGTTTAACAACGCCGATTGTGGTTGCAGGAACACTTCAGTTGCGAGATCCAGGATTCAAAGGCGAAATCTCTATCACACACCGAGACCCCGCTCGTCTTGAAAAAGTCTGCGCCGAACTCGCCAAGCAGGTGGAAGTGGCACCGAGTGTAGAAGCGGCAGAATTCCCGGCATTGGAGCTGAGCTATGTCGAGGACCCCGTCGCGGTGCCGTCCTTGGCCCAGGTACTCAGAAGCCACACACTAAATTATAACCACGCTATCTCCGGACTGGAAAGGATTGGCAATGACGACGCCGTTGAAGTGCTGCTGTCTGCGCTAGACAACAAATTTGGGGACATCGCGGAGTTGGCTACTGCGGCCTTGGCACGGATGCAAGAGCGAATTCCTGACCCTTCACTCAAAGAGACGGTTAAAAAAGCTGTAGAACGTTCATCAGCGAGAGCACGCCATGAGTATATTAAGACACAGATCGCTTACCTGGATTACCGAGATCCACCGCTCCAGGACTCGGCCATACAAAATCTTATGAAAGTTGAGGATGGCCTGCAACAGGCCGAACCCGTCCTACAACGACTGGCCAATGACCCGAATCAACCCGCCGATGTGAGGGCTGCCGCGAGAGACGCTTTGCAGAAACTCCATCCCCCGCAAAGATAATTTGGCGGGTGGGGCAGACATAGACCACTAGGACGAGTGGGGTGTCGGCGGTTGGCACGCCCTAATTCCACCAGGGCGGTTTTGGGTGCCGCATCCCTTTGGGTTTAAGAGTGCGGTTTTTGAATCTTCCTCGATATTCTTTCAACGCCATTGAACACTTTTCCACAACTCCTTCGAATTGCACCCCTCTCGCAAACCCTTTCCATCCCCCAACTTAAGCCCCCTTGTGTCCCAACCCCCACACCCATTCGAATCACTAAGTAGTTAGCAGTTGACAGTGGGTATATATCGTGCTACCATCCCCTGTGATCTTCGCTCCCTATCTCCGAACACGAAATTCCCCTCCCAGCGCAGCCACTCCCAGTCCCTCCCCTTCCCGACGTTTTGCCGTTCAGCCCTTGCGACGTGCTGACATCCCTTCCGCTATCCCCATAACTCCCTTTAAATGCAACACATATGGGCCTCCCCGTAAGTATGGCAAAAATACCGGGGTATTGGCTCGCAGCCGAAGGATCTCAACCTATGTTCTACTAACTCCTTTACAATGCGCAGATCCGAAAAACGCGCCCATAACTCGTTTGGAATGCGCAGTTCCAAAAACACAGCACTTAAAGTCCTTTAGAATGCGCAGATGCAAAAAAAATGGGGATTAGGGGGTAAATTGCTAACCAGGAAAATCCGCCGCAGCATCGTCTCGCGAAACTATCTCTTGCTTCTATTGCTCGCCGCATTTCTTTCGCCGCTGGCTTCCGCGCAAGCCAGGCGCAAGGTCATCATCGATCAGGACGCCGCCGGCCCCGGCGGCACGGACATGCAAGCCATCCTTGCGCTCATCAATTCACCGGACACCGACGTCCTGGGCATCACCGTCCTCACCGGGGACGCCTGGCGCGACGAGGAAGTGCAACACACCCTCCGCCTCCTGGAAATCATCGGCCGCACCGACATTCCCGTCGTTCCCGGCGCCGCCTTTCCGCTCGTCAACAGTAAGGAGTACATCGCCAAGTGGGAAACGCTCTACGGCAAAGTCGTCTACCAGGGCGCATGGAATTTCGCCAAGGGCCACGCCGTCCATGGTCCCTACGAAATCCCGCCTATGCCGGAAGGCGCACCTACCACGAAAGCGTCCACCGAAGACGCGGCCCATTTCATGGTGCGCATGGTGAGCAAGTATCCGCATGAAGTCACCGTCTACGCCGCGGGCCCGATGACCGACCTCGCTCTCGCCATCGCCCTCGATCCCCATTTTGCCGAGCTCACCAAAGAGCTCATCGTCATGGGTGGCAGCATCAATCCGCAAACCGATGATCACGAATTTGCGCTCAGTCCCAGGCGCGAATTTAATTTCTGGATGGATCCGGAAGCTACTCGCGCGGTCCTCCACGCCCACTGGCCGCGCTTCGTCCTCACCACGGTGGACATCTCCGTGAAGACGCGCATGGAAAAGAATCTGATCGCCCAGGTGGCGAAAAGCCCAACCCCCGCGGCGCAGTACGTCGCAAAATACGCCGAAGCCAACTATCTCTGGGATGAGCTTGCCGCGGTCGCCTGGCTGGACCCCTCCATCATCACGAAGTGGCAAAAACTCTATCTCGACGTCGAACTGGATCACGGCGCATCGTACGGTGACACCCTCGCCTGGGCCCCCGGCCAGCAACCCGGCATGGGCGAACAGCTCATCGAAGTCCAGCAGGACCTCGACAAAGAAAAATTTTACAAGGAATACGTCGACCTGCTCACCCGCCCCACTCCCAACGCATACACGGAAAAGCCGAATCCCAAATGAACCCAATTCGTCCCGCTCTTTCTTCTCTGCGCCCTCTGTGTCTCTGCGTTAATTCTGCTTCTTCATTTCTTCTTGGCCAGATATTTCAGCGACCGCGCGTTTGTAATCCGCATCCCCTGGATCCAGCTCCGAAGCCTTCCGAAACGCCGCCAGCGCTTTCGCTCTCTCTTTCCGCTGCAGCCAGATGCGTCCAATCTCAAAATACGCATCCGCTTCCTTCGGATTTATTTGCGTCGCCTTTTCAAACGCCGCCAGTGCCTCATCCTGTTCTCCCGCTTGCGCCGCAATCACGCCGGCCACATAAAGAAAATCCGGCTGGAAGGGCTGAATCGCCAGCGCCTGCGCGATCGCATCGCGCGCCTGGCCTACCTGCCTCATCGAAAAATAAATCTTCGCTTGCTGCGAATAGGCAAACGCGTTCTTCGGATTTTTTTCCAGCGCCTGTTTCAGCAATTCCAGCGCTTCCGCAAATTTGTTTCGCCGCGCCAGTGCATTCGCCTGTTCGACCAGGTGCTTCGATTGCGTTTCGTTTTCCGCGCGCCGGCGATCCTGCTGCGAAGCCGCTGCAAATTCTTCTCGCACTCCCGCCGCGAGTTCCGGCTGTCCCGCGCATTCGTAAGCATTCCCCAGCAGGAAAAGCGCTTGCGTCTCCAGTACCGGCGGATTCACCGCCGGCCGCAACACTTCCACTGCCCGCGCGCATTGTTTCAACCGCACCAGGACTTTTGCTAGCAGCACCCGTCCTGGCAAATACTCCGGCTTAGCCGCTACAACTTTCTCCGCGTCCACCAGCGCTTTTTCATTTTGATCCGTGTCCGCGAAAATCTGCGCGCGCGAATAATGCGCCAATTGATTCTCCGGATCCCGCGCCAGAACTTTCTCGAATTCCACCAGTGCCGCCGCTGTGTCTCCTTTGCCCATATACGCCGTCCCGAGCAGGTTTCGCAGCTTCACGTCGTTGGGCGCAAGCGCGAGCGCCGCGCGCATCGCTTCAATGGCGGCGTCATAAGATTCCGATTCGATCTCCAGGCTCCCCAGGGCACTGAGAACCGCAACGCTTTTCGGATGCTGCCGCCGCGCCGCCTGTAGAATGGATCGAGCTTCGTCGTAGTTGTGCACGCCGCGATACGCTTCGGAAAGTCCCATCGACGCGGCCTGGTTGCCTGGCGAGAGAAGTAGTGCGCGCCGGTACATTTCGATGGCTGCGGGATATTTCTTTTGGCTCGCGAAAAATCGTGCGATTTCCAGATTGAGTCCCGCGTCGCGCGGCGTTTCCGCTAGCGCCAATCGATAGTTTTCTTCCGCCTGTTCAGCTTCGCCCCTCGCGGCGGAAGCCCGCGCCTCTTTTCTCAGTGAGGAAATTGCTTCCTGCGGCTCCGCAGAAAGAGTTCCCAAGATTGAAAACGAAAGAAAAAAGAGAATCGCCAGTTTTACGAAATTAGATCGAACTCGATTCTTCGCCCGAGCCAAAGAAGCAAAACGCACTGGCATCACGAATCTTCCCGCGCACTTTCTTCGTATCGTCCGCATCGCTGCAAGGATATATCAGAAGGATTGTGCGACCCGCCGCAAAAATTGGAAATCTCTAACGATTCTTACACTCACTATTTCATAGTTTGGTACGCCGAACGCTCAATAGTCGACCGGGCCGGGATGCTGGTGTGCCAGGCGAGCCAGCGCTCTGAGCGCGGCACGTTGATGGCGCTCGCTTTGCCTTGTTCTGAAGGGTTGCAGATGGACGAGAAATCAGAAAAACAAGGTCACTCAGCCAATGGAGAGCGTTCTATCGGGGTACACCGTGAGACCACGGTGGTTCAGTATGCGACACCAGCTTCGAGCGTTCGAATGAACGCGCTTGCGGCGGGAGACGGAAGTTCGCCAATGTCGAGGAAATTCCACAAGATATTGCAATCCACCCGGGCGCGGCGCTTGTGCGTCGCGGTGGGCTTTGTGGTTCTTTACGTCCTGCTGGATCGCTCGGCAGTATTTTTTCAATTGTGGTCGGGAATCAGTGCATGGTATCCGCCGGCCGGGCTGAATCTGGCGATGTTAATTACGTTCGGGAGCGGCTACGTCCCATTGGTGATGCTGGGCGGATTTCTTTCCGGATTGGTGAACTATCACCAACGAGTGTCCACCTTTTCATTTTTAGGTGTTACCCCGGTCGTTTCGTGCGGTTACTAGGTGGCGGCGATTTTTTTGCGAAGGGTATTCAAGATCGACTGGCAGCTTCGTACCATGCGTGACACGTTGCGGCTGCTTTTCGTTTCGTTGACTGCATCTTGCATCGTCGCCCTGGCGGGCGTGGGGATGTACGTGGCTGATCATCAGATCAAAGCCGCGGAATATCTGAAAGCCTCGTTCAACTGGTGGGTGGGCGACGCGGTGGCGCTCGCAAGCCTGACTCCATTTTTGCTGGTATTTGTGATCCCGTGGCTGCGGAGATTTTGCAGGATGGAGAGTCCCGCAGCAGCCGGGCATTCGAATGCAACGTTCGAAGACCATCGAGAGCTGCATCCTTCGCGCAGACGGTTCGAATCGTTCTTTTTCATGGCGAGCATCGCTGTGGCGCTGTGGATTGTTTTTGAGGGAGACTTTTCGCGGCGTTCCGAGCTGTTCTATCTTTTTTTTCTTCCGATCATCTGGATCGCGGTGCGCCGGGGATTGCGCGGCGCGACCGCTGGAATTCTGGCGCTGGACTTCGGCATCGTCGCGATTCTTCGAATGCACCCGCAGGATCTCGGGCAACTCGCGATGCTGCAATTCCTGATGCTGATTCTTTCGCTCACGGGGCTGGTGCTGGGGACGTTGATCACCGAGCGGGATAATTCTGAACGCCGCCTCTCGGAGGAAGAAGAGCGCATCCGGCTATTGCTGGAGTCCACCGGCGAAGCGATTTACGGAGCCGACCTGTCGTTTTCCTGCACGTTCTGCAATCCGGCATTTCTTCGATTGATGGGTTATGAATCACGCGAAGAGGTGCTGGGAAAAAACGTTCACGACTTGCTGCACCATACGCGGCCGGATGGACGGCCGTATCCTGCCGCCGAATGCCCGCTGGGGCAGGCTTTGGTGAACGGACGAAAATGGCATGGGCCCGAAGAACTTTTCTGGCGCGCGGATGGAAGCAGCCTTGCTGTCGAAGTGTTGTCCCACCCGATCGTTCACGAAGGCCAATTGCGCGGATGTGTGGTGACGTTTGTGGACTCGACCGAGCGAAAAAGGGCGGAAAAGGCCTTGCTCCGGGCCAAGGAAGAAGCGGAAGCGGCAAATCGCGCGAAGAGCGAATTCCTAGCGAACATGAGCCACGAAATCCGGACGCCCATGAACGGCATCCTGGGGATGACGGCGCTGGCGTTGGACTCCGAGCTCAGTCCGGAGCAACGCGAGTATCTGGAGATGGTGAAATCGTCCGGAGAATCGTTGCTGACGCTTCTCAACGACATTCTCGATTTATCGAAGATCGAAGCCGGCAAACTGGAATTGGAAACCTCGGAATTCTCCATTGAGGATTGCATTGAGGAAGCGTTGAAACCGCTAGCCAGCATTGCGCAGCAGAAGGGTGTCGAACTCGTCTGGGATGTAGAAGCCGGCGTCCCATCGTCCGTTCGCGGCGATGCGACGCGCCTGCGCCAGGTGCTGATCAATCTGGCAGGAAATGCCATCAAATTCACCAGCCGAGGCGAGGTGGGGATTCGAGTGCAATGCGGAGCGCCCTCGGAAGAAAAATTTCTTATTCAATTTACGGTGTCCGACACAGGCATCGGCATCTCACCGGAGAACCAGAAAAAGATTTTCGAAGCTTTTTCACAAGCAGACATGTCCACGACGCGCCGATTCGGCGGGACCGGCCTGGGCCTGTCGATTTCGGAGCGCTTGGTGAAATTGATGGGAGGGCGCCTATGGGTAGAGAGCGAGGAGGGCAAGGGCAGCAGCTTTCACTTCCAAGTGAGATTGCTTCCGGGCGCAGTTGGGCAGACCGAGGCGCCACTGAAGCTCGGGCAAACCGACATTTCCGGGCGCCGAATTCTCGTTGCGGACGACAACGAAACGAACCGCAAACTTCTTGAACGACTGCTTCTACGGTGGAATCTGATCCCTGTGCTGGCGGAACGCAGTGCGGAAGCGCTGGCAAGGGCAAACGCGAAGGAACAACCTTTTTTCGCGGTGTTACTGGACCAAGGAATGCCGGGATTCGAAACCGTTGCCGCAGTTGAGACGAAACGGAAGAATCCGGGTGCTGGTTCGCCGCAAGTCATCCTGATGCTGAGCCGGCCATTGAGGATGGAGGAGCGATTCGAATGCGAGCGGATGGGAATCGCCGGGACGGTCTTGAAGCCCATCCGGCGCGCAGCACTATTGGAAGCGTTGCATTCGACGCGCGGGAAGGCAGAGCAGGAGTTGCCGCGGGAAAAGGAAAGGATCTCCGCTCCTACGGGGGCAGGCCTGCAAGTGCTGGTGGCGGAAGACAATCTCGTGAACCAGCGGCTGATTTCGAGGCTCCTGGAAAAGATGGGGCACCTGGTAATCGTGGCGGACGATGGGAAAGCCGTGCTCCGGCTCATGGAGGAATATCAGATCGATCTGATTGCCATGGACATGCAAATGCCGAACATGGACGGGCTTGCAGCTACGCGGGCGATTCGATTGATGGAGAAGGCCAGCGGCAAGCACGTGCTCATCGTGGCCATGACCGCGAATGCATTCGAAGAGGACCGCCGCAAGTGCCGCGAGACGGGAATGGATGGGTTCGTGGTGAAGCCGGTCAGCGCGCAATCGATCCGCCAGGAGATCGAGCGCGTAGTGGCGCTGAAGGAAGCAGTGAAACAGCCCGCGAAAAACTCCCGCGGGTAAACCGGCGAGCGCGGCTGCGAATCCCGGCGCGGCGCATCGGGCAAGCGGGGAAAACGGCCAGGAAATCAATTTTTTCTGCTTACTTGCTTGCACGGCGCGATTCCCGGACAATAAGAAGTTTAAGAAAGCAGATTTTTCCCACACGGCAGCGGCAGCTCCGCGCCCTACAGAGAAACGAGAGAGATGGCAAGCAAAGCAAATTCAATCAAGCGCATCGTGGCGTACTTTTCGATGGAGATTGCGCTGGAAAACGACATGCCGAGCTACAGCGGCGGCCTGGGCGTTCTGGCGGGCGACACGATACGAGCGGCGGCCGATTTGCGGCTGCCCATGGTGGCGGTGTCGCTGCTTTATCGAAGAGGATATTTTACGCAGCGGCTTGCGGAAGACGGGACACAGACAGAAGAGCCGGTGGAGTGGGCGGTCGAAAAATTCCTGGAGGAAGAGCCCGAGCGGACCAGCGTCACGCTCGAAGATCGCCGGGTGGAGCTCCGCAGCTGGCGGTACGCGGTAAAGGGAGTGCGCGGATTTGAAGTACCGGTGTATTTTCTCGACGCCGATCTGGATTCGAATGCGGCCGTCGACCGCAATCTTACGGGCACGCTGTACGGAGGCGACTCCTACTACCGGCTCTGCCAGGAAGTATTGCTGGGTATCGGGGGCGTTCGAATGCTACGCGCGCTGGGTTACAACGAGCTGACCCGCTATCACATGAACGAGGGGCATGCGGCGCTGCTTGCGCTGCAACTCCTGCGCGAGGAAGCGGAGAAGGCGGGCCGAACATCCATCCGGGGCGAAGACATTGAAAAAGTGCGGAGCAAGTGTGTGTTTACGACGCACACTCCGGTCCCCGCGGGCCACGACCGCTTTCCGATGGAATTTCTGACCCGGGCGTTTCCCAACCAGAAGGAATTCCTTGACCTGAAAGACACTTCCTCAGCGGATTTGATGAAACGCGTTTTACAGGCGGGGCAGAATTTTCCAGACTTGCAGGAAGCAGCGAGAGGCGGCGCTTCGCTGAATATGACGCAGCTCGCGCTGGGCCTGAGCACCTATGTGAATGGCGTGGCCAAGCAGCACGGAGAAACGTCGCGGCAGATGTTTCCGGAAGTCCCCATCGAAGCCATCACCAACGGAGTGCACGCCGGCACCTGGACTTCGCCGGCATTTCAGCAGCTTTTTGACCGCTATATTCCGAACTGGCGCGAGGACAATTACAGTCTCCGCGGAGCGCTGGGATTGCCGGCGGAAGAGGTCTGGGCGTCGCATCTTATCGCCAAACACGAATTGTTCGAAGAGGTACGCAAGAAGACCGGGTTAAATTTCGATCCGGAGGTTTTCACGGTTGGGTTTGCGCGCCGGGCAACGGGATATAAACGGGCCGACCTGATTCTTGCGGATCTCAACCGGTTGCGGCAGATTGCCAAGAACGCGGGTCTCTTCCAGATTATCTATGCGGGGAAAGCGCATCCCAATGACGGGGGCGGGAAGGATATTATTCGCCATATTTTCCAGGCGAAAAAAGCTTTGCGGAAAACCGTTCCGGTGGTTTTCCTGGACGATTACAACCTGGACCTGGGAGGAAAAATTACTTCCGGCGTGGACTTGTGGCTGAACACGCCGCAATTTCCGCTGGAGGCATCCGGGACGAGTGGCATGAAGTCTGCGCTAAACGGCGTGCCGAGCCTGAGCATTCTGGATGGCTGGTGGGTGGAAGGGCACATCGAAGGCGTGACGGGCTGGTCGATCGGAGAGTCGCGTCGCGCGGCCGGCGGCGGGGCTCCAACGGACAATGCCGCGGAGGCCGAATCCCTCTATTCCAAGCTGGAAGATGTGATTTTGCCGATGTATTACAACGAGCGCAGTAAATTCCTGGGAGTGATGCAGCACGCCATAGCCATCAACGGTTCGTTTTTCAACACGCAGCGGATGGTGCAGCAGTACATCACGGACGCATACCTGCGCTGAAGCTCCGGGATACATCCAAGTGAAAATGATTAAGTGCAGAACAACTTCCCACGAAAGGACTTATATGCAAGAAAGTCATTCGTGTTTCGCGGTCCGGGTCTGGTGGCATTAGAAGCTGCTTAGAATAACTAGAAACCAAAAAAAGTACATCGACAATATGAGCAACGCATCAATCCCGGCGTTGCCGAAACTAGTTCGCCCCGCTATTGCTTCTGCCATTTCTGCAATGAGCCAGAGCGTTGCAACAACCGTGACGACTCTAAATAATTCAAATGCACCCGTCGCGACAGACTGCGGAATCTGGTGGAAATGCCAAGTGATAAGTATCGTGAACCAACTAAAAATGACCACGGCTCGCATAGTTAATCCTATCTGACGTACTAGGCGGGTTTCAGAGCTGGCGGTCGTTTTCATGTTTATCAGGTCGGTGGGCCAAGCGGAACGTCCGAAGCTGGCGTCGCTCGGGCGAGGTCGCTCGGGGGTTGCTGCCAGCGGCGATTACTGGCAGTGAGATGATTTATCAATACCCATCTCAGGGATCCCGTCCATCCTCTGCGACACGGCCGTGATCTATTCCAGATGATAGGAGTTCTCTCCCCATTGAAAATGGAGTTTGGGACTGCAGCTTGCGGATTTCACCTCGACAACCGTTTTTCCCGACTTTTTCCCAGATACGGCCGGGAGCAAAGCTGCAAAGTAAGTCCCGTCGGTATCCGCCTTGGCTGCGTAATCATGCTTTTCGTCGTATGACTGAGAGTTGATTGTTAGTGCAGAGTTGGGTTCAAAGCCGGTTGCCTGAATGAAAATTAATTCACCGTTGGGGGTGCCTAAAACAGATTCCAGTTTACAAGCCTTGTCTGTGATGACGTTTGGAAAGGGCTGTACCGATACGAAACCCTTCGTCTGAGCGTTCTCGTCAGAAACAAGCGCGAATCGCTTGGCTTCGCCCTTACCCGCGAAGACAATCAGATCAATTGGATCGTTTGGAGCGTCGCCATGGCACGTGCCTTCATGCCCCGCACAGACCGCCTGTCCGGCGGAGTCCAATGTGACCCCTTCCAGGTTCTTCACAATGGAGCCATCTATTTGAATTAGGAAAAGTGTGTAAATCTCGTCTTTCGGAAGCCCTTCCGCAAAAAGCCTATACGTTACCAAGGTACGATCCGTTGTCTTAGTGCGTTCAACCTCCTTTAGAGAAAGCTTCACGCCTGGACCGTTCATATTCTTGGTTTTGCTGAAGTTTTTTTGAAGATTCGAGAGCTGGTCAATTTTAGTCCTGAGTTCCGGGGTCAGTGATGCCGCCGGTCCTACGGATTGACCTTGCGGGGCAGCGTCCGAAGAGAAACAGGTGCACGACATCACGGCTCCCAGAACAAACCACCTCGCGCGTTTACCGACGATGTTTTTGCCTAAGACCGTAAGTTCCATGGTGCCGGAAAGACTAGCACGGGGGGTTCATGAACGCAGTACTTTCAGACTCGTCAATGGTACGCTTAATCCTTCTCATTGGCTGCCTGCGAACGCTTTCCTTAAGTCCGCGCAGACCATTGACTTCGAATGGCTTTCAGAAGACGGCGCATCTCCGCCGATGTTCCAATGGTGATGCGGACGAAGCCAGGTGCGATGTCATGACTTCGATCGCGCAGCAGAATTCCTTGCTTGTCGAGCTTTCGAATCAAAGCCGGCCCGCCAGTTCCAAAGTTTGCCAGAAGAAAATTCCCCGCGCTGGAATACGTCTTCACATTGAGCTTCTTCAGTTCCGCAGCGAACCAGACGCGCAGGTGTTTCACTTCATTTACGTGGCGGCGCATTGTGGCGCGGTCCGCCACTGCGGCCTCGGCCGCAACCAGCGCGGCTAGATTGACGGGGAAGGGAGGCATGGCGCGGCGGACCAAGGCAAGCGATTCCCGGCAGCCGATGACCGCTCCGAGGCGGAGGGCGGCAAGCCCGGCGACCTTTGAAAAAGTCCGAGCGACAAACAATTGAGGATATTTGCGAATCCACGGCACAACAGAAACCCCGGAAAATTCCGCATAAGCTTCATCAATGACAACCGCGGTTCGTGCGGCGGCATGCAAGATCGTGCGCAACTCTGGATGCCCAAGAAGCGTGCCGGTTGGGTTGTTGGGGTTGGCGATAAATAGAACGCGAGGCTTTCTGCGCAGGGCGGCGACCGCGTCATCCACCGGGAACTCCATCTGTTTTCCGTAGCGAAGAACGGAGATACGCGCGCCATAGATCTCCGCGTAGTAGCGGTACATCGGGAATGTCGGCTCGCAAATCAAGATGCTGCTTCCGGCGTCCACAAAGGTGTCAAAGAAAACGCGCAGCGCGTCGTCCCCGCCATTGGCGAGCAGGAGTTCCTCGGGGCGCACATGAAAAAAGCGAGCCAGGCAGCGCGTTGACGCCTGATACTCCGGGTACATGGCGATTTTTTTAGAAGTGAGATTTGCCAGCGCACGCCGTACCGCCGGAGAGCAGCCGGTGGTGTTCTCATTGAAGTCCAGGCGCAACTTGCCGGAGCGCCCCTCGGCAGGCGCCTCATAAGTGCGGCGTTCGAGAATGGCGCGCCGCACAGGCAAACTGGCTTTCATCGTAGTCTTCCCGAGGAGTTCAAATCTTCCCCCGCGTGGTCAACAGTGCCCGCGCAACTGTCCCTCAGTCCTGCGCAGATTCTACCTGAGAGTGGCCTCGTGAATCACAACGACTGGCAGATGAGGGCGGAAATGGTCGACAAGCTGATCTGACGGAGAATACTGGATAGGGAGGAGAAGTTAGGAACGGCGCGATTTTCCCCAACCAAGGTCAAGAGCCGTAGTTCACAGACATTTTCAGGTGCACAGCGACGCCAAACTTGTCCTTGGGCAGCTCTTCCACACGCACGACTTCCGCGATGTATTCGCAGTTCATGGGATCGTGGGGCGAATTGAAAGGAAACGTCACGAATATGCGCATCCCTTTATAGTAGGCCTTGAGCCGCGTGACGAAGTAAATGCCGTCTTTGGAGGCGTTCACGCTGATGGGCAAATCCTCGAAGTGCTCGTCCCGAGGCTCGGAAGGCCTTACGCGGACCGGCCGCGACATCTTGGCCCTGCGGCCGCGGCGCTTCTCCGGATATTTAGTGGGTACAGCTTCCTTCATGGGGGAGTTCATGTCTTTGTATTTGTACACACCCAGTATTCGGGCACACGGATGAAACTTCAAGCAGGTGCGCTGAATCTGATATTGCACGGGATGTACCAGAGTGGATGTGGGCACAGGGAGAACGCATGGAAGAGAAGATTCGTAAGGACAACGCAGAGTGGAAGAAACAACTCTCGCAGAATCAGTATTATGTGACCAGGCAAAAGGGCACGGAGCCGCCCTTCACCGGGGAGTACGAAGACACAGAAACCGCGGGGACTTATAAGTGCGTCTGCTGCGGCCAGCCGTTGTTTCGTTCTGATACAAAGTACCACTCGGGCTCCGGGTGGCCCAGTTTCTATGCTCCTCTCAAAGAGGAGGCTGTGGAAGCGGAGACGGACACGACTCATGGGATGCGGCGCACGGAGGTGAAATGCAGCAAGTGCGATGCGCATTTAGGTCATGTTTTTGAGGATGGACCGCAGCCAACCGGGATGCGTTATTGCATTAACTCAGCGGCTCTGGATCTGGAGGAGGACTAAAAAATTGCCCCGGTTGTGACCGGGGCAATTTTGGTTGCTTGCTCTCATGGAAAAACGAAAATAGAATTACGCGGCCGGGCAGGAGCACGCCACCATCGTGGCGACTGGGTCACTTTCGCGTTCCCAGACGCCGAGGAGGAGCACCTTGGTACCCGTGGGATACTTGAACACGTAATAGGTGTTCGAAAGTCCTTCGATTTCATAAAAGCCAGGCCGGCGCGGATCGGGCCGCGACGGGGCCCCCGCATTGAGAAGTAGACGCAGTTCATCAATCTGTTCCTGCGAATGGTTGCGCAGATCTTCCACAAGGGGCGGTTTTTTTGCGATTGTGAGCATCATTGGGTTTTTCCGCCACATTCAGCTTATCTCTCCCTCTCCCATAAAGACGTAAAAACTCGGGAAATGTTTCATGGCAAACAATAAGTTCTTTGCCAAATTGGCCTGCCGATGGCCTCTGCGGCACTGCCCGAATCCCCGCCTTATCTTTGATGTGCGGGTGGGACTCTTCGTTGTTTTCCATTCCTTTAGAGCTTGCAGAGTGAGGTGTTTTCCGATGGGTGGCGCGAGGGACGGTCATTCGCGCATCACGTGACTCGGCATCCATTTCCGTCGCACACCCTTCTTCTGCTGTAATGGAACGCGTGCTACTATCTTTTCCGGTACTTGTGCGGCACCCGCGCTGCTGACATAGTGTTGTGTGAATGTTCAAGCGACAGGGATGGCTACTTTGACAAAAACAGCGACTAAAAAAAGTTCAACGAGAGGGAAGACCTCATTCAGCAAGGACCGCCGGCGCAAACATCATCATTACCTGGTCAGCGTTTACTATGCGGATGGCGAGAAGTTCGGGCGTGTTTATACGGATAAGGACAAAGCGGCGCGCTTTGCCGAACGGCAGCGGCGCTCGCCGGTGGTGAAGTCCGCGCGGATTA
Source organism: Acidobacteriota bacterium (assembly GCA_013289585.1). GTDB lineage: Bacteria > Acidobacteriota > Terriglobia > Acidiferrales > UBA7541 > Acidiferrum. The sequence continues at coordinate 75,291 of JABCZR010000017.1, read as the reverse complement.
CGCAGGTTTCCTGACGATGGAAGGGTCGGGCTTGTTTGGCTTTTCGCCGGAGAAGGCAGGCGAGGCTTGTCGCTGCCCTGTGGTCATGCTATAAAAAGAGAGTCGTTGAGCGGCCTTAGTATAGTGGTAGTACGGAACCTTGCCAAGGTTCAGGTGTCGGTTCGATTCCGATAGGCCGCTCCATCAAATCAAGCACTTAAAGTCTCCGCTTCCTCCGCGTGGGAACACAAGGAACAAAACCTGTTTTCACCGCCGGCCGAACATCTCAACCACCTTCAGGTGCGCTGCAGCCACAGTGCGATTATCACGATACAAATCGCTGTGCCGATTTCGCGAATTAAAGCCATTGCTCAAGAGCAATCTTCAGTGAACGGCGACTTGACCGTCTTTGCCGGGCTCGTTCTTAGCTAGCAGAAAGCACAACAGAAACATGAGCGCGGAGGTCGCTGCGAGCAGCCAGTAGATATCGACGTAAGACAAGGCTTGAGCCTGTGCAATTACCGTGCTGTACATCCTTGCCAGCGCCTGTTGGTGAGCTGAGTGCATGTTTAGACCTACATGAGTCAAACGGCTCGTCAAGCCTGCGACGGCCGCATCGAACCGATGAGAGCGTGTGTACTCGGCGAGAACGGACTGATGGTATTGACCTCGGCGAGCAAGCAACGTAGTCACAGCCGAAGTTCCTACGCTCTGCCCGATATTGCGCGTGAAGTTGATCAAACCGGCCGCAGCGTTGCTTTTCGACTCCGGCAGGCCGACATAGGCAGCCATCGTGAGCGGAACGAATAAAAATCCAACCGGGAGATACTGCCAAATGCGCATCCACGCGGCAGAACGAAAGCTGATGAGTAGATCGATGTGTCTGCATGAGAAATACATGGCCACAGCGAGCGCGATCCAGCCGAAAGCGAGAAGGTGCCGGGCCTGAAAGTGTCCGGCGAGGCGCCCGACCAACGGTAATAGAAAGACCAGAAGAATAGCCGCCATCGAGATGACCATGCCGGCCTTTTGCGCCGTGTAACCCATGAGCGTTTGCAAGAACTGGGGAAGAAGGACGGTGGAACTGAACAGAACGGCGCCAAGCACGAACATCATCAGATTGCAGCTTGCAAAATTAAACCCTTTGAACAGATGGACATCCACAATGGGGTCCTTGTGGCTCCACTCCCAGATAACGAGGGATACCAACCCGACGGCGGCAAGAATGATCAGCGTGGTAATGAACCGCGACCCGAACCAATCGTCTTCTTGTCCCTTGTCCAACGCAACCTGGAGAGCGCCTACACCGACGGCGAGTAGGCCAAACCCAATGTAGTCGAATTTCGCCATCGTAGCTTTCAGACGAGACAAGTAGGGTGGATCTTCGAGTAGCTGAGAAACCAGCAAGACAGCCAGAATTCCCACGGGAACGTTGATATAAAAAATCCAGCGCCAGGAATAGTTATCGGTAATCCAACCGCCCAGCGTGGGACCAATGGCGGGGCCACAAATGACCGTGATTCCATACAATGCGAAGGCCAACCCGCGTTTCTCCGGCGGGAAAGTGTCCGCCAGGATTGCCTGCGTCATCGGCTGCAGTCCGCCACCGAAGGCGCCTTGCAGCACTCGGAAAAGAAGCAGCGTGCCGAGGCTCGGCGCGACGCCGCACAAAAACGAGCTAGCTGTAAAAAAGGCGACGCAAATCAGAAAGAAACGCTTGCGTCCGAGCCAGCCAACGAGGAATCCGCTGATCGGAAGCACGACGGCGTTCGACACCAGGTAACTGGTCAAGACCCAAGTGCTCTCATCATTGCTCGCGCCCATGCTGCCTGCGATGTGTGGAAGGGCCACGTTCGCTATGCTGGTATCGAGCGCCTCCATGAACGCGGCCAGCGAGACCGCGACCCCGATGATCCACGGGCTGATCGTTGGCTGCGACGTCGGTTGCTCGGCCGTCAGAGCGCCCGCTGTGCTCATCGCACCCTCACGTCCGGCAAGACTGACAATCCCGGCTTCAACAGTCCCTCTGCGTTGAAGTCCTGTCCCTCCGTGCGGTCGAAATCGATGCGCACCGGCACCCTCTGCACCACCTTCACGTAATTGCCTGTCGCATTCTCCGGAGGCAGCAGACTAAAAACCGACCCCGTGCCGCCGCCCATGTTGGACACGCGTCCGTACCACGTACGCCCGTAGGCATCCACCTTGATTTTCACGCGCTGCCCAGGTCGCATATGCTCGAGCTGGGTTTCCTTGAAATTGGCGGTAACCCAGACGTCATCGAGCGGCGCAACTTCCAGCATCTCCTGGCCAACACTCACGTTCTGACCAACTTCAGCGCTCTTCTTTCCAATGATTCCCGTCACCGGCGAGCGAATGATGGTGTAGCTGAAATTCAGCTGCGCTTGGGCCAATTGAGCGCGGCGTTGGTCGACCTGTGCATCCGCAGCGTCCGCCTGGGCGCGCCTCAGGGATACCTGTTGCGGCGCGGTTTGCGCGCTGCGCAGATCGGCCTTGGACTGCAAGAGTTTCCCTTCCGCCTGACGCACGGCCTGCTGGGCGGCCAGTAGTGCGGCGGCCACTGAAGCGACTGCGGCCCGGTTTGCCGTTGCTGTCGCGACCGCCTGATCGTATTGCTGGCGCGAGATATCTTCTTTCGCTACGAGTTGTTTGGCGCGTTCGAGGTCCGCGTCACTCTTGACCGCATTAGCCTCGGCCTGCGTCAGCGACGCCTTAACCGACTCGTGGTTTTGCTCGGCTGCCCGGAGCCCCGCCTCTGCGTTGACCACGGCGGTCTGCGCCGAATCGAGATTGCTTTGGGTCGTCACCGAAGTGATGGGCACGTACCAGTGGGAGCTCGTGGCGCTGGCTCTCGCGTCCTCCAGCGCCGCCTGGGCCTGAATCACGGCAATCTTGTAATCTTCGGGATCGATGATCACGAGCACGTCGCCCTCATGAACCAACTGGCCCTCAACGAAATTCACTTTGAGAACTTGGCCGTTGATGCGCGCGCTCAAGGGCATGATGTGCCCGTCTATCTGCGCATCATCGGTGTCTTCGTAGCGAAAAGCATTCCACGCCAAATACGCGGCTATGGTGGCAACCACGATCACTGCCGAAATCACGATGGCTTTCTTGCGCCGGCTTGTTGACGGTTTGTCGGTTCTCTCTTTCGACGGTGGACCGGCTTTATCGTCCGCAAGATTAATTGTTAGCTTTTCATCAGGTTCCATGGTTTGCGTACCATTCTTGTTCGGCATTACTTTGCTCCTAGATATTGTTCGTAACTCGTGCGTGCTACTCCGAGTGCACGAGCCAGCGAAAGTTTTGAGAAGTTGTGGTTGTAGAGGCTGGTTATGTATTGATCATTGGCGCTGGCGAGAGCCTGCTCGGCCTGGACGACTTCAACACTGTCAGTTACTCCAGAAGTGAAGCGGTCTTTCGACCGAGCAAGGCTCTCATTGGCAAGCTCGACATTTTGCCTGGCGACTTCAACCTGTTCTTTCGCGGCATTTAAATTCAGCAGGGCTGTGCGGACGTCCTGGTCGATCTGTCCGCGTATGTTTTCCGCCTCGGCCTTCCGCTGACGCAGTGCGGCCTCGGCTTGCGTGATATCACCTTTAATCCGTCCGCCGGTGAAGAGGGGAACCCTGATCCCCGCCTGAAACGTGAAATCTCCGTGGGAGTTGCCGAACGTCGGCCCACTATCGCCGTAGCTACCGTTAACCGCCACAGTTGGATACCGTTCGCCTTTGGCAGCGGAAAGGGTTTGCGCAGCAGCTTTTTGGGAGTCGACAGCGGAACGAGAATCGCTGCGCGATTTGAACGCAATTTGCAGGGCATCGTCGACGCTCAGCGGAGTGATGTCGGAATATGGGAGTGAGTCGGCCAGCTCATACTGCTGCCCTAGTGGCAGTCCGATCGCACGTCCAAGAGCTAGTTTTGCGATGGCGAAGTTGTTGCGGGCTATGCTTAAGTTGTACTCCTCCGTGTGCAACTGAACTTCGGTGCGTGTTGCGTCGATTCGTGGAGCCGTACCCGCCTGCACTTGATCGGCCGCGCGATCGTAAAGAGCTCTCGCATTCTGCACCTGGGCTTCTTGCGCCTTAATTCGAGAGTCGGCCTCGATGATCCGCAAATAGGCGTTGCCAACTGTGAGTGTGACCACATCCAGGATGTCCTGATAGCTGAGTTGGGCGGCCTGTTCAGCAGTGCGGGCTGCGCGAAAGCGCTGGATGGATTCATAGCTGAACAGTGTTTGGCTAACGCTTGCATCCACTGAGCTGTAGCTGAACGGTCCAACAATCGTGGGAATTCCTGTATTTAGCCCGTTAAGCCCGAACGTCGCGAGGTTCAGTTGCTCGACAGTCTCGGATGCGCCGGCGCTGACTTGTGGCAGCAGATTGCTAAGCGCGAGTAGCCGCTGACCGCGAGCAATCTGCGCGTTTTGTCCGCTTTCGATCGCTCCGAGGTTGTATCGCAACGCCATCTTGATGGCGTCGCGGAGAGTCAACTGGACAAGCTCATCTCTGGCTGGCCCGCTCGGCACGCTTCCCAGCACTGTTGTGCTTTGTGCTTTTGTTGCTGTTGTATCGAACAGAACCAACCCGAACACCGCAAGAAAGGAAGCCAGCAGATTGGAAATCTTGCGTTTCCGCCGGACCTTCAGCTGCTCAACAATGTGCCGGACATAGCAACCGCCCGAGATGAACTGCGCACCTTCGTTGCGCAACACGCGCAGCAACCTCTCGCCAGTCTTGTCGATAAATGTGACTTCGCTCAGGTCCACGATGGACGCACGCTTCTCGTCGGTTTGGTGGTTCTTCTTCCAGCTCGCCCTTAGCTCTCGAACCCAAGCCCCACTAAGCCGGCCTTCTAGAGTCCATTTTTCTTCCGTAGGTGTTTCGCTAAAGCTGATCTTCAACATGGTGTTTTCCTCAGAAACCGGAAGCGTCGCATAGGCGACGTGGGTGGACGTGCCTGTCGGTATCTGTCCCGGGCTTCCTAGTGGGCTTCAGATAAAACCTTAGTTCTTGGCGGAGCTGCCGCTTCCCGCGAAATATGCGCGCTTTGACTGTGGCGACCGAGAGCCCCATGCGACGAGCCGTCTCGCTCGTAGATAACTCACGAAGTTCTCTCAACACGATTGTTGTGCGCAGCCCCGGGCGCAGATTGCGAACCGTCTTCGATAGAATCCGCACTTCCTCTCGTTGCGAGCAGCGAGTTTCCGGGTCGGCATTAGAGTCGGGTATCTCCAAATTGGCTTCACTTCCTTGTGCGTTGCGAATATCGTCCATCGATACCTCGCGCACGGCACCAAAGCGTCGTAGGAACATAAGCGCTTCGTTGATGGCGATGCGCGTCAACCAGGTAGAGAAGGAGGATTCTCCTTGGAACTGGCACAAATGCGCGAAAGCCTTGTAGAAGCTTTGCTGAACGATGTCTTCCGCGTCCTCCACCACACGTGTGTACCGCAGCACAACTCCGAGGGTCTTTCGCTGGTAACGTTTAAACAGGGTTTCAAACGCCTGTTGGTCTCCGTTCTTGGCGGCGACTACGAGCATTCGCTCGCCTGCAGGATCACTCACGCAAGCGATAGTTGGTTCTGCTTTGTGCTTCATAGCAAGCCTCCTGATCAGCTATGTGGCAGCGAAAGGCGAGCCCAGCTTGAAAACCGCCTTTTCGCTACGCGTCAGATAAGGGCAAGGTCTTAGCCAAACGTGGGGAACTGTAAGTCGCTGAATTTTCGGGAGAAGACCGCCAGGAGTCGAAGGTGTCGAAGTTGAAGAAGTTGAAAGGGTCGAAACTGTCGAGGTCAACTCCGATAGTTGAGGACGCGGTTAAGATCCGACGGTTCAGACGTACTGCCTGGGATCGACGCCAGTTTCTTCGGCGAGAGATGAGAGTCGTGCGGTTGATACCGATGCGAGCCGCAGCTCAGTCGGTGCCGCCAACTGGGCTCTTGGTTCGGCAGTCAATCGGCTACTCAGCTTAACTGCGATCAGATCTCGTCACGGCAATTGGTGCTTACGCCTACTCGCTAACTTGCCAGCTCAAATCCGGCCTATCTTTGCCGAGGGCCCTGGCGAGTCTTGGTGTGTTGGGAACGAGATCTTTTTGAAAGACAACGTCATCTGAGGTGACAACAAACGTCATCACGCCGGAGAAGCGATACTTGACAGGATAGGCCACGAAAAGCACAGCCCCATCCGATATATCGGCGTCCTCGCTCACTCTAAGGAAGTAATATCCATGGAAGGGAGTGCTGCGACCAACGCCGATAAAAAGTGTTTCCCGTTTTGTTGTACTCGCATTTGTGCCTCCTTCAGGCTTCGTCTTTCGCGTTACTCGCGAGAGCTCTTGATGTGCTTTTCCTGGAGCTCGCGTTCCGCCTGCAGATAATCGTCCAGGTCGCAACCGTGAATTCCGCCGCGTTCGATGTGAATCTCAAACGCTCGCTGGCGGATTTCGGCCGGCGTTGGCCCGTTCTTGCCTCCTTCTTCCGCAAAGTCCGACTGAAGAATGCCGGTTGGTACGTCATGAGCATTCGTCTTCAGATTTTGTGTTTTCATATTCTTTCTCCCTTACAAAGGTTTCACGTAACTTTGACAAGCCGCCCTCCGAGTCACGAATCCCGGTGGGGGAAACCGTGATCCGTGACCATCGGGCGTTCTCGCCGTTTAGAACCGAACGACGATACCGGCTGAGAGCTGAGACAGCTTTGTTGCACTAGCTGCAAAGGGCCGTTCTTAGATCTCGCCTCGAAGCCTACCGATTCAGCGACGATGTCCACGCTCTGAGTTCCCGCTTTACTGCTGCGATTGCAGCCGGTAGCTCTGAACATGAGCGCTAGCACAAGGAAAAACGCAATCCAGGAAAGGAAAATGACGCCCCAAGCGCACCACGCGCCGATTCGTTCTTGCGCCTCCATAAATGCCTCCTAAGAACCACATGAGTCGCTCTGGGGACCCACTCTTGGATTGCGAGCTGAGCTCTTGCACATGTGAACCTCGGTGCCCCGCTGTTCGAACGCGACCTGGTCCATCGCCAACTTCATGATGTGGATGCCGCGTCCGTGCTCCGCTTCAAGATTTTCGACAGCCAGGGGATCAGGAATGCTGCGCACATCAAAGCCTTGACCCTGGTCTGAAACGATCAACGAGATTCCCTTGCCAACCTTGCAGCGGCAGCGAACGTGAACTAACTTGTGCGCATCCAGACGGTTGCCATGAACGACTGCGTTGCTCAGAGCTTCCCTGAGCGCGAGTTCGACGGCGTGTTCCTCGCCCGTGATGCAGTGCGATCCCTCGATGAGCCGCATCAGGCGGTCCACCAACGGGGAGATGGCCTTAACTTCACTCGGCATCCACGCGTCGACCTCTAGTAGGCTTTCGCTCCCGGGTGTCTTAGCCAAATGCGCTCGCAAATCCGAGCGTCTGCTCAATGCTTCCATTCGAGCCATGGTGCATCCTCACCTTCAGCCGCGCGCCAGCCACAGCCCATACCGCATAGAATGAAAACGCCCAAAGCCCTTGCGGTAGCGAAGCCGCGATACCACTGTGCCCATTTGCCAATAAATCCAAGTGTCAAGAGCATGCGATTTTCTCCTCTCCCCTGCGTTCCTTACGGACGCCCATCTCATTTCTCGTTTGCGCCTTCATCGTTATTCCTGTTGTACTTTTCCCGAAGCTCGCGTTCGGCCTGCAGCCACTCGTCGAGGTACTCGTGCAGATCGTAACCGTGACCGCCATGTTCGATGTGAATCTCAAGCACTCGCCGACGGATTTCGTCCAGGGTTGGCACGTTCTTGCCTCTTTCTTCCGGAACGTCCGACCGGAAACGGCTTGGCCGCGTGTTCTGAGCATTCGTGGCCTGATCTCGTAATTTCATAGTCTTCTCCTCACTACAAAGGGTTCGTTTGGCATTCGCTGAACGCGCGTCAATCACGGCAGCACCTTCGGGTCTACTTGTGCGCCAGCCAAAAGCCGTAGCGCACAGAATCCAGGATTCCGAATCCGTTACGGTAGCGCAGCACCCGAAACGACTCATGCCAGTTATGGATGAATACGAGAACCAGTGACATAGCGCCACCTCTCTGCCTACGTTCTTACATATGCAGTAAGGGCAACGCTCGCGCCAAAGGCGTGAAGCCGTAAGCCGCTGAATTTTCAAGAAGACATCACGAGAAGTCGAAAATGTTGATGTTGAAGAAGTTGAAAGGGTCGAAACTGTCGAGGCTACGGCGGGGCTACAACAAGGTGGCCGGCAGCAGACTAAGCATACTGCTTTGCGTAGATGCCGAATTTCTTCATTCGAGAGAGGAGAGTCGTGCGATTCATTCCCAGGAGCGCCGCAGCACCATCGGCACCCCCGACGCGTCCCTTGCATGCCGATAGCGCGCGTACGATTTCTTCGCGCTGCTTCTTGGCATACTCCTCAGCAACGCCATTTTTGTCGATTCGCCAATCGCTACTTTCTTCAACGATGTGCTTCTGTTCCTTGTGGACAACGTGCGTGGCTTTATCCGTGTCCGTCTTTCGCAGTTCTCCGAGCGGCGCCTCAAGGGACTTGCCCCGCGTCACGATCACCGCGCGCTCAATGAAATTCTCAAGTTCACGAATGTTCCCCGGCCAATCCCAGACCGTCAGCCCCTTCATTACCGCCGTGGGGACCGCTTCAACGTTCTTTTGCATTTGCTTTGAGAACTTTTGGACGAAATAACTGACGAGCAGGGGAATGTCCTCTCTGCGGTCCCTCAAAGGTGGAATGCGGATCGGAAACACATTCAACCGGTAGTACAGGTCGCTGCGAAATTCTCGATCCGCAATCATCTTTTCGAGATCGCGGTTCGTAGCCGCGACCAGGCGCACATTCACCTTTCGCGTGTGGGTGCTGCCAAGACGCTCGAATTCCCGTTCCTGCAAAGCGCGCAGCAGCTTCGGCTGAATTTCTATCGGGATGTCACCCACCTCATCCAAGAACAGCGTGCCCTGGTCCGCAAGCTCCAGCCGTCCAATTTTTTGGCTGATCGCGCCGGTAAACGCTCCCTTTTCATGCCCGAACAACTCGCTTTCCAGCAGCCCGGTTGGTATCGCAGCGCAGTTCAGCTTCACGAGTGTCCGCTGTCTGCGTCGGCTACGGTCGTGAATCGCGCGAGCAATCAACTCCTTTCCCGTGCCGGTTTCTCCAAGCAACAGAACCGTGGAATCGTTGGGCGCAACTGTTTCAACCTGTTGCAGAACGTGCTTCAACGCCGCGCTGCTCCCAATGATCTGCTCGAAACCCATCTCGCTGCGAAATTCTTCTTCCAGGTAAAGTTTCTCCTGGGCTAGCTTGTCCTTCAGTTCGGAAATCTCGCGGTAGGCCAAGGCGTTTTCAACTGCGATCGCTATCTGTCCTGACGCGCGGCTCAGGAAATCAACATCTTCCGGCGTAAACGGAGTTTCTGTTACTCGTAAGATCGACAAAATTCCGAGGGCTCGGCCGTGATTCACAAGTGGAATATTGCAAGCTGCTCTTATTCCCTCGGCTGCCGCGACACCAGATGGCTCTGGGGCGAGTTCGTTATCTCCCATGTCAAAGACTACGGGTTTCAAAGTATGCATCGCTTTCTTAACGGCCGTGCTCGGCGTAATAAGCAATTCTTCCTTGATGACCCCCTTGCCGTGCGGAAAATCCACGGCAAATGCCCTGAATTTTCCTGAAGGTGCATCGGGCAGAGCGACTGTTACGGCGTCGCCGTGTATGACTTCGCGTATGTTCGCTGCAATCGCGCGCAGAACCTCCCGCAGATTGAGGCTCGACGTGATTTTGGTCGTCAGATTCAGGAGCAGCTCGAGCCGTTCCTTTTGACGTTGAAGTTCCGATTCTGTGCTCATGGCCGTATGTGCAGCACTACTCATTTTGTCACGAATACCTTCAATAGAATGATGATCCATGTCGCTCTGAAGTCACAAGCGTTCGGGTGTCACAGGGGGCGCCCCGGTCCAAATTCCCGATTCGTCGGCAACTCGGAAGTAGTGGGGCCACCGACCTACAACTTGGTTGCAATTCCGGCAGTCTACAGGATTGTTCATCCACTGGGGAGTAGATCTATCGATGAGCGTCGGCGCGATTGCCATGAGCTTGTCCACGATTGTTGTGGCCGCCAATGCTCAATTCAGTTCCGCCAGATGCGCTCGATGCACAGCCCTCGCACCCGGAGGAGTCCTATCGTAGTCCTGCCGTGCAGCTTGCAACTTTGCGTTAGTCACTATAATGTTAGCGTGACTATCGAAATCCGGGCAGCGCACCCCAAGTGGTGCACCATTCAGGAGGAAACAATTCATGCGCCGCGCAAAAACTAACGCGAGGCGGTCGCGAGGGGCCGCGAGCGTTGAGAATGGCCAGGCATCTGAAACCGGGCGCGGCCATCACGCTTCAGCGAAGGGGCAAACGACTGGCCTTCGTGAGCGCAAGAAGGCGCGCCTTCGCCAACTGATCGTGGAAACGGCGTTGCACCTTTTTCGCCAGCGCGGATACGAGAACACGCGCATCGATGACATCGTACAGACACTGGAAATCAGCCAGCCCACGTTTTTCCGCTATTTCCCCAGCAAAGACGCGGTGTTGCGCGAGGTCGGGCGCCGCGCATTTGCTCGCCAGGCGGAAAGCCTCAAGTCCGAGCTGTCCGTGGAGGCCACGACCGAGCAACGCCTGCGCCGGTTTTACGAAACATTGGGAAATGTAACCGAGGTGGGAAGACCCCTATGGCAGGCGGTAATTCTCGCCGGCGCAATGGACCCCGTGCGCTCCCCGGAGTTGCGAGGTGCGGAAGCGGCGACAGTCAGCCTGCTACGTGAAATCATTGCGGAGGGCCAAAAAAACGGTGAGATAACCCGTGATTTTCCCGTCGTGCACCTGGCCGAATTCATGGAAGGACTGTTCAATACTGTGGTCCGGCAGTGGGCTGTAGACCTTACTGGACCTCACAAACTCACCGAGCGGGTCCGAAATGCGGTCGAGTTCTTCTTGCGCGGTGCCAAGCCGTAGGTTGGAGCGGCCTCGACTACGTCTGGGCCGAAGCCGTATGAATTCGAGCCGCTCCCTGGGAATTTTTGATTCGCTTATCTCAAACTCGTTGAGGTTGACGCGATGAAAGCCGCCATCTTGAGCGAATTCAAAGGACCGCTGACGATCGAGGATGTCGCTCAACCGAAGCCCGAGGCGCATGAAGTTTTGATTCAGGTGGAAGCGTGCGGCGTATGCCATTCGGACTTGCACGTTGCAGATGGAGATTGGCCGCAGCTCGTTCCGATCACCAAGAGGCCCCTGATCCTGGGGCACGAAATCGCTGGCCGCGTTGTTGCGAAGGGCGCTTCCGTTGATCAACTGGAAGTCGACGACCGCGTGGGCGTTCCGTGGGTGCACTGGACCTGCGGCGAATGCGAGTTCTGCCGTGAGGGCAATGAGAATCTCTGCGTCAAACAAAAAATAACGGGCGTGACCGTGGATGGCGGGTACGCGGAATTCGTGAAAGCGCCGGGGAGCCACGCTCTGAAGATCCCCGTGGGACTTTCCTGCGTGGATGCGGCGCCGCTCTTCTGCGCTGGAGTGACGGTCTATCGTGCCCTGAAGCACGCGGAAATCCAGCCAGGCCAGCGCTTGGCGGTCTTTGGGATCGGCGGGCTGGGACATCTTGCGGTGCAAATCGGGCTGGGGCTGGGAGCGATCGTCACGGCCATTGACGTCTCCGATGAAAAACTCGCGCATGCGAAAAGTCTTGGCGCATCCGTCATGCTTAACGCAACGACGACAAATGTTGTCAAAGAACTCCGACGAGCAGGGGGAGTCCACGTAGCACTTGTGACTTCCGCCGCAAAGGCCGCCTATGACACGGCGTTCCCGTGCGTTCGGCCTAGCGGCAAGCTCCTGGTGGTCGGTCTGCCCTCTGAGTCCATTTGCTTTCCTCCCATCATGATGGCTGCGTTAGAAGTGCGCATTCAGGCTTCCTCCGTGGGCACTCGAGAAGACATTCGCGAATTGCTTGCGATGGCGGCTGCGGGAAAAGTTCGTTGCCAGACGACCACACGCCCGCTGTCCGAAGCCAACCAGGCGCTGGATCTGTTAAGGAGAGGGCAGGTCTCAGGCAGGGTTGTTCTGGTCAACCCTTGAACTGCATTTAAACGTAATCCCCGCCAAGAACTCCAGGAGTCCGTGCGACCCACTCGCGGTTTGCTGGGATGACTGTGGGCAGGGAATGCCACTCCCTCAGGGCAACAGTGGATTCAGCGTAGTCCGATAGTTAGATATTGACGTTAGTCGCTAATTTGTGATATTCGCTATCACAAAATTAGATAGTTCTGCCGGGGTGTGGGTTTAAAACCTTGCGAGAGCCTTAAATCCCGTGCCTGGCTGGTGCAGCATTCTCTTGGTCGAGTTGAAGATGTGGCGGCGACAACCCTGTCCGTCGCAAGACTTATCTCAGGGGAGCGAAACTTGGATCCCATGAAAGCTGTCAACAAGATGCGTTCGAGGAACCCGGAGGAACTATGAAATCGACCCTGCTGAAAGGTGTATTCGTATTAGCGCTAGGGTTGTTGCCGGCTGGCCCGGTCGCTTCCGCGCAAGGTGTGGGGGCCTCGGCTGATCTGACGGGAACCGTAACGGATCCCTCAGGGGCGGCTGTTCCCAGCGCCAAAGTGACCGCGCTTGATACCGCCAAGGGAATCGAACGCAGCGTGGTTACCGATGAGCACGGCTTCTATCGGCTGGCCGGACTCGCCCCAGCCGCTTATAAGCTAAGCGTCGAGCACGCCGGTTTTCAAACCGAGGTCGTCTCCTCCGTTGCGCTGAACGTCGGGCAGACCGTAGTCTTCGATTTTCACCTCAAGTTGTCGGCTATCTCAGGACAAGTTGAAGTGACTTCCGAACTTCCAGTCGTCGAGACCGAAAGAGGGAGCCAGTCAAATACCCTTACGCAAGAGTATCTCTCGAACCTACCGATTGACCGCCGCGATTACCTGACATTTACACTACTGACTCCGGGCGTCTCGAATTCCACGCGGTTGGCTTCCGACCAGGACTTTCGCGTCAAACAAACGCCACAGAGCGGACTTTCGTTTTATGGCAGCAATGGCCGAGGGAATAGCGTCACCGTGGATGGTGGAGAAGCCAATGATGATGCTGGTGGAGTGCGGCTAACTTTGAGCCAGGATGCTGTCCAGGAGTTTCAAATCAACCGCAGCAATTATTCAGCTGACCTCGGCGGAGCGAGCGGCGCAGTCATTAACATCATCTCCAAGTCCGGCACCAACGAAGTGCATGGCAGCCTTTACGGCTATTTTCGCAATAGCGCCATGGATGCAGCCGATCCGTTTGCCATTAGCCAGGCGCTTCAGCCGGGACAAATATTTGATCCGACACAACCTGACAGTCAGGGAACTCCGGTGAAGAATTCTCTCAGCCGTTATCAGTTTGGCGGCACGGTAGGCTTTCCTATTAAGAAAGATAAGACCTTTCTCTTCCTGGCATTCGAAGGACTGCGGCAGGACTCTCAGAATGCGGTCCCGCTCCTGACCAGTACCAACATTTTCCGGCCGACCACCGCGCAACAAACGATCATCGCTGGATTGCAAGCCCAAGGAAACACACTGGTAACCTGCTTCGCAGGCATGCCACCGATCCCTGCAGTTTTCTGCGCTGGCGCACTTAACAGCGCTTTGACCGTCAGCCAATTAACCGGCCTTCCAGGAACCGGTCAATCCGTGCTGAACACTTTTCTAGTAAACGAGTTGGAGTCAAACGGCGGGCTATTCAACTACACGACCCGAGAGTATCTGGTGTCCGGCCGGTTCGATCATCATTTCAGCGACTCGAACCAGCTCGTTTTGAGCTACAGATTTGGACACGACCTGGAAGAGAATCCCGATGTGCAATCGCTCACGGGCTTTTCGGCAGGTAGTTCGATCCACGATTATGACAACAATCTGATGGCCGCTTGGTACCATCAGTTCAGCCCCACCGCCCAGAACGAAGCCCGCTTCCAATTTGACTATGCCACACTGAACGTCATTCCCAACGAACCCGGAGAAGTGGGACTTCAAATCCCAGGTTTTGTGAATAACCTGGGATCGAACATCTTTTTGCCCAGCCTAACGATTACCCGCAGATATGAATTTGCGGACAACTTCACGCTGATCCGCGGCCACCAGACCATGAAATTCGGAGGCGCCGAGCTGCTTCGCGGCAACCATACGGAATCACATACCTTCTTTCCCGGCCGGTTCGTCTTCGGTTCGTTGCCCGGAGGCTTGATTAGCCCACAGCTTGCCACCACCAGCATTAATTCGCTGCAGTCGGCCTCGTTTGGGCTCCCGCAAGTTTTTCAGCAAGGATTTGGCAATCCCGTCTATCCCTACTACACAAGACCGTTCACAGCCCTCTACTGGCAGGATTCCTGGCAGATCAGGCCCAATCTCACGCTCAACTATGGGTTGCGCTACGAACTGGACACCCAGTACGCCCCCTTGAACACCTATAAAAAGAATTTTGGCCCCCGAGTGTCCTTTGCATGGGACCCATTCAAGGATCACAAGACCGTCATTCGCGGCGGGTACGGGATCTTTTACGCACCAATCTATGACCAGATTCCGGCTGTTGATTTGTCTCTTGGAGTTCTAAACGCAAATAACAGCTCCGTCGGTAACTCGACGAATGCCGGTCAAGTGAATAATTTGGACGCCATTTGCGGACTTTCCGGAGCGTTCGGCTTGTTCCCGCCGCCGGCTAGCCCCACCAGTCCCTGCAACCGCGAAATCTCCATCTATATCATTCCTCTTACGGGAGTGCCCGGCGGGAACCCCGCACTAAATGCCTCTACGGTTTACAGGACGTTGTTCGCGCAGGGAGCAATTACCTGCCAGACGCCGCCACCGGGAGCGTATGCGTGCATTACCCCCGGCGCGGGCCCGGGAGGGTTGGCACAATTTGGGCTTAATGTTACCAACAGTGGTCCGCTTGCACCGCTTCAGGTGGTGTTCGTCGACCAGCCTAATTTTAGAAATCCCTACTCTCAACAAGCCGAGTTCGGAATTGAGCGCGAGATCGCTCCCGGGGTTTCAATCTCCGCGAGTTACATCTACTCTCATACGATCGGCCTCCCAGTGGCCATTGACACCAATCTCCTTCGGGCTCCCATGAGCACGGTGAAATTGGCCAACGGTCAAAGCATTTCTTACCGAAATTGGAACACTAGCCCCGGCACCGATCCCCTCGGCGGCGCGGAAGGCCTCCCCTGCGCAGCTACAGCGGGCAATCCCGCTGCTCCCTTCGCCTGCTTTGTGAATCCGTTCATCGTCCAGAACAATCAATATAGTTCAGCTGGTTCTGCCGTTTACCAGGCCGGAATCCTCGAATTCAAGAAGCGCTTCAGCAATCACTTTTCCTTGCTGGGCAACTACACCTATAGCAAAGGCTTTGACACCACGACCGACTTCAACAGCGACTATGGACCGCAAGATCCAACGAATCTCGGCGCGGATCGTGGACTTTCCGAATTCGACCAGCGCAATAAAGTCGTGCTCGCCGGCGTGTTTGGCAGCCCCTGGAAGAATCCCTTTCTTAGCGGCTTCCAGTTGTCCCCGATTTTTTCCTACAACAGCGGACACCCTTTCAACCTGCTGGCCGGGGGCGAGGTCAACGGCAACAACCACACTACCAACGAACGGCCGCTCGGAGCCGGCCGCGACACTGGGCTGGGCCCCAGTTACATCAATCTTGATATTCGCCTGAGTTGGCAACATAAAATCGGTGAGAAGGCACTGCTGCAACTTACTGCCGAGAGCTTCAACATCGCCAACCACACAAACTACGCCAGTGTGAACAACGTGGTGAATCCGCTTTTTGGTTTTCCCACAACGCCGGGCGTAGCCTGTCCCGGCTGTCCGGGCGGGCTGGGGAATACCACGTTTAACGTGCATGGATCCAGCAATCTCTCGCCTAGCACGCCCTTGGGTTTTACTTCGGATTTTCCCAAGCGTGAAATTCAGCTGGGCCTGCGGCTCACGTTTTAGTTAATGGAAGCCAGGCTCAAGCGGCATCCGATCGGATGCCGCCGGCGTGGTCGCGCCTCCTTGCGGTGAGCCGATGCCCGAATTTTCCATGCTGCGGATAGCGCGGTGATATTTCGAACGTGAAGGCAGGAGGTATCAGAAATGTGGCGGCTAACGAATAGGGCAATTTTATTTTTTGCATCAACGGCAATTGTTTTTCTCTTGGTTGCAGGCACTGCCCGGGCGCAGGCCGGTGTCACGACTCACACTGGGACCCTGGCTGACGGCGCAACTTTTCTGATCGAGGTGCCGGCAAACTGGAACGGCACGTTATTTCTCTACAGCCACGGCTACGTAGTGCCGGGTAGTTCCAATCCTGCGCAGGATGTCGGCGATCCGGTTACGCGGTTTTTCATGCTTTCCAGCGGTTACGCCCTGGCCGGGTCCTCCTACGCCACGACAGGGTGGGCTATCCATGAAGCACTTCTGGACCAAATCGCCATTCTCGACCTGTTCAAGTTGATCGTCGGGCACCCAAAGAGAACCATCGCGTGGGGACACTCGCTCGGCGGAATCATCACCGCTGGCCTCATCCAACGTCACCCCGGGCGCTTTGATGCCGCGCTGCCCATGTGTGGAGTACTCGCCGGCGGCGTAGCCACCTGGAACACCGCGCTGGATTCTGAGTTTGCTTTCAAAACGTTGCTAGCGCCGGGCACGGGGCTGCAGCTCGTCGATATTGCCAATCCCGTTGCAAATCTCGACCTCGCCGAAGTAGTGCTTGCAGAGGCGCAGGCCACCCCCCAAGGGAGAGCGCGTATAGCTCTTGCCGGAGCGCTGGGCAACTTGCCGGGCTGGTTCACGCCGCTGTCACCTGAGCCCGCTCCAACTGATTTTGCGGGCCAGGAGATGAACCAGTTCCTGTGGCAGCAACAAGTCGACTTTCCCTTTGTGTTTGCGTTTCGCGCAGAACTCGAGGCGCGCGCTCAGGGCAATGTTTCCTGGAACACGGGTGTGGATTACCGGAAACAACTGAATCGTTCCATTGGCCGAGACCAGGTTCGCGCACTCTACGAGCAGGCTGGCCTTGATCTCGACGCCGATCTGAAGACCCTGAACGAAACCGCGCGAGTCAGCGCCGATCCGGAAGCTGTTCATTACCTGGAGAGGAATATTATTTTCGACGGCAGGATTCACATTCCGGTGCTGACGCTGCATACCAAAGGAGATGGCCTGGTGGTGGTTCAGAACGAAAGCGCCTACAAGAAAGTCGTCGATGAAGCGGGCAACGAAGAATTCCTGCGGCGCGAGTTTGTCGATCGCGCCGGACACTGCACCTTTACTCCGGGGGAAACCATAGCCGCGGTTCAGAAGCTTATCAACCGCCTGGATACGGGACGGTGGCACGACGTCGATGCCGGCGAGCTGAACAGTGCCGCGGCGGCGCTGGGACCTGGATTCAACATTTTCGGCACGCCACAGGGTGTCGTTCCCGTTCCTCCCGCGTACATCGAATTTGATCCAAGCCGATATCTTCGCCCGTTTGATGCACTGATGGGAGAGTGCGAATTCGGATTCCTGTGTGCCGAGCCATTCTTGCCGCTTGGACTGCACTAAAGGGCGTCCACTCTAGTTTTTCGAGATTTGAAGAGTGATGGGGCTTTTTTCAGAGGCGCCGTTCGAACGCGAGCGCTTCCGACGAAGCTGCGTCTTCAGGGCTTCCGGACAATGCCGTGAGATCTTGCACATTGCGGCGCGTCCATCGATGTTGAGCTCCAGAGAGGCAAGGAACCTGTTTCCTGCGCTGAGAAGGTAGATGTTAAGAAGGGACGCCGGGATCGGCCAGACATTTCCAATGACTCTCCAGAAACTATTTGATCTCACCGGGCGCGTGGCGATCGTTACCGGCGGTTCTGTTGGGTTGGGCCGGCAGATGGCCGAGGGCCTGGCGGAAATGGGGGCTAACCTCGTGCTCTGCGCGCGCAAGAAAGAGCGCTGCCTGCAGGCGGCCGAGGAACTGCAAAAACTCGGCGTGCAAGTGCTCGCACTCGGCTGCGACGTCAAACAGCCCGCCAGCATTCAGGAAGTCGCCGACGCGGCGTTCAAACACTTTGGTCGTATCGACATCCTGGTGAACAATGCGGGCACTTCGTGGGGCGCGCCTGTTGAGTCCATGACCCTGGAACAATGGAATAAAGTCATCGAAACCAATCTGACCGGAACATTTCTCTTTTCGCAGGCCGTCGGCAAAATCATGATCGGGCAGCGTCGCGGAAAGATCATCAACATTGCCTCCGTTGCCGGCCTGCGCGGTTCCCCTCCGAAATTCTCCGCGATCGGCTACAGCGCCAGCAAAGGCGGTGTAATCATTTTCACGAAAGACCTTGCTTGCAAGTGGGGCATGCATAACATTCACGTCAACGCAATTGCGCCGGGCTGGTTTCCCACGGATATGTCGGAGAAGGTGATCGAACGAAACAAGGAATCACTGCTAGCTGGCGTACCTTTGGGCCGCTTTGGTGGCCCGCACGATCTGAAGGGAGCTGCTGTTTTTCTCGCGTCCGATGCGTCGGATTTTGTCACTGGACACACGCTTGTCGTCGATGGAGGGCAATCCGCCTGATTCAGGCGAAGCGCGCGATGAACATTCCTCTTACGCCTTTGCGTTTCCTTCGTTACGCGGAACAGCAGTATCCGCGCAGAACCGCAGTGGTCTGCAATCAGGACAGATTTACCTACGCGCAATTTGGCGATCGAGTTGGCCGTCTTGCGGGCGCCTTGCGTCAGGCTGGTGTTCAGCCCGGCGATCGCGTCGCTTTTCTCAGCACCAATTGCCATCGCTTGCTGGAAGCCTATTATGGAGTGCTGGAAGCGGGAGCCGTTTTGCTGCCGCTGAACATCCGGCTCGCACCGGGCGAACTGAGCTACATTCTGAATGATTCCGGGGCGACCATCCTTTTTGTCGAAAAGCAGTTTCTCGGCATGGTCGATTCTTTTCGTAAAGACATTCCCTCGGTAAAGATGTTCGTCCAGCTTGAGGGCGATCCTGAAGCGCCTTGGCTCTCTTCCCAGAACTACGAGAATCTTCTCGAATCGGCCACTCCTTTTCGCGCAGACATCGCCTCCATTGACGAAAACTCGCTGGCCGAGCTTTTCTACACCAGCGGCACGAGCGCCAATCCCAAGGGTGTAATGTTGACGCACAGAAACATTTATCTGCATGCGCAAAACGTCTGCTTGGGATTCAACATCGAAAATGGGGCCGTCGAACTGCACACCATTCCTCTATTCCACGCCAACGGCTGGGGCGTCGCGCATTTCCTCACCTTGCTCGGCGGAAAGCACGTCATGATGCAGCGCTTCGAGACCAAAGAGGTCTTTCGTCTCATAGAAAAAGAAGGCGTCCATTCCTGCAGCCTCGTTCCCATCATGGCAACGGCTCTGGTGAATTGTCCGGAGCGCACCAAGCATAATTTGAGCAGCTTGCAGCGTGTGGTCATCGGCGGCGCTGCATCGTCACCGACGCTTATCCGCGAGGTCGAAGAAAAACTCGGTTGCGAATGCTATTCGGGTTACGGCTTGACGGAAACTTCTCCTTCGCTCTCGATTTCTCGCATGAAAGCAGGGCTGGTCTGGGACGGCCAGCAGCGTTATATCGGCCAGGCGATGACTGGGTATGCGTTTCCTGGAACGGAGTTACGCGTGGTGGACCCCAATGATAACGATGTGCCCCACGACGGGCAGACGATCGGTGAAATCGTCGCGAGGAGTGATGGGGTCATGGAGGGCTACTGGCAGCAGCCCGGCGCTTCCGCCGAAGTCCTGCGAGGTGGTTGGTTCCACACCGGAGACATGGCTACGCTCAACAATGAAGGTTACCTGCTTATTGTCGATCGTAAGAAAGACATCATCGTCAGCGGCGGAGAAAACATCTCCTCTCTTGAACTTGAAAAGGCCATCCTCGCGCATCCCGCCGTCCTGGAAGCCGGGGTGATTCCCGTACCCGACGAAAAATGGGGCGAAGTCCCCAAAGCCCTGGTGGTTCTAAAGCCGAACGCAACCGCGACGGAGACTGAGCTCATCGAGTTTTGCCGTTCGCAGCTTGCACATTACAAATGTCCGCGTTCATTCGAATTCGTCCCTAGTTTGCCCAAAACCGGCACCGGAAAAATTCTGAAAAAAGATCTCCGAAGAAAATACTGGCAGGGCAAGGATACCATTCGCCCGGACTTCGCCGAACCGAAGCGTGGTTCTTGAAAGAGCTTGTAGTGCGGCCAACCGCATTGCCGTTGAGAATTAAGGGTCGAAAACGGTTCGTGCCCAGAAATAAGAAGGAGTACTGTTCATGGATTTGAATTTGACTGCCGAGGAGATCACCTTCCGCGACGAACTCCGCGCGTGGCTTTCAACGAATGTTCCCAAGGACTGGAGCGAGTGGCGTGAGAAGCCCATCGAGGAATCGTTCCCCTATCTGCGCGCCTGGCAGCGTAAGCTGCACGAAGGGTGCTGGGCAGCGGTCTCCTGGCCCAAAGAGTACGGGGGACGCAGCGCCACGCTGATGCAGCAGGCGCTTTTTTGGGAAGAGATGGCGCGCGTCGAGGCGCCGCCCATGGCTAACTCGCTCGGCTTGGGTCTTATCGGTCCAACCATCATCGCCTGCGGAACCGAAGCTCAAAAAAAACGCTTCATTCCTAAAATTCTGAGCGCCGAGGAGATCTGGTGCCAGGGCTTTTCCGAACCGAACGCCGGGTCCGATCTTGCCGGATTGCAAATGGAAGCGCGGCTCGACGGCGACCACTACATCGTGAATGGCCAAAAAGTTTGGACCAGCTACGGCTGGGTCGGTGACTGGTGCGAACTCGTCGTACGCACCGACGCATCCGCCGCTAAACACAAGGGACTCACCGTCCTTCTTGTGGACATGAAATCGCCCGGCGTGGAAGTCCGTCCATTGCGACAGATGACCGGAGAATCCGAATTTAATGAGCTGTTTTTCCGTGATGTCCGCGTCCCGGCGGAAAACATTCTGGGTAAAGTGAATGACGGTTGGAACGTAGCCATGAGCACGCTGATGTACGAGCGCGGCTCGTACGGCGCGCGCTTGCACCTCATATTCAAGCGTTACATGACGCGGCTAATTGAACTCGCGCGGACCATCCAACGGAACGGACGGCCCGCCGCCGAGGATCCCGTCATCCGCCAGAAACTCGCGCAGTGCAGCGCGGAGATCGAAATCATGCGCTTCAATCAGATGCGGGCGTTCAGCCGCATCACTGCCACAGGAGTGCCAGGTCCCGAGGGATCGATCCAGAAAATTTTCTGGAGCGAGCTCAACCAACGCCTTCAGCAGATCGCACAAGAGTTACTCGGCTCTTACGGCCAACTGCTTGCCGGCGATCCGAACGCAGTCGACAAAGGGCTCTGGTCTTACGCCTACCTGCGCACCCGCGGAAATACAATCGAGGCCGGCACCTCCGAGGTGCAGCGAAACATTATTGGGCATTTCGTTCTCGGCCTGCCCAGAAGCTACTAAGGGGACACGCCATGCAATTTGGTTTGAGTGAGAGCCAGGAATTTCTGAAAGACAGCGCGCGCAAATTCTTTGCCGGAGAGTGTCCCAGCGCTGAAGTGCGCCGCCTGATGGAAACAAACACCGCATATGACGCCGCGCTTTGGTCGAAGCTTACGGATCAGGGTTACACCGGCATCATTTTTCCGGAAGAGTACGGCGGAGTTGGACTTGGCAAGGTCGAACTCATGCTGTTGATGGAAGAGGCGGGGCGCGCTCTCTTACCCGGCCCTTTTTTCTCGACCGTTGTTCTCGCTGGGTCCGTACTGGATGCAGTGGGAACGCCCGCGCACAAAAAAAGATATCTTGCGCCTATCTGCCGGGGCGAATCTCGTGCCACGGTTGCCATCCTCGAAGCCGGCGCGAGCTGGAATCCGCGAGACGTTCAATTGAGTGCAGCCAACGGGAAACTTACCGGCGAAAAATTCTTTGTCTCGGACGCGGCTATCGCCGACTTTATCGTCGTCGTGGCGCGCAACGGCGTCTTCCTCGTGGACTCTAAAGCTAGCGGCCTCAAAATATCCCCAATGTCGGGAATGGATCTTACGCGTAAGTTGTACGTAGTCGAATTCAGCAACACTCCCGCCGAAGAAATTGGTTCCACAAAGGATCTCCCGCGGGCCTTCGAGATTGCCACCACGGCTTTGGCTGCGGAATTGGTCGGCGGGATGCAGCGGATTCTCGAGATTACGGTGGAATACGCCAAGACCCGGAAACAGTTCGGCAAACCCATCGGAATTTTCCAAGCGGTGCAGCACCAGTGTGCGGATATGTACTTGGAAACAGAGAGCTCCCGCTCCGCGGTGTACTACGCCGGGTGGGCGCTGGAAGAAAATTCGCCGGATGCAGCGACCGCCGTTTCCATCGCTAAGATGTACGCCAGCGACGCCGGACGCGCCGTCGGTAACCGGGGCATACAGATCCACGGCGGCATGGGATTCACCTGGGAAAATGACTTGCACTTGTACTATCGGCGGGCGAAGTCTTCGGAAACAGCCTTCGGCGACGCTACATTTCATCGCGAACGCATCGCCTCGATGGTGATCGATTCCGGCAGTGTCTGCGCGAAAAGCGCGTAAGATTTAATCACTCAACGAGAGAGCCTTCCATGACTGATTTAGTGCAACTCACAAGAGACAACGGCATCGCGGTCATCACCATCAACAATCCACCGGTCAACGCCTTGAGCCCCGGCGTTCCTGAAGGCATTTCGGAAGCACTGGACCAGATCGCATTGGACGACAGCGTGAAAGCCGTTGTCCTTATCGGCGGCGGCCGCACTTTTGTCGCCGGCGCGGACATTAAAGAGTTTGGCAAGATGACCTCGGGGAGGACGCGCGGCGCGGGCCTGCTTCCATTGCTCTTGAAAATGGAAGACAGCACCAAGCCCCTTATCGTGGCGATTCACGGCACGGCATTCGGCGGCGGGTTGGAACTGGCGATGGCCGGCCACTATCGTGTTGCTGTTTCAAGCGCGCAAGTTGGACAGCCCGAAGTGAAGCTCGGCATTATTCCCGGTGCAGCCGGCACGCAGCGCCTCCCGAGGCTCGCTGGCGTCGCGAAAGCCGTGGAAATGTGCACGACGGGCAATCCCATCAAAGCCGAAGAAGCGCTGAAGTTTGGCATCGTCGACCGCATCATCGACGGCGATCTCCTCACTGGCGCTCTGGCGTTTGCCCGCGAAGTCGCCGCAAAGCCTGCTCCCAAAACACGCGAGCGCAACGAAAAACTCGGAAACGCAGCTGACAACGCGCAGATCTTTTCCTCAGCGCGTGAAACAGTTGCAAAGAAACAGCGTGGTCTCCTCGCCCCTGCCGCCGCCATCGAAGCCGTGGAAGCCGCCACGAAGCTACCCTTCGAGGAAGGCTGCAAGACGGAACAAAAACTCTTTATCGAGTGCCTGTTCTCCGAGCAGTCCAAATCGCTCATTCATGTTTTCTTCAGCGAACGCGAAGTCAATAAAATTCCGGATATTCCCAAAGAGACTGCCGTTATCCCCATGAAATCCGCCGCCGTTGTTGGCGCAGGAACCATGGGCGGCGGCATCGCCATGGTGCTTGCAAATGCGGGCATTCCCGTGCTGCTCAAAGAGGCGGACCCGACTGCGCTCGATCGCGGCCTTGCCACCATCCAGCTGAATTACGCGAATTCGGTCAAGCGTGGCCGCTTCTCTCAGCAGGTCGCCGAAGATCGCCTGAAGCGCATCACGCCCACGCTTACTTACGACGATTTCTCTAAAGTCGATCTGGTAATCGAAGCCGTTTTCGAAGGCATGGCCCTCAAGAAAGAAGTCTTCAAGGAGCTGGATCGCGTGTGCAAGCCCGGCACAATCCTTGCCAGCAACACCTCCACGTTAAGCATCGATGAGATCGCCTCGTCCACTTCGCGGCCCGAGTTCGTTATCGGCACGCATTTCTTCAGTCCCGCAAATGTCATGAGGCTGCTGGAGATCGTCCGTGGCAAAGCAACTTCGAAGGAAGTCATCGCCACCTGCATGCAGCTTTCAAAAACGATTGGCAAAATCGGCGTGCTCGTCGGCAACTGCCGCGGCTTTGTCGGCAATCGTATGTTTGGTCCTTATCGCCGCGAGGCCCAGTTCCTCGTTGAAGAAGGTGCGGGCATCGAAGCCGTGGACAAGGCCCTTTCGGATTTCGGCATGGCTATGGGTCCCTTGGCCACAGGCGACCTTGCAGGCCTCGATGTGGGCTGGCGCATCCGCAAAGAATATCGCCATCTGGAGGTGCCTGGCATTCGTCAGCCATTCACCGAAGATAGTCTTTGCGAACTCGGCCGTTACGGCCAGAAAACCGGAGCGGGCTGGTACAAATATGATGATCAGCGACGCGCCACGCTGGATCCGCTGGTTGACGAACTGATTCGCAAATGGGTCGCCGAGGCGGGCGTCCCGCAGCGGCAGATTTCCGCCCAGGAAATAACGGACCGTTGTCTCTATGCGCTGGTGAACGAGGGCGCGCGCATTCTGGAAGAAGGCTACGCGCTGCGCGCCTCCGACATTGACATTATCTATCTCAACGGCTATGGCTTCCCAGCCTATCGCGGTGGCCCTATGTGGTACGCCGACACCGTCGGACTCAAGCAGGTCTACGAGCGCGTCTCCGAATTCCAGCGCCACCACGGCGAGATCTGGCGTCCCGCCCCGCTTCTGAAGCGGCTTGCTGATGAAGGTAAAACGTTCGCTGATTTCGGTAAGGAAGAAGGCGCGGCCGCATAGTCGTCAACCTTTGTGACTGCGAAGACGCCGCACTCAGACTTGCATCTGGCTTCGGCCTCACGTTAATAACCGGCTGCACGAACTTCATCTTCCGCAGTACGTCATGCGGTATAACGATTGACGAAGGGGCCAGGTTGAAATGGGGATTCTCTTTCTCGTCCGTCATGCGCAAGCTTCGTTTCTCGAACAGAACTATGACAAATTGTCCAAACTCGGAGAAGTACAGTCACGTCTTCTCGGCGAGTACTGGGCACAGCGCAGAATCGTTTTCGACCGTATCGGCGTCGGCCCGCGTGTTCGCCAGAAAGATACCGTCAAGTTCGTGAGCGATTCCTACCACAGGCTTGGCCTCACGTTTCCCGCCCCGCTGTTGCTCCCGGAATTTGATGAATATCAAGGTGAAGCCGTCCTCGAACGCAGCCTGCTGGGATTACTGGAAAAGGATGGGAGCATTCGTGAGCTTCACGCCGCGTTCCAATCTTCGTCCGAAACAGCTCAGCGGCGCGCCACGTTTCAAAAATTGTTTGAAGCCGTTATCGGCAAGTGGGTCTGCGGAGAAATTTGTCCGCAAGGTATAGAGCCCTGGAAAGAGTTTTGTTCCAGGGTGAATTCCGGCCTCGCAAAATTCCTTTCTGCCGGCGGCCGCGGTGAACGCGTCGCCATTTTTACTTCCGGTGGTCCCATCGCGATTGCCATGCAGCGTGCCTTGCAGCTTTCCCCCGAAAGTACCCTGAAAGTGAGCTGGATGTCGCGGAACTCTTCCTGGAGCGAATTCCTTTTCGCAGCGGACCGATTTACACTCAGCAGTTTCAATTCTCACGGGCACCTCAGCGATCCGGAGATGCTGACCTACCGTTAGGGAGGCTCTGCAATGAGCGACTTACTGGACCATCCAGCGGCCATTCGATCCGGCGAAGAGCTTGACCTGGCCGGGCTCGAGCCCTATTTGCGTCGTCAGTTTCCCAACGAGACGGGTGCGCTCCGGGTTCTCCAATTTCCCAGTGGCCATTCCAACCTCACCTACTCGCTGTATCTCGGCGCCAGAGAATTGGTCCTCCGGCGCCCGCCCTTCGGTAGCAAGGTCAAATCTGCCCACGATATGGGTCGCGAATTTCGCGTGCTCTCCAAACTCCACTCCGTCTACAGCCCCGCCCCCGAGGTGCTCGCTTATTGCGACGACAATTCCATTATCGGCGCGCCATTTTATTTGATGGAACCGATCCACGGCATCATCCTTCGTCGAGAAATACCCCACGATCTGATTTTTCCTGCGGAAAAAGCGCGAGAGCTCAGCGAATCTTTCATTGAAAATCTCATCCAATTGCATCGTGTCGACTATGCGGCTGTCGGTCTCTCTGACCTCGGCAGACCGGAAGGGTATCTGGAACGCCAGGTCCGCGGCTGGACCGAACGCTATTACGGTTCAAAAACGCACGACTATCCGGAAGTGGAGAAAATCACCGCTTGGATGCAGCAGCACATGCCCCCTACGAGAGCCGTCTCGTTGATCCACAATGACTATAAATATGACAATGTGGTGCTCGATTCGAACGATGTCACAAGAATTGTTGGCGTCCTCGATTGGGAGATGTGCACCATCGGCGACTCGCTTACCGATCTAGGAACTACCTTGGGGTATTGGATCGATGCAATGGATCCTGAGGAACTGCAACAAAACCGCTGGGGACCAACGGATCATCCCGGCAGCCTTACTCGGGCAGAAATCGTGCATTACTATGCGACGAAAACCGGATTTGATGCTTCGCAGATTGCTTTCTATCTCACTTTCGCCCGTTTCAAGCTCGCCGTCATCGTCCAGCAGATTTACTATCGCTATCACCAGGGCCTGACTAAAGACCCACGCTTTGCATCCATGCCCGAAAAAATTCAGATTCTTTTGGGCGCCTCGTGGCACAGCGCGCAAACCGGAAGAATCTAGCGCGTAGCTCCCATAGCGGATTTGCGGTTTTAAACGTGGCAGTCAATCACGACGGATTACAAATAGTAGCGAACGATCCACTCCGCAACGCAACCCGGCTTCTCGGACCCTTCGAGTTCGATCGTCACATCAAAAGTCGCTTCAATCGAGTCCGCGAGTTCCTTTAGTGACAGTAGCCTCACGCGCGGGCGAATTCTCGAATCGGCTCGCACCGGAGCAGGGAAGCGCACGCGATTCAATCCATAATTCACCGCCAACCGCACGCCGCTTCGAATGTGAACCAACTCCTTCATCAAATGGCTGATTAAGGAGAGCGTAAGAAATCCGTGAGCGATGGTCGCGCCATAGGGCGATTCTTTAATCGCCCGCGCCTTGTCCAAGTGAATCCACTGCCGGTCTTCCGTGGCTTGCGCGAACTGTTCAATCCGCTCCTGCGTAACGCGGAACCATTCCGTAACCCCGATTTCCTTACCTACCAGTTCTTTCAGCGATTGTGGATTCTCAACAAACAATTGCGTCATCCACTTCTCCCAGCATAAATCTTGTGGCCCTGATATTCGTTTGATTTTCGGTCCCGCGCGAAACCAGCGGTCACGCAGAGCTTTTGCTTCGAGCCAGCTCCCACTTGGCAATCGATTCGATGTGAACTTCATCCGGCCCATCGGCCAACCGCAGCGTCCGGGACATCGCCCAGGCACTGGCCAGAAAAGTATCCTGCGAAACTCCGGCGGCTCCGTGCGCTTGAATTGCCCGATCCAGCACACGCAGCGCCACGTTGGGTGCCACGACTTTGATCATTGCGATTTCCGCGCGTGCCGCTTTGTTTCCCACCTTGTCCATCATGTACGCGGCTTTGAGCGTCAGCAGCCGCGCTTGTTCAATTTCCATGCGAGACGCCGCGATGTCCGCGCGAATCGTTCCCCGCTCGGCTAGCGCTTCCCCGAATGCCACCCGCGATTGCACCCGTTTACACATCGCCTCAAGCGCCCGCTCCGCAAGCCCGATACATCGCATGCAATGATGAATCCGCCCGGGCCCCAGGCGGCCCTGCGCGATCTCAAACCCCCGTCCCTCGCCGAGCAACATGTTCGCCGTCGGAACGCGCACATTGTCAAACTGAATTTCAGCATGTCCGTGGGGCGCATGGTCGTAACCGAACACCGTCAGCATCCGCACGATCTTGACGCCCGGCGTATCCAGCGGCACGAGGATCATCGACTGCTGTTTGTGCGTCGGCGCTGTAGGATCTGTCTTGCCCATGAAAATCGCGACCTTGCACCGCGGATCTCCCGCCCCCGAGGACCACCACTTCCTTCCCGTGATCACATATTCGTCGCCGTCTCGCACTATCCTTGCCGCAATATTCGTAGCATCCGAAGATGCTACGTCCGGTTCGGTCATGGAAAAACAGGATCGAATTTCTCCAGCCAGCAGCGGCTTCAGCCACTTTTCTTTCTGCTCCGCCGTGCCATAACGCGCCAGCACTTCCATGTTCCCTGTATCCGGCGCCGAACAATTGAACACTTCGGGTGCCATGTGACTGCGGCCCATGATTTCGCACAAGGGCGCGTACTCCAGGTTCGTCAAGCCCGCTCCCTGTTCGTCTCCGGGCAAAAACAAATTCCACAGTCCTTCGCGGCGCGCCTTCGACTTCAACTCTTCCACAATCCGCGTCGGTTTCCAGCGGTCGCGCTCGACTTCCTCGTGGAATCGCTGCTCGTTCGGATACACGTGGGCATCCATGAAGACGTGCAGCCGCCGTTGCAGCTCTTTCGTTTTGGCGCTGAGCTCAAAGTCCATAACGCTATCTATTTCCCTGTGAAGACCGGCGGACGCTTTTCGATAAAGTGTGCCACACCTTCTCGAAAGTCCTCGCATTTCAAGCTCGCCAGCATCTCTTGCTCGGAAATGTCAAACGCTTCCGCCAGCGTTTGGAACATCGCGTCATACACCTGCCGCTTGATCACCCGTAACGACCGCGGGCTCACGTTCGACGCCAAGTCCCCTGCGTATCTCTGAACGCTTTCCATAAAGGTTTCCCGGGGAAGCACCTGATTCACCAGCCCCATTCTCAGAGCTTCTGGTGCATCGATCATTCTCGCGGTAAACAAGAGGTCCAGCGCGTTGGAGTGTCCTATGAGTCGCGGCAACATCCACGCCGTTCCATATTCGGCGATCAGGCCTCGCTGCGCGAAAGCCGTGCTGAACCGAGCCGCGTCGGAAGCAAATCGAATATCGCAATACAACGCAATCACTAAACCCAATCCCACAACCGGCCCATTGATGGCCGCAATCACTGGCTTTGTAACTGCCGGGAAATAGGAATATTTCTTCTGAAAATTTCCTCGCGCTCCTTCACCGCTCCCGCTGGTAGGTTGCATGCCCTGTGCTCGCCGCGCTTCGTCGAGTCCCTTCTCTGCCACCGTGCTCAAGAGCGACATGTCCGCGCCCGCGCAGAATCCCCGCCCCGCACCCGTCAACACGATCACGCGGACATTTTCATCGTGTTCCGCCTCTTCCATTGCGGCGCGTACCTCGCGCGCCATGATCGCCGTCCAGGCATTCAGCTTATCGGGCCGGCTGAGCGTAATCGTGGCGACCTGGTCGGCTACGCGGTAGTTCGTTTCTTGATTTGGCATAGTGAGGCGGATTATATACAATGGCGGCCGTGATAGTCACATTCATCTGTGTGTGACTATCGCTTTCCATCATTCTTTCCACAGCCGTCCTGACGGCCACGAATTGGCTCAACCGGAGATTCCATGCCCTTCGTTGAAAATCAAGGCGACAGACTTTATTGGGATGAACAAGGCTCCGGCGAACCACTCTTGCTCATCATGGGTCTCAGCTATCCCTCCTATATGTGGCATCGCAGCCGCCCGGTTCTTGCCCAGCGTTATCGCACCATTGCTCTTGATAATCGCGGCGTCGGACAGAGCGACACACCCCCGGGTGTTTATTCCATCGCATTGATGGCCTCGGACGCCGCCGCGGTTCTGGACGCTGCAGGCGTCGAAAGCGCGCATGTTTTCGGCGTTTCCATGGGAGGCATGATCGCGCAGGAATTTGCGCTCCAATACCCAAAGCGCGTGCGCTCAATGATTCTGGGTTGCACGGCCGCGGGCGGACCCCATGCCGTACAGGCCGAACCTGCGGCGCTGCAAACGCTTATGCGCCAGGGCATGACCCCCGAAGAATCCAAGGAAGCCATCATCCCCTTCATCTATGATCCCGCCACTCCACGCGAGCGCATCGACGAAGACATGGCTATCCGCATGGAATGGTATCCCGCTCCGCAGGGATACATGGGCCAGCTGCAAGGAATTTTCGGCTGGGAAGCCTACAGCCGCATCGCCCAAATTACGGCTCCGACGCTCGTCATTCACGGTGAAACCGACAGGCTTGTTCCATGCGCAAATTCCCAATTAATCGCCAACCGTATTCCTGGGGCCAAACTCGTATTGATCCCTCACGCTAGCCACATTTTCGAAACCGACCAGCCGGGTGTGGCTCACCATACAATCCTCGATTTTCTCGCCGCCCAACAGGGCAGTGCGCAGCGCTCGCGAGCTTGAGCTTTGTCGAATTAAGTGGGGCCGCTACTCCAGCCGAATTAAAAGCACTCAATGTGGGCGCCCCGCTCGCGAGACACACCGAGATGCGAAGCTGCACTCCACAGTAGTAAGATCAGGGCGGATGCTGGCTCGTGGTCTCATGGCGGCATTGTAATTTTCAACTTTGCATTTCTTCTCACTCGTAACGGCCGAGTGTGAAATGTTGTGCAGCACCTACTTGGAGGGGCAATGGCGAAGCCGATCGAGTTTGAAGTGAATGGCAAACGATATTCAGTTCAGTATCCTCCCGACACGCCGCTCCTTTCCGTCCTCCGTGATGAACTTGGTCTGACGGGCAGTAAATATGGCTGCGGAGAAGGGCAGTGTGGAGCCTGCACCGTGCTGATCAGTGGAGTCCCAAAGCGTTCCTGCATGATTCCCGTCAGTACCGTCGCTGGCAAACCAATTACCACCATCGAAGGGTTAGAAAAGGACGGCCGCCTGCACCCCGTGCAGCAGGCCTTTCTCGATGCCGGCGCTTTCCAATGTGCCTATTGCACCTCGGGAATGATTATGAGCAGCGTTGGCCTTCTCCAGGGAAATCCCAAGCCTACCGACCCCGAAATTATTCAGTTCATGCAAGGCAATATCTGCCGCTGCGGGACGCACCCGCGCGTCATCGAAGCAATCCGCCACGCGGCGCGCATCACGCAGGAGCCGCGTTCATGAGCGACTTCACCGAAAATTTTATTCCTGAGCCGGAGCGCTACGAGTTCCGCGCCGCTCCCATCCACCAATTTGAATTGGCACGGCGCGATTTCTTCAAACTCCTTGGCGCGGGAATTGTCGTATTCGCCGTTGCGAAACAATCCCGCGCGATGCAGGAAACCACCCCTTCTCGGGCTTTCCACAACGAGGAACTGCCCAAAGAAATCTCTTCCTGGCTGCACGTCGGCGAAGACGGCACCGTCACTGGATTCACTGGGAAAGCGGAGATCGGCCAGAACATCCGCACTTCTCTGGCGCAAACCGTTGCGGATGAGTTGCGCGTTCCGATCGAAACAGTTCGCATGGTCATGGCCGATACGGCCTTGACGCCTTTTGATGCCGGTACTTTCGGCAGCCGCACCACGCCGACAATGACCCCGCAGTTCCGAAGGGTGGCCTCCGCCGCGCGCGATTTACTCATCGAAGTCGCCGCGAAGGAATGGAATGTTGCCCCCGAAGGATTGGTTGCTGCGAATGCTAAGGTGACCGATCCCGCTTCAGGCCGCTCGCTGCGTTATGCCGAACTCGCGCGTGGGAAAACGCTGGCCCAGAATCTTCCGGTCGAGGACCCGGTCACGCCCGCGCCGGAATGGACGATTGCCGGGAAACCCGTTCCAAAGGTGGACGCCCGCGAGTTCGTGACGGGCAAACATCAATACACCCCGGACTTCCGCCCGGCAGGTCTGCTCCATGGCAAAGTCTTACGTCCGCCCTCATTTGGGGCGACTCTGGATTCTTATGACGACAGCGCCGCGAAAGCCTTGCCCGGCGTGATCGTCGTTCGCGAAGGAGATTTTGTCGGCGCCGCCGCTCCAACCGTGCACGAGGCGCAAGCCGCTCTTGACGCCATTCATGCGCAATGGAAGGAAGTCCCGCAAATTTCGAACAAGGAGCTTTTCGCCTTTCTGAAAAAAAATGGCGAATCCAAACCCGATGACCGCTCTCGAAAACAGAAGGGTTCCGTCGAGGAAGCTCTCAAGAACGCGGCCCACCGTTTGGACGCGACCTACACCGTTGCTTTCATCGCACATGCCCCGCTCGAGCCCCGCGCAGCTGTAGCCCAATGGTCCGATGGAAAGTTGACCGTTTGGACGGGCACACAGCGGCCATTTGCCGTGCGCGATGAGCTCGCCGCTGTCTTTCACGTTCCTGAGACCTCCGTCCGCGTAATTGTGCCGGACACTGGCTCCGCGTATGGAGGTAAACATACCGGCGACGCCGCGTTGGAAGCTGCGCGTCTGGCGCGCGCCGCAGGCCGTCCCGTGAAATTGGTCTGGACTCGCGAGGAAGAGTTCACCTGGGCGTATTTTCGGCCCGCGGGCGTGATCGAAATCAAAAGTGCCATCGCCGTTGACGGCACGCTTACCGCCTGGGAATTTCACAATTACAATTCCGGCACGTCAGGAATCGAAACGCCTTACGTTGTCCCGAATCAGCAAACCGAATTTCATTCCGTTCCACAAATCCTGCGTAGCGGCTCCTATCGCGGGCTTGCAGCCACGGCGAATCATTTCGCCCGCGAAACGCATATGGACGTGCTGGCGCGTACGGCCCGGATGGATGCTCTCGAATTTCGCCTCAAAAATCTTTCCGATCCACGAATGCGCGCCGTTCTCGAAGCGGCGGCGAAATCGTTTGGCTGGCCACACAAGAAATCACGGGAAGGTCAGGGATTCGGCATCGCTGCCGGGTACGAGAAAGGCAGCTACGTCGCTACTTGCGTCGAAGTGGCCGTAGATCGCTCGTCCGGTGCTGTGCGTGTCGTTCGTGTTGTCGAGGCCTTCGAATGCGGCGCCATCGTCAATCCCGATGGTTTGCGCAACCAGGTTGTCGGCGCCATCATCCAGGGGCTAGGAGGAGCGCTGTTCGAAGCCATCGAATTCGAAAATGGCCGCATCAAAAATCCGCATTTTGCCAGCTATCGTGTGCCGCGATTCCGCGACGTGCCGCAGATCGAGTCCGTCCTGCTGGATCGCAAGGATATTCCCTCTGCGGGTGCAGGTGAGACTCCCATCATGGCCCTGGCGCCGGCTATCGGCAGCGCCATCTTCGATGCTACCGGCGTCCGGCTCAACGCCCTCCCAATGGTCCCAAATGGGTTGCAACGAACGTAAGTTCCGCGCGATTAAGCAGTCAGGCCGTCACACTGTCTTGTCTTTGGAGTAGCACAGTGACTCCAGATTGCACTCGATACATTTCGGTTTGCGCGCATGGCAAACCCGGCGTCCGTGCCAGATGATTTGGTGGGAAAACTGGATCCACTTCTTCTCCGGAATGATTTTCATCAAATCCTGCTCAACCTTTTTCGGATCATCATTGCGCGTTAGATCCAGACGCTTTGATAGCCGAAGCACATGCGTGTCCACAACGATTCCGCTCGCGATTCCATACGCGGTGCCCAATACGACATTGGCGGTCTTCCGCGCAACCCCGGGCAGCGTAAGGATCTCTTCCATCGTTCGCGGCACTTCTCCGCCAAAGTTATCGAGAATGGCCTTACTCGCCCCCATCACGGACTTTGTTTTGTTCCGGAAAAATCCCGTCGGCCGGATCTCCATCTCTAATTCGCTCGGTGTCGCGTACGCAAACGCCTTTGCATCCGGATATTTCTTATAAAGTGTTTCTGCAACCTGATTCACGCGCACATCCGTGCACTGCGCGGAAAGTATCGTCGAAATCAGCAATTGAAAAGCATTTTCGTGTTTCAATTCGCAATTCGCATCCGGATAGGCTTCGTCCAATTTCGTTAGAATCGCCACAACACGCCTGGGCTCGGCTCCCGCGGCGCGCGCTGGCATTGCCGCGTCCCGCTTGCCCGCCGGCTTTGCTGATCTTGTGCGGCCCTTCTTCTTTTTCCTTGAAGGTTTTTTCTTTGATTTGGTCGCCATAAGAGCCAAAACTATAGCATGGAGGAAAGAGTGGCAAGCAGCCGGCGGAACGCTTTCCCCCGATGGCTGAACTGATTTTTTCCTTCCGTGGAAATCTCCGCGAACGTTTTCTTCAGGACAGGGAAGTAGAAAATTGGGTCATACCCGAATCCTCCGCTACCACTCGGCGCGTTAAGGATTTCACCTTCAACGCCGTCGGTCACCACCGCGATGGCCCGTCCTCGCTTTGCCAGCGCAATCACACAGACGAAGTGCGCAGCTCGTTCACTCCCAGCTTTGCCCCTCATTTCTCCTAGAAGTTTTTCGATCCGCTGCGAATTTGTAGCCTCCGGCCCCGCATATCTCGCCGAACGAACGCCTGGCGCGCCCCCAAGCGCGGGCACCACCAGCCCTGAGTCATCCGCGAAGATCAGCCCCTCACGAAGCCGCGAGTAATGCAGCGCCTTGCCTGCCGCATTTTCCGCAAATGTCGGAGCATTCTCTTCAAACTGCGGCAGGCTTTCGAAACCTGGCATCAATTCCAATTCAATCGGAACCGCCGCCCCCGCAAGATCGCGGAATTCCGCAAGTTTTCCTGGATTCGACGAGGCGAGATAAAGTTTAACGGGCGCGCGCACTGAACTTTGCCGGCAAGATCGCGCGCTGCTCTTCCGTCAGCCTGCGGATTCCCGCCGCTGCCAGCGCCAGCAAGTCCTGCATCTCGCCGCCGGAAAACGCGCGCCCTTCCGCCGTAGCCTGGATTTCTACAAAGTGCCCCCCTCCGGTCATAACTACATTCATGTCCACTTGCGCGCGAACATCTTCCTCATACGCCAGGTCCAGCAGCGCGCGGTCGTCCACAATCCCCACGCTTGTCGCCGCCACCGTGTCGATCAGCGGCGAACGCTTCAGGATTCCCGCCGCCACCAGACGTTCGAACGCCAGCGCCATCGCCAGGAACGCCCCCGTGATCGACGCCGTCCTCGTTCCTCCGTCCGCCTGAATCACGTCGCAATCCAGCCAAACCGTGCGATCGCCCAGCGCTTCCTGATCCGTCACCGCGCGTAGCGACCGCCCGATCAGTCTTTGAATCTCCTGCGTGCGCCCGGATTGCTTGCCCTTTACTGCTTCGCGCGCCGTACGTTCTTCCGTCGCGCGCGGCAGCATCCCATACTCCCCGGTCACCCATCCCTTGCCGCTGCCCTTCAGAAAACTCGGCACGCCGTCATCCACCGTCGCCGTGCAGATCACTCGAGTGCTTCCGAGTTCGATCAGCACGCTGCCTTCTGCTGTGGAGATAAAATCCGGCGTAATTTTCAGAGGGCGCATCTGGTCCGCGGTTCGCCCGTCAGCTCTCACTCTTCCTCCTGCGCTCTTTTATATTCATTACGAAATCTTCTACGGCTTGCGTTCAGGCTGCGCCAGTTTGCCGGGGGCCTTCTCCGGTGTCAACATTCCCGGCGCTCTCGTTGGCGCACTGGGTGCAGGTTTACTCGGCAATGAAGCAGGCCTCGTGTTCACGACGAATGCGCCTGTCAGATCGAGATGCCCCGCGAGCGTCTCCACTTCCTGCCCGTGAATCAGGATTTTCACCCGCTGCACCTGTGCCACGTTTGCTTCCAGCGTTCGCGCGATGGAATCCACCGCCAGTTGCTCACTCGCAATTCCCGACGGGATCGATGTCGCCAGCGCTTCGGAAAAATCCGCAATCCCCGTTCCATCGGGCAACAGGTAAAAAGCCAGCAGCACCGCATCCGGCGGCAGCGTTCGTAGTTCCGCGTCCACCGGCCCGGCGAGCAAGGTGTTGAGCACCTGCTTCGAACGCAGCGCCGGGTCATTCGAAAGCGGCAGTTCGACCACTGCCGGCGCCAGTGTGGAATCCAGCGCATCGGAAGCCCAGAACAGCTTCGCCTTCACGCGCGGGTCGCCTGGATTGATGGCGATCGGTTGCGCCAGTTCTCGCCGTGCCTGTTCTTCGCTCTGCTGTTGCAATTTCGCGGCAAGCTTCACGCGCCGCCGCAAAATTGGAAAATAGATTGCCGCCGCCACCACGGCGATCACCAGCCCGCCGATCAACAGTATTTTCCACCGGGCCGTCATGGCGCCGCTCCCGGCGTGCTCGCAACAACATACGACGGTTTGAACGCCGCCGCTCCTCGGGCGATGGCATCCGCAATCCCGGGGCCCATGCGATCCAGTTCGGCGCGGTTCTCCACCGCTACGCTTGAAATCTCCACCGCGATCGCCGGTGCCGCCGTCGTTCGAAGCTGACGCACCGAAGCGGTTTGCGCGCCGTCAGGAGACCCCTTGAATCTTTGCGTCAGTTGTCCTTGGACGAGATCACCGAATTTTCTGCTCAGTCCAAGAAATGGCTCTTGCGCGCGCTCCCAGGGAATCAATCCATTCGAATCCGCTACCGGCGGCAAATCCGCATTTACATAAACCCGGGCCGTGCCTGGCAGTCCCGTCGACGAAATGTGCAGTGTCACAAAGACCGCGCCGCGCTGCGCATTGGCCGTTGCCGACCGGTCATCGAACGATGGGTTCTCGTTCCCCTGCCGAGTCTGCACCACCTGAAAACCCTGCAGCTCCAGCGCCCTCCGCACCTGAAGCGCAAGCTCCAGCACGATCTCGCTCTCGCGTATTCCGCCAGTTCCCCGCGCGCCAGTGTCCACACCGCCGTGCGCCGGATCCAGCACAACAATGTTGAGGCCGCTGCGTTGCGGCTGCGCGCTGAACGGAGAAGTGGCAGCTTCTGGCGGCCCGCTTTGCGGGCTCGCAGAGGGCGGAGGCACCGGTGATTGCGTGTTCGGTCCCGATTGCGGTCCCTGCGCAGGAGTTTGCGAGGAATAGACGATTGCCGCGCCGGTAAGGATCGCGGCAATCATGCCAAAGAGAAAGTAGGTTCGTACGGGAACCCGGATTCGAGCGATGTTTCGCACCTCGAGCAGCATATCAAATCTGCCTGCGAATCCGCGTCACCCACAGGAAGAAGGAGCGGCGAAAAAGGGACGCCTGGCGTCCGTGCCTTCACTCTCAAGCGCAGTTTGCGGAACGGCTAGTGCGCTGCCGGAGACTCTTCCGCCGTCAGCGGCTTTAGTTTCGCTTTTTGGAGCGAACCATTCACACTTGCCAAGTCTTCTTTTTTCAACGCCGTCCACCGCGACAGCGTCTCCTCTCCGCTGGCCATCCACTTCGCACCAGCCGCCGTCGCATCCAGGCTCGGCGCGGTGTCCGCGCTCTCCACAATAATCAACAGCCCTGTGAGTGCCGCTGCAACTTTTGGAAGAGGCTCATGCTCTTTGCTGGGAACAGCGAGCCCAAACAGCATGAAATCGCCATCGCTATCAGGCTCCAGCGACACTTCGATTTTCTTCTCCAGAACCCCCAGCGCTTGGAGCACCTCCGCATTCCCGCTCGCTTCCTTCTTTCGTGCCTCAATCTGTTTCCGCAGCGCGTTTGTTTGTTGCAGTGCCGTTGAGACTTCGCCCAGCCTCTCCGCGAGGCTTGACGACAGCTCGAACTGCCGCACCAGCGCTTCTTGCGAACTCTTCACGCGCGGGTCCATTTTGATCGTCAGCGGTTGCGAACTGCTCTTGCCATTTGCCGTGAGCTTTACGATGTAATTGTCCGGCACTGCCCACGGTCCCGTTGGCCCAAAGTACGAGCCCCGAACACTTTTTGACACCGCATATCGCAAATCCCACACGAACCGATGCATTCCCGCTTCGTTCGAAAGCGGTTGCGGATTGCGCACCCAGTTCATTGGAAACGGGATATCGCTCGGTTTGGTTTTCTGCGGCCCGTCATTGCTTGCGAATTGCCGTACGACCCTCCCCTCCGAATCCAAAATTTCGAGCTGGACCGGGCCTCTGCTTTTCTCTTTCAAGTAATAATCCAACACCACTCCGTCCGGTGGATTCGCCGCCAGCGCTTCATCCATCGGCACTGGAGTACCCTGGTCGTTCCCCGGCCGCACCCGATATGCCACTCCTGGCCGAAACAGCCAGCTGTTCGCCGCGGCCACCTGTGAATCGATCTGCCGCAGTGGCGTCACGTCATCCAGCACCCAGAACGAGCGCCCGAATGTCGCGACCACCAGATCGTCCTCATGCACCACAAGGTCGCGCACCGACGTCACCGGCAGATTCAGTTGCAGCGGCTGCCAGTCGTCGCCGTCATCGAATGAAACGTAGACGCCCTTCTCCGTGCACGCATAGAGCAATCCCTTTCGAACAGGATCTTCCCTCACGCAGTTCGCGAAACTTCCATCGGGAATTCCATTCGAAACGTGCTGCCACGTCTTGCCGAAATCCCGCGTCCTGTATAAGTACGCCTGATAATCATCCAGGCGATGCCTGTCAACGGCTGCGTATGCCGTCGCCGCATCGGTATGCGACGCCTCGATGTGCGTCACCTTGCTCCACGACGTCAACTCCGGCGGCGTTACGTTGCTCCACGTTTTCCCTTCGTCCTGCGTTAATTGAATGAGCCCGTCATCCGTTCCTGCCCAGATCTCTCCCGGCCGCACGCTCGATGGTCCAATCGTATAAATCACCCCTCGCCGCTTCCCTTCCGGAGCGTCGGCGGCCGTCGCCGCATCGAGATTCGCCGGCACGCCGGGATCTTCTCGCGTGAGATCGGGGCTGATGATTTGCCAGGAATTCCCGCCGTCCGCCGTCCGAAACAAAAGCTGCGAGCCAAAGTATAGGACATGCGCATCGATCGGCGAATACACCAGTGGCAGCGTCCACGTCCTGCGGTACTCGCCCGTATGCGCCAGAGTCGGCGGCGTTTGCCGAATCTGTTCGTCGGTGAAATCCTGTCGCGCGACCGTCCCGCCGAACACCACGCCAGGATTCACCGGGTCCGGCGCGATGTATCCATTTTCGTCGCCCGCCTCCATTGGCCGCCAGTCATGAAAATTGAGCGAACGATATTTGCTTCGGCTCGGAGTTGTTGCCGCGCCACTATCCTGCTGCGCGCCATACACCCAATACGGAAATCGGTTGTCGGTGATCACATGATAGAACTGCGCAGTCGGTTGGTTGTACCAGGAGCTCCACGTCTCACCGCCGTTGCGCGTAACCAGCGTCCCCTGATCGCTGCTCAGCGCCATCCGCAGCGGCTCCTCCGGATCGATCCACAGCTCATGATAATCATCGCCGCCAGGCGCGCCGCGAAACGCCTCAAATGTTTTCCCGCCATCCTGAGATTTGTAAGTCGAAGTATTCGGCAAATAGACGACGTCAGGGTTTTTCGGGTCTACAGTAACTTCCCCGAAGTACCACCCCCGTTGCCAGGTCCGCCGGTCATTCGAAACCCGCTGCCAGTTTTGCCCGCCGTCGTCGGAGCGGTACAGTCCTCCTTCCTTCGCATCCATGATCAAATAAATCCGCCGCGGATTGCTCGGTGCAAACGCAATTCCTATCCGTCCCACTCCTTCCGCAGGGAATCCATGCCCCGTCACCTGCTCCCAGTGGTCGCCGCCGTCTTTCGAACGATACAGCCCGCTCCCGGGCCCATTCGAAGGCGGATAAATACTCCACGGCGGCCGCCGCGTCTGCCACAGTGCCGCGTAAATTGATTTTGGATTCCCCGGCTCGAACGCCAGATCAATCGCCCCGGTGTTCTCGTCGCGGAATAGAATCTTCTGCCAGCTTTTTCCCCCGTCTTTCGAACGAAACACGCCCCGCTCCGCGTTCGGTCCGTACGGATGCCCGAGCGCCGCAACAAAGACCTTGTTCGGGTCTTGCGGATCCACCAGAATCCGCCCGATCTGCCTTGAGTCATTCAAACCGCTGGGCGTCCACGTTTTTCCCCCATCGCTGGACTTGTACATCCCGTCACCGTACGAAATCGACGAACGCATGTCCGCTTCGCCCGAGCCCACATAAATCACATTCGAATCCGAAGGCGCCACCGCGATCGCCCCAATCGATGCAATTCCCTGCGAATCAAAAATCGGATGCCACGTCCGCCCCGCATCATTCGTCTTCCACACTCCGCCGCCCACGCTCCCGAAGTAGTAGCTCTCCGGCCGCCCGCGCACTCCTGTCACCGCCAAGGTTCGTCCGCCTCGAAACGGCCCAATCAGCCTCCAGCGCAGTTCTTGAAACAGCTTTTGATCCATCGGCTTTGCCGTGTATGGAGAAGCCGGCGTTCGAACCGCTCCCGCCAACGCCATCAGTAGTACTGCTAGTGCCCGGATTCTGCGCAAAAATCGCAAGGTATCCATCCCTCCGCCGAAATCTCTTCCCTTAAGAAGGGCTGAGTATATATCACCCCAAAACAAAACCGCCCGGCTCCTTCGAACCGGGCGGTGAAACTATCTCTGTTTGCAAAACCTCTTACGCGGTTTCGAAGTCCTCAGTGACCACCGGCTTCGTCCGCCGCAGTTTCAGCCTGCCAGTCACGAAATAAACGAGGAAGCCCGCGCCGATAATAATTGCGCCAAACATCAGCCCGTTCATCCTAAGCACGGTTTCGTTGCCGCTCTCCACCATCGCTAGCGTAAGCAAGAGCAGCGGAAATACTCCGCAGCTGATCGCACCGATCAGCCCGCCCGGAACGCGGAATTCGCGCTTCAGTTCCGGCTCGCGTATGCGCAGCACCACCAGCGTCACGAACTCCAGCATCAAGCTGGCACCGTAAAGCATGATATCCAGCGTGATTAGCCGCCTGAAGCCCAGACCCAGGCACAGCGCCCAACACGCCGCACACACCAGGATCGCCACCCACGGCGCTTCCGTTTTCTTGTTCAGCTTGGCGAACACCTTGGGCAGCATGCCGTCCCGCGCCATCGCCAGCGGCAGCCGCGAGTAGCTCATCACCAGCGCGTTGAACATCCCAAACGCGCTCATCATTCCCCCGAGCACGATCAGGAATCTCAGCCATTCGAATCCCAAGATCTTTCCTCCCAGCACGCCCGCCACTGTCGCCCACGACCCGTCTTCCCCGAACATGGATGCCGGAATTCCCGCCAGGTACACCATCACGAACGGCAGCACATACGTCAGCGAAACCAGCACCACCGCCGCAATCATGGCTTTCGGATAGGTTCTCTGCGGCCGCTCCACTTCCTGCGCAATCGTCGAAGCGTTGTCCCAGCCCATATAGTTCCACATCGCCACCAGCACTCCGCCGAGCAATCCCAGCCCCGTCGCCGCCGGCGCGGCATGTGCCTCTCCTAGTGCTCCAATCCGGAAAGGCGCCAGCACCACGATCAGCGCAAACGGCGCTGACAACAGGAAAAACAGCCACAGCGAAGTGATTCCCACTACTCGGATCCCCGCGATATTCAGAGCCGCGCACGTCACCACCACAAACAGCCCCGCGTAGATGGCATGATTTCCCACGCCGAACCACGGCGCCATCCGCTGCAGGTAAAAAACAAAAAGCGTCGGGTAAATCGCCATGTCAAAAATGCTGGCCGCCAGCGAAAGCCACGCTTCCTGAAATCCCCAGAAGTTTCCCAATCCGCGCCGCACCCACGCGTAATATCCGCCCTCTTGCGGGAGCGCGCTGGACAGCTCGCCGATCATGAACGCTGTTGGCAGGCACCACAGCACCGGCAAAAACAACAGGATCAGAATCCCACGGCCGTAGCCGGCGCCATGAATAATCTCTTCCGTGCCGTATGTGCCGCCGGACACCATAAAAAACGTGGCAGCCACAAGCGGCCAGAGCGTTAGCTTGGCGACTCTTTTTTTCGCGGTGGAGATTGTGCGGGAAGGTAGCTGGACAGGAAGGGATAAAGAACTCAATTTTTACTCTCGTCCTCCTAAACGATCTTCGCTCTCGGCGTTGCGGTGAAGCGAACTCGCTTTTGCAGAATACAAGAGTCACTCCTGCATGCAAGAAAAAAATGCACCTCAGCAAAAATATTTTCACTCCCCTGACGGCGTTCCAACCCGCTCCCCGCTCCTCTCCCCGTCGCTCGCCAGCGATTGCTCACGCTTTTCTCTCCCACTCCGTCTCTCCTCAAGGGCCTGTGATAAACTTCGCCGTTTGCTTCCAGCACTCATAATTCGTCAAAGGGGTTCTTTCGAATGAAGCTTGCCTTGCGTCTTGCGATTTTTTTCGCGGTTCTGGTACTTGCTCCTGTCCTTTTCGCCCAGCAACCCGCCGCCTCCCCCCGCCCCATCACCATTGACGACTATTTTCAGATTCGCGCGGTTCACCATCCCCAGCTGAGCCCCGATGCGCAGTGGGTCCTTTACACCGTTAGCACCGCCATCCTCAAGGACGATAAGAACGAGGACCGCATCTGGATGGTCCCCGCCGCCGGCGGCGACGCGCTTCCCCTGACCGCCGAAGGCACATCCTCATCCCACGCCCGCTGGAGCCCTGATGGCAAATTCATCGCCTTTCTCTCCGCCCGTGGCGAAGGTAAGACCCACGTCTGGCTGCTCAATCGCCTCGGTGGGGAAGCGCAGCACCTTACCGACACTCCCCAGGACGTCGAGGACTTTGCCTGGTCACCCAACGGCCGCAGTTTGGTCCTCGTTCTCCGTGACGCTAGCCCGGAGGAGCTCGAAGCTGCCAAGGAAACCAAAGACAAGGACGCGGAAGCCGGCGCAAATGACAAGAAAAAGGCCGCGAAGCCTTGGGTCATCGATCGCCTGCAATTCAAACTCGACGAAATCGGCTACCTCGACCACCGCCGTACCCATCTTTACATATTCGACTTAGCGTCAAAGCGCATGACGCAAGTAACGTCCGGCGACTTCGACGACTCCGAACCCGCCTGGTCTCCCGACGGCAAGTCTCTCGCCTTCACCAGCAATCGCTCGATGCCCGACCCTGATCTCAACTACAACTCCGACATCTGGGTGGTCGCTTCCGGCAACACAGATAAGGGTGCGCATCTGACCCACGTCACCACCAGCCTCGGCACGGAATCCGCAC
The DNA here is from genome assembly GCA_013289585.1 of Acidobacteriota bacterium. Taxonomy (GTDB): domain Bacteria; phylum Acidobacteriota; class Terriglobia; order Acidiferrales; family UBA7541; genus Acidiferrum. The sequence continues at coordinate 32,445 of JABCZR010000017.1, read as the reverse complement.
CTTTCTGGTCCCCGGATGGCAAGTGGATCACCTACATCACCCAGCTCGACCCCAACCTCTTCGACTACGCCACCAAGCACATCGCTGTCTCTCCTGCCACTGGCGGCGAAGCCCGTGTCCTCACCCGCTTTCTGGACCGCAACGCCACCGATCCCCGATTCGCTCCCGATGGCAAATCTGTGTATTTCATTGCCGACATCGATGGGACACAGCAATTGTGTCAGTTGCCCACATCGTTGGGAGAGGGGTCCTTCCAGATGGGCAATTTCGTCTGCACGATTCACGACCGGCTCATGCTTTACTCCTACTCACTCTCTCTGGACGGTCAAGTTGCCGCGGACATCGCCACTGTCGATCGCCCCGACGAGATTTACACACTTCGCGCCGGCAAACTTTCCCGCATTACCCACACCAACGACGCCCTCATGTCCCAGTTAAAGCTTTCCCAGGCCGAGTACGTGGAATTCAAGAGTAAGGACGGAACCCTCGTTCACGGTTACTTGTACAAGCCCCTCGACTACGTCCACGGCAAGAAGTACCCCACGATCCTCCGACCCCACGGCGGTCCGGTTTGGGCCTATTACGCCGAATTCGATCATCTTCCCCAGCTCCTCGCGGCCAATGGCTACGCGGTCCTCTTCCCGAATCCGCGCGGTTCATCGGGCTACGGCCAGGACTTCGCCAAAGCCATTTGGGCCGATTGGGGCAACAAGGATTTTCAGGATGATATGGCGATGGTGGACTACGGCATCGAGCAGGGAATTGCCGACCCGGAAAAACTCGGCGTTGGCGGCTGGTCCTACGGTGGCATCTCTACGGACTTCATCATTACCCAGACCAACCGCTTCAAAGCCGCCATCTCCGGCGCCGGAAGTGCACTTTTCATTTCACAATATGGCCACGACCAGTACCAGAAGGATTACGAGATCGAGCTGGGCCATCCGTGGGAGAACCGGGCCCTTTGGGACAAGGTCTCCCCGTTCTACAAAGTCGCCAATATCACCACACCCGCCCTCTTCATGGGTGGCGATATCGATTGGAACGTTCCCATCCTCGGCGGCGAGCAGATGTACCAAGCCCTCCGGCGTCTCGGCCGCCCCACCGAACTCGTTGTCTATCCCGGCGAGTATCACGATTTCAAGACCCCGTCCCACATCAAGGACCGCCTCGAGCGCTACCTCGCCTGGTACGGCCACTATGTGAAAGGCGACTCGACTCCCCCTAGGCCACCCGTAGTCTCAAAATCTGGCGAATAGTCGAAACTCGGGTCTCCGCCCCGACCTCCGACACAAGAACCATCGCACTCGCGAGAACCGGTGCCCGCCACCTCTATGAAACGCGTTTGGGGTCAGCCGCGTCCCATCTCCAGCGAGTCATGCCCTGGGGCATTTTCCTGACAAGCGAAGCACGTAAAAACGACGGTCGGAGGACGATTTTGCGAAAGCATGCCAGTGCGTTAGCTGCATTTGTAGTGTTGTTGATGGTTTTGCCTTTGGCGGCGCAAGCGCCCAGCCAGGCCGACCTGTACGCTATCTATCAGATCAAGGATGAAGGCTTCAACCGTTCTCAGGTCATGGACATCATGAGCTACCTCAGCGATGTCTACGGCCCGCGTCTGACCAATTCTCCGGACATCAAGGAAGCCGCTGCCTGGACCACCGGGAAAATGAACGACTGGAAGCTTGCCAACGTCCATCTCGAGCCTTGGGGCCCGTTCGGTCGAGGCTGGTCCAACGAGCGGATTTCGGCCCAGGTCATTTCGCCCCGTCCGTTTCCCCTGATCGCCTATGCCAAAGCCTGGACCCCGGGGACCAACGGTCCGGTAACCGCCGACGCAGTCCTCGCGCCGATCCTGAAAGAAGAAGACATCCAGAAGTATCGCGGCCAGCTGAAGGGAAAATTCATTCTGACCGCCGCCGTCCCGGAAAATCCCGAGCGCTTCGAGCCCCAGGCTCACCGCTACACCGACGCGGAATTGGCCGAACTCGCGACTCAACCGGTTCCCGCCGCGCAAAATCCTGAAGATCGCATCGCGCAAATCCGCGCCCAACGCGAACTGAATCTCAAAATACAAAAGTTTCTAGTCGAAGAAGGCGTCGCCGCATGGATCGAGCCGTCGCGCGGCGATGACGGCACCGTCTTCGTCCAGCAGGGAGGCGGTCGCGACAAGGAAAAAGATCCGCCAACTCCTCCGCGCGTAGCCGTCGCCAGCGAAAACTACGGCCGTATCTATCGCCTGCTGGAAAAAAAGAAGACCGTCACCATGCAGGTGGATATTGAGAATAAGTTTTACGACGACGATCTGAGCTCCTTCAACATCATCGGCGAAATTCCCGGTACCGATAAAGCCAAGGCCGACGAGGTCGTCATGCTCGGCGCGCACTTCGATTCCTGGCACTCCGGGACCGGCGCCACCGATAACGGCGCAGGCTCCGCCGTCATGCTCGAAGCCATTCGCATTCTCAAAACCACTGGCGTGAAATTGCGCCGTACCGTCCGCATCGGCTTGTGGACCGGCGAAGAGCAGGGCTTGCTCGGCTCCGCTGCATACGTCAAACAGCATTTCGGCGATCGCAATGCCGAAGATCCCGCTACAAAACTGATCAAGATTCTTCCCGAGCACGCCAAGCTCGATGCTTACTACAATATTGACAACGGCACCGGCAAGATTCGCGGCGTCTATTTGCAAGGCAATGGGATGGTGGCTCCCATTTTCTCCGCATGGATGGCGCCCTTCCACGACCTTGGCATGAACACGCTCACCATTCGCAACACGGGCGGCACCGATCACCTTTCCTTCGACGGTGTCGGTCTGCCCGGATTTCAGTTCATCCAGGATCCCATGGACTACGACACTCGTACTCACCATTCGAACATGGACGTCTACGAGCGTATCCAGGAGCCCGACATGAGACAGATGGCCGTCATCGTCGCCTCCTTCGTCTACCTCACCGCCAACCGCGACGAAATGATTCCGCGCAAGCCGCTGCCCAAGCCGCAGCCTGTGCGGAATTTTCCATGACCCGTTCGTCTCGGGAATTCTCGTAGGGGCGGACTTCAGTCCGCCCCTCTTCGTTTCATTCTTTTTCGATCATTCTCCCGGGGGTCCTCTGCTACACTACGCCCCCGGTTTGCGCTTCATCCCACTTCTGAGGAGTTTTCGTCATGAAAATCGTTCGCAGCTTTGTGCTCGTTTCGCTGGCTCTGGGTCTCGCACTTTCGCTCCGCGCTCAGGAATCGAACCAGAAATCTGCTAGCACTACTCCACGCAGCATCACCATTGATGACTACTTCCAGATCCGCGACGTCTCTCAGCCCGAGCTCAGCCCCGACGGCCAATGGGTGGCCTATACCGTTCGAACGCGAATGCTCAAGGAAGACAAAAACGAGCAGCGCCTCTGGATGATCTCCACGCACGGCGGCGACCCCATTCCCATGACCGCCGAAGGAGTCTCCTCCTCCCACTCGCGTTGGAGCCCCGACGGCAAGTACCTCGCCTTCTTATCCGCGCGCAACGCCGGCAAGGCCCAAGTCTGGCTCCTGAATCGCCTCGGCGGTGAAGCCGTTCGCCTTACCGAAACCGTTCAAGGCGTCAACGATTTCGAATGGTCCCCCGACAGTACCCGGCTCGTTCTGGTCCTCCAGGATCCCAAGCCAGAGGACATCGAATCCGCCAAGGAAAAAGACAAGGACAAAGAAAAGCCTGCCGCAAAACCGAAAACGCCCCCGCCCTACGTCATCGACCGTCTCCAATTCAAAGAAGACACCGTCGGCTACCTCGATCACCGCCGAACCCACCTCTACATTTTTGATGTCGCCTCGAAAAAGACCACGCAGATAACCAGCGGCGATTACGATGACAACGAACCCGCCTGGTCACCCGACGGCAAGTCCCTCGCCTTCACCAGCAATCGCAGCGCTCCCGACCCCGATCGCAACTACAACTCCGACATCTGGGTCGTCGCGGCCGATAACACCGACAAAGGCGCGCACCTCACTCAGATCACGACAAACCCCGGCCCTGACCGTCAACCCACCTGGTCACCCGACGGCAAATGGATTGCCTTCGTCACCCAAACCGACATCAAGGATATGATCTACGCCACCCACCATCTCGCTATCGCCCCCTCCACCGGCGGCGAAGCCAAAGTGCTCACCCTCGCTTTCGATCGCAGCATCCGCCGTCCGCGCTTCTCCCCCGACGGCCACTACATCTACTTCACCGCGGATGACGACGGCACCCATAACCTCTGCCGCATCGCCGTCACTGGTGGTGAAATCACTCGCCCCATCGGCGGCCGCCTCACCGTTAATTCCTATTCGCTTGGTAAGGACGGCGCCATCGCCGCGCAGATCGCCACTCTCGATCGCCCCGACGAAATCTTTCTCTCGAACGGCACCGACCTCAAGCGCCTCACCAAAACCAACGACGCCCTGATCTCCCAATTACGTCTGGCCAAAGTCGAATACGTCCATTTCAAAAGCCAGGACGGAACTCCGGTCTCCGGCTATCTCTACAAACCCCTCGACTACACTCCCGGCAAAAAGGTGCCCACGCTACTCAACCCGCATGGTGGCCCGGTCGGTCAATACTCCGCTTCCTTCTACCACCTCGCGGAGCTCTACGCCGCCAACGGCTACGCCGTCCTTCTGCCGAATCCGCGCGGCTCTTCCGGCTACGGCCAGAAATTCTGCGAAGCCATCTTTGCCGATTGGGGAAACAAGGACTACCAGGACGACATGGCCATGGTGGACTATGCTCTCGCCCAAGGCATCGCCGATGCCGATAAACTCGGCGTTGGCGGCTGGTCCTACGGCGCCATGTCCACCGACTTCATCATCGCGCAGACCACGCGTTTTAAAGCCGCCATCTCCGGGGCGGGAATCGCCCTTCTGCCCACCGGCTTCGGCCACGATCACTATCAGAAGGACTACTTCTACGAACTCGGCTACCCGTGGGATAACAAAGCTGTGTGGGAAAGAGTCTCGCCCTTCTACCGCGTAAACAACATCACCACGCCCACGCTGTTCATGGGCGGCGAAATCGATTGGAATGTCCCCATCATTGGCAGCGAGCAGATGTACCAGGCACTCAAAAGCCTCGGCCGCACCACCGAGCTAGTCGTTTACCCCGGCGAATATCACGGCTTCACCGTGCCGTCTCATATCAAAGACCGCCTCGAGCGCTACCTCGCCTGGTACGCCCACTACGTCAAAGGCGAATCCACCCCCGCAACTCCAGCGCCCCAACCAATTCCAGAAGCCAAACCCGCCGACTGATAGTGCTTCTCGTTTGAAGGGGCGCAGCACTGCTGCGCCCTCTGCAACGTTAAAACTTCTCCCGAGGGTCCACACTTTTGAACCCGTAGGTCTCATACCGTGTATTGATTTTTCCTTCGCGCAAACTCACGACCGTAAATCCTTCCGCAAATCCCATCCGCGGCCCATGCCACCAATTTCCGCAAACCGCTCCGCTCGTGATGTATTTCGTATTCTTGTAATCCACGATTTCATTCACGTGCGTGTGCCCTTGTAGAACCGCAATCACGTTGTGCCCTTCAAATGCGCCGATCACCTGCGGCGCATTGGCCACGCTCAACGTATCGTATTTGTCTCCGGTTCTCATCCTATCCGCGGCCCACGTTGCAAACGCCGTCACCAGCGGCACATGAACGATCACGATCACCGGCGTTCGCGCCCCCGCGCTCTTCAAATCCTCAGCAAGCCAGCTCACTTGTTTTTCATCCACTCGCGCTTCCCACATGCGGTCCTCCGTCGGCTGGATCGAATCCAGCACCACGAAGTGATACCCCTTGTGATCGAACGAGTAGTACGTCTTCCCCATCCGGTCTTCGTACATTTTCTTTCCATACGCTGGGTCGCTCGGCGCCACGCCGCTCTTCGTCAAAATCCCGAACACGTCGTGATTTCCAATCACGTTGTGAATCGGCATCTCCAGCGCTAGCTGGGTTTTTTTGTACAAATCAAAAACCGTTCCCGCTCGCGCCCCATCCACACCCAACGCATCATAAACGTGATCGCCGCCCATCACCGCAAACTCCGGCTTCAGCCCTGCGATCTTCCCGAAGCACATCTCGCATCCCGTCGGCGCATTCAATTCCGGCTCAATATGCGTGTCCGTAAAAAATACAAAGTCAAACGACCCCGGCGCGCTTTCTGCCGCCCAATCTAGTCGCGCATTCCCCGCAACTGCCCCCACCACTCCCGCCACCGCCGCCGTCTTCAAAAATTTCCTGCGATCCACAATCATCAGCCATCCCCCCCTCAGCATTCCCCATTCGCCGAAATCTTAGCACCCTCCCATTCCCCTCGCCGCATCTTCAGATTGCGACTCCTCTTTTTTCTGTGCCCTCTGTGCTATCCAACCTCTGTGTCCTCATATGTTGAGCCTTTCGCTTTTTCCTTCCTTTGCATTGCCTCAATCACCCAGCCGCGCTATCCTCCATCTCCTCGCGGAGGTATTTGATGCACTCTATTCGCCCAACTTTTTCTTTTATCTTTCTCGCGCTTTTTTTCTCCTTGGCTGCGAACGCGCAATCTTCTTTCACCGTCGGCACCGCCTCCGCCGCCCCCGGCCAGAAAGCCACCGGCTACCTCGAAGTCCCCGCCGGCGTTGACCCTGCCACCAGCATCCCCGTCGTCGTCATCAACGGCGCCAAGCCCGGCAAAACCATCGCTCTCGTCTCCGGTGCCCACGGCACCGAGTACACCTCCATCATTGCGATTGAAAAACTCATCACCACTCTCGATCCCTCCCAGGTCACCGGCATCGTCATTCTCGTCCCCCTCGTCAATATCTCCTCCTTCGAGCAAAAAGTCCCCCACGTCAATCCCATCGATAACAAAAGCATGAACCGCTTCTACCCCGGCAAAGCAGAAGGCACGCAAACCGAGCGCGCCTCTTTCCTCATCACCAAGCAAATAATCGACCGCTGCGACTACCTCATCGACTACCATGGCGGCGATCTCGACGAAAGCCTCCGCCCCTACGCCTACTGGGGTCCAACGGGCCACGACGAACAAGATCGCATCTCCAAGCAAATGGTCCTCGCTTTCGGCCTCGATCACATCATCATCTGGCGCGAGCGCCCCACCGACCCCGCCGCCACCCGCTATCTCGATAACACCGCCTCCGTACGCGGCAAACCTTCCATCGTCGTCGAAGCCGGCCACGCCGGCACCGTTGACTCCGACGACCTCGCCCTCCTCGTCAACGGCACTCTCAGCACCATGCGCGCCCTCAAAATGCTTCCCGGCGATCCGCGCCCCATCGAAAATCCCGTTTGGATTGAAAAACTCGAAGACGTCATCTCCGAAGGCCCCGGCATCTGGTACCCGCTCGTCAAGCGCGGCACCTACGTCTCCGCCGGAATGAAGCTCGGGACCATCACCGATTACTTTGGCAAAGTCATCGCCGAACCTCGCGCGCCTGTCTCCGCCGTTGTCCTCCACGTCAACGCCGTCCCCTCCCTGAAAAAGGGCGACAACATCGCCGATCTCGGCGTCGTCGCCGCTCATGCACCGTAATTCTTCTCTTGTAGGCGCCGGGCGTTAGCCCGGCCAGCATTGCCTACGTTTTGCCATACGATTTGCCCCGAGCCGCCATCAATATAACTACTACCCAAGGAGTCCGCATGAAACCTCAACGAACCCATCGACTCTTCCTCACGCTGCTCTTGCTCCTTCCGCTCCTCCTCGCCCCGTCCTCCCGCTCCCAGCAGCCGCCCGCTCCTCGCGTCGTTGATCTCACCGCGTCTGACGGCATGAAACTGAAAGCCACCTACTTCGCCGCCGCCAAACCCGCTCCGGGCGTCCTGCTCCTCCACCAATGCAACCGCCAGCGCAAAGTTTGGGATGACCTCGCCGCGCGCCTCGCTGCCTCCGGCCTCAATGTCCTCACCGTGGACTACCGCGGCTTCGGCGAGAGCGGTGGCACTCCCTTGGACAAGCTCACCAACGCCGAGCGCGCCAATTTCGTTTCCGAAAAACTGCCCCTCGACGTCGAAACAGCTTTCCAGTATTTAAGCGCGCAATCGGGAGTCACTCACGGCATCATCGGTGTGGGCGGCGCAAGTTGCGGGGTCAACCAATCCGTTCAAGTTGCGCGCCGCCACCCGGAAGTAAAGTCCCTGGTCCTGCTCTCCGGCGACACCAATCCGGACGGCCGCCAGTTCCTGCGAAATTCCCCGAACCTGCCCATCTTCATCTCCGCCGCCGATGATGATGCCAATGGCCTTGTCGTGGAGTTCATGCAATGGCTTTTCAGCCTCTCGCCCGACCCTGCCGACAAATTCCAGCACTACGCCAATGGCGGACACGGCGTCGAGATGTTTGCCGCTCACGAAGAATTGCCCGGCATGATCGTCGAATGGTTTGGCACAACTCTGCGACCCGGTTCCAGCGCCGCCAGTAGTAAGTCCGCTGCATCTCAATCTCGCGAAGCTAAGCCCCGCCAGCCAAATATCCTGGAACTCATCGACCAGCCCGGCGGCGCCGCAAAAGTCGCAAAACAGTTAGCCGAAGCCCGCCAACATGATCCCCAAGCTAAATTATTTTCTGAAGCCATCGTGAACCAACTCGGCTATGAACACATCCAATCAGGTGACACCAAAGGCGCTATCGAGATCCTGAAGTTGAACGTCACTGCCTTTCCCATCTCCGCCAATGCCTACGACAGTCTCTCCGATGCCTATCTCGCCGATGGCCAGAAAGATGTCGCCCTCCTGAATGCCAAAAAAGCTCTCGAACTCCTGCCCGCGGACAAAACGCTATCGGACGCTTTTCGCGACGGGCTCAAAGCCAATATCGAACAAAAGCTCAAGCAACTCAGCGGCACTCCGCAGTAATCTCCCATCCGAGTGCCCTCTGCGGATTTTGCTCTTGGTCACGGCCTTGTCCGGCCCTTGACCTGCCATAGACCTGCCCTTGCCCAGCCCATGTACGCGCCGTCCCTTTCCTGGCCGTAGTCGCTGTGCTCCTCGTCTCGGCGCTCTCCGTGTTAATTCCTTCTTTCCTTCCACTTAAGACGCCAGATTCATTCGAACGGAGTACTATACGATAAACTATTTGACAAACTAACATTCTCGTGCTACCATAAGCCGTGAACTATCCCCCCAAACCTCGCCCGTTCCCACCTTTCCTCTCCGTCTCTTCCACTCTTCCCGTTTTGGAACCATTCTTCCTCTCTCTTTGCACTCTCTTGTCGCTCTTTGCTCCAAGAGCGTTTCACAACTCCTTTCCATTCAACCCCTTCCACACTCTTTCTCAAAAATACCGGGGTGTGGGGGCCCCTACTCAATAAATCCAAAGTAAGACTTGAACTCCACCTAAAATTGCCAGCAATCCTCATAAACCCACTCTATCCGCGGCACTGCAATCTCTCCGCGTCGCCCGCATTGCCCCAATCTCCCCGGCAGGGTATCCTCTTCAAATTCAGGGAGGTAAGGGATGGGTTGCTCAGTGCGGCGTCGTACAGCAGGGAAGTGCTTTGTCTTCCAAACGTTTTTTGCGATTCTCATCAGTCTTTGGTCGGGTCTCCCGGCGAAAGCCCAGCAGTACGACTCGAAGTTCTTCTCCGAAATGCGCTGGCGCTGCATCGGCCCCTTCCGTGGAGGCCGCACCGTCGCCATCTCCGGTGTCCCGCACCAGCCCAATGTTTTCTACATGGCCGCCGTCAACGGCGGCGTCTGGAAGACCACCGACTTTGGCAACACTTGGAATCCCATCTTTGACGATCAGCCCTCCGGCTCCGTCGGCGCTCTCGCCGTCGCGCCTTCTGACCCCAACATCATTTATGTCGGCAGCGGCGAAGGATTGCAGCGCCCCGATCTCGCTACCGGCGACGGCATTTACAAATCCACCGATGCCGGGAAAACGTGGACGCATCTGGAAAATCTTCGCGGCGCCCAGCAGATCACCGCGATCCTCGTCGATCCCAAGGATCCCAACCGCGTTTTCGTCGCCGCCCAGGGCCACCCCTACGGCCCCAACCCCGAACGCGGTGTCTTTCGTTCCACAGACGGCGGCAAATCCTTCCAGAAAATTCTATACAAGGACGAAAACATCGGCGCCGCCGATCTCGCCTTCGATCCCACGAATTCGCAAACGATTTACGCCGTTCTCTGGGCTGCCCGCGTCGCTCCCTGGGAAGTTCGCAGCGGCGCTTCCATCTACATCGCCGGAAGCGGCCTCTTCAAATCCACCGACGGCGGAAACACTTGGCATCCCCTCACAAAAGGTTTGCCTGCCGCCGCCGAAGATCTCGGCCGCATCGGCATCGCCGTCGCTCCCTCGCAACCCAATCGTCTTTACGCCACCATCGAAGCCAAGCGCGGCGTCGCCGGCATCTATCGCTCCGACGATGCTGGTGAATCCTGGCAACAGGTCAGCGACGACCGTCGCATCGGCGGCCGCGGCCCCGGCGCCATGGGTATCGCCGTCGCGCCCGACAATCCCGGCGAAATCTACGTCGCCAACACCACCACATGGAAATCCACCGACGGCGGAAAAACTTTCGTCGGCTTCAAAGGCGCTCCCGGCGGCGACGACTATCAGCGCATCTGGATCAGCACGGAGAATCCCCAGATCATCGCTCTCTCCGCCGACCAGGGCGCGGAGATCAGCGTCAATCGCGGCGCCACCTGGAGCAGTTGGTACAACCAGCCAACCGCGCAGTTCTATCACGTCACCACCGACAATCGTTTTCCCTATTGGGTGTATGGCGCACAGCAGGAGAGCGGGTCCGTCGCGACGATGAGCCGCAGCGATTTCGGCGAAATCACTTTCCGGGATTGGAGGCTCCCCGGAATTTTCGAGTACGGCTACATCGCCGTGGATCCGCTCGATTCCAACGTTCTTTATGGCGACTGGCTCACCCGCACCAAACAGGACATCAGCGAATACGCCAAGGTCACGCCCGAAGCGATTCGCCGCGGCGAATACCGCTATGCGCGAACGCTCCCCGTTGTTTTTTCGCCGCTCGAGCCGCACACGCTCTACTTTGCGGCCAACGTTTTGTTCAAAACCACTGACGCCGGAAACAGCTGGCAGGTGATTAGTCCGGATCTCACTCGTGAATCCTACGAGACTCCGAAAAATCTCGGCGTCTTCGCCGCCGCCGACCCGGAAAAAGGAAAACATCGCGGCGTTATTTACGCTGTCGCGCCATCTTTCAAGGAAGCCAGCACGATTTGGGCGGGTACCGATGACGGTCTCATCCACATCACGCGCGACGGCGGAAAAACCTGGCAGAATGTCACGCCGCCGCAACTCGTTCCCTGGAGCAAGGTTTCCATCATCGAAGCGTCACACTTCGATGCCGGCACGGCGTACGCCGCCATCAATTCTTTCCGCCTCGATGATCTTCGCGCGCATATTTACCGCACACGTGATTTTGGAAAAGCGTGGATGGAAATTACGAAAGGCATTCCCTCTGGCGGCGCGAGCAACGTGGTGCGCGAAGATCCCGCGCGCAAAGGTCTGCTCTTTGCCGGTACTGAAGGCTCCGTCTATGTTTCTTTCAACGATGGTGACGACTGGCAGCCGCTGCAACTCAATCTTCCGCACACCTCCATGCGCGATCTCAACATTCACGGCGACGACCTCATTGTCGCGACGCACGGCCGTTCGTTCTGGATTCTCGATGACATCTCTCCGCTCCGCCAGCTCTCCGAGCAGATTACAAAATCCGACGTACACGTCTTCGAACCTCAAGAAGCAATTCGCGTCCGCTGGAATCGCAACCCCGATACGCCGCTTCCGCCGGAAGTTCCCGCCGGCCAAAATCCTCCCGACGGCGCCATCATTGACTATTATCTCGCCGCCGCAACTTCGCAGCCCGTCGTTCTGGAAATCATGGATGCCGACCACCATCTCGTGCGCCGCTACTCCAGCACGGACAAGCCTGAGCCTCTTGCAAAAATCGCCGCCGAAAATCCCATTCCCATGTATTGGGTCCGCCCGCCGCAGGTTCTTTCCGGCGCCGCGGGAATGCACCGCTTCGTGTGGGACATGCGTTATGCGCCGCCCGATTCTCTCACCCATGAATATCCCATCTCCGCGGTGGTGCACAACACGCCGCGCTATCCGCTCGGCGCTTGGGCCCTTCCCGGAACTTATTCGGTTCAACTCACCCTCAATGGCAAGAAGCTTCCGCTCGCGATGCTAGTTGTGAAGATGGACCCGCGCATCACGGCTTCACCGGAAGCCTTGCAGAAACAATTTGAAATGGAGACGGGGGCCGTCGAAGGCATGAATGAAAGTTTCGAGGCGCTTGCCCTGGTGCAATCTGTTCGCGCTCAATTAAAAGAACTCACCGCGAAAGCAGGGAACAATCCGATCGCCCTGGCCATCGCCGCGCTGGATAAACAAGCCGCGGAGCTGGAAGGCGCGGCGCAAAGCAGTTTCTTCGGCTTGGCTCCCGGCGCCAAGCAACCGGAGAATTTTTCGACCTTGAATCAGCACTTCGGCTCCATCCTCGCCGTTGCTGACAGCGCCGACGCCGCACCCACCACCCAAGCCACCGCCGTTTTCAAGGAACTCCAAGACGCTCTGAATCAACTGAAGGCGCGTTGGACAAAAATCCGCCAGCAGGATATCCCCTCGCTTAACTCCGAACTGAAAAAGGTCGGCCTCGCGCCAGTGGATCCGAACAAAGCACCCGCTTCCGCTCCTTCCGACGCTGCTGACGGAGACGATGAACCATGAGGTCTCATCTGCTTTCACGTCTTTTCTTGCTTCTGCTTGCGGCAGCTCAATTCGCTCCGGTGTCCCCAGCTCAACAAACTGACAGACCGCCGCAAACCGCCGCGGCTGCCCCGGGTTCGATGGACACAAAGGCTGCGACGACGGCAGCCCCACCGGTTGCACCAACACCCTCTCCGCTCGCCGAGGCTCGACAGCTATACAGAACCGGGAAATATGAAGCTGCAATCGCGCTTTACAACTCCATCATCAAGACCAATACGGACGCCGCCGCAGCTTCCGCCTACGCGGGGCTGGCGCGTGTTTATCTAAAACAGAAAAAGCCCGCCGATGCCTACTCTGCCGCGGCGAAGGCTGTGGAATTGGCTCCCAGCCTGGCCACGGCACATTCCGCGCTAGGCGAGGCATATTTCCGTCAGGGAAAAATTGTTGAAGCCGAAAAAGAATTTCGTATCCCGCTGCTCGCCAACATTCAGGATCCTCGCGCCTATCTCGGGCTGAATCATATCTGCCTGGCGACTTCCAACTACAAGAGAGCCAAGGATTTCATCGATCAGGCGCACAAGATCGATGCTTCCGATCCGGAGATTCGCCGCGCCTGGTTAAGCACGCTAACATTCAAAGAACGCCTCAAGGCTTTGCAGGAATATCTTGCCGATGAGTCCAATGAAGATGAGCATGACCGGCAGAACCTGGAGCACATGCTGGTGGTCATGCAGGATGAAGAAAGCAAGCCTTCGAGATCGTGCCGCCTCAAGAACAAAGTGATGGCAACGCAAACGAAACTGGAATTGCTGATGCGGGACGCCACCCATCTTCGTGGATACGGTTTGGAAGTGAAGGTTAACGGAACTTCCTCGAAACTGCTGCTGGATACCGGCGCGGGCGGAATTCTCATCAATTCGAAGATTGCGGAAAAAGCCGGAGTCCAACGGATCGTCGAGCATGATGTGAAAGGAATTGGGAGTAAAGGGCCAGCCGGCGGATACATCGGCTACGCCGATTCTGTCACCATCGGCGAGCTGGAATTCGAAAATTGTTACGTGGAGGTCGTGGAAAAGAGCAGGTCCTTGGACGAAGATGGCTTGATCGGCGCCGATGTCTTTTCCCACTATCTTGTGGACATCAATCTTCCGGACGCGAAGTTCAAATTGACGGAATTGCCGCCCATTCCGGATCAGCCCACCGAAGAAGCGTCGCTCGAATCACGCAAGAGTCCGACCTACCGCTTGCACGATCGCTATATCGCTCCGGAAATGCAGTCCTACTCTCAGATTTTCCGCTTCGGCCATTCCTTGTTGATCCCCACCGCAGTGAACCAATTGCCCTACAAGCTTTTCATGATTGATACCGGTGCGTTTGACAACACGATTACGCCGGAGGCGGCACGCGAAGCCAGTAAGCTGTATTCCGACCCTAACATGCGCGTCAAGGGATTGAGCGGAGCCGTGAACGAAGTCTACCGCGCGGACAACGTCACGCTGACCTTCGCGCATTTTCGGCAGCAAAGACAGGGGCTCGTGTCGTTCGACCTTACGAACATCAGCAATTCGATCGGAACCGAGGTCTCGGGTACGCTCGGATTTGCCATGCTGCGGCTGCTGGATATCAAGATCGACTACCGCGATGGCCTCGTCGGTTTCAGTTACGACCCGAACCGCATCCATTAGCAGTACGATGATCATGGATTACAAGGTACTGCCACTGGCTGAGTAACGGCCATAGGCCCATGTTCACATACAGAATATTTCGGCCGCTCTTCTACCTGGCCTTCTTTCTTGGGTTGACACCGGTTGCATCGTTCGGACAGGAAGTTTCGCCGCCCGTCCCGCCGGCAACAAGCAAGCCCGGGAGCGCAACGAAAGTAATCCGGCCGCAACTTGTCCTTGTAACTCGTCTTGAGGAAGCTCGACAACTTTGTTGGAACGGAGATTACCGGCGCGCCGCCACTCTCTACACCGAAATTATTGCCAGTGGAAGGGATGTTGCCGCGGCTTACGCGGGCCTTGCGCACGCCTATCTGAAAATGCGGAAGGTAGATGACGCCTATAAAGCCGCCTCCAAAGCGGTGGAACTGGATCCATCCCTGGCAGCCGCGCACGCCGCACTCGGCGACGTTTATTTTCGTCAGGGAAAGCTATACGAAGCAGAACAGGAGTATCTCACGCCGCTGAGAGCCAAGAACGAAGACGCCCAAGCGTATCTCGGACTATCCCGCATTTACTACACGACGTTCAATGAGAACCGCGCCAAGATTGTCCTTGACCGGGCGCACACGCTCGACCCCAAAGATCCGGATATTAGCAGTGACTGGGTGCAGACGCGCCCCGCGGCGGAGCAGATTCGAGCTTTGGAGGCGTTCATCGCGGCCGGCGGCCATGGTGAGCACGTCGGCCGCGCGGGAGCCCGGCAGTGGCTTGCCGTTCTGAAAGATCAGGCGCTGCACCCGGACCGCACCTGTCAGATGGTGAACAAACTTCAATCCGCGCAGATTAACCTCGAGCCTCTGTTTAATATGAGCCGCGGAGCGTCAGCGTCCGACAGGATTTATCCAGGAGTTGGAGTGGACGCGCGCTTGAATGGCTTCGCGGCGCGCTTGGTCGTGGAAACGAGCAGCGACCGGATCATTCTCAATCAGAAGACAGCGGAAAAAGCCGGCGCCCAACAGGTGGTTCGAACGGAGATCGAAGGTGTGGGCGACGAGAATCCCCCCGAGGGATACACGGCTTACGTCGAGTCCATCAAGTTCGGTGAAATCGAATTCAAGGGCTGCTATGTAACGGTGATCGAAGATGCCTCTCCCCGAAATTTCCTGGGCGATCACGAGGGAGCTGTTGGGGCGGGAATTTTCGCAAACTACCTTGTGGACCTGGACCTGCGCCACTCGAAGTTGCGGCTCACCGGGCTACCGCCGTACCCAGATGGAACTCCGGAGACCGTGGCGGAGAAGGGAGGCGCGACGGAGCCGTGCCAATTTCATGACCGCTATATCGCGCCCGAAATGGTGGATTGGACAGCGCTTTACCGTTCGAATCAGCTTCTTCTTCTGCCGGTCTATGCCAATGGCGCGACGGCCAAGCTCTTCGGAGTTTCCCTGGGGTCCGGAATCAGCCTGATTTCTCTCGAGGCTGCGCACGAGGTCTCCACCGTTACGTCGGATCAGTTCACTCACGTGCGTGGCCTGAATGGAGAAGTCAAAAACGGGCACAAATCGGGGCCGTTAAAGCTGCAGTTTGCCGGTCTCGAATTTCATGCGGATGCGCTGCCGGTCGCGGACATGTCCATCTACGATGAAAACAGCTTCGAAGTGGCGGGGCTGTTGGGGTTTCCCGTCCTGAAGTATTTCAATATCCAGATCGATTATCGCGACGGTTTAATTTATCTGGATCACGGCGAGAAGCGAAAGTGATAAACGGCGCCGCGCCGTTCAGCGCTGCTATTTCGCCGCGGGCGCCGATTGAAGCTGCGTTAAGTCGGCGAGGACTTCTTCGCTGTGTTTCGGGGCCTCGACTTTGAGGTAGACCTTGCGGACGACGCCAGCGGGATCGATCAGGAAAGTGTGTCGCGCGGAGAGCTTGCCCACCACGAGGTCCATCAGCGAATCATAGGACGCGGACAATCGTTGTTTAGTGTCCGCCAGAAGTTTGAAGCTGAGGCCTTCCTTGGCGCAAAACTTCTGGTGCGAATCCTCGTCCTGAACGCTGACTCCGAGGATGACCGCATTCTTTTGTTCATATTGAGCGAGGTCGCGCTGAAAGTTGTGCGCTTCGATGGTGCAGCCGCTGGTGAAGTCTTTCGGATAGAAATAGAGCACGACCCACTTGCCTTTGAAATCGCGAAGGCTGACGGGCTTGCCATCCTGCGAATTTACGGTGAAGTCCGGCGCGGGGGCGCCTGCGAGAGGTGCTCTTTTCCCGGTTTGCATGGCACGAACGGCGACGACTACGAGGAGCAGCACAATCACACCAATCAAAATTCCCGCGATCTTCATCATCGCTCCCTATTCTTTTTGGCTGAAGCGGCCGAAGCCCAGGCGGAACTGAATGGTGTTGATGCCGGGATTCAGATTGGTCATTCCCGCGTTCGAAATGTGCATGAAGCGCACTTCCGTGCTGATATTGTATTTGCTACGCAAGAAGTGCACGCCCAAAGCGCCGCCGGTGGTGAAATTGATCTGTGAAGTTCCCGGCGGAGTCTTCACATTGGTGAACAAAGTTCCTCCGCCGAGTTCGAAATAAGGGACCACGCTGCGGTGCGTGTCCAGCGCCCATTTGAACGCGAACGGATTTATTCCCCCACCATAAGCGGTACTCCCTTTTTGAAAAACCCAGAAAACCGGCACAGCTTCCACGGCGTATTCCAAGCGGCCGCGCAGGAAGCCGGGCCCATGAGGCGCAGTGAGAATCAGGCCAAAGCGCAAACCGACATTCCAGACGCCATCGCCGGATTGGCTTCCGTTGATGCCGTGTCCTCCGCCGCTCCAAATCTGCAGTTCGTGGCCGCCTTCGACGGGGCCGGCTTGCGGACGAGCCGCGGGTGCGCAAAAGAACGCGGCAAAGAGGATGGCTGCGAACGTTCTTCTCACGGAAAACTCTCCTTCGAATGGGCCGAATCCGGCCACCGGATTTCCGGTGCAGAAGAAGATATAGAAAATCCACGAGAAAGGCGACTGTCTTCTAGTTCATTTCAGGTAGCTGCGGACAATCTGAATGACATCGTCGGCGGCTTCTTCCGAAGATTTGGAATTGCGCGGCATGTGATTGCGGATATGGTCTTCCATCAATTCGGCCATCAGGCTGTTGATGGCGCCGCGAGCGGCGGCGAGGCGCTGGAGTGCGTCGGCGCAAGGCTCATCTTCATGGAGTGCGCGAAGAACGCTTTCGAGCTGCCCGATGACTTTCTTGGTGCGGTTGACCAGATCCAACTTTTCTCGCGAAGTATGCGACATTTGTCTTGTATACCCTAGGGCAGTATGGTATCAAGATTCCTGGCTCTGACGCAAGCGCCTTCCCGCATAGTGGACCGGCGGGTATGCAGGTCCAAGGGCGCGGATCTCCGCCCCGTGTTCATCATTCATTCATCGACCACGATTTAGCCTGCGTCGAAGGCATCGCCAGCGGGCCATGGATCAAACGAAAGGGCCTTGGGATTTGCAAATGCAGCGGCCGGCGTTAACAATCTATCTTGCATTTTGCGGGGTCCTCGCCGCCTTATTGTTCACAGCCGCAACAGCGCGCGCACAGGATCCACCGAAAGAGCAGCCTTCACCACCTGCCGTGGATGCAGCAGATGCGACCGATTCCGTACCGGCGATGTTCCCGCATCTGGAATCGGACCGCTGGTGGCTCACGGGACAAGCCAATTGGATCTCGCAGTGGCATCCGACATTTCATTCGCCCTATCAGGGAACGAATAGTTTCACGCCTGAAGCGCAGGATGCGACTTCGCGTGTGCTGACGTTGTACACGGGGGTGCGGCTCACCGGCACGATGGAACTTCTGTGCGATGTGCAGGAAGCCGGCGGGCATGGACTGAGCGAAGCGCTGGGACTGGCGGGCGCAACGAATCTGGATGTGGTGCGCAATCCGACTTTGAGCAAGGCGCCATATATCGCGCGGCTGATGTGGCATCAAATTATTCCACTGAGCCACGAAAAAATGGCCTCCACGCGCACAGCGCTCTCGCTGTTCACGTCGCTTCCCGTGCGGCGGCTGGAATTGCGATTCGGCAAATTCAGCATGGCGGATTTCTTCGATCTAAACACCTACGGAAGCGATACCAATTTTCAGTTCACGAATTGGACGGTAGACAACAACGGAACTTTTGACTACGCGGCGGACACGCGAGGCTTCACTTTTGGGGCGCTGCTCGAATATCACGACCGGCACTGGGCGGTGCGATTTGCAGAAGCGCTGATGCCAAAGGTGGCGAACGGGATTCACCTGGAGGCAGACCTGGGCCTGGCACGCGCAGAAAATGTGGAGTTCGAAATTCACGGCACAGTGCTGCGGCATCAGGAGGGCATCGTGCGCCTCTTGAGCTTTGTAAACCACGCCAATATGGGACTCTACAGCGAAGCCGTCGCGCAATTCCAGGCCGGCGACACGCCAAAACCGGAGATTACCGCGCATCCTTTGCAAACGACGTTCAAGTACGGATTCGCCGGCAACTTCGAACAACCGCTGAACAATTGGATTGGATTATTCGGCAGATGGGGATGGAATGAAGGCCGGCACGAGTCGTTCGCGTATACGGAAGTGGATCAGACAGCACAGATCGGAATCGGCGCGAATGGCGGCTGGTGGCACCGGAAGTTCGATCGTGCCGGTTTTGTTTTTGTCTCCAACGGGGTTTCACGTGACCATCAGCAATATCTGGCGCTGGGCGGGTTGGGATTTCTGCTCGGTGACGGAAAACTGAACTATGGCCGGGAAAATATTATCGAAGGCTATTACACGCTGCATGCGTGGCGCGGAATCTATCCTTCGTTAGGAATTCAGCATATCAACAATCCCGGATATAACCGGGATCGCGGCCCGGTACTTGTTCCGATGGGCCGCCTGCACATCGAATTCTGATGAAACGATTCGAGTGAGACAGAGATTCTTCGCACTAAGGAGTAGCGCGTTTGCGGTTAGGGAGTTGCAGCGAGGAACCGCGCGATGTTTTCGTTCAGGAATTTTGCGTCCGATGGATTGCTGGCCGCGCCCGCCGTGTGGCCCCACAGCGAAGGGATGGGAACCAGCGAGGCGCCTGAAATGAACGCTGCTTCATAACGGGCGTCACCAACGGGGAAGTAGAGATCGGTTTCCGAGGGCATGTACAGCACGGGAACCTTGATGGAACGGAGCGCACGTTCCACGTCTCCGTTGAATCCCGGAGTGGTGCCCACATCGTGTCGCTCCCAGGTGCGCATCTGCAGGATCAGGTCATTGGCGTCAGCCCCGGGAATGAAATCGGTGCGAAATCCGTTCAGGACCTGATCGAACGTGGTGCCGGGCTTCGCCCCTTCGCGCCACAGTTCTTTTCGCCACCATTCCTGAGAGAAGAGCCACGCAGTCCACACAGTCGCAAAGGCTTCCAGACCTTTGGTGGGGGGAGATTTGTAGTCACCATTTCGAAACGCGGCGTCGGCGGTGAGGGCAGCGATCTGTCCCTCAAGGCGAACGAAGCCGTGGGGATAATTCTTCGCGGTGCCGGAAGTGGCCACAATGCGGTCGGCGAAAGTTGGATAGCTCACTGCCCACTGAAAGGCCTGCTCGGCGCCCATGGAGAAGCCGACGATGGCGCGAAGGTGAGTGACCTGGAGTTCCTCGGTGAGGAGCCGATGAACGGCTTCGACATTGTCGCGGATGGAGGTCACCGGAAAGCGCGGACCGTGGTAGGGCTCGGGAGTATTGCTGGGCGAAGAGGAGTGGCCGTTGCCAAAAAGTTCGGTGGCCACAAGGAAGAGTTTCGAATCGTCGAGGGCCTTGTCCGGCCCGATCAGCCATTCGTAGCCGTGGAAGTCGGCCATATAATGCGATGGCAAAAGCACCACGTTATCTTTTGCGGCGTTCAAATGGCCGTAGGTTCCGTAGACGACGCGCGCTTGCGGCAGAGTCACGCCGCTCTCGGTCTTGAAATTTGAAATTACAAACTCATGACGCTCGGGTTTTGCCGCGGTGTGACTTGGGGTTTCTTGCGCGTAGAGCGCCGGCGAAAGCAAAAGCAGAAAAATAAGTTTTTTCATTTTAAGGAACGTTTTTCTCCAAGCTCGCGAAGTTGCGTTGCAAATTATTCCTTGAATTTTTTGCTGGGCGTAGCCTGCTTCTGGCGCTCCAGTTCCAGGACATCGGCGCCCGTTTCCGAAGAACCCAAGAGCCAATGGGAGAAGAAATCGCCGCGCATCATGATCACGTAGCTGTTGATGGGCATGTAGGAATGACGCATGCCCGGGAAGACCAGCATTTCGAAGCGTTTGTTGGCCTTGATCAGCGCGTCGGAAAGCCGCATGGTGTTCACCATGCTCACGTTGTCGTCCATATCTCCGGTGGTGAGCATGAGATGGCCTTTCAAGTTTTTGGCAATCTCGGAGTTCTTATCGATATCGTAGAAAAACTTTTCCGTGCCGTCCTTCAGGGTTTCTTCCCGCACGCCGTGATATTTTTCGCTCCAGGTGTTGCCGTAGACGTTGTTGTCGTGATTGCCGGATTCGGACCAGCCCACCTTGAAGAAATCCGGATATTGCAGCAGGGCGGCGGCGGTCATGAATCCGCCGCCGGAGTGGCCCCACATTCCGACACGGTTCAGGTCTATATAAGGATGGGTTTCGGAGAGGCGTTCGGCCGCAGCTTTCTTGTCCGCCAGGCCATAGTCGCGCAGATTGCCGTAACCGAAGGCGTCATACCACTTGTCACGCTGGGGGCTACCGCCGCGCGCGCCGACTTCAATGACAATAAATCCGAGTTGCGCCAGCGGGACATTGGGACTCTTGGGTGAGAAAGCTTTTGTGACTTGCTCGACCTGCGGGCCGGGATAAACGTATTCGATTAGCGGGTATTTGCGGCCAGGATCAAAATCAAACGGTTTGTAGATCACGCCGTAGAGGTCGGTCACGCCATCATCTGCTTTTACCTTGAAAATTTCCGGATATTTGAAACCTGCTTCCAGAAGCTGGGTGACGTCCGTCGTTTCCAGCTCCGCGAGTTGTGCGCCTTGCGCGTCCAGGAGTGTTGATTTTGGAACGGTGTCCACGCGCGAAAAGGTATCCACAAAATATTTGCCGGAGTCCGGCGCGTTCACTGCGTGCGTAAAATTGCCGGGAGTGAGCAATTTGAGTCCCGCGCCGTCGAGCCCGATGCGATACAGATGAAGATAGTAAGGATCTTCGCCATTCTCGCGCCCATTCGCAGTGAAGTAGAGAACGCGAGCCTTCTCGTCCAGCGAGACGATCTGATCGGTGACGTATTCGCCTGCGGTAATCTGGTTCTTCAGTTTGCCGGCGCCGTCGTAGTGGAAATAATGGCCCCAGCCGTCTCTTTCCGACCACCACACCAACTCCTGGCCGTTGTCAACAAGACGCAATGGCTTGAGGCTGATCCAAACGTTCGAACGCTCCTCGATGAGTTTTGTGGTTTTCCCCGTCGAAGAGTCCGCGAAGCAGACCTCGGCGCGGCGAAAATCGCGGTTCCGGCTGGTAAAATATAATTTGTCCGAGGTGTCGGAAACCCATCGCGGGCTGACGCGCGTGAGAGGCGTCGGGTTTTCCCTGTTTTCTTCCTGCTCTTGCCGCAGTTCTTCACGGTCGCGCTCGGTTTGCGGAGCGTCCGAGATCTGCAGCGTTTCGTCCACGAAAATCTTTGGTTGCACCACCGCGCGCTCTTTGCTCGCGATATCCAGAATGTCGATTTCGCTCACGGGAATGTTGCCCTCGCCCGGCAGCGGATAGCTGCGGGCCTCCAGGATGGGCCGCGGATTCGTCAGCGAATGGATCACCCAGAAGTCACCGACCTTGCGGTTGTCTTCGCGTTCCAGGGCGAACTTCTTCGAATCTTTTGACCAGTGAATCGTTACCGCCGGTGTCCGCGCACCGGCTTTGTTCGTGTCGCCTTTGTTGGCCTTTTTGAGCTGTTCTTCCTGTTCCGGGAGCAGGACGCGCGCGTAGCTATATTTCTCGACGCCATCCGTGGTGAGTTGCGTCTCCACGATGCCGGCATCACCCGCCTTTTTCTGGGCTTTCGCATAATTCTCCGCGTCCATCACATAAAGGTTGAATCCGCGCGCGAAGACCACTTTCTTCTCGTCGGGCGAGACCGAAGCCCACATGGGCTTTTTCCTGGGCGGTTCGATATTGTCCAGACGCGTTAGCTTCGCGGTTGCCAGGTCATACTCAAAATAAAGAATGCGCGTGTCCTCGGGCTTCTCGGTTCCCGGCGCAGCCGGCTGCGCGCCTTGAGTTTGCTGCTGGCCCAGTTTGGTATCGCCCTCCTTGCCTTGCTCTTCGATATCTTCCTGGCTCTTTTCTTTTTTGGGTTCATTCGGTACGACGGCATTCTTTCGAATCTCCACTTCGAATCGCATGCGCGTATCTTTTTCGGCCAGCTTCAGGCGTTTGACGGGAAGGTTTTGCGCGTCATAAGGAAAATCGGTGAGTGCGGAAAGAGCGGCGGCGAGTTTGGCGTTATCCCAAAGAAGAGTCTTTGATTTTTTCACTGGGTCGACGACGTAATACTTCGTGCCATCGGTTGTCTTGTAGCTGTACCAAAAGCGATCGGAAAGGGTAAACCAATGCGGCGTCACCGCCAGGTCGAAAACCAGTTTGTTGACCGCATCCGGAAGGAATCGTGCTTCGAGCGCGTAATTTGGCGGAGGGGATGGCGGCACTGCAGCGTCCGTAGACGCTGCGTGCGACTCGGATAGCCGCACGGGAGCAGGCATTTGAGCGCGAAGGCCAAGGACGAGCATTGTAGAAGCCGCCAACACAACCATCGAACTCAGCCGGATCCATCGGCATACTCGCGTGGACGATGACCTACTCGCGCTCGCTTCAAGCATGGGCTCACTTCCTCCATTTCAGATAGCCGGGTTCCAGCCCGGGCAAAGTACTCCACGGGGAGCGCATTATAGACCAATATGAATGGTAGAGACGCGGGTGGTATCAGTTTGCTTTTGCGAGGAGTTGGTGAGCATAGGCCGGCGCTTTGCCAGCGTCTTCGTGTTTGAAATAGGCGTACACGTCCAGGCCCTGGCACAGCCAGGTGTCGAAGCGCTTCTTCCAAGCCGTGATTTGCTTCGGAGTGTAGTTTTCGAGGCGCAGGCGGGCGTAGGTGAAGCCCGTGGTGAGCACGTCCGGAGGTGTTTGCTTATCGGTCTCAGAAAGGCACAGCGCCGTCTCGTGCTTGCGAAGAACGTCGTATGTCTCCTCGGCGTACCAGGACGCGTGCCGGACCTCAAAAGCGAAAAGGAACGCCGGCGGGCGAAGAGCAAGAAAGTCCTCCAGCAGCGGGCGATCGAATTTGAAATTGGGCGGAAGTTGAACGAGGATCGGTCCGAGATGGTCGCCGTCATTTAGAACACTGGCGACTTCCAGAAAACGCTTCAGAGTGCTTTCGCACCCGCGGAGCCTTTGTATGTGCGTGATTTTCTGGTTGGCCTTCAGGGCGAAGCGGAACCCTTCGGGTACGCTCTTCGCCATGTTCAAGAGCGTGCTCTCGCTGGGCATGCGATAGAAGCTATAGTTGATTTCAACCGTCGAGAACTGCTTCGCGTAGAAGCCGAGCATTTCGCGGTCGGGGAGCTTCTCGGGATAGAAGTTGCCCTTCCACTCCTTGTAGGAGTATCCAGAAGTGCCGACGCGAAGCTGGCCTGAGCTTGGAATAGAACACCTCCGTGCTCTGGCATTAAATCACATGGACCGCGGATGAGAAACGATTTCATTGGAATCCTAGGAAGGCGGCCGCTCGCTGGATTCTACCTTCGAGTTGGCCAACAGCAATTAAGAATGGATACTGCGGGAAGACTTAAGAGCGAGTGCACGGATCTCGTTTCGCGCCGCGCGCGCCTTGGCCGGTGGCAGCTCTGCTAGAAGATCAAGAATGAGGTCCGCGGCTTTCAAAAGCGCCTTTTCCTTCTCATGGTTCTTCTTCGCCATAAATTTTAGCCTATCACTGTGTTGCCACAATGGATAGAACCCTTGAGGTAGTGGGTCAGTTCCGATTTTGCGGCTAATCAGGAGCTCTACATCGCTAACGACTTGCACGCATGGCAAACGTTGGCGTATGAGTGAGAGCGCCCCTTGCCCGGGTGTAAAATCTCGACCGGGGATATCATCATGAACCTTTCTGACCTTCGGAGACTTGTCTCCATTCTGTTGCTTGGGCTAAGTGTGATCGCCTTCGCGTCTGCCGCACTCGCGGACTCCCTCGATGTGCCACTACAGAAGAAAGTTGTGGATTTCGGCTTGTCTGAGAACAATCTGCCTGGAAGGCAGAGCCTTCGGGTTAAGTTGTACTGTTTCTTCTATCCGAATTTCATGATCAAGGAATATGACAACGAAGGAGAAAAAGGAGCAGAGTGGGTGGCCATTGTGCCAATCCAAAAGGGAACGGCCCCATCCTGTGCACGGACACATGCGAGCGGGGAAAGAATCTTCAAATGGCCGGAGTGGACGGGGTACTTCAAGGGAGTCAAGGGGAACCTGGTGTTTCTCAACGACCCAGACGGCACCGACGGCGCAATCCCATTCACCATCTATGATTTCAGAACCGCAACAAGATTTTTAGGGACTCCGCTTACGACTCAGGCATGTCCACTAAAAAACCTGCTAGTTCGCCCTTCAACCACCTAAGGTTCAGGGGTGCTCAAGATAGTGACCTCGCCATGACATATCTGCGAGTGGTCGAAGCGGGCTGTGATCTGCAAACCGAAAAAACTACTTGCTGGGAGAAGGTCAGAAAAAAAATCGATCTGAAGAGTGCCCGAATGCCGATTTGCACGGGCTACGAAAACATTTCGAGCCGCTATATCTCGGCGCTTGCTTACCCTGTTGAGGTTTCGCTCTTTCCGAAGCCGGTCACCAAAACTATCGCTGGACCGGTCAAGTGTTGGCCGGTCGACTGAGTAACCTTCGGCTCCGGGCACTTGCCTGATTAATGGACAAAACAATCAGGTCGCCTTTTTCGACTTTGGAGGCATGCGGCGGCTCAGGGATTCGATGGCATCCTCCAGGCGCTGGCGGCGCTGCCAGAAATCGGCCCAGAGATCCCCCTTTTCCTTGAGGCGCGCAAAGACAGTCTTTATGTTCAGCGACTCGGGGCGCAAGCTCGCGCGCAATTCGCGCGGCAATAAGGGGGTGGAAACCGGCGCTTGAGGGAATGCTCGGACGGAGTAGGCCGCAGCCAGCGGGCGGCCGTGAGCGTTTTGCTGGACGTCGATCAACACACGGCCTGCTGGGCGCTTTGCAACGATGCGTTCGCTGGTGACGAGATTGGGATGCTCGGCGGTCACCGTTCGCGCAATGATTTCGCCGAAAGTGCGTAACTGCTCGTAGGT
Organism: Acidobacteriota bacterium; assembly: GCA_013289585.1. Lineage (GTDB taxonomy): Bacteria > Acidobacteriota > Terriglobia > Acidiferrales > UBA7541 > Acidiferrum. Next base: position 6,690 of record JABCZR010000017.1, on the reverse strand, counting down.
GTAGACCGGCTCGACGGGTATATAGATGTGGATTCCTGTTGCCCCCGAGGTTTTCAAGAAGTGGGCCAACCGCAATTCTTCCAATTTTTCATGAAGTGCACGAGCGATGGTGACGACCACAGAAAATTCTGTACCGTCTGAAGGATCCAAGTCGAAGAAGAAGTAGTCAGGATGATCGATATCGTCGTAGCGGTTGGACCACGGGTTGTGGTCGATGCAACCGAGGCCGGTCAAAAAGAGAAGAGAGGCGCGATCGTTTGCCGTGGCGTAGTGAATGACCTCGCCGCGATGCTCGGAGTCTACCGGGACCGTCTTGAACCAGTCCGGTAAACCTTCGCGCACATCTTTTTGAAAAAAGGCCTGGCCTTTGATTCCGTCCGGATAGCGTCGCAAAACCAAAGCGCGATCGCGAAGAAACGGCAAAATGAAATCCGCCATGCGGTAATAGTAGGCCAGCAGCTCTCGCTTGGTGTGGCCGGACTCGGGAAAATAGACCTTATTCAAGTTGCTGAGCCGCAGCCGTTTGCCGTCCAGTTCAATGGTGACTGTTTCTGAGCGTCCCTTGAACAACTCCGCTTCGATTTGAGCTTCTGTGTTGAGAATGCGGCCGACGATCTCGGGAGCTCGAACCACCACAGGATGGGGAGCAGCCGGGGCAGTCTCCCTTTCCCATTGGCAATCGGTGGGGCGCGCGTCTTCGCGCAGCGCGACGAAAACCGGATGCCGCAGCGCGTGCTCCTCAGTCCACCCACTAAACTTGACGCGCGCTACCAGTTCCGGAGAAACCCAGGATGGCTTTTCGTTGGTTGCCGGAACGGATTCGAACGGACAAGCCGGCGCCGCGAGTACTTTCAATCTGGCGCTCAGATCTTTCTGTTTTTTGGCATCGAATCCGCTTCCAACGTGCCCGATGAAACGGAGTTTTTTGCCGTCGTACAAACCCAACAGGAGCGAGCCAAAAGAAAGCGCCGGAGTGCGAGGCTCGGTCCATCCGCCGACAACTGCTTCCACCGTCTGGGTAACCTTCAACTTCACCCAGTAGGGGCTTCGCTCCGAGACGTACGCGCTGTCGATTCGCTTCGCAAGAATTCCTTCGAGGCCATTCTTTTCCGCCAGCGCGAAGAGCTCTTTTCCTTTTTCCAATTGATGATCGGAGTAGCGAAACCGCCCGGACGCATGCAGCACGCGACTCAGCAACTGTTTGCGTTCGAGGAGCGCGCTTTTGCGAAGGTCATATCCGTCGCAATACAAGAGATCGAAGACGAAGTAAACGACGGGGATCTGCGTGACCAGATGTTCGCTTGGAGCGCGCACGTGCATCCGTTCCTGCAAACGTTCGAAATCGCTGTGACCGCGAGCATCCAGCGCGACGATCTCTCCGTCAAGAATGGCCTCCCGCGCCGCCAACGCTTCGGGCAGGGAAGCGAGTTCCGGATAGCGTTTCGTGATGTCCCCACCCGCACGTGCGAGCAGCGTCAAATCGCCATTCTTAATCCGTGCCATCGCGCGCACGCCGTCCCACTTAATCTCAAACAGCCAGCTAGGATCAGAAAAAGGACGGTCGGCAAGCGTCGCCAACATCGGCTCGACTTTGGATGGCATGGGGCCTTTGCGCGAGCCTTGCAGCTCCTCGGGACGAATCGGGACGGCCTGCCGTTTGGGAGGGATCTCTTCCTTGATTTCTTCGATCGTGCGGCCCGTAAGCGCGGAGCCATCATGCTCGTCGATGTTCCAGGAAGAGTCTTCGGCGGCATCCTTGTGCTTGATCATCAGCCATTCGTTGCCCTTTTCACTTTGCTTCAGCTTGACCAGAACGAAACTGCCTCGCAGCTTTTCGCCATTCAAGTTGAATTTGATTTCTCCTTTCGCCAGTTGCGTCAGTGCGTCGAGATTGCCCTCCAAGTGGAACGTCCCGCGGTCCCATACCATGACCGTGCCCGCACCGTAATTTCCTTCCGGAATTTTCCCTTCGAAGTTGGCGTAATCCAGCGGGTGATCTTCTGTCATCACCGCCAGCCGCTTGTCGCCGTGGTTCTGCGAGGGTCCCTTGGGCACTGCCCAGGACTTCAGCGTCCCATCGATCGCCAGCCGGAAATCGTAATGCAGCCGCGTGGCTCTGTGCTTCTGGACCACGAAAGTGTCCCCATGTTCCTGGCCGTGGCGGACCTCCACCTGTGGCAATTTGGGCATTGGCAGACGAGTGCGTTTTGCTTCCGGGACTGATTTGCCGGGCACCTTATTAACGTCGGGCTCGCCCGACGGCTCCGGCGTTCGGTCGAATCGACGTTTTCGCCGGTATTCTTCGAGTTTGGCCATTGAGGCATTCTATCCCAGTCATCTCCGCCGGACTCCAAATCCGCCTATCCCTCCAACTGAAATTAAGCTGACTGATAAACCACGCGCATCGAATTCGTCTTGCTTCTTGCCCGGGGGCGCGGCTAATCTTAAAAGCTCACGGAGTCTCAAGGCTGGCGTCGAAGGAGTGTCGATATGGCCACGACCGTCTGGAAAGGCCACCTTACTTTTGGCCTGATTTCCATGCCCGTCCGCATGACTACCGCGGCCCGCGGCGAACGCATCAGCTTCAACCAGCTGCACAAAGAGTGCCATTCGCGCCTCAAGCAGCCCTTGTTCTGTCCTGTCTGCAATCGCAACGTGGAACGGTCCGAAATTGTGAAGGGCTACGAATACGAAAAAGACCAGTACGTTCTGTTCAACGAAGACGAGCTCGACAAGATTGAGCCTTCTTCCGCCAAGGTCATGGAGATTCTGGAGTTCGTGAAGCTGGACGAGATGGATCCGCTCTATTTCGACGCCTCTTATTACCTGGCGCCGGAAGATGCCGGAGCAAAGGCCTTTCAGCTGCTTATGAAGGCGATGAAAGAATCGGGTTACGGGGCCATCGCAAAACTTACCATGCACCAGCGGGAGCACATTGTGATTGTGCGACCCGGAACCCAGGGCATGACGCTGCACACCATGTTTTATTCGAATGAAATTCGTGCGGCCGAGTCCGTTTCCACTGATAAAATCGAAGTGAAAGATCAGGAAAAGAAACTCGCGCGCCAGCTCATTGAAAGCCTCGCGGCGCCTTTCGAACCGCAGAAATATCGCGACGAGTATCAGGAAAATGTTCGCACGATGATCGCCGCCAAGCTCAAGGGTCAGGAAGTAACAGAGGTTGCTCAGCCGCACATGGCTCCGGTGATTGATTTGATGGAAGCGCTCAAAAAGAGCCTCGCTGAGAAACAAGCGCCGGCCGCGGCATCCGTGCCCGCAGGGCAAGCGGCCACCGGAAAGAAGCCTCCCACGCGAGCGTTGCAACCAGTTGCGACGATGCAGAAGAAAGCAGGGAAAAAGGCAGTCAGTTAATCTTTGATGAGCGCCAAGGACAGATTCAGCTCAGAGGACGTTCAGCGCGTTCTGGGTCTTACCGGGAAACAGCTGGAGTATTGGGACCGATTGCGCCTCGTTTCTCCCCGAAAAGAGCTTGGAGACCGCTACTACGATTTCCGGGATCTGATTGGCCTGCGCACCGTAAAACAATTGATCGAAGAAGGAGTGCCCGCCAACCGTTTGCGCCGGGCCCTAGCCGCGCTTCGCGAAAAACTTGCCCACGTTCACGTGCCCTTGTCCGAGCTACGAGTCCTCTCCGACGGTGGAGACGTTGTCGTGGAAAGTGAAGGCGCGCGCTTGGAACCGCTGTCGGGCCAATTCGTTTTGAATTTTGAAACGCGAGAGCTTGGCGAAAAAGTGCGCGTAATGACCGGACCTAATGCAGATGATTGGCTGGCCACGGCACTGGAGTATGAAGCGGAAGAAAGCAGCAGGGCCGAAGCGATCGAAGCGTACGATCATGCTTTGAGCCTAGATCCGCAGAAAGTCGATGCGTTGCTCAATTGTGGAACGCTTTGCTACGAAGAGGGGAATCTGAAAAAAGCGGCCGAGTATTTCATGCGCGCTTTGCAAGTCGATCCTGAGAATGCTTTGGCCCATTTCAATCTGGGCAGTGTTCTCGAAGAAGTCGGCAGACTCGAAGCGGCACGGTTGCACCTCCGCAATGCGGTGCGGCTGGATCCCGGCTATCCAGATGCTCACTACAATCTGGCGTTTGTTTGCGAAAAGCTGGGCGCGCAGAACGAAGCGCAGCGGCATTGGCAAGCGTATGTCACTCTCGATCCTGCAAGCCCCTGGTGCGGATACGCGCGACAGCGCCTCGCTTCTTCCAGAATGAAATCCGCTGGCACAACCTAATCCTCGTTCGCTAAAATCTTTCTGAGGCCAAAGCCCATGTGCAGGAATATCAGAACGCTCTTCAATTTTGATCCGCCCGTCACTCCCGAAGAGGTGCGCGCAGCCTCTCTCCAGTTCGTGCGAAAAATCACGGGTTTCAACAAGCCGTCGAAGGCCAACGAAGAGGCGTTTCAAGCCGCGATCGAGGAGATCGCAAAAGTATCAACGCGTTTGATTCATTCCCTTGAAACGGTCGCACCGCCGAAAAACCGCGAAGAAGAAGCCGCAAAAGCGAAAGCCCGCGCCGCAGTGCGATTTGGGACTTGAGGCTGGAAGTTCAAAGAAATACTCGCGCAGCGGACTTGTTGAGGAAGCTGCAAAACTCGCTAACAACACTGGCGGGCAATTCGCCAAGAGTCTTCTTGGCAAGAAGGTCGTGGCCTGCGCCGTCGACCTCGAGGAGGGCGTGCGGGGCAGGGACCAGTTTCAGGGCGGATTTCATTTCGGGGATTGTTCCGAAAGGATCGCGTGTGCCGTGGACGAAAAAAGCGGGCTTGTTCAACTTCGAGAGGTGGGCAGTGCGAAGCTGATCAGGTTTCTTGGGCGGATGCAGGGGGTAAGAGAGAAGCAGCAAACCATCGACGAGCCCAGGATCTTCTGAAACGAGCATCGAAGATTGCCGCCCGCCATAGGAATGGCCGCCGAGAAATACCGGCCCACGTTGTCTCTCTTTCATCAGCGCGACGGCCCTGCGCAAACCCTCGCGGTCCCGTGCCGCGCTGCCGGGCGAGGGTGGCCCGTGGGGACGCTCGGAGCGAAATGGCAAATCAAAACGAAGCACGGAGAAACCGGAGGCGGCGAGCGCGTCGGATATTCCGATCAAAAGCTTCGACTGGCAGTTGGCCCCGGCACCATGCGTGAGGACGATGGCCTTGCCGCTTGGCCGGGGAGGCAGATGCAAGAATCCGCGAATGGCAGGTTCAGCAGCTGCATCATGAAACGGTGTAAACATCGGTTGTGTAACTTAGGGTTTGTAAGTACAAACCCTGAAACCTTTGTTACGTCAGGGTTTGCAAGTACAAACCCTGAAACCCGGCCGAAAATAGTGGAGGGGCGGAATATTTACGCGTATTGAAAACACTCAAGTTATTGATTTCTCGACCCGCCAAAAACGCAGTATACGCCGAAATTGCGCCCAACTGGAACGTATCTGGAACGCAAGATTTTCAGCCAGCTGTCCAATTTTGCGAGGAAATCGCTTCTCCGATGAGTACGTCATACGCCCGAGTGACTTTCGACTGCCGTCCCAACTTCCCAGAAGCGCGTTTCACAGGACTAATGTTAAGTTCGGTAAACATTGGTCGCTGAGCGCATTGGCCTGAAGGCAACAGTTGAGCCAAGGGTTACTTAGCCGGAAATGCGACTGTTCGGCCAAGCGACGAGAGGCCCGTTCTAACCAAGCCTCCGCCGCCAGCCTTAGCTGTATCTCGCGCATGACGATCATCAAAACTTCAACTTCTTATTTCGCCTGCGCTAGCCCCGCAACAACTGCGGCAAGTTTATCGAGTATCTGAATCCAACCCTCTAGTTGTCCGCTATTTTTCGCGCTCTCCATGGGTTCATTTCCAATGAAGGTGAGTTTTGTCTGGCCGTTTCCTAGATCCTCAAAGATGGTCACGTCGTACGCACCCTCTATGGCCTCATGTTCTATTCCTAGCTGCGCAGGATCAATCCTGTTTCCCTTCGAGTCCGAGAAGTACATCAAGGAAACGATCTTCTCGTGCGGAACAATCTCGTGGTATTCAACTGCATTCCAGAACTCCTGCCCATCTGGAGATCTCATGCAACAGAGAAATTTTCCTCCTACGCGAAAATCCATCTCGCAAAAAGGCGCAGTAAAACCCTTCGGCCCCCACCACTGCATCACATATTTCGGGTTTGTCCACGCCTCCCAAACCAATGCGCGTGGGGCATCAAACACTCTAGTGACAACCATCCGCTCTTTCTCGTTAACCGTGTTTTTTGTCATCTCTGACCTCCGCTTTTTTCATTTGATTCACAACCACATCCAACTTGTCGAAACTCTCTTCCCAGAATCGGCGATAGCTAATCGCCCAGTCGCTGACTGTCTTTATCGCCTCTGGCCTAAGCGTGCACACGCTCTCTCTTCCACGCTTCGTCTTGATCACAATCCGCGCCCGCACCAGGTAGGCAATATGTTTTGAAATCATCTGCTGCGAGAGTGCAAACGGTTCCGTCAATCCATGCACAGAGGCAGGCCCATGGGAGAGTCGTTCGATCATCGCCCGGCGGGTTGGATCAGACAGAGCTGTAGTGCTCCCCTCTAAAACTGGACACCTCATCTAGGTAGAATCAGGGCCTCCAAACAGGAGGCAACATGGGCAGAAAACCACGCGTAGATCGATCCCCTGAAGAGAAGTGGCAGATCGTGCAGGA